>NZ_VSEY01000099.1 GCF_008086045.1 Nonomuraea sp. PA05 | reverse complement strand
CTAGTAGTACTTTGTTAGGTCGTTATGGCGGCCGTTGGTGGCAGGTGGGGCATCGGCCGCTCCAGGTGGCTAACAGCGTCTGGAGCAGATGCAAGATCTTGTAGAAGGTCAACCCATGCTGATCGCTTTTGGGCTGGTCAACCGTAGTTCGGTGAGGAACAGGTGGGCCGCCGAGACCAAGGTGACATGGTGATGCCAGCCGTTCCAGGAGCGCCCCTCGAAATGGGTCAGACCCAGGCCGGTCTTGAGCTCGCGGTAGTCGTGCTCGATCCGCCAGCGGATCTTGGCCAGGCGGACCAGGTCCCGCAGCCGGATGCCGGCCGGCAGGGTGGACAGCCAGTAGTCGGTGGGCTCGCTCTCGCCGGGGGGCCATTCCGCCAGGAGCCAGCAATCGGGCAGATGCCCGTCGCCATCTCGGGGGATGTCACTGTTGGCCGGCCGTACCCGCAGCACGAGGAAACGGGAGCGCAGCGTGGCGGCCGGGTTGCCCTTGCTCGCCTTGGTGCCCTGCCGCCAGCTCACCCGGCGCAGGCTGCGCCGTCCGGCGGCCAGGGCCAGCTCGCGCAGGCTAGAGGGGGCGCTGCGGTACTTGGCCACCGGGCGGCGGCCGTTGCCGGACCAGGGCACCGTCTCGGGCACGGCGTCGGCGGCGTACGCGCTGGTGCCGCCCTTGACGGCGACCACGTACGGCAGGCCGCGCCCGGTCAGGCCCAGCCGAAGCGCGGTCACATCGCCGTAACCGGAATCGGCCACCACCAACGGCGGTACCTGTCCCCAGGCGGCCAGTTCGTCGAGCATCTCCAGGGCCTGCTGCCACTTGGGGCGGTGCCGCTGATCGTCGGGGATGCGGCAGCGCCGTCGCCGCCCGGCGATCGCCGCGGCTTCGCTCTTGTCCTCGGCCAGCGCGTCGTCCCAGCGTTGCGGCAGGAACAGCCGCCAGTTCAACGCGGCCGAACAGGCGTCGGTGACCGCGTGCACGCTGATGGCGATCTGGCAGTTGGTCACCTTGCCCGCGGTCCCGGTGTATTGCCGGGCCACCCCCGGCGAGGCATCGCCGTCCTTCAGATGCCCGGTGTCATCCAGCACCCACGCGTGCGGCGCCACCACGCCGACCGCACGCTCCGCCAAGAGCCTTCGTACCGCCACGTAATCCCAGGTCGAGGAGGTGATGAACTGCTGCAGCCGCTGATGATCCACCCCCAGCCGCTCGGCCATCGGCACCATCGACTTCCGCCGGCCGTCCAGCATCAGCCCCCGCAGGTACAACCCGCCGTTGAACCGCTGCTCCCGACGCGCGAAGGAGGTGAACACCTCACCCGCGAAATCCTCAAGACGGCCACGGACATCGGCCAGCTCCGCCGGAGTCATACGACGACCGTCCCACAAAGTCTCAACCTAACAAAGTACTACTAG
>NZ_VSEY01000098.1 GCF_008086045.1 Nonomuraea sp. PA05 | reverse complement strand
AGGGCTTGCAGAGAATTAACTCGTAGCATCCCGGGTTGGCGGCCGATGGTCTGGTATGAGCGTGTCCGCAGAAACCCTGGAGATGCTGGCTGCGAAGCTTGAGGTGATCTTGCCGCATCTGGACGAGCGGCAACGCCGGCTGCTGCTCGGCGCCGAGGCGCGCGCACTGGGGCATGGCGGGATCCGGGCGGTGGCCCAGGCGGCGAGTGTCCGCGAGGCCACGGTGTCACGGGGCGTGGATGAGTTGGAGGCGGGCGCCGAGCCATTGGGACGGGTCCGTCGGCCAGGCGGAGGACGGAAGCGACTGGTCGACATCGACTCCGAGTTACGGGCCATGCTGCTGGCGCTGGTGGAGCCGGATGAGCGTGGGGATCCGACCTCGCCGCTGCGCTGGACGACCAAGTCCACCCGCAAGTTGGCCGGCGAGCTCACCCAGCAGGGGCATCGGGTGTCGGCCGACACCGTCGCCGACATCCTGCGTGGTGAGGGGTTCAGCTTGCAGGGCAACGCCAAGACGCTGGAAGGCGGCCGGCACCCGGATCGCGATGCGCAGTTCCGCCACCTCAATGAGCAGGTGCGCGAGTATCGCGATGCCGGACAGCCGGTGATCAGCGTGGACACCAAGAAGAAGGAACTGATCGGGCCGTTCAAGAACGCCGGGCGGGAGTGGCGGCCGGCCGGTGAGCCGGTGCCGGTCAACGTCTACGACTTCGCCGAGTCCGCATCCGGGAAGGCGATCCCATACGGCATCTACGACATCGCGGCCAACACCGGCTGGGTGAACGTCGGCACCGACCACGACACCGCCGCGTTCGCGGTCGCCTCCATCCGCCGCTGGTGGCACGCCCAGGGCAGCGCCGCTTACCCGCACGCCACCCGGCTGCTGATCACCGCCGATGCCGGCGGCGCCAACGGCTACCGCACCCGCGCCTGGAAGAGCGAACTGGCCGCTCTGGCCGCCGAGACCGGCCTGACCATCACCGTCTGCCACCTGCCGCCCGGCACCTCGAAATGGAACAAGGTGGAGCACCGGCTGTTCGCCCACATCACGATGAACTGGCGCGGCAGGCCGCTGACCAGCCACGAGGTGGTGGTCAACAGCATCGCCGCCACCACCACGAGCACCGGGCTGCGGGTGCAGGCCGCACTCGACACCGGCCCCTATCCGCTCGGCGCCCGCGTCAGCGACGCCGACCTGGCCGCCCTGCCCCTGACCCGGCACCCCTTCCACGGCGACTGGAACTACACCCTGCACCCCACCCTGGACACCAACCCCGACGCCACAAGCCACGAGCAACCGGCCGATCGGTGGAACCCGCAGGTCCTGTCCGATCCCGCCCTGACCGGAATGCCCCGCCCGGAACTGGACCGCCTGACCACCGACCTACGAGCCCTCGACCAGCAACGACCGCGCATCAAGACGGGCCGGCCACCCACCGTGGCATTCACCGACCAGGTCCTGCTCACCGTGTTGCACCAGCGGCTGGGTCTTGCCATCGAGCCCCTGGCGGTTCTGTTTGGCACCAGCCGGACCACCGCCTACCGCACCACCTGCAGCATCGGCATACTCCTCGACCAGCACGGCACCCACATCCCACCCGCGCCCACCCCGCCAGGCCTGCTGCGCGTCCTGCACGCACGCGTCCTCGCCGAAGACACCAAAGCCGCCAACAAGATCAAATCAGCGTGTTAATAATCTGCA
>NZ_VSEY01000097.1 GCF_008086045.1 Nonomuraea sp. PA05 | reverse complement strand
ACCGCCTGCCCGGGAGACGCAGCCAGCCCCGACACCACCGGCTTGGAGGCATCCACCCGAGCGGCCTGCCACTCCGACCAGGGGCCGGCCACGCTGCCCGACGTCGATGCCCGCACCCGCCAGCGGATTAACCAGCCGTCCTTCAGCTTTCCAGCCGTCACCACCGGCGACTGCACCCAACAGGGGATCGACGCCGTACAGGCGCCACCATAAACCGCACCCGTACCGGACCAGATCAACCCCGAACCCTGACTGGCCGCCGACGGGTCATGCTCGACCTGCGTCTCCAGCCGCAGCGGCCGCGATTCCGGATCCACCCCATACGCGGAGAACGTCGGTTGCGTAGAAGACAACGTCCACAAGTCCGACGCCGCCTGACCCGGCGAAGCCGCCAGTCCCGACACCACCGGCTTGGACGTGTCCACCCGGGCGGCCTGCCACTCCGACCAGGGACCAGTCACCTTGCCAGTGGTGGACACGCGCACCCGCCAGCGAATCAGCCACCCGTCCTTCAGCTTCCCAGCCGTCACCACTGGCGACTGCACCCAGCACTTGACCGACATCGAGCACGCGCCGCCGTAAGTCTCGCCGGTGCCCGACCAGATCAGCCCCGCCCCTTGGCCGGCCGCCGACGGGTCATGCTCGACCTGCGCTTCCAACCGCAGCGCCCGCGACTCCGGATCCGCGCCATACCCCGAGAACGACGGCGTTGTGGACGGCAGCGTCCACAACCCTGACACCTCCTGAGCCGGAGACGCCGCCCCTCCGGACACCACCGGCTTGGACGTGTCCACCCGAGCGGCCTGCCAGTCCGACCACGGGCCCGGCACCAGCGCACCTGAACCGTCCGTGGACTGCACCACCGCACGCACGCGCCACCGGATCAGCCAGCCGTTCTGCACTCCGGTCACAGCGGGCGACTGATGCGAGGCGGCGCAAGCCACCCCCGTGAAACAGGTCTCCGCGAACGTCTTGCCCTGACCCGACCAGATCAGCCCCGAACCCTGGCCGGACGCTGACGGGTCGTGCTCGACCTCCGCCTCCAGCACACCTGGCCGCCGGTCGACGTCAGAGATCGTGGCGGTGAAGACCGGGCTCGCACTCGGCAAGATCCACGTCCCGGAGACCAGCTGACCGACAGGCGCGGACTCGCCGCCGACCGACGGCCCCGGCGGGATCGTGTTGAACACCTGCGTGTCCACCCGCGCCGACACCCAGGCAGACCACGGCCCCGACATCCCCGAAGACGTCGTCGCCCGCGCCCGCCAGCGGACCTGCCAGCCATCAGTCAGTTTCCCCGCCGGCACCGCCGCCCAGGCGATCGTCCCTGGCGCGTACTCCTTGTCGGAGGTGCCCGACCAGATCTGGCCCGTTCCCTGGCCGGTAGCCGACGGGTCGTGCTCCACTTCCACGTTGAGCTTGCTCGGCCGGTTCTCCGGATCGGACACCCGCGCGTACAGCCACGGCGTCAGCGATCCCACCGCCCACGAAGCGGAACCCGGAAGAGCCGGGTTCATGCCCAAGGACTCCACCAACGGTTTCGTCTGGTCGACAGCCGCCGACATCCAGTCGGACCACGGGCCGGCCACGCCCGAGGCGGTCTCACCACGCACCCGCCAGCGGACCCTCATCGCGTCCGCCAGCTTCCCTGACGGCACCTGCACCCACGCGTTGCCGCCCGAGGCGTAGGCGGTCGCGCCCTTGCCCTCCCAGATCAGGCCCGTGCCCTGCTCGACCGCAGCGGGGTCGTGCTCGATCTGCGCCCAGAGCCGCGAAGCACGCGAGTCCAGGTCACTGACCTTGGCATACACCCACGGCGTCGCCGAGGAAGCCGTCCACGACTCCGCGCCCTTGGTGGCAGGAGTCAGCCCCGCATCGGAAACAGCCGGCTTGGACACGTCAACAGTGGCGACCTGCCAGGCCGACCACTCGCCTTCCGCCCCAGCGGTGGTGACACCACGCACCCGCCAACGGATCTTCATACCATCCGTCAAAGCTCCGGCCGGGACCTGCACCCACGCGTTGCCGCCCGAAGCGTAGGCGACCGTGCCCTTACCCGACCAGATCAGCCCCGTCCCCTGCCCGGTCGCGGCCGGGTCGTGCTCGATCTCCGCGCCCAGCACCAGCTTGGACCCGCCGGCATCGACGACCTTCGCATACAACCAAGGCGTC
>NZ_VSEY01000096.1 GCF_008086045.1 Nonomuraea sp. PA05 | reverse complement strand
AGGCGGAGATCGGTGAGATGGCGGTCGAATGCGACGATCTCCGGCGGGGAGAGTCGACTGAGCCTTGAGACCAGTTCATCGCAGTCATCATCGGGTCCCGTCGGCGAAGGACATTCCGCGAGGCACGCCCAGAACTCGTCACGAGTCATGATCGCCATCCTGCCGGATCAAACCCCCGCGTCATACCGATTGCAGAAGATGAGCCGTGGGACTGTAGTCGATCTTCCAATCTCCGTATACGCCCAGGCTCCCGTCCCTCAAACAGCGCAATCCAATGCTGACCCAGCGCACTTCACCATCACCGCGGAAAGCGAACCCCACTGCTGCAGCGAACTGCTCGCCTCCACATGGACAAGCACATTCTGCGAGGTCAGCCTCTTCCACGTAGTCAGCACTGTCGGCCACGTAAGCGGCGTCCCCGCATGCGACACAGATCCGTTGTACGCAGCCTTCGACGTCATCGGCCATGACGTTGAAGCGCTTGCCACCGCATCCGGCGCACACCGCCTCACTCACCCGCTGGACGGCGTAGCCACCCGGCTGGTATTGGCGTAGAAAGTCGGCGAGATCCGCGAAGTCCTCACCCCGCCAGTGATCGCCCGACGCGTGGATCACCATGGCCAGGAGTGTACGACCCATGTCCGGTCGGCTGCGTTCATATCTCATTCCAGTTGTCGAGGATGATGACGGGCGCCTCTTCCACATCCAGCCAGTCGCTCTCAAGGCGCATGCCCGTGGATCTCTCGATGAAGGCGAATGCCGCGCTGAGCTTGCCGCGGTAGTCCTCTGATTCCAAGCTGTCGAGCATGGGCAGGAAATCGGCCAAGATGCTGGAGTCGCCCTGCTGAACGCGGTGCTCGGCGAAGACGAAGTCGACCATCCGCGCCTTGATCTCGCCGTCGGCCGCATGGAGGATCGTGTATCCCCCGAAGGTGTGCCAGGTCGTCATCCAGACTCGTGATGCCTTGCTCAGTCCGGCAAGGATGTGGTCGGCCAAGGCATAGCCGTAGCTGAATTCGAGGAAACCGTACGTTCTTTCGTCCTCAAAGGCGAAGAGCACCGGCAGATCCTCCGACCAGGGCTCCTCCGTGGGGTATTCCATGATGCGTCGGTGGGGGTCCCGGCCTCCGTTCAGCCGCCGCAGGAGAACGTCCACACTGATCTCTTCGTCGAGGGGTTGCACCACAGTCCAGCAGAGCGCGTTCTCTAACCACTGGTGCCGGTCGAACAGACTGCGGTAATGATCGATCATGGTGCCGATTGTCGCGGAAGGCGCCACGGTGACCTCGGCCGGTGTCTCCCAGCACCCGAGGCGAAGCACCCGCGCTCATGCGGAACGCCTTCGGGGCCACACCTAAGAACTGAGCGGCCGGGACGGGCACAGCCTGAGCCGGGAAACCGAAAGGTCCTTGACGGCGTAACGCCTGTACAGGGACCTCCTGATGGCAGAGCCGACAAGGGAATCGAACCCCTGGCCCTTCTGTACACAGATGAGAACACGATCGTCCAGGGCCGTCCGGGTGAGGCGACGATGCCTGCTCAAGGCGACCTCCCTGTTGGGGGCGCCGTCCACCAGAGTCATGGTCGTCCGGGACGGTGGTTAGTACCTCCGTTAGCAAGAGCGACCTCAGCCCTCACGCTGCTCAGTCTCCGTCGCCGGCACCCATACGAGACTCACGCCTTTCTGTCGCTCCCCTTCACGGTAGATCTCACGGGCGTCTCGTCCCAGCGCCCATCGCCGGGCGTACGGGGCCGACTCGACCACGGCGCCGTCACGCACGACCAGTCCAAAGGTGGCGCGGTGCGTGGACCACCAGATGAGGCCGTGCTCAAGATCGTCATTCACGACCGTACTGTAGCGACGGCGTACGACAACCTGCCGGGAAGCTTCGCGCGTGACCGTGTAACTCGACGGTCTACGCCTCATGACCCTTGCGGCGGGGACGGAGATCACGCGGAAGCTCCGCCGAGGCACATGGTCTGACCTTTGGTCATTGGATGGTCAAACGGTAGCCGTGCTCAGCGGATCGTGGGCAGAGGAAAATCGTGAGCGCGGCATGGCGACCGAGCTGGAGCGTGGTGGGTTCGAGAGTCTCTTCGCATTCAGGCGTACCCCATTCGAGGTGGCGTTCTTCCAAAGGGCGCCATCGGGATTCGCTGCCACCGTCCCATTCGCTGCTGGCAAGTTTCAGGAGTGGCTCTGTTTCCGTTCCACAGACGTCGCAGGGCAGCTCGTACATGTCGGTGACGTGCCATGACTCCCACCCCCCGATCTTGCAGCCCGGCGCGATGGACAACAGATATTGGTAGGAGTGCTCGGAACTGTCTTCCCATGCGTTCAGGGCCGTCTGGACGTGCCCTGGCAGCTCTTCGGGATCGGGGTACTCGGTGACCCGTTCGAGATGGAGCACGCAGGGGCGTGGCAGATAGTCCTCATGGCTGAGATCCGCCACCGGGGTCTCAGTGCCACCGTCAGGCGTGGTGTGATCCCGCATCGGCGGTTCAGCGAGGACATCGGCCACGTCGGTGACGCGGCGCCAGACCAGCAGCGGCGCAGGAGCGAGTCCCGTGTCTTCCAAGTCATGTTCGTTGGGACACCACAGCACCTGAAGCAGATCCGTTCCCTCAGGGAAGGGGATCTCCGGGATGTCGCGTGCATAGAACTGTGCGACACCGAGCATGGGGATCGGACTTTCGGGGACACGGTCCAGCATCGTCAGCCAGCCGGGCTGGCCGAAGGGCGCTGCCTGTACCTGCACTGTTCGGTCGCATGCCGGCCACGGCTCATTGGACGGCC
>NZ_VSEY01000095.1:2500-5171 GCF_008086045.1 Nonomuraea sp. PA05 | reverse complement strand
TAAAGATTGTCCGGCGGTGACCTACTCTCCCACACCCTCCCGAGTGCAGTACCATCGGCGCAGAGAAGCTTAACTTCCGGGTTCGGAATGTAACCGGGTGTTTCCTTCCCGCCATAACCGCCGTAACCCTGCGAAACAGCACTGGTTGCTGTCTCAGAATTGCCTAGTGGACGCGAGCAAAAGTTGCTTTGAGGTCAAGTCCTCGGCCTATTAGTACCGGTCAGCTCCACACGTTACCGTGCTTCCACCTCCGGCCTATCAACCCGATCGTCTATCGGGAGCCTTACCCACTCTCGTGGTGGGAGACCTCATCTCAAGGCGAGCTTCCCGCTTAGATGCTTTCAGCGGTTATCCCTTCCGAACGTAGCCAACCAGCCGTGCACCTGGCGGTACAACTGGCACACCAGAGGTTCGTCCGTCCCGGTCCTCTCGTACTAGGGACAGCCCCTTTCAAGTCTCCTGCGCGCGCAGCGGATAGGGACCGAACTGTCTCGCGACGTTCTAAACCCAGCTCGCGTACCGCTTTAATGGGCGAACAGCCCAACCCTTGGGACCTACTCCAGCCCCAGGATGCGACGAGCCGACATCGAGGTGCCAAACCATCCCGTCGATATGGACTCTTGGGGAAGATCAGCCTGTTATCCCCGGGGTACCTTTTAGCCGTTGAGCGACACCGCTTCCACATGCCGATGCCGGATCACTAGTCCCAGCTTTCGCTCCTGCTCGACCCGTCAGTCTCACAGTCAAGCTCCCTTGTGCACTTACACTCGACACCTGATTGCCAACCAGGCTGAGGGAACCTTTGGGCGCCTCCGTTACCCTTTAGGAGGCAACCGCCCCAGTTAAACTACCCACCAGACACTGTCCCCGATCCGGATCACGGACCAGAGTTAGACGTTCAAAACGACCAGAGTGGTATTTCACCAATGACTCCACCCGAACTAGCGTCCGAGCTTCCCAGTCTCCCACCTATCCTACACAAGACGCTCCAAACGCCAATGTCAAGCTGTAGTGAAGGTCCCGGGGTCTTTCCGTCCTGCTGCGCGTAACGAGCATCTTTACTCGTAGTGCAATTTCGCCGGGTCTGCGGTTGAGACAGCGGGGAAGTCGTTACGCCATTCGTGCAGGTCGGAACTTACCCGACAAGGAATTTCGCTACCTTAGGATGGTTATAGTTACCACCGCCGTTTACCGGCGCTTAAGTTCTCACCTTCGCACGATTACTCGCGCTAAGCGGTCCCCTTAACGTTCCGGCACCGGGCAGGCGTCAGTCCGTATACATCGTCTTACGACTTCGCACGGACCTGTGTTTTTAGTAAACAGTCGCTTCCCCCTGGCCACTGCGACCCCCACCAGCTCCAGGCGCAAAGCCCATCACCAGCAGAGGTCCCCCTTCTCCCGAAGTTACGGGGGCAATTTGCCGAGTTCCTTAACCACAGTTCACCCGATCGCCTTAGTATTCTCTACCTGACCACCTGAGTCGGTTTAGGGTACGGGCCGCCACAACACTCACTAGAGGCTTTTCTCGGCAGCATAGGATCATCCACTTCACCACAATCGGCTCGGCATCACATCTCAGGATATTGCGCGGCGGATTTGCCTACCGCACTCCCTACATGCTTACCCCAGGACAACCATCGCCTGGGCTGGACTACCTTCCTGCGTCACCCCATCGCTTACCTACTACCCAATCAGGCCGAGCGTTCACTCTGACCCCAAGCCCGAAGGCTTTAGGCGAGTTAAGGACTCTTAGTATCAAGGGGTTCAGTATGGGCGCATTGAAGCGGGTACGGGAATATCAACCCGTTGTCCATCGACTACGCCTGTCGGCCTCGCCTTAGGTCCCGACTTACCCTGGGCGGATTAGCCTGGCCCAGGAACCCTTGGTCATCCGGCGCGAGGGTTTCTCACCCTCGATTCGCTACTCATGCCTGCATTCTCACTCGCACAGCCTCCACAACTAGATCACTCTGCTGCTTCGCCGGCTGCACGACGCTCCCCTACCCATCAACCCCACGTGGGGGTCAATGCCACGACTTCGGCGGTGTACTTGAGCCCCGCTACATTGTCGGCGCAGAATCACTTGACCAGTGAGCTATTACGCACTCTTTCAAGGGTGGCTGCTTCTAAGCCAACCTCCTGGTTGTCTCTGCGACTCCACATCCTTTCCCACTTAGCACACGCTTAGGGGCCTTAGTCGGTGATCTGGGCTGTTTCCCTCTCGACTACGAACCTTATCGCCCGCAGTCTCACTGCCACGCTCTCACTTACCGGCATTCGGAGTTTGGCTGACGTCAGTAACCTTGTCGGGCCCATCGGCCATCCAGTGCTCTACCTCCGGCAAGAAACGCGTAACGCTGCACCTAAATGCATTTCGGGGAGAACCAGCTATCACGGAGTTTGATTGGCCTTTCACCCCTACACACAGGTCATCCCCCAGGTTTTCAACCCTGGTGGGTTCGGTCCTCCACCCAGTCTTACCTGAGCTTCAACCTGCCCATGCGTAGATCACCCCGCTTCGGGTCTACAGCATGCGACTCAAACGCCCTCTTCAGACTCGCTTTCGCTACGGCTCCCCCACACGGGTTAACCTCGCCACACACCATAACTCGCAGGCTCATTCTTCAAAAGGCACGCAGTCACATCACACAGAAGACAAGCTCCTGTAAGC
>NZ_VSEY01000094.1 GCF_008086045.1 Nonomuraea sp. PA05 | reverse complement strand
GGGAGACGCCGCCACTCCGGACACCACCGGCTTGGACGTGTCCACCCGAGCGGCCTGCCACTGCGACCACGCACCGGTCACGCCGCCGGAGGTGGAGGCCCGGACCCGCCAGCGGATCAGCCATCCGTCCTTCAGCTTCCCAGCCGTCACCACCGGCGACTGCACCCAACAGGGGATCGACGACGAGCACGCGCCACCATAAACCGCACCCGTACCGGACCAGATCAGCCCCGAGCCCTGACTGGCCGCCGACGGGTCATGCTCGACCTGAGCCTCCAACCGCAACGGCCGCGACTGCGGATCCGTCCCGTAAGCGGAGAACGTCGGCTGCGTAGACGACAACGTCCATAACCCGGACACCGCCTGCCCGGGAGACGCCGCAAGCCCCGACACCACCGGTAAAGACGCGGCCGCCTGCGTGACCACAGCACTTGTGCCGTCCGAAAGTGACGCGTTGTCGCTCCGCGTGGAGACTTTGCTCAATCCCGTGGCTCGCGCCTGCGCCGGAGAACTCGGCGACGTATCGGCCCGTTCGGCTTCTTCCCAGGACAGCGGAGGCGGGGAGTTCAATCCATTGGTCGCCGGCTTGTCACTCAGGCTCGGCTTTTTCTCCAGCGGCAGCGCCTTTTTCGGACGCTTGCTGTCGGATATTTTTCCGACGCCGTCGGGCTGCGTTGCCGCCGGGTCCACGAGATGGGGAAGCCCGTCGGCCGATCCCGATCTCTGGACCGGAGCCGCCGTCGAGGAACCAGCCGCCGGTGAAGCCGGAACATCCAGCCGTGCCGGCACGGGATCGGCGGTGACCGCCATGGCCTCCACCGTCAGGAAGCTGGGCAGGAGCGCGATCACCGTGGCGGCGGCGAGGCGGGCCGCCCAGCGTGATGGACCGCTCCTGCCCAGCCCTAAGCCACTTCGACCGAGCACGCTCTCCCGACCCCGTGCACGCAGCATCGCCACGCCTCGCATTTCGCAAAGAAGGAAGCCTTGAATGGCCCTGGCGCACGCCATAAGCCCGCAGTAAATAACAGGCGCAGTTTTATCCGACCCGCGATCCCGCTACTAGATCTTGACATTTCGGCTGCGATGATCAACCGGGCCGGGCCGGGAAAAAGGTGCTGCTCATGGCATCCCGATCGACGGCGCGAATTCTTCGAGTGTGACGCAAATCACACTGTTTTCCCGGAGACCCGCGCACAAGGGGACGGCCCGGCGCCGCAACGGCATGGCCTACATTTTCTCTATATTGATGGCGTACGGCATTGACCGTTCTCGCCGGAAACCGGGCTTGACGTTCTCCGCCGCAGCGGCGACGGTCGAGGGCGAGTCCCACCGATCAGCGGGTAGGCGGCGATGTTGCACAGACTCCTGACCCTGACGCTGGTCGCGGCCACCCTGACCGCGACCCCGGCGGAGCCGGCGTACGACGTGCTGGTCTTCTCCAAGACCGCCGGTTTCCGCCACGACGCGATCCCCGCCGGCATCCAGGCGATCCGCGACCTCGGAACGGCCCACGGCTTCACCGTCACGGCCACCGAGGACGCGAACGCCTTCGCGGACCTGTCCGGCTACGAGGCCGTGGTCTTCCTGAACACCACCGGCGACGTGCTCGACGACGCCCAGCAGACGGCCTTCCAGCAGTACGTGGACGGTGGCGGCGGCTACGTGGGCGTGCATTCGGCGGCCGACACCGAGTACGACTGGCCGTACTACGGGAGGCTGGCGGGCGCGTACTTCAGGAACCATCCGGCCATCCAGCAGGCCACCGTCCGGACGGAGGACCGGGCGCATCCGGCGACCGCGCACCTCGGCCCCACGTGGACGCGCACCGACGAGTGGTACAACTACCGGACCAATCCCCGCCCGTCCGTACATGTCCTGCAATCTTTGGACGAGGCCAGCTACAGCGGCGGCGACATGGGCGGCGACCACCCCATCACGTGGTGCCACCCGCAAGAGCGGGGCCGCGCCTTCTACACCGGGCTCGGTCACACCATCGAGTCCTACGCCGACCCCGCCTTCCGCGAGGTGCTGCTGGGCGGCATCCGGTACGCGGCCGGGACGGTCAAGGCCGACTGCCGTCCGGAGAACGGCTACAGCTCGCTCTACGACGGCGACACCAGCGGCTGGTCACAGGCGGGCCCCGGCGGGTTCGCCAACGCGGACGCCACCCTGACCTCGCAGGGCGGGCTCGGCCTGTTGTGGTACTCGGCGGAGGAGTTCGGCTCGTACTCGCTGAAGCTGGACTGGCGGGTGACCGGCGACAGCAACTCGGGCGTGTTCGTGGGCTTCCCGGCGTCGGACGATCCGTGGTCGGCGGTGAACAACGGGTACGAGGTGCAGATCGACGCCACCGACGCCCCCGACCGCACGACCGGCTCGATCTACGGGTTCAAGGCCGCCGACCTGGCCGCCAGGGACGCGGCGCTGAACCCGCCCGGCTCGTGGAACACCTACGAGCTGCTGGTGGAGGGTGAGCGGCTGCGCGTCTACCTGAACGGCGTGCTGATCAACGACTTCACCAACGCCGACCCGCGCCGTTCGCTGCGCCAGGGGCACGTCGGCATCCAGAACCACGGGGACGCCGACCAGGTCTCCTTCCGCGACATCCGCGTCAAGCGGCTGGGCGTCACCGTGGAGGGCGAGGCGTGCACGGCGGGCGACGGAGTGCGGGTGGTGCGGCGGGCCTCCGCGAGCGGCGGCAAGGTGCTCGGCCGGATCGACGACGGCGACTGGGCGGGCTACGGGCGGGTCTCCGTGGAGGGCGCGACGAGCTTCTCGGCGCGCGTCTCCGCCAGAGGTGGCGGGGCGATCCAGGTGCGGGCGGGCACGCCGGCCGGGCCGCTGCTGGGCACGGCCACGGTGCCGGGCGGCGGCGGACGGGACAGATACCGCGACGTCACCACGACGCTGACCGGCTCCGCGGCCGGCCCCGTGCACCTGGTCTTCGAGGGCCGCCGGTTCGAGCTGGACTCCTTCGCCTTGCGGTACGCCCGCTGAACCCGGGTCGTCCGTGACATCCTGGTGCCACGGACGACCTGCGAGGCCTGCCATGCCCCCCGACCCGGCACCATTACAGCCCGGAGATCCGCGCAGCGTGGGCGGCATCACGCTGCTCGGGCGGCTGAGAGCGACCGGGTCCGGCCCGGTCTACCTGGGTGTGACGGCGGACGGCCGGAGGGTGTCCGTCCGTGCGGTTCCGGCGCGGCCGGGGCAGGAGGTCGTGAGGATCGCCCGCGAGCCGTCGATCCCGCCCGGGGACGGCATCGCCCCGGTGATCCAGTTGGAGGCGGACAGCGATCTGGTCTATGTCGTGAGTCCCCATGTCGAGGGCCTCACGCTGGACGAGACGGTCGCGCGCGACGGGCCGCTCGCCTTCGAGGAGCTGTGGGTGCTCGCGGCGGGGGTCGCGGCGGGGCTGCGCACCATCCATGACGCGGGGGTCGTGCACCGTGCCCTGGGCCCGGGCGCGGTCGTGCTCTCTCCGGGCGGGCCCGTCGTGACGGACTTCGGGGTGACGGCGTCCGAAACGAGCTTGACCAGCGTCGGGCTGACCTCCCGCGGCCTCCTGCAGCCGTCCTTCCTGGCTCCGGAACAGGTGAGTGACGAGCGCGTGGGGCCGGCGGCCGACGTGTTCGCCTGGGGGTCGCTCGTGGTCTTCGCGGCGACGGGGCGGCCGGCCTTCGGGAGCGGGTCGCCGGCGTCCGTTCTCTACCGGCTGCTCCATGACGAGCCCGATCTGGACGGCGTGCCGGAGGGGCTGCTCGGGCTGGTGCGGCGGGCGCTCGCCAAGAGCCCGGCCGAACGGCCGACGGCCGAGCAGCTCGTGCGGGAGCTGCTACGCGCCGCCCCTGCGCAGTGGCCGGATCAGCGGGGAAGCGCGGGCCCGGTTCCGCGACCCTTCGACCCTCCGGCGCAGGGCCATGGCCAGCAGTATCCGGGTTACCAACCCGCCGACCCGCAGGGCTATGGCCAGCAGTATCCGGGTTACCAACCCGCCTACCCGCCGGCGCAGGGCTACCAGCAGCCGAGCTCCATGGCCTGGGCGCCGCCCCGCATCCCATCGCCTGCCGCCACCCGCCCGCACCGCCTCGTGCCCGCGCTGGTGACCGACATCATCGTCGTCTCCCTGGCGATCGCCGCCGCCTCGGCTCTGCGGTGGTTCGGCCCGATCTCCACCACGGTGCTGGTCGTCGCGCTCGTGACGGCGTCCGCGGCGCTGCTGGGCCGGTGGTGGCTGGGACGGCCAGCGTCCGTCGCGCGCTGGGCGGCCAGGCGCGGGCGCGGGCTGCTGCGCCGCGGACGGCCGGACGCGGCGCTGGCGGCGTTCCAGCTCGCGATCGACCACGCCATGGGCAGGCGGCGGCTGGTCGCGCGGGCCAACCTCGCGGTGGCCCACCGGGAGGCGGGGAACCTGGCCGCGGCGCGCCACCTCCTCGAGGAGGTCCTGCCTGAGCTGACCGGCGAGCTCGGCGCCACGCACCCGGAGGTGCTCACCGCCCGCGCCGACCTGGCCGCCGTCCTGCGTGACCTGGGCCGCACCGAGCAGGCGGCCGCCGAGCTGCGGACGGTCGCCGACAGCACGCGGCACGCCCTCGGCGCCGAGCATCCGCAGACCCTGCGGGCCGGCGCCAACCACGCCGTCGCGCTGCACGACGCGGGCGACAGCGACAGCGCGCTGCGGCTGCTGCGCGACCTCCTGCCCCGGATGGAACGGGTTCTCGGACGCCGTCATCGCGACGTCCTGGCGGTCGGAGCGAACGTGGCGGCGCTGGCCGAGCCGGGCCGGGCCGCCGAGGCGACGCGCCAGGTGCTCCGCAGGCAGCGGCGTGAGCTGGGGCCCTCCCATCCCGACACGCTGCGCACCTCGACGAACCTCGGCTACCTGCTCCTGCGCGACGGCGACGAGGAGGCGGCGCTGGCGCTGTTCGACGAGGTGGCCGGCCTGGCCCGCGCCACGCTGGGCGGCGGGCATCCGCTGGAGCTGCGGGCCAGCCGGGGGGCGTCGAGCGTGCGCGGAGGCTACCGGTGATCGGCCGCCGCCATCCGCGGGCGCTGCTGACCGCGGCCGTCGCCGCGGCGCTGGGCGTGGTCATCAACGTGGCCACCGACCTCGGCGACAACGCCTGGGCGTGGGCGTCCGTGCTGGCTCTCACCCTGCTGTCCGGTACGGTCGCCGCCGCCGTGGAGGGCCGCCAGGCCGGGAGCGGCCGGACGGTCGTCACCCAGGTGGGCGGCTGGCGGGCCTGGCTGTCCGGCTCCAGGCAGCGTACGGAGATCGAGGGCGTCGTCCTGGTCATCGAGGTCGAGACCCGCCCGGACGGCTCCCGGGTCAAGCGGACCACGGTCTACTCCGAGGAGGTCGCGATGAAGCTGACCGGGCTCGGGGAACGCGAGGCCGAGGGCTGACGCCGCCAGAGGACGCGCCGCACGCGGATGCCGGGAGGCGAGGTCGTCAGGGCACGCGCCGCACGCGGATGCCGGGAGGCGAGGTCGTCAGGGCACGCGCCGCACCCGGATGCCGTGGGCGTCGGCGCGCTGGACGCCGCCCGCGTCCACGTTCGTGATCGGGATCAGGCCGCGCACCTGCCCGGAGCGGCCGTCGTCGGTCATCCGCACGATGAGCATGCCGGGGTCGTGGCCGTGGGAGGAGTGCGGGTCGCCGGACAGCGGGTTGGGCCCGCGCGTGGAGGCGAACGCCCACCCGTGGCCGGGTGACGACGCGAACAGGTCGACGGTCGGGTCGGCGCTGTACGGCGAGGTGAGCGGCACGGTGCCGACGCGGGCGCCGGTGCGGCCGTCGAAGACCTCCACCACGTTGGCGTCGCGGTCGCCGACCCAGACGTAACGCTCGCGGGCACTGACGGCGGTGCCGTGGGCGTCGCGTTCCGGGGTGTCGTCGTCGAAGAGCCGCTCCACGGCGGGCGTGTTCGGCGGGTTGGCGGCCGAGTAGCCGCCGCGCGGCATCCGGAAGACGCTGAACTGGTCGAGGTTGGCCGGGGTGCCGCCGCCGCCGTCGCCGTAGACGAAGCCCTTGGCCTCGATGAAGCCGCAGCCGTTGGCGGGCACGTGCGTGGCGTCGTACTCGCCGGTGATCGCCATCGGGGTGGCGCGCCAGTCGACGACGAACATGCCGCCGCCGCGCAGGCTGACGAAGACGGGGCCGTTGTCGGAGGCGATGAACGGGCAGATGGGCGCGTTGTCGGGGCGCACGGCGGGGGCCTGGCAGGGCGCGCCGGACGGGGTGGTGCAGCCGGCCAGGTCGAGGGTCGCGGCGGGCTCCTGGGTGAACGTGCCGGTGGCGTAGTCGGTGCGGATGCGCTCCAGCTTCTTGCCGTTCTGGTTGGCGATGACGAGGTAGCGGTCGTCGCCGGTGGGCCACAGGGCGTGCGCCTGGCGGGCGCCGCCGGCTCCGGTCTCGGTCTCGACGCAGGTGAGGGGGCGGTGGGTGGCGGCGTCGAAGATGACGACGTGGCCGCTGGCGACGAAGGCGAGCGCCGCGTGCGTCTCGGCCTGGTTGAACACGATCATGTGCGGCCTGACCGGGTTCCTGCCGGTGGCGGACAGGCACAGGGCGGACGTGGCGCCCGCCAGGTCGATCACGGCGGTCGGGCGGGCGGCGGACAGCCGGCTGGTGACGTCGCCGCCGTCGTAGACGTGGATGTAGCCGCCGTGGGCGAGGCCGTCGCTGTCGGACTGATCGACCAGCCAGATCTCGTACGCCTCACGCCCGGGGGCGGCCGAGGCGGCTCCGAGGGTGAGCGTCATCAGGAGTGCGGCGATCACGGCACGCCACTTCACGGCGCCTCCCAGGGGCGTCTCGAGCACCGATGGTCGCCTGCAGTGTCTCCGCGATCTCGCGCCCCGGCAAGGGTCACTCCACGAGATCGGCCAGCAGGCGGCGGACCGCGCCCTTGCCGTCGTAGGTGACGCCCAGCCGCATGATCATCTGCGGGTGCTCGCCCGAGCAGAGCTCGTGGCGCAGGAACTCGCGCAGCAGGTCCATCTCCAGCGCCTGCGTGTGGAAGGCGGCGCTGACGCCGTGCGCGGCGGCGCGCAGCAGCACGTGCTGCAGCGCCTGCCCGCAGGCGATCCACTCCTCGCGGCTGTCGTCTTGGGTGGTGAGCAGGGCCGGCACGCCGATCGACGTGCCGCCGCCGTCCTCGCCGCCCCAGTCGTGGCGCCAGGAGTAGTCGCGTTGCGGGAAGCGCGGCTCGGTGCGCGCGGGGGTGCGCGGGTAGGCGTCGGCGGGCACGCCGTCCCTCCGGCTGCTGCCCGGCGGCCGCGCCCAGCGGATCACCTCCAGGCTCCAGCGCCGGTCCCCCGCCTGCGCGGCCTGGGCCGCCTGGGTGAGCCCGGCGAGCACGTCCACCGCGCCGGGCGCGAGCACGGGGGTGAGCCTGGCGCCCTCGTCCGCCGCCGCCGCGACCAGCCGGTCGAGGAGCCGGTCCCGCACGGGCAGGCCGGTGAAGCCGGCGCGGTGGGTGCGCCGCAGCTCGATGTGCTCGCCGAGCAGCCTGGTCTCCTCGTCGGGCTTCGTCGGCACGCCCGGCCTGACGGTGGCCAGCAGCGACGGGCGGTCGGGGTCGGGCAGGACGCGGACCACGGGTTCGAAGCCGTGGCAGCGCAGCGCCGTACGCATCGTGAACAGCGCCGCGCCGCAACTGATCAGCTGCTCGCGCCCGGACGCGTCGCCGACCCGGAGCTTCCTGTCGGTGTCGGCGCGCAGGCCGATCTCCTCCTCCGACACCGAGAACGTCCAGGGCTGGGTGTTGTGCACGGAAGGCGCCCAGCGGGCGGCTTCCAGGGCGGCGTCGATCGCGGGCTTCACCGATTGATCGGTCATGGCTTCGTCCCTTCACCTCACGGTTCGCCCAGCGCATCACGGCGCGGGCGCCCCGGTTCAGGGCCGAAGGTCCCGCGAGGCAGGGCCGGTGGGCCCGAGGGGGACTTCCCAGCGCAGGCGGGTGCCGCCGCCGCCGGGCACCTCCAGGCAGGCGGTGCCGCCGAGCCGCTGGGCGCGTTCCTCGATGTTGCGCAGGCCGCTGCGCCGCCCGGCCTTCCCGACGCCGGCGCCGTCGTCGGTCACCACCAGCGCGAGCCGGTCGCGGCCCACCTCGACCGACACCTCCGCCCGCCGGGCGTGGGAGTGCCGCACCACGTTGGACAGCGCCTCGCGCAGCACGGCCAGCAGGTGCTCGGCGACCGGCTCCGGCACCACGGTGTCGAGCTGTCCCTCCATGTGCAGGCCCGGCATGAACCCGAGGTGGCCGCCCGCGCCCTCGACCAGCTCCACGATCCGGCCCCGCAGCCCCGGCGCGGCCTCGCCCACCGGCCCCTGCAGCGCGAAGATCGACGACCGGATCTGCCGGATCGTTCCGTCCAGCTCGTCGATCGCGTGCTGCAGCCGCTTGGCGGCCTCCGGGTGGTCGACCAGCCGCACCGTGCTCATCAGCGTCATCGCGGTCGCGAACAGCCGCTGGATGACGACGTCGTGCAGGTCCTTGGCGATGCGGTCGCGGTCCTCCAGGAGGCCGAGGCGTTCGGCGTCGCGCCGCGCCTCCGCCAGCTCCAGCGCCAGCGCCGCCTGCCCGGCGAACGCCTCCAGCACCTGCCGGTCGGCCATGCTGAACGGCAGCCGGCCGCTCCGCTTGGCCAGCACCAGCACGCCCCGCACGCCCGGCGCGGCCCCGAGCGGGACGAGCAGCACCGGCCTGCCCTCCGACCCGGCCACCGGCCCTTCCACCGGCCCTTCCACCGGCCCTTTCACCGGCCCTTTCACCGGCCCTTTCATCTGCTCGGTCATCGGCCCGGTCATCGGCCCGGTCATCGGCTTGCCGCCGGTGAAGACCTGGCCGGCCGGGGTGCCGTCCAGCTCGCAGGACGAGCCGAGCAGCTCCTCCGCGCCCTCGCCATCGGCCGCCGCCACCCGCAGCGCCGCGCCCTCCGGCAGCAGCACCTGCGCCAGGTCCGCGTCGCTGAGCTGGCGGGCGCGGGCGGCCACCACCGACAGCACCTGGCGGGGGTCGGCGCCCGACAGCAGGTTCGTGGTGACGTCGGCGGAGGCCTGCAGCCACGTCTCGCGCCGCCGCGACTCCTCGTAGAGC
>NZ_VSEY01000093.1 GCF_008086045.1 Nonomuraea sp. PA05 | reverse complement strand
CCACCCCCGCGGGCAAGGCCATGCTTACCCATCTGCAGCAGCAGGCACAACGGCTCGACGCGACATCGCAGCCCGGTCCGCCGACCGGTTCGCCGGCCGGGAGCTGACCGTGATCACACTGGACCGTCTGGTGAACGTGCTCGGCGGGTACGGCGTGCGGCTGTGCAACCGGCCCCAGGCACGCGCGGGCGTGGAGGCCGCCGCGCCGACCATCGCCCCAGTAACGCGCGTCGTGCGCGACTCAGCTTGCTGAGGACAGGATGAGCTTCACGGGGATGTTTCCCGTGACGGCCTTGGAGTAGGGACACTTGCGGTGGGCGGCCTCCAGCAGCGCCTCCCCGGTCTCCGGCGGCACGTCCGGAGCAGTGACGACGAGCTCGACGGACAGGTCGAAGCCAGCGCTCCCGCCGGCGATCGTCACCCGCGCCTCTACTCGGGCGTCGCGCAGCTTGACGCGTTGAGCGCGGGCGACTGAGTTCAGGGCCGACAAGAAGCAGGCTGAGTACCCGGCGGCGAAGAGCTGCTCGGGGTTGCTGACGTGCCCGCCGGCTCCGCCCAGGCCTTCGGGGAGTCCTAGGTCGAGCTCGATCAGGCCGTCGTCCGAGCGGACGCTTCCGGAGCGTCCGTCACCGGTGGCGAAGGCGTGGGCGGTGTAGCTGAAGGTGGTCATCCTTAGTTCCCCTTGACGAGAGTGAGTAGTTCTTTCACGGCTTGTGGCGTCGCCCTGGCGAAGGTCCCCCCGCGAGAGACCGGAGTTCCCATCGCTCGCGTGATCGCGACGGACGCCTCCGCCTGCCGGACCGCGAGCAGGGTCGGGTTCGCCACCAGCGCGCCCGGCACCTCGACGTGGTCGCGGGCGCTGAGCAGGGCGAACAGGCCCCCCGCCGACATCACGACATCGACACCGCTCTCCTGGACCATGGTGATGGCCAGCGAGACGAACGTGTCCTTGATCGACTGGTACGCCGCGTCGTCGTCGTAGGCTGCGACCGCCTGGTCAGGTGTGATCCGCAGCGGCCGGACGTCGACGACCCGGGACGACAGTCCGTAGCGTGCTATCTGCTCGCTGTGCCACGAGAGGTACACGGGGTCGAGGGTGACGAGGCCGATGCGGCCACCCAGCATGCAGGCCTGGAGCATGCTGGCTTCGCCGTGCCCGATGACCGGGATGTCGACGGCCGTCCGCGCCTCGTAGAGACACGCGTCCTGGAAGTGGCCGACCAGGACGGCATCGAAGCCCTCCTCGGCCGCCGCGACGATGCCGGCGACCGACTGAACGCCACAGCGCAACTCGCTGAGCCTGCCCAGCTGGGTGTCGGCCGGGCTGATCCCGCGCACCTCGTAGGTGACCCCGGGCGCGGCGATCTCGGTGAGGTAGGCCTGCAGCCTGGAGAGGTATGGCTGGTGGACGGTCGGGTCGGTGAAGCTCTGGTACAGGATCCGGGAGGGAGGGTTGCTCATCGTCGGCTTCCGGGTGGCGGGGGCAGGTCAGGGTCAGCGAGGAGCAGGACCTTGCCACGGTGATGGGATTGCTCGAGGAGGCGGTGAGCGTCGGCGGCCCTCTCGAGCGGGAGGACGGCGTGGGTGGTCGGGACGATCGCGCCGCTCTCGTACAGCGGCCACACGTGCTGCACGAGGTCGGCGATGATCTGGTCCTTCTCGTGATCGGGCCGCATCCGCAGACCGCTTCCGGTGAGCGTCAGGTTGTTCCTGAGCAGCGGTTCGAGGTCGATCGGGGCTTTTGCGCCGCTCTGATGGCCGATCACGACGAGGCGGCCGCCGCGGCCCAGCACCTGCAGGTTTCGTTGCAGGTAGTCCGCGCCGACGATGTCGAGCACCACCGCGGGACGGATGCCGCGATCGCGCAACTCGTCGGCGAAGTCCTGCCGACGGTGATCGATCACCAGCTCGGCACCCAGCCCCTCGACGAACCCGGCCTTGTCGGGCGAGCCGACCGTGGTCGCCACCCGTACGCCATGGGCGGCGGCGATCTGCACGGCCGTCGCACCGATACCGCTGGCGCCGCCGTGCACGAGCAGCCAGGACCCCGGTTCGAGTTTGCCGGGCATATAGAGGTTCGACCACACGGTGGCGGTGGCCTCCATCAGCCCGCCGGCGTCGACGATGGAGACACCGGCGGGGACCGGCGCCAGGTGGGCGGCCCGCACGGCGACGTACTCGGCGTACCCGCCTCCGGGGAGGAGCGCACACACCCCACGGCCGAGCAGGTCGTCCCCAGCACCGTCACCGACCGAGACCACGACCCCGGAGACCTCGAGGCCGAGGTCGGCGACCGCTGCCGCGCCGGGGTAGTTGCCGGCTCGTTGCATGAGGTCGGCCCGGTTCACGCCTGCCGCGACGACGCGCACCAGCGCTTCACCTTGCGCAGGTCGTGGAACGGCGCGCTGCGTTGTCGTCAGGACATCTGGCCCGCCCGGCCGGCTGGCAACGACGGCTCGCATGTGCTGCGGGAAGGAGGCCACGCTCACAGTGCCACGCACACATTCGTCGTCTCGGTGTAGAAGTCGAGCGAGTGACGGCCACCCTCGCGGCCGATGCCCGACAGTCCCATGCCGCCGAAAGGCGATCGCAGCTCGCGCAGGAACCAGGCATTGGCCCACGAGATTCCGGTCCGCATCTGGGCTGCGACCCGGTGAGCACGACGGAGGTCGGACGTCCATACCGCGGCCGCGAGCCCGTAGTCGGTGTCGTTCGCCCGCCTGACTGCCTCCTGCTCGGTGTCGAAGGGCATGAGCGCTGCGACGGGACCGAAGATCTCCTCCCGGACGACCCGGTCGTCGTCGTTCAGTCCCGTCCAGAGGGTCGGCTCGACCCAGAAGCCTTCGTTGAGAGCACCGCCCGGGGCGGCTGCCCGTCCTCCCGTCAGGGTCTTGGCACCCGCCTGCTCGGCGAGGGCCACGTAGTCGAGGATCTTTTTCTGGTGAGCCCGTGAGATCACCGGGCCGGTCGTCGTCGTCGGATCCGAAGGCGCTCCCAGACGCAGGGCCTCGGCCGCGGCGACGAGCCGCTCCGTCACCTCGTCGAAGACCGGGCGTTCGATGTAGACGCGCTCCGTGCACAGGCACACCTGCCCAGTGTTGGCGAACACGGAGCGGGTCAGCCCGGCGACTGTGGCATCGAGGTCGGCGTCGGCGAAGACGAGGGCTGCGTTCTTCCCCCCGAGCTCAAAGGACACCGGGCGGATGCGGGGTGCGACGGTCTTCGCGATGCTGGCGCCGGTCGCCGTCGACCCGGTGAAGGTCACGCCGTCGATGCCCGGGTGGCTGGTGAGGTGCTCGCCTGCCGAACCGGTGCCGAAACCGTGGACGACGTTGTAGACGCCGTTCGGCACGCCCGCCGCGGCGAGCACCTCGGCGAGCAGCGTCGCCGAGCCCGGTGTCTCCTCGGACGGCTTGACGACGATGGTGTTGCCGCACGCCAGCGCCGGCGCCAGCTTCCAGGTCAGGAGGAGGAGCGGGAGGTTCCACGGCACAATCGCCGCCACGACGCCCAGCGGCTTGCGGACGGCGTAGTTCAGCGCTTGCCGGCCGTCGTCCAGGTCCTGGAGGTAGGACTCCGCTCCTTCGGCTCCCATGACATCAGCGAAGGCCCGGAAGTTGGCGGCCGAGCGGGCGATGTCGAGCGCGCGAGCGCCTGCTTCGGGCTTGCCGGTGTCGGCGACCTCGGCGGCCAGGAGGTCGTCGGCGCGCCGGTCGATCTCGTCCGCGACCCGGCGGAGCAGGGTGCAGCGCTGCTGGACCGTCGTCCGGCCCCAGGGGCCGTCCAGTGCCGCGCGCGCTGCCCGGACCGCCTGGTCGACGAGGGCGGCGTCCGCCTCGTGCACCCAGGCGACCTGTTGGCCGGTCGCCGGGTCGATGTCGGCGAACGCCTCCGAGCCGTCGATGAATCGACCGTCGAGGAAGTTCTTGTACTCACGCATGGGATGTCCGTTGTGTCGGGGCCGAGTCAGGAGCCGTCGGCCGGGGACGAGGTGGCTGGCGGTCCCATGCACCGTCGGTTCCGCGGCTGCGGAGCTCCGGCTTCCGGACCTTGCCGTTCTCGGTCAGCGGGAGGGCGTCGAGCCGGATGAGGAATCGGGGGATGGCGTACGCCGCGAGGCGCGGGCCGCAGAACTCGACCAGGTCCTCGAAGTCGAGCTGTGCGGCTTGCTTAGCGACGACCGCCGCCATGACCTCCTCCTCGCCGAGCTCGGAATCGACGGCGTAGACCGCCACCTGCGCCACGGCGGGGTGCGCGCGGAGCACGTCCTCAACCTCCACCGACGAGATGTTCTCGCCGCGACGCCGGATCACGTCCTTGATGCGATCCACGAACCGGATGGATCCCCCTGCCTCCACGCACACACGGTCGCCGGTGTGGAACCACAGGTCCTGCCAGGCGGCGGTGGTCGCTTCAGGCATCCGGAAGTAGCCGGACGCGAAGGCGAAGGGCTGGTCGCTGCGCAGCAGCAGCTCACCCGGGGTACCGGGCGGCACGTCGGCACCGTCGGCGTCGACCACCCGCATGTGGAAGCCCGGCTGCAGTGTCCCGATGCAACCCGGTCGTTCCTTGCCCGGCCGGGTGGCCACGACCGCGTTGGTCTCGGTCGATCCGTAGCCGTCGAGCAGCGCGACGCCGAAGCGCTCGCGGAACGGTGTCAGCAGCCGGCCCGGTGTCGCCGGCGACAGCGCGAGCCGTACCCGGTGGGCGCGATCCAGGGCCGACGGCGGCTGGCTGTCGAGGATGCCCACCATGGCGCCGAGCAGGTAGGTCACGGTGGCGCCGCTGTCGGCCATCTGCGACCAGAACCGGGATGCCGAGAAGCGGCCGCCCAGGACGTAGGTCGCGCCGCTGACCATGGCCTGGCTGAAGGCGTTGAGGGCGTTGGTGTGGAACAGCGGCAGGCAGGTGTGCAGCACGTCGTCCGGCTGGATCCCGATCTGGTCGCTGACATTGTTGCCCCACCACCAGAACTGCGCGTGCGGGCACACGACTCCCTTGGAGACGCCGGTCGTGCCCGACGTGTACAGGATCGCGGCGGGGTCTGCGGGGGCGACGAAGGCCGGCGATACCGGGGCCTGCATGGGCTCGGTCCGGTCACCGAGGACCCACCTCGCCTGCAGGTCCGGCAGAGCCGGGAGACTTTCGAGGTGAGGTTCGAGGCTGGCCTCGACGACCAGGAGCCGGGCTTGTGAGTTCGCCAGGATGTGGTGCAGCTGAGCCCCCCGGGCGGCGGTGTTGATCGGGACCGCGACCGCACCCAGCCAGGCGGCACCGAGCACGAGGTCGAGGAGCTCCACACGGTTGGCGGTGAGGAAGGCGACTCGTTCGCCCGCGGTGACGCCGCGGGCGGCGAGCGCACCCGCTGCGCGCGCCACCGCCTCGGCCATCCCGGCCGCCGTGCGGTGAACGTCGCCGCAGACGAGGGCAGGAGCGTCGGGCGTCAGCGCCGCCCGGGCCAGCAGCATCCCGGGGATGGTGCACTCACGCAGCGGTGTGTCCCGCGGCAGGCGACGGGGGTCGTCGCCGGCGTGCGTGGGATCCGGGACGAAGGCCGCGGGGCCCGGCGTGGCAGGAGATGTCGTGAACGGCAGTTCCCCATGCGGGGGAAGGTCCTCGGGTTCTCCGATCAGCCGCGCGACGACCCGCAGGCCGGCCGCGCACTCGACGGTGAGGAGCGTCGTACCGTCGCTGGTCCGCGTGGAGGCGACGACCCGGCCCTGCTCGACGCTCACCTCGACGAAGTCGTCGGCGCCGCACCCGGGACACAGCAGGCGCCGGGGGAAGTAGTGCTTGCCGCAACCACCGCAGCGCTGGACGTGCAGGCTCATGCGACCGCCTCCAGCACTGCCACGTTGCCGCAGGACCCGTGCCTGTAGAGCACCATGCCGTAGCCCGTGACCACGCCGATCCGGGCCTCGACCTGCCGGCCGAAGGCGCGCCCGCGCAGTTGCTGGACGACCTCGACCAATCCGTGCATGCCGCCCCCGGCTCCCGCCTGGCCGGCGGAGAGCTGGCCGCCGGACGTGTTGACTGGCAGACGCCGGGTTGCTATCTGCTCGGCGACGACGGCCCGGATCGCTCCGGGGTTGGTCACCCCGAGGTCGACGAGCTGGGACAGCACCATCGCCGGGTAGTCGTCGTACACGCTGATCACGTCGGCGTCGGCCGGCGCGACACCCGCGCGGTCCCAGGCGGCGGGGGCGCAGGCGGCGACCGCGGTCCGGATGCCGTCGCCTGCCTGGTCGTCGGCGTTGTAGGCGGTGGTGACCGCCAGCACCCGGGCGCGGCGACCCGTGGCCCGCTCCTCGCCGGCGACCACGACGGCGTCGGCGCCCGTCACCGGCGGGACACAGTCGAAACGCCCGAGAGGTGACGCGACCAGGGGCGCTTCGAGGTACTCCTCCAGCGTCATCGGCGCGCGGTACACCGCTCCCTGGTTCAGCCCCGCCCAGGCACGCTGGGCGACCACGAGGTCGCCGTAGTCCTTCCGGTCGAGCTGCCATGCGGCCATCTGTCGTTGCGTCAGCATCGCGAATAGGGCGTTCGGCCCGGTCATGGGAAGGTCTGCCAAGTGGTCGACGGTCGCCTGGTTGTAGGCCCTGACCAGCCTGGTGTGGGCGGTCTTGTCCATGGCGTCGCCGGCGACCAGCACGACGACGGACGCGTCGCCGGCTTCGACGGCCCGCACGGCGTGCTGCAGCATTCCGCCGGCGCTCGCGCCGCCGTTGGTGTCCTGCATGATCCAGCGCAGGTTGAGGCCCAGCCGCCAGGCGAGGTCGATGGCGTGGTCCGGGCCGAGGGTGAAGCTGGCGACACCGAGCCCGTCCACGTCGCCCGGTTCGAGGCCGGCATCGAGCAGGGCCCGGACGACTGCGTCACGCAGCACTCCGGCGGTCGTGGTGCCCGCGCCGGGGTGGCGGGTGTAGGGCGACTCGGCGGCGCCGACGATCGCGACGTGGTCGCGGGTGGGGTGAGACATGCATCTCCTCCGGCGGGCCGCGCGCGTGAGGCGTGGCCCGCGCTGGTGGCGGGGGTTGTGGGAGCGTTCGTCAGCGAAGCCGATGGGAAGTGCTCATTTGACGTCCTGATAGAGGTCGCCGGCGTTGAAGGAGGCCTTGATCAGGCCGACCTTGACCATCAGGTTGATGACGCTCTGGACGCCCGCGGCGTCGTAGTCGACCTGGTACTGGGGAAGCCGCATCTTGGCGGCGACTTCCGCGCTCATCTTGGTGTACTTGGGCATCATCGCCGTTGCCACGCCGTGCGGGTCCGCTTCGATGTCGGCGACCGCCTTGGCGAGCGCGGCACGGAAGGCCGCCACCGCGGCGGGCTGGTCCTTCAGGAACGTGGCGGACGTCGCGAACAGGCCCTGCGGCCCCTCTTGGTAGCCGACCAGCCGGATGTCGAGGCTGGCCTGGGTCGCGCTGAGGGTCGGCTCGGTCTGGAAGATGCCGTCGACGTCGCCGGCCTTGAGGGCGGCGGCCATGTTGGCCTGCGGGATCTCCACGTAGGTGACGCTGCTGGGGTCGAGACCCTCCTGCAGCAGCTCGCCTCGGAACCAGACGTCGCCGACGGAGCCCAGCGACGGGGTCGCCATCTTCTTGCCGACCATGTCGGCCGGCTTCTTGACGTCGGAGTCCGCCAGGACGTAGAGACCGGACGCGTACTCCTCAGTCCCTGCGATCGCGGGAGCGGCGATGGTGACCGGAATGCCGCCGGACCGGGCGGTGATCAGCGAAGGGTAGGACACCAGGGCCAGGTCGGTGCTGCCGGAGACCAGGGCGTTGATCGTGGTGGCGCCGTTCGCGGCGGGCCTGAGCTCGACCTCGAGGCCCTCAGCGGCGAAGTAGCCCTTAGCGATCGCGTCGTACACCGGCAGTGAGTCGCCGACCGGAGGAATCGAGAGCGTGACCTTGGTGGGGCCATCGGCTGACGCGGGGGCGTCGTCACCGCCGCACGCACTGGTGGCGCTCGCCAGCAGCAGCGTGAGCGCGAGCACGCCCAATTGTCGCTTGGTGCGCAGGTTCATGGGTGTTCTCCTTCGAAGTTGCTTCGTCGCACATGCCAGGGACGGTCTCGGGCGCCGGGTGCGGACGACCCGCGCCCGGCGTCGTCCGTCAGCGAGAGCTCTCTGCGGTGGACAGGCCACCGGGACTCGCCTCCCGGATCAGCCGGGCCACCTCGCTTCTCGTCTCGACGAACGACGGCTCCTTCCGGGTGCGGATCTGGTCCCGCGGGAACGCGAGCGGCACCGGTACGTCGGCCGTCATGACGGTCGGCGCCTTGCTGAGAGACAGCACCCGAGTGCTGAGGTAGACACTTTCGTCCACGTCGTGGGTGACGAAGAGGATCGTCACGTCGAACTGCTCCCGGACGCGGAGCAGCAGATCTTCGAGATCGGAGCGTGTCTGCGCGTCGACGGAGGCGAACGGCTCATCCATCAGGAGGAGCTCCGGCCGCATCGCCAGCGCCCGGGCGATGGCGACACGCTGCTGCATGCCGCCCGAGAGCTGCCAGGGGTACTTGTCGGCTACGTCGGCCAGGCCGACCGCGGCCAGCGTCTCGGCGGTTCGTGAACGCCGCTCGGCCTTCGCGACCCGGCCCAGGAGAGGGAACTCCACGTTGGCGCCGACGCGCCGCCAGGGAAACAGCGACGCCCGGTAGTCCTGGAAGACCATGGCGAGGCCTCGGGGCACGCCGGTGATGACTTCCCCCGACAGCGCGATCGTGCCGTGCGTGGGTCGGAGCAGACCGGACAGGGTGCGCAGCAACGTGGTCTTGCCGCAGCCGGACGGGCCGACGATCGAGGCGAACTCGCCGCGCCGGACCTCGAAGTTGATGCCGTCGAGAACCGTCTGGTCCCCCTGGCGAGTGCGATAGGTGTGCCGGAGGTCTTCGACCTCCAGGAGTGCGTGCGACATCGTGGAGCCTTTCGGGCCGGGTTAGTCCTGGACTGACATCTGAAGGCGGTGCCAGCGAAGGACACCGGACTCGATCCCCGTCAGGACGAGGTTGGACAGGTAGCCGAGCAGAGACAGGGCGACGATGAACGACCACATGGGGAGGAACTGGAAGGAACGCTGGGCCTGGGTGAGACCGAATCCGATGCCGTCAGAGGCCGCGACCAGCTCCGAGGCGATGAGCAGGATGATGCCCAGCGATGTCGAGACGCGGATGCCGGCGAAGATGCCCGAGCTGGCCGAGGGCAGGATCACCTGGAACAGGACGCGCACCCGTGACACCCGCGCCACACGAGCCGTCTCGACATAGCCCTCCGGCGCTCGCCGTACGGCGCTGTAGGTGTTGAAGAGGATCGGCCACACGGCACCGAAGGCGATCAGCGAGACCCGCATCGTCGTCCCGGTCCCGACCAGGACGAGCGCCAGGGGAAGGAGCACCGGCCCCGGCAGGGCCCGCATGAAGTGCAGGATCGGCTCGACGATGTGGGCGACGACCGGGATCCGGCCGAGGAGCACTCCGAGCGTGATGCCGATCGACCACGCGATCAGGAGGCCGATGAGGAGCCGTTCGAGACTCGGTGTGATGTCGACGAAGAAGGCGTCGGTCACGATGCCGCCGGACAGCCCGTCGGAGAACCATCGCTCCCGCAGGTCGTCGAAGATCTGCAGCGGTGTGGGGAAGAACAGTGATGCGGAGCGTGCCGCCGCGAGCTGCCACGCGAGCAGCAGCAGGGCCGCGGCGCCCCAGCCCACGGCGATGCGAAGGACGCGTTCGTTGCCCTTGACCGGGGTGTTCACGAGTCCTCCCGGTGCGCCCAGCCGGCGAAGCGGCGCTCGAGTGCGGTGACTGCGGCGTTGACCAGGAGCCCGAGTGCTCCGGCGATGACGACGCCTGCGCAGACGGTGTCGATTCCGCCCGGGAGCATGCTCTGCTGGAGCAGCCAGCTGCCGAGCCCGTCGCGGCTCCCCCCGATGAACTCCGCGCCGACGCACAGGATGAGCGCCACGGAGACAGTGATCCTCACACCGGTCAGCACCGAGGGCACGGCGGAGGGCCATACGACGCGGAGGGCGACCGTTCGCTGTGACCAGCCGAACGAGCGTGCGGTGGCCCGCGCCGTGCCGTCCGTGGAGTGAACGCCGTGAATGGTGTTGACGAGCAACGGCCAGACGCACCCGAGGGCCACCACGACCGCCTTCATCTCCAGTCCCTGACCGGCCACGAGCACCAGCAGAGGGACCAGCCCGACAGGTGGCAGTGGCCGGAGCAGCTCGACCACGGTGGCGGTGGCCGCGTGCAACCGGTCGGAGAGGCCGAGCACCAGTCCCGCCGGGACCGCGATCACCACGGCCAGGGCGAAGCCGACGAAGGCCGCCCACAGCGTGGCGCCGATCTGGCCGAGGAAGGCCGGGTCGCCGAGGAGTTCGGCCGAGCTCGCCAAGGTCGTCGACGCGGCGGGCAGCACGTCGCGGGGCAACAAGTCGTACCTGGCGACGACCTCCCACAGGGCGAGGAAGCCCAGAACCCCTGCCACGCCGCGTGCCGCGATGATGGAGCGTTCGATGATTCGGTCACTGCGAAGCACCCGCTCGTGAGGGCGCGTGTTGCCGTCGCCGGTGCGTGAGGTCACGCTGACGGTCTCGGTCTCGGTCGCGGTCAGCGCCACTGGCTGCCTGCTCTCCATGTCTCCTCCAGACCTCGCATTCGGCTCAGTGGCCGAATGCCTCCTGCAGCCACCACGAGCCCTCGCGCGAGAGCACCTTGGCGTCGATGATCATCGGGCGGCTCGGGCCGGACGAGATCCAGTCCTTGACCGGCGCGAGGTCTGCCACCTCCCGGACGGTGATCGCCTCGCACCCGTGGCCACGCGCGATCGCGGCGAGGTCGCTGTCGGGGAAGACCACGGCGTCCAGTGGCGGGCCGTCGAATCCGAAGTGGTGCACCTCGGCGCCGTACATGGCGTCGTTGTAGATCACCACGATAAGGGGCACCGCGAGCCGGACCGCGGTCTCGAGCTCGGTGATCCCCATCAGGAATCCGCCGTCGCCGACGCCGACGACGGGCAACCGGCCAGGTTGGGCAAGCGCGGCGCCGAGGCCGGTGGCCAGGCCCAGCCCGACCGACTGGAACGCCTGGGTGAAGCAGAAGCCGTACTCGTCAGGGACGTCGAGGTACATGCTCGGGTAGCCCAGGAAGTTGCCCGAGTCCACCGACACGATCCGCTCGCTGGGAAGGAGCCGGTTGAGCTCCATCGACAGGGTGCGGGGATCGATCCGCCCGTCGGCCGACTGGTCGGTGAAGTCCACCTGGTTCCAGCGCAGCGAGGATCGGATGCGTTGACCCACTTCGGGCGTGCGGTAGCCGCGACGGTCACCGCCAGCCGTGTCACCCAGGGCCGCCGTGGTGGCGCGGGCGGTTTCCGCGACGCCGCCCCACAGGCCCAGATCCACGTCGCGGTTGCGGCCGATGGCCTCAGGGTCGATGTCGACCTGGACGACCTTGGCGTGCTCGCCGATCAGCTTCCCGTGCCGCATCGTCCACATGTTCAGCGCACATCCGAAGCCGACCACGAGGTCCGCACCGCTGACGAGCTCGGCGGTCAGCGGAGAGCTGAAGCCGCCGGACACGTCGATGCCCCAGGGGTCGTCGTTGAAGAGTCCCCGCGCGACGGCGGACGTGGCGAGCAGCGCGCCCGAGGCAGCCGCCAGCTCCCGGAGCGCCTCCTTCGCGCCGTCCGCCCGGCTGCCGCGCCCGGCCACGAAAACCGGCCGCTCGGCGGACCGGATCAGCTCGACGAAACGAGCGATGTCCTCGGGTGCGGGCTGGGGCAGCCCGAGGGGCTCGAACGTGCGCCGGCGCGCATGGGCCGGCAGCTCCATGTCCTGGACGTCGATGGGAACGTTGAGCACCACGGTGCGCTGCTGGTGCTTGCAGGCCGCGTAGGCGCGGGCGACGTCCACCAGAGCCGTTTCGGGCGAGCGCACTCGCATGGCGAGCGCTCCGGCGCCCTCGGCCATGCCGGCCTGGTCGATGAAGAAGTTGGAGGTGGGCTCGGTCGCCTCGGCGGTCAGGACGAGCAAGGGCGTCCTGCTCTTGGCCGCTTCGGCGATTCCGGTGAGTGCGTTGGTGTATCCGCAGCCCTGGTGGAGCGAGAGGACGGCGACCTCGCCGGACATCCGGGCGTAGGCGTCGGCCATCGTGGCCGCTCCACCTTCGTGGCGGGCCGCGACGAACCGGGCGCCGTGCTCCATGAGCGCGTTGGTGTAGTGGAAGTTGCCGCTGCCGACCACGCCGAAGGCGGCCCGCACTCCAAGTTCGGCGAGCTGCTCGCCGATCGCTTCACGAACCAGCATCAGTTCACCTCCGAGGCGTTGCCGGGAACCAGCGCGAGGACGCGAGCAGGGCTGCCCGACCCGCCCACGATGGGGAGCGGGGCGACAACGATCAACGTGCCTGTCAGGGGGAGGAGGCCGAGGTTCTGCAGCTGGGTGACGCCGTACTTGCCCGCGCCGAGGAGGTAGGTGTGCACGGGAAAGGCCGGATCGAAGCCGAAGGCCTGGCCGGCGTCGGTGCCGACGGTCTCGACACCGAACCCGACGATGTCGCTCTCGTCAGCCAGCCACCTGGCGCATTCCGGCGTCACGCCCGGGGTGTGCGGTCCGCGGTCGTCGGCGTTCAGGAACAGGTCCTGGTCGTGGGACCGGGTGGCCCAGCCGGTGCGGTAGAGGAGCCAGCCTGCCGGCAGCGCTCCGTGCGCGCGCTCCCACGCCTGCACGTCCTCGACGGTGAGCAGGTAGTCAGGGTCCTGCGCGACCTCGGCGGTCTTGTCGATGACCACGGCGGGCCCGACCAGGCGCTCTGTCGGCACCTGGGCGACGTCGCCGTGCTCGATGCCGGTCACCCAGTGGCAGGGCGCGTCGAAGTGGGTGCCGACGTGCTCGCCGGTGTGAATGCCGTTCTGGTAGGAGGTCTTGCCGCGCTCGTCGTACCTGGCGAGCTCTTCCAGCTCGAAGCGCGGGATGGGGGCCATCCCCTCGGGGAGCGGGAGGACCGGGGTCGACGAAGAGAGCCGCGCCGTCAGATCGACGACGGTGACGGCGCCGGACGCGAGGGCGTCGCTCCAGTTCGAGGGCTGGAGGGCCGGAGAAGCCGGAGGATTCATGCCGAGAATCCTGCGCGGGGTGAGACGTAGACCACCAATGCTAAACCAGGCCTAGGTATAACCCCCAGGGTATGGCGGCGCCCCACGGTATACGCTCACGCCATCGACGGAGAACCCGAGAGGTGGTCATGGTGGTGGAGGCCCAACAGCCGTTCGGCGGTCGACTGAAGTTGCGCCATTTGATCCTCCTCGTGACGATCGCCGACGAAGGGTCCTTCGTGAGGGCCGCCGAGGCCCTCTACGTGTCCCAGCCGGCGGTCACGCGCAGTGTCCATGAGCTCGAGGACCTCATCGGCATGGCGCTGTTCGTGCGCGGGCCTCGAAGTGTGCTCCCCACGACCGCCGGGGAGATCCTGATCGAACGAGCCAGATCGGCGCTGGGAAGCCTTCGCCGAGCGTCCGAGCAGATCGAGGAGGTACGCCACGGAGGCGCGCGGCCACTACGGGTGGGGACCAACCTGGC
>NZ_VSEY01000092.1 GCF_008086045.1 Nonomuraea sp. PA05 | reverse complement strand
CAGCAGGCCGGTGAAGGTGGGATCGGCTGAGGTGTCGGCGCGCAGCACGATCGTGTTGGCGAGGAAGCCGACCGTGGCGTCCGTGTCGGGATGGGTGCGGTTGGCGACCGGCGTGCCGATCGTGGTGTCGCCCGTGTTGGCGTAGCGGGCCAGCACCGCGTGCAGCGCCGCCGCGCCCACCATGAAGACGCTGGCGTGATGCGCGCGGGCCACGTCCCGCAGCGCCGCCCGGACGGCGGGGGACAGCAGGCGCCGCGTCTTGGCGCCCCTGCCGGTGGGCGCGGGCGGCCGGGCGTACGGCGTGGGCAGCGCGAGCGGCGTCACGCCGGCGAGCCGCTCCGTCCAGTACGCGAGACCGTCGCCGTGGTCGAGCCCGCGCTGCCAGGCCGCGAACTCACCGGGCCGCATCCCTGCGGGCGGCAGGCCGGACGCGCGGCCCTCGTAGGCCTCGCACAGCTCGCGGCACAGCACCTCGATCGACCAGCCGTCGCACACGAGGTGGTGCACCACCAGGACGAGGACGCTGACCCCGCCGTCCAGCAGGATGAGCGTGCACCGGAACAGCGGCGCCCTGGACAGGTCGAAGGGCCGCTCGGCGCGCTCGTGCCGGACGGCGTCCGCCACGGCGGGATCGCGGTCGCGCAGATCGACGGTCTCGACCTCCACCGGCACCACCGGCTCCACCACCTGGACCGGGCCCGCCGAGCCCCACTCGAAGCGCGTGCGCAGCGCCTCGTGCCGCCCGGCCAGGCACTCCAGCGCGCCGCGCAACGCCCGGCCGTCCACGGGCCCGGTGAAACGCCAGGCGTAGTAACCGTTGAACCGCTCGTAGGCGTGCGGCAGCAGCCCGTGCGAGATCAGCGTGCGCTCCTGGGCGTGCGTCACCGGGCGGCGGACGGCGTGCGCGGCCATCGGCTCAGCCATAGACGACCCGATTCTCGGCGCCCCTCCGCTGCGCGCGGGACGACCTCAGGTTCCGGGTGATGCAGACCCGCTTGAGCCAGCGGTCCGTCCCGTCGAAGCGGGCGCGGAACGGCACCCGCCCGTGCACCGACCGGTAGTTGTCGAGGATGAGGCAGTCGCCCGGCCGCAGGATCACCTCGCGGACGGCGGCCTCGATGGCCTCGCGCAGGCGGCCCAGCGCGGCGGCGTGGCGGGGGTCGGCGGGCGGCTCCATGAAGTACGGGTCGAGCCGGGCATACGGGTCGTCCGGGTCGCCGAACAGCACGGCGAGCGGCGGCGGCTCCTCGTGCATCCCGGCCATCGCCTCGAACGCCAGCCCGGTCCTGTCGTCAGCCGGGGCGGAGGCGTTGTGCTGCGGCAGGTGCGAGTTGTCCGGCCGGATCGTGAACGCCTCCTCGAACAGCAGCCGCTTGTCCGCCGCCGCCACCCGCACCTCGGAGACGTTCACGTACGTCGTCGCCACCTTGTCCGGGTTGCGCAGGCACAGCAGCGAGACGTAGTCGGCGCGGTGGGCGTGGAAGGCGTCCTCGGTGTGCCACCACAGCAGCTCGCGGCTGCCCGAGCCGAGCTGCTCGTCCGCGTGCTCGGCGATCGGCAGCACGTTGTGCAGCAGCCGCCCGTCCTGCTGGGTCGCCCAGCCGAACACCTCGCCCAGCAGGGACGAGACGACCAGCAGGTAGGCGTCCTCCCGCGAGACGGCGGCGGGGGCGAGGTCCCGCCAGTGGCGCGGCGTCGGCCCGAGCGTCACGTCGTCGATGCGGAAGCCGCGCACCATGAGCGCGCCGGACGGCTCGCGCAGCCGGAAGTCAGTGAGCGCCCGCCGCAGGCCAGGCGGCAGCTCGTGCGCCGCCAGCGCGGCCGACAGCAGCGACTCGGTGGTGAGCCGGGGCTCCTCCTGCGCCGTCAGCGAGGCGACGACGGCCTCGACGCGGGCGATGTCCTCCGGCGTCAACTCGTATGTGATCACGGCGTGGTCCTCGATGAGATGGGATGAGTACGGCGGTGCCGGGCGCGGCACGGCGGGGAGGCGGTCGCCCGGCCTGGTGGTCAGGCAGCCGGGGCCGGTCGTCAGCGGCCCGCGTTCGCGACGGCCCGATCCACCAGCTCCAGCCCGTGACCGAGCTCGTCACCGGGCACGGCGTAGCCGAGCCGCGCCCACGCCGGAGCGCCGAACGCGCGGCCGGGCACGAGGAGCACCCCCGCCCGGGCGAGCCGCACGCACAGATCCGTCGCATCGGTCGTCCCCCGGAATCTGACCAGCGAGGTGACCCCGCCCATCGGCGGGGTGAACGACTCGACCACCTCGCTGGACCGTGCCCAGTGCAGAAAAATATCCCGGCCTTTCCCGACCAATTCCGTGAAATGACCGGATAGTTTCTCCCGGTTCCTGACGGCGTGCGCCGCCAGGAATTCGGTGAGCGTGGAACAGAAAAGCGTCGTGGTGTCACGCAGTCCGACCGTGCGGTCAAGAACCGCCGGCGGCCCCACGCACCAGCCTATTCGCAGGCCGGGCAGGCCGTAGCATTTCGACAGCGTGCCGACGGAGAACGCCCGCTCATACAATTGTGCGACGTCCGTGAGCGGCTCGCCGTCGTGCACCAGCTCGGCGAAAGCGTTGTCCCACACCAGATACGCGCCCCGGGCCGCCGCTATTTCGACGATCCGGGCCTGCCCGGCGGGGGAGACGGTGACGCCGCTCGGATTGTGCGGCAGATTGACGAGCACGGCGCGCGTACGGGGGAGCACGAGCCGTTCCAGCTCGTCCAGATCGAGGTTCGGGCCGTCCTCCGGCCGCACGGCCCAGTGCCGCACCCGGCAGCCGGCGGACCGCAGCGCAGAGCCGTACGCGTGGTAGATCGGGCTCATCGCCACGACGTCGTCGCCGGGTTCGAGCAGGGTGTGAAGCAGCAGGAAAACGGCCTCGTTGGAGCCCTGGCCGATCAGCACGCGGGCCGCGTCGCCGCCCGCCCACGCGTCGGCCACGGCCTGCCGCAGCGGGGGCCAGCCGAGGGAGTGGGAGTCCTCGAGACGCACCGCGTCGAGCGCCTCCCCGGTGATCCCCGTCAGCGCGCGCAGCTCCGCCATCGTGATCGGCGGGACGCCGCTGGAGCTGACGTCGAGGGCGTCCGGGCACAGGTGGTCCCGATACCATTGTTCGAGTAATGCGGGCGCGGACGTCAAAGCAGTTCCCCTTGCAGCATCAAAGGACAAGCTTCGTGCCGGACACCGGGGAAAGGCCCATTACCGAGCGTGCGCGTCCCCCGACAATATGCCACCGCCGCGTTTGGCTACGCCATTATCTCGCGGGCTGAGCGCGACCAGCGTATGTCAATGGAGAAAGCCGTACAAGTCTTGACAGCGTTTCACCTCGACACGAGACTTACAGGCCTGTCGGATGCCCGGTTTCTGTGACTGAATAGGCTGGCTGTGACTCACGGTAAAGGGGGGTTCGTTGGGCATGAATTCAGCCGGCGGCAGGGCCGGGCACGGCTTCCCGCCGCCGGATACGGGTCTGGTAATAGCCGCATTTATGGATGTCCTGGCGAACGATGAAATGGTCGAGCCCGATACGGATTTCTTCGACGCCGGCGGGAACTCGGTGCTCGCCGGGCGGTTGGTGGCCCGGGTGGCGAGAACGTTCGGCGTGAAGATCAAACTCAGGGACGTGTTCACGTACCGGACGCCGGACGAGCTCGCCGGCCGCCTGCACGAGCTCTCCCGCGCACCCGCGAGCCCGCGCTGATGCCGGGCGGGCCGGCCGCCACCACGCTGGGCCAGGCGGGCATCTGGTACGCCGACCAGAAGGTCGGCGGGACCTCCGCCTTCAACGTGTCCACGGTCTTCACCATCGACGGCGATGTCGCGGTGGAGGACGTCCGGCGAGCTTGCCGGCGGCTCGCCCGCGCCGTTCCCGAGCTGCGCCTGCGGCTCGGCCTCGACGAGTGGACGGGCGAGGTGGTGCAGTGGCTCTGCCCCGAGCCACTGGAGATCCACGACCGGGACCGCCCCGACACGCCCGGCACCGCGCCCGCCGAGGCGTCCGCTCAGGTGCCCGGCACCGCGCCCGCTGGGGCGTCCGCTCCGCTCGACGCCGCGCCCGCTGCGGCGTCTGCTGGGGCGTCCGCTCCGGCGCTCGACGCCGCGCCCGCTGCGGCGTCTGCTGCGGCGTCCGCCTCGGTGTTCGACGCCGCGTCCGCTGCGGCGGCGGCCTGGCTGGACGCGGAGGCGGCGCGCCTGTTCGAGGCGGACGGCGGAGCGCTGGCCAGGTTCGCGGTGGCCCCCGTCTCGCCGGACCGGGTCCTCGTCGGGATCACCGTCCACCACGCCATCCTCGACGGCGCCGCCCAGATCGACCTCGCCCGCCGGTTCGCCGCCTGCATGACGCGGGAGCCCGAGCCTCGCCCGATCGACGGCTACCTGTCCGCCACCGCCGCCGTCCGCGCCGCCGAGGAACACGCCCGCACCGCCCACCTGCCCTATTGGCGGGAACGCGTCGCCACGATGACCGGCCCCGCCCACCGTCCGCACAGCAACGAGGACGGCGTCACCAGGCGATACGTCCTGCACGAGCCGGCCGTCAGCCGCCTGGAGTCCCGCGCCGCCGAGCTGGGCGCCCGCGTGTTCCACCTGCTCGCCGCCGCCGTCCACCGATGCGTGCGCGCCCTCGACCCCGGACAGCGCGTCATCGCGGCGGCCACGTCACTCCGCCCGCCCACCGGCGAGCCGTCAGGCTGCTTCCTCAACCAGATCCCCCTGGCCGCCGACCCCGCCGACCCCGCCGACCTGCCCGCCGACCTCGCCGACCTGCCCGCCGACCTGCCCGCCGACCTGCCTGCCGACCTGCCCGCTGACCTGCCTGCCGACCTGCCCGCCCTGCTGCGCCTGAACTCCGCCCGCTGGACCGCCGACCTGCGGCACCGCGCCTTCCCCTTCCTCGACCTCACCCAGCTCACGAAGGTGGCGCTCGACCGCGTGCTCGTCTCCTACCGGCGAACCCCCGCCCGCCTCCCGGCAGGCGACCGGCGAACCCCCGCCCGCCTCCCGGCAGGCGACCGGCGAACCCCCGCCCGCCCCCCGGCAGGCGACCCGCGCATCACCGCCGAGCTGCTGAGACCGTACCCCCGGCCCAAGGCCGACCTCGGCATCAGGTTCTTCCACGACCGCACTCTCGAGTACGAGGTGCAGTGGCGCCCCACGGCCTGGCCGCGAGCGGTGGAACGGCTGGGCGACGACCTCGCCCGCTGCCTGGAGGAGGTCTGACATGCCGCCCGGCCACCTCATCCCCCTGGGCCGCACCGGCTGGCGCCTCTGGAAGCTCAGCGCCCTGCGATCGGCGGGCTTCAGCGCCACCGACATCCTGCTCCTCACCGACCCGCACCCACCCGCCGACACCGGCGCCTACCCGGCAGCCGCCGAACGCGCCTCACAGGCGCTGGCCCGCTACTGCCGCGACCCCCGCTTCCGCGAGGCCGTCGCCTGGCAGAACCCGCAGGTCCTGCGAAACGCCGTGGACCCGCTGGCCACCGCGCCCGCCGGGCCCGCCGCGCCTGCCGGGCCCGCCGCGCCTGCCGGGCCCGCCGCGCCTGCCGGGCCCGCCGCGCCTGCCGGGCCTGCCGGGCCCGCTGCGCACGCCGCGTCCACCGGGCCCGCTGGACCCACCGCCAAGTGGCGCAAACGGGAGCTGAAGGTGGCCCGTTACCTGCAGCGATACACCACCAAGAACGACTCGATCGGCTTCTTCGGCCCCTGCGGCTGGGCGACGTGGGAGGACGGACCCGACGCACTGCGCCTCGTCCCCGGCCGGGGCCTGCTGGCGCGACGGACGGTGTACTTCGAAAGCTGGGCGATCGACGCCGTGGCCGACGCGCTAGCCCGCGACCCCGGCCTGCTCCCGTGGCTGCGCCCCCGCCCGTCGCCGCAGAACGTGATCACGGAGGAAGGCGTCCGCCGGCCAGACGGCTCGATCCTGCGGCTGTCGCCGGACGAACGGCGCGTACTCGACCAGTGCGACGGCGACCGGCCGGTGCGGGAGATCACGCTCGACGGATCCGTGGAGGCCGTCGTCGAGAAGCTGCGTGACCGTGGCATCCTCCGCCTCGGCCTGCGCGGCCCCACGGAGGCCTGGCCCGAGCGGACCCTGCTCGCCAAGCTGGACCGCATCGGCGACCCGCACGTACGCGACCGGGCCCGCACCCTGCTCCGCCGGCTCACCGACGCCCGCGACCGGCTGGCCGCCGCGTCCGGCGACGCCGACGCGGTGCACGCCGCCGCCACAGACCTCGACCACACCTTCGAACGCATCACGCAACGGGAGGCGGCACGGCGGCCGGGCCAGTCCTACGCGGGCCGATCCCTCGCCTACGAGGACACCGTCAGAGACGTCCGCCTCGCGATGGGACGCCCCCTCCTCGACGAGCTCGCCACCCCACTGGGCCTGTTGCTCGACAGCGCCCGCTGGCTGGCCGCCCAGCTCGGCGACCGCTACCACGAGCACTTCCGCACACTCCTCGCCAAGGCCAGGCGCAGAACGGGCAAGCAGGCGATCCCCCTGGCCGACCTGGTCGGCATGGCCACACCGGACATCGTCTTCTCCCACCGCGAGCTGCCCGCACTGACCGCCCCGCTGATCGAGGAGTTCCAGCGGCGCTGGGCCCGCGTGCTGCGGCTTCCGCCCGGCGCGTCCCGCCACCACCTGGACGCCGCGCGGATCCGCGATCGGGTCGCGGCGGAGTTCCCGGGGAGCGCGCCCCGCTGGGCGGCGGCCGTCCACCACGCCCCGGACCTGATGATCGCCGCCGAGAGCGCCCAGGCGATCAACGAGGGGCGCTACCTGCTGGTGCTGGGCGAGCTGCACGTCGGCATCAACACGCTCTCCGCCCGCCCGTTCGTGGAGCAGCAGGCGGACCCCGGCTGGCTGCGCCGCGCCTCGCAGCGTGATCACGGCCGGCGGCGGGTCGTCGCCGTCCCGTCGAAGGAGTCCGCCTGGGCGAACTCGCGCACGTATCCGCCGGCGCTGACGTCCCCGCTCGACACGTTCTGGACCATGTACGGCGATCCGGCGCTGACCCCGGACGGCGGCCTGCTGCCCGCCGCCGACCTGCACGTCCATGAGCGGGACGGCACGGCGGTCGTCAGGGCGGGGCGCGACGGGCGGGAGTTCCCGCTGCTGGAGGTGATGGGCGAGTACCTGTCGGGCATCGCCACCAACGCGTTCGCCCCGGTCGCGGGCGGCGGGCATCGCCCCAGGGTCACCATCGACCGGCTGGTGATCTCGCGGGAGCGGTGGGCGTTCCCGGTCGCCGGGCTCGCGTGGGCGTCCCGCAAGGACCCGGCCGCCCGATTCGTGGAGGCGCGCCGCTGGCAGGCGGCGCACCGGCTGCCCGAGCGGGCGTTCTACCGGGTCGAGACGGAGGACAAGCCGATCTTCGTGGACTTCGGCAGCACCGTCCTGGTCAGCCTGCTGGCCCAGTGCGTCAGGTGCTGCGCCGAGGAGAGCCCCGACGCGGACCTGACCCTGAGCGAGATGCTGCCCGGCCTCGGCGACTGCTGGCTCGCCGACGCGGCGGGCGCCCGGTACACGGCGGAGCTCAGGCTGGTCGCCGTGGACGAAGCACCCGAACCCTGCGCAGGGAGGCCGAGATGACCATTGACCGTGTCGCCTACGCTCGCGGCGGACGCGAGGTCTCCATCGCGGTGGACACGGACCCCGGGCGCGGCATCCGCCCCGACCTGTGGCCGTCCGTCGGCGAGTACCCGCTCTACGACCCCTTCCTGTACTACTCCATGACCCACGACGTCCTGCGCAACGACGCCTTCCGCGCCGCCCTGCGCCGGGTGGCGGGCGGGCGCACGGTGCTCGACATCGGCACCGGCCAGGACCTCAACTGGGCGCTCGAAGCCGCCCGCCACGGCGCCAGGGCGGTCCACGCCGTCGAGGCGATCGAGCGCAGCCACGCCAAGGCCGCCGAACGGCTCGCGCGGGCGCCGCAGCGCGACAGGGTCGAGCTGGTGCACGGCACGTCGTTCGACCTGACCCTCCCCGAACGGGCGGAGGTGTGCGTCGCCGAGCTGATCGGGTCGATCGCCAGCGCGGAGGGCATGCTCGCCGCCGTCTCCGACGCGCGCGCCCGCCTCCTGGCGCCGGACGCGGTCGTGATCCCGGCGGCGTGCCGGACGATCGCGGGCGCGGTCAGCCTGCGCGACATGTTCCCCGACGGCCTCGGCTTCTCGCGCGACGCGCTGCCGTACCTGCGGAAGGTCTTCGACCTGTGCGGACGGCCCTTCGACGTGCGGCTCACCGTCAGCAGCCCCGATCCGGCGAGCGTGCTCTCGTCCACGGCGGCGGTGGAGACGCTGCGCTTCGACGGCTCGCAGCCGCTCGACGAGAAGACGGACCAGCGGCTGACCGCCGAACGGGACGGCGCCGTGGACGGGCTCCTGCTCTGGATCGTGCTGGACGCCGGCGACGGCACCCGCCCCATCGACTCCCTGCACGACAGAACTAGCTGGACCCCCGCGTACCTGCCGCTCTTCGACACGCCTGTGGAGACGCGGGCGGGGGACGTCCTGGACGTCACCTTCGAACGCCGCACCAGCGACGACGGCGTGCATCCCGATTACCTCGTCAACGCCTCTCTGACGACGTCGACCGGGACATTCGAAGGCTCATCCGTCTCCACTCACCATGGCCCTGACCTGGGAACGAACGCCATTTATCGCTATCTCCTCATCGGTTGAGTTTCGCGATTATAGACGGCAACGGCTGCACATTAAAGGGGAGATACGGGGTTTACTTAAACGGTTTACCTTCGTAACATCCCACTCATGGGAGCGCTCCCAAAAGCCGATCCGGCCATGAGACCGCAACTACGGAACGACGTACGGTTCGTCGAATCCCCCGACGGCGCCTACGTCCACAGCGACTACGGTGCGTGCACGGTGCGCGGGCGGCAGGCCTACGCCTGGCTCGCGCGACTGGCGCCCGCGCTGACCGGCCACCACACGCTGGCCGAGCTCACCGCGCACCTGCCCGGCGACCGGCGGGCCATGGTCGAGGGGCTCGTGGGGCGGCTCGCCGAACAGCGGTTCGTCGTGGACGCGCGGCAGGCGCACGCCCACGGGCTCAGCGAGGAGGAGTCGCGGGAGTACGCGGAGGAGATCGCCTTCGTCGGGTACGCGCTGGACTCGCCCGAGTCGCGCTTCGCACGCGTCCGCCGCGAACGGCTGGTGGTGATGGGTTCGGGGCCGCTGCTGGAGGCGCTGGCGGGGGCTTGTGCCGGGACGGGGTGGCGGCACCTCACAGTGATCAGCCCGGTTCCGGACGCTGCCGGACGCGCCGCGGAGGCCGCCCGCCGCGACCCCGGCCAGCACTTCAGGACCCTCGCCCCCGCCGCGTTCGCCCCCGCCGCCGCGGACGTCGTGCTGCAGGTGAGCGCGGACCCCGGCGAACTGGTGGCGACGGCCCGCGCCTGCGAGGCGGCCGGGGTGGTGCTGGGTCAGGCGTTCGCCGGCCCTGGCGAGGTGTGGCTCAGCCAGGTGGGGCAGCCTGCGCGGACGGCTGCGGAGTCGGGCTGGCACCGGCTCGTCGCGGGCCGTCGCTTCTCCGCCGATCTCGATGAGGACCTGCTGGTGGGGCCGGTGCCCGCGGTGGTCGCGGCCATCCTGGCGCTCGGCTGCTTCTCCTGCGTGACGGGGCTCGACACGGGGCGGGAACGTGCGCTCACCCGCGTGGACCTGCGCACCCTCGACACGCTCCCGCACCGCTTCCTGCCCCACCCCCGCGCCGCCGCCCGTCCCGGCGGGGGCGCCGAGGCGCCACCCTCAGGTGACGAGGCACCTTCCCTCGACGCGGACGCGCTGCTCGCTCTCACCGCCGACCTGGTCGACGCCCGCACCGGTGTCCTCACCACGCTGGACGAGCAGGCGCTGGCGCAGTCCCCGCTGGCCGTCTGCCAGGCGACCGTCTCCGACCCGTTCGGCGTGCTGCCCGGCTGGACGCCGCGCCCCCAGGCGTTCGGGTGGGGCCCCGACCAGCGCACGGCCCGGCTGCGCTGCCTGCTCGCCGCCCTCGCCACGTACGGCCTGCTCGCCCTCGGCCCGGAGGAGGAGGGCACGGTGTGGGGCGTGGAGCTACCCGATGGCCGTCCGCGCGCCGTGCCGCGCACCGTCCTCCGGCTCACCGCCTCCACCCCGGCCACCGACGTGCCGCGCCCGCCTTCCGGCACCGGCACGCCGCGTTCCCCGCTCGGCACCGGCGCCGGCCTGAGCCGGTCGGGGGCGCTGGCCGCCGGGCTTCGCTCCCACTGCGAACACCTGCTCTCCACCCACCTGCCCCCCGATGCCGCCCGGACAGGCACCCCGATCACCCCCGAGGACGACCCGGCCGCCGAGGCGCTCCTGCGGCAACTCGTCCTGGCCGGCGAACCACCCCGGATCCGCGACCACACCTCCGTCCTCGGCATGCCCGCCGTCACCCTGACCACCCCCGCCCAGGAGACGCTCGTGTCAGTGGCCGCCACCATCCCCGACGCGCTGCGCGACGGCCTCGAACGACTGCTGCTCGGCTGGCAGTCCCGCACCACCCGCCAGCCCGCCTACGCCCGTGCCACCCCTCTCTGGCCACCGGACGGCGACCCGTCCGAGGCCGTGCGCGTCATGGCCGGGGCGCTGCGCCGGGCGGGCAAGGTGCCGGTGGCGGTGCCGCTCGGCGGGGATCCCGAGGCGGCCCGGCTGCTGCCGTTCGTCACCCGAGTCGTCCTGCTCGATGGCTGAGGCCACCATCGCCCCGGTCCCGTCCGCCACGGACCCCGGCCGGGTGACCGTCCTGGGCGAAGGCCGCCTCCACGCGGCCATCCGCACCGCCCTCACCCCCAGCCCCCGGCCGGCGGGCGGCGCGATCGTCATCGTGAGCGACGCCGACGACATGCGGCCATACCCGGCGGTGGCGCGCCGAGCGGCCGAGCAGAACGTGCCATGGCTGCCGGTACGCGTAGAGGCAGGCTGGGCGCTGGTGGGCCCGGCCGTCCACCCGTCCCGCCCCGGCTGCCCCACCTGCGTGGCGCGCAGGCGCGCGGGCAACCGCCCGGACGCCCAGGCGCGCGCCGCACTCCGCGCGAAGTGGGCCTCCCACCTCGACTCCCACCCCACCACCCTCCTCACCCCGCTCGTCTCCCGCACTGTGGCCGCGCTGGTCGCGGACGAGGTGCACCGCCTCCACCAGGATCCCGCCGCAGCCCGGACCACAGGCGCCCTGTTGAAGATCCGCCTGCCGACCGCCGCGATCCGCCGCCACACCTTCCTCCCCGACCCGCTCTGCCCCGACTGCGGCTCCCGCCCGGACGACGGCCCGCACGCCGGCCTGTACGCCCCCGGCCCCGCCCCCAAACCGGACCCGAAGACGTTCAGGGTGGGCGGCATCACCGGCCGGGGCGCGGAGCTGGAGCGGCGGTTCGTCGACGCGGAGACCGGCATCGTGCAGGCGCTGGTCGCCCAGGAGCGCGGCGGCGGCCCGATGGCGATCGCCCGCCTCAGCCCGGCCCGCACCGAACACGAGAGCCACCACGGCTACGGCCGCAGCGACGACTTCGCCTCCGCCCGCGCCACCGCCGTCGCCGAGGCCCTGGAACGCATCGCCGGCATCCACCCGCGCAGCCGCCGCACCACGGTCCGCGCCGCGTACGCGGACATCGCCGACGACGCCCTCGACCCGCGCACCCTGGGCCTGTACCCCGACGACTGGTACGACCGGCCCGGCTTCCTGTTCACCCGCTTCGACCCGGAACGGCCCACGACGTGGGTGTGGGCGTACTCGTTCGGCCGCGACGCGCCGCTGCTCGTCCCGGAGAGCTACGCCTTCTTCGGCCCCCGCCCGCCGCACGATCCCGGCTTCGCCTACGAATGCTCCAACGGCTGCGCCCTGGGCGGGCACCCGGCGGAGGCGATCCTGTACGGCCTGCTGGAGGTGGCCGAACGGGACGCGGCCCTGGCCACCTGGTACGCCCGCCTGCCCGTCCCGCGCGTAGACCTCGGCTCGGCGGCGGACCGGCGTATCCCGATGCTCGCCCAGCGCGTACGGGACCGGCTCGGGTACGACGTGCACGCGTTCGCCGCGCTGCTGGAGCAGCGGGTGCCGGTGTTCTGGGTGATGGCCGTGGACGCGGCCGGCCGGCCGGACCGGCCGCGCGCCCTGTGCGGATCCGCCTCCCACCCCGACTCGGAACGCGCGCTGCGCCGGGCCCTGGAGGACCTCGGCCCCATGCTGGCCGGCCACCTCGAACGCTACGACCCGGCGGCCTCGGCCCGGCTGGTCGCCGACTCCGAACAGGTCCGGCTGCTGGAGGACCACCCTCTCACCTACGCCCATCCGGACGCGTTCGGCAGGCTGGGCTTCCTGCCGCTGGAGGGGCCCGCCCTGACCGTGGCCGAGGTCGCCGCCCAGGCGTCCTGGCCGCGGCACGACGACCTGCGCGCGGACGTGGCCGAACTGGCCGCCCGCTACCTCGCCTCCGGCCTGGACGTCATCGCCGTGGACAGCACCTCGCCCGAGGCGCGGGCGTGCGGCATGCACGCCGCGAAGGTGATCGTGCCGGGGACGCTGTCCATGACGTTCGGGCACCGCTACCGGCGTGTCCACGGCCTGCCACGACTGCCGGGCCTGCCGCGTCTTCTCGGCCACCGCGACCGTGACCTGCGTCCCGACGAGCTGAACCCGTACCCGCACCCGTTCCCCTGACCGGACCGCATCTGGAGGGAGGTGGATCCCGCATGCGCACGACCACCACGGCGACGCCTGGCACGGCCATCAGCCATTACCTGGACGCCATGCGGAACAGGGGACCGCTGTCCATCGACTGGGCCGCCGCCCCCACCCGCCACAAGCGCTACCCGGGCACCGAACGCGTCCCCCTGCCCTGGGCGCCCGACCCCGCCTCCGCGCTCGGGCTGCTCGGTGAGCTGCTGCGGGACCTGCTCGGGATGACCAGGATCGTCTGGTCCCACCACCTCGACGACGGCGGCGCACCCACCGGCCGCCCTCCGATGCTCCTCACCGGCCGGCCCGCCCCGTCCGGCGGCGGGCTCTACCCGATCGAGGCGTACGTCGCCGCGGGCGGGCCCGGCCTGCCCGCCGCCCTGTACCACTACGACCCGGTCCATCACGTGCTGGAGCGGGTTCGCGACGGCGACCACGTCCCGGCGTTGAACGGGCTGGCCGCGGGCGGCGGGGAGGCGGACATGGTGGTGGCGCTGTCCGCGGTGTTCTGGCGGTCGATGTTCAAGTACGGCGACTTCGGCTACCGCCTGATCTGCCAGGAGACCGGCGTGCTCATCGCCCAGGCGCTGGCCGTGGGGGAGCGGCTGGGGCTGGCGGGGCGGGCCTGCCTGCGGTTCCCGGACGGCGAGGTGAACCGGCTGCTCGGCCTCGACGGCGCCCGGGAGGCCACACTCGCCCTGCTCACCCTCACCCTCCCCCCGGCCTCCACCGCACCTCAGGGCGTCACAACGGCTCGGACCTCCGCCAGGCAGCTCATGTCGCGGCCGGTGGCGGCGGAGAGCAGGCCGCTGCCCAGGCCCATGCCCGACGGCCCGGCCGCGGCCCTCCACCGAGCCTCCACGCTCCCCACCTCCGCCCCGCCCTCCGCCTCGCCCTCCGCCTCGCCCTCCGCCTCGCCCTCCGCCTCGCCCTC
>NZ_VSEY01000091.1 GCF_008086045.1 Nonomuraea sp. PA05 | reverse complement strand
GTTCCGCTTGTAACCGGCAGGCAGCCAAGGGCTGGTCCAGGGCGCCGCTGCGGCGAGCAACTGGCTCGGTGAACGGGCGCGGAAGAAGGCGTGGATCTGTCGGAGGCGGCCGGGGCAGCTGACGGCGGTGTTGGCGATGAACGCCTTCAGCGCGGCCCAGATGCGCTCCACCGGGTTGTCGTGCGGGCTGTAGCGTGCTGCGAACAACACCTCCATGGTGGGGTGTTCGTCCAGGTAGGCGGTGACGGCATGGGCATGGTGAATGCTGTCGTTGTCGCAGATCACGTTGCCCTGGGACTTGCTCTGCTGATAAAGAATCTCGTAGGCGAGTGGCAGCAGACTCTTCAAGAGTCGGGGCCGGGAAAGTCTTAGAGCTAACAGATGGAGTGAGCTTCACGCTTCTCGAGCATTCGATGAATGTGGATGGCCCGACTACCCGCGAGTCCGGGCGATGGACTCTTGACCTTTAGACAGGCAGTCCACGTGTACAGGGCCGACACGTGGACCGCGCCGGTCACGACCACCCCGCGGGGCAATCCCCACGAACGTGGACAGACGTCGGGAGCAATAGCTCGTCAGCATGGCTGCAGCCCCGCTCTGCGTACCGCTGCTCACGACGCTTTGCGGCATCTCACTGATCCTGGTCCGCAGGGCCGCGCCGGCGCCATTGATCCCAGCAGCACTCCCGCCCAGCGGGGGTTCAACCACTCACGAGCCAATAGTCGTGTCACAAGCGGGTCGTCGAGTAACCTCCCATCAGCCGCACCTATGGTTGAGGCCGGACGAACACCCTTCCGGCATATGGACACAGGACCTGTGAGAGCCGATGCGGGAGCATCGGGCACCTGGCTCTCCAGGTCACTAGCCTGAGGCCCACCGTTGCTCGAAGTTCCGACGCCACGCGAAATCATCTACGAGAACGGGAGCTGGCATCGGCGGTCGCTCACCTGGTCATAGTGGGATGGTTGGCGTACCACTTACAGCGATCCTTGTGGTGGTGCATGTCCGGCTCGCAGGCGTAGTACGAGACCTTGTGGCGGTTCTTACCGTGCATGCGCCGGTCGCAGAGGTCGCAGATGACGCACGAGCGAAGGGCATACGTGCGTTTGGCCTAGGGGTGATTGCTGAGGCCTGGCGTGGACCTTGAGCCTTGCCTCCCGCGACGGATCGTGGCGGCCGTCTGGAAGAGATCCTTGGGCGCCAAGTGCTCATGCGTAGGCGGGGATGACCAGCCCCACTCGCTCATCGGATTGTTCTTGCCGCCCTTTCGGTGGTACGGCGATTCCCCACCATGTAGCCGGTGTACTTCGGGTTGGAAAGAAGCTCGCGGACTGCATAGCCGCTCCATATCCCCAGAGCGCGCCGAGGATCGACCGGCGTCGGTGGCGGGAACTTTCAGGTTCGAGATTGAGCTTGTCAGCGATGGCGTCGTAACCCAGCTTGTGGACGCCGCGGAGCATCAAGATCTACGTGACCGTGGGCCTCCGACCGCATGCGGCACGGCGGCTCTTGCTCTTGCCTTCTGCGCGCTTGGCGGCCACTGGGTGCGGTGGTCGTAGCAGGGCTTGCCTACGTTCCAGCCCTGCTCGGCGTGCTCTCAGAAGGCATCCTAAGACAGCTCCAGCATCTGGAGCACGTACCACTCGGCTACGGCCTGCTTGACACGCCTGGTCAGCACCCGAGGTGTGTCAGAGAAAATGCACCAGATAGGGCCGAAAGCACCTATCAGTCGCGAGAGGGGTTATACGGGATCCTGGCGTAGTTCGCGCCGGGTCGCAACCCGGGCCTCATGAGCGGCCTTCAGCCCGGCCCGGCGGGCCTGCCGGATCGCCTCACCGCGCCCGTGGTGCTCGTCGTCGGGGGTGACGTAGCCGAGGCCCTCGTGCAGCCTGACCTCGTTGTAGAACGTCCGGATCGAGTCCAGCTCGGCCTCCAGCTCTCCGGGGTCAGTGATCTTGTCCAGGTGTGGGAACTCGTCCTTGACGTGCCCGAACAGCGACTCGATCCATGCCTGGTCGTTGGGGGTGCCGGGACGGCCGAAATGCTGGGCGATCCGTGCCCCGGCCATGAACGTCCTGGTCGCCGAGGACGTCATCTGCGGCCCGTTGTCGGAGACGGCCAGCAGCACCGGGAAGGCGTCGTGGTCGGGCACCTGGCCGTCCCGCAGCTCGGCCACGAACCCCTCGTCGTCGAGAAGATGCGCCTTGCCCAGCATCTGAAGGGCCCGCGTGTAGGCCACCTCGACCTGGGTGGAGGTCTCCTCCGGGGAGACCACGGTGGCCAGCCAGTAGCGCGAGACCACGTCCAGGACCGCGATCGCGCACCAGGACGGCACGCCCCGGAAGTGCGTGAAGTCATAGATCGTGATCACGCCCGGCACCAGCTCGGCCCACTCGGGCCATTCCCGGCGTGGCCGCCGCTCGCGCACCGGCCGCTCGGCAACCTTGATCCCAGCCGCCTGCAGCACCCGCAGCACGGTCGATTCCGAGGCGTAGAACGCCTCCACCCGCGACCCACGATGGGCCAGCTTGCGATGGCTGCGGTCGATCTCCAGCCACTCCTCGGCGATCTTCACGATCGCCTCGCGCTCCCACGGCAACAGCGCGTGCAGCACGATCTCCGGACCCGGCTTGGCGTCGGCCAGGCGGCCGACCACAGCGCGGGCCTGCCAGCGCAGCACCCGCACGTGATCCAGCCCCAGCAGCGCGGCCGAACGGCGGGTCGACCAGCCGCCCTTGCGGGCCGCGTGCGCGACGAGCTCCAGCAGACCGGCCTTGACGGAGGCGTCGACTCGCGGCGGGACCAGGCCGGCGTTCAGCCCCAAAGCGATTTTCCCTGGTGCAGATGCAAGGCGACGGCCTGCTCGGTCACCGTCGCACGCAGCCGCTCGATCTCCCTGCGAGCCGCCTCCAACTCCACAGCCTCGGGGCTCTTGCCCGGACGGCCCGACGTCGAGGCGCCGGCCAGGGCATCCAGCGCGCCCTGCTTGGCGGTCTTGCAGATGGCGTTGACCGTCATCCGGTTCACGCCGTACTTCTCGGCCGCCTCGCCCTGGGTGGACTGCCCAGCGAGCACCTCGACGAACACCTGGTACTTCACCGACGGGGCGAGCAACGTACGTTTACCCGGCTTGCCCGTACGCGATGGGGTCGACTTGGGGTCCTGCTGTGGTCCTGCCACCTGCTCCAACCTCTTCCACGGAGTGATCAAACTACCCGCGGCTGATAGGTATTTCGGACCGGAACTGGTTCATTGACTCTGACGCGGAAGGGCACCGGCGTCGCCCGCTTACGCGAGCGACCGCCCCTGGGACGGTCGAGCTGTGGCAACGGTTCATCAGCCACCAGAAGCATGACGCCGGCCTGTCCCAGCTCGTACTCGATCTTGGTGCGGGCGATCGGGATGTCGAATGCCTCATGGGCATGGCCGCGTCCACCCGCGGCCAGATCCATGCGTCCGGACTCCATGTGGACCAGGCTTCGAACAATGCGCTGCAGATGCCACGCCGGAAGGCCCTGAGCAGGCCCTTTGTATCCCTTCGACATGAAACCGCCGTGCTCCACTCTTTGGGACCCCAGCGTTGTGAACCTCCTTGCTGACAGCAGCGTCTCAACTACCACCTGTGCTCGCTTCCCTGAGGACGCGCCATGACCAGCGCCACGAAAAAGCTCACCACGCGTGATCAAGCCAGAGGGTGCGGCTGCCTGATTGTGATCATGCTTCTCGTCATCGGCGGATGCAACATGCTGTTCGCGGCCGACGACGAACCGCCGCCGGCACACGTGGTTCTCACCTCGACACCAACCCTGACAGTGACGTCCGAGACGCCCGCGGAAGAGGAGTCGGAGGCTCTGGAAGACCTCGATGAGGACGGCGTCGAAGACGCCGTCGACAACGACGCCGACGGCGACGGGGTGAAGGCCGCGAACGACAGAGACGACCTCGACCCGAATGCAGGCTCACGCCGCCCGAAACGCACCCGCACGCCAGAACCCGAGCCCGAGCCGGAGCCCGTGACGGGCATCCGCCCTGGCGCCTTCTGCGGCACCCCGGGCGCCGTGGGGATCGCGTCCAACGGACGCACCTACGTGTGCCGCGACGGCCACTGGCGACGCGGATGAAGCCCGCAGTCGCCGCGGCCATCACGGTCTCGGTGACCGCGGCCGTTGTTGTTGGCCTGCTGGCGGCCGTAGGAGTACTGACCGTCACGCGACCACCCGCCGACATCGTGGAAGCGTGCCGGGTATTCCTCCCCGCGTACCAGGACGCCGTAACACAAGCCGACGAGCGCAACGATCAGACCCTGCAGACGGAGCTGGCCCACCCCATCCGCCCATCAGACGTCTGGCAGGCCAAACACCAGGCAGCGCTCGAAGGAGCCGCCCTGCGGGTGCAGAAGTTGGAGGGCGAATGGAGCGACGTCGCCTGGCAACTCGTGCATGCCGCGTCCGCCATGAAGCCGGAGACCCTGATCGGCGCCGTCGACAAGGAAGCGGCCCTGCACAGCGCCCACGCCGCTTGCATTGGCCGGTGAACTTCGTCTCTCCTTGTTGCAGCGCTTCTAGGGTTCGTCGAGACCTCCGAGTGCTGGCGATCGACCGAGGCGACGGCCTTCACCCAGGGCGTCGTACAGGCGGCGGTGACGCCGATGGCGATGGGCGCCCCTGGCCACCAAGAGGGATCTCGGTGGCCAGGGGCGGCCTCGACGCCATCGGCGTCAGCTCAGGACGAGCTCACGCTCTGCGGCGCTCCGCCACGTGATGCAGGATCTCCCAGATGGCGGCGAGTTGGGCCGCCTCGATCTCATCGTCCTCAGCACCGCCGATGGTGACGAGTTCGATGCGCACGCTCGGCCGATGATTCCGCCCGCTGGTCCGATCCTGCGCTGTGCGCTGTGAAAGCCTTTTCGGACGGCTCTGGACAGGCTCCCGGTCACCTTTTCGGGTCTTCCGTAGCCGAGTCGGCAGCCGCTGCAACGATGCGGGCACAGGCAAGATCGCACAACGGCTCGCTGTTTTCTGTTGAGTTGCCACGTGGCAAGGGCCGTGGTTGCCGCTCCGGCAAAGGGATCGCCGACACTGCCGTCCGGGCGGCAGCCGGCGGCAATGGCCCGTACTGGGATGTCGATGGGGAATGCCGCGAAGTGTGCCGCCTTGAGCGGGCGGGTGGAGATGGACCACACCTGCTTTGGGGGTGGGCTGCCGGATGGCGGCGTCCGGTGGCCTGCATGGCGCTGTCGTGGCGCTTGCCGCAGAAGGCGTCTTGGTCGTCGTGGTACTTGCCGTCGGCCGGCCACGGAGTTGCGATGCTGCTGGGCTTGTTGCAGCCCTTCCGCGCCCGGCGGCACAAGGGCCGATCTCCGGTGTACGGCTCCCGGATGGCGTCCAGGTCGAACCAGTGGCGGCGCTGCTTGACCAGCAGGAAGATCATCTCATGTCGGGTGGAGACCCGGTCCAGGACGGACTGCGGCATCGCGTTCGGCTTGTGCCAGACGATGGCGTTCCGCAGGATCCAGCCGTCCTCCTGGAGAGCGAGAGCGACCCGCCACGGCATGCCGAGCAGGTTCTTCGGGGCACTGATAGCCGTGAGCGCGGGCGCACCATCGGCTGAGGGGCCGATCTCAGTTGCTGATCTCAGCGAGAACCGGGAAGCTCTGTGATGACGATCTGATCTGCGGCAGAGTACGCGGCGATCTCCGGCGCGGTAGCGCTGTCCACGACTACGGTGACCTCCTCCGTCGCCCCGTTCCGGCTCTTACGGACATCGGTGACGAGCGCGTTCTCGGCCAATAGCCGACTCTGCCGCCCTTCCGTGCCGTTACCGCCAGGAACGAGCACAATCTGTACCCGCTGACCTGGTTGCATCTCGTTGGGCAGTTGGCCGGGCTTGAGCGCCAAGCCCACCCGCGCTCTGCCGGGGACGAGCTCGTTGTGCCGTTCCATGGTCATGTCTGGAGTAACCAGCGTGCCCGCGAGCAGGGTGACGGCGGCACGAGTTTGAGCGACTTGCGCTCGATGGGCCCACAGCTCGTATGGCACGCCGTCCTCGACGACCAGCGCTTCGCGGATCGATCCCGGGTCGAACGGCTGGCCGGCGCCGATCTGCTTCGTGACCATGATCGCCGAAACGCGCTTGTCAGCGTTCGTCACCAGCACCGTGGTCGCCAGCGCGCCACCCAGAATCAACAGAACTGCGAGCGAGGCGAGCGCCGGCCGTCGCTCTCGAGCAAGAGCCGGTAGCGCTCGCGCGGTGGCGGCGGTCAGGGAGTTCGCCTGGCTCAGAGGGCCCGCCTCCGTAGGTTGCGCCTCCCGCGACCTGCCATTCGTCCACATGGGAGAAAAGCCCTCCTTCGAACTGCGGGGCCACCAGGACCAGTGATCTGCGATCTGGATGAGACGTAGCGAAGCGGATCGTGCTGCCGCGTCAGTCAGCGAAGGGATGACGTAAGGGCTCCTGTTCGGGAAACCACGGGCAGCGCTACACAGCGGCACCCCGTCACAGAAAGCCCTACAGCGATGACGATGAGCATCCATGACCTATCCGGCCTGACGAACGTGAGCGTCTAGGGCTCGGCGACGCCCCCTCCCTCGAGGTTCTCCAGACGACCCATCCACTCGGCTACGAGTGACTTGAATAGGGCGGCCACACCGAGAACGGCAACCGCGACAATGGCGGTGATGATTACCCACTCAACCGCGGACGCCCCTCTTGTCGGAGCAGTTCGAGCTCGATGCACTCGCATGCAGAGCTGTGCCCTCAAATAGTCGAACCAGGGTCGCACGACACACCTTTCGGACTTGGGCAGATAGTCTCGAATGCCCGACTTGGGCGCTGCAAGAAATGCAGAATGCCATCTCGACATCAACGCTTGACGCGTCCAAGTGATTACCCAAAGCTATCACCTGGCTTCACAAAAGCAGGAGATATCAAGTTCTCCCGCATGCATGAAGCCCTCACCGGCAAGCCGGACAACATGGCCGAAGCCGGAGAAGTCGGCCCACTTCTCAAACGGAGGTTCATCAATGACGATTCGCTTGCCCAGGACCGCAGGAGGCCTTGCGCTCGCCGTGACGGTCATGCTTTCAGCTGGCGCCGCAACGATCACGCCGGCTCACGCTCTCGGGCGACAGTGCGTAACCGCTACAAACTGGTTCTCCAAGGGGGCATACCGCTACGTGACCGTCGAAAATTCGTGCCCCACCACCGAGTGCGTTTACGTCGATGTTCCTTTTATGCGGGATCCAACCGTCGACGCCCTCCCATATTCCACCAACACGGAATCTTACGCCCTACGGATCTTCCCGCAAGGGCGAGGCGTATACCCTTACGACGGCCCTTGCCATCCTTCGATCAAAATGCCTAAAAACTAATTTCATGGCAAGCGGTCAACGCCCGACAGCACGCGTCCCTGCACGCGACTGCGGACGACACCACGACCGTGCGGGTGCCGAAGCGGGCCGCACGCATCTTGAGACCCGCAACTGGACAGGCGAGAGAAACATCATTCAGCGATGAAGTGCAGCATCCGCCTTGCACGGCATGAGTGATTAGTCCGGCACTCGTACTTGTAGAAGGCGGATGCGAGAGCCGCATCTGTTCAACGGCCAACTTGCTATCTTCCAGATGTCGTGCAAGCCACAGATTGCGCCATTTTGCAGCAGTCCGCCGGTAGTGCAGAAGCACAGGTCAGGGCACTATCTTGCTCCGCGAGCTTCCCCAGAGACCGATCTGCTTGCTCCGGCGATCCCAGCGAGCACTCCGCCGTCGTCAACGGGGACATCATCGTGTTGGGTTTGCCTGGGGCTGGTAGTCGAGGGTCGGTTCGCGCAGCAGTTCTCTGGTGATGGCGTCGGCGACGCGGATGTGCAGGTCGTCGATCAGCAGGATGACCTGGGTTCAGGCGTGAGTTCTGCCGATGCCGAGGTGGTGCTGGCGGCCGTTGACGCGGAGGATGACCAGGTCGGGGGCGTCGTGGCGGACGCGGGTGTGGGTGTCGGCGTCCCGGCTGACGTCGGACAGGGCCTTGCCGTCGAAAGATTCACGTCAGCTCCGCGAGCCACTCATCAGCATTACGCCGGCAACGATCGTCGAACGATTCGTAGGAGCGACGCAGCCGTTCGGCGAATTCGTCCTTGTCCGGGTCGGCGAAGCCGATGAGGTCCATCGCGGCGAAGACGAGCTGTGAGTCCCCGCTCCCGAGGTCCCGCCAGGCCGCCGGCAACGCCGCGGACACCTGGCCGCTGACGGCGGCCAGGGTCTCGGCGTCCTCCGAGGCGTTTCCGAGTGGCTCGGATTGCGAGAGCTCGGTCAGCAGGTCGTAGATTTCCGCGCGAACGTGCGGCCCGCGTCTTTCCAGGATCTCGAGCAGAATCGGGACGACGTGGCGGGCGCCGGGGAAGAGGACGTGGTTCGGCGCCACGGCGTGTTCCACCGAGGCTCTGGCCGCCGCCAGAGCCTCTGGGTCGTCGGAGTGCCGCAGCGTCTCCAAGCGTTCTGACATGTCCGGCGCGTATCCCGGATCCGACAGCCACTCGGCTTTCCAACGCATCAGCACTCCGGTCTGCTAGCCGAACTTCGTGCCGGGCCTCGCTTGTATTTGGCCTGACGTCTCAGGCAAACCGGTTGTTCGTCACGCGTGCGGGGCCGGGTGCCTCGTTGAAGAGCACATCTTCTGGATTGCCGCCCAGCTTGTCAACGACATCGTCCTCTGCGCACTTGCCCTTCGAAGCGCAGCCATAGGCGGCCTTTTCTGTCCGGACGTGACAGCGGACACCTTCGTCCGCTGTGGGTCCCGCCCGTTCTCGTTGGCGCTCGCAGGTTGCGGGCGCATCGCCTGCGGCCTCGGCGTCGCTCCGCATACCGTCCAGCCAGGAATTGACGATCGCAGCGATCAGACCATGTCGGCGATCTTCGTGTTGACGTACTGATGTCGCCGACCGAGAACTTCGATCTGAGCATCGAGAAAGGCTGATGCATGGTCGCGACCGCCGAGGACAAGCTGGAGCTGCGAGCCGAGCGCCAGGCTGAGAAAATCGCACCTGGAACGGCCTGTCCAAGGCAGAGGTCAGCCGCTGCTCGAAGCGCTACGTCGCCGGCGAGCGTTCACCGGCTCATCACAACGAACGCTTGAGATGCATGGGGGCATCGCCGCCTGCTGAGATCGCGTACGGACGGATGGTGACGTTCCCCTTCATGCCTTGGCGACCCGCGATCACGCGCATATGTTGGTGATCGTTTTGCTGGCCCTCCGAACCCGCGGGGTGATCATGGGATCCACGCGCACGAACCTGACCGTTCTGGCGAGCATCCTCCTCATGGCCGGGCAGGCGGCGGGCGCGGGCCCGGCCGTGGCGGACGGTTGCCCGGCGACCACCGACCAGTGGGAGGTCACCGACCTGGGCGTCACCGGGTACGCGCTCGACATCAACGATTCAGGACAGATCGCCGGCTCCAGCGTGAGCGCGACCGGCGAACAGCGGGCGACCGTCTGGGACGGCGCGCAGGTGATCGATCTGGGCAGTCTCGGCGGCGGCCACGCCTCCGCCAATGCCCTGGACGAGGACGGCAACGTCGTCGGCAACAGCTACACGGCGACGGAGAAGGGGCACGCCTTCCACTGGCGCGCCGGGACCATGACCGACCTCGGCGTCTTCGGCGGCATCCCCACCCGGGTCCGTGACGTCAGCGCGGGCGTCATCGTGGGCGAATACCGGCACCTGCTGCCCAACGGCACGGCCCGCTACCAGGCGTTCCGCATCCACAACGGCGTCAGGACCGACCTCGCCGCCGTCTCCGGCAGCAACGCGGCGGCCGTCAACCCGGCCGGGCAGATCGCCGGCACCCAGCGCCTCCTCGAACCGCCCGGCCCGGCGAGCCAGCGGACGCACCGGGCGTTCCTCTGGGAGGACGGCGTCATCACCGAGCTCGGCACGCTGGGCGGCCAGTGGAGCCAGGCCGAGGCGGTCAACGGCGACGGCCACATCGTCGGTCAGTCGGCGCTCGGCGCGGACGGCGTGCTTGCGGGCGGCTACATCTGGAGCGCCGAGGAGGGCATGCGGCGCCTGCCCGACGCCGGCGGGACGGCCGCGCCCAAGGCCGTCAACGACGACGACGTGATCGTCGGCACGCACACCTGCACGGGGGCTGGGACCGCCGCCCACGCGGCTGTCTGGACCGGGCCCGGCGCGGCGCCGGCTCTGCTGCCCGACCCGGCGACCGGCACCGCCACGATGGCCAATGCCGTCAACGCGCAGGGCGAGATCACCGGGTGGGCCGAGGCGCCCGACGGCTCGCGGCGCGCTCTCGTGTGGCGGCCCGCGCCCGGGAGTTCCTGAACCTCAGCCGGCTGGTGGGGTCCAGACCTGGAGCGGGCTTCCTTCTGGGCCTCGGCCAGGTAGCCGGGCTCCGCGGAGGGACTCGACGTACATCTTGTGGACGTTCTCGGTGCACGACGGCCGGGATTGGCAGGGACACCGCCCGCGTACAGGCAGGCAGACAGGCGGACCTCTCGCGTCTCGATGTCAGAGGTCAGGGCAGGACACGGCCGAGGAAGTCGCGCACCAGGGGGACGATCTCCGCGAGGCTGGTCTCCAGCGCCCAGTGGCCGGCGTCGAGCAGGTGGAGCTCGGCGTCCGGCAGGTCGCGCAGGTACGCGCGCGCCGCCCCCTCAGGCATGTAGCCGTCGTGCGGCCCCCAGACAATGAGGGTGGGAGGCTGGTGTTCGCGCAGGTAGGCCTGCTCTTTGGGGAACCAGCCGAGAGTTGTGGCCTGGTCTTCGAAAAGGCCCACGACGTTGCGGCGGCGCTGCGGGGTGTTCATCAGCGCCCAATGGAGTTTCCACAGGTCCGGGGGTACGCGTTCGGCGAGGTGCGGGGGCAGTTCGCCGACGAATTCGTCGCGGAAACCGTCCTCGGAGACGTTCTGCGCCATCTTGGCGCGGCCTTCGTCCGTCGGGTCGGCCCAGAACTCCTTGAGCCAAGCGTATTTCGGGCCCAGTTCGTCCTCGTAGATGTCGCCGTTCTGGATGACGAGTGCGGCGACTTTCTCCGGGGCTCGCAGGGCCAGGCGGAAGCCGAATTGGGAGCCGTAGTCGTGCAGGTAGATGGCACAGCGCCGCAGGCCCATGACGTGGGTGAAGCGTTCGAGGAAGGCGGCGTAGCCGTCGAAGGTGTAGGAGAAGTGCTCGGGGGTGGCGCTGTAGCCGAAGCCCGGCAGGTCCGGGGCGAGTAGCCGCCAGCGGTCGCCGAGGGCGGCCATGAGGTCGCGGAATTCGTAGGAGGAACAGGGGTAGCCGTGGGGAAGCAGGAATACCGGCGCGTCCGGTGGTCCGGCCTCCCGATAGAAGGTCGCGATTCCGTCTACGTCGATCGTGTGATGCCTGAGCGGTGCCGGCATGGTTTAGGTCTCCTCCGGGAGTCAGATGGCAGCCCTACCCAGAAACGGCGCGGAGGTGTCAGCGGCGCATGGCACTGTGGACGTCCATGAGTCTGAATGTGCGTGAAGCCGTCCTCGACGCCGGGCGATCTCTCGGGGTGCCCGAGCCGGTGGCCGAGGCGTTCGTCCGTCTGCTGCGCCCCTGCGTCTACCTCTGCCCCTACGACGAGCTGCCGGAAGAGCTGAAGAAGGACGCCCGTCCGGCCGCTCGGGCCGTTGGGCTCGCCCATCTGCCCACCGACATGGAAGCGCCCCTGGAGCTGCAGCATGTGGTGACCATCGACTGTGCCGCCATCCCCACCGGCGTCCTCGACATCGACTTTCCCACCGACGGCCACCTGGTCATCCTCGCTGAACTGGGCTACTACCCGGGGGAAGGCGTCGTCATTCACCTGCCGGCGGGGGCCGAGACGGTCGAACGCCGCTCGCGGAGGGATGCGGAGCCGAGCGAGCCGTTCCCCCTGTACGCGGTCCCGGGCATCACCCAGCCCGCCCATCTCGACTGGCCCGACGTCGCGGAAGCAGCCGACTACGCCGAGGGGGACGATGAGCGGGCCGGCCGTGTGACCAAGCTGATAGAGGCGATGGGGGACCTTCCCGAGGTCCGGTGGAGGTTCGACATCCAGCTCGGCGGTTACTCCCGCGCCTGGCACAACCCGGTGGAGGACCGCGGGGACGTGCTGTTCGTCGGCATCCCGGAGAGCGAGGTCTTCGGGGACGATGCCATCACCTTCATCGCGGGGACGCGGGAGCAGATCGCGGAGCGGCGCTACGACGAGCTCGAGTTCGAGGTCGAGTGCTGACGCTTCTTGCAGGCTGCCCCGCCGCAGGGTGATGTGCCATGGGATGGGTCGCGATGGCGGCAGGCCACGAGCTCACCGTCGAGGGCCCGCTCGCGTCCGGGAACTTGGTTCGGGTGCGAGCGAGCTGCGTGTCGCCGCGCTCTCCCTGGAGGTGGTCGCGTACTGGACGGAACGCCATCCGAGGGTCACGCCGCGGTGCGAAGGATGCGCTGGGGGCGCTGGTCGCTCTGCTCGGTGGGCGGCTGTCCGTGCCGCGGCTGGGTCAGGTTTCGCGTGCTGTGCGGCTTCTTCACCCGTCTCGCTGGTCAGAGCTGGACGGGCTGGCGTCGGCCCTGCATCGTGGTGTCGCCGTGATCGTGGAGAAGGAGGCGTGATCGTGGAGGAGGAGGCGTGATCGTGGAGGAGGAGGCGTGGAAGAGGCCAAGCGGTCCTATGAACGGGCTGTGTACGCCGGCGAGGTAGGTGGACTGGCGGAAGCCGAGAGGGGCCTGGACAAGGTCGAAGCCGACCTCGTTCTGGCACGGGGCCGGATCCTGCACGCGCGGTTCCTCGATGACCGGCTGGAGGATCCGCGTGAGCTGGCGCTGTTCGAGCGGGCGGCGGAGTTGTACGGGATGCTCGGTGACGCGGCGGGCGAGGCCGAGTCGATGTTCTGGGTGGGCTGTTTCCACCAGGTGGTCCGGAGCGATCACGACAAGGCCGTCCCGCTGCTGGAGCAATCCCATGAGCTGGCGTTGAGTGCCGGAGATCGGCATACCCAGGCGGAGGCGCTTCGGCACCTGGGGATCGCTGACCACGCCGCAGGCCGGTTGGAGGCCGCCAGGCAACGACTGGAGGAGTCGGTACGGCTGCGGCGGGAGATCGGGCTGCCCGCCGGTGTGGCCGCCAATCAGGTGGGGCTGATCTACATCGCCGCGGCGCAAGGCCGGCGGGATGATGCGCTGTCACTGGCGGACGAGGCGCATGCCCTCGCTGAGTCGTGCGGGGCCCGGCGCATCATGGCGCAGGTCGAGGAGGCGCGTGCGCAGGTCATGGCGTTGGGCACCGATCATGGGGAGAGACCCTGACGAAGGGGCTTCACCGCAGGGGTCAGCCGGACACAGCCCGGCCGGAGCCGCACCGCAGGGGTCAGCCGGACGCAGCCCGGCCGGAGCCGCATCGCAGGTGTCAGGCGGATGCGGCCCGGCCGGGGCCGTCGTCCTCGAAGCCAGGCGCGTCGCCGCCAGGAGCGGGCAAGTGCGGCACGACGGTGTCGGCGACGGCGGCCAGGGCGGTGCCGGTGCTGGGGTGGAGGCGGAAGCGCTGGTCCAGCCCGGTGATCGAGAGGAGGCGGGCGGGGGCGCCGTGCAGGGCGGTCAGGTGGACGGCGCCGCCGTGCCGCTCGGCGAGGGTGTAGGCGTCGAGCAGGACGCGCAGGCCCATGCTGTCCATGAAGGTGACCTCCGCCATGTCGAAGATCAGGTGGTCGGTGGGGTGGCGGCGGACCTGGGCGATGAAGTGGTGCAGGCCGGGAGCGCAGGCGAGGTCGATCTCCCCGGCCAGACTGATCACGGTCGCGCCGACGTGGTGCTGGTGGTGTGCGGACAGCGATGGCATGAGACTCCCTTGCCGGAGCGACGGGGGGCAGTTGCTGTGACCGAGAACGGGAAATCCTCCTTACCACATACCCGCGAACCAGGCGCGTCATTTCCTCGATCTCGGGACGAGCCGCAGGTGTGACACGTTGGCCGGCACGACCCGCCTGCCCAGCGAGGCAAAGGTGAAGCGGGGCGAGGCGAAGCGGGGCGAGGCGAAGCGGGGCGAGGCGAAGCGGGG
>NZ_VSEY01000090.1 GCF_008086045.1 Nonomuraea sp. PA05 | reverse complement strand
GGAGCTGCACTTCGGACGCACCGCGGAGCGGCTGCACGTCTCCACCGCCCGCGTCAGCCAGACGATCAAGAGGATCGAGCGCCGCGTCGGCGTCCCGCTGTTCGAACGCACCAGCCGTCAGGTCGCGCTCACCCCCGTCGGTCAGCGCCTCTTCGACGACGTACGACCCGCCTTCCAGCAGATCGAGGACGGCATCGCCCGGGCCGTGGCCGCGGGCAGGGGCATCGACGGCGTGCTGCGGGTGGGGTTCGTGGGCACCGCGGTCGGCCAGTTCGTGATCGAGGTCTCCGATCTCTTCCACGGCCGCCACCCCGAGTGCGAGGTGCAGATCACCGAGAGCCGCTACGCCGACGGCACCTCGCTCCTGCACGGCGACCAGATCGACGTCCTGCTGGTCGGCGCGCCGTCGCTGGAGCCAGAGGTGGCCGAGGGGCCGATCCTGTTCCGCGAGCAGCCGGTGCTGGCGGTCTCCTCGCGGCACCCGTTCGCGCGCCGCGAGTCGGTCTCGGTGGAGGACCTGGCCCGCGACAGGGTGCTGCGGCCCAGGGAGTTCAGCGACGAGGTGGACGCGCTGGTGGTGCCGCACACCACGCCGGGCGGCCTGCCGGTCCCGCGCGGCCTCACGTTCGGGACCATCCAGGAGATGCTCGCGCTCATCGGGGCGGGCAAGGGGATCTTCGTCGTGCCCGCGCACGCGCCCCGCTACGACTCACGGCCGGACGTCACCTACGTGCCGATCCACGATGGCCGGCCGTTCGAGTGGCGGCTGGTGTGGCTGGCCTCCGCTGAGAGCGCCCGCGTGCGCGCGTTCACGCAGGCGGCGGCCGACTACGTACGCCTGCATCCGGATCCGCTCGCGGGCCCTTGACGCTGGTCCCACCGGCCCTCACCGAGCGGCCCCGAGGGCATCACGCTCATCGACGCCGTCCGCGCCCGCACAGGAGAGAAGCTCAAGACTCTCCAGGAAGCGTGGCGGTGCACGTTCCGCTCGCCGACGCGGTCTTCGCCGGTGACGCCCTGACCACGCGGCACGTCCTCACCGGACGCACGGCCCCCAGCCGGCGCCCTTCACCGACGACCCGGCCGAAGCGCTCTCCTCGCTCGACCGCATCGCCGGGGCGTCCGCGTCCTGGGTCCTCCCTGGCCACGGTGCCCCCTGGCGCACCTCGCCGGCCCAGGTGCGCCCAGCGATTCAGGCCGTCAGCCGCATCTGAACCGCGCGATGGCCGGAACCGCCTACCCGGGATATCATCGCCATATGGCGATTGATTCTGATGGTGGCCGGTGTGTCAGCGCCGACATCGCGGCCGGCGTCTCTCCGGCGGCGGCGCTGTTCCACTCCCTGGCCGATGGGACGCGGCTGCGCATCGTGGCCCGGCTCGCCCGCGGTGAGGCCCGGGTGGTGGACCTGACCGCGGAGCTGGGGCTGGCCCAGTCGACGGTGTCCAAGCATCTGGCCTGCCTGCGTGACTGCGACCTGGTCGACTACCGTGCGGAAGGCCGCCAGTCCTTCTACTCCCTGACCCGGCCCGAGCTGATGGACCTGCTGGCCTCCGCCGAGCAGTTGCTCTCCGCCACGGGCCACGCCGTGGTGCTGCGCCCGGTCCACGGCGACCGGCACGCCGGGATCGATCTCGCCGAACAGGCGGGAGAGGGCGTCACATGACCACCCTGAGCTCCCCCGCCCCGGACCGGCGGGCGGTGCTGCGGCGCCGCATCCGGCTGCTGGTCGCGGCCACCATCACCTACAACGTGATCGAAGCCGCCGTGGCCATCACCGCCGGCACCGTCGCCGGCTCCGCCGCACTGATCGGGTTCGGCCTGGACTCCGTGGTGGAGGTCGCCTCCGCCGCGGCGGTGGCCTGGCAGTTCTCCGCCGCCGACCACGAACGCCGGGAACGGGCCGCGCTGCGCGTCATCGCGATCTCGTTCTTCGCCTTGGCCGCCTACGTCACCGCCGACGCCGTCCGCGCCCTGCTCGGCGCAGGCGAGGCGGAGCACTCCACCGCAGGCCTGATCCTGGCCGCTGCGAGCCTGGTCATCATGCCGTTCCTGTCGTACGCCCAGCGCCGCGCCGGCCGTGAGCTCGGCTCCGCCTCCGCCGTGGCCGACTCCAGGCAGACCCTGCTGTGCACCTACCTGTCGGGCGTGCTGCTGGTGGGCCTGGCGCTGAACAGCCTGTTCGGCTGGTCCTGGGCCGACCCGGTCGCCGCCCTGGTCATCGCCGCCGTCGCGGTCAAGGAAGGTCGTGACGCCTGGGCCGGGAACGCCTGCTGCCCCGTCCCCGCAGCCGTCACCGGTGAGCGGTGCGACGACGGCTGCTGCGCCCCCACGACCGTCCGGCCGAAGGGAGCCGCCTCGTGATCGGCGGCTATCCGAGCACCGGGTAGTTCGCGCGGAACACGTTGTGCGGGTCGCGGGCCCGCTTGATCTCCCGCAGCCGCTCAAGCGTGCCCCCGGAGAAGGACCGCGCCGCCGTCTCCCCGGGCGACAACATGGTGTACGGCTTGCGACCGCTGACGTAGGCCCCGAGGCCGGTGACGATCTCGGCCTGACGGGCGCGCGTCGCATCGGCCGTGTGCGGCAGGCCGAGCCCCACCATCCCGAGCAGGTACGGCTCCGCCACCGCGCCGCTCGCACCGGGGCCCGGCTCGGCCAGCGCCCCGCCCAGGTGCCTGATCTGCACGTTGATCAGCGGCTGGACAGGCTTGGCGAGCAGGAGGTCCACCGCGTCCGCGTCCAGGCCGGTGAGCAGCTCCGCCCGCGTGATGGACGGGGCCGGATCGGTCGGCTCGGCGGCGATGGAGCCCAGGCCGGCGACCGGGACGACGCCGCGGCTGTCGGAGATCGCGTCCTCGATCTTGTCGAGGCGCACCAGCAGGTCCTGTCCCTGGGCCGCCTCACCCAGGTAGGCCAGGTCCAGCGTCACCATCGCCGGCGCGCCGGGCGGCTGGAGCCGGTTGATCCAGACGCTCAGCTCGCGCGGCGCCTCCGCGGTGATCTCCAGGAACGCCTCGAACACCTCCCGGGTCCGGTGCTCCGGCCAGATCACGCGCCCGCCGTACAGAGACGGCGCGGGATACAGGTCGAGTTCGAGGGCGGTCACCGCCGCGAAGTCCCCGCCGCCGCCGCGCAGCGCCCAGAACAGGTCGGGGTCGGACGCGGCGGTCACCCGGCGCGGCTCGCCGTCGGCGTCCACGAGGTCCACGGCCCGCACGCTGCCTGAGGCGAAGCCGTGCCCGCGGCTGAACCAGCCGATCCCGCCACCCAGGGTGTAGCCGGTCACGCTGACGCCGGGCGCGCTGCCGGCCAGGCCGGTCAGGCCCAGCGGACCGGCCGCCGCCAGCACCTGGCCCCACTTCGCGCCCGCGCCCACCCGGACCACGCGCTCCTGCGCGCGGACCTCCACCTCGTTCAGCAGGCCGGTGCGCAGCAGGATCAGGCCGTCCACGTCACCGGAGGCGCCATGCCCGCTCGGCTGCGTGGTCACCGTCAGACCCGCTCGCCGCGCGTGACGCACGAGCGCCGCCACGTCGCCGGCGTCCGCGGCCTCCACCACGGCCGCCACCGGCTGCCGGACGGTGAGGTTCCACGGGGTGGCCGCCTCGCCGAAGCCGTCGTCGCCGGGCAGGAGCACGCGTCCCTTGAGGACACCGCGCAGATCGTTGATCGTCATTGTCGTCTCCCTGTCGTCAGCTCGGGTTCTCTAGGCCTTGCCGGTCTCGCGGAGCATCAGCGCCCCCGTGACCGTGATCAGCACCGCGGTCAGGCCGTGGACGGCGTACGCGGCGACCGCGGAGCCGTGGTGGGCCAGGACGTTGACCATGTCGCCGAACGGGGCGACGGCCACCATCAGCAGCACCCAGCCCAGGGGGCGGCGCTGGCCCGTCACCAGCAGGACGCCCATGGCCAGGCCTATCGCGAGCTCGCGGCTGCCCTTCACGATGGAGAAGCCGCTGCCGTCGGAGGGCCAGTCCGGCAGGCCGGGAAAGGTCGTCCCGAACGGCAGGACGAAGGACAACCCGAGGTAGAGGGTGAACAGGACGACGGCGGCGGCCAGAACGGTGTTGAGCTTCTTCAGCGACATGGGTGTTCTCCTTCGGGGGTTCCTGCCCTCGGTCGGTGGCGAGGTGTTCAGGCTGCTCCTGGGGCTTTGGAAGGCACTTGGAGGTGATTTGGAGCCGTCCGCGTACGATGAGCGGAATCATGGTTTTCATCCGGGTACTGGGCTCTTTCGCGGCCGAGGTCGGCGGCGAGCCCGTGCCTCTGGGCGGGCCACGGCAGCGGGGCGTGCTGGCGTTGCTGGTGGCGGCGCGGGGGCAGGTCGTGCCGGTCGACCGGATGATCGAGGATCTGTGGCGCGGTGAGCCGCCCGCGCGGGCGCTGATGTCCTTGCAGGCGTACGTGTCCAACCTGCGCCGGTTGCTGGAGCCCGGACGTCCGCCGCGCGCGCCGGCCCGGCTGCTGGTGAGCGCCGCGCCGGGCTACGCGCTGCGGCTGCCGCCGGAGGCCGTGGACGCGTGGCGGTTCGAGGGCCTGCTGGGCCGGGCGCGCGCGGACACCGACCCGCGCGCCGCACAGGCCCGGCTCGCCGAGGCGCTGGAGCTGTGGCAGGGACCTGCGTACGCCGAGGTCGCCGACGAGCCGTGGGCCGCCGCCGAGACGGCCCGGCTGAACGAGCTGCGGCTGGTCGCCACCGAGCTGCGCGTCGCGGCCGGGCTGCGCGTCGGCGACCCCGCCGCGGTGGTGCCCGAGGCCGAACGGCTCACCCGCGAGGAACCGCTGCGCGAGGAAGGCTGGCGGCTGCACGCCCTGGCGCTGTGGAGCAGCGGCCGCCAGGCCGACGCGCTGGCGACGCTCCGTCGCGCCCGCGGGGTCCTCGCCGAAGAGCTGGGGCTCGACCCGGGCCCGGGCCTGACGGCGTTGGAGGAGGCGATCCTCACCCAGCGAACGGACATCCTGCGCGAAACCGTGCCGCCGGTCGCACCGCTGCCGCGGCCGGCTGCGGCCGTCGAGGCGTCGTTCGTCGGACGCGATGCGGAGCTGTCGGCACTGGTCACAGCAGCCACCGGGGCCGCCACCGAGGGGGCCCGCATCGCCCTGGTCACCGGCGAGGCCGGGCTCGGCAAGTCGACGCTGCTGGAACACCTCGGCAGGCGGCTCGAACGTGACGGGTGGCTGGTCGCCGTCGGCCGCTGCCCCGAGGTGGACAGCGCGCCGCCCGCGTGGGCCTGGACGGAGGCGCTGAGCGCCGTCGCCGCGGTCACCTCCCCTGGCGAGTTCGCGGGCGACCTCGCGCCGCTGCTGACCGACACCGAGCCGGTGAACGCCGACGCCACCGCCGGCCGGTTCCGCCTGCGCCGGGCCGTGTGGAAGTGGCTCGCGGCGGTCGCCGCGACACGCCCGGTCGCCGTCGTGCTGGACGACCTGCACTGGGCGGACGACACCACGCTCGAACTGCTCGGCGGCGTCCTCGGCCTGCGGGCCCCGGTCCTGGTCGTCGCCGCGTACCGGGCGGACGAGAGCGGGCGCCTCACCGAGACGCTGGCCTCCCTCGCGCGCGCCGCGCCGCTCCGCCTGGCGCTGCCGGGGCTGGACGACGAGGCCGTCGCGCGGCTCGTACGGGCCGAATGCGACACCGACGAGGAGACGATCGCGGGGATCGCCGAACGCACCGGCGGGAACCCGTTCTACGTGCGCGAGAGCGCCCGGCTGCTGAGCGGCGAAGGCGCGCTGGTCGCCCTGTCCGAGGTTCCGGATGGCGTGCGGGACGTCCTGCGCCGCCGCCTCGCTCGCCTGCCCGAGGGGGGCGTGTCCGTTCTGCGGCTCGCCGCGGTCGCGGGCCGGGAGAGCTCCGTGGACGTCCTGGTCAAGGCCGCCGACACCGACGAGGACGGGGTGATGGACGCCCTGGACGCGGGCGTCATCGCCGGGCTGCTCGACGAGCCGGGCCCTGGACGCGTCCGCTTCGTCCACGCCCTCGTCAGGGACACGCTCATCGCCGACGTCAGCAGACTGCGGGCCACCCGGATGCACGCCAGGATCGCCGCCGCCCTCGAAGGCACCGACGACATCGCGGCGCTGGCCCATCACTACGCGCGCGCCAGCTCACCGCAGGCCGTCGGCTACTGCGTCCAGGCCGCCGACCTCGCCGAGGCCCGCTACGCCCACGACGTGGCGGCCGGCCTCCTCGCGGACGCCGTCGCCAACGCGACCGGGCCGGACGAACGCGTCGAGTTGCTCGGCAGGCTGCTGCGCGCGCAGATCCGGTCGGGAGCCGTCGCGGCCGCCCGCGAGACCCGCCGCGAAGCCGTGGAGTACGCGGAGTCCCTGGGCCGCGACGACCTGATGATCGCCGCGTTCACCGCGTGGACGGAGCCGACCCCCTGGCAGGCCCGCACGTACGGCACCGTGGACCGGGTCGTCGTCGACCGGCTGAGCCGCCTGCTGAAGCGTGACCTGACTCCTTCTGTGCGGTCCAGGCTCCTGACGGCGTACGCCGGCGAGCTGATCGGCGAGGACGACCCGACCGTCGCGCAGGCGGCGCGGGAGGCGCTCGACCTCGCCACCGAACCCCGGTTGCGGGCCGCGGCACTCCAGATCCTGTCCGAGGTGCACGGCGACGCCGGGCTCTGCCGGGAGCTGGTGCGGCTCGGCACCGAGCACGATCTGCCGGTCTACCGCATCACCGGGCTGCTCAACCATGCCGCCGTCGCCGCCGCCGGCAACGACCCGGCGACCATGCGCCAGGTGACCACCGAGGCCCTGGAGCTGGCGCGCGCCTACCGGGTGCGCGAGGCGATCGCCGTCACCGAGATCACGCTGGCGGGCCTGGCGCTCATCGAAGGCCGGTTCGCCGACGCGGAACATCTCTTCGCCGAGGCCGCCGAGGGCATGCGGCGCATCGGATCGGTGCACGCCACGGGCTTCCTGCAGCTCGCCCTGGCCACGATCCGGCTGAACGAGGGCACGCTCGGCGCGCACCTGGACGACGTGCGCGCCCTGCACGCCATGCTCGGCCCCATGACCTGCGACCTGCTCGCGCTCGCCCTCCACGCCAACGGCCTGGACGCCGAGGCCCGCGAGGCCCGCGCGTCAGCCGGCCCGATCCGTCCCGACTTCTTCTTCACCTTCTTCACCTCGCTGCGCGCGATGGCCGTCGTCGCGCTGGACGACCGCGACGCGGCCGAGGAGATCTACGCGACGCTGCTTCCGCACCGCGACGGGCCTCCGGCGGGCGCCGAGAGCCTGTCGGTGGCGGTGCGCCCGGTCGCCCACACTCTCGGCGAGCTGGCCGTCCTCCTGGGCCGCGCCGACGAGGCCGCCGCCCACTTCGCCCGGGCCGCCGCCGTCGCCGACCGGTGGAACGCACCGCACTGGGCCGCCGAGGCCCGTTCGCGCACACGTCAGTGAGCGTGCCTCCCACCTGCGCGAACGCCCGTAAGACAGCACGCCGAACAGGCTGACAACACCGATTCCTTGCGGACACGCGAGGCGGACGGCGACGTTGGTGTCCGCCGCTCAGGCACCGCCCCTCACCCCCGCACCAGGAGTCGCCATGACGCTGCCCACCATCCTGATACCGGCCTTCCTGTCCGCCTCGCTGCTGACCGGAGCGCTCGGGACGCAGGCGGCCGAGGCGGGGGTCCTGCCTAGCGTCAACATGGAAGCCACCGTCAAGGCGGCCCAGATCGACCCGCGGCGGCCCGATGACACGCTGACCCCGGGTGCCGAGGCCAGTGTGCTCCTGGTGGAGCAGGCGCTTCGCGACCAGCGGCTGCTGGACGCGAAGTGGGTGGACGGGTACTTCGGCACCACCACGGTCGCCGCCTACGCGAAGTACCAGAAGTCGCTCGGCCTCACGGGTCTCGACGCCAACGGCCTGCCGGGGAAGACGTCCCTCACCAAGCTGGGCGCCGGCCGTTTCAAGGTCACGGCCGTGATCAATCCGGGCGGGCGGGTGTCCACCGGCGGGTTCGTCGTCAACGCCCGTACGCACAGCATGCTGACGGAGGCCAAGCGGCTGCTCGGCCGCGACTTCGCGCTGGATCAGGGTTCGTACAACCCCGGCGGCGACCCGACCTCGGCGGGCACCCACGACGGCGGCGGCGTCGTGGACGTCTCGGTGGCGGGGATGAGCGCCGCCACCCGCACCGCGACCGTCCGCGCGTTGCGCCGGGTCGGCTTCGCCGCGTGGCTGCGCAGCCCTCAGCAGGGCGACTGGCCGTGGCACATCCACGCCGCCGCCATCAGCGACCCGAGCCTGTCCGGCCAGGCCCAGCACCAGGTCGGCGACTACTACCTCGGTCTGAACGGGCTCGCCAACCGCGGCCGGGACGACGGCCCGGCGGTGACCATCCGCACCTGGGAGGAGTACCGGCGCCGCTGACCCGGTCTTCGCCACCATCACCCGAATAAAGGAGAACAGCATGAGAACGTTCGCCAGCATCCTCACCGCGATGGCGCTCGGCGGGGGGCTGCTCGCCGCCGCGACGCCCGCCTCGGCCGCGAACCGCGACGGCGTCTGTGACAACGGCGAGTTCTGCTACTACTTCAACAGCGGCAACCAGGGATCGGTCTCCGACTTCACCGGATCGATCGCCGACTACGCCACCACCCAGCCCACCTGCTACGACTTCAAAGGCCCCGGCGCAGGCAAGGGCCAATGCATCAAGAACGCCGCCGCCTCCGTCTGGAACCGCAGCACCAAGACCGTCCGCGTCTACTTCAACACCGGACACACCGGCACCTACCAGGACTTCGCCGCAGGCGCCAAGGGCAACCTGAACGCCACGCTCAAGAACCAGAACGCCTCGCACGAGTTCGGCCCGTCCGCGTCGTCGCGCAGCAGGATGTCGTACTCGCTCTACACGGCCAGCGGCACCATCACCTGCGGGTTCGACGGTTACACCAACACCGCGGGCCGGCACGAGGGCATCGACATCGCGCGCGGCGTGGGCTCGAACGTGCACGCTCTCGTGGCGGGTCAGGTCATCAACGTGGTACGCGGGGCGACCGGCAGGGCGAACCTGTCCACCATCGCCATCTACAACGCCTCGGCGAACAAGACGGTGATCTACCTGCACTCCGCTCCGCTCTCCTCGCTGCGCGTGGGCCAGACGGTGACCCGCGGCCAGGTCATCGCCACCGAGTCGTGGCGCGGGGTGTCGAGCAGCGCGTCCGCGCACACCCACGTCGAGATGCGCCTCGGACGGCAGACGCGGGCGGCCAAGAGCGTCGGCGACCCGCACCTGGACAACCCGAACCCGACCTCGTTCTGGAACTCCCAGGGCTACAGCGTCCGATAGAGCGAAGGGAAGACGACTGTGCTCTCACGACTGTTATCGGGGCTCGCCGCAGTGGCGCTCGGCGGGACGGTCCTTGCCACCGCCGCGCCCGCTTCGGCCGCCGGCCGCGACGGCGTCTGCGACAGCGGCGAGTTCTGCTACTACTTCAACAGCGGCAACCAGGGATCGGTCTCCGACTTCACCGGATCGATCGCCGACTACGCCACCACCCAGCCCACCTGCTACGACTTCAAGGGCCCCGGCGCAGGCAAGGGCCAATGCATCAAGAACGCCGCCGCCTCCGTCTGGAACCGCAGCACCAAGACCGTCCGCGTCTACTTCAACACCGGACACACCGGCGCCTACCAGGACTTCGCCGCAGGCGCCAAGGGCAACCTGAACGCCACACTCAAGAACCAGAACGCCTCGCACCAGTTCGGCCCGTCCGCGTCGCCCACCGGGTGCAAGACCGACGGCACGGACACGAAGCTGCCCACGACGATCCTCGTGTACCGGACTGCCGTGAACCGGGTGGAACGGGTGGACTTCAAGACCTACGTCAAGAACGTCCTGCCCAACGAGTGGGTGTCGAGCTGGCCGAAGGAGTCGCTGAAGGCCGGGGCGATGGCCGTGAAGAACTTCGGCTGGTACTGGGCGCTGCACTCCAACCGCAAGACGTCGAGCGGCCAGTGCTTCGACGTCTACGACCACACGTCGAGCCAGGTGTACGAGCCCGGCTCCGCGAAGGCGGTGACGAGCGCCGCGGTGGACGCGACGTGGGGCACCCGGCTGACCCGTGGCGGGAAGATCTTCCGGGCGCAGTACTGCGCCACGACGACGGCCTGCGGCAACTGGGTCAACGGCGACTGGATGTCGCAGTACGGCTCCCGCGACAAGGCCGCGGCGGGCTGGAGCTACACCAGGATCCTGCAGCACTACTACACGGGGATCGCGCTCAGCGCCTCGGCCTCCTGACCTCGTCGTCCGGCTCCGGCTCCCCGCCGCATGGTCACGGCGGGGAGCCGGAGCCGTCCACGATGAGCTGGAAGTTGATCGGCCGGCTGCCGGGGAACACGATCGCCCCGGTGGCGTCCACCATCTTGAAGCGCACGTAGCACAGGCCGGGCTTGCGGGGCGTGGTGACGTCGGTCCGGATGTCGACCGTCTCCCCCGGCTGCGTGTCCGCGATCGGCACGTCGGAGATGGTCTGGCACTGGTCGGCCTGCTGCGTCGGGTCGAGGCGGCGCAGCGAGTATCCCTTCCACGGCACAGAACCGGCGTTCTTGAGCCGCCAGACCTTGGTCACGGTCTCGCCGGCGCCGACGCGGGTGCAGTCGGGGAGCGTGACGTCCTCGACGAACTCGGCCTTGTCGCCTTCGTGCAGCGGCGCCGCCCAGGGCGGGTTGGTCGCGGGCACGGGGCAGGTGGCCGGTGAGAACGCGACGACGGACGAGGTGGCGGTCACGTGCAGGCTTTGCGCGGGGGGCTGAGAGCCGCGGTTGACGGCGACCACCGTGAGGACCGCCGCTCCCGTCAGGATGACCACCGCCGCCGCCAGCGCGGCCGGGTGGGTCAGCCGGCGCCGCCCGCCTTCCTCTCCCGCGGGAGGCTCCGTGACCGCGGGTTCCGCGTGGGCCGCTGGATTCCCGGCGCCCGCCGGTCTGACCGCCTGGTTGGCGCTCTCCCAGCGTTCGCGGTACGCCGCCGGGTCCGCGCCACAAGCCTTGACGAACTCCACGGTGGTCTCCCAGCTCGGGAGCCGGTTACCCTTCGTGGCTTCGTGCAACGTCGTGTGGGAGATCGCCCCCGACCGGCCGGACATCTCGCGGAAAGGGGGGTTACCGACTGCGCTGCGTAACTCTCGCAGGATGGTCGCGAAACCCTCGATCGCCTCCGCCCGTGCACGTATGTCGTCCACCGTGCGAAGGTAACAGCACGCCACGCCCCGCGGGCGGCGTTTTGCACCTTTCTGACACTTGATCCGGCCCCGCGAACGACAGTCCTCAGGCGGGCTCTTCCTCACCGTCCCTGGCGAGCGACACGCCGCGCAGGCTGAGCAGCACCATGGCAGCGGCCCCGCAGGTGAGCGCGATGTCGGCGACGTTGCCGACGAACGGGCCGTAGTCGATGAAGTCCACGACGTGCCCGCGGGCGAAGCCGGGCTCGCGGAAGAGCCGATCGCCCAGGTGGGACACCGCGCCGCCGAGCAGCACGCCCAGCACGAGCGCCCAGCCTGTCGAGGCCAGCCGGCGCGCGGTGTAGAGGATGCCGATCACCGCGGCCGCCGCCGCCAGGGCGAACAGCCAGGTGGCGCCGGCGCCCAGGGAGAACGCGGCGCCGGCGTTGTACAGCAGCCGGAAGTGGATCAGCGGGGGGATCACGGGGACGCGTTCGCTGTCGGACAGCGTGGAGACCGCCCAGAGCTTGGTGAGCTGGTCCACGACGAGGACCACCGCGGCCAGCGCGAGCATCATGCCGTACAGCCGACCCGAACCCCGCTCCAGCCGCATCACGCCATGGCCTCCGCTCGCGCACCCCAAGCTTTCCCCAAGACTACTGGGACGCCGCCTCACGGACCGCCGTGGCGGGAGGGCGGGACGACGGCCGGGTTGAAGATCTCCCAGACGAGCATGAGAGGGGTGTCCGCGGCGCGGATCAGGTAGGCCTTGGACACGGCGGCGCGCTCCTCCGCGCTCCAGCGGGCCAGCCCGGTGGAGCGCAGGTGGCGGCCGTGCTCGATGTCGTGGGCGATCAGGTTGGGCCCGAGCGGGCGGACGGGGTCGGTGGCGATCTGCCGCAAGATGGGAGCGCTCAGTGAGGCGATCACCTCGTTGTGGGAGACCGGTGTGCCGTGGTGGTCGTGCAGCAGCGAGTGGCGGACGGCGACGGCGCAGTCGTCGGTGAGCCGGAGCAGGGCTCGCACGTCGGCGGGCAGGCCGGCGGCGGGCCGGATGTCCAGGCCTTGCAGGCGGACGCCGATCGGCCCGCCGGTCAGCGCCTCCAGCAGCAGGGTGGTCGAGCCGTCGCCGGCCAGCAGCATGCGGGTGACCGCGCTGGCGAAGGAGCCGACCGGCAGCGGCGACAGGCCCGCGGGCCGGTAGGGCGCAGGGCCGGTGCGCGGGCTGCCAGGCGTGGTCCGCTGGTCGTGCGGAGGGCCGGTGCGCGGGCTGTCGGACCGGCTGCGCTGGTCGTGCGGAAGGCCGGGTCGCGTCGGCTGGCCGGGCGGCCCGCCCTCGCCGTGCGGGGCGGGGCCGGGCCACTGCGACGCGGGGCTGGTGGTCGTCATGCAGGTTCGGTGGCCAGTAGCTGTCCGGGGGTATGCGCCGAGGTGCTGACGTAGTACGCCTTGATGGCCGCGGACCAGGCGTCGGTGGTGACGCGGCCGCCGTGGCTCGCCAGCGTGGCGAAGAGCTGCTCCACCTGCGGCATGGCGAAGCCGATGGCCGTCATGCAGGCGACGAAGTCGATGTGCTCGACCTGCCCGTCGTCGTCGATGTCGGCCAGGGCGGTCAGCGCCCGGGCGTACGGCGAGCCGTGCTTGTCGAAGTGGTCGGCGTCGGGGACGGCCGCCGCGTACTCCTGGAAGGTGACGACCCCGTCGCCGTCGCTGTCGGAGATCGCCGCCAGGCCCTCCCAGTACGTGCGGCAGCCTTCGGCCAGGGCGAGGGCCTTGGCGGAGTTCGGGTCCGCGCCGAGTGCGGCGCAGACGCGGCCGGCGAGCAGGGCGAAGTCGTCGGCCCGCAACCGGCCGTCGCCGTTGACGTCGAGCAGGGAGAAGCGGGCGCGCAGGCGGGTCATGCGGAAGTTCGGGTTCACCGACATGTCGGGTCTCCTTCGTGGCCGGCGGGGCTGTCCCCCACCGCTGCTCGCTCAGTGTAATGATAAAACTACTCTGAGCAACGTCTCAGTAATGGCCGCGCCCGTGAGCAAGGAAACCCAGGTGACCCGTACGGCTTCAGCGCCTCATGACTCCGCCTACCTCCTCGGCGCCTCCAGCGCTGAGCGCCGGCGGCTGCTCTCGCAGGGCGACCTCCTGCGCGACGCCGCCCGGCAGCTCCTCGGACGCCTTGCGCTGCCCGCGCCGGCCCGCGCCATCGACGTGGGCTGCGGGCCCTTGGGCGTCCTCGACCTGCTCAGCGACGCGGTCGGCCCGAGCGGCAGCGTCGTCGGCCTGGACGACAACGAGCAGATGATCGCCTGGGCGCGGCAGTCCGTCGCACGGCTGGGCCTGACCAACGTCACCACCGAGCTGGGCAGGCTCTCCGCCGACGACGGGCCGGCCTTCGACCTGGCTCACTGCCGGCTGCTGCTGATCAACAGCGCCGACCCGGCGGCGATCGTGTCGGCCATGGCGGCGGTCACCCGGCCCGGCGGCTGGATCGCCGTGCAGGAGTATGACTGGGCCACCTGGCAGTGCGACCCGCCCCACCCCGCCTGGGACGCGCTCAAGGCCGTGATCGCCCCGGTGTTCGGTGGGGACGTGCACGTCGGGGCCCGGCTGCCGAGCCTGCTGCGTGACGCTGCGGGCTGCCAGGAGGTGCACACGGCGGCGCACGCCTTCTACTGGCGTCCGCGCAGCCCCTGCCAGCGGCTGCTGCTGCAGTTCGCCGGCCTGTTCGGCGAGCGGCTCCTTGCCGGCGGCATGGATCCGGACACCTTGGCGACCTTGAAGAGCGAGCTCGGCGCGCATCTCGCCCGCCCGGTCACCGTCGTGCGCGAGAGCCTGCTGGTGCAGGCCTGGGGACGCAGGCCCTGACGCCAGGAGTGAAGCCGGGCCGCGAGGGTGGTGACCGGCCGTGCGTCCATGCGGAAACGCGTACCCCGGCCTGGACGAGGGCTTCCAGGAGGTCACCGCGCTGAGGCTGAACGGCGGTGGGCGAACGGTCACCATGGCCCCTGACCCCAAGGTGCGGCGGCCACGCACTGTCTCCGCCATAAGGGGCACTAGTATCACGAAAGGACCAGCTCGCCTCGCCTGCGAGCACGAGTGCGGTCGGAGCGGGCTTGACGAGCGGAGCGTTCGATGGAGCCGTTGACCTTCGAAAGCCGTGATCTCGGACAGACCGAGGAGTTCCTCAACAAGGCCTACGCCAGGATGCGGATCGGATCCGACGTGCCCAGCCCGCGCGCCGTGATCTCGCGCCAGGTCATGGGCACGGTGAGCATCGACCGGTTGCGGCTCGACTTCGCCATGAGCTACGACGTCAACCCGCTGGGCAAGGTGTGCCTGTGCACCGTGGAGTCCGGGACCATCGCGCAGCAGGTCGCGGGCGGCGACCAGGAGGTGTTCGGGCCGGGGGACGCGGTGCTGTTCGCGCCGCACGACCTGCCCTACACGGGGCAGATCCGCCGCTCGCGCTACCACATCATCATGTTCGACCCCGCCCTGATGCAGCAGGTCGCCGGAACTCTCCCCGGCCGCCGGCCCGAGCCCGTGCGGCTGCTGGGGCACCGGCCCGTCTCCGCCGTCGCCGGTCAGCACCTGGCGCGCACCATCGCCTACCTGCGCGACGACGTGCTGGCCAACCCGGAGCTGGCCGATCAGCCGCTGGTGGTCTCCACCGCCGGACAGTTGCTGGCGGCCAGCGTGCTGGTGGCGCTGCCCAGCAACGCCACCGCCGACGCCACCGCCCAGGACGGCCGCGACGCCCATCCCAAGGCGCTGCGCCGCGCCATCGCCCACATCGACGCGCACGCCGACGAGCCGCTGGGCATCAACGACATCGCCGCCGCCGCCCGGGTCAGCACCCGCGCCCTGCAGTACGCCTTCCGCAGGCATCTCGGTACCACCCCGCTGGGTTACCTGCGCCAGGTGCGGCTGGCCCACGCGCACGACGAGCTGAAGACGAATGATCCCCGCACGACCACGGTGGCGGCGGTCGCGGCCCGCTGGGGCTTCTTCCATCCTGGACGGTTCTCCCTCACCTACATGGCCGCCTACGGGCGCACGCCTCGCGAAACCCTGCACGCCCCGGCCGAGGCTCCTCCGCGCTGAACGCCACGCGCCTCTATCGCTCAGCGGACAGTGGCGAGGAGAATGAGCGTCTCGTGTACTGACCAGCGATGGCCGCTACGCAACAGTGGACCTCGAAGGAATCGGACACCGTACGGCGAAGATGATGATGGAAGATTTCGGGCAGGAAGAGCTCTACGCGACCGCGGCACGGCTCAAGTCGCAGGCCACGCAGATCCGCCGCGACAGCAGGCGCATCGCCACAGCGGCCCGTGAGATCCGCTTCAGCCTGCGCGAGCAGCAGGAGCGCCTGCGCACCAGCTTCGACGCGATCGCGGAGCGCCGAGCCGGGCGGCACGCTGAGCCGTGACCGCCGCGAAAATCCACCCCACGCGTCAGGCACGCTGAACCGTGACCGCGGTCAGAGTCCACCCCGCGCGTCAGGCTCGCCGGTCGTCCTCAAGGGCTTCCGCGCGCAGTTCCTCCGCGCGGCGGCGATGCCGCTGCACATCACCGATGCCCAGATCGGCGGCCTGCTCGTGCATGCTGGCGGCCCGCCGCACCGCCCAGGCGGCACGCCGGTATCCGGCTCGAGCCTCGGCCTCGGCCTCGTCCGCCGCCTGCATCGCCTCCTCGGTCCGCTCGGCGGCGTCGCGTGCCCGGGTCTCGGCCACGGTGTAGGAGCCGCCCCGCACGCTGAGCTCCCGTAGCCACTGCTTGAGCTGCGCGGCGCGCTCGCCGGCCCGCCGGGCTCGTGCCTGGGCCCGCTCGTGCTGCCTGCGGATCTCGTCGGAGTACGCCTGGAAATCCTCGGTCATCGCGTAGTACCTGCCCTCCGACGCCGCCCGGACCCGCCCCTGCCGCCAGGGTACGGGCTGCGAGGGACGCCGCAAGCCCCGCCGCCCGCGCAGGCCACTGGCCCACCCGCGCCCGGTGGGGCGTGGATGGGCCAGGGAGGAGAGGCGGTCAGGCGCAGGTGTAGCCGCTCGGCACCGAGGTGTCGCCGCCGGGGCGGCTGACCTGGAAGCCGAAGGCGGTGGCGCCGCCCGCGCCGAGGTTGCCGTTGTGCGCGGCGTTCCTGGCCGTCACGGTCTGGCCGCTCACGGTGAGCTGGGTGTTCCACGAGCCGGTGATGGTGTGCCCGGCCGGCAGGGTGAAGGTGACCGTCCAGCCGCTGATCGCCGAGGTGCCCGCCGTCACCCGGACCGGCTCGATGACGTACCCGGTCTGCCACTGCGTCTGCGTGGTCGGGGCCGCCGCGCAGGAGCCGCCGGGGCCGCCACCGCTGGTGGTGGTGAAGGTGACCGTCGAGGAGGCGGTCGACAGGTTGTTCGCGCCGTCACGTGCCCGCACGTACACCTGGTACTGGGTGGCGGCGGTCAGGCCGGTGAGCGTGGTCGAGTTGGTGGACGACTGGCCCAGCAGCGTGTCGGTGGCGCCCTGCTCGCGGTAGACGTTGTAGCCCGCCAGGCCCGAGCCGCCGGAGTCGGTCGAGGCCGTCCAGGTCAGGGACGCGCCGGAGGAGGTCACGCCGGACGCGGCCGGGGTGCCGGGCGTGCTCGGCGGCGTGGTGTCGGGGTTGGGGTTCGTGCCGCCGTTGAGCGCGTTGAGCACCGAGGTGTAGGCGGGCTTCTTGTTGCCGTTGCCGTCGAACAGAAGAGGGGTGTCGCCGGAGCGCCAGGAGTCGCTGTCGCGCACGCCCCAGGTGGTGATGCCGGTGCAGCGGGCCACCGCCAGGCAGTCGTTGACCACGTTGGCGTAGGTGGTGGCGGAGGCGCCCTGGATGTCCAGCTCGGTGATCTGTACGTCCACGCCGAGGGCGGCGAAGCTGGAGATCGTGGTGCGGAAGTTGCTGTTGTAGGGGCTGCCGCTGTTGAAGTGGGCCTGGAGGCCGACGCAGTCGATCGGCACGCCGCGCGACTTGAAGTCGCGGACCATGTTGTAGACGCCCTGCGTCTTCTCCCAGGTCCAGTTGTCGATGTTGTAGTCGTTGTAGCAGAGCTTGGCGGCCGGGTCGGCGGTGCGGGCGGTGCGGAAGGCCACCTCGATCCAGTCGTTGCCGGTGCGCTGGAGGTTGGAGTCGCGCCGGCCGCCGCCGCTGTCGGCGTAGGCCTCGTTGACCACGTCCCAGGCGTAGATCTTGCCCTTGTAGTGGGCCATGACGCCGTTGATGTGGTCGATCATCGCCTGCCGCAGCGTGCTGCCGGACAGTGACTGCATCCAGCCCGGCTGCTGGGAGTGCCAGGCCAGGGTGTGGCCGCGCACCTGCTTGCCGTTCTGCACGGCCCAGTTGTAGACGCGGTCGGCGTTGGTGAAGGTGAACTGCCCCCGGTTGGGTTCGGTGGCGTCGATCTTCATCTCGTTCTCGGCGGTCACCATGTTGAACTCGCGGTTGGCGATCGTCGTGTAGGCCGACTCGCCGAGTTTGGAGGCGTTGATGGCGGTGCCGAAGTAGCGCCCGCTCTGTGCGGCCGCCGCGCCCAGCGTGGTCTCCGCGGCCTCGGCGGGCAGGGACGCCACCAAGGGTGCGACCAAGCCGATGACCCCGACGGCCACCATCCGGCGGAAACCGCCGAAACCGCCGGGGGGTCGTCGGGTTTCAGGCGCGGGTGGGGGGTTTGTGCGCATGCCTGAGCCTCCATTACCGGATCACGTTGAGGGACCCAGTGTGGAAACCTCCCCGAAATATGTCAATGACGCTCCAAAAGTTTCGGTGCGACGACGCTCGATCTGCGCACCTCATGGGGCCTTTGCTAGGGAGAATGCTGTCCTGAAACTTTCGGCTGGAGTCGAGCTGGGACGGTGACGAGTGCCGCCACCGACACCACGGTCGCCGCCAGGCACGGAGGTGTCCCCCATGGTC
>NZ_VSEY01000009.1 GCF_008086045.1 Nonomuraea sp. PA05 | reverse complement strand
GCCGACCAGGAACCGGTCCGGCACGTTGCCCGCGCTCAGCCCGAACGCCACCGACAAGGCGTCACGCTGCGGACCCGGCAGCCGATCGAGGTGGCCCATCAGCGGCAGGCACAACTGGTGCAACCCGGCGAACGCCAGCTCCATCTCCGACTCCACCCCGGCCGCCCGCAAGACCCGGCAGCCGGACGCCTTCGCCACCAGGTACTCCACCAGCGCGGACTTGCCGACCCCCGCCTCGCCGCGCAGGATCAGCACCCGGCTCTGACCCGCCCTGGCGCCCGCGAGCACCTGATCGAGTGCCTGACACTCGTCGCGTCTGCCGTGCAACCCCTGTCGTGGAGTGCTGCTCGTCATTCACCACCACCGCGCAGGTCCAAGGGGGCCAAACCTGGCCAATTCGGGCGGAGCCTCATTATGCATCACGGCGTCCCGGCCCGAGCGGCTCCTCACCAGGCCACGTGGAGGGACGTCAGCCCGTACACGATGCTGGAGGAACGGAACCCGGGCGGCGGCGCGACCTCGCGCAGCCCGGGGAAGCCGGCGAACAGGGCGCCGAAGGCGATCCGCAGCTCCATCCGCGCCAGCGGCGCGCCCAGGCAGTGGTGCACGCCGTGACCGAACGCCACGTGACCCAGGTCGCCGTGTCCGGTGCCGCGCCGGCCGCTGTCGGGTCGGGCGCTGTCGGGTCGGGCGGGGTCGGGCCGGGCGGGGTCGGGTCGGGCGATGTCGAGCCGGTCGGGGTCGGGGACGAGCGCCGGGTCGCGGTTGGCGGAGGGCAGCGCGCAGGCCACCGACGCGTTGGCGGGGATGCGCACCCCCGACAGCTCCACCTCCGTGGTGGTGGTCCGCAACGTGCCCGAGTGCACGACGGTGAGCCAGCGCAGCAGCTCCTCCACCGCCGCGCCGATCCGCTCCGGCTCCCGTCTCAGCAGGTGGAGCTGGGCGGGGTGGCGCAGCAGGGCCAGGGCGCCGATGCCGAGCATGTTCGAGGTGGTCTCGTGCCCGCCCAGCAGCAACTGGCTGCCGAAGCCGACCAGGTCGGCGGTCGTCGCGTCGCCGCCGTGCTCCCTGACGAGCGTGCCCAGCAGGTCGTCTCCCGGGTCGGCCTGGGCGCGCGCGACCAGTTCGGCCATGTAGGCGCGCATCTCCATCCGGGCCGCGGTCCGCTCCTCCAGGGGCAGCGACATGTCGAGCAGCGTCGTCGTACACCGCTGGAAGGCCGCGCGGTCCCCGCGCGGCACGCCGAGCAGCTCGCAGATCACCAGGGCCGGGATCGGCAGCGCGAACGCGCTGACCAGGTCCGCCGGCGGGCCCGCCGCCCGCATCGCGGCGAGATGCCCGGTCACGATGTCCCTGACGCGCGGCTCCAGGCGGCGCATGCGGCGGGCGGTGAACTCCGGCGTCAGCATGCGGCGCAGGCGGGTGTGCTCGGGCGGGTCGAACAGCAGCAGCGTGCCCGCCCGCATGGACTCGATCTGCTCGCGGGTCATCTCCGGCGCGCTCGGGAAACGCGGCTGCCTGGCGTTGCTGAAGCGGGCCGGGTCGCTGAGGACCTCCTTGACGTCGGCGAGCCTGGTGACCACCCAGACGTCCGTGCCGTAGGGGGTGCTCACCCGGCGGACGCCCTCCTGGTCGCGGACGGCCGTCAGCTCGGGGGAGGGGTCGAAGAGGGAGCGGCGCATGTACAGGGGGAGGGGCGCGGGGTCGCTCATGTCGTCTCCTGGCGAGGGCTGCGCTGATCGCCACCACCGCCACCGTAACCGCCACGCCGCGCTCAGGGGAGGCCGATGATGTCCCCGCCTCGGCCTCAGGCGTCGCCGTCCCGCTCGCGCCGCGCACGTTCCCTGGCGCGGGCCAGCGCCACCTCCCGCGCCAAGGCCTCCCGCGCCGCCTCGATCTCCTCCTCGCCCGGCGGCCCGGCCGCCGGCTCGGGCTCCGTCGCCCACCGCACCCGCTCCAGGTCCTCGACGGCCTCCTCGTCGGCGCGCTTCCCCCGCCAGCTCGCGTCCGGCCGCCACTCGCGCCGCCGCCGCGCGGCCTCCTGCTCGCGCTCCCGCATCGCCCGCGCCGCCCGCCTGGACGACAGCGCCAGCCACTGCCGGGCCAGCGCCGCCCACTGCTCAGCATCCGTCACGGACTCCACCCTGCCCTCGGGGCGGGAGGTTCACCAGGGAATCTGAAGGGCCCAGAGCTGGCCGGACTGGAAGCAGGTGTACCAGGGCCACAGGCCGTTGTTCCGGCCCTGCTGGCCGACGCTGTTGCAGCTCTCGGCGCTGGGGTAGTAGCCGTAGATGCTGACGGGCGCGGCGGAGGCCGGGGCCGTGGCGCCGGCGAGTGCGGCGGCGAGACCTAGACCGGCGACCGTGAGGCGGAAGACTGCTCTGCTCATAACGCTCCTCACCTGCGGATTCAGTTGTAACTGTTAGTTAATTTTACTAATAGAAGGCGGAGTTTCAAGACGCGGGGCCGCCCAGGCGGTGTGGACGTGGTCGAGCCCGTCACCACGGCCCCGTGCGGCGCCCCGTCCCTGCCCGGCCATGGCTCCAGCGACAAGCCGGACCGTCCCGGCCGAGGCGTCGAACGCATCGCCGCCGAACGGGCCGCCCACCGACATCCTGCACTGGAACGAACCGGTCACTTCGCCGCGTTCGAGCAGCCCGGCCTGTTCGCCGAGGAGCCGCGGACCTTCTCCCGCATGGCCCGCTGACCGAGTGTTTACATTTATCCGGATTGCATTTATGAACAGATGGGGCGAGCGCCAGGTCCGGGAGGCCATCATGCCGAAACTCTCGCGCAGCGACTGGTACGACCTGTCGCGCGACACCAATTGGACCTTCCGCTACGTCACCGAGGAAGCCGCATTCCCCGAGGAGTTGTCCGGCTCCCACCGCATCCCCAGCGACGGCTGGGAACGATGGGACGAGCCCTACAAGATCAGTTATCGGGAATACGTGCACAACCAGGTGACCAAGGACACCACGACTTACTCACTCAAGAACGCCGTCGGCCGTTCGAAGCTGTTCGACCAGCTCGACCCCGGCTGGAAATCCGTGATTCTGGCCCATTACGGCGCCATCACCATGCCCGAATTCCTGGCCTCGATCGGGGAGGCGCGCATGGCCCGGTTCGGCCGGGCCGCCGCCTGGCGCAACACCGCGACCTTCGGCGCGCTGGACGAGATGCGGCACGGCCAGATCCAGGCGTTCTTCCCCTACGGCCTGCTGGACAAGGAGCCGCGCGCCGACTGGGCGCTCAAGGCGTTCCACACCGACAACTGGGTGGTGCTCGCCGTACGGCACCTGTTCGACGACATGTTCCTGGCCAACGACGCGGTCTCCATGGCGCTGCAGCTCACTTTCACCTTCGAGACGGGTTTCACGAACCTGCAGTTCCTCGGCATGGCGGCCGACGCCATGGACGTGGGCGACCTGGAGTTCGGCGCGCTCATCTCCAGCATCCAGACCGATGAGGCCCGCCATTCGCAGCAGGGCGAGCCGACCATCAAGATATTGCTGGAGAACGGGCACAAGAAATGGGGCCAATTCCTGATCGACCATATGTTCTGGCGGTCGTGGCGGGCCTTCGCCGTGCTCACCGGCCTGTCGATGGACTACTACACGCCGCTGGAAAGCCGGCGGATGTCGTTCAAGGAATTCATCGAGGACTGGGTGATCAAACAGTTCGCGGAGCAGTTCCACGATTTCGGCCTGGACCGCCCCTGGTACTGGGAGGAGTTCATCCGCGAGCTCTCCTGGTACCACCACGCCATTCATCTGGGCGTGTGGACCTACCGGCCCACCGTGTGGTGGAACCCGGACGCGGGGGCGTCGGCCGCCGAGCGCGCGTGGCTGGAGGAGAAGTATCCGGGGTGGAACGACACCTTCGGCCGGAACTGGGACGTCATCCAGGACAACCTGCGCAAGGGAGACGTCGCGGCGACCTTCCCCGAGACGCTGCCGCTCATGTGCAACCTCTGCCAGATCCCCATCGTCCGGCCCGCCGGCGTCACGGCCGGGGCCCTCGACTCGCCCGCGCCGCTGCGGCACACGTACGAGGGCCGGACCTACCAGTTCTGCTCGGAACCGTGCAAGTGGATCTTCACGTCCCGGCCTGAGCGGTTCGCCGGGCACAAGTCGCTCGTCGACCGCCTGCTCACCGGCGACATCACCCCGCCCGACCTGGGCGGCGTGCTGCGCTACATGGGGCTGTCCGAGGCCGAGCAGGGCCGCGACGCCACCGACTACGACTGGGCCCGCCGGTAACCGCAAGAGGAGAACCCATGGCGCCGCTGCCGCTGTCCGCGAGCTTCCGAGGCGACATCGCGGTGCTGCTCGTCCTGGTGGACGACCAGGACACCGCCGAGGTCGTCGGCCAGAAGATCGCCGTCCACGTCGCCGGCCGCCGGGTGGCGGCGGCCCCCGGCCCCGTCCGCGTACGGCACGAAGGCAGGGTCCTGCCCGCCGGCCAGCGCGTCGGCGAGGCGGGCGTGAGCCCGATGGACTACGTGGAAGCGTTCTACGATGAGCGCTGACCCGCGCTGGCTGCCCGCCGCCACGCTGGACGAGCTGTGGGAGGGCGACCTCGCCGAGGTCGAGGTGGGCGGCGACGCCGTGCTGCTGGCGCACCTGCCGGGCGGCGAGCTGCGGGCCTACCAGGCGCTCTGCCCCCACTTGGAGTTCCCGCTGGTCTCCGGCGACCTCGACGGCCGGGTGCTCACCTGCGCGGCGCACGGCTGGGAGTTCGACCTCGGCACGGGCCGGGGGCTCAACCCGGACACGTGCCGGCTGTACGCCTTCCCCGTGCGGGTGCGGGGGGAGCGGATCGACGTCGCGGTGCCGGCCGACGGCCTGCGTCACCACAACCGTTGCCGCGGCTAGCCGCGCGACCAGTGAGGAGCCCGCTCGTGGCAGAGGACCAGAGGCGGCTGGTGGGGCCGGTGGTGCGGGGCTTCGACCCGGACGTGGTGGACGCGCTGCTGACCGCGATCGAGCACGACAACCCCGGCAAGGAACTGCTGGTGGAGGACCACGGCGGCTACGTCCGCATCCACGCGCCGCTGCGGCTGCGGGTCACCCGCGCCAGCCTGGAGCAGGCCACCGGCCGCGCCTTCCCGCTGTCCGGCCTCGAACCGGCCATGGCGAGCTTCGCCGGCCGGATGCGCTACGAGGGCGACGACGAGCTCATCTGGTACCTGACCAGGGAGGACTGACCATGGCAACGGCAGGCGACCCTCGCCGGCGGCGCACCTGGAGCCTGTTCGACGGCGAGCGCCGCAGGCCCGACGAGTACGACATCGTCACCCGGGGCTTCCATTACCACTACGGTCGCCGGCCGGCGCCCTTCGACCTCGACCCGCGCAGCGCGATCAACCAGTGGTACCTGCGCTACCGGGAGGGCTCGCTGCTGCAGGCGCCCGACTGGGAGGGCTTCCGCGACCCCGGCCGCCTCAACTACCGGCGCTACGTCGCGCTCCAGAACGACCGCGAGATCTACGCCGAAGGCGTCGTGGACAGCTTCGAGGCCGACGACCACGACGCGCGGCTCGACCCCGCCTGGGTCGCGGTGCTCGGCCGCGCGTACCTGCCGGCCCGCTTCGCCCTGCACGTCCTGCAGATCACCAGCATGTACGTCGCCCAGCTCGGCCCCGGCGCGGCCATCACCAACGCGGCCCTGTTCCAGGGCGCCGACGAACTGCGCGCCCTGCAGTGGATCGCCTACCGGGCCAAGTCGCTGTCGCTCACCCACGGGGCCGGGCTCGCCGACAGCGGCGCGACGCGCGCCGTCTGGGAGGACGACCCCGCGTGGCAACCCGCCCGCGAGGCCCTGGAGCTGCTGCTGCTCGCCTACGACTGGGGCGAGGCGTTCGTCGCACTCAACCTCGTCGTCAAGCCCGCCTTCGACGCGCTGTTCAAGGAGTCCTTCGCCGACCTGGCCGACGCCCACGGCGACGGCCTGACCGCGCGGCTGCTGAAGGACTCCGGCGCCGACACCGCCCGCAGCCAGGCGTGGAGCACGGCCCTGACCCGCTACGCGCTCGCCGCCCGTCCGGACAACCTCAAGGCCGTCACCGACTGGCAGCACACCTGGACGCCGCGCGCCACCGCGGCGGTCGAAGGGCTGGCCGCCGTGTTCGCCACGGCCCCGCGCCCCGCGGACCCCCGCGAGGTGGCGGCGGCCGTCACCACCTCCACCGAGCGGCTCAGCGGGGCGATCCTGAGCTGAGGCGCACGGCCGGCCTTCGTATGCGGCGGGATGACGGCGGCCGGCGCCTCGGCGCGGGCGGCGACGACATCATCCCCACCCGCCCGCGACACCGCGCCCCCGGCCTCAGCGGCGGGCGCGGCTCCACATGACCAGCCCGGCGACGAACGAGCCGAGCAGGAGCGGCGACAGCACCACGAGGGCGCCCCACACGAACATGCCGATGTAGCCGAGCGCGGACGAGCCATACGCCGGGTCGGCGTCGGCGGCCGCGAACAGCCCCAGTCCGAGGACGACGCCGGTCACCGTGAGCGCGATCGGCGTCCACAGCAGCACGTGCGCCCACACGCGGTACTTACGGCTCTGGACAGGCCGGGCCGGCGGCAGGTTCGGCTGCGGGGGGTAGTTCATGCCGCATTTGTACCAGCCCGGGTAACCCCGTACCGCCAAGACCGGTCCTTGAGCAGTGCTACGGTTGGCTCCCAAATAGGCGATCAAGGGGACAAATGTTCGGCATTGTCCGCCCGTGTCAGCACGTCCTGTGCAAAGGGCTCTACGCGGACTGGATGGGCCACCTGTGCGGGCTCTGCCTGGCGCTGCGCGATGAGCACGGGCACCTGTCCCGGCTCGTCACCAACTACGACGGCCTGCTCGTGTCCGTCCTCACCGACGCCCAGTCGCCCACGCCCGGGTCGCGCCGCCGGGCGGGCCCGTGCGCGCTGCGTGGCTTCAAGGGCGCCGACGTGGTGCAGTCCGAGGGCGTGCGGCTGGCGGCCTCGGTGTCGCTGCTCCTGGCGGCGGGCAAGGTGAAGGACCACGTGGCGGACGGTGACGGCGCCTACGCCCGCCGCCCGGTCGCCGCGGGCGCCACCCGTCTGGCGGGCCGCTGGTCCACGGCCGGCACGGCCATGGCGGGGACGCTCGGGTTCGACCCCACCCCGCTGACGGCGGCGGCCGGCCGTCAGGCGCTGCTGGAACGCGCGACGCCCACCGGCCTGCGGGAGCTGACGGGGCCCACCGAGGACGCCGTGGCCGCCGCGTTCGCGCACACGGGGGTGCTGGCGGGCAAGCCGCACAACCGGGAGCCCCTGGAAGCGGCCGGACGTGGCTTCGGGCGGCTGGCGCACCTGATCGACGCGGTGGAGGACCTGGCCGACGATCGGGCGTCCGGCGCGTACAACCCGCTGGCGGCCACCGGCACCGGCCTGGACGAGGCGCGCCGCCACTGCGACGCCGCGCACGCCGGGCTGCGCGCCGCCGTGGACGAACTGGACCTGCCCCGCCCAGCCCTGACGCGCGCCCTGCTGGTCCGGGAGACCGGCAACGCCATCTCCCGAGCCTTCGCCCTCGCCACCGGAACACCCGGGATCGCCACCGGAACGCACGGCCCCGGCCACGCCCCCGGTCCTGGCTACCCGCCCGGTCCTGGCTACCCGCCCGGTCCAGGGCATCCGCCCGGCGCGCCCGGCGGCCCGGGCGCGCCGCCGGGACGCAAACCGCCGAAGCGGGACCCCGGCGGCCTGCTCTCGCTGGCGTGCGGCGCCCTGAGCTGCTGCACCTGCGGCCTGTACCGTCCCCCCTGGGACGAGGACCGCGAAGGCTCCTGCTGCGAGCGCTTCGACTGCTCCGGCTACGACGGCTGTAGCAATTGCGGCAACTGCTGCAACTGCTGCTCAGGCGAGGGCGGCGGCTGCGGCTGCGACGGCTGCGGCTGCGACTGCAGCTGCTGACCGCCACACGGGCCGGCGGCGTGGGAGCTTCGCGGGTCTTGTGGCCTCAGCGGGCCGTTTAACTCGGCTGACCTGCGGATACGAAGTACTAGGCGATAGCGCCAGCCCGCATGCCGTTACTCAAGGTGATGTTATGACCACGTACCGTCCGGCGTCCTGCCTGGTGCGATGGTTGGTCATGCTCACCGCGTTCTGGCTGGCCGTGGCGTTGTGGTCGCCCGGCGCCCATGCTCTCGCGGCCGAATCGGTTCCGGTGACCTCGTCCGTCCATGTCGGCGAGGATCCCGGCAGCGCCGAGCCCGGCCTGCGCTGCCAGGCGCGCTCACCCGCGAAGCGACCGCGAGCTACGGGAGGCCCGCCACCCGCCGTGCTCGTCGGCGGATCGCCCGCCCACCTCGTCAGGGCGACGCACGGCATGGTCGAAGAGGCTCCGGCGCAAGAGGTCCGGCACACGCGGCGCCTGGTCCGGCTGAGCGTCTGGCGCGTATAGGTCTGCGGTCTCCCCTCGACCGCCAGCCATCCGCGTCAAGCTCCCGGAAGGTGCTTCGCCATGCGCGAAACCGACGTGTTCTCGGAAATCTGGACGTTCATCTGCCAGCACTGCTCACACATCTGGCACGACGAGTACGAAGCCCGCCACTTCGACGACGGCCATGGCGGGGACACCGTCTCCTGGCGTCATCGAGGGCTGCGCAGCATGCCGCCCTGGGCCCACGCGACCTGCGTCAACTGCGAGGCGGCGATGGTCAAGGTGCTGCCCGCGACCCCGCACCGGCCATGAGGATCCAGGGCGCGACGGACCGTCAGTTCGTCAGCGTGAGCGGGTTGACCAGGTCGGCGTAGACCAGCAGGCCCGCCATGACCATCATCGCCAGCGCGGCCGCGTACGTCAGCGGCAGCACCTTGGCGATGTCGACAGGCTTGGGCTTCGGCCGCCGCATGATCCTGGCGTAGGCCCCCTTGAGACCTTCCCAGAGGCCGCCCGCGATGTGGCCGCCGTCCAGCGGCAGCAGCGGGATCAGGTTGAACAGGCCGATGGCCAGGTTGAAGCCGGCCAGCAGGTTGACGAAGGTGGCGATCTTCTCCGTGGCGGACAGGTCGGAGGTCAGGATCTCGCCGCCCAGGCGGCCCGCACCGACCATGCCCACCGGGCCCTCGGGGTCGCGTTCCTCGCCGGAGAAGGCCGCGTGCCAGACACCGGCCATCTTCTCCGGCAGGTTGACGATCGAGCCCGCCACCGTGGCCGTCAGCCCGCCCATGTAGCCGGCCACCTCGCCGACGCTCTGCCGCTCCATCACCTGGGTGGGCCGCACGCCGAGGAAACCGGCGCCCTCGTCGATCTTCCCGGGGTCGTCGAGGCTGGGCCGGTCCTGGGCGATGAGCGTGACGTCGACCGTCATCGGCTCGCCGTCGCGGACGATGCCGAGCCGGGCCGGGCCTGCGCCGTGGGAGCGGATCAGGCGCGTGGCGTCGTCCCAGGAGCGGATCGCGGCGCCGTCGAAGGAGACCAGGCGGTCGCCCGGCTTGAGGCCCGCCCGCGCGGCCGGGGTGGGCCGGTCGCCGGGCTCGCACGTGGCACGCCGCTCGGAGCCGGGGATGACGCACGTCTCGGTCGTGGGCGAGACGATGGGGGCGTCGGCGGGCAGGCCGATGCCGACCAGCAGGATCGCGAAGAAGACGAACGCCAGCACGAAGTTCATCAACGGCCCGCCGGCCATGATGACGACCTTCTTCCACCACTTCTTGCGGTGGAAGACGCGGCTCTCGTCGCCCGGCCGCACCTCTTCCAGCGCGGCCTCGCGGGCGGACTCGATCAGCCCCTGGAAAGGACCTGTCGCCATGCTCCTGACCTTGGCGGGATCCTCCCCGGGGCGCGGCGGCAGCATGCCGATCATGCGGATGTAGCCGCCGAACGGGATCCACTTGACGCCGTACTCCGTCTCGCCCCTGCGCCGTGACCACGCCGTGGGGCCGAAGCCCACCATGTACTGGGTCACCCTGACCCCGAACAGCTTGGCCGGGATCAGGTGGCCCAGCTCGTGCAGCGCGATGGAGAGCAGCAAGCCGAGGAGGAAGAGGACGATCCCCGCGACGTAGAGCCAGTTCATCTGGAGGGCGCTCCTCGGCAGGCGGCGACGACAGACACTCAGGACGGGACGAAAGGTCCAATGTAGTGGAACTCGCCACACCCCAGGGCGGCCCGCGACATCACTGATCGATGGCGTCCTCGACCAGCCGCCAGTCCACGAACTTGAAGTTCGTCACCTCCCGATCCCCGTCCCCGGGCGTGTCGGCCCCGTCATGCACCACCAGCAACCCCTCGGGATAGGAGCGCCCCAGCGGAACACTGGTGACCATCGCCCCGTCGCTCACCTCGGCCCCGTCCACCCGGGCCCCGGCGGCCACGCGGAACTGGCCGACGTAGTCGTTGTCGTCGCGGTCGTAGACGGCGAACGTGTCGTCGCCCTGGCTGGAGGCCAGCAGGTAGCCGTGGTCCCCGTCCTCGTAGACGGTCAGGCCCTCGGCGTCGGCCGCCAGGTGGGAGCCGCCGTAGCCGCGGTCCGGCCCGGGCAGGCACTCCTCGGTGGCCGGGTCGTAGGTGTCCTGACGGCCGTACTCCTTGACCTTGTCCATCAGGACGGGGCGGCCGGTCAGGTCGGCGCGCAGCCGCCAGACGCCGACGTCCTCCTGGGCCGCGTAGAGGGTGCCGCGGTCCACGACCATGCCTTCGACCTGCGGCAATTCTCCCGGCTCGGCGCAGGGCACCCAGGTGGTGCCGTCGGGGAGGGGGAAGGTGGCGGGCAGGTCGAGGGTGCGGACGCGGTGGTAGGTGACCTTGCCGCCGGGGGCGGCGGCGAGCTGCAGCAGGCCGATGGTGGTCTGGTGACGGCGGCTGACGACGACGCGGGTGCCGCTGACGGCCAGCCCGTACGCTGTGCGCGCCTCGTCCACCTCCTCCTGGGTGCTGTTGAAGACGAACGGCACGGAGGGGTCGGTGACGTCCTTGAGCGGCGGCCGTCCGGCTGCGGCGGCGGCCGGGTCGATGGCGTAGACGCGGAGCTGGTCGCGGCCCCGGTCGGAGGCGACGGCGAGGTCGGCCTTGACGCCGGTGGACAGGCGGAAGCCGCGGACGAGGTCCACGTTGTTGAGCCGGCCCGGCTCGTGGCCGTCGCCGGGCGGGAGCTGGGCGGGGATGTGCTGGAGCTGGGCGCCGGACAGGGCGTAGACGTACAGGCCGCCCTCCTTGGCCGTGGCGATGACGATGCTCCTGCCGGGGCGGGTGGGGTGCACCCAGATCGCCGGGTCGTCGCCGTTGGCGTTGCCGCCCGCCTCGTCGTCGTACAGCGGGGGCGTCTCGGCGGCGGCCGTGACGGCGGCGGGCTCGCCGGCCGCCGCCGGGGCGAGGGGGGTGACGAGCAGGAGGACCGTGGAAACCAATGCACGCACAGGCATCTCCTCACGATCATCGACAACCGTGAACGCGGGCTGAACGTACCGCGCATAAGTCAGCATGTCTATACAAACAGATGACATTGAGGTAGAACCAGGGCGAGCCCGTTGGTCTTGGAGGTGTCCTGTGAGACGTACCCCGATCGTGCTGGCCCTGCTGGGCGCGCTTGCCGTCACCGGCTGTTCCTCATCCGGGGCGGGAGGGCAACCGAGTGCCGCCGCCCCGCCCGCATCCTCCGCGGCCCCCCAGGCAGGCGGCGCCGGCTTCTCCGTCATCACCCACGGCGCCGCGGGCGACTCCTTCTGGGACGTGGTCAAGAACGGCGCCGAGGCGGCGGGCAAGCAGTACGGGGTGAAGGTCACCTACCAGGGCGACGGCGACCCGGCCAAGCAGTCGCAGCTCATCGACCAGGCCGTCTCCGAGAAGGTGGACGGCATCGTGGTGTCGATGGCCAACCCCGACGCGCTGAAGGAGGCCATCGGCAAGGCCGTCGCCGCGAAGATCCCCGTCGTGACGATCAACTCCGGGGCCGAGTCCTCGAAGGAGTTCGGCGCGATCACCCACGTCGGCCAGTCCGAGGACGTGGCCGGGCGCGGCGCGGGCGAGCAGCTCAAGGCGGCCGGCGTCACCAAGCTGCTGTGCGTCATCCACGAGGCCGGGAACGTCGGGCTCGACCAGCGCTGCAAGGGCGCCGAGCAGACGCTGGGCGGCACCGTCGAGCGGCTGCAGGTGGACGTGAGCAACCTGGCCGACGTCACCTCCAAGGTCACCGCCAAGCTCCAGTCCGACCAGCAGGTCAACGGCGTGCTGTCGCTCAACCCGGCCATCGCGATCGCCGCCAGGGACGCCATCAAGGACGCGGGCTCGCAGGCGAAGCTGGCCACGTTCGACCTGTCGGCCGACGTGGTGACGGCGATCAACGACGGGGAGATCCTGTTCGCGGTGGACCAGCAGCAGTACCTCCAGGGCTACCTGCCGATCACGTTCCTCAGGCTCTACAACACGAACCTGAACACGGTCGGCGGCGGCCTGGCGGTCAACACCGGGCCCGGGTTCGTGACCAAGGACAACGCCTCCCAGGTGGCCAAGCTGGCGGAGGCGGGCACTCGATGACGGTGCCGGCTCAGGTGGCGGCCGACGAGCGGGTCGCCCACGTCGGGCTGGCCCGCCGCCTGCTCATCCGGCCCGAGCTCGGCGCGGTGGTCGGGCTCGTGGCGGTGTTCGTGTTCTTCGCCGCGCAGTCGCCGGTGTTCCGCTCGCCGGACGGCATCGCCAACTGGCTCGACCCCGCCGCCACGCTCGGCATCATGGCGGTCGCGGTCGCGCTGCTCATGATCGGCGGCGAGTTCGACCTGTCGGCGGGCGTGCTGACGGGGACGAGCGGCCTGATCCTCGTCACGCTGGCCACCAGGTTCGGCTTCAACGTGTGGCTGGCGATGCTGGCAGGTCTCGTCGTGGCGCTGGCCATCGGGTACGCCAACGGGCTCGTCGTCACCCGGACCAGGCTGCCCAGCTTCATCGTGACGCTGGGCACGTTCCTCATGCTGCAGGGCATCAACCTCGGCGTGACCAAGGCCATCACCGGGACGGTGCAGGTCAGCGGGCTGCGGCGGGCGGAGGGGTTCGAGACGGCGAACGCCGTCTTCGCCGGCACGATCGAGATCGGCGGCACGTCGTTCCGGGTGGCGATCCTGTGGTGGATCCTGGTGACCGCGGTGGCCACGTGGGTGCTCATGCGGTCCAGGGCCGGAAACTGGATCTTCGCGGTGGGCGGCAACGAGCACGCGGCCCGCGCGGTGGGCGTGCCCGCCGCCCGTACGAAGATCGCGCTGTTCATGACGACCGCGTTCGCGGCGTGGCTGGTCGGCTCGATCCTGGCGCTGCGCTACACCTCGGTGCAGGCCAACATCGGCATCGGGCAGGAGTTCATCTACATCATCGCCGCCGTCATCGGCGGCTGCCTGCTCACCGGCGGGTACGGCTCCGCCATCGGCGCGGCCATCGGCGCGGTGATCTTCGGCATGGCCGACAAGGGCATCGTGTTCCTCGGCTGGGACGCCGACTGGTTCAAGTTCTTCCTGGGCGGCATGCTGCTGCTCGCGACGCTGGCCAACCGCCTGGTGCGGCGGTACGCCGAGGAGGTGCGGCATTGACCTCGCAGACGATCCTGGAGACCAGGGGGATCGGCAAGACGTTCGGCTCGGTGGTGGCGCTGCGCGACGTGTCGATGGGCGTGGCGGCAGGGCAGGTGATGTGCGTGCTCGGCGACAACGGCGCGGGCAAGTCCACCCTCATCAAGATCCTGTCGGGCGTGCACCGGCACGACGCGGGCGCGTACCTGGTGGACGGGCGGGAGGTGAGCTTCGCCAGCCCCCGCGACGCGCTCGACCGCGGCATCGCCACCGTCTACCAGGACCTGGCGATGATCCCGCTCATGTCGGTCTGGCGGAACTTCTTCCTCGGCTCCGAGCCGCGCAAGGGACTGGCGTTCGACGTGGCCAAGGCCCGGCGGGTGGCCCGAGAGGAGCTGCGCGCCATGGGCATCGACATCCGCGACGTGGACCAGCCGGTCGGCACGCTGTCCGGCGGCGAGCGGCAGTCGGTGGCCATCGCCAGGGCCGTCTACTTCGGCGCCCGCGTCCTGATCCTCGACGAGCCCACCTCGGCGCTCGGCGTCAAGCAGGCGGGCGTCGTGCTGCGCTACATCGCGCGCGCCCGCGACCGGGGGCTCGGCGTCGTCTTCATCACGCACAACCCCCACCACGCCTACCCGGTGGGCGACCGGTTCCTGCTGCTCAACAGGGGCACCAGCATGGGCGAGTACGGCAAGGACGACATCACCGCGCAGGAGCTGACCGCGCTCATGGCGGGCGGGGCGGAGCTGGAGGAGCTGGCGCACGAGCTCAGACGCGAGTGACTTTGGCCGACATTTGACGCGTCATGGTGGTCGGCTGGAGCGGCCGGAAGGCACAAGAGCAGTATGACCACGATGACCAGCAAGACTGTCGTGCTGGAGCCGGCGGCGCAGCAGTTCGCGGACGCCAACGCCAAGCCGCCCTTCATCTACCAGGTCCCGCCCGAGCAGGGCAGGGAGATCCTGGAGAAGCTCCAGTCGGACCCGAACGTGCCCAAGCCGGAGATCGACGAGGAGTGGATCCAGGTCCAGGGCGGCCCGACCGGCGTCATCCCGGTGCGCATCGTCAAGCCCAAGGGCGCCACCGGCACCCTGCCGGTGATCTTCTACATCCACGGCGCCGGCTGGGTGTTCGGCTCCGCGCACACGCACGACCGTCTCGTCCGCGAGCTCGCCGTACGGTGCGGGGCCGCCGTGGTCTTCCCCGAGTACGACCGCGCGCCCGAGGCCAAGTACCCCACCCAGATCGAGCAGAACTACGCCGCCGCCCAGTGGGTGATGCAGCACGGCGACGAGAAGGGCCTCGACGCGTCCAGGATGGCGGTGTGCGGCGACTCGGTCGGCGGCAACATGTCGATCGTGCTGGCCATGATGGCCAAGGAGCGCGGCGACGTGCGGCTGCTCGGGCAGGCGCTGTTCTACCCGGTCACCGACGCGAACTTCGACACCGAGTCGTACAAGCAGTTCGCCACCGGCTACTACCTCAACCGCGACGGCATGAAGTGGTTCTGGGACCAGTACACGACCGACCCCGCCCAGCGGAACGAGCCGCACGCCTCGCCGCTGCGCGCCAAGGACGAGGACCTGCGCGGCCTGCCGCCCGCGCTCGTGCTGAACGGCGAGGCGGACGTGCTGCGCGACGAGGGCGAGGCGTTCGCGGGACGGCTGCGCCAGGCGGGCAACGACGTGACGGCGGTGCGGCTGGCCGGGATGGTGCACGACTTCGCCATGGTCGACCTGCTGCGTGACACGAACGCGAACAAGACGGCCATGGAGCTGGCCACGGGCATGCTGCGGCGGTGGCTCGGGACGGAATCTACTAAGTAAAGGCGTCCGGCGGTGAAACTGTGGCCCGGCAGACCCCCGGGCCCGTTATTACCCCGCCCGCCCAGAACCGGCGGGCCGCTTCTCGCCGAGAAGCGGCCCGCACCGGGTGTCCCGGCGCGCCACGCACGCTCAGGCGCACCGGCGTGCGGTGCGCACGGCTCAGGCGCACCGGCATGTGCCGCGCACGGCTCAGGCGGACCGGTGTGCGCCGGTGCGGCTTGACGCAGGCCAGACGCCGCCGGTGCGTGCGCCCGTGCGGCCCGCACAGGCCGGGGTCCCTGGTCAGGGCGGTTCGCACAGGCCCCGCCGCGCGGGCTCGCCGTAGGGTGCGGCCAGATTCCGCCCCCCTCCGTAGGAGCACCATGACCGCCATCGACTCACCGGCCCTGCCGATCGGCGCGGCGTTCGACCGCATGCCGTTCACGCGCAGGCACGTGCTCATCGCGCTCGCGCTGTTCGTCGCGTTCGTCATCGAGTCGTGGGAACAGCTCGCCCTCGTGTACGTCTCCGGCGATCTCGGCACGAAGCTGGGCATCGACGAGGCGGGCATCGGGCTCGTGCTGTCGGCGGTCGCGTTCGGCATGATCCCCGGGGTGCTGGTGTGGGGGCCGGTGGCCGACAGGATCGGGCGGCGGCCGACGGCGTTCTGGTCGCTGTTGGCGTACGGGGTGATCGCGCTGGCCTCGGCGTTCGCCCCGAACGCGGAGGTGCTGGTGGCGCTGCGGGTGGCCTCGGGGCTGGCGCTGGCCGGCGTGTACACGATCACGTTCCCGTTCTTCCTTGAGCTGCTGCCGACGCGGCATCGCGGCCCGGCGGCCGTGTACCTGTCGATCGGGTGGCCGATCGGCATGCTGGCCGCGATCGGCGCCTCGACGGTGCTGGGCGATCTCGGCTGGCACGTGGTGGTGGCCGCCAGCGCGGTGGCGGGGGTGTGGGCGTTCGCGATCAGGGCGTGGGTGCCGGAGTCGCCGTACTGGCTGGCCGCGCGGGGCCGGCAGGAGGAGGCGCGGGCGGTGCTGCGCTCGCTGGGCAGCCCGGACGCCGAGGCGACGTTCACGGTGGCGAGCGAGCGAGTGGGACGCCCGCTGGACCTGTTCAAGGGCGGCCTGGCGCGGATCACGCTGGTGATGCTGGCGTTGAACTTCGTCTTCAACTGGGGTTACTGGGGGCTGCAGACGTGGCTGCCCACGCTGCTGCAGGAGCGCGGGCTGACGCTGTCGGCGTCGCTCGGGTTCGCGGCGCTGAGCGCGCTGATGATGATCCCCGGGTACGTGAGCGCGTCGCTGCTGACGGGCCGGTTCGGCCGCAAGCGGGTCTTCCTGGTGTACGTGGTGGCGGCGGCGCTGGGCGGGCTCTGGTTCGCCACCGCCGAGTCCTCCTTCGGTCTGTACGCGGGCAACTTCGTGCTGTCGTTCTTCAGCATGGGCGCGTGGGGCGTCTGGAACACCTGGAACGGCGAGTTCTACCCGACGGCGCTGCGCGGCACCGGCTACTCGTGGGCGACGGCGGCGCAGCTCGTCGCGACCACGGTGGCGCCGTCGGCGGTGGGCGCGCTGCTCGCGAACGCCACCGGCTTCACCGCTACGATGCTGATCATCAACGCGTTCATGGTGGCGACCGCGCTGCTGGCCGTGCCGTTGCCCGAGACGGAAGGGCGCGAGCTGGAGTGATCCTCGGCGTCGCCCTGGGGGAGGCCGCGCTGTCGGTGGTGGCCGTCGATGACGGCGCCGTCACCTGGCCGGTCGCCCGTGGCGTGGCCCGGACGGCGTCGCGCGTCTGCGTGGCGGTGAACCTGGGCGGGGCGCCGACGGCTCCGGTGGCGGCGATCCGCGTGGGCGGGCCTTGCCCGGAGGCGTTGCGGCCGGTCGTGGGGGCGGGGATGGCCACGATCGTGCGGGGCGGGCACAGTGTGACGGGGCGTCCGCTGACGCCGCTGGACACCGACGCGGTGCGGCGATTCGCGGCCACGTGCGGGCTGGCGGACTTCGCGGTGACGGCGACCGGGTCGCCGATGCTGGCCGATCACGAGCTGGCGGTGGCGGCGATCGTGGCTGCCGAGGTGCCGGAGGCGCGGATCACGTTGTCGTACGAGTTCGGGTATCCGGGGTTGCGGGAGCGGGAGGCTGATGCGATCCGCAACGCGGCGCTCGGGCCGGAGGCGGGGCGGATCGCGGATGACGTGGCGCGCGAGTTGCCGGGGGTGCCCGCGTACTTCGCCAGGTCGGGGGGTGGGCTGGTGTCGGCGCATTACTTCCGGCGGTTTCCGCTGACGTGTGACCTGGGGGCGGTGGCGAGCCTGGCGCGGGGGCGGACGGCGCTCGCCGAGGGCGCCGGTACGGTGCGGGGCCGGGACGGGGTGGCGGCTCCGGGCGAGGGTGCGGCTCGGAGTGGTGGCGTCGCCTCCGGTGGGGTTGCGGCGTCCGGGGAGGCGGGGGTGCCCGACGGGGTGGCGACCGCGTACGGGGCGGCGCTCGGGCGGCCGGAGGCGCACGTGGAGCGGATCGTGCAGGCCAGAGGGCGGGCCGAGCTGGACCGGGTGCTGCGGGACGCCAGGGACGAGGCGCTCACCCGGGTGGTCAGCGCGGGCGCGGCGCCGGGGTCGGCGGGGATCGACGAGGTCACGGTGAACCCGCTGTCGTACCTGCCCGACGGCCTCTACCGGGTGCGGGTGACGGCGGGCGGGCGGCCGTGGGCCGGCTGATCGACCTGGACGGGCTGGGCCGCTTCTCGGCGGGGTCGCGGTTGTTCGCGACGGGGGCGGCGCAGTCGTCGTACAACCTCGCCTACGACTGGGCGGCGTCGGTGGTCGGCCGGGGCGTGGAGCTGGTGGGGGCCGGTGAGCTGGCGCCGGAGACGTTGTGCCTGGTGGTCAGCCTGGTGGGCTCCACGACGGCGCTGGGCGAGCAGTTGCCCGCCGGGGACGAGCCCGAGCGGGCCGTGCGGGCGCTGGAACGCAGGCTGGGGGAGCGGGCCGGGGCGGTGGCGGCGCTGAACCTGGCGGCGGAGAACGCGCTGATCCCGCTGATCGCCGCTGCCGGGCTGGGGTTGCCGATGGTGGACGGTGACGGTACGGGGCGGGTGTTCCCGCTGGTGGAGCAGACCACGTACACGCTGGGCGGGATGAGCGCGGCGCCGCTGGCGCTGGCGGGCGGGTCGGGGGAGCTGGTGCTGCTGGAGACGGCGGCCGATCGGGTGGAGGAGCTGCTGCGTCCGGTGGTGCTGTCGGTCGGCGGGTGGGCGGTGGCGGCGTGCTACCCGATGGCGGCGCGGGACCTGGCGCGGGTGCTGGTGCCGGGGACGGTGAGCCTGCTCATGCGGGCGGGCGAGCCGGGGGCGCCCCGGTCGGCGGCGGCGCCGTACGGGGTGCGGACGTTGTGCCGGGGGCGGATCCAGGCGGTGGAGGGGAGCACGGGGCACGGGGGTGAGCTGGCGTTGCCGTCGCTGCCGTCGAGCATCGTGGTGCGGGAGTCGGAGGGGTTGCGGCGGCTGGTGCGGCTGGAGGCGCACAACGAGATCGTGCTGGCTCTGGCGGACGGGGCGGTGGTGGCCACGGTGCCGGACCAGATCTGCATGATCTCGACCGGCGACGGGATGGTGGTGGACGTGGACAAGGCCGAGCCCGGCCTGGAGGTGGACATCATGGTGGTCAAGGCCGCGCCGGTGTGGCATACGGAGCGCGGGCTGGCGCTGGGCGGGCCACGCGCGTTCGGGATCGCGCTGTGAGCGGGTGCGCTGTGGGCGGGTGGGCTGTGGGCGGGTGCGCTGTGGGCAGCGTGCCGAGACGCGGGGGTGCGGGGTGAGCGGGGTGCGGGAGCCGGGGTGGGAGGCGCCGGTCACGGTGGCGGAGCTGGTCAGCGGGGGGCCGCTGGCCGGGGCGCGGATGTACGGCGCGGGCGAGAACCCCGTGCGCGGGGTGCGGATCGTGGACGAGCCCGCGGTGTTCGCCACGGTCGCGCCGCACACGGCGGTGGTGCTGATCGGGACGGCGGCCAGCGGGGGCTGGGCGGTGGAGATGGCCATGCGCCGGGCCTGGGAGCAGGCGGCGGCGTGCGTGATCGCGCCGGCGGGCGGGCTGAGTGAGGGCTCGGGGGAGGTGCTGGCGGAGCGGCTCGGCGTGACGTTGATCTTCGTGGATGAGGATCCGCTGGTGGTGGCGGTACGGGTGGCGTCGGCCGCCTCCCGTCCTGACGCGGCGCGCACCCAGCTCGTGGCCCGCTGCGCGACCAGGCTGGCCGATGCGGGCGCGTCGGCGCGCCGGGTGCTGGGGGTGCTGAACGCGGAGCTGCCTGGCACGTCGGTGGCCTTTCTCGACCGGTACGGCCTGACGCTGGCGGGCCGCCGCGACGCCATCGGCGACCCGTCCGCCGGGCGGGGGCGGTGGTCGGCCGAGGTGGTGGTGCCCGATCAGGAGGGCGAGGTGCTGGGGACGCTGGTGGCCGCCGGTTCGTCGCGCTCGCCCGGATGGCCGGCGGTGGTGCGGACCGTGCTGGGATTGGCGGTGGCGCCGCTGACGGCGTGGGCGGCACGGGAACGGCTGCGTGCCTCCCGCGCCTTCGCCTGGCAGGCGTCGCTCGCCGAACGCGTCCTGACGGAGCCGGAGCCCGCACCGGACGCCGCACCCGACGGCAAGCGTGCACCGGACGCCGAACCAGCACCGGACGCCGGGCCCGGGCCGGGCGCGGACGGCGGCGTGCGGGCCGCCGCGATCGCGCTCGGCTGGCCGGTCAGGGGCCTGCTCACGGCCTACCGCATCCGCCCCCTGACCGAGCCGGGCGACGCGCCCCTGGCCGCCACCCTCATCACCGCGACCCTCGGCGACGTCCCCGTCATGACCAGGGGCGACGGCTGGGCGGGCTGGTCCGCGCTGGCCCCGTCCGACCTGGCCGAACGCGTCCGCCAGGCGTTGCTGAGCATGCCCTGGTCGTGCGCGGGGGGAGTGGGCGCGCAGGTGGAGGGCCTGGACGTGATGGCGGAGTCGCTGCTGGGCGCGGAGGCGGCGGCGTACGTGGCGGGCGCGGGCGTGGTGCAGCGGGCGGATCGGATCGGCCCGGCGGAGCTGCTGGGCGCGCTGCCGACGGGCGCGTTGCGGGCGCCGGCGGCGGTGGTGCTGCGCCCGCTGCTGGCGATCGACAGGGACGGCACGCTGCTGGAGACGCTGGGCGCGGTCCTGGACGAGGGTGGCGCGCTGCGGGCGGCCGAGCGGCTGGGCGTGCACCGCAACACGATCACCACCCGCCTGGATCGCATCAAGTCGGCGGGTTTCGATCTCGACGACGCGGCGACCCGGCTCGCCCTGCAGCTCGCCTGCCACGTGATGTTGCGGTGAGTACGCGCATGGCATGCTCGTAACGGCACCCCCGGAAGGAGGCCCCGTTGGCGGAGGCGGAGCTGTCTGGCGTGAGCAGGTTGCTGGCGGTCAGCGACCTGCACATCGGTTACCCGGAGAACAGGGCGATCGTGGAGGAGCTGAAACCCGTCACGCCCGGCGACTGGCTGCTGGTGGCGGGCGACGTGGGGGAGCGGCTGGAGGGCATCGGGTGGGCGCTGGGCCTGCTGGCGAGCCGGTTCGAGCGGGTGGTGTGGGTGCCGGGTAACCACGAGTTGTGGACGGTGCCGGGCGAGCCGCCGGAGCTGCGGGGCGTGGCGCGTTACGAGCATCTGGTGGAGATGTGCCGTGAGCTGGGCGTCGTCACGCCGGAGGACGAGTATCCGCTGTGGGAGGGGGCGGGCGGGCCGGTGCGGATCGTGCCGCTGTTCCTGCTGTACGACTACACGTTCCTGCCGCCGGGGCACCACACGAAGGAGAGCGCGCTGACGTACGCCCACAGCACGGGCGTGGTCTGCACCGACGAGTACGTCCTGCACCCGGATCCGTACCCGTCGCGTGACGCCTGGTGCCACGCCCGGGTGACGCTGACGCGGCGGCGGCTGGCGGAGCTGGACGACGACGTGCCGCTGGTGTTCGTCAACCACTACCCGCTGGTGCGCGAGCCGACGGACGTGCTGCGTTACCCGCAGTTCGCGCAGTGGTGCGGCACCACGGCCACGCGTGACTGGCATCGCCGTCACCGCACGGCGGCGATGATCTACGGCCATCTGCACATTCCGCGCGTGACCTGGCATGACGGGGTGCGGTTCGAGGAGGTGTCGCTGGGTTATCCGAGGGAGTGGAAGCCCCGTCCCGGCAACCGCCGGCTGCTGCGCGACGTACTGCCGAACGCATAGCCCCTTGAGGCGGGCCGGGGGCCGGCCCGCTCGACGCGGTCGGTGGCGCGCCGAAGTGGTGCCGCACGAGAGACAGGGAAGCGAGGTCAGCGGGTGATCATGCCCTGGGCCAGGTCGGCCGCCGTCGCCTCGGCCGCGCGCCGGTCCGGCGGCCCGTACCCGCCGCCACCGCCCGACTCGCACCGCAGCACGTCCCCCGCCTTGACCGGCAGCGCGTTGACCTTGAGCACCTCCCGCTCCCCACCGCCCCCCGGGTTGAGCGTGACCCGGGGAGGCGCCCCCGCCGAGCCGCCCGCCAGCCCCCACGCCGGCGTGACCGACCGCTCGAACCACAGCGACAGCGACGTGTCCCCGCAGAACTCGTACTCCCGCACCACCCCGTTCCCGCCCCGCCACTGCCCGGCGCCGCCGGTGTCCGGCCGCACCTCGTAGCGGGTGACGCGGACCGGGAACAAGGTCTCCAGCACCTCGATCGGCATGTCCCGCAGCGACCCGTTGACGTTGTTGATCAGGCAGCTCTCGCCGTCGCCGCCCTCCCAGGCCCCCCAGCCGCCGACGGTGGCCTCCTGGGAGACGTACAGCTTGCCGGTGCGCGGGTCCGTGCCGGTGAACTGCACGATCATGGAGTCCCCGTACGAGGCCGCCGCCGCCTTGCCGGGCAGCACCGGCGCCAGGGCCTTGACCACCAGGTCGATGAGCAGCCCGAGGTGCGAGTAGTAGTACTGGCAGGCGGCCGGCGACTCGGCGGCCAGCATGGAGCCGGGCCTGGTCTCCACCGACAGCGGGCGGAACGAGCCGCCGTTGAGCGGCACGTCACCGGAGACCAGCAGCTTGTAGCCGACGCGCACGGCCGCCACCGCCTGCGCCGCGCCGCAGTTGACAGGCCCGAGCGCCTGGTCGGCGCAGTCGGTCAGGTCCACGTGCACGCTCTGGCCCGACACCGTGACGGTGACGTTCACGGGCAGCGGCGTGACCAGGTCGATGCCGTCGTTGTCGAGGAACCCCGACGCCTCGTACACCCCGTCGGGGATGGCCGCGATGGCCGCCCGCTCCATCCGCTCGGTCTGGGCGAAGATCTCGTCGCGGGCCGCCAGCACCGTCTCCAGGCCCCACCGGCCGACGATCTCCTTCAGCCGCCGCTGCCCGGTCATCGCGCAGCTCACCTGGGCGCGCAGGTCGCCGAGCGTGGCGTGCGGGAAGCGGACGTTGCGGGAGATCACCTCGTGGAGGTCGCGGCAGGGCTCGCCGCCCACGTACACCTTCACCGGGCCCAGCCGCAGCCCCTCCTGGAAGATGGACGTGGAGTCCATGGAGCCGCCCGGGTCCTTGGAGCCGACGTCGAGCCAGTGCGCGCGCGAGGCCGCGAACCCGGCCAGCTCCCCGCCGGCGAAGATCGGCCCGTAGACGGTGACGTCGTTGAGGTGGGTGCCGCCGATGTAGGAGTCGTTGAGCACCCACACGTCGCCCTCCTGCCAGACCTCCCGCCCGTACAGGCGCTCGGTCTCGCGGGTGCACACCTCCAGGTTGCCGAGGAAGATCGGCAGCCCGGACGACTGGCCGAGCACGTTGTGGTCGCGGTCGAGCAGCGCGACGGCGCAGTCCTTGGCCTCGTAGATGACGGGGGTGTAGGAGCTGCGGATGAGGGTGGTGTTCATGTCCTCCGCCGCCTGCAGCAGCGCGCAGCGGATGATCTCGGTGGTGACGGGGTCGATCACGTGTCCACTTTCAGGATGAGGAAGCCGTTGTCGTCCACGGTGGCCAGGCAGCCGGGCGGGATGACCGTGGTCGCGGTCTCCTCCACCACGATCGCCGGCCCTGCCAGCTCGCCGTCCAGGCTCGCGCGGCGCAGCACGGGGGTGCGGTGCACCGCGCCGTCGAAGATCACATCCCGTACGTCCGGAGCGTCCCTCGCGGTGGCGGCGACGGCCGGGGCGGCGGTGCGGGGGAACGTGCCGAACCCGGTGCTGCGCAGCATGACGAACTCCACCGGCGCCTCGGGTGTGGCGTGCCCGTAACGCGCGGTGTGCGCCTCGGCGTAGCGGGCCGCGATCTCCGCCGGGAACTCCGGCTCGGCGGGCTCGGCCGCGTCGCGCAGCGGGACGGTGAGCGTGTAGTCCTGGCCCTCGTAGCGCAGGTCCACGGCGTGCTCCACGCGCCGCCGTTCCTCGGGGACGCCCTGCCCGGCGAGCGCGTCGAGCGCCTCCCGCTCCAAGGTCATGAAATTTCTGTACATGTCGGCGCCGTCGAGGGTGTCCTGCGGCCGGAAGTACGGATGCGTCAGATCCCGGCGCACCTCCGCCTCCAGCATCCCCCACGCCGAGAACGCCCCGGGGAAGCGCGGCACCACCACCTCGGAGATGCCCAGCTCCCGCGCGATGAACACCGCGTGCATCGCCCCCGCCCCGCCGAACGCCACCAGCGCGAACTCGCGCGGCTCCACCCCGTGCTCCACGGTCAGCGTGCGGATCGCCTGCGCCATCTTCGCGTTGGCCACGTCGCAGACGCCCTCGGCCAGCGCCAGCGGATCCAGCCGCAGCTCCCCGGCCAGCTCCGCCACCGCCGCCCCGGCGGCCTCCGCGTCCAGCGTCATCAGGCCGCCCGCGAACCACGCCGGATCCACCCGTCCCAGCACCACGTTCGCGTCGGTGACGGTCGGCCGCGAGCCGCCCCTGCCGTAACAGGCCGGGCCCGGCACCGCGCCGGCCGACTCGGGGCCGACCCGCAGCGCGCCCGCCTCCGCGTAGGCGATCGAGCCGCCGCCCGCGCCGATCGTGTGCAGGTTCACGATCGGCATCAGCACCGGGTAGCCCTCGATGCGCGCCTCGCTGTTGACGTCCGGGCGGCCGTCCACGACCAGCGACACGTCGAAGGACGTGCCGCCCATGTCCACACAGATCAGATTCCTGGCGCCCAGCAGCCGGGAGGCGGCCACGCCGCCCATCGTCCCGCCGACCGGCCCCGACAGCAGCGTCTGCAGCGGGCGGCGCCTGGCGTACGCGGCGTTCACCACCCCGCCCGACGACTGCATCACGTGCACCGGCACGGCCAGCCCGCGCTCGGCGAAACGCCGCTCGATCCCGGCCAGGTACCGCCGCACCACCGGCCCGGTGTAGGCCTCCAGCACCGCCGACGACGTCCGCTCGTACTCCCGCCACTCCCGCGCCACCTCGTGCGAGAGCACCACCAGCACGTCGTCACCCAGCTCGGCCCGCAGGATCTCACCCGCCCTGACCTCGTGCGCCGGGTTGACGTAGGAGAACAGCAGGCACACCGCCACCGCGTCGAACCCCTCGGCCCGCGCCCGCCGCGCCGCCGCCCGCACCGACTCCTCGTCCAGCGGCGCCAGCTCCCGGCCCTGGTAGTCGAGCCGGCCGCCCGCCTCCATGACGTCCTGGCGCGGCACCAGCGGCTCCGGCTTGCGGTAGCGCAGGTCGAACATGCGGTCCCGGTTGCCCCTGGCGATCTGGTAGACGTCCCGGCCGCCCACGCTCGCCAGCAGCAGCACGCGGGCGCCCTTGCGCTCCAGCAGCGCGTTGAGCCCCTGGGTGGTGCCGTGCACGAAGAACGAGATGCCCGACGGATCGTCCACGACCCGCCCGAGCGCGGCGAACACGCCCTCGGCCAGGTCGCCCGGGGTGGAGGGCGCCTTCGATGCCGTGACGGCACCCGACCGCTCGTCGTAGCAGACGACGTCGGTGAAGGTGCCGCCGATGTCCATGGCGACGCGATAGCTCATGCCGAGAACCGTACGAGGTGCCGGGACCGCCGCGATGTGCGGGCCGCACACCGCGGCGCGTCCGGCAGTGCATCCCGCAAGGGGACGCCGTTCCCCCCGTGACGATCAGGCCACTGTTATGTCCCCCACCGCCACCGACCGCTCCCCGGAGCCGGTGACCGGCACCCGGAGGAGCATCGCGGTCACCTCCCGCCGCAACAGCGGGTCCGCCCGGAACTCCTCCATGATCGCTTTTCGCAGGGCCGCGCGGCCCGACTCGTCGTCGGGCTTGGCGCCGGCCACCCGGCCGATCACCTGGTGTGCCTGCGCGTCCCCCCGGCCGAAGACCCGCTGCAGGATGCGCGAGCCGCGAGCCACCTCCGTGTCCGCGGCCAGCTCGCTGGTCTTGGCCAGCACCCCGGTGCCGTACGCGTCGATCGCCGCCGTGACGAAAGGCATGACATTGTCCGCAGTGTCCATGAGACCCTCCCATAGGTCCTTATGGAATGACGAGATGGTAGCTCCCGAAGTTCCGGCGGCGAGGGCATACCCTTGCGATTGTGCCTGCCCCGTACCTCACGCTGAAGACCGTCGTCGAACACGAGACCGAGGCGCGGCGCTCGCGCTTCATCTGCGCCCTGGCCCCGGCGCGCACGGTCGAGGAGGCCGCCGCCTTCGTCGCGGGCCGCCGCCGCGAGCATCCCGCCGCCAGCCACAACTGCACGGCGTACGTGATCGGGGAGCGCATCCAGAAGGGCGACGACGACGGCGAGCCGGGCGGCACCGCGGGCACGCCCATGGTTCAGGCACTGGTCGGGCGGGGGTTCAGCGACGTGGTGGCGGTGGTGACGCGGTACTTCGGCGGCACCCTGCTGGGGGCGGGCGGGCTGGTGCGCGCCTACGGCTCGGCGGTCACCGAGACGCTCGACCGGGCCGACCCGGTGCGCATGGTCCCCGCCAAGCTGGTGCGGGTGGCGGTGGCGCACGACCAGGCCGGGCGGGTGGAGAACGACCTGCGGGCCTCCCGGCACGCGGTGCGGGAGGTGGCTTACGCGGGGGAGGTCACGTTCGACGTCGCGGTGGGCGACGACGAGGTGGCCGCGTTCGCCGACTGGGTGGCCACGCTGACGGCCGGCCGGGCGCGCGTGGAGATCGGCGACGGCCTCCACGTCCCGGCCTGAGCGGCCCCCTCAGCCCTCCAGCGCGTACTGCATGACGCGGAACTTCGCCTGCGCCTCGGCCAGCTCGGCCGCCGGATCGGAGTCGCCCATGATCCCGCCGCCCGCGAACAGCCGGGCCCGCCGCCCCTGCACCTGCCCGGACCGCAGCGCGATGCCCCACTCCCCGTCGCCGTTGGCGTCGATCCACCCCACCGGCCCGGCGTACCCGGCGCGGTCCATGCCCTCCAGCTCGCGAATGACCTGGATCGCCGTCTTGGTCGGGGTGCCGCCGACGGCCGCCGTCGGATGCATGGCCGCCACCACGTCTAGCACCGAAGCCCCGTCGGCCAGCCGGCCGGTGACGTGGCTGGCCAGGTGCTGCACGTTCGGCAGCACGAGCAGCTCCGGCTCGTCGGGCGTGGTGAGGGAGGAGCACAGCGGCGCCAGCGTCTGGCGTACGGAGGCGATCGCGCACTCGTGCTCGTGCCGGTCCTTGGCCGAGGCGAACAGCGCCGCCCCGCGCGCGAGGTCGTCGGCGGCGCCGGTGCCGCGCGCGGTCGTGCCGGCCAGCACGAGCGACTCGATCTCCTGCCCCGTACGCCGGATCAGCAGCTCAGGCGTGGCGCCGACCAGCCCCGCCACCGAGAACGTGTAGCACTCGGGGTAGCGGGCGGCCAGCCTGGACAGCAGCAGCCGCACGTCGATCGGCCGCTCGGTGGTGGCGACCAGGTCGCGGGCCAGCACCACCTTCTCCAGCTCGCCCTCGCGGATGCGCCGCGCGGCGCGGGCCACGACGCCCTGCCACTCGGGCGCGGTCAGGCTGCCGTCGCCGTAGCTGATCCGGCCCGGGTCGCGGACCGGGGTGAACGTCTCCAGGGGAGCGTCGCCGACGGTGGTCAGCCAGGCATGGCCGTCGCGGCGGGCGAGCACGGCCCGCGGGACGACGAGGACGGACCCGTGGGCGTCCTCGTCGAAGGTGAAGCTGCCGAAGGCGACCGCGCCGGACCCGGGGGTGCGCACGTCGTCGCGCACCTGCGCGTCCCCCAGCACGGTGGCCAGCCACTCGCGGGCCCAGGCGAACCTGCCGGGGCCAGGAGGCACGGCCACCCGGGCGGCCTCTCCCCAGCCGACGAGGCCCTCTCCGTTCCTGATCCACGCGTAGGGGGCCGTACGGGGGAGGGAAGCCAGCAGGTCGCCGGGGTCGCCAACAGGGGTGGTGCGAACCGGCAGCGGGCGGGTTGTTCCGAGCGCGACACTCACCCAAGACACTCTATGCGGGAACTGAACACGTTCGACTCGGACCCCCGTGAATGCAGGGTTACGGGCAAAGAACCCAGAAAAAACCGGATGCCAAGGAATATTGGGACGGACCAGTTTCGGTCTGGTCTGTCAAGCGGCGATATGAAGTCGGTCCTGAACTGGCAGACCTTGCCCTGAGGCCATAGTGGGCCGGTGATCGGCTCCCTACCTTGGTGCTCATGATCGCTCGACTGGGGCCCGTCCTGGCCGCCGCCGTCGTCCTCACCGGCGCACCACCCGTTCAGGCCGCGAGCTCGGCCCAGCCCGTCCCCACCGTCATGGCCGCTCTCGGCGACTCCATCTCCACCGGCTTCAACGCCTGCGGCTGGTACGTCTCCTGCACGGCCCGCTCCTGGTCCACCGGCGACAGCGCCGAGGTCAGCAGCCACTACGCCCGTCTCGCCGAGCTGTCTGGAACGCTCCAGAAGCACAACCCCAACTTCGCCGCCCCCGGCGCGACCAGCGCCGACCTGCTCGCCCAGATGAAGAAGGCGATCGCGGCCAAGGCCGACTACGTGACGATTCTCATAGGCGCCCAGGACGCCTGCACCCGCACCGAGCAGTCGATGACGCCCGTCGAGACCTACCGGCGGCGCCTGGACGCGGCGCTGGCCGCGCTGCGCTCCGGCGTGCCGGGGGCCAGGGTGCTGATCGCCAGCATCCCTGACGTGCGGCGGCTGTGGCAGGTCGGCAAGGGTAACGCGCTGGCCCGCACGTTCTGGACGACGGGGCGAATCTGCCAGTCGATGCTGGCCGCTCCGACCTCCACCCGGCGGGCCGACGAGCAGCGCCGCACCCGGGTGCGGGCCCGCGTGATGGCGTTCAACCGGGCCGCCGCCGCGGCCTGCGCCGCGTACGGGCCGCGCTGCCGCACCGACGGGGGAGCGGTCTTCTCCTACCCGTTCACCCTCGACCACGTCAGCAAATGGGACTACTTCCACCCCAACACCTCGGGGCAGCGGGTGCTCGCGGAGCGCACCTACGCGCGCGGCTTCACCTGGCTCGACCCGCGATAGCGAGCACGGGGCGGGCGCTGCGCGCTGGATGGGCATGGTGCCGTGTCGGCGGCACTCGCGAGCACGGCGCCGGTCAGCGGCACTGCGCGAGCATGGTGCCGTGTCAGCGGCACTGCGCGAGCATGGTTTTCTTGTCGGCGGGCGTGACGGGAATGTCGTACTTGAGTGCCACCTGTGCCCACCGGGTGACGTAAGCGCACCGCACGCCGCGCCGGGGCGGCAGCCAGTTCGCCGGCCCCGAGGCGTCCTTCTGCTCGTTGGCGTCACCGTCGACGGGCAGCAGGTTGAGCGGGTCGTTGGCGAAGTCCAGCCGCTTGGCCATCGCCCAGCGGGGCGCGCCCATCCGCCAGCCGTAGTTCAGCGGGACCACGTGGTCGACCTGCACCTCGTCGGCGTTGTCCTTGTGCCAGTGGATCAGCCGCCCGGTGTAGGGGTCGGTCAGCTCCATCGAGACGACCTCGCAGGTCGAGCCGGTTCTGAACTTCACGTTCTGCCCGTCGCGGGCCAGCAGGTCGTCGCGGGTGCGGCAGCCGTTGCGCGCGTACGGCACCCCGGTCGCGCTGTCGGCCCAGTTCTCTCCGTACCGGGTGCGGGCGTAGCCGGTGTTCGGCCCGAGGTTTCTGACTCGCAGCCGTTTGATGAGCCCCCGTGCCTCGGACTTCTCGGTGTCGGAGATGATGGGGGCCAGACCCGGTAGAGTGCCGCTGACGTTGCCCAGAGGGCTGGCCGCCGTCGCGGGCTGGGTCTTGGCGCTGCCGATGAAGGAAACGACGATGATGGCTCCGGCGAGGACCGCGACCGCGTCCTTGGTGCTCAAGCACGCCTCCACGAGCATGAGGTTGTCTAGAGAAATTCCCGGCTTCGCCCGTTTCGACACGGGGAGGGTTGTGTGACCGAGCGTCCCATCGATCTTGACATGCCTGTGCGGCGTGCCGAGCGGCTGTGGCCGGTGCTCGCCGTGATCGCGGCCGGCGGCGCGCTCGGTGCCCTTGCCCGGCATGCCTTGCAGATGGCGCTGCCGTCCGGGCCGGCCGACTTTCCGTGGGCGACGTTACTGGTCAACGTGTCGGGCTGCCTGCTCATGGGGGTGCTCATGGTGGTGATCACCGAGGTGCGCCGGGCGCCTCGGCTGGTGCGGCCGTTCCTGGGGGTGGGGGTGCTGGGCGGGTACACGACGTTCTCGACGTACGTGGTGGAGGCGCGGGGCACGGTCGCGGCGGGCGCGCCGGTCACCGGGCTGGTCTACCTGGCCGCGACCATGATCGCGGCGCTCGCGGCGGTGGCGGCGGGCATGTGGCTCACCCGGCGGATCGCGTCCGTGACGGCGGGCGCGCGGTGACGGCGCTGATCCTCGTGCCCGAGGGCGGGCTCGCGGTGACGGCGCTGATCCTCGTGCCGAGGGCGGGCGCGCGGTGACGGTGCTGCTCATCGTGCTGGGCGCGGCGGTGGGTGCGCCGCTGCGCTACCTGGCCGACCGGGCCGTGCAGGCGCGGCACGACACCGGCTTCCCCTGGGGGACGCTGACGGTCAACGTCGCCGGGTCGGCGCTGCTGGGCTTCCTGGCCGCGCTGCCGGCGGACGGCGGGCTGATGGCGCTGGCGGGCACCGGATTCTGCGGGGCGCTGACGACGTACTCGACGCTGGGGTACGAAACGGTACGGCTGATGGAGAAGGGCGCCCGCTTCCAAGCCGCCGCCAACGCGGTGGTCAGCGTGGTGGCCGGGCTGGGCGCGGCCTACTGCGGGGCGGCGCTGGCCCAGGCAGTATGATCATCGGCGCGTCGGCGGGGAGGGACGGCACGTGGGTCAGGTGTTAGCGCGGCTGACGGGGCACGGAGTGACACTGGTGCCCTGGTGGCCCTACGGCTTCGAACGTTCCCCCGGCACTCCCGGCGTCGTCACCGTCATCCAGGGCGCGGGCGAGACGACCCGCACCGCGACCGTCGACGTGGCCGACGCCCGCACCGTGGAGCAGGTCGTGGACGTGCTGCCCGGCCCCGAGGAACGCCTCTGGCGGATCGAGACCTCGCTGTACTCGGTGATCTGGCCGGAGGAGTTCGCCATCGAGTCCGCGCCCAGCGGCGACTCCACCCCCTTCTACCTGTGGGGGCCGGACGAGTGCCTCATCTACCCGCAGGGGCCGGTGGCGCGCGACCGTATCCCGCCGCTCGTCGAGCTGGCCGGGCCCGGCCAGACCATGCTGTCCCAGCGGCACGACCCCGATCTGGAGTCGGTGGACATCGCCTACCGGCACGAAGGGGAGAACTGGCGGCAGTCGCACCACCTGGTGCCGTTCGGGGCGGGGCAGGCGCTCGTCATCACCGCGCAGGCGCCTGCCGCGCACGCGGGCCTGATCTGGCGGGCCGCCCAGGCCGTCGCCCGCAGCGTCACCGCGCGCCAGCCCCCGCGCTAGCCCCCCGTGGAACGGAATGTCACGCCCCTCAGGGAGAGGGCGACGGCTCCATCCCGCTGATCGGCCGGAGCCGGGGGCGGTCCGCGGCACCGCTCCCCGCCCGACGACACGACTCAGGGGAGACCACGGCGATGAACGAAGAACGATTGATGCAGTTCCTCGGCAAGTTCGTCAGCGACGTCGGCGCCACCATGGCGGCGGGCGGCGTCGTCGTCGGCGATCGGCTCGGCCTCTACCAGGCGCTCGCCGACAAGCCGCAACTGCCGGAGGAGCTGGCCGACCGCACCGGCACCGCGCCGCGCTACGTCGAGGAGTGGCTGCGCGGCCAGGCGGCGGGCGGCTACGTCGAGTACGACACCGAAACGGGGCACTACTGGCTGACCGAGGAGCAGGCGTACGCGCTGACCGACCCCGACGGCCCCGTGCTCGGCGGCTTCCAGCTCGCCATCGGCGCGCTCAAGGCGGAGCCGCGCATCACCGAGGCGTTCCGCACCGGGCAGGGCGTCGGCTGGCACGAGCACGACGCGGACGTCTTCTCCGGCTGCGAGCGCTTCTTCCGGTTCGGCTACACGGCCAACCTGGTCAGCGGCTGGCTGCCCGCGCTCGACGGCGTGGAGGCCGGCCTGCGCGCCGGGATCCGGGTCGCCGACGTGGGGTGCGGGCACGGCGCGTCCACCACGCTCATGGCGCGGGCGTTCCCCGCCTCGGCGTACGTCGGCTGGGACTACCATGGCGCTTCCGTCGAACGGGCCCGCCAGCGGGCCGGCGCGCACGGGCTCGGCGACCGCGTCCAGTTCAGGGTGGGCAGCGCGCAGACCTTCGACGGCGGCCCGTACGACCTGGTGACCACGTTCGACGCGCTGCACGACATGGGCGATCCGCTCGGCGCGGCGCGGCGGGTGCGCGGACAGCTCGCCGACGACGGCACCTGGATGATCGTGGAGCCGGCGGCGGGCTCGTCGCTGAGCGAGAACCTCAACCCGGTGGGCCGCGCCTACTACGCCTTCTCGGCGTTCCTGTGCGTGCCGAACGCGCTGTCGCAGGAGGGCGGCTACGCCCTCGGCGCGCAGGCGGGCGAGGAGCCGGTGCGGCGGCTGGCGGCAGAGGCCGGGTTCGGCCGGTTCCGCCGGGTGGCGCAGACACCGTTCAACATCGTCTACGAGGCGCGGCCGTGAGGGGTTACCGTGTAAGCAAGTAATCATCTGGAGGACCCCATGGCGGACCCCCTCGACGCCTACTCCCAGGTCGTCTCGTCCGTGGCGGCGGAGCTGCTGCCCAAGGTGGCCGGCGTGCGGACCCGCCAGGGCAGCGGGTCCGCGGTGGTGTTCACCGCGGACGGGTTCCTGCTGACCAACGCGCACGTGGTCGGCTCCGCCAGGTCCGGCACCGTGGCGTTCGCCGACGGCTCCTCCGGCGACTTCCGGGTCATCGGCCGGGACCCGCTGTCGGACCTGGCGGTCATCAGGGCGCAGGCGGCCACGCCGCCGCCCGCCGAGCTGGGCGACAGCGACGAGCTCGTGGTCGGCCAGCTCGTGGTGACCGTGGGCAACCCGCTCGGGCTGGCCGGGTCGGTGACCGCCGGAGTGGTGTCCGGGCTGGGGCGTTCGCTGCCCGCGCGCAGCGGCGCGAACATGCGGCTGATCGAGGACGTCATCCAGACCGACGCGGCGCTCAACCCTGGCAACTCCGGCGGGGCGCTGGCCGACTCGCGGGCGCGGGTGGTCGGCGTCAACACGGCGGTCGCCGGGATCGGGGTGGGGCTGGCCGTGCCGGTCAACGGCACGACCCGCTCCATCATCGCGGCTCTGATCAGGGACGGGCGGGTCCGCCGGGCGTTCCTCGGGCTGGTGACGTCCCCGGCGCCGCTGCCCGAGGAACTGCGGCGGCGCACTGGGCAGAACGGGGCGCTGCGCGTGGTCGAGGTGGTGCCGGAGTCGCCCGCGCACCGGGCCGGGCTGCGCGCCGGCGACCTGGTGCTGAGCGCCGGGCGCACCCCGGTGGGCGACGCGCAGAGCCTGCAGCGGCTGATGTTCGCCAAGGCGATCGGACGGCCGCTGCCGATCACCGTGCACCGGAACGGCGCGCTGGTGGACGTGATCGCCGAGCCGGTGGAGCTCACCGGCACAGGCGTCTGAACACGCCTGATCAGGGGCCGGGAGGCGTCAGAACACGCCCGGTCAGGGGCAGGGAGGCGGCAGCTCGGGTGCGACGGCCGGGCGGGACTTGGCCTCGCGGCGGGCCAGCAGGTCGGCGAGCAGGTCGTCCCACTGCCGTCCGATGACGTCCACGTCGTACGCGCGGGCCGTCTCCAGCGCCCCGGCGGCCAGCCCGCGGCGGAGCTGCTCGTCCTCGATGACCCGGATGATCGACGCGGCGAGGTTGGCGTTGGTGCGCGGCTTGACCAGCAGCCCGTCCACCTCGTTCGTGATCATCTCCTTGGGCCCGTGCGGGCTGTTGAAGCTGACGATCGACAGCCCCTTGGCCATGGCCTCCAGGATCGTCATGGGGAAGCCCTCGTGCCGCGAGCTGAGCACGTAGATCGACGCCTTCTCCAGCTCGGCACCCACGTCGGTGGTCGGCCCCGGCAGCTCGACCTTGCCCTCCAGGCCCGCCTCCACGATCTGCTGGGCGAGGTTCTCCTCCTGCGGCCCCGCGCCGTAGATGCGCAGCTTCCAGTCGGGGTGGGCGGCGGCGACCGTCTCCCAGGCGGTGATCAGCCGGTGGAAGCCCTTGATGCGGGTCATCCTGCCGACCGCGACGGCCACCTTGGCGTCCAGCTTGGAGATCTCGCCCGACATCGGCGGCACCGCGTTGGGGATGCGGGCCAGCTTGCGCGGCTTCTTCGGCAGCGTCTCGCGGTAGTCGCGCAGGTCGGCCTTGGTAAGGGTGACCAGCGCGTCGAGGCGGCGGTAACGCCACTTGACGAGTTCCTGGACGGGCTCCGGCTGCGTGCGCAGGGCCACGTGTTCCTGCCCGATCGTGATCACGCCGGGCGGCGCTAACTGGGCCATCGCGAGGTTCAGCCCCGGGCGGGTCGCCATCAGCACGCCGGTGTCGAGGGAACGGATGAAGCGGGCCAGCCTGAGGTCGGTCCACAGGTTGAAGCGGTGGTAGGCCGACTCCTCCTTGGGGATGAGCCTGCTCGGCATCTTCGACAACATCGAGCGTACGGGGTCGTGCCCGGGGTTGATCCGGTCGTCCAGGAAGCGGAACTTCACCCGCGGGTCGATCGGGAAGAACGGCTCCTCGGCCTCCTTCAGGACGCTCACGATCTCGACGTCGTGGCTCTCGGCCAGGTAGCTGGCCAGGTTGAACACCGTCCTGATCGTGCCGCCCATCCCGTAGGCGTGCAGGAGCAGGATGCGTACCTGCCCGGTCGAGGGCGGTGGCGCGCTGCTCGCCTTGCGCCGGTTGTATCCCCGATAAAGCCGTCGCATCGCCGACTTGCCCTTGCGTGCCAGTGCGCGCACCTGACAAATCCCCCTTAGTCGCGGAAGCAGTCTCAACACACGTGGCCGGTGGTGAGAACGGACTTCTCACCACCGGCCCTACTCTCTCCGTCGGCGGAGTGCATTCTGTTCATCCCCGATGCACTTTCCCCACCTATGATCTTTAGACGCCGGAAAGGTCATCAAGGTTGCATGCGCGGCCTATGCCGGGGATCGGGGGTATGCGGCGGGCGCTCGGCCAGCAGCTCCAGCGCGACGTCGATGGCCCGCTCCAGCTGCGTGTCCACGCCCCTGGCGTAGTCCTGCGGGGTGATGTCCACCTCGATGTCAGGATCGGTGCCGTAGTTCTCCACCTGCCACCCCCCGTCATCGAACACGTCGTCGAAGGCGAAGGAGAATTCCGGCTGCGTCGTCACCGTTCCGTCGGCGAGCGTGTGGCGCGGCCAGATGCCGATCACGCCGCCCCAGGTGCGCCGGCCGACCAGCGGGCCCAGCCTCAGCAGCTTGAAGGTGTGGCTGAAGATGTCGCCGTCGGAGCCCGCCCACTCGTTCGTGACCGCCACCAGCGGGCCGCGCGGCGACTCCGGCGGGTACGGCTCGGGGCCGCCCCACCTCGGGTAGTCGTAGCCCAGCCGCCGCCTGGCCAGCTTCTGCAGCAGCAGCGACGACACGTGGCCGCCGCCGTTGAAGCGCACGTCCACGATGAGCGCGTGCCGGTCGTACTCGGCCAGGAACCCCCGGTGGAACTCGCCGAACCCGTCCGGGCCCATGTCAGGCACGTGCAGGTAGCCGATCCGGCCGCCGGAGCGCTGGTGGCACTGGGCGCGGTTGAGGTTCACCCAGTCGCGGTAGCGGGCGGGCTGGTCGTCGGCCAGCGCCCGCACGGTGACGGTGAAGACGCGCTCCTCGCGGCGCAGCGTCAGCTCCACCTCCTCGCCTGCCTGGTTGACCAGGCGCTCGTTCGGGGTGGCCGCCGACACGCCGATGGGCGCGCCGTTGATGGCCAGGACGGCGTCGCCCGTACGGACGTCCAGCCCGACCCGGTTCAGCGGCGAGGTGGCCTCGGGATCCCACGGGTCGCCCGTCACGATCGCGGCGATGTGGTAGACGCCGTCGCGCAGCCGCCAGTCCACGCCCAGCTTGCCCTGGCTGTAGTCGGGGCCGGGACGGTACTCGCCGCCGCTCTCGTACGCGTGGCTGGTGGCCAGCTCGCCGTGCAGCTCCCACAGCAGGTCGGAGAACTCGCCCCGGGTCGTCACCCGCTCCACCAGCGGCCGGTACCGGTCGTACACGGCCGGCCAGTCCACGCCCGCCATGTCCTCGGTCCAGAAGTTCTCCCGCTGCAGCCGCCACGCCTCCCTGAACATCTGCCGCCACTCCGCCTCCGGGCAGACCGACACCTTGATCCGCGACAGGTCGATCCAGCCGCTCTCCCGCCCCGGCGTCTCCTCCTCGCCCGCCACCTCGCCCGCCTTCACCACGCGCAGCCTGGCGCCCGCCCGGTACAGCAGCGTCTTGTGGTCGCGGCCCAGCTCGAACCCGCTCACCCCGTCGGCGAACGTCTCGCTCTCGCCCTTGGTGAAGTCGAACAGGTGCAGCGTGTCGTCCCCGTGCAGCGGGCTGGTCAGGATCAGCGCCTTGCCGCCCTTCAGCCCCGCCACCCGCTCGTAGCGGCCCTCGGGCAGCGGGAACGCGGTGACCCGGCGCGCCAGCCCGGCCACGTCCACCCGCAGCGCCTCGCCGTCCTCGTCCTCCTCCTCGTCATCGTCGTCGTCCTTTTCGTGCAGCGGGCGTGGCTGGGGCACGAACGGGTCCGGCACGTCCTCGCGCAACGCCACCGCGTACGGGCGGGTGCCCAGCGGGAAACCCAGATCGAACTGGAGCTGGTCGTAGACGGGGGAGAAGGCCCGCTGGCCGATGAAGTACAGATACTTCCCGCCAGGGTCGAAGGCGGGCATCGAGTCCTTCAGCACCGGCTCGCTCGCCTGCGCCGTCCGGCCCGTCCCCGGATGATGCAGCCTGATCGCGGTGGTCTGCGCGTTGAGCGGGCTCGCGTACGCCAGCCACTCGCCGTCGTGCGACCACGCCGGATCCTCGGGCGGGCCGTGCGGGTTGGCCTCCACCAGCTCCGCCCGGCCCGTCTCCAGGTCGAGCAGGTGCAGCTCGTGGCGGTGGTTGACGACCGCGACCCGGTCGTGCGCCGGGTCCGGGACCAGATCGTTGATCCGGCCCAGCCGCGCCACCTCCGTGCCGGGGCCGCCCTCGCCGCCCTCCAGGATGACCAGCTTCTCCTCGTCGCCGTCGTCGCTGGCCGCCGCGATCAGCCGCACGCCGTCGTTCAGCCAGGTCAGGAAGCGGTAGCGGACGCCGTCGGGGGAGCCGTGCTGGCGTACCGGGCCCTCCCAGTCGGCCATCGCGTACGCCTTGCCCCGCGCCGTGATCGCCAGCGCGCTGCCGTCGGGGCTCAGCGTGGCGCTGTCGAGGTAGTCGGCGGCCTCGACGAACCTGCGGTTGCGCTGCGTCCTGGAGCTGGCCAGCCGCACCTCCAGCTTGCGCGGCCGCTCACCGGGCTCACCCAGTTGCTCGGGCTCCAGCAGGTAGAGGTCGGCGCCCGCGTGGTAGACCAGCCGCTGGCCGTCGCTGGACAGGTTGCGCGCGTAGTAGTCGTCGTGGTGGGTGTGCTTGCGCAGGCCCTGGCCGTCAGGGGTGCACGAGTAGACGTTGCCGACGCCCTCGTGGTCGGAGATGAAGCACACCCGGCCGCCGCTCCAGCACGGCGAGGCCAGGTTCCCCGGCAGCCTGATCAGCCTGCCGAACTCGCCGTCGCCGCCGGCGTCGATCCACAGGTCGCCCACGGTGCCGCCGCGGTACCGCTTCCACCGCGCGGGGTCCGCGGTGTTGCGGCCCAGCACGATCATGCTCTCGGGTCCGTACGCGATCGAGTTCGCCGGCCCGTACGGCAACCGCTCCGGCACCCCGCCCGGCGCCACCCGGTGCAGCCACTTGCGGCCCTCGAACGGCTGGGACTGGTCGCTGGCGTACAGGATGCGCCCCTCCGGATCCCACCCCGTCACCGTGCAGCGGGCTCCGTGGAAGGTCACCCGGCGAGCCGCGCCGCCGCCGGACGGCATCACGTACACCTCTTCCGGGCCCTCCTCGCGCCCGACGAACGCGAGCTGGTCGCCGCGCGGCGAGATGCGCGGGTAACCGGCCTCGGCCAGCCCGGCCGTCAGCCGGAAGGCCCGCCCGCCGTGGGCCGAGACCATCCACAGGTCGTCCTCGGCGGCGAAGACCACCACGTCCTGGAAGACGGCGGGGAAACGCAGGTAAGCCGACATGACAGCTCCACTGGTTCGATCGGACAGCCGGGGCGCACGCGGGGCCGCGGCCGTCCGATCACATCACCGTCGGACGGCCGGTGCTCAGCCTTCGTCGGTGGACTTCCGGGTTTCCCGCTTCGTCTCCTTGGCCTGCCTGTTGTTCTTGATGGCCTGCTTCTTGGACTTGCCGGACTTGGAAGCCGGTTTCTTCTTCGTGTCAGCCATCGGAAATCCCCCCTGTAACGGATGAGATGCACCTGATTGGTACACCAAGCCCCTTAATACCCATCTAGCAACGAAACCCGACATACCACCTATGCGGGCTGGGGTGGCTCAGAGGAGACGGAGTTGCTCGGGCTCCGCCGGAGCGGCCGGGCGGCGGGGTGGGACGCGGCGGGCCGCCGCCGGTGTGGCGCGGCCGACGCCGTGGCGTTCCGCGAGGTCCCTGACCAGGGCGGTGACGCGCTGCTGGTAGGACTTCGGGGCGTACGCGCCCCGGCCGTACAGCTCCAGGTAGCGCGGCACCAGGCGCGGGTGCTCGCGGGAGAGCCAGCTCAGCCACCACTCCCGGGCGCCCGGGCGCAGGTGCAGGACCATGGGGGAGACGTGGGTGGCGCGGGCTTCGGCGATGGCCTGGACCGTGCGGTCGAGCTGGGCGGGGGAGTCGGTGAGGTAGGGGAGGATCGGGGCCATCAGGACGCCGCAGGCGATGCCGTTGTCGTTGAGGGTGGCGCAGGTGTCGAGACGGCGGCGCGGGCCGGGGGTGCCCGGCTCGACGGCGCGCCACAGGTCGTCGTCGACGAAGCCCGCCGAGACGTTGGCGCTGACGTCCGTCACGTCGGCGGCCTCGGTGAGGAGGTCGAGGTCGCGCAGGATCAGGGTGCCCTTGGTGAGGATCGAGAAGGGGTTGGCGGCGTCGCGCAGGGCGGTGAGGACGCCGCGCATCAGCTTGTAACGGCCCTCCGCGCGCTGGTAGCAGTCGACGTTCGTGCCCATGGCCACGTGGTGGCCGGCCCAGCGGGGTGCGGCGAGCTCCTTGCGGGCCAGCTCGGCGGCGTTGACCTTGACGACGATCTTGGAGTCGAAATCGGCGCCGGCGTCGAGGTCGAGGTACTCGTGGGTTTTTCTGGCGAAGCAGTAGACGCAGCGGTGACCGCAGCCCCGGTAGGGGTTGATCGTGTAGTCGAACGGGACTCGGCTGGCGCCGGGGACCCGGTTGATGATGGATCTGGCCCGGATCTCGTAGAAGGTCATCCCCTTGAACTCGGGCGTGTCGAACGTGCGGGTCACCGCGCCGCGGGCGAACAGCGGCTCGGTCGGATCGGCTCCGCCCGGGGCGGTCAGGCGGAGGTTGTCCCAGCGCATGCCATGATTAGAACAGGTGTTCCAACATGATCGCAAACTGAAAAGAGGTGGCAATTAAGTGGTCAGGCGGGGGCTAATGATCTTCATGGTTGGGCAGGAAGACGCCACAGAGCTTGCGTTCGGGAGGTACCTATGGCCTGGTCGCAGGACGAGGAGCGGATGCTGGCCCAGATCGAGCAGCACCTCGTCGATGACGATCCGCGACTCGTCGCTCGGCTTGAGTCGTTCAACGAGCGGGTGCGTCGCGATGAGGCGAAGTCGAACGGGCAGCGCGCGCCTCGGAGCCGGCCCCGCCGCTCTACGGTCATCATCCTGATCAGCTGGGTGCTCATCGCCACGCTGGTCGCCACGCTTCTGATCATGGTCCTGCGTCATGAGGCCGCCGCCGCGATGGCTCTGGCCGTGGCTTTCTGACCGAGCCCCCAGGTTGTCCCAGGTTGTCGCAGGGCCCGGCCGTGCGGGCTTCCGGAAGGTGCGGGGCGCCCGGCGGGGTGCGCCGGGCTTCCGCCTCATCGGCTCAGGGGGGTCTCCTGATCCATGCGTGACAGCTTCTCGGGGTTCCGCACGGCGTACAGCCCGGTGATGAGCCCTTCGTTCACCCGCACCGCCAGAACGGTGTCGAGCTCGCCGTCGATCCGGATGACCAGCGCCGGGTAGCCGTTGACCTGCGCCGGCGAGATCGACCGCGAGGCGTGGAGCCGGCCGAACACGGCGAGCACGCTCTCGGCCCCGATGACGGGCGCCAGCGCGGCCTGCTTGATGCCGCCCCCGTCGGTCAGGAGGACGACGTCCGGGGCGAGGATGTCGAGCAGGTTCTGCAGGTCGCCCGTCTGGATGGCCCGATGGAAGGCCGCGAGCGCGTCGCGGGACTCGGCGGGGGAGACCGCCTCGCGCGGCCGGCGGGCCGCGACGTGCGCCCGCGCCCGATGGGCGATCTGCCGGACGGCGGCCTGGCTCTTGCCGACGGCCTCGGCGATCTCCTCGTAGTCCAGCCCGAACACCTCGCGCAGCACGAACACGGCCCGCTCGGTCGGCGCGAGCGTCTCCAGCACCAGCATCATCGCCATCGACACGCTCTCGGCCAGCTCGACGTCCTCTGCCACGTCGGGCGTGGTGAGCAGGGGCTCGGGCAGCCAGGGGCCGATGTAGGACTCCTTGCGCCGGCCGAGCGTCCGCAGCCTGGCCAGGGCCTGGCGGGTGGCGATCCGCACCAGGTAGGCGCGCTGGTCGCGCACCTCGGCGAGGTCGACGCCGACCCACTTCAGCCAGGTCTCCTGGAGGACGTCCTCGGCGTCGGCGGCGGAGCCGAGCAGCTCGTAGGCGACGGTGAACAGGAGGTTGCGGTGGGTGACGAAGGTGCCGGTGGCGGGGTCCGGACGGTTCGTGCTCCCTTCGAGGTCTTCGGGCGCACGGCGCTCCGGCAGGTCAGGCATGGACGACTCCAGTTCGCTTTCGACTGTCACGTGCACCAGATGTCGGTGTGTGGAGTTTTGTGACCATGTTGCCCGCTTGAGGCGGTGTGGCGTACATCACGTCCGGTGCGCTGTCACAAGGCTCGGGCCGGCGGCATCTCCTGGTCGTCCGGCACCGGCCGGCCAGTCGAGATGGGAACGTGATGGGCACTTCAGCGCTGAACAACCTGCGCCGCGACTTCGGCGGCGCGATCATCGAGCCGGGCGCGGACGCGTACGAGTCGGTCAGCCGTTCGGTTCTGGCCGTGGGCAGCCCCGCCTGCGTCCTGCGGCCCGAGAGCGTCGCGGACGTGCGAGCGGCGGTCGCCTTCGCCGCCGCCCGATCGACTGCGACGCCCCCGTTGTCCGTGCGCGGCGGCGGCCACGCCTTCGCCGGTTTCGGCACCAACGACGGCGGCATCGTGATCGACCTCTCCGCGCTCTCCGCGGTGGACCTCATCGACAAGGAGAACCACCTGGTCAGGATCGGCGGCGGCGCCACCTGGGGCCAGGTCGCGACCGCCCTGGCCACGCACGGCCTGGCGATCTCCTCGGGCGACACGAGAAGCGTCGGCGTCGGCGGCCTGACGCTGAGCGGCGGCATCGGCTGGAAGGTGCGCAAGCACGGCCTGGCCCTGGACCAGCTCGTCGCCGCCGAGCTGGTCACGGCGGCCGGCGCGGTGGTGCGGGCGAGCGCGGAGGAGAATCAGGAGCTGTTCTGGGCGCTGCGCGGCGGCGGCGGGAACTTCGGCGTGGTGACCGCCTTCGAGTTCGCCGCGCACCCGACGACGGACGTCTTCCACGGCAGGATCACCTTCCCGGCGCGGCAGGCGGCCACCGTGCTCCAGGGCTGGGCGGACCACCTGCGCACCGCGCCGGAGGAGCTGACCTCGATCGTGAACTTCGCCAACCCCTTCGCGGGCGGCCCCGACGCGCCGGTCGAGGTGCTCGTCACCTTCGACGGCGACGACCCGCGGCTCGCCGCCGAGGCGATCGGCCCGATCCGCGGCCTCGGCGCGGTGATCGACGACGACGTGTCGCTGCGGCCGTACGGGGACGTCCTGGTGGAGGGTGTGATCCCGCCGCCCGGCATCCGGTTCGCCCCCAGGAGCGGGTTCGCCGGCGAGGAGTCGGCGGCGGCGGTGCTGGGCATCCTCGCCGAGGCGGGGGCGGCGCAGGGGGCGCCGCTCATCTCCGTGCGCAGCCTCGGCGGCGCGGTGTCGCGCGTCCCCGAGGAGGCCACGGCCTACGCGCACCGCAGGGCGGAGCTGATGATCGTGACCACCACGGCGGGCCCCGGGCCGGTCGTGGAGGCCGCCCGTCCCGCCATGGACGCGCTGTGGGGGAGGCTCGCGCCGCACGTCACCGGCGCGTACGCGAACTTCCTCGGCTCCGCCACCGAGGCGGACGTCGCCGCCGTCTACCCGGCCAGGACGTACGAGCGGCTCGCGGCGGTCAAGCGCGAGTTCGACCCCGGCAACCTGTTCGCCCGCAACCACAACGTCCGGCCGCGATGAGGTCAGCGCGCCCGGTCGTAGACCAGGGACAGCGTCCCGTCCTCGCCCGCGGCCTGCCGGGCGAGCGCCCACCGCCCCGCGGGCAGGCCGTCGTCGAACAGGCGCGGCCCGCCGCCGAGGAAGACGGGGAACACCGTGATCGCCAGCCGGTCGACCTGGTCGGCCGCGAGCAGCGCCTTGATGACGCTCGCGCTGGACAGCACGAGGATGTCGCCGCCCGCCGTCCCCCTCAGCTCCCCGGCCACCTCGGCGGCCGGCCTGTCGAGCACCGCCGTACGCTCCCACGGCGCCTCACGCAGGGTGGAGGAGAGCGCCACCTTGTCGGCGTCCACCAGCCACTTGGCGAACCCCTCGTCGCGCGGGTCGGCCCCCTCCATGCCGATGACGGTCGGCCAGAACCCGAGGAAGCCCTCGGCGTTGACCCGCCCGAGCAGGGCCGTCGTCGCGGGTTCCCAGAGGCTGGTCAGGTGGTCGCGGGCGACGTCGCTGACGGCGTACGGCATCACCCAGCCCATGTCCACGGGGTTGCCGGGCTGGGCGTAGCGGCCGTCGAGGGAGAGGGCGATGTTGGTGACGACCCTGCGGCCGTTGTGCTGCGTCATTTCGTGCTCCTGCTGTCGGTGTCGTAGGCGGCGACGGTGGCCGCGAGTTTGTCGAGGCTCTGGCCGAAGCCGAGCTCGATGCCTGCGATGAAGTCGGCGGAGCCGACGGTGCTGCCGGTGATCCGGAAGGTCACCTCGAGGTCCGTGCCCGTGCCGGCGGGACGGAGAGCGAACTCGACGTGGGAGGTGAAGGCCGGTTCGCCGCCGGGGAGCAGCGGCGAGAGCCGGTAGGACAGGTGCTCCCCGGGACGCACGTCGTCGACGATCCCTTCCGCGTACCCGGCGACCTGGTCGGAGCCGTCGATGTCGTCGGCGTCGCGGTACTCGTGGACGATCCGCCCGCCCGGCCGCGCATCGAAGACGAGTCGCGAGACGCGCAGGTCGTCGGGCGTCCACCACTCGGCGAGCAGCGAGGTTTCGGTCAGGTGCCGCCAGACCAGCTCGGGGCTCCCGGCCGGCGACCGCCGGAACGTGAACGTCCGGCCGTCGGCCCACCCCGGCCCCTCCGCCTCCGCCCGCGCAGCCTCAAGGCTGACCCCGTAGAGGTCGAACGTCTCCCGCGAGCCACCGGCCTGACCGGCGGTGTCGGCGAGCCGGGTGAGCGCCGCCGCCAGGTCGCGCAGCGGCTCGGGCCGCAGCGCGTAGATCCGGCGCTGCCCGGTGCGCTGGGAGGTGACGAGACCGGCGCGCTCCAGGGCTTGCAGGTGCTTGGTCGTCTGCGGCTGGCGTGCCCCGGCGAGCTGCGCGAGGACGCCGACCGGACGGGGCCGCTCGGCCAGCAGGCCCACGAGCCGCCAGCGGGCCGGGTCGGCCAGCGCGGTGAGGAGTTCCTCCATGGCCATAAGTATTCGCCATGAAGAATATTCGTGTCAAGGAATACTTTCAGTGGAGGCCGCGCTTGCCCGGCGTCCAGAACGGCTTGACCTTGATGGCCTTGCGCGGCCAGTTGCGCTCGCGTACCAGGTAGTCGCGGATCATCTGGCAGGTGCGCGCCTCTCCCGCCAGGTAGGCGGCGCCGGTGTTGCCGGGCAGCTCCAGGCCCGCCACCGCGGCGAGCAGGGTCCGCGAGGACGCGGCGGGCGCGCCGCGGCGGTGCGCGCGGCGCAGCTCGTGCGGGCCGGGCATGGGCATGTCGTGCTCGGCGGACTCGCTCTCCAGCACCCCGTGCACCCGCGCGTCATCCCCGAGCCCGCGCAACATCGGGCCGAACGCGGCGCTCGCCGTCTCGTCCCCCGCGAACAGGTGGAACGGCGCGTCGTCGTGGGTGAAGAAGTCGCCCTGCGGCCACCAGAACGTCACCGCGTCCCCCGGCGCCGCCTCCCGCGCCCAGCGCAGCCCGATCCCGTCCCCGCCGTAGAGGTGCGCGCGCAGCTCCAGCGCGCGCCGGTCGGGGTCGAGGTCCCAGATCGTGTACGTCCGGAGCGTCTCGGCCGGCCGCAGGATGCCGTAGACGGACAGCGGGTCGTTGAGCTGGACGCGGATGTGCTGGCCGGGCCGGTAGGGGAACGCGATCGGCTCCTCGGTCGCCAGGCGGATGCGGCGCATCGTCGGGGTGACGAGGCCGGCGTCGCTGACGCGGGCCTCCATGACGTACTTGGCGAAGGCGCTCGCCAACGGGTTGCGTGCCACGACGGCTCCTTAGGGAGGGTAAAATTCCTTAGAGGCATTAAGGAAACATAGATGCCCTAGGATGTCAACGGAACCGAAGGGCGGGTGAGCGGGTGACCGCGCAGGGCGTCAGCAGACGCGAACGAGTACGGCAGGCGACGCTGGCGGAGATCCGGGCGGCGGCCCGCAGGCTGCTGATCGAGCAGGGCTCGCAGGCCGTCACCATCAACGCGGTGGCCAGGGAGATGGGCATGAGCGGCCCGGCCCTATACCACTACTTCGCCGGGCACGACGAGCTGGTCGGCGCGGTGACGGCCGACTTCTTCCGCGAGCTGACCGAGGCGATGGAGACCGCCCGCGACGCCTGCCCGCCGGGCGAGCACGCGCGGCGGCTGCTGGCGGCCTGCCGGGCGATGCGGCGCTGGGCCGTCACACACCGGGCGGAGTTCGGCTGGGTGTTCGCCAGCCCGATCACGGCCGAGCGGCGGCCCGACTCGCCGCGCGAGCTGGCCGGGCGCGACTTCGAACAGGTCTTCCTGGAGGAGGTCGCCGAGCTGTGGCGAAGCCGCCGCTTCCCGGTGCCCGCCCCCGAGGAGCTGGACCCGTCGGTCGGGGAGCAACTACGGGCGTACGCGTCCGCCGGCGGGATGGGGCTGCCCGTGGAGGCGGTCCACGTGTTCATGTCGTGCTGGATCAGGCTGTACGGCCTGCTCTGCATGGAGGTGCTGAACCAGCTCGACTTCGTCTACTCGGACATGGAGCCGGTGTTCGAGGAGTGCCTGCGCGAGATCGCGCCCAAGCTCGGTCTCGACTACGAAGCCCCGGCCACGGCAGGCTGACCCGGCCCGCCACCCGTCCCGGCCCGCCGCCTGTCTCGCGCCGCCTGTCGCGGCCGCGCCGCCTGTCCCGGCCGGGCGGGCTCTTCCGGCCGGGCGGCTCTTCCGGCCGGGTCAGCCGGCCACGCGGACGGTCGGTTCGTGCCGGACGGGGAAGTTGACCGAGGCGGCGATGAAGCACGACTTGTGCGCGTCGGCATGCAGGGCGAGCGCCGTCTCTGCCATTTCCTGGGCGGCGACGGTGACCGCCGGGTGCAGCACCACCTCGGTGAAGTGGCCGCCGTCCGCCGTCTCGGCCATGGTGCCGGTCGCGGTGTCGGTGTACTCGGTGACGACGACGCCCGCCATCGCGCACTTGTGCAGGTACCACAGCATGTGGCACTGCGACAGGGAACCGACCAGGAGCTGCTCGGGGTTCCAGCGGGCCGGGTCGCCGCGGAAGGCGGGGTCGGAGCTGGCCGGGATGAGCGGCGGCCCCTCGGCGGACAGCTCGTGCTCGCGGCCGAAGTCCCGGTAGCCGCTGGTGCCGGTGCCCTTGTTCCCGGTCCAGGTCACGACGGTCTGGTAGTTGTGCTCGCGGCTCATGTGGGCCGTCCCTCGCTGTGCCTCGCTCCACCGGCCGACGCCGGTCCTTCCTCTCGCACGCTATCGCGCACACCCCAGCAGCCGACGCCGCGGGCGGGTGCGGGCGGGGTGCGGGCGCGCGAGGGCAGCATGCTCACCGGGCCGAGCCGGGGCACGGCGATCCCCGTAGAGCCCGTCACTCAGGCTGGCGGCCCGCACCTTCCACCCGCTGGGGACTCAAGCGCCGCGAGAAGCCCCCTACAGGTTCTTGAGAAACGTGGCCGCGACCGGCGCGGCCACCGCGCCGCCGCCGCCCCCGCCCTCGACGACCACGGCGAACGCCACGTCGCCCTTGAAGCCCATGAACCAGGCGTGGGAGTCCAGCTTCTCGCCCGTGCCGTACTCGGCGGTGCCGGTCTTGCCGTGCGTGCCCGCCGGAAGCCCCGCCGACTTGGCGGTGCCCTTGGTGACCACGGCCGACATCATGGTGTGCAGCCCGGAGGTGACCTCCTCGGGCAGCTTGCGCTCCTTGGCCTTCTGCTTGATGGACGGTACCAGCGTCGGGGGCCGCCACGTGCCGTCGGCGATGGCGGCGGCCACCGAGGCGATGGACAGCGGGCTGGCGGTGATCCTGGCCTGGCCGAACGACTCGGCGGCCAGCTCCGCGTCGGAGGTGGCCTTGGGGAAGCTGGCCTTGGTGGCCGGCACCCCGATGTTCAGCGGCTGGTTGAAGCCCACCTCCTCGGCCACGTCGAGCAGCTTCTCGGCGCCCAGCTTGGACTTCGCCAGCGGCGCGAACGTCGTGTTGCACGAGTGGGCGAAGGAGTCGAGGAAGGAGATCGACCCGAACGACTCCTCGTCGGAGTTGCGGATCGACAGCCCGCCGACGTTGACGTTCTTCGGACAGGTCACGGTGTCCTGCGGGGCGACCCCGGCGTCCAGCAGCCCGATGGCGGTGACCGCCTTGAACGTCGAGCCGGGCGGGTAGCGGCCGTCCAGCGCCCGGTTGAACCCGCCCACGTTGTTCACCACGGCCAGGATCTCGCCCGTCGAAGCCTTGATGGCGACCAGGGAGGTGGGCTTCTTCATCTCCTTGACCGCGGTCACCGCGGCGGCCTGCGCCCGCGGGTCGAGCGAGGTCTGGATGGGCTTGCCCTCGGTGCCCTCGATGGTCTCCAGCGTCTTGTCGCCGAGCTTGATCTCGGTCGCGGGGGTGCCGGCGAGTTGCTCCTGGAACGTCTTCTGCAGCCCGTGGAACCCGATGGCCTGCCCCACCTTGTAGGAGGAGCCCAGCGTTGCGACGTCCTTCTTGGTGGCCTTGCTGAGGTAGCCGACGAGCTGCTGCACCGAGCCGCCGACCGTGCCGGTGTCGATGCGGTCGCCGTCGGCGTCGGTGATCTCGGCGCGCTGCGGCCACTTGGTGGTGAGCGAGAACGCGGCCCCGCCGGTCAGCGACGGGTGCAGCGTGGCGGGCTTCCAGTCGACCTTCCACGTGCGGTCGGCCACCACCAGGTCGATCGTGCCCTGGTAGGTCCACTCGCCGATGTTCTTCAGGCCGAGCGTCGCGGTGTAGGGGACGCTGGCGCGGCCGTCACCCTCGGTGACCCGGCCCAGCTTGACGGCGGTCGACTCGACGGCGAGCGCGGTGCGCTGCTGGTCGTAGGCGGTGAGCTGCTGCGGCGTGGCCAGCTCGGCCGTCATCGCGCCCTTGTCACCCGCCTGCCAGGCCGCCGCGAAGCGCTGCGCCGTCTCCGCCGGCGTGCCCCTGGTGTGCAGTACGTAGTACGCCCCACCGGCCGCGGCCCCCACCACGAGCACGGTGGCTCCGGACACGATCGCGATCGTACGACCCCGCGCCACTGATCAGCCCCCTGCATCTCGACGACAGGTGTCCGAGCCTAGCGTCCGATTCAGGGCATTCCATTCGAAGCCTTGTAACTGGTGGCGTAGGTCGGCACGTACTCCTGGCCGGACAGCTTCTGGATGGCCGCCATGATCTCGTCGGTGACCCGCCGCCGGTCACGCGCGTTCGCGTGGTCGCCCTCGAACCGCATCGGCGCCCCGATGGCGATGCCGATCTTCGCGGGCCTGGGCACCTTCACCCCGTACGGCAGGACCTTCTCGGTGCCGCTGAGCGCCACCGGCAGCACGGGGGCGCCGGTCTTCAGCGCCAGCCAGGCCACGCCGATCTTGCCCCGGTAGAGGCGGCCGTCGGGGGAGCGGGTGCCCTCGGGGTGGATGCCGAACAGCTCGCCCCGCTCCAGCAGCGCGGCGGCGTCGTCGAGCATGGCCTGCGCGGCGTGCGCGCTCTCCCGGTCGATCGGCAGGCTGCCGCCCAGCCGCATGAAGAAGCCGGAGACCGGGTTGCCGTCGAAGTACTCGTTCTTGGCGGTGAACGTCACGTGCCTGGGCAGCAGCGCCGGCAGCAGGAACGAGTCGAGCACCGACAGGTGGTTGGCGGCCAGGATCGCGGGCCCGCTCCTCGGCACGTGGGCCGCGCCCGAGATGTGCGGCCTGCACATCGCGTGGGCGAGCGGAGCGGCGGCGAACTTGACCACTTCGTACAGCAACGAGCTCTCCTGATCGTCGGGCCGGCGGCCACCCCACCATAGATCAGGCGCCCCGCCGGTGCGGCGGGACGCCTGGGAAAAGCTTTAGGCCGATGTGGCGGTCGCCTCCTCGGCGAGGTGCACAACACGGCTCCAGCCGAACGGTATTCCGTGAAGGCGGTAATTTGCGGCCCGGGGGACACTAACCACATCGGCAATCTTGAGTTAAGCACACCGTCCGCCCCTGAAGGTAATCGCCCCTTCCCCATGGGCCGCCGTTCCCAGGTCTAGGTCCTGGTCCAGTGCGGTTGTGCCACGTCGAAGACGCGTTGCTCCCGCCCCCGCAGCGCCACCTCGGCGAACTGCCACAGGATTGCCCCCGTCGGCGCGTGGATCACGATGGACGGCCCCAGCGGCATCTGGAGCAGCTCGCCCCGCCACCGCGGCACCCCCGGCGCCAGGAACCGCTCCAGCGGCACCGCGTGCACGGAGGCCACCTCGCGCGGGTCGGGCACCGGCTGCTGACGGCCGCCGAACGCCACCACCGGCGTGATCACGAACCCCGAGTCGGTGACGAAGTCGTCGAGCAGCCCGGCCACCTCGACCCCGGTGATGCCGGTCTCCTCGGCCAGCTCGCGCAGCGCCGCCTGCTCCGGCCGCTCCCCGTCGTCGGCCCGGCCGCCGGGCAGCGCCCACTGGCCAGGGTTGCGGCCCCGGGCGGCCCGCCTGATCACCACGACGTACGGGCCGCCCGCGGCGTCCTCCAGCACGCACACGGTGACGCCGGCCCTGCGCACCCCGCCCGCCGGCGGGACCTGCCTGCGCTCGAAGGCGGCCAGCCGGGCGGTGACCTGCTCGCGCAGCGTGTCGATCGGCGTCAGCATCCCTCCAGGATCTCACGCCGCCGTACGCGGCAACCGGACCTCGCGGCCTACGCCGCCGTACGCGGCAGCCGGACCTCCACCCGTAGCCCGCCCTCGGGCCGCGCCAGCGCCGTCACGCTCCCGCCGTGCGCCGCCACGATGGCCCGCACGATCGACAACCCCAGCCCCGCCCCGCGCGCCGAACGCACGCGGTCGCCCTGCAACCGGCTGAACGGCTCGAACAGATCCTCCACCTCGTACGCGGGCACCAGCGGCCCGGTGTTCTCCACCACGACCGACGCGCCGGAAGGCTCCCCCGCCACGGTGAGCCAGATGTGCCCGCCACGCACGTTGTACTTGATCGCGTTCTCCAGCAGGTTGAACACGCACCGCTCCAGGAACAGCGGATCGCCCCGCACCAGCGCGGGCCGCAGGTCCTGGTGCAGGGTGACGGGCCGCTTGCGCGAGCCCGGGTCGAGCTGCTCCAGCACGGTGCGCGCGACCTGCTCCACGTCCACCGGCTTGCGCACGGTGAGCTCCTGCTCGGACTGCGCGAGCAGCAGCAGCCCCTCGATCAGCCGCTCGTAACGGGCGTTGGTGCCCAGCAGCGCCCTGGCCAGCGCCTTGAGGTCCGCCGACGCCGCCGGCTCCTCCAGCGACACCTCCAGCACCGTACGGTTGACGGCCAGCGGCGTGCGCAGCTCGTGGGAGGCGTTGGCGATGAAGCGGCGCTGCGCGTCGAACACCCGGCGCAGCCGGTCGAGCATCGCGTCGAACGTGTCGGCCAGCCGCTTGACCTCGTCGGCCGGGCCGCGCAGCCCGATCCGCTCGTGCAGCGTGCTCTCCGACAGCCGCTGCGCCGTCTCCGTCACCCGGTCCAGCGGGCGCAGCGCCCGGTCGGCGAGCACGTACCCGAGCAGCAGCGCGATGATCCCGACCAGGATCAGCACCAGCAGCGACCAGGTCAGCACCTCGTTGAGCACGCCGTCGGCCCGGGTCTGGATCTCGCGGCGGAAGACCACGTCGCCGCTGACGTCGCCGCTGATCTGGTGCGGCATGGGCACCGGGCCGGGCGCCGCCCCGGCGGTGATCTTCACGGGCCCGGTGACGAACTGCTGTTCCAGGGCGCGCGCGGTGATCAGGTAGGTGAGCCCGAGCAGGATCGAGCCCGCGGCGAAGAAGAGCCCGCCGTAGAGCACGGTCAGCCGGAGCCGCAGCCGCCTGCTGCTCCACCAGGGCCGCATGCCGCTCCGCCAGGGCCGCGTCCGCGACGGGGCGGCGGTCAAAGCCGGTATCCCTTGCCTGGCACGTTCATGATCGCCGCGGGCAGGCCGAGCTTCTTGCGCAGCGAGGTGATCGTGACGCGTAACGCGCCCGTGCCGGGCTCGGCGTGCTCGTCCCACACGCTCCTGCGCAGCTCGCCGGAGGTGACCAGCGCGCCGTCCGCGCTGAGCAGCACCCGCAGCACGTCGAACTCCTTGCGGTTGAGCGAGACAGGACGCCCGTCCCTGGCGACGGTGCGGCGGGCCGGGTCGAGGGCGATGCCGCCCCGTTCGAGCAGGGGCGCCGCCGCGCGCGCGGACCGCCGGGCCAGCGCCCTGACCCGCGCCACCAGCTCCGCGAACGCGAACGGCTTGACCAGGTAGTCGTCCGCGCCCAGCGCCAGCCCGTCCACCTTGTCGCGGAGCTGGCCCGCGGCGGTCAGCATGAGCACCCGCCTGCCCTCGCCGCCCGCGCGCAGCCGCCGGCACACGTCGTCGCCGTGCACGCCCGGCAGGTCGCGGTCCAGCACCACGACGTCGTAGTCCACGTACGACGCCATCTCCAGCGCCTCCTGCCCGTCGTAGGCGACGTCCACGGCGATCGCGTGCAGCCTCAGCCCGTGCGCGACCGCGTCCGCCAACCGCTCTTCGTCCTCGACGACCAGCACTCGCATGCCCCCGAGAGTGGCGGATCCGGTGTTAGCCGCGGATAAGGGCTTATCCGCTTCTAGCACCCCATGGTCTGAAGTGGGCCGCACCTCGGACAGAAGGAGCGAGAGCCATGAAGGTACGGCTACTGCTGGGCGCGGCCGCGCTGGCGCTGGCCGGGTGCGGAGCCCCGGCGGCGCAGGACGACGGCGTGGTCAGCGCGGGCGGCGGAACGGCCTCCGCCAAGCCCGCCGCCAGCCCGTCGGCGTCGATCGACCCGGACGAGGCGGCGCTGAGGTTCGCGCAGTGCATGCGCGAGCACGGGGTCGACATGCCCGACCCCAAGGAGGGCCGCATCCAGCTCAAGATCCCCAAGGGGGCGGACCAGAAGAAGGTCGAGGAGGCGCACCAGGCGTGCCAGCCCATCATGGACGCCGCCGTCCCCGAGGGCGAAGGCCAGGACGCGGCCGGGTACGACCAGATGGTCAAGTTCGCGCAGTGCATGCGCGACCAGGGCATCGACATGGCCGACCCGAAACCCGGCCAGCCGCTCCGGCTGGACTTCAGGGGCGTGCCGAAGCAGAAGATGGAAGCCGCGCAGAAGGCCTGCCAGGAGTTCGCCCCCGGCCGTCCCAAGAAGGAGACCCCATGAGGAAGGGGCTCCTGCTCGGCGGCGGCACCGTCCTGGCCGTGGCCGCCACGTGGACGGCGGTCGCCGCGCTGAACGACGGCGGCACCGGCGCCGCCGCGCCGCCCAGGTCGCCGGTCCCCGCCACCGCCGACGTCACCAGGCAGGACCTGGTGGAGACCAAGACGGTGGCCGGCTCGCTGACGTACGCGGGGGAGCGGCAGATCGCCTCGGGCGCCACCGGCACCGTCACCTGGACGCCCGCCCAGGGCGCGGTGATCCGCCGGGGCCGCCCGCTGCTGAAGGTGGACAGGAAGCCGCTGGTGCTCATGTACGGCGGGCTGCCGCTGTACCGGACCCTGGAGCAGGGCGTGTCCGACGGCCCCGACGTCGAGCAGCTCGAACGCAACCTCAAGGCGCTCGGCTACGGCGACCACCTGACCGTGGACGACCACTTCAGCCACGCCACCGCGCAGGCCGTCGAGGAGTGGCAGGACGACCGCGGGCTGGCGGAGAGCGGGCGGGTGGACGCGTCCCAGGTCGTCTTCCAGCCCGCCGCCGTTCGTGTGACCGGCGTCAAGGCCGAGGTCGGCGCCAGGAGCGCGCCGGGAACGCAGGCGCTCACCGTCAGCGGCATGCGCCGGCTCGTGCACGTGGACCTGGACACCGGCGATCAGGCGCTGGCGCGCAAGGGGGCGGCGGTCACCGTGACGCTGCCCGGCGGCGAGCACGCCAAGGGCACGATCACCTCCGTCGGCACGGTCGCCGAGAGCTCCGGCGACGAGCAGGACACCAGCACCACCATCGACGTGGACATCACCCTGGCCAAGCCGCCCAGGAGCAAGCTGGACCAGGCGCCGGTCGAGGTCGAGATGCAGAGCGAGCGGCACGAGAACGTGCTGGCCGTGCCGGTGGAGGCGCTGCTCGCGCTGCGCGAGGGCGGCTACGGCGTCGAGGTCGTCGAGGGCGGCGGCTCACGGATCGTCGCCGTGGAGACGGGGTCGTTCGGCGGCGGCCTGGTCGAGGTCGAGGGCCAGGGGCTGGCCGAGGGCATGAAGGTCGGGGTGCCGGCCACATGAAGGTGATCGTCGAGCTGCTGGAGGTGAGCAAGACCTACCCCGGCGGCGTGCACGCGCTGCGCGGGGTGGACCTGGCCATCGAACGCGGCGACCTGCTGGCCATCGTCGGCCCGTCGGGGTCGGGCAAGTCCACCATGCTCCACATGATCGGCACGCTCGACCGCCCCACCGCGGGCACCGTCCGGGTCGCCGGGCACGACGTCGCGCGGCTGCCGGACCGGCGGCTGTCCGCGCTGCGCTCACGCCACCTGGGCTTCGTCTTCCAGCAGTTCCATCTGGCGCCCGGCGTCAGCGCGCTGGACAACGTGGCCGACGGCCTGCTCTACACCGGCCTCGGCCGCCGGGCCAGGCGCGATCGGGCCGCCGCCGCGCTGGAACGGGTCGGGCTCGGGCACCGGCTGCGGCACCGGCCCGCCGAGCTGTCGGGCGGCGAGCAGCAGCGGGTGGCCGTGGCCCGCGCCGTGGCCGGGGACCCGCCGCTGCTGCTGGCCGACGAGCCGACCGGCAACCTCGACTCGGCGGCCGGGGCGGATGTGCTGCGGGTGCTGGCCGGGCTGCACGAGTCCGGCACCACCGTGGTGATCATCACGCATGACGCGGAGATCGCGGGCTGGTGCCGGCGGCGGGTGCGGCTGCGGGACGGGGCGATCGTGGACGGGCACGAGGGCGAGCACCTCAGCCCCGTGGCCCTCCTGAGAGGAGCCCCGCGATGACGGAAACGGAGCGTCTGACGCCCGGGCGGCTCGGGCTCGCCGACGTGTTGCGGGTCGGGGCGGCCGGGCTGCGGGCGCGGCCCACGCGGGTGGTGCTGTCCGCGCTCGGCATCGCGATCGGCATCGCGACGATGATCGCCGTGATCGGCATCTCGTCGTCCTCGCGCGAGCAGCTCCTGCGCCAGCTCGACAAGCTGGGCACGAACCTGCTCACCGTCACCCCCGGACGGACCATGTTCGGCGCGGACGCCAAGCTGCCGACCGGCGCGCTGGCCATGGTGCAGCGCATCCGCCCGGTCCGCACGGCCGCCGCCACCGGCGCCGTCGAGGCCACCGTGCGCCGCAACGACCGCATCTCCGAGTCCGTCACGGGAGGCATCTCGGTCCAGGCGGCCAGCACCGGCCTGCTGACCACGCTGGAGGGCGCGGTCGCCAAGGGCGCCTGGCTGAACGACGCCACGGCCGCGCAGCCCGCCGTCGTGCTCGGCTCGGCGGCGGCCGAACGGCTCGGCCTGGCCAGGACAGGGGTCCAGGTGTGGATGGGCGGGCGGTGGTTCACGGTCGTCGGGATTCTCGGGCCGATGCCGCTGGCTCCCGAGATCGAGCGCTCGGCCCTGGTCGGCTTCCCGGCGGCGCGGGAGCTGCTCGGCTTCGACGGCTGTCCGACGAGCATCTACGAGCGCTCGTCCGACGCGACGGTGGAGGAGGTGCGTGCGGCGCTGCCGCGTACCGTGAACCCGGAGAACCCGGACGAGGTCACGGTGAGCAGGCCGTCGGACGCGCTGGCGGCCAAGGCCGCCGCGGCGGGCGCCTTCACGAACCTGCTGCTCGGGCTGGGCGCCGTCGCGCTGCTCGTGGGCGGGGTGGGCGTGGCCAACACCATGGTGATCTCGGTGCTGGAGCGCCGCCGCGAGATCGGGCTGCGGCGCTCGCTGGGGGCCACGCGGGGGCAGGTGCGCGTGCAGTTCCTGGCGGAGTCGCTGCTGCTGTCGGCGCTGGGCGGGGTGGCGGGCGCCGTGCTGGGCGCGCTGGCCACCACCGGGTACGCCGTTTCGCGGGGCTGGCCGGCCGTGGTGCCGCCGTGGGCGCTGGGCGGCGCGGTCGTCGCGACGCTGGTGATCGGCACGGTGGCGGGCATCTACCCGGCCGTCCGCGCCGCCCGCCTGTCACCCACCGTGGCCCTCACCGCCACCTGAGGATACGCGTGGCGCTCACCGCCACCTGAGGATACGCGTGGCGCTCACCGCCACCTGAGGCTACGCGTGGCGCTCACCGCCACCTGAGCGCTCTTCCTAGCGTGGGGTGAGGAGGATGCTGAGCAGCGTGCCCAGCAGCATCCCCGCGCCCCCGGCGATGGCGGCCCACCGTCCCAGGGGCTCGCCGCGGGCGTGACCCACGACGCCCAGCACGACCCCCGCCAGCCCGAACAGCACCGGCAGGTACAACACGGCCACCGCGCCGCAGACGAGCCCGATGACCGACGGGACCTGGTCCAGCACCCGGGGAGGCCGCCGCGCGGGCTGCCCTGCCGCGTCCGGTGGTTCGGGCGGTGCGGACACGTGCGTCTCCTCTCGGCGTGCGTCCATCACACACCGGACGGAACGCGCCTGTCGAGCTGTGGCGGAAGGGGCCGGGCGTGCACGACGTCGAGGCGGGAGACGGCGCGGGTGAGGGCGACGTACAGGCGGTTGAGCCCGCGCCGCTCCGCCTCGGCGATGGCGGCCGGCTCCGCCACGACGACGTGGTCGTACTCCAGGCCCTTGCACAGCGAGGCGGGCATCACGCTGAGCCGCCCGTTCAGGTCCAGGCCCTCGTTCCACAGCGCGGCGGTGATCGCCTCCACGTCCGCGTCCGCCGCGATCACCCCGATCGACCCCTCGAACGTGTGCGCCTCGCGCACCGCCGCCACCACCCCCTTGTCCAGTTCGGCCACCTGGGTCACCCGCAGCCGCCCGTCGGAGCGGTACGAGCGGGTCGCGGGCACGTCGGCATCCAGCGCCGCCAGCAGCGTGTTGGCCAGCTCGACCACGGCGGCGGGCACGCGGAACCCGGTGGTGAGCGCGACGACCTCGCCGCCGGGCTTGCCGAGCAGCTCCAGCCGTTCCGGCCAGGACGTGGCCGCCCACGGCGTGGTGCCCTGCGCCAGGTCGCCCAGCACGGTCAGCGAGCCGTGCTCGCTGCGCCTGGCGACCGCCCGGCACTCCATCGGCGACAGGTCCTGGGCCTCGTCCACGATCACGTGGCCGTAGCCGCGCGGGCGTTCGATCAGCGCGGCCAGCTCGTCGAGCAGCACCAGGTCGGCCGCGGACCAGCGCGCGTCCTTGACGCCGCGCGGTGGCTTCCGCCAGGTCAGGGCGGCGCGTTCGGCGTCGGTCAGCACGCCGTCGGCCGGGTCGCGGCCGTCCCGGGCGGGGCCGCGCAGCAGCTCGTACAGGACCTCCTCCGGCTTGGCGGCGGGCCACACCTGGTCGATCCACGGGGTGACGCCGCGGCCGATCTTGCGCAGCCAGGGCGCGCCGGCCGCCCGTCCGCGGGACTCGGCCTGGCGGCGGATGGACTCCACGATCCGGGCCCTGACCCGTTCGCGGCCGGTGCCGTACGGGAGGGACTCGCGCCTGGTGTCGTCCACGATGCGGCGCAGCTCGTCCTCCGGCACCCGCCAGCGGAAGGAGCCGTCGGGCACCGTGACCGGTTCGACCGGCTTGGCGATGCGCCCGTACAGGGCTGTGCGCAGCACCCGCGCCATGCGGGCGTCGTGCTTGACCATGGCGGTCGCCTCGTCGTCCGCCGCCGTGACGGGGACGGTGGCCAGCAGCCGCTCCAGCGTCGTCTGCTCGACGTCCATCTCGCCGAGCGCCGGCAGCACCGCCGAGATGTAGCCGAGGAAGGCCCGGTTGGGGCCGAGGACGAGCACGCCCGCGCGTTCGAGGCGCCGGCGGTGGGCGTAGAGCAGGTAGGCGGCCCGGTGCAGGCCGACCGCGGTCTTGCCGGTGCCGGGCGCGCCCTGCACGCAGATCGACAGGTCGAGGCCGGCGCGGACGAGGTCGTCCTGCTCGGGCTGGATGGTGGCGACGATGTCGCGCATCGGGCCGACGCGGGGCCGTTCGATCTCGGCCGCGAGGATCCTGCTCTCGCCCTGCTCGCCGCGCGAGAGCCGCTCGTCCTCGAAGCCGGTGAGGGTGGTGCCCGACCAGCCGAAGCGGCGGCGCACGTCCACGCCCTGCGGGTCGCGGGCACTGGCCCGGTAGAAGGCGCGCGAGACCGGCGCGCGCCAGTCGATCACCACGGGCGGGCCGCCGTGCTCGCCCGTGATGTGCCGGCGGCCGATGTGGTACGCCCGCCCGCCGTGCTCGGCGGAGCCGGGCCCGAAGTCGAGCCGGCCGAAGAACGGCGGCCCCTCCGGCTCCTCGCTCAGCTCCTTGGCCAGGCTCTTCAGGTGCCGGCCCAGGCGTTCGGCGCTGTAGCGGTCGCCGGCCACGCTCTCGCCGACGATGACGTTGTCGCGCGCGCCCTCCAGCATCCTGCGCAGGCCGACCTTGCAGCGTTCGACGTGGTCACGCTCCTCGTCGAGCGTCGCCATCACACCTCCCAAAGTGTTAACTCGGTTAAGATATTGACCAGGTTAACACTTTGCTAGGCTGTGCTCATGACAGGACTGCGGGAGTTGCAGCGGCGGCGCGTGCACGAGGCCCTCTCGACGGCGGCCATCACGCTCTTCCTGGAGCGCGGCTTCGACGAGGTGTCCGTGGCGGAGATCGCGGCGGCGGCGGGGGTGTCGAAGCCGACACTGTTCAAGTACTTCGCCACCAAGGAGGACCTCGTCCTGCACCGCATCTGCAACCACCTCGGCGAGTCGGCCCGGGTGGTGCGGGGGCGGGCCGAGGGGGAGCGGCCGGTGGAGGCGCTGTGCCGCCACTTCCTCGACGGGCTGTCCCGGCACGATCCGATCACCGGGCTCAACGACGACCCCGAGGTGATGGCCTACCACCGCATGGTCTTCTCCGAGGCGCCCAGCCTGCTGGGGCGGCTCCACCAGCACATGGCGCGCGACGAGGAGGCCCTGGCCGAGGCGCTCGCCGAGACGGCCGACGAGTTGGCGGCACGGCTGCTGGCGGCGCAGGTGGTGGCCACGCAGCGGGTGCTGGCCCGCCGTAACTGGCAGTTGCTGGCGGACGGCCGGCCGATGGCGGAGGTCGAGCCCGAGGCGGTGCGCGCGGCCGGTCAGGGCTTCGCGATGCTGTTTGCCTGATTCCACCGTCCTGTTCAAACAATCCCGCCATTTCACGCCTGGCGAATATCGCAAGATCGAGAGAGTTTAAGCAGGTAGGAGGGGGTGAAATTGTTATCCTGACAACCTCTTAACGAATTGCAAAAATATGCAATTCAGGACAAGACGGGGTTGTCTTTACCTCAAAGGGAGTGATGGTGGACGGACCTTTCATGTGCATGCGCGGTCACCGTACCGACTCGATCGGTGACACGACGTGAGCGGCGTGCTCGCCGCGAGCTGGGGGCGCCTGCGATCCGTGCTGCCCGAACGGGCCGCGCTGGCCGCCATGCGGCACCAGCCCCGCAACAACCTGCTGGCCGGGCTCACCGTGGCGATCGTCGCGCTGCCGCTCGCGCTCGGATTCGGCGTCTCCTCCGGCCTCGGCGCCGCCGCCGGCCTGGCCACCGCGGTGGTCGCCGGATCGCTGGCCGCCCTGTTCGGCGGCTCGGCACTCCAGGTCTCGGGCACCAGCGGCGCCATGACCGTCGTGCTCATGCCCATCATGAGCGACCACGGCGCCACCGGGGTGCTCACCGTCGGGCTGATGGCCGGGATGCTGCTCGTCGTCATGGCCCTCGCGCGGGCCGGACGTTATATGTCCCTCGTCCCCGCGCCCGTCGTCGCCGGCTTCACCGTCGGCATGGCCTGCGTGATCGGCCTGCAGCAGATCCCGCACGCCCTCGGCGTCCCCGCCCACGACAGCGACAAGGTCGCCGTCGTCGCCTGGCACGCCGTCATGGACTTCCTCGCCAGGCCGCACTGGTGGGCCATGTCCGTCACCCTGGTCGTGGCCGCGGTGCTGCTGGTGGGCGCGAGCATCCGGCCCAGCGTGCCGTTCTCGCTGCTCGCCGTCGTCGTCGCTACCGCCGTCGCCGAACTGGCCGGGCTGCCCCTCGCCACCATCGGCCACCTGCCGCAGGGGCTGCCCGCGCCGTCGCTGGGCTTCCTCGACCCCGCGATGCTGCCCGCCCTCATCGCCCCGGCCATCGCCGTGGCCGCACTGGCCTCGCTGGAATCGCTGCTGTCGGCCGCCGTGGCCGACAACATGACAGGGCGGCACCGGCACGACCCCGACAGGGAGCTGTTCGGCCAGGGCATCGCCAACCTCATCACCCCGCTGTTCGGGGGCATGCCCGGCACCGGTGCCATCGTCAGGACAGCCGTCAACGTACGCTCCGGGGCGACCTCCCGGCTCGCGGCGCTGTCCCACGCGCTCATCCTCGGCGCCATCGTCTACACCGCCGCAGGGCTCGTCGCCAAGATCCCGCTCGCCGCGCTCGCCGGGGTGCTGCTGGCCACCTCCGTACGCATGGTCGAACGCGACTCCGTACGCGCCATGTGGCGCTCCACCAGGAGCGACGCGGCGGTGCTCGTGCTCACCGCCGTCGCCACCCTGACGCTCGACACCGTGCTGGCCGTCATCCTCGGCCTGGTCGTCGCGGGCGCGCTGGCACTGCGGACGATCGCGCGGAACGTGCGCTTCTACCGGGAGCCGCTCCGCCACGACCTGCAACCGCAGCACACCGAGGACGAGCACGCGCTGCTCGCCGAGCACATCGTCACCTACCGGCTCGACGGGCCGCTGTTCTTCGCCGCCGCCCACCGGCTGCGCGCCGACCTGTCGGAGATGACCGGGGTGTCCGTGGTGGTGCTGCGCATGCGCCTGGTCACCAGCATCGACGCCAGCGGGGCGATGGTGCTCGCCGACACCATCACGCGGCTGGAACGGCGCGGGATCATGGTGTACGTGTCAGGGATCCCCGATGGGCACCATCAGGCTCTGCAGGTGATCGGGGTGATCGGGCGGCTGGACGAGGCCGGGCAGGTGTTCGCCACCACCGATGGGGCCATCGAGGCGGCTCGTGAGCGGCTGCACAGCTCTGGGATCGTGCCGCGGCTGGCGGGCTGACCTGCCTCTTCGGCCGCTCCGACCTGGCTTTTCGAGCGCTCCGACCGGGCTTTTCGACCGCTCCGACCGGCGCACCCTGGCCGCGTCGGAGCGGCACCCCCGCCGCCCGCGCGCCCGCCCCGTGGCGGCGCGACGAGGCGGTCAGGCCAGGGGCCGGGCGGCCGGGAGGTGGAGGCGGTCGACGGCCTCGCGGCGCGTGCGCTCCGGCCGCCGGTCGTACCGCGCCGTGGTGGCGGGCGAGGAGTGCCCCACCAGCGCCTGAGCCGTGGCCAGGTCCACCCCAGCGTCCAGCAGCTCGCCGATGAACGTGCGCCGGAAGTCGTGCGCGGTCCGCCGGGCCGCCCCCGCCTCCCCGAACCGCCGGGTCAGGATGTCGGCGATGCCCTGCCCCGTCAGCCCCACCGGCCGCCCGTCACGCGTACGCAGCCGCCCCGCCTTGCTGATCGGGCTGAACAACGCCCCGGCCCCCGGCCCGCGCACCGCGAGCCACCGCTCCACCAGCCCGATCGCGTCCGTCGTCAGGTAGACGAGCCGCTCCTTGTCGCGCTTGCCGCGCACCCGCAGCGACCGCGACCCCGGATCGTAGTCGCCCAGCGTGAGCCCGCCGAGCTCGGCGCGGCGGCACCCGGTCGAGTACAGGACGGCGATCAGCGCCGCGTCGCGCACCCCGGCGGGCGAGTCGTCGCACGCCGACAGGGCCGCGCCGACCACTTCGGGCGGGACGTGGTGGCCGGCGGGCAGGCGGCTCTGCCGTACCGGGGCGAGGTCGGAGGCGCGGGCGAGGTCCTCGGCGCTGGTCTGGCCGAGCCGCCACGCCTCCTTCAGCACCCGCCGCAGCGCCACCAGGTGCTTGTTCACGTACGCCGCCGACCAGCCCTGGTCGGTGAGCATCGTGCGGATGCGCACGGTGTGCTCGTAGCGGAGCAGGTGCCACGGCTGGCCCGCCCCCGTGGCGTTCTCGTCGCCGGTCAGCAGGCGGGCCAGCCGGTCGAGGCAGCCGCGCATCGTGCGCCGCGACTCGGGGCTGGTCAGGGAGTCGAGGTAGACGTGGTACGGGTCGCGCGCCGGCTCGACCGGCAGCGCACCCGGCGCGGGGACGGCAGGCAGGCTCACCCGAACGATCTTAGAAGGCCGGACCGGCCGATGCTCAGAAAGGCCCGGTCAGCTCGCCCAGCTTGTCCGTCAGTTGCAGGTTCGCGGAGTAGTCGACGGGCACCGCGATCACCGACACCACGTCGTCGGCCAGCGCCTCGCGCAACGTGGGCAGCAGCTCGCCTGCGCTGCTGATCCGGTAGCCGCGCGCCCCGAAGCTCTCGGCGTACTGGCACCACGAACGGGACCCGCTCCCGCACGGCCGTCTCCAGCTCCTGCGAGTTCATCAGGAAAGCCCCGTCACCGGTCGCCGCCAGCACCCGCCGCCGCGGGCAGGCGAGCTTGGCGGCCAGCGCGCCCGGCACGGAGAACCCCATCGACGACAGCCCGTTGGAGACCAGCATGGTGTTCGGCTCGTACGTCGGGTACATGCGGGCCATCCACATCTTCACCGCGCCGGTGTCGGCCAGGACGATGTCCTCGCGTCCCATGGCGGCGCGGATGTCGGCCACCACGCGCCGAGGCGACAGCGGGAACCCGCCCCTCCTCCAGCTCCTCCCGCAGCATGCGGCGGATCTTCTCGCCGGTAACGGACGAGCACGTACTGGATTGGGGAGTCCCTGAGCGCGTCGACGAAATGGATGTTCTCCTCGCCCGGTCTGCCGAAGATGTATTCGACGCCCTCGGCCTCCAGAGCCTGCACGATGAGCCGGGCCGCGTAGGCCTGCGCTGACATGCGAATCGCCTTCTTTCAACGACTGCCTCACGACGCCAGTGATACAACTGGCGGCCCGAAAGTATCGCATTGGTCATCCGAAAATAGGCGGAAAACGGTTCAGCGGGATGGTGCAAGTTGCACATGCGGGTCATACTGCCTGCATGGCTGCCGTCGATTCCATACTCGCAGGTGCCTTCGCGCTGGCAGGAGTAACCTTGCAACAGGCAATCTCGCTTAGCGTCGCAACGCTGAACCGTCGTCGTGAGGACAGAAAACAGAGCCAGATAGACCGACGGGAGCTATATGGTCGGATGATAAGCCAGGCCAGGCGTGTTCAGCGTATTCTTAAGGAGCTGAGCATGAAAAATGACAAGAGTCTTCAAGAACAATTATCGGCAGAGTTGGATCGCTTGTCCGAGCTGAATGCCGAGCTCCGTCTGATCGGCTCTCCAGTAGCGGTGAAAGCAGCATTGGATCTAGAGGACGAGATGAGGCGGAGGACGGTTTCCGCCGAGCTTAGGGCCGCTCTCCCCATGCCTCTGGGGCCTCTCATTGAGATCTTCCGGAAGGACCTCGGCTCATGACGGATAGATCCCCGAAACAGGGGCCGATTCGCAGAACCGTATATGGTGGCAACATAACGCGCAACCAAGTAGAGCATGTCTATGGAAACGCCTTTCCCGTGCTGAATCAATTCGTGACGGAACTGAAGTCGCTCCTTGGTAAGCTTTGCGTGGACCGGAAAATCAAAGTTCAGGCGATCGAAGGCCGGGCCAAAGATGTCAACAGTCTTGTCGACAAATTCAAGCGGCATCCCGAATATGAACTGCTCTCCGATTGCGAGGACCTATGCGGGGTCCGGATCATCACGTTCTATCTGTCGGATATCCCGCTGGTTCGGAACCTGATTCGGGATCAATTCGAGGTGCTGAAGGAAGAAGACCGCAGGGCTCCGCTGCCCGAGGCGTTCGGTTACCAGAGCCTGCATCTGGTGGGACGGCTGAACAAGCAGCGGCGATCGCTCCCGGAGTATCGGGATTTCGCCGACTTCGTCATCGAGTTCCAGGTGCGCACGGTCCTCCAGCATGCCTGGGGGGTCATCAGCCATGCCCTCGACTACAAGACGGAGGACGAGGTCCCCGCCGAAGTCAGGCGCAAGCTGTTTCGGGTGGCCGCCCTGCTTGAGACGGGGGACGAACTGTTCGGTACCTTCCGCACCGAGATCGAAGGTCTGCGCAATCGCTACAAGGATCAGGCGACCGGGCAAGAGTGGCGGGAGCTGCCGCTGAACCTCGATTCAACCCTGGCGAGCTGGACCCGGATGCCGTTGGCCGAAGTCAAGCGGGTCGCCGTGAAGGCAGGGTTCGGGCCGTACGACTTCCGTGACACCAGCAGTCTCGACCTGCGCCGTTCGCTGAGCAAACTGGTCTCGTTGGCCACCGTCGCCGGCTACCGGACCATGGGAGAGCTGGCGAACGAGATGAGCAACGTCGAGAGCGAGCGGACCCGGCTTACCGCAGTGCGCCGTGAATGTGTCAAACGCGGGTTCACCCCAAGAGGGGATCCCGTCGACATCATGGTCCTGTTCATGCTGTTGCAGGACCCTGATCTGCGCGCGCGCATGGCTGCTTCCTTCCGCTCGCAACTGGAGGAGGCTCTTGACATTGTGCTGAACGGCGGGCACGGGCAGGAGCCGGAAGCGAGGTCCACCCCGTGATGTCGAGTCCTTCTGAAGGTCGGCAAGCGCCGTATTTCTTTCTCAGTTACGCGCACACGCCCGGCGGTGAGTCGTCCGTGGGTAATCCGAACAAATGGGTGTATCGCTTCTTCGATGAACTATGCCGGGACATCCTGGAGATGACTGCGCTGCGGAGGGTGTCGGAAGTCGGCTTTCTCGATCAGCGCTTGCAGGGGGGTCATTCATGGTCGGCGGAGGTGTCGCGAGCTCTGGCAACCTGTAAAGTTTTCGTGCCGCTCTTTTCTCCGCGCTATTTCGAGAGTGAATCCTGCGGAAAAGAGTGGTCGGTGATCCAAGCCAGGCTTCGCGCGCACCACAGAGACCCTCCACCAGTGATACTGCCAGTCATATGGTACCCGGTGGAGTCTTCTCGCATGCCCCCTCAAGTGCATGAGATCCAGTACGCCGACTCAAGGTTGGGGACTCGGTTGCAAGGCGAGGGCCTCTATTCGTTGATAAAAATCTCCTCTCGTCGCCAAGCCTATCGCCGTACGGTATTGGAGCTTGCCAGGCGAATCATACAGGCGGCGGAGCTGTCGCCGTTGTGCGAGGCTGCGAGCCTGCCTGATTACAGCTCTTTTGACAACGCATTCGCTGACTATCGAGCCGCACGAACCATGGAAGTCTTCGCAGCGGCACCTGACCTGCAAAACCTCCCCCGAGATCGGGATCCGTACTACTATGGTCGTACGTCGGTCGAATGGAACCCTTTTCGGAACAAGGGTGACCATGAGCCGATCGCCTCGCGGGTGGCGAGTCTCCTCCGTGCTCAGGGCATCCATTCGGATCTCGGCGAGCAGATTCGGCCGGTCTTGGCCGCGGAGCATCCGGCTCTGATCTTGGTGGATCCCTGGGCGGTGGAGGTGCCGGACGTGCTCGGAGCGCTACGCTCCTTGAGCGATACGGCCGCGAGTTCGCTCCTCTTCTTGGTGCTGTGGAACCATGCGGATAAGCAGACGGTGAACGCAGAAGTTCGATTGCGTGACTCTCTTAGCGCGTTTCTGGGCGCCGGGCCGGTCCGATTGTTCGCGCATGACATAGCTTCCGTGAAGGAACTGCAGGAAAATCTACCGAGAAACTTGGCGCGCACGTTCGAGCGCTATTTGCGGAGAACGCCTGCCCATCCGCCGTCAGGCCCCGTCGTCAAGAGACCTAGATTGTTGGCGCCTAATGAATTCGAGTAGTGGAGAAGTTGAAGGCCAGATCATCACCTTCTACTCCTACAAGGGAGGCGTCGGGCGAACCATGGCGTTGGCCAACGTTGCCTGGGTGCTGGCCAGTAACGGCATGCGTGTGCTGACGATGGATTGGGATCTGGAATCCCCTGGGCTGCATCGCTTCTTCCGTCCTTTCCTGGAGGAAGATGTCCTGAGTGCGACCACCGGTGTGATCAACATCGTGGACAACTATCGGTGGGCGGCCATGGAGGAGGATGAGCGGGGCGATGATTGGTACTTGAGGTATGCCAGCGTGTCAGAACATGCGGTGTCGTTGGATTGGGCCTTTCCGGGGCGCGGCGCCTTGGACTTCGTATCGACCGGCCAGCAGGTTCCCGGGTATTCCGCCCTGGCGGCCAGCTTCGATTGGGATGTCTTCTACGGAAGGTTCGCCGGAGGCCTTTTTCTGGAAGCTCTGCGTGGCGACATCAAGCGAAACTATGACTACTGTCTGATCGACAGCCGCACCGGCTTGAGTGAGATCGCGGACATCTGCACGATAGAAATGCCGGACATTCTGGTCAATTGCTTCACGATGAGCGGTCAGAGCATCGACGGTGCCGCTACAGTCACCCGATCGATCAGCGGGCGCGCGGACCGCGATCGCAGGGTGTTTCCCGTCTCCATGCGTGTGGACGAGGGGGAGAAGGCGAAAGTCGACAGCGGTCGTCGTTATGTACGTTCCAAGTTCGACGAGCATCTCGCCTGGATGTCCTCCGAAGAGCGCGAGGCATACTGGTCCAAGGCCGAGATCCCATACAGGAGTTTCTACGCCTTCGAGGAGACCCTGGCGGTGTTCGGTGACGCTCCCGGCAGGCCGGCCTCGTTGCTTGCCTCTTTCGAGCGATTGACAGCGCTCATCACTTCCGAAGCGGTGCGGTCGCTGCCCGTAATGGAGGAGGCGACACGACAGCGGTGGCTGCAGTCGTTCTTCCGGACAGAATCCGCCGTAGCTCAGCAGGTCCTGCTGAGCTACGCCCCTACGGATCGTATGTGGGCCGAATGGATCGCCTCCCTTCTCGGATCCGCCGGATATCGTGTCGCACTGGAAGCGCTGTCGGCGACCGGCCCGGAGAGAATTTCCGCGAGCGGGGATGTGACGAGTATTGTCAGCGTGCTGTCCGAGGCATATCTGCAGACCTACGAGGCCGCGGCGCGCTCGGCCGGACGTGACATCCTGCCTCAGGTGCCGCGACTCACAGGTGTGCAACTACCGCAGAGCCTGCGGCTCGCCGGGCCATTCGCGGACTGTCCGCCGGTGAATGTGCACGGACTGAGCCCGCGCGAAGCGAGCGAGGCGATCCTGCACGCCTTAGGAGAGCCGATTCAGGACACCGCCGAGGTGATCCGGTCCGCTTTACGTTTTCCCGGCACCGAACCGCAGGTCTACAACATCCCTGGGCGCAATCCGGGTTTCCGGGGCCGCGACACGATACTTGAGACCATGCGTGACCGACTTCTGCGTTCCATTCCCGAAGCCATGCCGCAGGTGTTGTGCGGTCGAAGCGGAACCGGTAAGACCGCGGTCGCTGTGGAGTACGCCCACCGCTTCATGGCCGATTACGACATCATCTGGCTGATACCTGCTGAAGACCCGGCGTTCACCGCGATACTGTTCGCCCAGCTCGCCGACCAGCTCAAACTGCCGAAAGCCAGCGCCACCACAGAGACGGCTCGAAATACCCGAGAGGCGTTGCGGCGTGGCGATCCGTCCTCGAAGTGGCTGCTGATCTTCGACAACGCCGGAGATCGCGACCGTCTGGTGCCGTGTATCCCTCTCGGCACAGGTCATGTCATCGTCACTTCTTGCCATCCGACCTGGTCGGGGCTGGCGACCTCGCTGCAGTTGACCAAGGAATAGCGCCCCCGCGAGGCGTGCGGCTGTCACGAATGGCACTCCAGCCCGGTCCTGGTTGCGACGTGCCTTCGCCGACGGGGTCAAAGGAGCACCATGCACGCGCTGGAGAGACGGATCGCCACCTCGGTCCTGGTCATCGGGACGGGAGGGGCCGGGCTGCGGGCCGCCATCGAGCTGGCCGAGCGCGGGACCGGCGTCCTGGCGGTGGGCAAGCGGCCGAAGGCCGACGCGCACACCACGCTGGCGGCGGGCGGCATCAACGCCGCGCTGGCCACCATGGACCCCGAGGACTCCTGGCAGCAGCACGCGGCCGACACCCTCAAGGAGAGCTACCTGCTGGCCGACCCCGAGACGGTGCGCATCGTCGCGGAGGGCGCGGCGCGCGGCATCGAGGACCTGGAGCGGTACGGGATGCCGTTCGCGCGCGAGCGGGACGGGCGGATCTCGCTGCGGTTCTTCGGCGCGCACACCTACCGGCGCACCGCCTACGCCGGCGACTACACCGGGCTGGAGATCCAGCGCACCCTGATCGGCCGCGCGGTGCAGCTCGGCGTCCCCATCCTGGACACCGTCCACATCACCCGGCTCCTCGTCCGCGACAACGCGGTGTTCGGCGCGTACGGGTTCGACCTGGCCGACGGCAGCCGGTACGTCATCCACGCCGACGCCGTCATCCTGGCCACCGGGGGGCACACCAGGATCTGGCGGCGCACCTCCTCGCGGCGCGACGAGAACACCGGCGACTCCTTCCGCCTGGCGGTGCTGGCCGGGTGCCGGATCCGCGATCCCGAGCTGGTGCAGTTCCACCCGTCCGGGCTGATCGCGCCGGAGAGCGCGGCCGGCACGCTCGTCTCCGAGGCGGCCAGGGGCGAGGGCGGGATCCTGCGCAACGCGGCGGGGGAGCGGTTCATGACGCGTTACGACCCGGAGCGGATGGAGCTGTCCACCCGGGACCGGGTCGCGCTGGCCGCGTACACGGAGATCAAGGAGGGGCGCGGGACGCCGGCCGGCGGCGTCTGGCTGGACGTGTCGCACCTGCCCCGCGAGACGATCATGACGCGGTTGCCGCGCGTCTACCAGACGCTGCTGGAGCTGCAGATGCTCGACATCACCAGGGAGCCGATCGAGATCGCGCCGACCGCGCACTACTCGATGGGCGGCGTCCGGGTGCGCCCCGGGGACCACGGCACCGATGTGGACGGCCTGTACGCGATCGGGGAGGCGGCCAGTGGCCTGCACGGCGCCAACCGGCTGGGCGGCAACTCGCTCATCGAGCTGCTCGTCTACGGCCGCGTCACCGGGCAGGCGGCGGCCGAGTACTCCGCGGGCCTGGAGGCTCAGCTCCGTTCGGCCGACGTGACGGCGCAGGCGCGGGCGGAGGTGGACGAGCTGCTCGCCGCCGACGGCCCCGAGAACGTGCGGGCGCTGCAACGCGTCCTGCGCGACATCATGACCGAGCACGCCGGCGTGGTGCGCGACGAGAGCGGCCTGCGCAAGGGCCTGGACGAGCTGGCCGCCCTGGAGACGCGGATCGGCGACGTCGGCGTCCACCCCGATCTGGCCGGGTTCCAGGACCTGGCGCACGCGTTCGACCTGAAGTCCGCGGCGCTCGCCGCGCGGGCGACGATGGAGGCCGCGCTGGAACGCCGCGAGACGCGCGGCTGCCACAACCGCTCCGACCACCCGCACACAGATCCGGCATTGCGCGTCAACCTGGTGTGGTCCGGGCCCGGTCGGGTGGAACATGAGGCCATCGCGCCGATCCCGGCCGGCATCGCGGCCCTCATGCGCGACGTGCCGACCGACGGCAAGCTCGTCGAGTAGCCGGTGACCGCTTCTGAAAGGACGAGGATGAATCCTGTAACCGTAGGCGTGGACGACTCCGAGGACAGCCTGCGGGCCGTGGAGTGGGCCGCCGCCGAGGCCGTGCGCCGCGGCCGGCCGCTGCTGATCGTGCACGCCTTCATCTGGCCCATGCTGAACGTGCCCCTGGGCCCCGCGCCGGGCGCACCGCCGGAGGGCGGCCTCCGGCACGCCGCGGAACGCGTCCTGGACAACGCGGCCGCCCGCGCGCGGGCCGCCGCGCCCGAGGCCGAGGTGACGACCGAGATGCCGGAGGGCGAGCCCTTCGTCGCGCTGGTGCGTCACTCGCGGCACGCGGAGCTGCTCGTCGTGGGCAGCCGCGGGCTGGGCGAGGTCGGCGGCCTGCTGCTCAGCTCGGTGGGCGCCAGGCTCGCCATCGAGGCCGCCTGCCCGGTCGTCGTCGTCCGCGGCTCCGCCAAGCCGGACGAGCCCGTCGCAGGGGGCACCGCCGACGCCCGTCCAGGCGGGCCCGTCATGCCGGTCGTTGCGGGCGTCGCGGGCCCCGGTGACAGCGAGGCCGTCCTCGCCTTCGCCTGCGCGCACGCCGCCCGCACCGGGCAGCCCCTGATGCTGGCGCACGCCGGCGCGGCCGGACCGGACGGCCACGCCCGCCCGCCGCTGCCCGAGCCCGACCTGGCCCGCTGGCGCAAGCGCTTCCCCACGGTCACGATCGACCAGGAGACGCTGACCGGGCGTCCGGGCAAGGCGCTGACGGACGCCGCGTCGAGCGCGTCCCTGCTCGTCGTCGGCAGCCACCACCATCACGAGCTCAGCGCGCTGTGGCACGGCTCGGTCAGCCAGCACGTCCTGCACCACGCCACCTGCCCGGTGGCCATCGTCAGGACCGCTCCGTGAAAAATCTCGCGGCAGTCGTCACGAGCCCGAGGGGCTGCCCGGTCATAGCTGGTGACCGGGTGGCGAAGGGGCCGCCCGGCGAACGAGAGAGGAATCCGCATGAAGATCGTGGTGATCGGCGGGACCGGCCTGATCGGGTCGAAGCTGGTGGCCAAGCTGGGCGAGCACGGTCATGAGGCGGTGGCGGCCGCGCCGAACACCGGCGTGAACACCCTCACCGGCGAGGGCCTGGCCGAGGTGCTCAAGGGCGCGCAGGTCGTGGTGGACGTGTCGAACTCGCCGTCGTTCGAACGGGAGGCGGTGCTGAAGTTCTTCCAGACCTCCACGGGCAACCTGCTGGCGGCCGAGAAGGAGGCCGGGGTGGGCCACCACGTGGCGGTGTCGATCGTGGGCACCGAGCGCATGCCCGACAACGGCTACTTCGCCGCGAAGATCGCCCAGGAGCAGCTCATCGAGAAGGCGGGCGTCCCGTTCTCGCTGGTGCACTCCACCCAGTTCTTCGAGTTCGCCCGCGGCATCGCCGACGAGGCCACCAGGGACGGCCAGGTGCACGTCGCGCCGGTGCTCTTCCAGCCGATCGCGGGCGACGACGTGGCGAAGACGCTCGGCCGCACGGCGGTGGGGGAGCCGCTGAACGGCAGGGTCGAGATCGCCGGGCCGCAGCAGTACCGGATGGACGAGTTCTTCCGCAAGGCGCTGGCCGCCTGGGGCGACCCGCGCGAGGTGGTCACCGACCCGCACGCCCGCTACTTCGGCAGCGAGCTGGTCGAGCGGTCGCTGGTGCCGCTCGACGACAAGGCCGTCCTGGGCACCATCACCTACCGCGACTGGCTCGACGGCTCGGGCAAGTAGGTCCATGACGGCATCGGCGGCGATGGTCGCCGAGTTCGACGACGTCGCCGGCTGGACCGCCGAGGCCGTCGAGCAGCTCGGACAGCGGCACGCCATCCCGGCCACCTGCCGCGGCAGCGCCAGCCCGGCCGCGCTGGCCTGGCTGGCGGAGGCGTGCGAGCTGGCCGCCGGCAGCACGCTCCTGGACGTGGGGGCAGGAGCGGGCGGCCCGGCGGCCTGGGCGGCAGAGCGGTTCGGGGTCCGGCCGATCCTGCTGGAGCCGATGCCGGCCGCGGGCCGCGCCGCCGCCCGGCTGTTCGGCCTGCCGGTCATCGCGGCGGACGGCCGGCGCATCCCGCTGCGCACCGGGTCGGTGGACGCCGCCTGGTGCCTGGGCGTGCTGTGCACCGTCCGCGACAAGGCGGCGGTGCTCGCGGAGATCCACCGGGTGCTGAAGCCCGGCGCCTCGCTGGGGCTGCTGGTGGTCGTCGCCAGGGGGCCGCAGACGCTGCCCGTCCCGGACGGCAACCACTTCCCCACCGAGGCGGAGCTGCGCGCGCTGCTCGCCGGGGCGGGCTTCGAGCTTCTCGACCAGGTCGGCCCGCCAGGGCCGCCGCCGCGGTCGTGGTCGCGACGCGCCGAGCAGGTGGCGGCCGTCGTCGCGACCCGGCACCGGGCCCACCCGGCCTACGCGCTGGCGGCCCACCAGGGGGAGCGGTTCACGCACCTGTTCGCGTCCGGCCAGATCGGCGTGCGGCTGCTGCACGCGGTCAGCCGGGCATCCACGCAAGTCACAGATGGAGGAATGATGAGCGCTCCGAGGGACCAGGACGGCTTCCTGCACGAGCTGGAGGTGGAGGTCGAGGCGGAGGTGAGCCTGGTCGAGGCCAGCCGTCCCGGGGAGGTCGCCGAGCTGCCGATCACCGACTGGCTGTTCGACCCCACGGACGCGGAACGCGAGGAGATCGGCCTGCGCGGCCTGCTCGACGCGGTCGAGGTGCTGGAGGACGGCGCGCGACCGGACGACCATGTCGCGTGAGGCGCCGGTCTCCCGTGAGGCGCCGGTCTCCCGTGAGGCGCCGGTCTCCCGTGAGGCGCCGGTCTCCCGTGAGGCGCCGCTCTCGCGTGAGACGCCGACCGCGCGGATCGGCACGATCGGGAGCCTGCGCGAGCACCTGCAGTGGGCGATCGAGCTGGAGCACGCGACACTGCCGCCCTACCTGTGCGCCCTGTACTCGCTCGACCAGGAACGCAACCCGGAAGCCGCCGCCATCGTGCGCAGCGTCTTCGCCGAGGAGATGCTGCACCTGGCCCTCGCCGCCAACCTGCTCAACGCCGTAGGCGGCAAGCCCCGCCTCGACACACCCCGGATGCTGCCGCCCCACCCGCGACGGCTGCCCCACGGCTCCCTGGAGCTGTCGCTGGTCCCCTTCGGCGAGCAGGCGCTGGAGATGTTCCTGCGGCTGGAACGTCCGGCGCCCGCGGGGGCCGCGCCGGAGGGCGACGACTACGAGACGATCGGCCAGTTCTACGCCGCCATCGAGCAGGGCCTGCGCGACCTGTGCGAACGGCTCGGCGAGCAGGCCGTCTTCACCGGCGACCCGTCCCGCCAGGTGCACGCCGGTCACTTCCGGCACACCGCCGGCCGGCTCGTCGCCGTGCACGACCTGAAGACGGCGCTCGCCGCGCTGGAGGAGATCGTCGAGCAGGGCGAGGGCCTGGACGGCGGCCAGGTCTGGGACGGCGACCAGGACGTCATGCACCCCGAACGCGACGAGGTCGCCCACTACTACCGCTTCCAGGAGCTGAAACTCGGCCGCCGCTACCAGCGCGGCGACACCCCGGACTCCGGCCCCACCGGCGAGCCCGTCCGGGTCGATCCGGACGGCGTACGCCCGATGCCGCCCAACCCCCGCCCGGCCGAGCCCGGCAGCGCGGCCCGCAAGGCCCAGGACGCCTTCGACCACACCTACTGCGCCGTCCTGCACCTGCTGGAGCGGGCGTTCAACGGCAACCCGAGACTCCTCGCGGTCGCCACCGGCACCATGTACGCGCTCAAGGCCCAGGCCCTCGCCCTCATGGAGCAGGGCTCCGGCCCGGCCTTCCGCTACGTCAGGCCCGAGCGCCGCCGGTGGAGCGTCGGCGACGAGCGGCGCGTCGTCGTGCTGCGCGACGGCCCGTACCTCGTGTACGGCGGCGTCCCGCTCCGCCGCAAGCGGAAGATCGTCTCCTCCGGGAACGACGCGCTGACCTGGAAGACCGGCGAACCCCTGGAGACCGAGGACACCTACGCGCTGTGCCGCTGCGGCCACTCGCGCGCCAAGCCGTTCTGCGACGGGACGCACGCCGTCATCGGCTTCGACGGCACCGAGGCCGAGGTCATGCGCCCGTACCGGGAGCTGCAGCACGTGCACGACGGGGCCGGCATCTCGGCGCAACGCGTGGGCGAGCTGTGCGTCCACGCCGCCTTCTGCATCGGCCGCACCAGGCCCATCGCCGCGATGCTCGCCGACACCGCCGACAGCGACGTGCGCTCGGACATCATGGGCCGCATCGACCACTGCCCCTCCGGCTCCTACAGCTACGCCCTCGAACGCGGCGGCGAAACGATCGAACCCGACCTCCCGCAGGCCATCTCCGTCCTGGAGGAGGAGGACGGGCTGGCCAGTGCGCTGTGGGTCACCGGCCGGGTGCCGGTCGTCCGGTCGGACGGCCTGCCGCTGGAGACCCGCAACCGGATGACGCTCTGCCGTTGCGGCCACTCCGGCAACAAACCCCTGTGCGACGGCACCCACCGCGAGATCGGCTTCCACGAGGAAGATCCGAACTCATCACGAGAAGAGGAATGACGTCATGACCGAACAGCCCGTCGTCGTGCTGGTGCACGGCGCCTTCGCCGAATCCGCCTCCTGGAACCGGGTCATCCAGCGCCTGCACGGCCATGGGCTTCAGGCGGTCGCGGTGGCCAACCCGCTGCGCGACGTCGAGGGGGACGGCGCGTACGTGCGCGACGTGATCGCCGGCCTCGGCCGGCCCGTCGTGCTCGCCGGGCACTCCTACGGCGGCATGGTGATCAGCCAGGCGGCCACCGGCGACCCGGCCGTGCAGGGGCTCGTCTACGTCGGCGCGTTCGCGCCCGACGCGGGGGAGAGCGCTTTCCTGCTGTCGGCCAAGTTCGAGGGCAGCACGCTGGGGGACGCGCTGGTCGCCTACCCGGTCGCCTCTGGTGGCAACGAGTTCCGCATCGACCCCGGCAAGTTCCACCACCAGTTCTGCGCCGACGTGGATGCCGGCGAGGCGGCGCTGATGGCCGCCACTCAGCGGCCGGTCACCGAGCGGGCGCTGCGGGACGAGATCACGGTGGCGGAGCCCGCGTGGCGGGGGATTCCGTCGTGGTTCGTGCACGGGGAGCGGGATCTCAACATTCCGGCGGCCGCGTTGCGGTTCATGGCCGAGCGGGCCGGGGCTCGTGGCACCACGGAGGTTCCCGGGGCGTCGCACGCGCTTGCCGTCTCCGCGCCTGACGCTGTCGCCGCCGTCATCGTCGAGGCCGTTCGCGGCACCGGCTGACCGGCTGACCGGCAGGATCGCGGCCCGTGGCGTGAACTCCGCCACGGGCCGCTCGGCGTTGCGGGACAGGTCGTGCGCGGGGCCGGTGACGGCCCCGCGGCCTAGCGGTTGACCTCGGCGGCGAGCAAGCTCTCCAGCCCGCCCAGCTCCCCACTCCGGGCAGCAGCCAGAAAGGCCCGCACCAGCCGCCGATGCGCGCCCCCGCTGACCGGACGAACCCGTCCCTCCGCCAGATGATGCCGCGCCCGCCGCAGAAGCTGCCGGGTGTGCTCCTCACTCAACCCGAGCACCTCCCCGATCTGCCGGTACGGATAGTCGAAAGCCATCCGCAGCAGATAAACCCCCCGCTCAGCAGCGGTCAGCCGCTCCAGCAACATCCGAACGGCCCCGTCGACCGCCTCATGCCGCTCAGCCGCCACCTCAGGCCCGGCCGATTGATCAGGCGTGTCAGGCAGCCACGGCCCGGCAGAGGTCTCGCGCCGCTTGCGCGCCGACTGGGTGACGTTGATGGCCAGCCGCGTGGTGGTCAGCGCCAGGAACGCGGCCGGGCTGACGACGACGGACCGGTTGGCGCGGGCCCACCGCAGCCACGTCTCCTGCACGACGTCCTCCGCCTCGCCCGTGTCCTGAAGGACGCGCAGCCCGATGGCGTACAGGCGCGGGGCGGCGCCGACGAAGGTGGCGGCGGCCCCGTCCCAGCCGCTGATCGTCCGGTCGTCCACCTGCGTGGCGCTGTCTCTGTACGACTCCAGCAAACTCATGCCCACGGTCTCAACTCCCCGTTCACAGCCGGCATCCGGCGGATGCCGCTGTGATCACGGTCGTTGCTGGAGCCCCTCCGTCGCGCCCCTGAGACACCGTGGTCGATACCCTGGCCAGGGCCCCCGGGCGTCCCCTAGGGCCCCAGGGGGTACCCCCGGGACGGCAGGACGGAGGCTGGGTGGGAAGCAGGCTGCGGGGCCGGCGGATCGAGTGCGAGCGGCTGGATCGGCTCGTGGCCACGGTGCGGGGCGGCCACAGCTCGGTGCTCATCTTGCGCGGTGCGGCGGGGATCGGCAAGACGGCGCTGCTGGAGTACGCGCGGGAAGGCGCTCAGGGATGCCGGGTGACCAGGGCCGCGGGCGTCGAGTCCGAGATGGAGCTGGCGTTCGGCGGCCTGCACCAGTTGTGCGCGCCGTTCCTCGATCATCTCGCGAAGCTGCCCGAGCCGCAGCGTGCGGCGCTGGGGACGGCGTTCGGGCTGAGCGCGGGCACGCCGCCGGACCGGTTCCTGGTGGGGCTGGCGGTGCTGAGCCTGCTGGCCGACGCGGCCGGGCAGGAGCCGCTGGTCTGCCTGATCGATGACGCCCAGTGGCTGGATCAGGTCTCGGCGCAGACGCTCGCGTTCGTCGCGCGTCGCCTGCTGGCCGAACGGATCGCGCTGGTGATCGCGGTCCGCGACCACCACCTCGGCCCCGAGCTGGCGGGCCTGCCGCGGCTCGACGTGGGACGGCTGAGCGACGGCGACGCCCGCGCCCTGCTCGACTCGGCGACCCCCGGACGGCTGGACGAGCGGGTCAGGGACAGGATCGTGGCCGAGACGCAGGGCAACCCCCTGGCCCTGCTGGAGCTGCCCCGCGGGCTGACCCCGGCCGAGCTGGCGGGCGGTTTCGGCCGTCCGGACGCGCGGCTGCTGACGAGTCAGATCGAGCAGAGCTTCCTGCGGCGGGTCCAAGCCCTCCCGGCCGGGACGCAGCGGCTGCTGCTGGTCGCGGCGGCCGAGCCGGTGGGTGACGTGACCCTGCTGGCGCGGGCGGCGGACCTGCTCGGCATCGAGGCGGCCGCCGCGGCGCCCGCCGAGGTGGAGGGCCTGATCACGATCGGCACCCGGGTGCGGTTCCGCCATCCCCTGGTGCGTTCCGCGGCCTACCGGGTGGCCACCCCGCAGGAACGGCAGGCCGTGCACCGCGCCCTGGCCGACGCCACCGACGCGGGGACGGACCCCGATCGGCGGGCCTGGCACCTGGCCAACGCCGCCCCCGGCCCGGACGAGGCGGTCGCCGCCGAGCTGGAGCGCTCAGCGAGCCGCGCCCAGGCCCGTGGCGGCGTCGCGGCGGCGGCCGCGTTCCTCGAAAGGGCGGCCGAGCTGACCCCCGACGCGGCCCGGCGCGGCGCGCGGGCCCTCGCGGCGGCCCGCGACAAGTACCGGGCCGGCGGCTACGACGCCGCGCTCGAACTGCTCGACGCCGCCGAGCTGAGCCCCCTGGACGACCGCAGGCTCGCCCAGGCCAGCCTGCTGCGCGGCCAGATCATGTTCGCCTCCACCAGCGCGGGCGCCGCCCTGCCGCTGCTGCTCACGGCGGGCAGACGCCTTGAGCCGCTGGACTCCGGGCTGGCCCGCGAGACCTACCGCGACGCCCTGTACGCGGCGCTCACCGCCGGCCGCCTGGCGAGCGGAGCCCAGATGGCGGACGTCGCCAGGGCGGCACTCGCCGCACCGCCAGGACCGCCCCCGGAACGCCACGACCTGCTGCTGAACGGCGCGGCGACGGCGATCATCGACGGCTACGCGGCGGGCACGCCGATGGTGCTGCGGGCCCTGGAGGCGTTCCGCACCGGAGAGGTGTCCAGGGAGGAGGGCCTCGGCTGGCTGCCGCTCGCCTGCCGCATGGCCCACAACGTGTGGGACTTCGACAGCTACGCGGCCCTCTCGGCCCGCCTGGTCGGCCTGGCCCGCGAGACGGGCGCGCTGTCGGTGCTGCCGCCGGCGCTGCTGCTGCTCCTGTCGGCCCGGGTGCTGGCCGGCGAGCTGGCCGAGGCCGAGGCGCTGGTCGCCGAGTCGACGACGATCGGCGAGGTGACGGGCAGCCGCTTCATGGCCCAGTACGGAGCCCTGGTGCTGGAGCCGTGGCGAGGTCAGGAGAGCGCGACCCGCCAGGTCATCAAGGCGATCACCCGCGACGTGGCGTTGCAAGGGGAGGGCAAGGTGACCACCGCCACCCAGTGGGCCGCCGCGGTGCTGCACAACGGCCACGGCCGCTACGAGGAGGCGTACGTCGCGGCGGAGCGGGGCGCCGAGCACCCGCAGGAGCTCGGGCTGTCCACCTGGTCCACGATCGAGCTGGTCGAGGCGGCGGCCAGGAGCGGCAGGCCGGCCCGCGCCGCCGAGGCCGCCCGCCGGCTCGACGAGATGGCCCGGGCCAGCGGCACCGACTGGGCGCTCGGCACCTCGGCGAGCGCCCGCGCCCAGGTCAGCGCGGGCCCGGCCGCCGACGCGCTCTACCGGGAGGCGATCGAGCGGCTCGGCCGTACCAAGGTCAGGATGGCGCTCGCCCGCGCCCGCCTGCTCTACGGCGAGTGGCTGCGCCGCGAGAACCGCAGGGTGGACGCGCGCGAGCAGCTGACCCTCGCCCACGACCTGTTCGGACTGATGGGGGCCGGGGCGTTCGCCGAACGCGCCGGGCGGGAGCTGCGGGCCACCGGCGAGAGCGTGCGCAGGCGCCCGGCCGAGACGCCCACCGGGCTGACCTCGCAGGAGGCGCGGATCGCCCGCCTGGCCGCCGGCGGGCTGACGAACTCCGAGATCGGCGCGCAGCTCTACATCAGCCCGCACACCGTCGAATGGCACCTGCGCAAGATCTTCGTCAAGCTCGGCGTCGCCTCCCGCAAGGAGCTGCGCAGCACGCCGCCCGGAGCCGCCACCGCCTGACGGCTCCACCCCCTCTCGCCTCCCCGGTGTCACGAACCGGGCGCGCCGCCCGGTCCAAGGGGCGAAGGCGCGAGTGAGAGGGAAATGAATGAACGACATCGTTCTGGAGCCTGCGGCTCAGGAGTTCGCCGAGGCGACGGCCAAGCCCCCGCTCCTGTACGAGCTGGGCACGGAAGGCGCCCGAAAGCTGCTGGACGACGTGCAGTCCGGCCCCGTCGCCAAGCCCGGCGTGGACGAGAAGTGGATCGTCGTGCCCGCCGGGGCCGGCGACGTGCGGGTGCGGATCGTCAGGCCCGCCGGCGCCACGGGGGTGCTGCCGGTAGTGCTGTACGTGCACGGCGGCGGCTGGGTGCTGGGCAACGCGGGCACCCACGACCGGCTGGTGCGGGAGCTGTCCGTCGGGGCGGGCGCCGCCCTGGTGTTCGTGGAGTACGACCGCTCGCCGGAGGCGCGCTACCCGGTGGCGATCGAGCAGGCGTACGCCACCGCCCAGTGGATCGTCAAGGACGGCGCGGCCGAGAACCTGGACGCCGGCAGGCTGGCCGTGGCGGGCGACTCCGTCGGCGGGAACATGACCGCGGCCCTGACCATCATGGCCAAGCAGCGCGGCGACGTGCGGTTCGTGCACCAGTCGCTGTACTACCCGGTCACCGACGCGGGCCAGGACACCGCCAGCTACCGCGAGTTCGCCGACGGCCCCCACCTGACCGCCAAGGCGATGGCCTGGTTCTGGGACGCCTACACCACCGACCCCGCCCAGCGCGCCGAGATCACCGCCTCCCCGCTGCGTGCCACCCCGGAGGAGCTGGCGGGGCTGCCGCCCGCGTTCGTCATCGTGGACGAGAACGACGTGCTGCGCGACGAGGGCGAGGCCTACGCCCGCAAGCTCACGGCGGCGGGCGTGCCGACCACCAGCGTCCGCTACAACGGCACGCTGCACGACTTCATGATGCTCGACCCGGTGCGCGACACCCGGGCCGCGCGCGCCGCCACCGCGCAGGCCATCGAGGTGCTCAAGGCCGCGCTGCGCCCGGCCGACGGCGCGCGGGTGTGAGGCGGCCGTGCCCGCGATCCTCATCCACGGCGTCCCCGACACCCACCGCGTGTGGGCGGGCGTCCGCCGGCACCTGACGCGTACGGACGTGGAGGCCTGGGACCTGCCGGGCTTCGGCACCCCGCGCCCGCTCGGCTTCGGCAGCACCAAGGAGGAGTACGCCGACTGGCTGATCGACCGGCTGGAGCAGGTCGATCAGCCAGTCGACCTGGTCGGCCACGACTGGGGCTGCATCCTCACCGCGCGGGTCGCGTCGCTGCGCCCCGATCTGGTACGCACCTGGGCGGGCGGCAACGGCCCCATCAGCGCCCGCTACGCCTGGCACCCGCTGGCCAGGATCTGGCAGGACCCGGTCGAGGGCGACCGCTTCATGGCCGAGCTGAAGCCGGAAGGCTTCGCGGAAGACCTGGTCAAGGGGTTCGAAGTGCCCGCGGACCTGGCCGCGGAGATGGCCCGGCACGTGGACGCGCCGATGCGGGACAGCATTCTCAAGCTCTACCGCTCCGCGCTGCGGATGGGCGCGGAGTGGGAGCCGGAGCTGGCCGGGCTGACCGCGCCCGCCCTGGTCATCTGGGGCTCGCGCGACCCGGCCTGCCCGGTCGAGTTCGCCGGCGAGCTGGGCCGGGCCATCGGGGCCGAACGCGTCCTCAAGCTCGCCGACTGCAACCACTGGCCGCTGCTGCAGCGTCCAGGGCAGGTCGCGGCGGCCCTCGAGGAGCACTGGCGGCGTCACTCACCCTTACGAGGCGGAGACCATGACCGCGCAGCCGTCTCGTAAGCCCCGATCCCCGCTGCGCTGGACCGCGCACGCCGCCTGCCAGGACGCCGACCCCGGCCTGTTCTTCCCGATCACCTGGGACGAGCACCCCGGCCAGAGCGAGGCGCCGGCCCGGCGCATCTGCCAGAGCTGCCCCGTCAAGGCGATCTGCCTCGACTGGGCCCTGCGCACCGGCGAGCCGGACGGCATGTGGGGCGGCACCACGCCCGCGGAACGCCGCCGCCTCCGCTGGATGGCCACGGCCTGACCCTTACGACACCTTCAGAAAGACGATGTTGATGAAGAACCTCACCGCTGCTCCCGTGCCCGTGCCGATCGGCACCCTCGACAGCCTGCGCGAGCACCTGCAGTGGGCGATCGAGCTGGAGCAGGCGACGCTGCCGCCGTACCTGTGCGCCCTGTACTCCCTGGACCCGGAGCGCAACCCCGAGGCCGTGGCGGTGATCGGCAGCGTCTTCGCCGAGGAGATGCTGCACCTGGCGCTCGCCGCCAACCTGCTCAACGCCGTCGGCGGCAGGCCCCGCCTCGACACGCCCGGGATGCTGCCGCCCTACCCCAGGCGGCTGCCGCACAGCTCCCTGGAGCTGTCGCTGCTCCCGTTCGGCCCGCAGGCGCTGGAGATGTTCCTGCGCCTGGAACGGCCGGCGCCGCCCGGCGCCCCGGCGGAAGGCGACGGCTACGAGACGATCGGCCAGTTCTACACCGCCGTCGAGCAGGGGCTGCGCCACCTGTGCGAGCAGCTCGGCGAGCAGGCCGTCTTCACCGGCGACCCCGCCCGCCAGGTCGAGGGCACCCACTTCCGGCACACCTCGGGCTGGCTGTTCGCGGTGCGGGACCTGGAGTCGGCGCTGGGGGCGCTGGAGGAGATCGTCGAGCAGGGCGAGGGAAGGGACGGCGGCGAGGTCTGGGACGGCGACCAGGACGTCTTCCACCCGGAACGGGACGAGGTCGCCCACTACTACCGCCTCATGGAGCTCAAGCTCGGCCGGCGCTACCAGCGCGGCGACACTCCGCGCTCCGGCCCCACCGGCGAGCCGATCTTCGTCGACCTGGCCGCCGTGCGGCCGATGCGGCCCGACCCGCGGCTGTCCGACCACGAGCCGGGCAGCGCCGTCCGCACCGCGCAGGAGGAGTTCAACCGCACCTACTGCAACCTGCTCAAACAGCTCGAACAGGCCTTCGACGGCGACCCCAAGCTGCTCGGCGCCGCCGTCGGCACCATGTACGCGCTCAAGGGCCAGGCCGTCGCCCTGATGGCGATGCCCGGCGAGGACGGCACCGTGGCCGGGCCGACCTTCGACTACGTGCCGCCGCAGTCACGCGCGTAGCGCCCCGGTCCCGCGTCCGGAGAAGGAAGGATTTTCCGTGGACAACCCGCTGAGGATCGGCGCCGAACCAGTCGACTACGCGCTGATCCTCGTCTACTTCGCCGTCGTCCTGCTGGTCGGGTTCGCCGCCCGCCGCAGGATCTCCAGCAGCCTGGACTTCCTGCTGTCGGGACGGTCGCTGCCGGCCTGGATCACCGGGCTGGCGTTCATCTCGGCCAACCTCGGCGCCGTCGAGGTGATCGGCATGTCGGCCAACGGCGCCGAGTACGGCATGCCGACGATGCACTACTACTGGATCGGCGCCGTCCCCGCGATGTTGTTCCTGGGCGTCGTGATGATGCCGTTCTACTACGGCTCCAAGGTGCGCAGCGTGCCGGAGTTCATGCGCCGCCGCTTCGGCCCCGGCGCGCACCTGGTCAACGCGATCACCTTCGCCCTGGCCCAGGTGCTGATCGCGGGGATCAACCTGTTCCTGCTGGCCACCGTGGTCAACAGCCTGCTCGGCTGGCCGCTGTGGGTGGCGCTGATCCTGGCCGCCGCGATCGTGCTCAGCTACATCACCCTGGGCGGGCTGTCGGCCGCCATCTACAACGAGGTGCTGCAGTTCTTCGTCATCGTCGCCGCGCTGCTGCCGCTCACCCTCATCGGGCTGCACCGCGTCGGCGGCGTCGGCGGGCTGATCGACCGGATCCAGAACAGCGAGGAGCTGCGCTCGTGGCCGGGCAACGCGCTGGCCGGGTTCGACAGCTCCATCCTGTCCGTCGTCGGCATCGTCTTCGGCCTGGGCTTCGTGCTCTCCTTCGGCTACTGGACCACCAACTTCGTCGAGGTCCAGCGCGCCATGGCGACCAGCTCGATGACGGCCGCGCGCAGCACCCCGATCATCGCCTCGTTCCCGAAGATGTTCATCCCGTTCATCGTCGTCGTCCCCGGCATGATCGCCGGCGTGCTGGTGCCCGAGGTGGCCCGGTTGAAGGCCGGCGACCCGGCCGCCGGCGTCACCTACAACGACGCGATCCTGCTGCTCATCCGCGACACCCTGCCCACCGGCCTGCTCGGCATCGCCCTGACGGGCCTGCTGGCCGCGTTCATGGCCGGCATGGCGGCCAACATCTCCGCCTTCAACACCGTCTTCAGCTACGACCTGTGGCAGCAGTACGTGGTCAAGGGCCGCTCCGACGGCTACTACCTCAAGGTCGGCCGCTGGGCCACCGTCGGCGCCACCCTGCTGGCCATCGGCACCGCGTTCATCGCCGCCGGCTACGGCAACCTGATGACCTACCTGCAGACGCTGTTCGGCTTCTTCAACGCGCCGCTGTTCGCCACCTTCATCCTCGGCATCTTCTGGAAACGCATGACCCCGGCGGCCGGCTGGATCGGGCTGGTGTCCGGCACGCTCGGCGCGATCGCCGTCTGGCTGGCCAACGAGACCGGCGCCATCACCCTGCCCGGCCAGGGCGCGGCCTTCGTCTCGGCGGGGGTGGCATTCACCGTGGACATCGTCGTGAGCGTCCTGGTCAGCCTCGTCTCCCGGCCCAAGCCGGCGGCGGAGCTGGGCGGGCTCGTCTACTCCGAGACGCCCAGGTCTCAGCGCACCGACCCCGCCGCCGCCCGGCTGCCTTGGTATCGGGCGCCGGTCAAGCTGGCGGGCATCTCGCTGGTGCTCGTCACCGCCCTGAACGTGATCTTCCGATGAGAGGAGCCGGCACATGAACGGCGACAAGGCTCGTGCGTTCGACATTCGCGTCGTCATCGGGGGGCTGATCGGGTTCTACGGCGTTGTGCTGATCGTGATGGGTCTCTTCGCGGAGACGGCCGCGGATCGGGCCAAGACCGGGGACGTCAACGCCAACCTTTGGGCGGGGATCGGGATGGTGGTGCTGGCTGCGGCGTTCGCGGTCTCGGCCCGGTTGCGGCCTGTGCTCATCGAGTGACGGCCCCCGGCGATCGCCACCGCACCGGGAAACCGCGTCTGAATCTCTCCGGCCGCAACGGACGCCCAACCGCTGTTCCGCATCCTGAATCTGCGCTTCGTCTGCTTCCATCCAGACATTAAAAGGCCACCGGCCACCCCCGTCTCCGAGGGTGGCCGGTGGCCTTGTCTCACCTGCAGCGCGCCGTGCTGAACAGAAACGCGCAATCCCGCACAGCCTCCACCCGATGCCGCCGATCGGGCATCACCAGCAGATCACCCGGCAGCGCGTCCCAGGAGTCGCCCCCGGCGACCAGCCGGACCCGCCCGTGCAGGACGTGCACCGTCACCTCGCCGGGATGCTCGCTCTCGTGGATGTGCTCGCCCTGCCGCAACGCCATCACGGTCTGCCGCAGCGAGCGGTCGTGCCCGCCGTGGACGGTGGTGGCGCTGCGGCCGCTGTCGGCTTGGCGGGCCCGCTCGACCAGGTCGCGGACGAGCGCGGTCAGCGTCACCTTGGTCATGACGCGGGCGCGCGCCGATCCCGGCGGGCTTCCAGCTCCTCCGCGCTGACCGGCACCAGCATCGGCTGCCCCGGCGCGCAGAACATGGTCACCACGAACGCCGACTCCTCATCCTCCAGATGGTTCCCGTCCTGGTAGTGGATGACGTCCCCGCCGGGCTCCCAGAACGCCTCGCCGGCCCGCAGGACCCGCACCGGGTCCCCTTCGAGCTCGAAGTTGATCGCGCCCTTGAGCACGTAGCCGAAGGCGGGCCCCGAGTGCCGGTGCGGCGGCGCGCCGGGGCTGTTGGGCGGCAGCGTGACCAGGATCGTCATCGCCTCTGCGCCCGCCGGTGCGGGCGGTGCGCCCGGCACGGTGGCGACCACGTCAAGTTTGGGCGGCGGGCCGCTCTTGTCGGGATTGTCCAGGTGGTGGCCGTGCGCGTGATCGGTGCTCATCAGCGGTCCTCCGCGAATCGGTGGCCGGTTCGGTCCGGCCGTGTACAGCTCAGACAAGACAGCGCCCCCGGCGCGTGACAACTCTCCTGGCGGCGTGTCATCCGGCGGGATGCAGCCGCACGGGCAGTTTCTGGTGACCGTTGCTGATAAGGGTGGGTATGGGGCGCAGCGTGTCGGCGGGCGCCGCGAGGGACAGATCGGGGAAGCGGTCGAAGAGCTGGCGCAGGGCCTCGGCCACCTCCAGGCGGGCCAGGGGGGCGCCGAGGCAGAAGTGCACGCCGTAGCCGAACGCCAGGTGGTCCTTCACCTGGCGGGTGACGTCGAAGGTGTCGGCGTCCGCGCCGTGCCAGTCCGGGTGGCGGTTGGCGGCGCCGTAGGCGGCCAGGATGGGCTCTCCCGCCGTGATGACCTGCCCGTCGGGCAGCTTGAGGTCGGTGACGGCGAAGCGCAGCGGCAGGTACTTGATGGCGGGCTCGGCGCGCAGCGTCTCCTCCACGACGTCCGCCCAGCTCGCCTTGCCGGCGCGGACCAGGCCGAGCTGGCCCGGGGAGGACAGCATCGTGAAGACGGCCTGGTCGATGACGTTGACGGTGGTCTCGTACCCGGCGCTGATCATCAGGATCATCGTGTCGCGCAGCTCGACGCCGGAGAGGCCGGCGCCGCCGGACTCCTCGTCGCGGGCCGCGATGAGCAGGGACGTCATGTCGTCGCCCGGCTCGGCGCGCTTGGTGGCGATCAGCTGCTCGATGTGCTCGAACAGGCGCAGGTTGTTCGCCTGGGCCTGCAGGGGGGTGAGCGTGCTGTCGAAGACGTTGTCGACGATCTGCCGGAAGTCGTCGCGCTGCTCCCGTGGCACGCCCATCAGGTGGCCGATCACCGCGATGGGCAGCGGGTACGCCAGCCGCTCGCGCAGGTCCACCACCTGACCGCCGGGCACCGCGGCCAGCTCGTCCATCAGCTCGGCGACCAGCGCCTGGACGGTCGGCTTCAGCTCGGCGATGCGGCGCGCGCTGAACGCGGGGGCGATCATCCGCCGCAGCCTGCGATGGTCGGCGCCGTACGCGGTGAGCATGCTCTGCACCTCGATCCACAGGGCGAGCGGCCACGTGCGGATCGTCTCCTGGAAGTCCGGGTAGTGGACGCGGCCGTTCTTGGACACGTCCGGGCTGGTGAGCAGGGTCTTGAGCAGGGCCGGGTCGGAGACCGCCCAGGCGCGCAGGCCGAGGACGTCCACCGGCGTGGCCGGGCCGCGCGCCCGCAGGGCCCGGTACTCGGCGTGCCGGTCGGCGCCGGCGGGATCGATGACGAAGGGAAGGGGCTGGGACACGTGTCGTCTCCTTGCAATCCGCGTCAGCAAGCGGGGCTCTGGAGACGTTGACCGGGCAGCCGGGGCAAGGCGTGACAGCATTCCCCGTCACTTTCAAGCTATAGCGCACAGGGGGTCTTGCGGCAAGACCGGGGTCGTGCCGCACAATCTACGGCTGGGGCCAGGACCTGCGGATTCGCGGGCACGAAAGCACGCGGCTGCGCGGCCGGCCGAAACAGCAACCTCACTGGACGGGCGATTCCATGTTCGATGTGATCATCGCCGGCGGCGGGCCGACCGGCTCGATGCTGGCCGCCGAGCTGCGGCTGCGCGACGTGCGCGTACTCGTGCTGGAGAAGGACGCGGAGCCGGCCAAGCACGTCCGCTCGCTCGGCCTGCACATCCGCACCATCGAGGTGATGGACCAGCGGGGCGTGCTGGAGCGGTTCCTGGAGCACGGCACGAAATACCCCATCCGCGGTCACTTCGCCGGCATCGACAAGCCCCCGCTCGACCACCTGGACACCTCCCACCCCTACACCCTCGGCATCCCGCAGCCCGTCACCGACCGCCTGCTGGCCGAGCGCGCCGCGGAGCTGGGCGCCGAGATCCGGCGCGGCTGCGAGGTGGTGGGGGTGAGCCAGGACGAGGACGGGGTGAGCGCCGAGCTGGCCGACGGCACCCGGCTGCGCGCCCGCTACCTCGTCGGCTGCGACGGCGGGCGCAGCACGGTGCGCAAGGCGCTCGGCGTCGCCTTCCCCGGCGAGCCCGCCAGGACCGAGATGCTGCTCGGCGAGATGGAGCTGACCGACGACCCGGCGGCGATCGCCGCCGCGGGGGCCGAGGTGCGCAAGACGCTGTTCACGTTCGGCGCCATGCCGCTCGGGGACGGCGTGTACCGCGTCCTCGTGCCGGCCGGGGAGGTCGCCGAGGACCGCGCCGTCCCGCCGACCATCGAGGAGTTCCAGCGGCGGCTGCGGGCCTACGTCGGCACCGACTGGGGCGCGCGCTCGCCGCGCTGGCTGTCCCGCTTCGGCGACGCCACCCGGCTGGCCGAACGCTACCGCGACGGGCGGGTGCTGCTGGCGGGGGACGCGGCGCACGTGCATCCGCCGGCCGGCGGGCAGGGGCTCAACCTGGGCGTCCAGGACGCGTTCAACCTCGGCTGGAAGCTGGCCGCCGAGCTGGCCGGGTGGGCGCCGGAGGGGCTGCTGGACACCTACGCCGCCGAGCGCCGCCCGGTGGCCGCGGACGTGCTGGACAACAGCCGGGCGCAGATGGAGCTGATGTCCCCCGAGCCGGGGCCGCAGGCCGTGCGCCGGCTGGTGGCCGAGCTGATGGACTTCGAGGAGGTGCGCAGGCTGCTCATCGGGAAGGTCACCGCGATCGGCGTCCGGTACGACTTCGGCGGCGACGAGCCCGATCTGGTCGGGCGGCGCCTGCGGGACGTGCGGCTCAAGCAGGGGCGGCGGCTGTACGAGCTGATGCGTTCTGGGCGTGGGCTGCTGCTCGACCGGACGGGCGGGCTGTCGGTCGCGGGCTGGGCGGATCGGGTCGATCACGTCGTGGACGCCGCCGAGGAGCTGGACGTGCCCGCCGTGCTGCTGCGGCCGGACGGTCACGTCGCGTGGGCCGGCGACGATCAGGGGGAGCTGCTCGACCGGCTGCCGCGCTGGTTCGGCGCCGGAGGCGCGTGACCGGGCCCATCGGACGAGGCGGCGGAGGTGCGTGACCGGGCCTGCCGGACGAGGCGGCGGAGGTGCGTGACCGGGCCTGCCGGACGAGGCGGCAGGATGCGGGTATGACGTTGTCGACGGCGTTCACCGAGATGTTCGGCGTACGGCACCCGATCGCGCTGGCCCCGATGGGCGGGTCGGCCGGAGGCGCGCTGGCCGCGGCCGTCTGCCGGGGCGGCGGGCTCGGCCTGCTGGGCGGCGCGTTCGGCGACCCGCAGTGGCTGGCGCGCGAGGCGCCGATCGTCGCGGCCACCGGCCTGCCGTGGGGTGTCGGGTTCCTGACCTGGGGGATCGATCGTGCGGCTGTGGAGCTGGGGCTGAGCCTCGGCCCGAAGGCCGTGATGTTGTCGTTCGGCGACCCCGCACCGTACGCCGAGCTGGTCCGACAGGCAGGGGCGCTGCTGATCCTTCAGGTCACCGACCTGGAGGAGGCCAGGCAGGCCGTGGACACGGGCGCCGACGTGATCGTGGCCCAGGGCACCGAGAGCGGCGGGCACGGGGCCGCGCATGGGCGCTCCACCCTGCCGTTCGTGCCCGCCGTGGTGGACCTCGTGGCGCCGGTCCCGGTGCTGGCGGCGGGCGGGATCGCCGACGGGCGTGGGGTGGCGGCGGCCCTCGTGCTGGGCGCCGCAGGGGCGCTCGTCGGCACCCGCTTCCAGGCCACCACCGAGGCCCTGGCCGATCCCTCGATCACGAAGGCGATCGTCGAGGGGCGTGGCCAGGACACCGAGCGGAGCACCGTGCTGGACGTGGCGCGGGGCTCGGCCTGGCCTGCCAGGTATCCGGCCCGCACTCTCGGGCACCCCTATCTGGATCGCTGGCGGGGACGGGAGGCGGAGCTCGCCGCCGACGACCGGGCGCTGCGGGAGTACCAGGACGACGTGGCGAGTGGCGCGATCCCGCCGCTGCCGGTGTGGGCGGGCGAGGCCGTGGACCTGATCAACGACCTGCCCTCGGCGCAGGACCTGGTCGCCGCGATGGCCGTACAGGCTGAGGAGGCCTTGCACCGGGCGGGACGCCGCTGAGGCGTCAGGCCCGGAACCCGGGGTGTGCGACGATCGTGCGGTGAGTGCCTCTTCCACCGTGCGAAAAGTAGGCAGGCCGCGAGCAGTGGCGCGACCGCGCAGCGAGCTGAGCCCGAGGGAGGAGATCCTGGCGGCGGCGGCGGAGCTGTTCACCGTGCACGGCTATGCCGCCACCACGACGAGGGCGCTGGCCGGGCGGGCCGGGATCAGGCAGGCGTCGATCTACCACTACTTCGACGGCAAGGAGGACATCCTCGCCGAGCTGCTGGAGAGCACGGTGCGGCCCTCGCTGGAGGCGGCGCGCGCCCTGGCCGGCGCGACGGCGGAGGAGCGGCTGCGGGAGCTGTGCCACCGTGACGCCAGGCTGCTGTGCGCGGGGCCGTACAACCTGGGCGCCCTCTACCTGCTGCCCGAGGTGCGCACGGAGCGGTTCGCCGGGTTCCGGCGGATGCGCGAGGAGCTGAAGGCCGTGTACGGCGAGCTGCTGGCGGCCACCTCGGCCGGGGCGGCGCTGTCCCCCGAGGACGGGGCGCTGCGCACCGACCTGCTGTTCGCGCTGATCGAGGGTGTCATCCTGATCCGCAGGGACACGCCGGGAGAGATGGCCGCCACCGCCGTCGAGACGCTGGCGGCGGCCACCGCCGACGCGGCGCTACGCCTGGCCGGTGTTCGCGACCGGCACCTGCCCGGCGGCGACGCCGGTGAGGCGTAGCCGCCGGTAGGCCAGGCCGAGGGCGACCACGGCCGCGAGGAAGACGATGGTGAACCACTGGAAGAACCAGTGGCCGGTGATCGGGGCGTACACCTCGGCCCTCGGCCAGGCCAGGTTCACCGTCATCGCGATGCCGTAGCAGAAGGCCAGCGCGTTGACCGGCAGCCCCCACCGTCCCATGCTGAACAGCGGCGTCCCGTCCTCGGCGACGCCGCCGGGCGCGCCGCCGCGCCAGCCGCCGCGCAGCCGCTGCCACAGCAGCGGGCCGGTCACCATCGCGTACGCCAGGTAGAGCAGCACGATGCAGGTGGTGCCGATGGCCAGGAACGCCTCGGGGGAGGCGAAGTTGAGCAGCAGGATCGCCGCCGCGAGCGCCCCGGTGACCAGCGCGGGCCCGGTCGGCATGCCGGTGCGGGGGGAGACCCGGGACAGCGCGCCGGAGAAGGGCACCACGCCGTCGCGCGCCATGGAGAACAACATCCTGGTGGCGGCGGTCTGGATGGCCATGGTCGCCACGGCGATCGCCACCACCACGTCGGCCAGCAGCAGCTTGCCCACCCAGTCTCCCAGGCTGCTGGTGAGCACGTAGGACAGGCCCTCGGTGGCCAGCCGCCCGTCGGTCAGGCTGGGGGCGGCGAGCAGGCCGGCGAAGATGATGAGGCCGCCGAGCAGCCCGGCCGCCGTGAGCGCGGTCAGGATGGTGCGGGGCGCGACCCGGCGCGGGTTGCGGGTCTCCTCGCTCAGCTCGCCGGCGCTGTCGAAGCCGATGAGCACGTACGCGGCGGTGAACGAGCCGACCAGCAGCGCGCCGATGGCCCCGCCCTGCCCGCCGGTGCTGAACGTGATGCCGGGCCCGTTCTCGGCGTGGGTGAACAGCAGCACGATGATGAGCACCGCGCCGATGATCTCCGTGGTGACGCCGACGCTGTTGATCCGGGCCAGGACGCGGTTGTCGATGACGTTCACGGCCGTGGTGAGCGCGAGCAGGACCAGGCCGAGTATCGCGGCGTTGGCCGCGCCCGTGGCGGTGGTCGGCGCGGGGTCGCCGCCGACGAGCTGGAAGCCCGGCCAGATGGACGGCAGCACCACCTGCAGCGCGAGCGCCGCGGCGGCGATGACCACGATCTGCCCGAGGATCATGATCCAGCCCGCGAACCAGCCGAACGTCGGCGTGCTGAGCCGGGTGGACCACTGGTAGATGGAGCCGGAGATCGGGTAGCGGGCGGCCAGCTCGGCGAAGCAGAGCGCGACCAGGAGCTGCCCGCCCAGCACGACGGGCCAGGTCCAGAAGAACGCGGGGCCGCCGAAGGAGTAGCCGATGGCGAAGAACTGGAAGACCGTGGTCAGGACGGAGATGAAGGAGAAGCCCGCGGCGAAGGAGGCGTACCTGCCCATGCTGCGGTGCAGCTCCTGGCGGTAGCCGAAGGTCCGCAGCGAGGATTCGTCGGTGGGTGGCGGGGGAGTGGCGGTGACGTCCATCGGGTCTCCGGGCGGTCGAATTTCTGTCGGTTGACCGATATGTACGGGCCCGGCGTTTCCGCCTCGTGACGCCGGCGTTCATCTGCCGTAACGCAAAACTCACCGCGCGGCCTGATCACTTGAGCCGCATCAGCGCCGTGAGCACCGCTTAACACGGGATTTACCGGCCCGACCCATGGGTGTTCGCGAGGCCGCCCAGCATTTCTGTCAAGCGACAGAAATTACGAGGAGCGTCGCGTGACCACACTCCAGAACGGGACCGCCACCACCGCAGGTGCGCGCGCCCATGCCCGCGCCCAGGAGGGCACCGCGGTCCACACCGCGCCGACCGTCCCGGCCTCGCGCTGGACCGATCTGCCCGAGGGGGTCGCCGCCGGCGACGTCGTCTGGGCGGACCGCATCCCCGCGGGCGGCTACGCCCACCGCGTGCTCGCGCCCGGCACCGCGATCCGGCTCACCGACCCCGACGGCGACGCCTGCGCGTCGCTGCTGCTGCACCACGCGGGCCTGCCGTGGGAGCGGCTCAACGTCGCCGACACGGTCAAGGTGCAGTGGCAGGTGTACGCGGGAGCGTCGTACCTGCTGCTCAGCGACCAGGCCAGGGTCCTGGCCACCGTGCTGCACGACGGCTCGGGACGGCACGACACCCTCTACGGCGCCTCCACCAGAGCCAGGAACGAGCGGCGCTACGGCGACGGCTCCCCCCAGGGCCCCAGCCCGGCCGGACGGGAGCTGCTCGCCCTCGCCGGCGCGAAGAACGGCCTGGAGCGGCGCGACCTGCCCCCGTCCATCTCCTTCTTCCAGGGCGTCCGCATCGACGCCGATGGGCGGCCCGAGTGGCAGGGCTCGGCAGGCCCGGGCGCCGGCGTCACCCTGCGCACCGAGCTGCCGGTCGTCGTGCTCCTCGCGAACGCGGCCCACCCGCTCGACCCGCGCCCCGGCTACACCGTCACCCCGCTGGAGATCCTCGCCTGGCGGGACCGCGTGACGACACCGGAGGACCCCCAGTGGAGCGCCACGCCCGAGGGCCGGCGCGCCTTCGAGAACACCGCCGACCACCGGAAGGGCAGGGCGCTGTGATGACCGACGCGTTCGGGGCCGAGCTGCACCGGGAGACCGTCCCGCCCCGCGCCCCCTGGTCGTGGGTGCTGCGGCGCGGGCAGGTGCTCGTCATCGCCGACCTCGACGGCAACCAGGCCGTCGACTTCCTCGCCTACGACGCCCACCGCTCCTGGCGCGCCTACAGCGCCCAGGCGACCCTGCAGGAGCAGGAGACGATCTTCCTGACGACGGGCAGCGTGCTGCGCGACAACGAGTCCGAGCCGCTCCTGACCGTGGTCGCCGACGAGGTCGGCCGGCACGACACCCTCGGCGGCGCCTGCTCCCGCGAGTCGAACACGCTGCGCTACGGCCACCACACCTACGCCCAGCACGCCTGCGCCGACAACTTCCTGGCCGAGCTGTCGAAGTACGGCATGGGCAAACGCGACCAGGTCTCCAACGTCAACTGGTTCATGAACGTGCCCGTGGACCCCGACGGCGCGCTCGGCATCGTGGACGGCATCTCGGCACCCGGCCTGTCCGTCGCGCTGCGCGCGGAGAAGGACACCCTCGTCGTCGTCTCCAACTGCCCCCAGATCAACAACCCCTGCAACGGCTTCGACCCCAGCCGCGCCCAGATGGCGGTGTACGCCGGTGCGTGAGCCTTCGCCCGGCACGCTACTGATCGCCAATCGGGGCGAGATCGCCTGCCGGATCATCCGCACCGCGCGCGAGCTGGGCCTGCGTACGGTGGCGGTGTTCTCCGAGATCGACCGGGCCGCCGCGCACGTCCGGCTCGCCGACGAGGCCGTCCTGCTGGGGCCCGCCGCGCCCGCCGAGTCCTACCTCAACGCCGAGGCGGTCCTGCGCGCCGCCAAGGAGAGCGGCGCCGACGCCATCCACCCGGGCTACGGGTTCCTGGCCGAGGACGCCCGCTTCGCCGAGCAGGTCGAGGGCGCCGGGCTGGCGTTCGTCGGCCCGACGCCCGCCCACCTGCGGACCTTCGGCGACAAGCACACCGCCCGCGCCGTCGCGGTGGCGGCCGGCGTGCCGGTCTTCCCCGGCACGGGCCTGCTCACCGACGCCGGCCATGCCGTCGCCGAGGTGGCCGCCATCGGCTACCCCGTCATGCTCAAGGCCACCGGCGGTGGCGGCGGCATCGGCATGACCGTGTGCCGCACCCCGCAGGAGCTGCGCGCCGCCTACGACCGGGTGACCGGCCTCGCGCTGCGCAGCTTCGGCTCCGCCGGCGTCTTCGCCGAGCGGTACGTCGAGCGCGCCCGCCACGTCGAGGTGCAGCTCTTCGGCGACGGCATGGGCGGCGTCGTCACCCTCGGCGACCGCGACTGCTCGCTGCAGCGGCGCAACCAGAAGGTCGTCGAGGAGGCGCCCGCCCCCGCCCTGCCGGACCACGTGCGCGAACGGCTCCACCGCACCTCGCGCGACCTGGCCGCGTCCATCCGCTACCGCTCGGCCGGCACGGTCGAGTTCGTCTACGACGCCGAACGCGAGGAGCTCTCCTTCCTGGAGGTCAACGCCCGCCTCCAGGTGGAACACCCGGTTACCGAGCAGGTCACCGGCGTCGACCTGGTCGCCTGGATGCTGCGGCTGGCCGGCGGCGACGCCTCCTTCCTCGCGCCGTACCTCGCCACCGGCGACGTGCCGGTGACCGGGCACGCCGTCGAGGCCCGCGTGTACGCCGAGGACCCGGCCGCCGGCTTCCGCCCCAGCGCCGGTGTGCTCACCCGGGTGGAACTCCCGTCCGGGGACGGCATCAGGATCGACGGCTGGGCCGAGACCGGCACCGAGGTGTCCACCGCCTACGACCCGATGCTCGCCAAGGTGATCGCCACCGGCGGCGGCCGGGACGAGGCACTCGACCGCCTCGGTCAGGCCCTCGCCACGACCCGGATCGACGGCATCGAGGTCAACCTGGGCCTGCTGCGCGCCGCCGTCGAGATCCCCGCCTTCAGGGCCGCCACCCACAGCACCGGCACCCTCGCCGGCGTGGGCGACCCGGAGCCGCGCGTCACCGTCGTGCGCTCCGGCATGATGACCACCGTCCAGGACGCCGAGGGGCGCGTCGGCTACTGGCAGGTCGGCGTGCCGCCCAGCGGGGCGATGGACGACCGCTCGCTGCGGCTGGCCAACCTGGCGCTCGGCAACGACGAGAACGCGCCGGGCCTGGAGTGCACCGCCGGCGGACCCACCCTCGTGGTCAGCCACGACACGCTGGTCTGCGTCACCGGCGCGCCCGCGCCCGTCACCGTGGACGGGGCGGCCGTGCCGATGTGGGAGCCGGTGCGGGTGCCCGCCGGGTCCACCCTGCACGTCGGTGACTGCGCCTCAGGCTTGCGTACGTACGTCGCCTTCGCCGGAGGGCTGGACGTGCCCCTGTATCTGGGCAGTGCGGCCACCTTCACGCTGGGGCGGTTCGGCGGCCACGGCGGGCGCGCCCTGCGGCCCGGCGACGTCCTGCGCACCTTGCCCCCGTCCTCGGCCCCGACCGGTCCCGTCCCCGCCGGGCGGCGTCCCCGCTTCGAGCGGCACTGGGAGCTCGGCGTCACCGAGGGGCCGCACGCCGCGCCCGAGTTCTTCACCCGCGCCGACATCGACCAGCTCTACGCCACCCGCTACGAGGTGCACTTCAACTCCGCGCGCACGGGCGTCCGCCTGGTCGGGCCCAAACCCGCCTGGGCCAGGCGTGACGGGGGCGAGGCCGGGCTGCATCCGTCCAACATCCACGACACGCCCTACTCGGTGGGCGCACTCGACTTCACCGGCGACACCCCGATCCTGCTCGGACCCGACGGGCCCAGCCTCGGCGGGTTCGTCTGCCCCGTCACGGTGGTGTCGGGGGAGCGGTGGAAGCTGGGGCAGCTCCGGCCCGGTGACACGGTGTCGTTCGTCCCGGTCCGCGCCGCCGAAGCCGTTCCTGCGCGCTCGCTCGACCTGCCCGCGCTGGTGGCGGGCGGCGACGGCGACGACGGCGTGCTGGGCAGGGTGGAGGGTGGCGTCGGGCCGGGGGTGACGTACCGGCGGCAGGGCGACGACAGCGTCCTCGTCGAGTACGGCGACCTCGTGCTCGACCTCGCGCTCCGCGCCCGCGTCCACGCCCTGCACACCGCGCTGGCCGGCCTCGCCCCCGCCGGCGTGCTCGACCTGACCCCCGGCATCCGCTCCCTCCAGGTGCACGTCGACCCGCAGGTCCTGCCGGTGCCCCGCCTGCTCGGCCTGCTCGCCGAGCTGGAGACCACCCTGCCGCCCACCGCCGAGCTGATCGTCCCCAGCCGCACCGTGAGACTGCCGCTGAGCTGGGACGACCCGGCCACCCGTGAGGCCATCGAGCGGTACATGGCCGGCGTGCGCGACGACGCCCCCTGGTGCCCGTGGAACATCGAGTTCATCCGCCGCGTCAACGGGCTCGACAGCGTGGACGACGTCTACCGCACCGTGTTCGACGCCGAGTATCTCGTGCTCGGCCTGGGCGACGTCTACCTCGGTGCCCCCGTGGCGACGCCGCTCGACCCGCGGCACCGGCTGGTCACCACGAAGTACAACCCCGCCCGCACCTGGACGGCGGAGAACTCCGTCGGCATCGGCGGCGCGTACCTGTGCGTCTACGGCATGGAAGGGCCCGGCGGCTACCAGTTCGTGGGGCGCACCACGCAGGTGTGGCGCACCCACCCGGCGCCCGGCGAGGACCCGTGGCTGCTGCGCTTCTTCGACCGGATCCGCTGGTACCCGGTCTCGCCCGAGGAACTGCTCGACCTGCGGGCCGACCTGGCCGCGGGGCGGACCTCCATCGACGCCGCCGACGGATCCTTCTCGCTGGCCGAGCACGAACGCTTCCTCGCCGCGAACGCCGCGTCCATCGCCGCGTTCCGGGCCACGCAGGCGGCGGCGTTCGAGGCGGAGCGGCGGGCCTGGGAGGAGGCGGGCGAGTTCACCCGCGCCGAGCAGGCGGCGGCCGTCGAGATCGCCGCGCCCGCCGAGGTCGTGGTGCCGGAGGGCGGTGCGCGGGTGGACGCGCCGTTCGTGGCGAACGTGTGGAAGGTGGAGGTCGCCGTGGGTGACGTGGTCGGGGAGGGGCAGACGGTGGTGGCGTTGGAGGCCATGAAGATGGAGACGTACCTGGCGGCGCCGGCGGCTGGGGTGGTGGTCGAGGTGCGTGCGGCGGCGGGGACCCAGGTCGCGCCGGGGGACTGCCTGGTCGTGATGGGGCCGCTCGCATGAGCCACCGTGAGACGGCGCCCGTTCCGGCGGACGGGCGGCCGGAGGTGTTCATCTCCCGTAGTGACGAGGCCGACGTCGCGGCCGGCCTGGCGGCGGCCACCGGGCCGCTGGCCGGGCTCAGGCTGGCCGTGAAGAACAACGTGGACGTGGCGGGCTTCCCCACGACCGCCGCCTGCCCCGCCTACGCCACGGAACCGGCGCAGGCCGACGCGCAGGCCGTGGCACGCCTGCGAGCGGCCGGCGCGACCGTCGTCGGCGTGACGAACCTCGACCAGTTCGCGACCGGCCTGGTCGGCCAGCGCACCCCGTACGGCGGCGTGCGTGACGCGCGCCGCCCGGAGTTCGTGTCCGGCGGCTCGAGCTCGGGCTCCGCGGTCGCGGTCGCACTCGGCCTGGCCGACCTCGCGATCGGCACCGACACGGCGGGCTCCGGACGGGTGCCGGCCGCGTTCCAGGGCATCACCGGCATCAAGCCGACCCTCGGCACGGTCTCCGTGAACGGCGTCGTCCCGGCGTGCCGCTCGTACGACGCGGTCACGATCATGGCCAGGGACCTGGACACCGCCGACGCCGCCATGGCCGCGATGGCGGGCGGCCCCGGCACCCGCCCCTGGCCGCCGGACGCGCCCCTGGCCGCACCCGCCGCCCCGCGCGTGGCCGTCCCCGACGACCTGACGGCCATGGACCCCGGATGGGCCGACGCCTTCACGGCCACCGCAGAGCGGCTGCGCGGGGCGGGGGCCGTCGTGGAGCCGATCAGGATCGAGCCGTTCCTGGCCGCCGCCCGGCTCCTCTACGACGGCGCGCTCGTCGCCGAGCGGCACGCCGCCGTCGGCGCGTTCGTGGACGCCCACCCCGGCGACGTCGATCCCACGGTCGGCGCCATCATCAGCCGCGCCGGGACCGTCGCCGCCTCGGACCTGGTGCGCGACCTCGAACGGCTGGAGCGGCTGCGGCAGGAGTGCCTGGGCCTGCTCGACGGCTTCGACGCGCTGCTCGTGCCGACGGCGCCCTGCCATCCCACGGTGGCCGAGGTCGCCGCGGAGCCGGTGGCGGTCAACTCGCGCGTCGGCACGTACACGAACTTCTGCAACCTGTTCGACCTGTGCGCGGTCGCGGTGCCGGCCGGGACGGTGGACGAGGGCCCGGAGCGGGGGATCGCCCAGTTCGGCGTCACCGTCGTGGCGCGGCCGTTCCACGACGCGGTCGCGCTGGACGTCGCCCGCCTGGTGGCCGTGCGGCCCGAGCCCCCCGCGGAGTTCGCCGGTGGCGCGCCGCCGCTGCCCGCCGGTCCGCTGCCGTGGCCTGCGGCGATCGCGGACGGCGGCGTCCGCTCTGTCGAGCTGTTCGTGGTCGGCGCCCATCTGGCCGGGCAGCCGCTGGAGCACGAGCTGCGGGGCCTCGGCGCGCGGTGGGGCGGGGCCGCGCGGACCGCCGCCGCCTACGAGCTGCACGCGCTGGGCACGGTGCCGCCGAAGCCGGGACTGACGCGGGTCGGCGAGGGCGGCGCGCCGGTCGAGGGTGAGATCTGGTCGCTGTCGGAGGGGGCGCTCGGCCGGTTCCTGGCCGGGCTGCCCGCGCCGATGTCGCTGGGGCGGATCGAGCTGTCCGACGGGCGGTGGGTCGTGGGGTTCGGCTGCACGCGGGAGGCGGCTTCGGCGGGGGAGGACATCACGAAGTACGGGGGCTGGCGGGCGTGGCTGACGGCCGGGTGACGAACCTGCCACGCGCCACCGCCCGAGAAGCGCCCCCCAGCCGGTGAGCGCCATCGACGGGGAAGCGCCCCCGGCCGGTGAGCGCCATCGACGGGGAAGCGCCCACCCAGCGGTGAGCGCTTCCGCGTCCGCAGCGGTCACCCACGGGAGGCGGTGACCTGGTCGGCGGGCGCGCCGGTGCGCGTCCGCAGGGTGGCGGCGGCGACCACTGCCCCCACCAGGGCGATGGCGGCGGCCCCCACGAAGGCCGAGGAGAAGCCCTCGGTCAGCGCCGGCAGGTCACCGAGCCGCCCCGAGCCGTTGGCGGCGGCCACGGCGGTCATCGCGGCCAGCCCGAGCGCGGAGCCCACCTGGTAGCTGGTGTTGACGATCCCCGACGCCAGCCCGCCTTCCTCCGGACGGGCGGAGGAGATGGCGGTGCCGAGGGAGGGGATGAAGGCCAGCGACATGCCGAGCGCGGCCACCAGGCTGGCGGGCAGGACGTCGGCGGCGAAGCTGCCGTCGGGGCTGATCAGCGACAGCCAGGCCATCCCCGCCGTGAGCAGCAGCAGGCCGGCGACCGTGGTCGTCCTGGGGCCGAAGCGTTCGATGGCTCGCGGCGCCAGGACGATCATGCCGAGCATGATGAGCACGGTCATCGGGAGCAGGGCGGCGCCGCTGGGGAAGGCGCTGTAGCCGAGGACCTGCTGCAGGTAGAGGTTGAGGAAGAACCACATCGGGATCCACGCGCCGCCGAGCAGGAGCTGGGTGAGGTTGGCGGCGGCAAGGCCGGGGGTGCGGAAGATGGACAGCCGCATCAGCGGCTCCTGACGCCGGGCCTGGACGGCGACGAACGCGGCCAGCAGCGCCACGGCGACGGCCAGCGCGATCCACGTCTGGGCGGAGCCCCAGCCCGCCTCGGGTGCGCGGACGACGGCGTAGACGGCGGTGCCGAGGCCGAGGGTGACGGTCAGCGTGCCGAGGACGTCGATGGAGCCGCGCCCGGCCGGTGCGGCGGGCATCAGCGGGCCGGTGGCCAGCAGCGCGACGACCGCGATGGGGACGTTGATGTAGAAGACCCACGGCCAGCTCAGGTATTCGGTGATGACGCCGCCGAGGAAGACGCCGGCGGTGCCGCCCGCCGGCGCGGCGGCGCCGTACAGGGCCAGGGCCTTGGTCAGCTCCTTCGGGTCGTGCCCGAACAGCGTCATCAGCAGGGTGAGCGCGGACGGCGCGATCAGCGCGGCGCCCACGCCCTGCACGGCGCGGCCGGTCAGCTCGACCCACACCTCGGGTGCGATCCCGGCCAGGAGCGAACCGGCGAGCAGGACGATCCAGCCGGCGCCGAAGAGCCGGCGGGCGCCGAACAGGTCGGAAAGCCGGCCGCCCAGCAGCAGGAGGCCGCCGAAGGCGACGACGTAGGCGTTGAAGACCCAGGACAGGTTCTCCTGCGAGAAGCCGAGGTCCTGCTGGATGCGGGGCAGGGCCACGCCGGTGATCGACGTGTCCATGATCACGATGAACTGCGCCAGGGCGATCAGGGCCAGGGCGGCCCAGCGCCTCGGTGATGGTGCGGACATGAGAACTCCAAACTTCTTCTATTACCCCTAGGGGGTATGCTGGCGGGGCAAATAAATACCATAGGGGGGTATATGTCAAGGGGGCCTGCCGAGTGGCCGACTTGCACGTCAGACACCACAGATGGGAACGTGAGGCGTGGTAACGGCAGCCGATCAAGCAACCCGCAGGGACGTCGCCTGGGCGACCGCGAGGCGGTTCGCGCACGCGTCCGCCGAGCCCGCGCCGCCCGCGCGGACGCCGCTCAGCCGTGCGGCGGGCCTGACGCTCGCGGAGGACCTCGTCGCGCCGACGCCGCTGCCCGCCTTCGACACCTCCGCCATGGACGGGTACGCCGTGGCCGGCGACGGCCCGTGGACGCTCACCGGCAGTGCGCGCCCCGGCAGGCCATGGCCGGGCGAACGGCTGGAGAACGGGCACGCCGTGGAGATCTCCACGGGCGCCGTCGTCCCTGCCGGTGCGTGGGCGGTGCTCCCCATCGAGTCCGCCACCGCGGATGACAGGGCGGGTGGCAGGGCGGGTGGCAGGGCGGGTGGCAGGGCGGGTCGCAGGGCGGATGGCAGCGCGGGTGGCAGGGCGGGTGACGGCCGTGTGGCCGGGCCCGCTCTGGAGCGCGGCAAGCACATCCGGCGCGCTGGAGAAGACACGCCCGCCGGTGCGAGCCTGGCGCCCGCGGGCACCCCGGTCGGCCCCGCGCTGCTCGGCCTGGCCGCCTCATGCGGGTACGACGAGCTGCTGGTCCGCCGCGCGCCCGCCGTCCGGGCGATCGTCACCGGCGACGAGCTGGCCCATCACGGCCTGCCCGCGCCCGGCCGGGTGCGCGACGCGCTCGGCCCGCTGCTGCCGTCCCTGATCGCCGAGCTGGGCGGCCACCTCGCCGACCTCGTCCACGTGCCCGACCAGCCCGCCTCCGCGCTGGCCAAGGCGGTGGACGAGCCGGGCGCCGAGGTGGTGGTGGTCACCGGATCGACGTCGGTCGGCGTCACCGACGGGCTGCGCCGCCTGCTCGCCGAGCGCGACGCCCGGTGGATCGTCGACTCGGTGGCGAGCAGGCCGGGCCATCCCGCGCTGCTCGCCAGGCCGCGCGGCGGCCCGTACGTCGTCGGCCTGCCCGGCAACCCGTTCGCCGCGCTGACCGCCGCCCACACCCTGCTCGGGCCGCTCCTGGCGGGGCTGTCCTGCCGCCCGCTCGGCGTCCTGCCGCAGGCCCCGCTCATCTCCCGGGTGCGGGCGCCCGCCGGTCGCACCCGCATCGTGCCGGTCGTCTGGGACGGGGCCGGGGTGCGGGCTCTCGGCGGTGACCGGCCCGCGTTCCTGAACGGCGCGGCCCTGGGCGACGCGCTCGCGGCCGTCCCGCACGGTCACGAGCCAGGCGGGCCGGTGCCGCTGATGCTCCTGCGCAGGTAGAGCGGGAGGGCGGACCGGCAGCGCGCAGGTAGAGCAGGGAGCGGCCCGGCTGGGGCAGGTGGAGTGGGAGGGCGAGACCGGCTGGGCTTGGGGGAGGGGGAGGGCGAGACCGGCTGGGCTTGGGGGAGGGGGAGGGCGAGACCGGCTGGGCTTGGGGGAGCGTGGTCAGGCGTCGGTGTCGGCTTGGGCGTGTGACGCGAGGCGGCCGGCGAGTGCGAGGACGAGGTCGCGCAGCTCGTCCGGACGCTCGATCACGAACGGCCGGTCGAGCGAGGCGAGCACCCCGGGCAGCCAGTCGAGCCGTTCGACCCGCAACAGGACCCGCAACCAGCCTTCACCCTCGGGACCCGGCACCGCCTCGATCTGCGCCACACCGGCGGGCAGCCGGGCGCGGAGCTGCTCGACAGTGGCGCGGATCCGCAGGACCACCTCGTGCCGGTAGGACGCCGTGGCGAATCCCGTCAGGACCCGCTCCACGGGATCCGCCCCGGCGGGCACGGCGAAGGAGCCGGGCAGCGCCCTGGCGTCCGCGATCCGGTCGAGCCGGAACGTGCGGCTCTCACCCGCCCGCGCGTCCTCGCCGTGGACGTACCAGCGCCCCGAATGGCCGACGATCCCGTACGGGTGCAGCGTGCGGTCGCTGCCCCGGCCGTGGCGATCGGCGTACCGGAAGGAGACGGGGCGGCGGTGCCGTACCGCGTCGGCGAGCGTGAGCAGGACCTCGGCGTCGGGAGCGGCACGCGCCCCGAGCGGCCCAGTAAAAGGCCCGGTGGAAGACCCGGTGGAAGGCCCGGTGAAGGCCAGGGACTCCAGCAGCGCGTCGAGCCGGCGGGCGAGCCGGTCCGGCAGCACCCGCCGGATCTTGGCCGCCGCCGTCTCGCTCGCGGTGTCCCCGGCGCGCCGCCCCGCGACCAGGCCGAGCAGGACGGCGAGCGCCTCGTCGTCGTCGAGCATGAGCGGAGGCAGGCGGTACCCGCGCGCGAGGTGGTACCCGCCGTAACGGCCCCGCACCGACTCGACGGGCACGCCGAGGTCGATCAGGTGGCCGACGTACCGCCGGACGGTGCGGCCGTCGACGCCGAGCCGGTCGGCGAGCTCGGCCATGGTCCGGGTGCCGCCCGACTGCAGCAGCTCCAGGAGGGTGAGCACGCGGCCGGTGGGTCGGGACATGTGCACGAGCCTACGGCCGATTGTGGACCGATTCTGTCCACAATCGGCCGTAACGTGCGACGCGTCAGCACGACCGAAGGAGAACAACCATGGACTTCGTCTCGATCCGCGTCATCACCGGCGACGTCGCACGCCTCGTCGAGTTCTACGAGAAGGCCACCGGCGTCAGGGCGGCCTGGGCGACGGAGGACTTCGCCGAGATCAGGACGCCGGCCGCCACGCTGGCGATCGCCGGCACCCGCACCGTCCCGCTGCTCGCCACGGAACCCGCCGGCGGCCACCGCGTGATCGTCGAGTTCCTCGTGGACGACGTGGACCGCGTCTACGAGAGCCTGACCGGCCACCTCACGGACGTCGTCCAGGAGCCCGCCACGATGCCGTGGGGCAACCGTTCGCTGCTGTTCCGCGACCCGGACGGCAACCTCGTCAACTTCTTCACCCGAGGTGCCGCATGAGGAACCGCAGCGAGCTGTCCGTCTCGAACGCGGGCACCTCCCCGTGCTTGCCGGGGTTGGCGTGCAGCGTCTTGCCGGCCGTGGCCAGCGCGTCGAACAGCGCCAGCCCCTGCTCCCTGGGCACCAGGTCGTCGTCCCACTGCAGCAGGAACCGCACCGGAACGGTGATCCGCGCGGCGGCCTCGGCGAGGCCGTGCACGCCGAGCAGGCCCAGCACCGCCGCGCGGACCCGGGGCTCCGCCGCGACGAACGGGACGCCGAGCCCGCACCCCATCGACATGCCCCAGTAGCCCACCGGCCCCGCGCCGACGAAGTCCAGGTCCTGGACGGCGTCCAGCACCGCCCGCCACTCCGGGACGGACTGTTCGGACAGGAACTCGTGCATGGCGGCGAGCGGGCCACCGTTGTCGCCGCCCGCGACCATGCCGGCCCGCAGCCCGGCCAGGACGCGGCCGAACTCCTCGCCCTTCGGCCGCTCGCCATGGTGCGGCGCGTCGACCGCCACCACGGCGAACCCGCCTTCGGCGGCGAAGCGGCGGGCGTGGGCGACGATGTCCGGGGCCTGCTTGTGCCGGCCGCCGCCGTGCCCCATCAGGATCAGGGGACGCGGGCCTGCGGCGTCGTCCGGCGTCCACAGCACGCCGGGGATGTCGCCGAGGGTGAACAGACGTTCTGTGACGCCGTCGAGCGACGTCGTGGAGGTGAAGCGCACAGCGTTCAAGCCTTTCGGGATTGCCTGTTGCGGGCGCTCCCTAGGCCATGCGAGTGAGGGAGCCCCGACCTGTGACAGCGTTGATCGGTCTCACCTCCCCGGTTCGCGGTGTTGCACGGCGACGCAGACGGTATCACGACCGGCGCTCGATAGAGTGCGGGGCCGGGAGGCGAGGAGGCGCATGGAGGAGCGGGAGCTGACGGAGCCGTGGGAGGGCGTCCTGATCGACGCGGGCCCCGGCACCCGCACGGGCGTGCTCGTCCTGGCGGGGTCGAGCGGGCGCGTCGATCGCGAGCGGGCCCGTCTCCTCGCCGGGCAGGGGGTGACCGCGCTGGCGATCCGGTGGTTCGGCGGCCCGGGGCAGCCGCCGGGCATCTGCGAGGTCCCGCTGGAGACCTTCGTGTCCGCCGTCGATCTGCTCGAAGCCGCCGGCGTGCGGCGCATCTGCCTGCTGGGCGCCTCCAAGGGGGCGGAGGCCGCGCTGCTCACCGCCGTCCGAGACCCCCGGGTGGACGCCGTCGTCGCCATGTCGCCCACGTCGGTGGTCTGGGGCAACGTCGGCCCAGGACGGGACGGGCGGGAGCGTCCGTACCGGTCGTCCTGGACGTGGAAGGGGCAGCCGCTGCCCTTCGTCCCGTACGACGACTGGGCCGCCGCCGAGCCGACCGGCGGGCCTGTCGCGATTCGCGGCTGGTACGAGCGCAGCGAACGCACGTTCGCGGGCCTGATGGCCGATGCCGCGATCCCCGTAGAGGCGGCCAGGGCCGAGCTGCTGCTGGTGGCGGGAGGGGGCGACGCGATGTGGCCGTCCCTGCCGTTCGCCGAGCGGCTCGCCGCCCGCCGCCGCGCCGCCGGCCGCCAGGTCCGCCTGATCAGCGGTGGGGAGGCCGGGCATCGTCTCCGCCTGCCGGGGGAGGGGCCCGCTCCGGCCTCGCCGCGGTTCCGTCACGGCGGTGACGAGGCCGCGGACGCGAGGCTGGGCCAGGCCGCCTGGCCGCACATCCTCGGTCTGCTGCACCGGGATGCCGCCCCTAAGAGATGATCCCAGCGGTCGAGCTGTGAGGGGTGACGCCGGTGGAACCGGCGAGTCAGGACGTCCCGCAGCGGCCGGCGGGCCGGTACCGGTGGCTGAGCCTGCTCGGGCGCGGTGGCATGGGGCCCGTGTGGCGGGCCCACGACGACCAGCTCGACCGCGAGGAGGCCGCACCTTCATCGCCGGCTGACCGCCGCCAGGCAGCGCTCCACGGCGGCGCGCGGCGCCATGGCGTACGTGCCGTCCCCGAACAGCTCGAACGTCATCAGCCCGCGATACCCCCGCCGCTCCAGCGCCTCCAGGTACCCGGCCAGCGGCAGCTCGCCGTCGCCCCACGCCAGGTGCCCGGCGGGCCGGCCGTCGATGAGGTGCACGTGCCGGACGCGGTCGCCGAGGGCGTCGAAGTAGTCGTCCACGCTCTCCCCTGCCACGGCCATGGCCACGGTGTCGAGGACGGCGCCCAGGTTCGGCGCGCCGATCTCGCCGATCATCCCGGCCAGCGTCCGCGAGTCGTTGACCAGGTTGGACTCGACGCGTTGCAGCGCCTCCAGCACGCACGTCACGCCGAGCGCCGCCGCGTACGAGGTGATCTCGCCGATCGCGTCGGCGGAGCGGCGCCAGGCGGCTGCCACCGGCTCGTCCTCGAACCCGCGTCCCGGCGTGAGCAGCAGCAGCTCCGCCTCCAGCTCGGCGCAGAGCTCGGCGGCGCGCCGGAACATCGCGACGCTGCGCGCCCGCAGCGCCGTGTCGGGGGAGGCCAGGTTGACCGGGTACATCACCTGCTCGGGCGTGAGGCAGGCGACGCTCAGGCCGCGCGAGGCGGCGCGGCGGCGGACGGCGCGCGCGCCGGCGTCGCTCAGCTCGGGCACGTGGAGCTGCGGCGCGATGCCCCACAACTCCAGCCGCTCCCGGCCGAGCGCGGCCATGTCGTCGAGGAAGCGGCCGAACGGCAGGTGCTGGTAGGCGAAGTTCGATCCGGTGAAGCGGGCAAGCTCCATCATTTCCCAATCCCGTCCGCGAGGCCCTTGACGATGTAGCGCTGGCCGAGGAAGAACAGCAGCACCACCGGCAGGGCGGCGATCACCATCCCGGCGAACACCACCGGGTAGTCGGTGCCGTGCTTGCTCATCAGGCTCGTCAGCCCGACCGGCAGCGTCTGCACGCCGGAGCCGCTGGTGAAGATCATGGCGAAGAGGTACTCGTTCCAGGTGAACAGGATGTGCAGCAGCACCGTCGAGGTGAGGATCGGCTTGCACATCGGCAGGATGACCCGCCAGAACGCCGTCCACCGGCCCGCGCCGTCCATCTCGGCGGCCTCGTCCACCTCGCGCGGCAGGTCGATCATGTACGCGCGGATGAGGAACGTGGTGAACGGGATGCGGAAGGCGGTGTAGAGGACGAGCAGCGCCCAGAACGTGTTGTACAGGCCCATCGCCTGGAACAGCTTCACCAGCGGCACCAGCGCGACGGTCGGCGCGAGCATCAGCCCGCCCAGGATGGCCGCCGTGAGGGTCCTGTTCAGCGGGATGTCCACGCGCGTGAGCCCGTAGGCGGCCCACGCGCTGATGAACACGGTGGCGACGGTCGAGGTGAGCGTGACGAGCACGCTGGTGGTCAGGTAGTCGCTGACGCCGCGGTTCCACGCCTTGGCGTAGTTGCCGAAGCTCCAGTCGAGCGGCAGCGCGAACGGGTCGCCGAACAGCTCGGCGTTGGTCTTGAACCCGTTGAGCGTCATCCACAGCAGCGGGTAGAGCACGACCACGGCCAGGGCCAGCAGGAACGCCCACATGAACACGCGGGCGATCACCCCGAGGAAGCTCAGGCGCCTCACCACTCCACCCTTCTCCTGCGGGTGACCCAGAGCTGCGCCACCGCCACGCCGAGCGTGATCACGAACAGGACGGTCGCGATCGCGGCGGCGTACCCGAAGTTGTTGCGCACGAAGCCGCTGCGGTACAGCCAGGTGCCCAGCACCTGCGTCGAGTTGTCGGGGCCGCCCGCCGTCATCACCATGACCTCGTTGAACACCTGGAACGCGCCCGAGAGCGTGACGATCGCCATCAGCCCGGTCATCTCCCGCACCAGCGGCACCGTGATCCGGAAGAAGCGGCCCACCGCGCCGACGCCGTCGATGGCGGCGGCGCCGTAGATCTCGGCGGGGATGCGCTGGATCGCCACCGCGAACAGCAGCGTCGAGTAGCCGAAGCCCTGCCACTGGCTCATCGCGATGATCGACGACATGGCCGTGCTCTCCTGCCCCAGCCACGCCTGGGCGAGGTCGCCGAGCCCGGCGGCCCTGAGCGCGTGGTTGAGCGGGCCGAGGTTCGGCTCGTAGATGAAGTAGAACAGCAGGCCCGCGACGGTCAGCGAGATCGCCGACGGGATGAAGTAGATCGCCCGCAGCGCGCGTTGCCACCGCTCGCTCCGCACGCCCTCGATGAGCGCGGCGAGCAGGAGCGCGCCGAACACCTGGAAGACGATGGAGATCACCGCGTAGAGCACGTTGTTGCCCAGCGACGACCAGAAGACCGGGTCGTCGACCAGCTTGGCGTAGTTCTCCAGGCCGACGTACTCCTGGCTGCCGCTGTAGATGTCCCACTTCAACGTGCTGAACTGCAGGTTCTGCACGAGGGGGAGGTAGACGAACACTCCGACCAGCACGAGGGCGGGGACGACCCACGCGAGCCCGAGCGTCCTTCGCAGGGTGGCGCGCACGGCTACTTGGTCGACTCGGAGGCCTGGCGCACGCTTTCGAGCACCTGCTCGGCCGTCTTCCCGCCGCTGATCAGGGCCTCGCCGCCGGCCAGCCACGCGTCGGCCACCTCGGGGACGGTGACGGTGTCGAGCCAGATCGCCAGCTTGGGCGCCTTGTTGACGAGCTGCACGCCCTCGTGGACCGGCTTGCTGGAGGTCTCCTCGGTGACCGCGCCGACGACGGTGCTGGGCTGCCCGTACGGCGGCGCCGACAACGTCTTGGCGTTCTCCAGGCTGGTGGCGAACTTCATGAAGTCCACCGCGAGCGCGACCCTCGGCGACTTGGCGTTGATCAGGTAACCCTCCGGCGAGCCCTCCAGCACGGTGCCGTCGCCCGGCGCGTTCGCCGGGACGGGGAGCTGGAAGATGCCGAAGTCGTCCGGCTTGACCTTGTCCGACGTCGCGTTGTCGAACTCGAGGATCTCCTGGTAGTACATGGCGGCCTTGCCCCCCGAGAACGCCTCCTGGGCGGAGCTGTAGAGCACGCCGTTGGTGCCCTCGCGGGTGTCGGTGCACTGGTCGACCAGCGTCTTGAACTGAGTGAGCGCGGTGACGTAGCCGGGGTCGGCGAGCTTGGCGGTGGCCGGGTCGAAGTCGGCGCTCAGCGTGGCGTCCGGCACGTTGTAGGCGAAGAGCTGCTGCAGGTAGTGCAGGGCCGGCCAGCCGTCCTTGTTGCCGAACGCGATGGGTTCGTACCCGGCCTCGCGCAGCGGCCCGCAGGCGGCGATGAGTTCCTCGAACGTCTTGGGCACCGCGACGCCCGCCTTGTCGAAGGCGCTCTTGCTGTAGCCCATGAACTTGCCGTTGCCGTACAGCGGAATCCCGTAGTTCTTGCCGTCGCGGGCGAAGGCGGCCAGCGAGCCGGGGCTGAACGTCCTGCCCCACGCGGTGCCGGGGCCGATCACGGCGGTGAGGTCGGCGGCCCGGCCGCCGCGGATGTAGTTGTCGGCCCAGTTGCCCGTCCAGGTGAAGTAGATGTCGGGCAGCGCGTCGGAGGCGGTGAGCGTCTTGAGCTTGTCCTTGACGCTCTGGTCGGTCTCCTGGATGAGCTCGAACTTCACCTGCGGATGCTGCTTGGTGTAGGCGGCGGCGAGGTTCTCGAAGTAGGGGCCCGTGGGGTCGCCGGCGAACTTGGTGAGGATGCTCAGCGTGCCGGAGAACTCCGGTGTGGCGGCGGCGTCGGCCTTGGGCGCCTGGGTGGTGGTTCCGCCGCTTCCGCAGGCGGCCAGTGTGAGTGTCCCGAGGAGTGCCGCGAAGGTCGGCAGGGCGCGAGGGCGCATGGGCTTCCTTTCTCCACCGGTGCGTGGTGTTGGCCGACCCTACAGCTCGTCTGATACCGGTACCAGACCCGTTCACCAAGATCTTTCATTCGTTAACTCGGTGTGACCTAGATATCCGCAGGTAGATAGGCCAGGTGGTTGACGCCGAACGGTGCGCTGTGCCAACGTGACCGTCGCGTGATACCGGTATCAGGTCCCGATCAGGCGGGCGCCGGGTTCTGCGAAAGGATGCGACGATGCTCGGATTCGACGAGCCGGAATTTCTCTCCCAGGTGGCGAGCGCGGTGGCCCTGCGCCCTCAGATCGAGGAGCTGGTCGACCGGCTCGTGGACGAGGGCTTCGACACCCTGCTGCTGGTCGGCGCCGGCGGCACGTACGCGCAGATGTGGCCGTACGAGCACCTCGCCCGGCGCACCTCCGCGCTCGACGTGCGCGCCGTCATCGCCGCCGAGCTGATCGCCTCCGGTGACGCCCGGCTCGGCGAGCGCACGGTGGCGCTGTTCACCTCCGTCTCGGGCACCACCGACGACAGCGTGCGGGCCATCGAATACTGCAAGTCCAAGGGTGCGTACACGATCTCCTTCACCGGCCACCCCGGCTCGCCCGTGGCCGCGAAGGTGGACGCGGCGCTCGTCTCCCAGCCCAAGACCTGGCCGTTCGACTTCCAGCTCCTGCTGTTCATGGGCAGGCTGCTGGAGCGCCGCGGCGAGTTCGACGGCTACGGAAAGCTCGCCGGCGAGCTGGCCGGGATCCCCGGGATCCTCGTCGAGGTGGCCAGGCAGGCCGAGCCGGTGGCCGCCGCGTTCGCCGACGCCCACAAGGACAGCGACTACTACTTCCTCATCGGCGGCGGCAACCTCTGGGGCTTCACCTACCTCTACTCCATGTGCATCCTCGAAGAGATGCAGTGGCTGCGCACCACCCGCGTGCACAGCGCCGAGTTCTTCCACGGCTCGCTGGAGCTGCTGGAGGAGGACACCAGCGTCATCGTCTTCCAGGGCGAGGACGAGACGCGCGCCCTGACCGACCGCGCCGAGGCCTTCGCCAGGCGCGTCTCCAAGGACGTCACCGTCTTCGACACCCGCGACTATCCGCTCACCGGCATCAGCCCCGAGTTCCGCGGCCTGCTCGCGCCGCTCGTCCTCGACACCGTCATGAGCCGCGTCAGCAAGCACCTGGAGCGGGTCCGCGACCACTCCCTCGACCTGCGCCGCTACTACCGGGTCATGGACTACTGAACCGATGAGAGTGCTCGGCTTCGGCGACAACATCGTCGACCGGTTCGTCGACCGGGGCATCGACTACCCCGGCGGGAACAGCGTCAACGTCGCCGTCTACGCCCGCAGGCTCGGCGCCGAGTCCGCCTACCTCGGCGTCTTCGGCGACGACGGGCCCGGCGCGTTCCTGCGCGACGCGATCGCCGCCGAAGGCGTGGCCGTCGACCGGTGCGTCGTGCGCGCGGGCGAGAGCGGCGTCTCCCGCCTGCGCGTGGACGACGGCGAACGCGTCTTCCTCGGCTGGAACGGCGGCGGCGTCACCGTCCGTCAGCCGCTGGAGCTCGACGAGGACCTGCTCGGCTACGTGCGCGGCTTCGACCTGGTGCACTCCAGCGTCTACTCGCGCAGCGAGCCCGAGCTGCCCAAGCTGGCCGGGCTCGGCCCGCTGGTCAGCTACGACCTGTCCAGCGAGGAGGAGTACCGCGACCCGGCCTACCTCGACCGGATCTGCCCGCACGCCGACCTGGTGCTCCTGTCCTGCTCCCACCTCGACGAGGACGCCACCGCCGCCCTGCTCTCCGACGCCGTACGCCGGGGGGCCGGGCTCGCGCTCGGCACCCGCGGCGTGGCAGGCGCCCTCGCCTGCGACGGGAACGTCACCGTGTCCGCCCCGGCCTGGCTCGCCGAGGACATCGTGGACACCATGGGCTGCGGAGACGCCTTCCTCGCCGGCTTCGCCGTCTCGCTGCTGCGCGACGGCTGGGCCACCGGCCGCCCGGCGCCGCCCGCCGCCATCGAACGGGCCCTGCACCAGGGCGCCGAGGCCGCGCACGCCCAGTGCTACGTCGAAGGCGCCTTCGGGCACGGCCGTACCCGCGCGTAGTTAGCATGATTCAGTGACCAGGGACGGGACCCATGCCCACTGACCGCGGCCAGGCGGGGCCGACGATCTCCGAGGTGGCGGCGGAGGCCGGCGTGGGCAGGGCCACCGCCGCGCGCACCCTCGGCGGCTACGGATACGTCAGCCCCGAGCTGCGCGCCCGCGTGCTCGCCGCGGCCGAGAAACTCGGCTACCGCGCCAACGCGCTGGCCCGCAGCATGTCCACCGGGGTCAGCCACACCCTCGGCGTCATCGTGGCCGACATCGGCAACCCGTTCTTCGCCGGGCTGCTGCGGGGCGTCTCCGACACCTCGCGGGCCCGGGGGTTCGACGTGATCGTGCTGAGCACGTACGAGGACCTGCGAGAGGAGGTGGCGGCCACCAACGTGCTCATCGACAAGCGCGTGGACGGCGTCATCGTCGCCTCCGCCGCGCTCGGCCGCGACCAGGTCGCCCACCTCAAGGCCGCCATCGACCGCGGCATCCCCGTCGTGCTCGTCGACCGCGCCGTCGCCGCGCTCGACCTCGACTCCGTCGTCATCGACAACCGCGACGCCGCCCGCGAGGCGGTGGAGGTGCTCATCGCCGCCGGGCACCGGCGCATCGGCTTCGTCTGGGGTCCGCCGGTGGCCCAGGCCCCCGCCACCAGGCGCGAGCTGCTGACCGCCGCCTCCCGCAACCTGTGGACCGACGGCGAACGGCTGCGCGGCTACCTCGACGCCCTCGACGACGCGCACATCCCGTTCGACCCGCGGCTCGTCATGGTCGGGCCGAAGACCGAGGAACGCGTCGTCACCGAGGTCGGCCGGATGCTCGCGCTGCCCGACCGGGTCACCGCCGTGTTCTGCTCCGAGACCGACGGCATGACCGGCTCGCTGCGGGCACTGCGGGCGGCGGGGCTGGCCTATCCGGAGGACGTCGCGCTGATCGGGTTCGACGACAGCGCCTGGGCGGCGGTGATGGAGCCGCCGCTGACGATGATCGCGCAACCCGTGCACGAGCTGGGGGCCAAGGCGGCGCAGGTGCTGCTCGACATCCTGGGCGGGGGCGAGCCCGCCCGCGAGATGCACACGCTGCGCTCCCGCCTGATCCAGCGCTCCTCGGTCGCCCCGCCCCGCCCTCCGGGCTAGCGGCCGGGGAGGGTGAGCGTGCGGCAGGCCAGGTGCAGGGCCAGGCGCTCGTCCCGATGCCCGAGATCCACGCCCAGCAGCCGCTCGATCCGGTCGATCCGGGCCGCCACCGTGTTGCGGTGCACCCCGAGCACGGCCGCCGTCTCCGCGATCGACGACTCGGCGTCCAGGTAGGTGGACAGCGTGCGGACCAGATCGCCGGGCTGGTCGCGCAGCGGCGCGAGCAGCGCGCGGGCCGCCGGCTCGAACGTGTCGGTACGGGTCCACTCCAGCAGGAGCTGCGCCATGCCGAGCTGGTCCACCTGCAAGAAGAACCCCGCCTCCGGCCGGGTCGCGGCCAGCCTCGCCGCGTCCGTCGCCTCCGCCACCGTCCCTGCCAGCCCCTCCGGCCACGGATGCGGCCGGCCGACCCCCATGTGGTCGGCGATCGAGCCGCGCAGCTTCCTGTGCGCGGCGCGCAGCCGCGCCGCCAGCGCCCGCACCCGCGCGGGCGTCGGCTCCTGCCCGAACGTGGTCCAGCCCGTCCAGCCCTCGTCGTGCTCCACCACCACCGCCTCGACCCCCTCCGCACGCAGCACGCGCGAGATCTCCGCCGTCCAGGGCACCAGGTCGAGCGTGGGCACCGCGCCGATGCGCAGGCCGACGTGCCAGCCGCCGAGCTGCCAGCCCGCGTCGGCCACCCGCCTGCGGAGCTGCGCGGAAGGCTCGCCGTCCAGCCGCAGCAGGTCGCCCAGCAGCGCGGTACGGGCTCGGGCGTCGCGCTCCAGCTCCACGCGGTGCGCCAGCAACCAGCGCTGCACGGCCGCGCTCGCCACGGCCAGCGCGGGCGGCACGATCCCGGCCCGCGCCGCCGCCGTTCCCCGCAACTCGGCCACCAGCCAGAGCGCCGGGCGTGCCGGGTGCGGCAGCAGCACGGGGTGAGCCAGCAGCTCGCCGTCGGGCAGCGGGACGCGCTGCGCCACGAACTCGTCCACGCGGACGGCGGCGGGCTCCGAGATCTCCCCGGCCAGGGGCCGGCCCCGGTCGTCCAGCAGCGCCACCGGGACTTCGAGGAGGTCTCCGAGCCTGTGCACGACGTCTTCCGGTGGGGAGGTGCGGTCGTCGAAGGTGCGGTGGGCGGCCAGGACGAGGCGGGCGCGGTCGATCTCCGGCTCGGCCAGCAGGAGACGGGCGGCCACCACCAGGTCCAGGGGGTCGGCGCCGGTGGAGCCGAGCAGCGGCAGGCCCAGGCGGTCGGCCAGCAGCAACGTCGCCCGCGACACCTCACTCGCGCCCGCCTTTGACGTGCCCGCGCCCGCCCCCGCCGCGCTCGCCTTCGACGTGCCCGCGCCCGCGCCCGCGCCCGCCCCCGCCGCGCCCGCCGGTATGACGACCCCGGCGCCGCCCGCGTCCACCACCCGTCGCAGGAGCGCGTCCACGCGCCAGCCGGCGGACGGCGGCGAGCCCGCGACGATGATCAGCTCATCGGCGGCGACGTCATGCACCGCCCCGGGATCGGCGACGGGCCGCACCACGCGCACGGGCGCGTCGAGCCCGGCGGCCCCGGCGAGCACCCGCACCCCGCCACTCCACTCGGGCAGCGCCAGCAGCCTGCGCACGCTGATCATCGGCCCACCTCCACGAGTCACTCACGCCCCCGGCCCCGCTCCAGCAGCACCGGCTCGCAGTCCAGCCCGTAAGCACGCGGCGCCAGCACCCCGATCCTGTCCGGGTCGGTCCAGAACCCCGAGATCGCCACCTGCAGCACCATGACCTCCATCCCCACCCGCACCGTGTCACCCGCGATCGGCACCCCCGTCCGCCGATCCAGCACCGCGATCACATCCGGCGTGGACGCCACCACGAGCCCGTCCCGCAGCGCGAGCAGGTACTCGTTCTCCATCTCCACCCGCAGCAACTCACCCGACCCGTGCCCGGCCAGCGTGACGCTGCCCCGCGCGAACCCCGGCCGCCCGTGCAGCTCCGGGCCGGGCCGCCGGGTGACCTCGACCACCCGCCCCACGGACAGCACCCGCCCTCCGGTGGCGGACGCGAGCCGGGACGGGTCGGGCGATTCGCCGAGGCCGAGGATGCGCCGCCCCAGCCGCACCGCGTCCGACACGGAGCCGGTGACGCAACAGGCGGCCAGGACGCGCGCGGGGACGGGCGCGAGGGCGAGCGCCGCCCACCCACCGGCGGCGGGCAGGAAGGTGCGGGCGGTGCGCTCCAGGTCGGCGGGCGAGCCGGTGCCCTGGACGAGCACCTGCCCGCTCGGCTCGGCCAGCGCGGCAGGGGTGAGCGGGCGGCCGGCGGCGGCGAGGGAGAGCTGGTCCAGCCGCGGCAGGCCGCGCCCCGCCAGGTCGGCGTCCACCGCGGACAGGCCGAGGTCGCAGGCGGCGACCAGCGGCAGGACGCCGTTCAGCCCGCCGATCTCGATGGAGACCAGCGCGTCGGCGCGCTCGCCCGTCCACCGCTGGATGGCCTCGACCGCCGCGGCGACCTCCTGGCCGCCGGGCAGTTTCTCGGCGAAGACGGCGGTCGCGCCGACGACGCCCACCGGTACGACCCGCGTGTCGGGCGGCAGCGCGCCGAGCGGGCGGACGGCGACGTCGAGGCCGTCGGCCAGCCGCCGCCGCAGCAGCGTGGCGGCGGTCCGGCTGTCGCCGCCGCCCCCGGAGCCGAGCACGGCGACGCCCCGCTCCAGGGCGTCCACGTCCGGCAGCTCGATGCGCAGCATGTCCCTCAGCTTGCCGTACGCCGTGGAGTGACCGTCATGGCGCGCCGATCACGAGCGGGCCGGGGCCGCTGTCGGCCGCGCCCTCGACCGGCACGGAGAGCATCTCCCAGATGCCGTTGGCGAGCATCCGGAGCCGCGTCCCGTCGTGGACCAGGGCCAGGTGCAGCCATTCGCCCGGGATGCTGCCGTGCTCGCCGCCGTAACAGGTTGTGCACCGATTCCTCCGTGTTCGCGTGGCGGAGCGTCCGCCTATGAGCGATTCTCACGGTGCGGACCGGTGGCCGTGACTCTCAGCGGCTCCCCGGCGGCCTCGATCTCCGCGTCCGGGCATGAGCGCAGCACGACGTCCCAGCCCGGTACGCCCGCGCGGACGACCTCGTTGCCACGGAAGCGCAGGCCGCCGGTGTCCTTGGCGTCGAGCGCGGGCACGCCGTCCAGCACGAACCGGTTCGCCTCGACGACGACACCCCGGTGAATGGGACGGCCGGGCTCGGACCTGCTGTTGCGGGGATCGACGAACACCCCGGGCCCGCCCGGCTCGACGATCTCGTTGCCCCGCACGGTCAGGTCGCGCACCGGCCCCGACTCCCACCATTCGGCCGCGTCGCACGAGACGTAGACCGCCGCCATCCCGGTGCGTTCGAACCGGTTCTCCTCGATGAGCACCGGCCGGCGGGTGCTGACGAGCACGCCGCGCGTCGGCACGTTGCGGAAGACGTTGCGGGCGATGTGCACGGCGGGCGTCCTGGTGACGTTCTCCACCGCGGCCCGCCCTGCCAGCCCGCCGGGGAGCGCGGCGGCGACCGTCAGGACGATGGTCCTGAGCGGGGCGTCGTGGTCGCGGCCGCTGGGCTGGCGCACCCGCTCCACCGCCGCCGTGGCGATGGGGCTCAGCGTCTCGCGGTCGACGATCTCGATCCGGTCGCCGGGGGAGAACTGGGGCATGCCCGCGGTCTCCGGGTGCGCGTACTCCAGCTCCAGCGTGCGCGGCCCCGGCCGGCCGGACACGCGCAGGTAGGTGCCGTGCACGTTGACCGGGTCGTCGTGCGGCCCGTCGAAGAGGCAGTCGCGGACCACGGCCCGCCCCGAGCAGCCGGAGAACTGCACGAAGTCGGCGAACCCCGCGCTGTGCCGGCCGGTGCCCGGCGGCGCGCGGAACTCGCACGACTCGACGGTGACGTCCCGGCTGGCCTGCGCCACGACGCCGAAGCCGTGCAGGAACCCGAACCGCAGCCCCGACAGCGTCACCTCGGCGCTGTCGAGCACGAGCGCGCCCGGATGGTCCCGGGTCGTCAGCCGCATCTGGTAGACGAGGCCGAGGCCGGCGGGCGTCTCACCGTGGTCGTACTCGATGCGGATCTCGCGCCGTCCCACCGTCTCGACGCCGCGGACCCGGTCGAAGAGCGGGTTGGGCGCGCGGCGGGTCCGGCCGCGCGCCGGGTCGTGGACCTGCGTGTACTCCAGCGCGTCGCGCCCCTGCCAGGCGTACGCGCCCGCGCCGAGCGGCTCGCCGTGCCAGAGCACGGAGCGGCCTTCGGTGCGGAAGAGCGTCGCCTCCGGGACGCTGATCACCCGGAACGCCCGCCCGGCCGCGACCCCGGCGGCCACGACGGTGGCGTCCACGACGGTCGGCACGGCGAAGTCGAAGGCGAGGCCCTCGATCCGGACCCTCCGGGAGTCGAGCACGGCGAAGGTCGTCTGGAGCCCGTGCAGGATCAGGCGGGCGCCCTGGCCGGAGATCACGAGGTCGTCGGCCGCCTCGACGAGCAAGGCGATCGTCTTGTCGCGGTGGCGCGGGTCGTCTCCCACGGTGTTGGAGACGTACAGCTCGCGGCGTCGCGCGCCGTCCGGCCAGAGGTGGTAGTCGCCGGGCGGGAAGCGCAGCTCCACCGGCCCCGGCTGGGCCGTCGCGGCGCGCAGGGCCGCCGCGACGGCGGGCGCCGCGTCCGCCCGCACGCCAGGCGCGGCGCCGAAGCCGGTCACGTCAATCAACGTCACGTCAGCGGCGTCACGTCGAGCGGCGTCACGTCGAGCGGCGTCACGTCGAGCAGCGTCACGTCGAGCAGCGTCACGTCGAGCAGCGTCACGGCCTGCCGCCCGCATGGCTCAGCTCCCGCCGGTCCGCCGCAGCCGGGCGAGCCCGCCGGACGGCACCGCCACCACATGCGGCCCCTCGCCCAGGACGAGCTCCGTGTCGAGCTCGCGCCGCCCCCGGGCGTCCCACGTCTCCAGGCGCACGTGCACGTCGCCGCCCTCGTTCAGCAGGATCGGCGAGCTGTCGTCGGCGTTGGCGACCAGCAGCTCCGTCCAGTCGCCGGCCGGGATCGCGATCGCGTGCGGCGCGTACCTGGCGACCAGGTGCCGCCCGCCGAAGCAGGCGCGGACCACGGGATACAGCAGGTCAGGCCGTGTGGGCGTCAGCCTGCCGTGCAGCAGCAGGTCCCGGTTCTCCCGCCAGAAGCCGAGCCAGAACGCCAGCGCGTCGGCCTGCTCGCCGGTGAGCCGCGTCAGGTCCATCGAGACCTGCGGCACGCCCAGCAGCGCGTTGATCAGGTGGTGGGCCACCCGCTGCGCGCCGTCGTCCGGCGCCCACATGATCGGGTCGCTGTGGATCGGGGTGCCCGGCCGCGCGAGGCGGAGGTCGAGGATGCCGATGCGGTTCTGCGTCCCGTTCAGCGGGCAGTCGCCGACGCGGATCATAGACGCGAACCGGGCGACGGCCGGATGCGTGTAGGGTTCGCGGAACTCGATGAGCGGGTCGGCGCCGAGAGCGCGCAGCCGTTCGACGATCTCGGCCATCGCGCCGGCCGCGGCGGCCACGGACCCGGGGGCGTTCCTGTCCTCGAACTCCTCCAGGAAGTCGAGCTTCAGCCCGTCCGCCGCCGTCCGCGCCATGATGTCCTCCAGCCTTCCGGCCAGGTGGGCGCGGGCGGCCGGGTCGCGCGGGTCGAGCACCCGCGCGTCCAGGGAGGGTTTGTCGCGCAGCGTCGGGAGGCCGAGGCCCGCGGCGTCGGCGCGGTGGCCGAGGAAGGGCGTGCCGATCCACCACACGGTGCGCAGGCCCCGCTCGCGCAGCGCCTCGACGAGCCCGGCGGCGTCGGGGAACTTCTCCTGGGCGATCTCCCAGTCGCCGCACGACCCGTATCCGCGGCCGTGCGTGGTCGTCTGCCAGCCGTCGTCCACGATCAGCGTGCCGAAGCCCAGCTCCGCGGCCCGGTCGGCCTGCGCGAGCACTGCGCCGGCGGTGACGTGCTGGTGCGCGAAGTACCAGGTGCACAGGACGGCGTCCTCGGCGCCGGCGACGGCGCGGTGGCCGTGCTCGCCCTGCAGCCAGTGCCCGGCGCCGGTCACGGCCTCGGGGAACGGGCGGCCGGAGGCGTCCAGCAGCAGCCGCACCTCGCCGGGAGCGTCGTCGACGTGCACCATGATGGCGAAGTCGGCGGTCTCCTCCACCAGGCCCGCCCGCACCGTGGTCGGGCTCGTGCCGGAGTCGAGCGCGTAGACCAGGCGGGTGGCGTCGCGGGGCGCGAGCAGCGCGCCGAGCGGGAGCCCGCGCAGGGCGGTCACGTCGTCGGGCTCCGCCCACGACGGCGGGATGGCGGCGTCCCGCACGGCGCTGCCGGGCCGCCACCAGGCGACGGTGTCGGTGGCGGGGATGGCGACGGTCAGGCCGAGGGGTTCGCCGTCCGTACGGAACAGCACCTCGAACACGCCCTCGCCCAGCTCGCGCACCCGGGCCGCCGCCGGGCGGGTCGCCTGGAGCCGGAGCCCGGGAGGTGAGCCGTCCAGGACGACGGGTGTCTCGGGCGGCGCCTGCGACCTGCCGGGCAGCCAGAAGGTGAGAGATGCGACGTCGGTCATTTGCTCCCCGTGAATGAGATTCCGCCGATGATGTGCCGCTGGGCGATGAAGAACAGCAGCACGCAGGGCGCGGTGACCACCAGGGCGGTGGCCATCAGGAGTGGCGTGTCCGTCCCGTTGACGGACTGGAAGCCCGCCAGCGCCAGGGGCAGGGTCTTCCACCGGTCCGTCGTCAGGTAGATGGCGGCCTGGAAGAAGTTGTTCCAGTACGACATGAACTGCAGCACCGCGGTGGCGATGATGATCGGACGGGACAGCGGCAGGTAGATCGAGAACCAGATGCGGAACCAGCCCGCCCCGTCGATGAGGGCGGCGTCCGTCAGCGCCTCCGGCAGCCGCAGGTAGAACTGCCGGTAGAGGAAGATGAAGAACGCGGACCCGAAGAAGGTGGGCACGATGATCGGCCACAGCGTGTCGATCATGTCGAGGTTCTTGAACAGGATGAACTGCGGCACGATGGTGACCTCCTGCGGCAGCAGGAGCGTCGACAGCACGATCGCGAACAGCGGGCTGGATCCCCGGGCGCGGATCCGCGCGAACGCGAAGCCGACCAGCGATGAGGAGAAGACCACCGCGACGACCGGCACGAGCGTGCTCAGCAGCGAGTTGCGGAGGTAGGTCCAGAAGGGGAACGACTCAAGGCCGCCCGCGAAGTTCGACCACTGCCACTGGACGGGCCAGAGCGCGGCTCCCGCGTGCGACACCCCCTCCGGCGTGCGGAGCGCGGTCGCGATCATCCACAGGAACGGGTAGACGAATCCGGCCGATCCGATCACGAGCAGGGCGAGCGCGAGGATCCGGGTGCCGAGCGGCCCGCCGGCCCTTCTCCCCTCAACCGGCATGGACACGCTGCCTTCGCTCCTTCGGTCGTTGCGATTCGTAGTAGACCCAGAAGGCGCTGCCGCGGAAGATCAGCGCGGTGAGCACCATGATCATGATGAAGAAGATCCAGGCCAGGGCGGACGCGTAGCCCATCCGGAAGAAGGAGAACGCGTTGTTGTAGAGGTAGAGGACGTAGAACAGCAGCGAGTCGGACGGGCCGCCGCCGTTGTGGGTGACCACGTAACCCTGGGTGAAGGTCTGCATGGCGTAGATGAGCCCGGTGACCACGTTGAAGAAGATCACGGGGCTGATCTGCGGGAGCGTGATGTTCCACAGCCTGCGCCAGCGGCCCGCGCCGTCGATCTGCGCCGCCTCGTAGAGCTCCTTGGCGATGTCCTGGAGACCGGCCAGATAAATGATCATATTTCCGCCGACCGTCCACAGACTCATGATGATCACCGTCGGCAGGGCCCAGTCCGCGTCGAACAGCCACCGCGGGCCCTGCACGCCGAACAGCCGCAGCAGCCCGTTGGCCAGGCCGTAGCTCGGGTTGAACACCCAGATGAACAGCACCGCCTGCGCCACCCCGGTGACCAGCGACGGCAGGTACCAGATCGTGCGGAACGCGTGGATCCCACGTACCTTCACGTTCATCAGCAGCGCCACCGCCAGCGACAGCACCGTCTGCAACGGCACGCTGACGGCGGCGTACGTGAGCGTGACCTTGATCGACTGCCCGAGGTCCGGGTCAGAGAACGCCTCCGCGTAGTTGTCGATCCCCACGAACGACGGCGGGTCGATGAGGTTCCAGTCGGTGAACGACAGGAACAGGGAGTAGGCCATCGGCCCGCCCGTGAACAGCAGGAACCCGACGATCCACGGCGAGACGAAGAGCCAGAACGCGGCCGTGTTCCGCGAGATCCAGCGTGCCCGCGCCGCCCCCCACAGCATGGCGGAGGCGACGGCGAACACGGCGGCCAGCATGATCACCAAGGACAGGACGGGTCTCAGCCCCTCGTAGACGTGCAACCGTTCGAGCAGGCCCTCCAGGCTCCGCACGATGTCTCCCATGTCGCCTCCCCCTGCCGCCCGCGGGCGGCCTCCGCCGCCTACTTGGTCGCGTCGAGCATCTGCTGGCACTGCGCTTGCAGCTCCGGCAGCACGACCGCCGGGTCCTCCTCGCCCGAGCCGATCGCGGTGCGCGAGTTCAGATCCGTGGAGAAGGCGCTCTCGATCTTGACCTTGTCCTTCACATAGGCCGTGGTGACGGCGTTGGTGACGGCATCGGTGAAGGCCCGCAGGTTCACCTGCGGCGCGATCGAGGTGAAGGCGTCCAGCGAGCTCTGGATGACCGGCACGCCGAGCGCGGACGTCGTCGAGGCGAGCAGCTTCTGCGCGTCGGGGCTGGTGCTCATGAACGTGGTGAACGTCTTCGCCGCGGTGACCTCGGCCTCCGGCGCCGACTTGGCGATGCCGAGGCTGTCGACCTCCATCGGCTCGCCCTTGCCCGGCATCGGCACGATGAGGAACTTCGAGGTGTCCAGGGCGGCGATCTTGGCGATGTTCCACGGCCCGAAGTCGGGCAGCATCGCGACCTTGCCGTCCGCGAACCACTGGAACATGTCCTGGCCCTGCGCGTCGGCCGGGCTCGGCGCGAACCCGTCCGGCTTCGTGGAGCCGACCACCACCTGAGCGGCCCTGACGCCGTCCGCGTTGCCCATGGTGCAGGTCCGGCCGTCCGCGCTGTAGTACGAGCCGCCCTCCGCGGCCAGCCAGCCGTCGTACCACAGCGGCGCCGAGCCGTAGACCTTCTCCGCGCCCGACCCGGACGTCAGCTTCCTGGCCGCCGCCACGAAGTCCGCGGTCGTCATCGGGTCCGACCCGGACGGGACGGCGAGGCCGGCCGACTCGAAGGCCGCCTTGTTGATCGCCATCACCTTGCTCTTGGCGACGAAGGGGACCGCGTAGTCGGTGCCGCCGACGTTGCCGGCCTTCCCCACGGCCGCCGAGTAGTAGACGCCCGGATCCACCTTGACCGGGGCGAACGCGTTGGCGAAGCTCGGCAGCGCGGTGTTGGAGATCTGGGCGACGGTCGGGGCGTCCCCGCCGGCGATCGAGGTCTGCAGCTTCTGCTCGTAGTCGCTCTGGATCCAGTTGGCCTCGACCTTGACCGACGGGTTCGCCTTCTCGAACGCCGCGATCATCGACTTGATGGTGGCGGCCTCGTCGTTGTTGCCCCAGAAGGCGTACGTGATCGTGACGGTCCCGGAGCCGGTGGCCGGGTCCGGGTCGCCGCCGCACGCCGCGAGCGCGAGGAACGAGGCGACGGTGACGGCGGTGAGTGCCTTTGCCTGCAAGGGGGGTCTCCTTCGCTGGTGATCTGTCAACGGGCGGGGAGCCGGACGACGCGGCCGTCGGCGCCGGCCCGTATCCGGCTGCCTGTCGGCACTTCGATCGACAGGACCTGCCCGTTGTCCCAGGTGGCGGTCCAGGTCACGCCCGGCCCTCCGGTCACCTCGAACTCCGTGGCCTCCCGGCCGTCGTGCCTGACGCCGACGAGTGACCCGCCGACGGGAACGTTCCGAACCTCGATCCACTCGCCGGCGGGCAGGTGCGACCGGGTGCGGACGGTGCCGCGCGCCGCGCCGGGCTCCAGCCCGGTGAGCCCGGCCGCCACGTGGGCGACGTGCGTGAAGGGCACCTCCGGGTAGTCGGCGCGGGAGGCGGCCAGGAAGCGGATCCACCGCAGCGCCTCCTCGTCGCGGCCGTACCGCAGGAACGCCTCGGGCAGGTAGGTGACGGCCTCGATGTTGGCCGGCGGCGCGGTCTCCACCCCGGATCGCAGGAAGTCGAGGTGCGCGGCGGCGCGCTCGTCGGCGCGCATGATGCCCTTCACCGCGGGGAACCAGGTGCTCTCCAGCCGGAACCCGGGCACCGGGCCGTCGGCGGTGAAGCCCGCCGTGTAGTGGCGGTCGCCGCGCGACCACCAGGAGCCGGAGAAGTGCTCCTCCAGCTCGGTGGCTCGTGCCCGGTTCCAGGTGGCGAAGCTCTCGTCGAGCGGGCCCGCCGAGCCGAGCGCCTGGTGCGCCGCCCACTGGCTGGCGATCCCGTCGGCGGCGACCCGCAGGTACGGCGGCCGTTCCACCTCGTTGTAGGTGGCCGTGCCGGCGAAGATGTCGCCGGTGCCGCGCTCGCCGGCGACGCCCGTCCCGAGCGGGTCGTGCAGCTCGACGAACGAGGTCATCGTGGTGCGCAGGAACCGGGCGATCGCCGGATCGAGCAGGAACCGCTCGTCGCCCGTCCAGCGGTACTGCTCGACCGCCTTCTCCACCAGCTCGAACGGTGCGGGGACCTCGCGGACGAAGTCGTCGTCGGAGCGGTAGTCGATCGCGGCGGGGGTGCCGTCGAACGCGAACGCCCACAGCGGGTACCAGCCGCGCTCCTCGGTCGCCGAGGCGGCGAAGTGCCGCAGCATCGCCAGGTTCTCGGCGTCCAGCCCGAGGAGGTGGGCGCCGAGCAGCTGGTGAGCGAGGTCCCTGGAGTAGAACATCGGCCGGTCCGTCATCGCCGCCCAGTAGCTGGGCAGGAAGGCGGCGTCCCGCCCGGTCTGGACACACTCCAGCGAGCGCTTTGACGCCCAGATGAAAGAATCGACAAGATCCGTCATGCTCGAATCGAGATGAACGTGCGTGGCTGGATGCTGCTGACCGGGAGAAGCCGCAGATGGCGACTTGTTCGTCATGAGGAGCGAGTGTTACATAGCTGCTTCAAACCCGTCAATGGCACGTCAATAAACTTGCACCGCAGAAGCGCGCGGACATGCTTAAGAGCAGGAAACGGTTGTGTCGTGTCCTTGCAGAAATACGTCAGCAGGACGTCAGGCGCGCGGAGCGGCCGTCGAACGCCGGACGATCAGCTCCGGGTCGAACATCAGCTCACCCGACGGCACCGGCCGCCGGTTCACCAGATGCACCATCGTCGCCGAGATGGCCTGCGAGATGCGCTCGATCGGCTGGCGGACCGTCGTCAGCGGCGGCTCCACGAACCCCATGAGCTGGTGGTCGTCGTAGCCGACCACCGAGACGTCGCCGGGCACCGACAGGCCGCGCCTGCCCGCCGTGCGGATCGCGCCCAGCGCCATGTAGTCGCTCGCCGCGACGATGGCGCTCACCCCCTGGTCGAGCAGGGTCTCCGCCGCGGACATGCCGCCCTCGACGCTGTACACCTGGCGCACGACGTGGCGGTGCGGATCGGCCACGCCCAGCGCGGTCATCGACTCGACGAAGCCTTCCAGCCGCCGCTCGCTCGGCCGGTTGCCCACCGGGCCGACGATCATGCCGATCTGCCGGTGGCCGAGACCCCACAGGTGCTCGACGGCCAGCGCCGCGGCCACCTTGTCGTTGGTGGAGAAACTGGGCGCGGAGATGCCCTCGATCGCCCCGTTCATCGAGACGAACGGGATCTGCCGCTCCTGCAGCAGCCGGTACGGGCCCGGATCGGCGCCGTCCAGCGTGTTGCTGGCCGAGGCGAAGACCGCTCCGGCGATGCCGACGTCCATCATCGAGGTGATGAAGTCGATCTCCTGGAGGCCGCCCACCGTCGTGGAGCACACGACGGCCTTGAACCCCTGCGGAGCGAGCGCGGACTCGATCAGCTCGCAGAGCCGCCCGAAGAACGGCTGCGCCAGGCCGGGAGTCAGGACGATGACGAGCTGGCTCTGGCCGCCCCGGTCGTATCCCAGCTCGCGCAGGGCGTCCTCCACGGCCCGCCGCGTGGTGGCGGCGACCACACCCCTCCGGTTGAGCACGCGGCTGACGGTCGCTTCGCTGACCCCGGCACGGGCGGCGACATCGCTGATTCCGACCTTGGCCATGGCTCCCTTTGATCATCCCGGACCGCGCGTGATCTCACTATACGACCAGAGGAAGACAGAAATGCGGGCCGTCGGTGGCCGCGGCCCCTCGTCCTGCGTGTCATCTGGTCAGGATGACGGCACCGGCTATACGAGCCGCATACCCGGCGTCAACGCGCCCGCCCACGCGCCCGAACCCGGACGCGCCCGAACCCGGACGCGCCCGAACCCGGACGCGCGCGAGCCCGGCCGGGCGCGAGGCTCGGCCGGGCTCGGCGTTTCTTGCGGACGGATCAGGCGAGGTCGAACCGGTCGAGGTCCATGACCTTGGTCCAGGCCGCCACGAAGTCGCCGACGAACTTCTCAGCGGCGTCCCGGCTGGCGTAGACCTCGGCGAGGGCACGCAGCTGGGAGTTGGAGCCGAAGATCAGGTCGACCGCGGTGGCGGTCCACTTCACCTGGTCGGTGGCCAGGTCGCGGATCTCGTACACGTGCTCCTCGGACTGCGACGCCTTCCACCGGGTGCCCGGGGAGAGCAGGTTGGCGAAGAAGTCGTTGGAGAGCACGCCGGGCCGGTCGGTGAGCACGCCGTGCGCGCTGCCGCCGGCGTTGGCCCCGAGGGAGCGCAGGCCGCCGAGCAGGACGGTCATCTCCGGCGGGGTCAGGTTCAGCATGTACGCGCGGTCGATCAGCAGCACCTCGGGCTGCGTCTTCTCGCCGGGGCGCAGGTAGTTGCGGAACCCGTCGGCGCGCGGCTCCAGGACCTTGAACGACTCGACGTCGGTCTGCTCCTGGGTGGCGTCGGTGCGGCCCGGGTGGAACGGCACCGTCACCTTCACGCCGGCGTCGGCCGCCGCCTTCTCCACGGCAGCGGAGCCGGCCAGCACGATCAGGTCGGCGAGCGAGATCTTCGCGCCGCCGGCCTCGTTGAACTCCCGCTGGATGCCCTCCAGGGCGTCCAGGACCGTGGAGAGCTGCTCGGGCTGGTTGACCTCCCAGCTCCGCTGCGGCTCCAGCCGGATGCGGGCGCCGTTGGCGCCGCCGCGCTTGTCGGTGGAGCGGAAGCTCGCGGCCGAGGCCCACGCGGTGGAGACGAGCTGGGCGACGCTCAGCCCGGAGTCCAGCACGCGCGCCTTCAGCGCGGCGACGTCGGCCTCGCTCACCAGCTCGTGGTCGACGGCCGGCACCGGGTCCTGCCAGAGCTGGGGCTCGGCCACCCACGGGCCGAGGAAGCGGCTGACCGGGCCCATGTCGCGGTGCAGCAGCTTGTACCAGGCCTTGGCGAAGGCCAGCGCGAACTCGTCGGGGTTGTCGCGGAACCGGAGGGAGATCTCCCGGTAGATCGGGTCGACGCGCAGCGACAGGTCGGTCGTGAGCATCGTCGGCAGGTGCTTCTTCGACGGGTCGTGGGCGTCCGGGATGATCGGCTCGGCGTCCTTGGCGACCCACTGCTTGGCGCCGCCGGGGCTCGTGGTGAGCTCCCACTCGTAGCCGAAGAGGATCTCGAAGAAGCGGTTGCTCCACTGCGTCGGCACGTCGGTCCACGTCACCTCGAGACCGCTGGTGATCGTGTCGCCGGCCTTGCCGCTGCCGTGGCTGCTCAGCCAACCCAGGCCCTGCGCCTCCAGCGGCGCGGCCTCGGGCTCGGGGCCCACGTGGTCGTCGGCGGTGCCGGCGCCGTGGGTCTTGCCGAACGTGTGGCCGCCGGCGATGAGGGCGACGGTCTCCTCGTCGTTCATCGCCATCCGGCCGAACGTCTCACGGATGAAGTGCGCCGCGGCGGCCGGGTCCGCGTTGCCGCGGGGGCCCTCCGGGTTGACGTAGATGAGGCCCATCTCCGTCGCGCCGACGTCCGGCACCATCGCCGACTCCGAGACGTAGCGCTCGTCGCCGAGCCAGGCGTCCTCGGGGCCCCAGAAGATCTCCTCGGGCTCCCAGACGTCCTCGCGGCCGAAGCCGAAGCCGAAGGTCTTGAAGCCCATCGACTCCAGGGCGACGTTGCCCGCGAGCACGAGCAGGTCGGCCCACGAGATCTGCTGCCCGTACTTCTGCTTGACCGGCCACAGCAGCCGGCGGGCCTTGTCGAGGTTGGCGTTGTCGGGCCAGCTGTTGAGCGGCGCGAAGCGCTGCCCGCCGTCACCGGCGCCGCCACGCCCGTCGTGGATGCGGTAGGTGCCCGCGGCGTGCCAGCTCATGCGGATCATCAGGCCGCCGTAGTGGCCGAAGTCGGCCGGCCACCAGTCCTGCGAGGTGGTGAGCACCTCGGCGATGTCCTGCTTGAGCGCCTCGACGTCGAGCTTCTCGAACTCCTTGGCGTAGCTGAAGCCCTCCGCCAGGGGGTTGCTCTTGGACGAGTGCGCACGCAGCACCGAGAGGTCGAGCTGGTTGGGCCACCAGTCCCGGTTCGTCCGGGGACGGCCGCTCCGCCTGGGCTCCGGCGAGTCGATGGCGGGGTTCTCGCTCTCGCTGCCGTGCGCGGTCACGGAGTCATGCGCGACCGGGCAGCCGGCCGCCGCCTTCTGATCCACGCCCTGCGCGCTCGAGGGGGCGTTGTCCTGGGTGTCGCTCATTTATTTCCTTCCGAACTGCCAATTCATTGGGCACCGCGTCTGTTCGCGCAGTCGGGGCAGGTGCCCCAGAAGACCACCTCCGCCTCGTCGACCAGGAAGCCCTGGTCGTCCGAGGGGGTGAGACAAGGGGCGTGGCCGACGGTGCAGTCGACGTCCGCGATCGCACCGCAGGAACGGCACACGACATGGTGGTGGTTGTCTCCTACTCGGGACTCGTAACGGGCGGTCGCGCCGGCGGGCTCGATGCGCCGCACCAGGCCCGCGCTGGTCAGCGCGCGCAGCACGTCGTACACCGCCTGGTGGGAGACCCTGGGGAGCTCCGCTCGTACCAGGGCGATCACCGTGTCGGTGTCGATGTGCGCGTGGTCGCGCAGCGCGGCGAGCACGGCCAGCCGCGGCCGGGTCACTCGTAACGAGACCGATCGCAACTGCGCCTCGAGGTCAGACGCCATGGTGCCAACATACAGCCACAATCTGGAGTAGTTCAAGTTTGAGACGCGGAGGTGTCGCGGGCTACCCGACTCGCCGTCCCCGCAGGAAGATCGCGGCGATCAGCACCCCCACCAGGACAAGGACGGTGTTGGCCGCGATGGCGACGGTGACCCCGTGCAGGATCGCCCCCGCGGAGACCACCCCTCCCGTGGCCGCGGCGGCGATCGCGGACATGATCGGCGTCCCCATCGTGATGCCGATCTGCTGCCGAGGACGGCTCCGGCGGTGAACCCGGCGGACATGAGGGCGCCGTTGAGCCCCAGCGCCTTGCGCCGCAGCGGCCCTTCGGGGAAGGACGTGGTGAGCAGGGCCAGCCCGGCGGGCGTGGCGGCGGCCGTCGCGAGGCCCTGGGCGACGCGGGCCGCGATGAGCAACTCCGGGGTCGGAGCCAGGCCGCCGACGAGCGAGGCCACGCCGAGCAGCGCCAGGCTGCCGAGGAAGATGCGCTTGCGGCCGATCAGGTCGCCGACGCGGCCGAACAAGAGGGTGAAACCGGCCGCGAACAGGGCGAAGGCGGTGGCGACCCACTGCAGGCCGGCCAGCGTGAAGCCGAGGTCGTCGCCGATGGCGGGCAGGGCCACGTTGAGGATCGAGAAGTCGACGGCCAGCATGAACTGGGCGACCAGGAGCACCGCGAGGGTGACTTTCAACCGGCCGGTCAGGTGGTCGGAAAGGGCAGGTGGCGGCAAGGGGGCGGTAGTGGTCATGGCGGCGCTTCCTCTGTAAACGGGTCTTTGGTTCCGTTAAGATGGGGGAACAGTAGCACCATAAGCCGTCTAAAGGGAACCGGTGTCCCGATAAGGAGTTCTGTCATGACCGCCGACCCACAGCCCGGAGCCGTCCGTCCAGGCGGGCGCACCGCCCGCGTCCGCGAGGCGGTCCTGCGGGCCGCCGGCGACACCCTGGCCGAGAAGGGGTTCGAGGCCATCGACCTCGGCGACGTCGCCCGCCTCGCGGGAGTCGGGAAGACCACCGTCTACCGCCGCTGGGGCACGCCGGGCGCGCTCGCCGCCGACCTGCTCAACAACATGGCGGAGACCTCGCTGCCGCGCGCCCGCAACGGCGACGTGGGGGAGGACCTGCGTGACAACGCCCGCCTGGTCGTCAGGACGCTGACCGATCCCCGGCAGGGGCGCCTGTTCAAGGCGCTGATCGCCGCCTCGCTCTGCGACGAGGAGGCCGCGCGGGCGCTGCACCGCTTCTACGCCGTGCGCATCGAGGAGTGGTCGGGCTGCGTCACCGACGCGATCGAGCGCGGCGAACTGCCGGCGGGCACGGATCCGGCCCGGGTGATCGCCGCCGTCTCCGCGCCCCTGTACTACGCCCTGGTCAACACGGGGGAGCCGCTCGACGAGGCCGCCGCGGACCGGGCCGCCGCGGCGGCGCTGGCGGCGGCCCGTGCCGGGGTCAGCTGAGGGGGTGGTCGCGCACGCTCACTGGCACTTGCCCACGAGCCAGTTGCGGAGCTGGGCCGGGTAGTCGGTGGCGATCCGTCTGGCGCCGCTCTGCAGGGCCGTCTTCCACGCGGCCTCGTTCAGCGTCCACGAGGGCGGCGGCTCCTCCCACTTGGTGACGTCGGGCCAGATCGGGCCGCCGCTCAGCACCCGCGTCAGGCCCGCGGCCGTCACCCGGCTGCGCAGCTCGGCGGCGATCCCGCTGTCGTGGGAATACAGGATGATCTCCTGCGACCCGATGTTCTCCTTGACGGGGTCGAGCACCTCGGCCCAGGCCCGCGCCTTGATCGTGGCGTTCGTGCTGAACAGCGACTGCCGGGCCTCGGGCTTGATCTCCACCAGGCCGACCAGGCCGGCCGACCGCATCGCGGCAAGCCACTCGCGGAAGGTGTGGACCTTCTCGCCCTGGAACGGGCCGCGGGTGATGGTGCGGCCCTGAAGCTTCGTGTCGCCCGTGGCCCACCAGATCTCGGTGATGTTCTTCTTCGTGCCGGTCAGCCCCCAGGTGGAGGTGTTGTGCCACATGACGCCCTTGGTGCCGTCCCTGGTGAGCTGCAGGTCGGCCTCGACGCCCGCCGAGCCCCAGGCCTTGTACTGGCGGATGGCCGTGGGGTTGTTGGGCTGGCGGATCTGGTCGCGTTCCCAGGCGTTGGCGCCGGTCGGGTAGCCGCCGTGCCCGAAGATCTGCGGGCACGCGGGCAGGGCGGCGGCGGACGGCGCGGTGAGTAACGAGACCAGCAGTAACGCGGTGAGGGGGGTTGTCACGGCACACCTTTCGATCTTGAGGTGTGCCCACCGTACAGCGACCCGCCGCCGTTCACGCGACCTCCTCCACGGGCCTGAACGGGTACGGCAGGCCGAACGCGGCGGGCCCGAACACCGCGAGCGCCTCAGGGGTGCGCATGAGGGCGGGCGTGGAGATGCCCACGACCGTGATCCGCTGGCCGTAACGCAGGCTCTCGGTGGTGATCGGCTCGGCCTGCTCCGACTCCAGCACGCACACCAGGTCGGGGACGATGCAGCGCGGCTCGCCGTCCACCAGCGCGACCAGGTGCTCGTTCTGGAACATCAGCTCCAGCTCGTGCCGCCCGTCGAACGACACCGCCGCCGCCCTGCCCCGCGCGAAGCCCGCCTCGGTGCGCCGCTCGACGTCGGTGACCTTGCCGCTGAACAGCACCCGCAGGTGCCCGTACAGGGTGTCGCGCAGCGCCTCGGCCAGCGCCGCGACGGGGTCGGCCGCGCGTTCCCTGGCCTGCCTCAGCGTGCGGCCCACCGTGCGGGCCAGTGACAGCGTACGCGGCACCGCCGTCCGCTTGACCTGCGCTCCGGTCATCGCGTACTCGGCGATGTGCGCCACGCCGCCCAGGCGGACGGTGACGCCGCGCGCCAGCCACTCCATGCGCGCGTTGTCCGCGCCGGTGTCGATGATCGCGGTCTCGCCGCGCTCCCCCGCCACGGCCATCGGCGAGCCCGGCACCCCGTACACCGCGAACGTCTCCATCTGCAGCTCGGGAAAGGCGCGTCCCATGCCGTCGGCGTCCACGACCGGAAGGCCGGTCCTGGCGGCCACCACCAGCGGGATCATCGAGTTGATGCCGCCGCACTCGATCGGCATCGTCGCGCCGGCCTTCCTGCCCAGGTGCGACTCCAGCGCGCGCAGCGCGGCGACCGGCTCGGTGCCGCGCGGCAGCTTCTCGTGCACCACCGTCGGCGCGCCCATCTGGGCGGTCGGGATGACCAGCGTGTCGTCGTCCAGGTCGGACGGGTCCAGCACGGTGATCGGGCCGTGCTCGCGGACGGCCTCGCGCACCAGCAACTGGCCGACGTACGGGTCGCCGCCGCCGCCCGTGCCCAGCACGGCGGCGCCCCTGGCCAGGTCCGGCAGGTCCGCCTCGGTCAGCTCCCAGCTCATCCGGCCGCCCTCACGGGGTCGAGGTCGTAGCCGAAGTACCGCGGCCCGGCCAGCGCCAGGCCCTCCGGCGTGTGCCAGCGCGGGTCGGCGGGCGCGGCGATGACCGTCACGCGCTGCCCGAACCGCAGCGCCTCGGTGGTGACGGCCTCGCCGCTCTCCCGGTCCAGGGTGCAGATCAGATCCGGTACGGTCGCCCGCACCCGGCCGTCCACCTCGGCCACCAGGTACTCGTTCTGGAAGCGCAGCGTCAGCTCGCCGCCCGCGTCGCCGTCCAGGCCCGACAGCGTCGCGGTGCCCCGGGCGAAGCCGGTCACGGTGCGGCGCTCGACGTCGGTCACCTTGCCGGTGAACAGCGTCGCGCCGCCCAGCCTCGCGACCACGGCGGCCACGGGATCGGCGTGCGCGGCCCGCGACTCGCGCACCAGCGCGCCCAGCTCGGCGCAGAGGCTGAGGGTGCCCGGCACGAGCGACTCGCGGGCCTGGCCGCCCGTCATCGCGTACGAGCTGATCATCGCCGAGCAGCCCATGTCGATGGTCGCCGAGCGGGCCAGGCGTTCGGCCCAGTGGTTGTCCACGGTGTCCAGGACGGCGCGGTTGCCCTTCTCGTCGGCGATGGCCATCGGCGTGGCGCGCACCCCGTACAGGGTGGGCAGGACCATCTGGATCTCCGGGAAGGCCCGCCCCATGCCGTCGGCGTCCACCAGCGGCAGCCCGAGCTGGGCCGCCGCGACCACCGGGATGAGCGAGTTGACGCCGCCCGCCTCGGCGCAGGCGACGTGGGTCAGGCCGCTGCCGAGGTAGCCGCTCAGCGCGCCCGCCGCGGCGGAGACCTGGTCGATCGAGGGCAGCTTCTCCACCATGACGGTGGGCGCGCCCATCATGGCCACCTGCACGAGGGCCGCGTCGGCGGGCAGCTCGTCCAGGGAGCAGAGCTTCACCGGGCCGTACTCGCGCACGGCGGAGGCGGCCAGCAGGCGGCCGATGTGCGGGTCGCCGCCGCCGCCCGTGCCGAGGACGGCCGCGCCGGTCGCGATGTCGTCCAGGTCCGACAGGGTGATCTCGCGCATGTGTCAGCGTCCCTTCGCGTCGGTGAGCTGGAGTTCGCCCACGGCCTTGGCCCTGATCCGGGTGGCGTTGCCCGGCAGGTACGGGATCGGCACCTCGTCGAAGTCCACGATCTGCACCGTCGAGGGCGACGCGCCGGCCGCCACGGCCCGGTCCACGGCCTCCTGCTTGGCGGCGTCCACGACGGCGTCGCGGCGGCCGGGCTCCACGGCGTACACGCGGTCCACCTCGCCGCCGATCTGGGCGATGGCCGCGCCGATCGCGTTGGCCACGGCGTAGTGCTCGGGCCGCCGCACCTCGCCCGCGCCGGCCAGCTCGTCCGGCAGCAGCACCGAGCCGCCGCCGACGGCCACGACGGGCAGCGGCTCGGCGGAGGTGCGCATGCGCTCCACCACGTCGGCGACGTCGTCCGCGATGCGCCGCAGCGCCGCCTCGACCAGGCCCTTGTCCAGGTGCGCGACGAGGGAGGGGTCGCCGATCTCGGCCCGGCCCGCCGCCACAGCGATGTCGGTGGCGGTCAGCGTGCCGCCGCCGAACACCAGCGCCTTGGAGGTCAGCTCGTAGCCGACGGAGTCGGGGCCCACGGCTCCGTCGCGGACCCGGCTGCCGCCGCCGATGCCGATGGACAACACGTCCGGCATGCGGAAGTTCGTACGGATCCCGGCCACGGTCACGTCGGTGGTGGCCTCGCGCGGGAAGCCGTGCCGCAGCACGCCCACGTCGCTGGTGGTGCCGCCCACGTCCACCACCGCGCAGGTGTCGAGCCCCGACAGGACGGCGGCGCCGCGCATGGAGTTCGTGGGGCCCGAGGCGAACGTGGCCACCGGGTAGCGGCGGGCGAAGTCCACGTCCATGAGCGTGCCGTCGTTCTGGCTCAGGTAAAGCGGCGCGGTGATGCCCGCCCCGGTGACCGAGGAGGCCAGGCCGTCCACGATGTGCGCGGCCAGCTCGCGCAGCGCCGCGTTGATGATGGTGGCGTTCTCCCGCTCCAGCAGGCCGATCCGGCCGATCTCGGACGACAGCGAGATCGCCGCGTCCGGCAGCTCGGCGGCGACGATCTCCGCGGCGCGCGCCTCGAACTCGGCGTTGACCGGCGAGAACACCGACGTGATCGCGACGCTGCGCACCCCGGCCCGGCCCATGTCGGCCGCGGCCTTGCGCACCTCGGCCTCGTCCAGCTCGGCGATGTGCCTGCCGTCGAACTCGTGACCGCCGTGCACCAGGTAACCGCGCCCGGACACCGCCTCGATGAGCCGTCCCGGCCAGTCCACCATCGGCGGCAGCGACGCCCCTGCGGGCAGGCTCAGCCGCAGCGCCGCCGTGGGCGCCAGCCTGCGCGCCTCGACCAGGGCGTTGATGAAGTGCGTCGTGCCGATCATCACCGCCCGCACGTCCGCGGGGTCGAACGGCCGCTGCTCCTGCAGCCCCGCGATGGCGGCCACGATGCCGGACGTGACGTCGGCGGTGGTGCTGGTCTTGACGGCGGCGAGCACCTGCCGCCCGTCCAGGAGGACGGCGTCGGTGTTGGTGCCGCCCACGTCGATACCGATACGCACGTGATTTCCCCTCACTTGTCTCAGACCCGCACCTGCTCGGTACGGCCGGCCCCCACGCCCCGCACCAGCCCCAGCTTCCCGGCCACCACGTAGAGCACGAACGCCACGACCAGCGAGTTGATGCTGCCGAGCCCGACCTCCGCGAACCTGCCCACCAGGGCCGCCACCAGCCAGATCACCAGCGTGGCCGGCACCCAGGCCGGAGCCTGCTCCGGCAGCTCGCCGCGCGCCCTGGCGGCCTCCAGGTCGCCGCGCCAGCGCCGCACCACGAAGTACTCGGCCACCATGATCCCGGCGATCGGCGGGAACGCCACGCCGAGCAGCGTCAGGAACTCGGTGAACGCGCCCAGGATGCCGGCCGCGGCCAGCACGCTGCCCACGACGCCGATCAGCGCCGTGGCCACGCCCCGGTGCACGCGCCTGCCGAAGACGGTGCCGACGAAGTTCACCAGGCCGAGGCCGGAGGAGTACAGGTTCCAGTCGTTGATCTTGATGGTGCCGGCGACGATCACCAGGATGCCGACCCAGCCGACCGACGAGGTGACGATGGTGGTGATCTCGCTGGTGCCGACGGCGTGCGCGAGCAGCACGCCCGCCATGCCGATGACGTACTCGCCGAGCGTCACGCCGAGCACCGTCTGCTTGACCACGTCGGCGACGCTGCGGTTGAACCGGGTCATGTCAGGCGTGATGATCGAGCCCACGATGAACCCGCCCGCGACCAGCGTCGTGCCCTCCAGCAGGCTGAGCTGCGGCCCCGGCGGCGCCGAGGCGATCAGCGCGCCCACGTCGTGCCGGGACAGCTCGCTGATGATCGACCAGCCGACCAGGACCAGGAACGCGGGCACCGTGACGTACGCCGTCCACGCCATGGAGCCGAACCCCCACAGCACGATCGAGGTCACCACCAGCCCGAACACCAGCGACCAGCCCCACTCGGGCAGCCCGCCCACCAGGGCGGCCAGCCCCTGCGCGGAGACCGCCGACTGGATGCCGAACCAGCCCACCAGGCTGATCCCGATCGCCAGCCCGATCAGCGCCGACCCGGACCGGCCGAACCCCGTCCACCGGGCCAGCATGGACGTGGACAGCCCCTCCCGCATCCCGATGATGCCGACGAAGACCGCCACCACCTCCAGGATGACGGCGCCCAGGGTCAGCGCCAGGAACGCCTCCCAAAACCCCATCCCGAAGCCGAGCGTGGCGCCGAGCAGGAACTGGCTCAACGCGGAGACCTGGCCGAACCGTTGCACGGCGACCGACCACCAGGAGTAGCGGGCGCTCTGGGGGACCCTGGTGAGCGCGTAATCGTCGACACCGACGGCTGAGGCCATGCCGGGCTCCTTCGCAGGCGGGGGTGTTGCTTAGCCGCCCACCATAGGCGCTGGTCAAGCGGGTGTCAGTGGTGACATCCCACAGCCGGCACGGCCTCACCGTGCATCATGCACACCCGGCGCCTCACGCCAGGCCGGCCACCCCCTCCAGGAGGCGGTCCACGTCCGAGCGGTCGTTGTAGTGCACCAGCCCCGCGCGCACCGCGCCGCCCGTGTCGCGGATGCCCAGCGCGGCCGTCAGCTCCCAGGCGTAGCTGTGGCCGTTCCACACGTTGACCCGCAGCCTGCCCAGGTGCTCGGCCACCTGGCGCGGAGTGTGGCCGGCCACGTTGAAGTACGCGGTGGCGGTGCGCCTGGCCGGCTTGCCGTACACCGTCACGTGCGGCATCGTCTCCAGCCCCTCGACCAGGGCCGCGAACAGCGCCAGCTCGTGCTCCTCCGCGGCGGCCATCGAGGTCAGCAGCCGCTCGCGGCGGTTGCCCGTGCCCGGCACCATGGCGGCCAGGTGATCGACGGCGGCGGTCACCCCGTCGAGGTCGGCGAACGGCAGCGTACCCGTCTCGAACCGGTGCGGCACCGTGTCGGGGGAGGAGGCCAGCTTGTCGGGCCTGACCGTCTCCAGCAGCGCCGGGTCGGCGATCACCGCGCCGATGTGCGGGCCCGACCACTTGTAGGCGCTGGTGGCGTAGAAGTCGGCGCCCAGCGCGCGCATGTCCACGGGGCCGTGCGGGGTGGCGTGCACGCCGTCCACGTACATCAGCGCGCCCGCCCGGTGCGCCAGCCCGGCGATGGCGGGCACGTCGGGGCGGGTGCCGAGAATGTTGCTCGCCGCCGTGACCGCGACGACCCGCGTCCGCTCGTTGATCAGCTCGGCGTACTGCTCGACGGGCAGCTCGCCGGTGACCGGGTCCACCTCGGCCCAGCGCACGGTGGCGCCGGTCTGCGTCCACGGGCGCACGTTGGCGTCGTGGTCCAGCCGGGAGAGCACCACCTCGTCGCCGGGGCCCGCCAGCGCCCTGCACAGGCGGTAGGTCAGGGTCGTCATGTTCGGGCCGAGTATCACCCCGTCGGGGTGCCCGCCGACCAGGTCGGCCACGGCGGCGCGGCAGGCGGCCACGATGGCGTCGGAGCGGTGGCTGGCAGGGAAGGCGCCGCCGACGTTGCCGATCCCCGTCCGGTAGGCGGTGGCGATGGCGTCGATCACAGGGCGGGGGGTCTGCGTGCCGGCCGCGCCGTCGAGGTAGGCGTAGCCGTCGGACAGGGCGGGGTACGTGGCACGTACCTCTTTGATGGGGAAGGGCATGATATGTAGATGCTCAGCCTTCGCGACCTCAACCGTGCCACCCTGGCCCGCCAGCATCTGCTCTCCCGTCACGAGGGCGACGTGGCGGACGTGGTGCACCGGCTCGCCGGGCTCCAGGCGCAGGAGCCGCGCCCGCCGTACCTGGGGGTGTGGTCGCGGCTGGCCGGGTTCGAGCGCGACGACCTGCACGCGGCGCTGCACGCGCGCACGCTGGTGCGCGCCACCCTGTGGCGGGCCACGCTGCACCTCGTGACGGCCGCCGACTTCGCGGCGTTCCGGCCGGTGGTCGCGCCGGTGCTGGAGGCCGCCGCGCGCCGCTTCGACGGCGTCGACTTCGAGGCCGTCTCCGCCGCCGCGCAACGGCTGCTGGCGGCGGGGCCGATGACGTTCAACGAGCTGCGGCCGCGGCTGCTGGAGGAGTTCCCCGGAGGGTACGACCGGGCGCTCGGGTACGCCGTGCGCATGCTGACCCCGCTGGTCATCGAGCCCACCGACGACCGGTGGAGCTACCCGCGCGACCCGTCCTTCGGCCTTCCCGCGGCCCCGCAGGCCCCCGCCGGCGTGCCCGCGCTGATCGAGCGTTACCTGGCCGCGTTCGGCCCCGCCACCCCCGCCGACGTGCAGACCTGGTCGGGGCTGCGCGGCCTGCGCCCGATCATGACCGGCATGGACCTGGAACGGGTCAAGGACTTCACCGGGCGCGAGCTGTTCGACCTTCCGGGCGCGCCCCGGCCGGACGGCGACGTGCCCGCCCCCGTACGCTTCCTGCCCGACTTCGACACCCTGATCCTCGGCCACGCCGACCGCACCCGCGTCCTCGCCGACGAGCACAAGGGCTTCGTCGCCACCAAGAACCTCCGCGTCAGGGCCGTCTACCTGGTGGACGGCTTCGCGGCCGGCACCTGGCAGATCAAGCGCTCGGGCAAGAAGGCGAGGCTGCTGGTCAGCCCGTTCGGTGAGACCGATCTGAGCCTGCTGGAGGAGGAGGGCCTGCGGTTGCTGGCCTTCGCCGAGCCCGACGCCGCCTCGCTGACCCTTGAAGCGGTGGACGCAGTCTGACAGGTTCGGTGGCGGAGGTGTGACGATGCCACAGCTGACCGCCCTGGACGCGCAGTTCCTCCATTTCGAGACCGCCACCAACATCGCCAACATCGCCGGCCTGGCCGTCCTGGAAGGCGACCTGAACCGGACCGACCTGCAAGGCCTGCTCGAACGCAAGCTCCCGTACGTGCCCGCGTTACGGCGGCGGCTGGCCACCGTGCCGCTCGGCCTCGACCATCCGTACTGGGTGCAGGAGGACGACCTCGACCTCGACTATCACGTCAGGGAGATCGGCCTGCCGCCGCCCGGCGACGACCGGCAGCTCGCCGACCAGGTCTCGCGGCTGCACGCCCGGCGGCTCGACCGCGGCCGGCCGCTGTGGGAGATCTACCTGATCCACGGGCTGTCCGGCGGCCGGATGGGCCTCTACACGAAGATCCACCACGCGGCCGTGGACGGCATCGGCGGCGCCGACGTGCTGGCCGCGCTGCTCGACCTGACGCCGGAACCCGCGCCGCCGCCCACGTACCCGCCCGAGCGGGACGAGCCGCCGCCCGGGCCGCTGGCCATGGTGGCGCGCGGCCTGACCAGGCTGGCGGGCAACCCGGCCGCCGCCGTGCGGTTCGCCGCCGACGCCGTGCCGCATCTGGACGAGATCCCCGTCGTGTCGTGGATCCCCGGCGCGGCGGCCGTCTCCGGGTTCGCCCGCCGCCTGGCGGGCAGCGGCGGCGCGCCTGAGCTGCCCGCGCTGCCCGCGCCGAGGACGCCGTTCAGCGGGCCCCTGTCCGGGCACCGGCGCTTCGCGTTCGCGTCGCTGCCGCTGGAGGAGATCAAGCAGGTGCGCAAGGCGTTCGGGGTGACGGTCAACGACGTGGTCATGGCCGTGTGCGCGGGCGGGCTGCGCACGTGGCTGGCCGCGCACGGCGGGGTGCCGAGGACGCCGCTGGTGGCCGGGGTGCCGTTCTCGCTGCGGGCCGCCGGCGAGGAGGGGCCGGGCAACCAGGTGGCGATCATGACGGCGCCGCTGGCCGTGCACGTCGCCGACCCGGTCGCGCGGCTGCACCACGTGCGGCACGCCATGCACCGGATCAAGGACAGGTTCTCGCTGGCGCCCGCGCGGTGGCTGCGCGAGTTCAGCGAGTCCATGCCCGCCGCGCTCATGGGGCTGGCCTCGCGCTCGGCGTTCGCGCTGGTGGGGCAGGCCGCGCCGCCGATCAACCTGATCATCTCGAACGTGCCGGGCCCCCAGTTCCCCCTGTACGTCTGCGGCGCGCGGCTGCTCTGCCACTACCCCGTCTCGGTGATCACGGACGTGAGCGGGGGGCTGAACATCACGGCCTTCTCCTACGACGGCTCCCTCGACATCGGCCTCGTCACCGACAGGCAGATGGTGCCGGACGCCTGGGAGCTGACCGAGCACCTGCGGGACGCCCTGAACGAGCTGCGCAACGCGGAAGGAGACTTGCCGCAATGACTCATACGCTGCCCGTATGACGCTGATCCGCGAGCTCGACCTCCGCGTGCTCAACCGCACCACGCTGGAGCGGCAACTGCTGCTGAACCGCGCCGAGCTGTCCGCCGCCCAGGCCGTCGAGCGCCTGGTGGCCGTGCAGGGGCAGGAGATCGACGCGCCGTACCTCGGCCTGTGGACCCGCCTGGCCTCCTTCACCCAGGACGACCTGGCCTCGCTCCTGCACAGCAGGCACGTGGTGCGCGGCTCGCTGCTGCGCGGGACGCAGCACCTCACGCTGGCCGACGACTACGTCTGGATCCGGCCGCTGATGCAGGTCATCCTCTCGCGTACCCGGCAGGCGGCGTTCGGGCGGCTGATGCGCGGGGTGGACGTCGAGGAACTGGCCACGCTGGCGCGCGGGCACCTGGCCGGGCGCACGCTCACCCGCCCGCAACTGCGCGACCTGCTGCGGGAGCGGTGGCCCGGGACCGACGGCACGGCGCTCGGCTTCTCGGCGCAGGCGCTGCTGCCGATCGTGCACCCGAACGGGATCTGGGGGAAGGGCGGGCCCACGCCGTTCACGCTGGCGGAGGAGTGGCTGGGACGGCCGCTGGAGCCGGCGCCGCCGGTGGAGCGGCTGGTGGCGCGCTATCTGGCGGCGTACGGGCCGGCGAGCGTGATGGACGTGCAGGCGTGGTCGGGGCTGACACGGCTGCGCCCGGTCATGGAGGCGATGCCCGGCCTCCGCCGTTACCACGATATTTCCGGACGTGTCCTCTTCGACCTGGCCGACGCGCCGCTCGCCTCCGCCGACGTGCCCGCGCCCGTGCGCTTCCTGCCCTGGTTCGACAACCTCATCGTCGCCTTCGCGGACCGCGGGCGGATGATGACCGCCGAACAGCGGAAGGCGGTGTGCGTGGGGGCGGCCGTCTACCCCACCTTCCTGGTCGACGGAACTGTCGGTGGCATGTGGGACCTTAAGGACGGCGTGCTGAAGGTCGAGCCCTTCGCGCCGCTGTCCGGCGAGGTGATGGCGGAGGTGGCCGCCGAGGGGGCGCGGCTGATGGCGTTCGCGGGGGTGGCGGGGGAAGGGGAGGTCGTATGGTCGGCGCCGAGGAGTGGTGCGGCGCTTTCGTGAGGGGGTGTGGTCAGCGGACGGCGTAACCGCCGATGGCGGGCTCCAGGAGGTCGAAGACCCGGCGCGCGAACTCGCCGAGTTCGGCGGCGATGCGTTCGTCACGCACGGCCGCGTCGGCGGTCGCGTGCGCGCCCCGGTCCGTCGCGTGCGCGTCCGCACCTGCCCCTGGTGGGTCGTCGTCCGCCAGCATCCGCGCCTGCAACTCCCGGAACAGCAGCCGATCCGCCGCCGCGAGCTGCGCCGCCACCGCCCGGGCGGCGACCGGGTCGCCCGGCTCCTCGTGCGCGAGCTGCCGCGCCAGCCCCTCCTCGCGCTGGTCGTGCAGATCACGCAGCCGCGCCACCAGCGTCGGGCTCTCGGCCACCATCCGCGCGAACTCCCGCCCGGTGAAGCCGATGACCGGATCGCGCCGCTCCAGCGCCGCCAGGTACGCCCGCCGCACCGCCCCCAGCGCCGACTCCCCGGCGGGGCGGTTCGCGACCGTCCGCGCCAGGCCCGCCGCGAACTCCTCGTGGTGGTCGAGCGCCAGGTCCTCCTTGCGCGGGAAGTAGTTGGTGACGGTCATCTTGGCGACCCGCGCCGCGGTGGCGATGTCGGCGATCGTCGTCCGGTCGAAGCCACGTTCCAGGAACAGTTGGGTAGCGTGGTCAGAGATGGCCTGCCTGGTCTCTCGCTTCTTCTGTTCCCTCAACCCCAAGGTGTCGGTGCTCATGGCCGTAGTCTTCCACAAATTTTTAGGTTCGACCTTATTTTAGGTTGACCCTCTCCTTGAGGGCACCTAAAGTTAGGCGCGACCTAAGTTTAGGCCGCCGTCCAATCATCCAAAGCGAGCGAGGAGAGAGTTTTGTCCCAAGCAGCAGAGGTTCTCGAACTGGACGACACCGTCGCCGACGGCGGCACGGCCGTCGGCGCTGACTCGGTCAAGGCCTACCTGAAGGAGATCGGCCGCGTGCCCCTGCTCACCGCCGAGCAGGAGATCGATCTGGCCAAGCGCATCGAAGCGGGGCTGTTCGCCAGGGAACGGCTCGACACCGAAGCGGGCCTCGCCGACGACCTGCGCGCCGAACTGCAGTGGATCGCCGACGACGGCACCCGCGCCAAGCGCCGCATGCTGGAGGCCAACCTGCGGCTCGTGGTCTCCATCGCCAAGCGCTACACCGGCCGCGGCATGCTCTTCCTGGACCTCATCCAGGAGGGCAACCTAGGGCTCATCCGCACGATCGAGAAGTTCGACTACCAGCTCGGCTACAAGTTCTCCACGTACGCGACCTGGTGGATCAAGCAGGCCATCACCCGCGCCATGGCCGACCAGGCCCGCACGATCCGCATCCCCGTCCACATGGTGGAGCTGATCAACAAGGTCGCGCGGGTGCAGCGGCGGCTGCAGAGCGACCTCGGCCGCGAGCCCACCCCCGAGGAGGTCGCCAAGGAGAGCGAGCTGGAGGTCGACCGCGTCATCGAGGTCCAGGGGTACGGCCGCGAGCCGATCTCCCTGCACACGCCGCTGGGGGAGGAGGGCGACAGCGAGTTCGGCGACCTCATCGAGGACACCGAGGCGGTCTCACCGGCCGACGCGGTCTCGTTCACCCTGCTCCAGCAGCAGTTGCGGTCGCTGCTCGACCAGCTCTCCGAGCGGGAGGCCGGGGTGATCAGCATGCGGTACGGGCTGATGGACGGCAAGCCGATGACGCTCGACGAGATCGGGCGGGTCTACGGGGTCACGCGGGAGCGCATCCGGCAGATCGAGGCCAAGACCATGTCCAAGCTGCGGCATCCGTCCAGGTCGCTGGCGTTGCGCGACTACCTGAGCTAGGCGCGACCACCTGAGCTGGGTACGGAAACCTGAGCTGGGCACGGGAACCTGAGGCGGCGCGCCTCCGGACGCCGGTCTGGGGTGGCGCGCCTCCGGGTGGGCTCGGTGTGAGGCGCGCCTGCGAGAGAAAGGCTGCGCCAACGGACCATCAAGAGTGTCGCGACGGCCCTATGGCAGCCCGCCCCCCTGTCTTAGATTCCGAAACGTGAACCGCTCCCGATCGAGCGTCGTCCACCAAGCGACGTACGCCATCAAGAACCCACACAAGATCATCCCCCACCTGCGGCGCCTGGCCCGCGACACGTGGTTCAGGCTGCGCACGCGCGACCACATCGGCTACTACCGCGCCGTCATGAGGTCCGACACGGCCCGCGACCCCGAGGGCGCCGTCGGCTCGCACAACCACAAGCGGTGGCTGGCGCTGGGCCGCATGCAGTTCGACTACCTGGTGGAGCACGGCCTCAAGCCCGAATGCCGGATGCTGGAGATCGGCTGCGGCAACCTGCGGGCCGGCCACCTGTTCATCGGCTACCTGCACACCGGCAACTACTACGGCATCGACATCTCGCCCGACATCCTCATGGCCGCCCAGCAGACGATCGTCCAGCACGACCTGGCGGACAAACTGCCCTACCTCACCCCCGTGCGCGACCTGCGCCTGGCGTTCCTGCCCGACGAGCACTTCGATGTCGTGCACGCCCACAGCGTCTTCTCGCACTCCCCGCTCGACGTGATCGAGGAGTGCTTCGCCCACGTGGGCAGGGTCATGAAGCCCGGCGGGTGGTTCGACTTCACCTTCGACCGGACCGAGGGCACGGAGCACCAGGTGCTGCGGGAGGACTTCTACTACCGCACCGAGACGCTGGTCGCGCTGGCCGGGACGTACGGGTTCGACGCGGAGTTCATGGAGGACTGGGAGCGGTCGCCGCACAAGCAGTCCAAGCTCCGCCTCACCAGGCGGCCGGCCGCCTAGCCGTTGCGAGGGTGGCGAGGGCCGGGTGCCCGGCCTGTGGCGCCGACGCCGTTCGAAGGTGGCCGCCTGGCCCGCGCCTACTTGCCCACCTCTGCCCAGAACGACTCCAGCCTCGCCGCCCCCGCCGCCGGATCCTGCAACATCCACCAATGCCCCACTCCCGGCAGCTCGGCCACCGCCGCCCCCGCCCTGGCCGCGCTCGCCCGCGCCACGTCAGCCGCCAGGTACAGATCCTCCGACGGCACCAGCGCCAGCCCCGGCACGGGAATGCCGGTGAACGCCGGCGACCACTCCTCGGCCACCCGCGTCGCCGACCGGTAGAGGTCCAGGATGCACCCGCCCATCACCGTGTCCATATCGCGCACCATCGCCAGCGCGTGCTCCCGCGGCACCCCCATCCCCGCGAACGCCTCGGCCCGCGCCTCCACCGGCATGGCCACGGCCTGTTCGAAGAACTGCTCCCCGGCCTCCGGCGTCTGCCACACCCGCGCCAGGTCGTGCCAGCGGAAGCCGGGATGGCCGAGGCCCGGGGCGTCGGTGACCCAGGAGCGGACGAGCTCGGGCTGGATGCTGACCAGCCGGACCACCAGGCCGCCGCCCCAATCGTGGCCGACGAGGTCGATCTCGTCGTCGCCCATCGACTCCAGCTCGGCGGCCAGCCAGGCCACGTACTCCTCCTTGGTCGCGCCGAAGCCGCCGGGCCGCGGGCAGCCGAAGCCGGGCAGCCGCAGCGCGCGTACGTCCTGCCGCCGCAGGACCGCGCGCAGCGGATCCCAGACGGCCGACGTCTCCGGCACACCGTGAACCAGAACGACTGTCATGATGCGCTCCCTCCACGAAGGGCCCCGTCTGCGACCGTACGTCCCGATATTGGGCTGCGGGCGATTCGGACGGCCCATAGGGTGGACGCACGTGAGAGACGTTCGGTCGTTGCCCAAGGCCCACCTGCACGTTCACCTGGAAAGCACCGTACGCCCGCGCACCGTGCGCGAATGGGGCGGCCCGCCCGAGCCAGAGGGAGGCTTCACCACCTTCAGGGAGTTCGCCGACCAGCGGGCCAAGGTGCGCGAGCTGCTGATCACCGCCGACCGTTTCCGGCGGGTCGCGGTGGAGTTCTGCGCCGACGAGGCCGCCCAGGGCACCCGGTACGTCGAGGTCACGTTCACGGCCGCCTCGCACGGGGAGCGCGTCGGGGATCCGGACATGCCGCTGGAGGCGGTGCTCGACGGGCTCGCCGAGGGGCAGGCCAGGTACGGGATCGAGTGCCGGGTGCTGCTCGACCACTCCAGGCGGCGGCCGGTGGAGCGGATGTGGCGGACGTACGAGCTGGCGCTGCGGCACGAGCGGGTGATCGGCATCGGCCTGGCGGGGGACGAGAGCCACCCGCTGGCGCCGTTCGCGAAGGTGTGCGACGCGGCCAGGGACGCCGGGCTGCACCTGGTGCACCACGCGGGGGAGGCGGCGGGGGCCGGGAGCATCCGGGAGGCGATCGAGGTGGGGCACACCGAGCGGCTCGGGCACGGCATCCGGGTGCTCGACGACGCGGCGCTGGTGGAGGAGGTGCGGGAGCGCGGGCTGGCGCTGGAGGTGTGTCCCTCCTCGAACGTGCTGCTGGGGCTGGTGCCTTCGCTGGCTGAGCATCCGCTGCCACGGCTGCGGGACGCGGGGCTGGTCGTGACCCTGAACACCGATGGGGAGACGGCGCTGGCTGATGAGTACCTGCGGGTGCGGGAGGTTCTCGGTTTCGGGGACGTGGAGCTGGCCGGGCTCGCCAGGGCGTCGATCGACGCGTCGTTCGCGCCGGAAGGGGTGAAGGCGGGGCTCAGGGCCGAGGTGGACGCATGGCTCGCGACCCCGGCGGCACTCCGTGGTGCGCCGGGGACGAGCCCGTGAGCAGCCTTCCCCGCCTGCTGCCTCCGCAGGTGCTCGCGGCTCTCCAGCAAGGCAGCACGGGAGCCGAGCTTCTCACCTGCCGCGCCGAGCCGATCCACGGCAGCTCCGGCGCCGCCACTGGGCGTACTGGCGCCGCGAGCCCCTCGCTTACACCTCCGGCCTGCTTCCCAGGGGCCCGCACCTGACAACCCCCCGCTGCCTCCAACGCCTGCGCGCCACGACCTGGACCCCGGTGGACGCCGACCCCCGCATCGAACGGCTGTGGCGCCGGAAGGACGCCCTGCTGGCCCGCCTGGCAGGCCTCCCGACGGTCCTGTCCCACGGCGACTTCTCCGCGGGCAACATCCTCGCCACCCCCGCCGGCGCCACCGTCCTGCTCGACTGGGCCACGCTGAGCGCCGGCCCGGTCGGCGCCGACCTGGCCGCGCTGGCGCTCAGCACGTTCACCGACCCGCTGGACGCCTATCTGGCGGGCACGGACCGGTTCGCGAGGGCGGACGTCGAGCTGGGGTACCGCGCGACGCTCGCCCTCACCGGCGCGGGCCGCGTCCACTGGATGCTGTCCAGCGGCACGCGCGTGCCCGACGGCTACGAGGAGTTCATCCTGTCCCGGCTGCCTTGAAGCCTGTCCCGGCTTGCGTGAACCGCGGTGTCAGCGGGCGAGCTGGACGACCGCGGCGCCCAGCGGCGCCAGCCTGACCTCGCCCGCCACCCGCTGCCCGGTGAGCAGGTCCGTCCCCGTCCCTCCCACGGGGACGGACGCGCCCGCCTCGGCGCTGTGGTTGAGCAGGAACACGTACTCGTGCGCCGCGTCGCCGCGCACCGTGCACTCCACGTGCGCGGGCACGCCCTCGAAGCGCGAGCGCACGCCCGCCTCCTCGACGACCTGCGCCACCGTGGCGTCGAAGGCGTCCTGCTCCAGCAGGGTCGCGAAGTAGACGACGCGCCCGGCGCCGTAGCGGTTCTCGACGACGGCGGCCCGGCCCTCCAGCAGCCCGTCCGCGTACGTGGCCAGCGCCTTGCCCGTCTCCAGGTGCAGGTCGTCGCGCCACCAGGTGGCCGTGGCGCGCCGCCCGTCGGCGAACGTCACGCCGAACTCCTCGTGCGGCCGCGCCGGCCAGTACTCGTCGATCTTGGCGCCGATCAGCTCGCGGAACGCGCCGGGGTAGCCGTTCGGCCGGACGCGGTTGTCGGCGTCCACGACGCCGGTGAAGAACGACATGATCACGGTGCCGCCGTTCGCGGCGAACTCGTGGATGCGGGCGACCGCCTCGTCGTCGATCAGGTACGCGTTCGGCACGATCAGCACCTTGTACCCGTCGAGCGGCGAGGCGTGGCCGACCACGTCCACGGCGTGGTGCCGCTCCCACAGCGGCGTGTAGTGCCGCATGACGGTGTCGGTGTAGCTGAAGTCGGAGCGCGGCAGCCCGAAGACCTCCTCCAGCCCCCACCAGCCGTCCCAGTCGAACACGATCGCGATGTCGGCGCGCGAGGTCGTGCCGGCGACGGGCGCGAGCTGCTTGACCTCCCGCCCCAGGTCGGTGATCTCCCTGAACGTGCGGGAGTCGGGCCCGGAGTGGGGCAGCATCGCCGAGTGGAAGCGCTCCTGGCCCCCACGGCTGGCCCGCCACTGGAAGAACATCACCGAGTCGGCCGCCCGCGAGAGCGCCTGCAGCGAGCCGAGCCGCATCCGCCCCGGCTCCTTGACGATGTTGAGCTGCCACTGGCTGACCGCGCTGCTCGACTGCTCCATCAGCATCCACGGCTGGCCGCCCTTGAGCGAGCGGAACAGGTCGTAGTTGAACGCCGCCGACACGTGGGAGTCGGCGTCGGCCGGGTTGGGGTAGATGTCGAGCGCGGCGGCGTCCTCCTCGGGCGCCCACTTCCAGTAGTCGGCGTGGCGGAAGAAGCGCATGAAGTTGGTCATGACCGGGATGTCGTCGCGGAAGGAGCGCACGATGTCCCGTTCGGCGACGTAGCACTCCAGCAGCGCGTCGGAGGTGAAGCGCTTGAAGTCGAGCCGGCGTGTCGGGTTCATCCAGGTGCGGGGGATGTGCGGGACGTCCACCTGCTCCCAGTCGGTGTAGACCTGGCCCCAGAAGCGGGTCGTCCACGCCTCGTTCAGCCGGTCGAGGGTGCCGTACCTGCGCTTGAGCCAGGTGCGGAAGTTCGCGGCGGCGGCCGGGCCGTAGGAGGTGGGGCCGTACTCGTTGCTGATGTGCCACATCGCCAGCGCCGGGTGGAAGGAGTAGCGTTCTGCGAGCTTCGTGGTGATCCGCGCCGCGTACTCGCGGTAGATCGGCGACGACGGGTCGTACTGCATGCGGTTGCCGAAGCCGAACGGGTGGCCGTCCTCCCTGATCGGGAACACCTCGGGGTGCAGGTGCGTCAGCCAGACGGGCGGTGCGGCCGTGGGGGTGGCAAGGTTGACGCTGATGCCGTTCTCGTGGAGGAGATCCATGATCTCGTCCATCCAGCCGAACTCGTACGTGCCCGGCTCGGGCTCCAGCGAGGCCCACGCGAACACGCCCAGGCTGACGGCGTTCACACCGGCCTCGCGCATCAGGCGGACGTCCTCGCGCCACACCCCGGGGTCCCACTGTTCGGGGTTGTAGTCACCGCCGAACGCGAGACCGCCCACCCGGCGCCGGAAATTCTCCATCCGCGACATGTCACTGCTCCCGTTAGTTGTGATCTTCAATCGAGACGCCCGTCAGGCGGCGCTCGGAGCCCTTGAACGCGTACACGGGGCCGGTCAGCGTGACCGTCCGCTCGCCCACCACGTCCGCGACCGAGCGGCGCACGGACAGGCCCACCTCGCCGGGCTCGACCACGCGCCGCCCGTCCCTGCCGGTGAACGACAGCAGCCTGGCGGGCACGTCGAAGGTGACCTTCGCGGCGCGGCCGGGCTCCAGCTCGACGCGGGCGTACCCGACGAGCTGGGCGAGCGGGCGGGTGACCGACGCGATCCTGTCGGCGGCGTACACCTGGACGACCTCCGCGCCGGCCCGGTCACCGGCGTTGCGCACCACCACCGAGCACCGGATCGGCGCCCCGGCGGCGACCTCGGCCTCGGCGGTGAGGCCGGCGTACTCGAAGCGGGTGTAGCTCAGGCCGTGGCCGAACGGCAGGACGGGGGCGGGGTCGAGGTTGCTGACCGAGCCGGCTCCGCCGAGCTTGGGGTGCAGGTAGCTGTAGGGCTGGCCGGCGGTGCCGCGCGGCATGCTCATCGGCAGCCGTCCTGACGGGTTCACGGCGCCGCTGAGCACGCGGGCGATCGCGCCCGCGCCCTCCTCGCCGGGGAAGTACGCCTGCACGACCGCCGCCGCCTTCCCGACGATCGACGGTACGGCGTACGCGCGGCCTGTCATCAGCACCACCACGGTCGGCGTGCCGGTGGCCAGCACCGCCTCGGCCAGCTCCCGCTGCGCGCCCGGCAGGTCGAGGCTCTCGGCGTCGCAGCCCTCGCCCGAGGTGCCCCGCCCGAACAGCCCGGAACGGTCGCCCAGCACCAGGATCGCCACGTCGGACTCCGCGGCAAGGCGGGCGGCGGCGGGGATGCCCGCGCGGTCGCCGTCGTCCACGCCGGTGCCCTTGGCCGTGCTGATCCGCGCGCCGGGCAGCTCCGCGCGCAGCGCGTCCAGCAGGGTGGGGGCGGCGATGCCGGTCTCGACGCCGGGGAAGTGCGGCAGCACGTGCTGGACGAAGGAGTAGCAGCCGAACAGCGCGGCCACGTCGTCGGCGTTCGGCCCGACGACCGCGACACTCCGGTCACCCGCGAGGGGCAGCACGCCGTCGTTGGTGAGCAGGATGACCGACTCCTCGGCCAGCCGCCGCGCCAGGTCCCGGGAGGCGGGGTCGTCGAGGTCCACGGGGCCGGACGGCTCGGGGTCGTAGTCGTCGTCCAGCAGCCCGAGCTCCGCCTTCTGCCGCAGCACGCGGCGCAGCGCCCGGTCGATCAGCGACTCCTCGATCCGGCCGTCGGCGACCGCCTCGCGCAGCGGCTCCAGGTAGGTCACGCCGGTCGGCAGCTCCACGTCGATGCCCGCGGTCAGCGCCTGGACGGCGGCGTCGCCGGCGTCCTCGGCGACCGCGTGCAGGGTGTGCAGGAACGCCACCGCGAAGTAGTCGGCGACGACCGTGCCCTCGAATCCCCACCGGTCACGCAGGACCTCGGTCAGGTAGTGGCTGTCGGCGGCGATCGGGACGCCGTCGATCTCGGCGTAGGAGTTCATCACCGAGCCCGCTCCCGCGTCGCGTACCGCGACCTCGAACGGGAACAGCAGCGTGTCGGCCACCTCGCGCGGGCCCGCGTGCACGGGGGCGAGGTTGCGGCCCGCGCGGGAGTTGGAGTAGCCGACGAAGTGCTTCAGCGTGGCGATCACGCCCGTGGACTGCACGCCGCGCACGTAGGCGGCGCAGATCGTGGCGACCTCGTACGGGTCCTCGGACACGCACTCCTCGACCCGGCCCCACCGCTGGTCGCGGATCACGTCGAGGACGGGCGCCAGGCCCTGGTGCACGCCGAGCGAGCGCATGCTCTCCCCGATCCTGCGTCCCATCTCCTCCACCAGGGCGGGATCGAACGAGGCGCCCCACGCCGGCGGCACCGGATACGTCGTGGCCCGCCACGCCGCCAGCCCCGTCAGGCACTCCTCGTGCGCGAGGGCGGGGATGCCCAGCCGCGTGTTCTCCCGCAGCCAGCGCTGCCGCCCGGCCAGCGCCGTGCGGGCCCACTCCGGATCGACGGGCCTGGTGCCGAAGTGGCGGGTGATCTGGCCGACGCCGTCCTTGGCGAACGCCTCGAACTGCACGTCCTCGCCCTGCATCGAGTCCTGCAGCGGCGCGACCACGCCCTCCTCGCGATTGACGTTCAGCCACACGCCCACGAGCTGCGCGAGCTTCTCGTCGAGCGACATCTCCGCCAGCAGCTCCTCGACCCGCCGCGATCGGCGTCCGGCGAGTTCGGGCTGCTCAACACGTGCTGGCATACACCCTCGTTCATGCATTTCCGGCTCGGAAAGTTTCTGTTGTACTTTCCGAAAGATTACCGTGACATTGCCGATCAGTTACGGTAGGGTCCTGCTCGCAGCCCTGTCAACAGCGCGTATCAAATGGCGGTTGCTCACCAATTTGCCTGGTGAAAGCGTTGCCTAGTTTCAGGTGGTTTTCCGAAAGTTTCACACACGGGAGGTCCTGTGCCTCGAGCCACGCTGGCCGACGTCGCGGCGGCCGCCGGAGTCTCGGTGCCGACGGTGTCCAAGGTTCTGAGCGGCAAGAAACACGTCTCAGCCGCCACCAGGGACAAAGTTCTTCAAGCGGTCAGAACCTCCGGCTACGAGGCCCCGCGTCCGCCCACCGCGCCCCGCGTCGGCGTCGTCGACCTGCTCATCGACGGGCTCGGCTCCCCCTGGGCCCAGGTGCTCATCAGCGGCGCCGAGAAGGCGGCGGCCCGCTGGGGCTTCTCCCTCGTCGTCACCTCCTCCGCACGCTCCGACTTCGACCTGCGGCGCTGGATCGGGATGGTGCGCAAGCGCAACACCGACGGCATCGTCCTGGTGCTCTCCCGGGCCGACCAGCGCGAGATCGCCGCCCTGGAGGAGCTGCTGCACGTACCGCTCGTCCTGCTCGACCCGGTCGGCCAGCGCGACCCCCGCCTGTCCACCGTCGGCGCCACCAACTGGCTCGGCGGCGTCATGGCCACCACCCACCTGCTGGAGCTCGGCCACACCAGGATCGCCTTCATCGGCGGGCCCCTCGACACGCAGTGCACCCTCGACCGGTACGAGGGCTACCTGGCGGCGCACCGCACGTTCGGCATCGACTCCGACCCGGCGCTCACCCGTTACGGCGACTTTCTCGTCGGCAGCGGCAAGGCCTACGGGGGTGAGCTGCTCGACCGCGACGACCCGCCCACCGCCGTCTTCGCGGGGAACGACCTTCAGGCTGCCGGGGTCTATCAGGCGGCCACCGAGCGGGGGCTGCGGGTGCCCGATGATCTGTCCGTCGTCGGGTTCGACGACTCGTTGCTCTGCGAGACGTTGTCGCCGCCGCTCACCACGGTCCGGCAGCCGCTCGACGACATGGCCAACGAGGCTGTGCGGCTCGTGTATGAGGAGCTGACGCACCCCAAGGGGCCGTCCGGGACCCGGATCGAGCTGGCCACCACGCTCATCGTGCGGCGGAGCACGGCGCCGCACGGTCAGAAGGCGGCGCGCGCGTCCTGAGGCGGGCGGGCGGCCGGGAGGCGGCGTGCGTCCTGAGGCGGGCGGGCGGCCGGGAGGCGGCGTGCGTCCTGAGCCGCGCTCAAGCCCGCATGCCCGCGTACGCCTCCGCCAGCCCCTCCTCATTGGCGGCCGGCCCACCGGGCCCCCTGCGCACCCCGCGCGCGATCCGGTCGGCGAAGTAGATCGCGTTCGCCATCCACCGCACCCGCACGAACAGATCCAGATGGTCCAGATCCCGGGCCACGGACGGATCCACCGTGCGGTAACCGTCGAGAAAATGCCGCAGCGCCTGCGGGGTGTCGCGGGTCAGCACGGCCGCGCACGCCACGTCGTACAGGACGGGCGCCTGAAGAACCGCCCCCCAGTCGATCAGCCCGTCCCGCCCGGGCGAATGCTCACTCAACCGGAAACTGCCGGGACCGGGATCGCCGTGCACGACGCCGACGCGCAACAGCGGCGCGGCCTCCCGCGCCTCCTCCATCACCCGCCCCGCCGCCCGCCGCACGTGCTCCGGCATGTTCAGCTCCCGCAGACACCCGCTCACCCACGGCCACGGCCACCGGTGCTCCTCGCCGAGATCCTCCGCGCCGTCGCCGAGCACGCGATGCGCCCTGGCCAGAAGCGCGCCCATCCTCCGCAGATCCGGGGACGAGGCGATGTCCGGGGCGCGGCCTGGAACGTACTCCAGGAGCGCCAGCACCCCCTCGTCCAGCGTCGTGACCAGCTCGCCACCGGGTAGCGGGACGGGAGCGCCGCTGGTCAGGCCGCCCGCCTGGACGCGCGTGGCCACCCTCAGGCCGCTGCGGAACGCGGAGGCGCCCTCCGTGTCGGCCAGCTTGGCGACGTACCGCTCACCGGTTGTGGAGGTGACGAGCCAGGTCAGCGAGTTCCAGCCGCCGGGGAGCGGCTCGGCGCGGTCGAGGGGCACGCTCCAGGCGGCCAGCGCGCGCAGCAGCCGGTCGTGACGCATGATGGTTCCCGTCGGCGGAGGGGCAGAGGCCATGCACTCCATGTGCCCAAGTGGGGGCGGGGCGTAAGCATGATGGCGCCGATCCGCATCGGCGTGGGCCTGTCAGCGCAGCCCCGCGTCCCGCACCTTCACGGCGATGTGCACCCGGTTGCCGGTCCCCGCGGCAATAGTGATCTACCTGGCCGGTCCCATGGTGTGGAGTCTCGTGAGCCGGCTCGGCCCGATGGGGAGATCCTGGCCGGATGGTCGTCGTCCCCGTGGCCGCAGGGGTTCTGCGCGTGCTACGGAAGGACGTGCAATGGGGAGCTTTACCACCGAAGGTAGATCATTGCCCGTTTCATGGGGTTTCGTTTGCCTTTGTCCGATTCGGGGGGTAACTTAGACAGTGTTGCCGGCGAGTGACCTGCGCCTTACCTCCATCAGGAAGGCCGGGGCCTCCCGGAACCTCTGATCCGTCATCTTGGATCTCCTGCGCTCCACGTAGCGACTGTACGGCGTGCTGCCCGGCTACGTCCGTTTGCGAGCGCAACGTTCCCGTCCCCTAACAAAGGACCTGAATTCAGTATGTCTGCTCGCCTGCGTGCCATTGCCATGCTCGCCGCGTCCGCTGCCACGGCGCTGACGATTGGCTCGACCGCGGCGCACGCCGACTCTGGCAACACCGACCAGAGGGGCCTGCTCAAGGGCTCGACCACGGCCTCCTACTTCTGGGACGACGCCTCCGGCCGCGCCGGTGACACCGGCCTCCCGGCTGCCGGCAAGCCCATGCAGAAGGGCCTCGTCGCCAGCCCCTCCTGGCCTCTCATGACCGAGGGCTACGTCGTCTACAAGGGCAAGAAGCTGCCCTTCTTCGTCGGCGACCGCGGCCCCGGCGACCCCTCCAACCGCGGCGTCATGCTCGACCTGGACGCCAAGACCTTCGCCGAGCTGACCGGCGGCACGTTCAACCCGGACACCCTGGGTGTGGACGGCGTCGAGGGCGAGGGCCACATCAAGATCGACTACGTTGTGACCAAGTGGGGCGACGGCGTCGGCAAGAAGAGCTACCCCGTGGCCTTCTCCACCGGTGCCTGGGCCGAGAAGGACGCCACCATGACGCAGCAGGTGTCGGTCAAGAACGCCGGCCACTGATCTCACGCTTTCGACGAGGGCGCCTCCCGTACGGGGGGCGCCCTCGTCGTGTGTCCGGGGGCGCGCCGAGACATGAAACGATCAGAGGATGACCGACGCCTTGACGCCGCAGCACCTGGCCCGCCGTACCTCCGCCGCGCTCGACGCCGCCGTCGCGGCGGGCCGCGAGCTCGGGCTGACCGTGACCGGCGCCAGGGTGCTGCACGACCTGTTCTCCGTCGTCGTGCACCTGGCGCCCGCCCCGGTCGTGGTCCGGGTGCCCACCGTCCTGCCCCGCCAGGCGGACCTCGACTTCCTCGGACGCCGCCAGCGGGCGGAACTGGACGTGACCCAGTGGCTGGCGGAACAGGGCGTTCCAGTGATCCCGCCCAGCCCCCTCGTGCCACGGGAACCCGTGCGGCGCGACGGCTTCTCGATGACGTTCTGGCAGTACGTCGAGGAGGATCAGGGCAAGGAGCCCGACTACGAGGCGAACGCGGAGAGCGTCGCCGACCTGCACGCGGCCATGCGCGCGTACCCGAGAGAGCTGGAGTTCCTGTCCGCGGCCGAGCCGCACTTCGTCACCGACAGCCTCGCCTACCTCGACGAGCGCCCTGACCTCATCGACCCCGCCGATCTGCACCGGGCGCGCCGGGAGTGGCAGGTGCTGGAGCCTCTCGTACGGTCGCGGGCCGCGTTCGAGAACGCGTTCCCGGGGATCGGCCTCCAGCCCGTCCACGGCGACTCCCCGCCCGCCAACATCTTCCACGGGGTGGGCGGGAATCTTTACTCGGACTTCGAGCTGGTCACGCTGGGGCCCGTCGAGTGGGATCTGGCCGCGCTCGGGCCCGCCTGCGCGTCCGCCTACGACCGTGGCGCGCGGCGCAACGGCATGCGGCCGTTGAACGAGGACGTCATGGCGTTCGTGGACACCGTGGGGATGTTGCGGGCCGTCTCCGTCCTCGCGCTGGTGCCGGAGTTGCCGGTGTTGCTGGAGTACCTGGAACCGGCCATCGAGCACTGGCGGACGACGCCGTTCGCGGGCGGGCTGGGCGGCTGAGCGAAGGGGGCGCGGCGGGTCGCTGATCGACGGCCGCTCGCTGGCCGAGCACATCGAGACGCGGGGGCCGCCGCGGGCTGGGCCTGGGAGTCATGGAAAGGCCGGCCCGAAGGCCGGCCTTCCTGACGGGTCACTTCAGGTTCGGCACGGGAACCTTCGACCAGTCGATGTCCGAGCCGAGGTAGAAGCTCGGGTACGCGGGCTGGTTGTAGGCGGTCTGCTGCCTGGCGACCTCCACCCGGTACTGCGGGTCGTGCATCAGCGTGTAGAGCTTGCGGTCCGTCAGCTCGGTGCTCACATACATCCTGATCGCCGAGCTGTCGGCGGTGCGCACCAGCAGCTCCTCCCGCCAGTCACCGAACACGTCGGCCACCAGCCCCGGGTTGCCCTTGGTCCAGTTGTTGGTCAGCGTGCCCTCGGCGGTCAGCAGCGTCCCGCGCCTGTAGTCGTCGATGGTCGGCGTCTGCAGGACGGTGGTGGCGGTGCCGTTGACGAGCTGGGTGGTCATGTCGGCGGCCCAGCGGATGCTCATGTTCGTGCCGGGCGCGCCGCGGCCCAGGTACTCGCCGCGCGCCGACCACAGCCCCGCCTGGACGGCCTGGTCGGGTGGCATGGACGACCACGACTCGACGCCGCGGACGGCGGGGTCGATGTCGCCGACCATCCCGCGGCCGGTGTCCACGCCGCTGTAGCCGCCGTGGATGACCTGGCCGGTGGCCGCGTCGCGGAGCGCCCAGCCGTACGGGGCGGATCGGCCGCCCTCGTGCACCGTCCAGATCTCCAGGCCGGGCCGGTCGGGGTCGAAGTCGCCGACGTGCATGGCGTCACCGTGGCCGAGCCGGATGTTCTGTCCCGGGAATGCGCTTTCCGGAGGGGCCTGCGCAAAGGACGAGTAGAGCAGGTCGCCGTCGTCGTCGATGGTGGCGGACCCGTACACGACCTCCTGCTTGCCGTCGCCGTCCACGTCGGCGACGCTCATCGAGTGGAAGCCCTGAGTGGTGATCTTGGCGTACTCGGGGTCGGTGCCGTCCACGCCGTGCGGTCCCGAGTTGAACGGGTTCGTCATGGGGGCGTGGCCGCTGTCGACGTACCAGCGTTCCTTGAGCCGCTTGCCGTTCCAGTCGTAGGCGACCAGCGTGGTACGGGTGTAGTAGCCGCGCGCGAAGATCGCTGAGGGGCGCTTGCCGTCGAGGTAGGCCACGGACGACAGGAAGCGGTCCACCCGGTTGCCCGGCTCGACCCTGGCCATCGCGTAGTCGCCCCAGAGCAGGCCGTCGTCGCCGCGTCCCGGCTTGTAGTGGACGGTCTGCAGCTCGCGTCCGCTGGCGCCGTCGAAGACGGTCAGGTACTCGGGCCCGGTCAGCACGAACCCGTTGAACTCCCGCAGCCGGTTGTTGCCGCTGCGGCTCGGCGCGTAGACGTCGACGAAGTAGTTCGCCAGCTCCACGGCGTCGTCGTGGGAGAGCGGGTAGGCGTACTTCTTCGCGATGCCGAACGCCTCTTCGAGCGTGGCCGGCCAGTGCCCGGCGACGACCTCCGGGTGCTCGTGCCAGTTCGCGAACATCTCAACGACGTGGTCGAAATAGTCCGCGGCGCTCTTGCGGTAGTCGTCGGTGTTGGCGTATCCGGCCTTGACGTCCTCGCGCGGCATCGTGATGTAGCGCTCGGACACCACCTGCCCGTCCCGCCCGTAGCGAATGATCTTCGTGCCGGGGGCGGTCTTGAGCATCGTCTCCGAGCGGCCGTCGCCGTCGAAGTCGTAGACCAGGAACTGCGTGTAGTGGGCGCCGGAGCGGATGTTCACGCCCAGGTCCAGGCGCCAGCGCAGGGTGCCGTCCAGCTCGTATGTGTCCAGGTACGTGTTGCCGGTGTAGCCGCGCTGCGAGACGTCCTTGGAGTTCGACGGGTCCCACTTGACGACGTACTCGTACTGGCCGTCGCCGTCCACGTCGCCGACGCTCAGGTCGTTGGCCGCGTACGTGTACGCCTCGCCCATCGGGGTCACCCCGTCGGCGGGCTTCTTCAGCGGAAGGTCGTAAAACGTTTTAAGCCACGGCTTCGCCGCAGCGCTGCGACGGCCCTCGCGGCCCTTCGCGATCGGGGCGACCCGGTACTCGGACGTGGCCGTGCCCGCGGGGTCGCGGTAGTTGGTGCTGTCGGTCACCGTGGCGATGGGCCGGCCGTCGCGGTAGACGCGGAAGTCGGCGCCGGTCATGCCGGTGGCGCCGGAGCCGGTCACCTCCTCGCCGAGCAGGCGCCAGCTCAGGAAGACGCCTTCGCTGGTGGAGGCCGCTACCAGGCCGCGGTCGAGGTGCTCCAGCCTGATGCCGTCGTGGCGGTTGCCCGTGGTGTCGGCGGACGCGGGCAGTGCGGTGAGCGGCAGGCAGAGCAGGGCCGCCAGCCCTGAGGCTAACGCGCGGCGGATGCTGCTGGGGGGTCTCATGGTGACGAGCTCCGCTTTTTGAATCGATTAAATTTTGGCTGGAGAGTATTGGCCGGTTGTGAGGTTTGTCAAGGACCCGTTTCCTGCGGATCTCCTGGCATGCGGCTGCCGCCCGCCGACGTTCCGGAAGCCGCCTGCCGGGGGACCTGCGGAGGTCCCAGGCGTCCTACGAGGCGAGTTCCACCCTGACGCCCGTGAAGCCGGCCGGGACGCCGTCGGTCACCAGCCGCTCGGCCGCGTCCCACCCGCACACCCGGATGGGCGCGCTCAACCCGAACTTGCGCGCGTCGCCCACCACGATCGTGCGGCGCGCGACGGAGATGAGACGGCGCTTGGTCTCGGCCTCGTACGGCGTCGCCCCGTACACGCCGGAGCCGTCGAGGGCGGTGGCGGCCAGGAACAGCGTGCGCACGCTCAGCTGCTCCAGCGCCGCCAGCGTCTCGGGGCCGCCGAAGGAGCGGGTGTCCCGGCCGTACAGGCCGCCGATGCCGATGAGCGTGATGTCCGGGCGGGGAGCCAGGACGGCGATCGCGGGCAGCGAATGGGTGATCACCGTGAGGCCGGCGTCGGCGGGCAGCAGCTTGGCGATCTCCAGCGTCGTGGTGCCCGAGTCGAGCGCCACGGTCGTGCCCGGCTGGACGTGCCGGACGGCCGCCGCCGCGATCGCCCGCTTGGCGCCGGCGGCCTGGACGGAACGGTCGGCGAAGGGCGGGGCGCTCGCGTCCGCCGCCGTGGCGCCGCCGCGCACGGCCCTGATCAGGCCGTCCTCGGCCAGCCTGCGCAGGTCGCGGCGGACGGTGTTGGGGGAGACGCGGAGGTCGGTGACCAGGTCGGCGGCGGCGACGTACCCGTCCAGCTCGACGCGCCGCAAGATCGCCTCGCGGCGGTGCGGGGCCGAGGTGTAGCGGAGGGTGCCTTCGCTGCTCATATGGAGAGTATGGCGCAAAGGTTGGCGTATTCGCGCCAAACTATGGACTTATGGTGACAACATGACCCTGACCGCCGGGATCGACGTGGGAACCACCCACGTCAAGGCGGGCTTCTTCGACGAGCGGGGCGGCTGCGCGGCCGCCCTCGCCGGAGGCGACGACAGGAGCACCCATGACCGCCCAGCACACCCCTGCCACCACACCGGCGCCGACGCTCGACCTGCTGGCCCGCCCGTCCGGCGGGTTCGCGATGGTGGCGATGGATCAGCGGGAGAGTCTCAGGCAGATGTTCGCGGCGGCCCTCGGCGAGCGGGCCGGGGACGAGCGGCTGACCTCGTTCAAGCTGGCGGTGGCGCGGGAGGTGGGGCCGTACGCGTCCGGGTTCCTCATCGACCAGGACTACGGGTTCGGACAGGTGGCCGCGCGGCGGATGGTGCCCGGCGGGCTGATCGTCGCCGTGGACAGCCTGGAGCAGGAGCCCGACGGGCCGGTGGAGGACACCGGGATCGACGAGCGGGTCGATCTGGCCGCCGCCCGCGCGGCCGGGGCCGTGGCGGCCAAGTTGCTGCTCATCTGGCGTGACGACGAGCGCAGGGGGCGGCGGCTGGAGATCGCCGCCGAGTTCGTCCGGCGTTGCGCGGACGCCGGGCTGCTGTCCGTCCTCGAAGGCGTCGCCAAACCGCCCGCCGGTGCGTTCGCGGGCGTCGCGAAGTCACCCGCCGGTGGGTTCGGAGGGGTCGCGAAGCCGGCCGCCGGTGGGTTCGGAGGCGTCGCCGAGCCGGCCGCGTTCGACGGGCCCGCCGCGATCCGGGAGGCGGCCGAGGAACTGGCCGGGCTGCGGCCGAGCCTGTACAAGGCGCAGGTGCCGCTGGGCGGCGCGGCGCTGGAGGAACGCCTGGTGGAGGAGTGCGAGCGGCTCGACGAGGTGATCCCCGTCCCGTGGGTGGTGCTCTCGCAGGGAGTGGCGAGGGACGACTTCCCCGCCGCCGTGCGGGCCGCCTGCCGGGCCGGGGCGTCGGGCATGCTGGCCGGGCGGGCGATCTGGAGCGACGTGGTGGGCTGCGAGAACGTGGCCGCCGAATTGCGCTCCCGTTCCGTGCCGCGCCTGCGCGAGCTGGCGGAGATCGTGGACGAGCACGCCCGCCCCTGGACCACCCGATGACCACGATCGCGATGCTGCACACCGTGCCCGTGCTCGCCGCCCCCCTCGCCGAACTGGCCGCCGAGGTGCGCCCGGACGCCCGGATCCTGCACTTCGTGGACGAGAGCCTGCTCCAGGACAGCATCGCCGCCGGCGGCCCGCCGCCGCACGTGCTGCGCAGGGTGGTGGCGTACGCGGCCTACGCCGAGGAGTCCGGCGCGGGCGCGCTGCTGGTGACCTGCTCGTCCATCGGCGAGGCGGCCGAGCGGGCGCGCCCCTTCGCCGGGCTGCCGGTCCTGCGGATCGACGAGCCGATGGCCGATCAGTCCGTACGGGAAGGCGCCAGGATCGGGGTGCTGGCCACGCTCGCCACCACCCTCGGCCCCACCACGCGCGCGGTCCAGCGGGCGGCGGCGCGGCGCGAGGTGGAGCGGGAGGTGGTGCCCCGGCTGTGCGAGGGGGCGTTCGAGGCGTTGCGGGCCGGCGACGCCGCCCGCCACGACGCGCTGGTCCTCGACGGTTTCCGGGAGCTGGCGGGGAAGGTGGACGTGGTGGTGCTGGCCCAGGCGTCCATGGCGCGGATCGTGGGGGAGGCGGGCGGCGGCGTCCCGGTGCTGTCGTCGCCGCGCTCGGGCGTCGCCCAGCTCCGCGACCTCAGGTGAGGTCGCCTTGAGCCTCGGCCGACAGGCCCTGCCAGTCGTCCCACGTCTTGAGCCGCTCGGCGTACGCCTGCTGGATCATCGGGTAGAAGCCCTGCCCGAACAGCACCCGCAGCGGCGGGTTCTCGGTGTCGGCCAGCTTGAGCAGCGCCTGGGCGGCGGCGGCCGGATCACCGGCGGGCTGCTTGCCGGCGACCGCGCCGAGGCGCTGCCGCAGGCCGTCGTAGGCCGGGTCGGGCTTGGCCAGGTGCCCGTTGGCGAGCGGGTCGGGGTTCTTGCCGTCCCGGGTGGCGAACCCGCCCGGCTCCACGATGGTCACCTTGACCCCGAAGCCGGCGACCTCACCGGCGAGCGCCTCGTTCAAGCCCTCCAGCGCCCACTTGGAGGCGTGGTAGGCGCCGCCGAGCGGCAGCGCGATGAGCCCGGCCGCCGACGAGAGCTGGATGATGTGCCCCGACCCCTGCTCCCGCAGGTGCGGCAGCACGGCCTGGACCACCCACACGGCGCCGAACAGGTTCGTCTCCATCTGGTCGCGCAGGTCCTGCTCGGTCAGCTCCTCGACCGCGCCGATCTGGGCGTAACCGGCGTTGTTGACGACGACGTCCAGCCGGCCGAAGTGCTCCTTGGCCCGCTGGACGGCGGCGAGGACGGCGGCCCTGTCGGTCACGTCCATCGCGAGCGGCAGCACCGCGTCGCCGTGGGCGGCCACCAGGTCGTCCAGGCTCGCGGTGTCCCTGGCCGTCGCGGCCACCTTGTCACCGCGCTCCAGGGCGGCCCGCACGAAGTGACGGCCCAGGCCGCGCGACGAACCGGTGATGAACCAGACCTTGCTCATGATGCTGCTTCCGTTTCTTCTACGGTGTCCTGACGACCACGAGACGTCGGCGACACCGGCCCCTGTGACATCGGACAGATGTGACGTGTGCCACTCGATCCGGGTGTCACACCGCCGGGCCGGGCGGCGTCTCGTGAGCAGCAGCACAGGTCAGCGAACGGACAGGAGCCGGTCATGAACGAGCACAGCGAGCCGACGGCGGCCACAGGGCAGCCACCCGCCGGCGGCGGCTCGGCCGACTCGGCCACCGAGACGTTCGTCGCCCACCGCAACCTGCTGTTCACCGTCGCCTACGAGATGCTCGGCTCGGCCGCCGACGCCGAGGACGTCCTCCAGGAGACCTGGCTGAAGTGGATGAAGGTCGACCTGGAGCAGGTGCACGACCGCCGCGCCTACCTGGTCCGCATCGCGACCAGGCGCGCGCTGGACCGGCTGCGCTCGGTGAAGCGCCGCAGGGAGGAGTACATCGGCCCGTGGCTGCCCGAGCCGCTGCTCACCGCGCCGGACGTGGCAGAGGACGCCGAACTGGCCGAGAGCGTGTCGATGGCGCTGATGCTGGTGCTGGAGACGCTGGCGCCGACCGAACGGGCCGTGTTCGTGCTGCGCGAGGTGTTCGACGTCGGGTACGACGAGATCGCCGCCGCGGTGCGCAAGAGCCCGGCGGCCGTACGGCAGATCGCGCACCGCGCCCGCCGGCACGTCGATGCCCGCCGCCCGCGCGAGGCCGTCGCGCCGGACGTGGTCAGGGCGGCGCTGCACTCGTTCCAGCGCGCGTTCGAGACCGGCGACCTGCAAGGGCTGCTGGACGTGCTCGCCCCCGAGGTCGTGCTGATCAGCGACGGCGGCGGCGTCAAGCAGGCCGCGCCGCGGCCGATCGCCGGGGCCGGCAAGGTGGCCCGCTTCATCGTCGGCGGCCTCGGCAAGGCGCAGGTCACGCTCACCGGCGAGCCGACCCTGGTCAACGGCGGGCCCGCGCTCGTGCTGCGGGTGAACGGCGAGATCGACGGGGTCATCGCGGCCAGCGTCGAGGATGGTCGCATCGCCGGTCTCTACTACGTCCGGAACCCGTACAAGCTCACCCGGATCGCCTCCGAGATCCCGCTCACCCTCAACTGACCCGTCTCCGGAAAGGGTTGTGCCGTCCGGTCACTCTCGGCGCTGCGGGACGGTGCGGCTGGTCGGCCGGCGGTGTGGGATGGTGCGGCTGGTCGGCCGGTGGTGTGGGACGGTGCGGCTGGTCAGCCGGTGTGCAGGACGATCCGGCCGCTGGTGGCGCCGGAGGCTTGGCGCTGCCATGCGTCCGCCGCCTCCGCCAGCGGCACCACCTCGTGCGCCACGCGCAGGCGCCCGGCTGCCGACTGCTGGGCGAGGTACGTGATGGCCGCCGCCCGCTGCTCCCGGGTGAGCTCGTTGTTGGTGTAGCCGAGGACGCGCAGTGAGCGGCTGCGCAGGGTGGCGGAGTCGAGCGGGCAGGTCTCCGACGCCGAGCCGCCGAGGTTGACCAGGCGTCCGCCCTCGCGCAGGGTGCGTGCCGCCGCGGCGGCGGGGATGCCGTAGAGGGGGTCGAGCACCAGGTCCGCCGGCCCGTCACAGGCGGCGGCGAGCCGGCGCGCGAGGTCGTCCACCTTGCGGGCGACGACCTGCGCGTCCGGTCGTGGATCGTCGGCGACGGCCTCCGCGTCCGGTCGTGGATCGTCGGCGTGCGCACGCGCGTCCGACCGCGAGTCGACGGCCCCGGTCGCCGTGCTGGTCGCGGCCACGGGCCGCAGTGGGATCACCGCGTCCGCGCCCGCCGACCGGGCGCGCTGGATCCCGTCCGCCGAGCGTGCCGCCGCCACCACCCGCCGCGCCCCCGCCAACCGGGCGAGCTGGATGGCGGCCTGCCCCACGACGCCACCCCCGCCCAGCACCACCACCTGCTCGCCGCGAGCCAGCTCCCCGCGCCACGTCAGCGCCATGTACGCCGCCACCGCCGACAACCCCAGCGCCGCCATGGCGAACGGGTCGCTGTCGGCGGGCAGATCCACCAGGTCCTCGCCCCGCACCACCGCGAGCCCGGCCATGCTCCCGTCGCCCGCCGCCATCCCCGCGGGCGTCGGGAACCACACGAGCCGCCCGCCCACCGACCCCACGCCCTGCACCCCGGGCACGTACGGCAGCGCGGGCGTGCCGAAGTACGACGTCCCGCTCGCGCACAGCAGGTCCAGCGGCGTGATCGGGGCGGCGAGGACCCGCACCAGCTCCTGCCCTGCGCCGGGCACGGGGGAGCGGCGGCCGGTCACGACGGGCGGCTGCCCGCAGGCGGTGATCTGGGCGGCAGGCTGCACAGGAGGCGGGCCGGGAGGCTGCGCAGGAGGCCGGCGGGAGGGCTGGGCGGGAGGCTGGTGGGCGGGGCGGTCGTTCATCAGGTCGCGATGTCCGGATACGGGAGCCGCACGTGCGCCACCCGCCGCGCATACTCCGTCTGGAACCCCATCGGCGGATGATCCCTCTCGAACATCGCGATGAACAACGTCAACGTCAGGAACGGATGCGCGCCCATCTCGAACAACCGCGGATAGTCATGCCCGGCCAGCGCCTCCCGCTCGGCCTCGTCGAAGCCCAGCCACGTGGACGACTCGCCCGCGTGACACCCCAGGATCCGGTTGGCGTAGGTGTCCTCCCACCACTCGACGGTGCCGCGCGGGTCGGCGCGGTACCGCTCCACCAGCTCGGGGTCCCGATCGACGGTGAACAGGAACTTGTTCAGCAGGTACTTGCTCACGTCCGGCCGCCTCCGTTCGCGGGATACCAGGTGAAGTACGCCTCCATGGTGTGGAACAGGTCGTAGGTGTCGACGTAGTCGGCTTTCCTACCCTCGCCCGCCACGCCCATCATGAGCATGAAGTCCATGAACCCGTGGGTGGCGTTGCCCGGCTGGTGCAGGCTGTCGAGGGTGACCTCGGACAGGCAGCCCTCGAGGTCACCGGAGGAGATCCACTCCACGGCCTTGCGGTCGAACTCGGGGTCGGGGCCGTGCGGCCCGAACTGGCGGGGCCCGCCGAGCTCCAGCGACAGATGCCCGGTGCCGATGATCGCGACCCGCTGGTCGGACGGCCACGACTCCACCAGCTCCCTGATGGTCCGCCCGAGCTGCACGAACCGTTTCGGCTGCGGCAGGGGAGGGGCGAAGATGTTGGTGTAGACGGGCACGATCGGCAGGTCGTTCTGCGGGCGCAGGGTGATGATCGGGCAGGTGATCGAGTGGTCGATCCGCAGCTCGTTGGAGAAGGCCAGGTCGAAGCCCGCGTCCAGGCCCTCGCGCAGGATGTAGGCCGACAGGTCCTCCTGCCCCCGGCACACGAGGCGCGGGAGGCCGAACTCGCGTTCCTCGTTGTAGAAGTTCGCGTCGTAGAAGGGCGCCTTGCCGACCAGGAACTGCGGCATGTTGTCCAGCCAGAGCTGGTGGAAGTGGTCGGAGCCGACCATCACCAGCACGTCCGGCCTGGCGTTGGTGAGCGTCTCCCGGAACGCCATCACCTTGCGCACCCACTCGTCGGCGAAGGGCGGGCGGTCCTCGCCGGTGGCGGTGCTGGCGCGGTAGTAGAACGGGTGGTGCGTGGACGCGATGACGGCGACGACCTCAGCCATGCGGACCTCCATCGACGAGCTCAGCCATGCGGGCCTCCATCGGGGTAAGGCTCGGGCGGGACGGACCGGTTGTTCAGGTCCACGGACAGGAAGATCTCGTTGGCGACCGGCCGGCGCAGCTCCTCGGCGAGCTGGCCGATCAGCCCGGCGGTCCTGGCGAGCAGCGCGAAGCCGCGCAGCAGCTCCAGCGGCAGCCCCAGGTCGGCGAGCGCGGCCCCGCACGCCCCTGCGCCGTTCAGCGGCAGCGTGCGGCCGAGCACGCGCGGGTGCACCCGGCCGATGGCGGAGAACAGCGACAGGTGCGGGCCGAACAGCCCTTCCTCCGCCGCGATCTCGAACAGCCGCGGCGTGCGCGGGTCGCCGTCCTTGTGCACGTGGTGGCCGAGCCCCGGCACGAGCCGTCCCGACTCGCGCCGGGCGCGCAGGGTGTCCAGGGCGAGGGCGTCCCAGCCTGAGTCGTCGCACGGCAGCGGGTCGCGTCCGGCGACCACGTCGTTGAGGAAGCGGCCGCAGTCCTCGGTGACGCCGAGGAAGCGCGAGCCGCCGCCGAGCAGCCCGGCCGCCAGGGCGCCCTGTACGGAGTCGGGCGCCGACAGGTACGTCAGCCGGGTCACGATCGCGGTCGGCGTGAACCCGTGATCGGCGAGGGCGGCCAGCACGGCCTCGAAGACCCGCACCTCGCCGGGGGCGGGCCTGCGCTGGGTGGCCAGCCAGAACGCCAGCTCGCCGAAGCCCACCTCGCCCATCACGTCCGTGGCGAGGTCGTGCCCGAGCAGGGTGATCTCCTCGGGGGAGGAGGCTCCGAGCGCGGTCGGGTAGTCACCCATGTCCGCCCTCCAGCCACTTACGCAGCTCGGCACCGTGCTCGTCCAGTTCGGGCGGCGGCAGCGCATACCCGGCGGGCGTCTCGGAGAACCGGATCGGATGCCGGGTCGTCGGCACCGCCCGCTCCCCCTCGCCCACCACCACGACCGGCTCCAGCCCGAACCGCTCCGCCACCGCGAACCCGCCGTCGATGGTGTTGATCGGCCCGCTCGGCACCCCAGCCTCCACCAGCAGCGCGAACCACTCGTCCGCGCCCCGGGTGACGAGCCGTTCGACGAGCAGCGGCCGCAGCTCCTCGCGCCGCGCCGTACGGTCGGCGTTGCGCGCGAACCGCGGGTCGTCGGCGACCTCGGGGATCCCGAGCACCTCGCACAGCTTCCTGAACTGCCCGTCGTTGGCCGCGGCCACGATCAGCTCGTGGTCGGCGGTGGGCAGCGGCTCGTACGGGAACACGCTCGGATGCGCGTTCCCCATCCGGAACGGCACCACGTCCCCGGCCACGTACGCCGAGCTCTGGTTGACCAGCCCTGTCAGCGCCGACGACATCAGGTTCACCTCGACATGCTGGCCGCGCCCAGTGGTGTCGCGGTGCCGCAGGGCGGCCAGGACGCCGATGACGGCGTGGTTGCCCGCCATCACGTCGAACACGGAGATGCCGGCCCGGTACGGCGGCCCGTCCGGCTCCCCGGTCAGGCTCATCAGCCCCGACATGGCCTGCACCATCAGGTCGTAGCCGGGCACCCGCGCTCCGGCCCCCGACCCGAACCCGCTGATCGAGGCGTACACGACACCGGGGTTGCCGGCGGCGACGGCCGCGTGGTCGAGCCCGTACTTGGCCAGCCCGCCGGGCCGGAAGTTCTCCACGAGCACGTCCGCGCGCCGGGCCAGCTCTCTGGCGAGCCGCGCGTCGCCGTCGTCGCGCAGGTCGAGCGCGATGGACCGCTTGCCCCGGTTGACGCCGAGATAGTAGGTGGACGTCGAGCCGCGCGCGGGCGGCGTCCAGGTCCGGGTGTCGTCGCCGCGCGGCCCCTCCACCTTGATCACGTCGGCGCCCAGGTCGGCCAGCAGCATCGTCGCGTACGGCCCGGCCAGGATCCTGGAGAAGTCGGCCACCAGCACGCCGGACAGAGGCCCGTCAGTCATCCAGCTCCCACCTCGCGTCCGCATGACGGACGAACGTCCGCCCAAGCGATCACAGCACGCACCATCGCCGTCGTCAACCGCCTTGACAGGCATCGACGGGCTCATCACAGTGGCGGTGACTGTACAGCGGACGTTCGTTCGCAAACGAGGAGCGTGTCATGAACGACTTCCAGGCCGGACGCCCCCTGGTCCTGCGCGGCGGCACCGTGCTGCCCATGGACGGCCGCCGTGTGCTGCCCGACACGGACGTCCTCGTCACGGGGGACACGATCGCCGCCGTCGGCCCCCGGCTGGAGGCCCCCGAGGGCGCCGCCGAGATCGACGCCTCCGGCGGCATCGTCATGCCCGGCATGATCGACACGCACCGGCACATGTGGCAGACCGCGCTGCGCGGCTACGGCGCCGACTGGACGCTCACCCAGTACTTCGTCTGGTTCTACCTGGAGCACGGCAGGCTGTTCCGGCCCGAGGACGTGCACGCGGGCAACACGCTGGCCGCCATCGAGGCCCTCGACGCCGGCGTCACCACCGTCGTGGACTGGTCGCACGGCCTGCGCACCCCCGACCACGCCGACGCCGCCGCCGACGCGCTGCGGGCCGTGCCGGGCCGGTACGTGCTCGCCTACGGCAACATCCAGCAGCCGCCCGCCGAGTGGGCGACGGCGCCCGAGTTCCGCGACTTCGTCCGCAGGAGGATCACCGGCGACGGCATGCTCGGCTTCCAGATGGCCTTCGACGTGCTCGGCGACCCGTCGTTCCCCGAGCTGCCCGCCTTCGAGGTCGCCCGCGACCTCGGCGTCACGGTCACCACGCACGCCGGCGTGTGGGGCGCCACCGGCGACGACGGCATCCGGCTGATGTACGAGCACGGCTTCATGGCCCCCGGCACGATCTACGTGCACGCCGCCTCGCTGTCGGCCGACTCCTACCACCGCATCGCGGCCACCGGCGGCTCCGTCTCGGTCTCCACGGAGAGCGAGCAGAGCGCGGGCCAGGGCTACCCGCCCACGTGGGCGATCCGCGCCCACGGCATCCCGGTGTCGCTGTCCATGGACACCAGCGTCTGGTGGAGCGGCGACCTGTTCTCCGCCATGCGGGCCACGCTCGGCGCCGACCGTTCCCGCGAGCACCTGGAGGCGCACGCCAAGAGCGAGACGGTCACGCACTGCGCGCTGCGCTCCGACCAGGTCGTGGACTGGGCCACCCGGGGCGGCGCCGCCGCCATCGGCCGCGCCGACCTCGGCACCCTCGCGCCGGGCCGGAAGGCCGACCTCGTGCTGATCAAGAACGACACGTCACCGGTGTCGTTCCCGCTGCTCAACCCGTTCGGGCACGTCGCGTTCCAGGCGCAGCGCGGCGACGTGCACACCGTGCTGGTGAACGGGCGGGTGGTCAAGCACGAGCACCGGCTGGTCGGCATCGACCTGGCCGCCGCCCGCGCCGGGGTCGAGCGCACGGTCGAGTACCTCAAGGGCGAGATGGGGGAGGAAGCATGGGAGAAGGGCATGAACCCGGACATCCCCACGACGAAGGTGCTCGACAACCCGTACACGTACACCGACTACCGCAGCGACTCCACCCACCGCCTGTAGCAGCCCCTAAAGTCGGATCAAGCAGATCCAGAAGCGAGCGGGGACGTAGATGGCACGTGGTGAGACCGGACCTGACTTCATCGAGGCGCTGGCCCGCGGCCTCGACGTCATCAGGGCCTTTCAGCCGGGCCGCCCGGTCATGTCGCTGACCGACGTGGCGACGGCCGCCGGCCTGGCCCGCCCCACGGCCCGCCGCATCCTGCTCACCCTCCAGGAGCTGGGGTACGCCAGGCCCGAGCAGGGCGGGTTCGCGCTCACGCCGCGGGTGCTGGAGCTGGGCGTGTCGTACGTGCGCTCGATGGGCCTGTGGGAGGTGGCCAGGCCGCACCTGGAGCGGCTGGTCACGCAGACGCGCGAGTCGTCCTCGATCGCGCAGCTCGACGGCTGCGACATCGTCTACGTCGCCAGGGTCTCCGTCCCGAAGATCGTCGCCCTGTCGGTGCAGATCGGCACCCGGTTCCCGGCGCTGCAGACGTCCCTGGGCAAGGTGCTGCTGGCGGCGTTGCCGCCGGCGGAGGTGGAGCGGGTGCTGTCGGAGCCGAGCCGCTCCGGCATCGAGCCGTGCTGGCGGCCGGACGCCAAGGAGCGCGAGGCGGCGCTGCGCGCGGTGCGGGCCAAGGGCTGGGCGGTCACCGACCAGCAGCTCGCGCTGGGCATCAGGTCGGTGGCGGCGCCGCTGCGCGACGGTCTCGGCAACGTGATCGCGGCGGTGAACGTCAACGCGCACGCCGCCGAGACCTCCATCGACAAGCTCACCGAGGAGCACCTGCCGCTGCTGCTGAAGACGGCGGGCGCGATCAGCGCGGACTGGGCGGCGTACGAGGCGGTGCCACACGTGACCGCCTCCTGATTACCTCCGTTCCGGATATCAATCGCACTCGATGATGAGCTGAATCCGGAACACCGGCCCGCCCGGCGGCAGGATCGGGCCATGCGTTTGATCCTCAACACCGTCATCAGCCTGGTCACCGCCATGTCACTCGGGGCCGAGCCCCGCGACCAGGTGAAACGCTCGGACTTCCAGGTCACGAGCGACCCCGGCGTGCGGATCGCCGTCCGCGAGGTGAGCGTCCAGGGCGCCGGGCGCGGCCGGCCGCCGGTGCTGCTGCTGCACGGCGCCCGCGTCCCGGGTGTGGCCAGCTTCGACCTGCGCGTCCCCGGCGGCTCGCTGGCCGAGGACCTGGCCCGCGCAGGCCACCGCGTCTACGTCATGGACGCCCGCGGCTACGGCGGCTCGACCCGCCCGGCGGCCCTGTCCCGTCCGCCGGAGCAGAACCGGCCCGCCGTCCGCTCCGACGAGGTGGTCCGCGACATCGCCGCCGTCGTGGACAGGATCGCCCCCGAGGGCGAGGTCGCGCTGCTCGGCTGGGCGACCGGAGCCCACTGGTTCGGCCAGTACGCCGCCGCCGACCCCGGCCGGGTCAGCCACCTCGTCCTCTACAACACCCTGTACGGCCCCGTGGACGGCCACCCCACGCTGGGCCGCGGCAGCGACAACGAGGACCCGGCGCACCCGGGCCGCTTCAACGCCGCCCGCTACGGCGCCTACCGCTTCAGTACCGGCGCCGGCCTGCTGCCGTCGTGGGACAGCAGCATCCCGGCCCAGGACAAGAGCACGTGGCGCGACCCGGCCGTGGTCGACGCCTATGTCAAGGCGGCGCTCGCCTCCGACCCCACCAGCGGCACCCGCACGCCGCCCAGCTTCCGCGCCCCCTCCGGCGCCATGGAGGACAGCTTCTCCCTGGCGACCGGCCGCCAGCTCTGGGACGCGGGCACGATCACCGCCCGCACGCTCATCGTGCGCAGCGAACGCGACTTCTGGAGCCGCCCGCAGGACGTGGCGATGCTGCGCGAGCACCTCGTGCACGCCCGTGACGTGCGCGAGGTGCAGCTGCCGGAGGCGACGCACTACGTGCATCTCGACCGCGCCGAACGCGGCAGGGGGCGGTTCGTCCGGGAGGTGGTGAATTTCCTGGGTCTTGCCGGTTGAGGATTGTCGGCTTTCAATGAGCCCCAGAAGGGATCTTCCTGGAGGGGCACATGCATGGCTTACGGGCGTCCACGGTCGTTCTGCTGATCGCCGTCACGGCATTCCTGGCACCGGCGCCATCGATCCCGGCGGTCGCCGGACCGGCCGACCCCGAGCCGGTCTCCCTGGTCACCTTGTCCGTGCCGGACGCGGCCGCCATGGAGCGGCTGGTCGCCTCCGGCGCCGACCTCACCGAACGGGTCCGCCCGCAGGCGGACGGCAGCGTCCGCGTCGACGCGGTCCTCACCCCGAGCCAGCTCGCCACCCTGCCCGAGGGCGTGACCAAGGCGTCCGGGCAGGCGCCGCAGGCGGCCCGCAAGGCCACCACCGCCACGCAGCAGGACCAGATCGTGGTCGAGCGGGCGGTCTGGTTCAAGTCCCGCGACGGGTACTTCCTGTCCGTCGAGGCCAGCAGCAGCGCGGCCCAGGCCGCCACGCTCACCGTCACCTGGCAGGGCAGGCGCGGCACGACCGGCCAGGCGGAGATGATCGCGTACGTGGACGCCGGCGCGTACCTGGGACACCAGTTCAGCACCCCCGTCCCGGCCGGCGACCAGCCGCAGCGGATCACCGTCACCTCCACCGGCGGCGGCAAGGCGGACGCCCGGGTCAGGGAATGGCCCGACGGCGAACGCCCCGGCCACACCGGCCGCGGCTACCAGAAGGACTTCGTCACTCAGTACATGCCGCCGGCCCAGCTCAACGAGCGCATCAAGGCGCTGCACCGGCAGTTCCCCAGGCTCACCGACCTGATCGCGCTGCCGTACAGGACGAACGGCTACCGCAGGCACGCCCAGGCGCTGATCGGCACGCCGCCCGGCGCCGCCGTCGTGTTCACCTCGGCCGCGTACGGCTCCGAGGGCGGCAACGACCTGTCCGTCGAGCTGGTCACGCCCGGCACGCCCGACCGGCCGCTGCAGGTCACCGTCAACGGCAAGCTGATCACCGTCAGCCTGGCCACCGACGGCTCAGGCACGGCGGTCAGCACCGCCGCCCAGGTGGTCGCGGCCGTCAACGCCGTGCCCGGCATCCCGGTCAGGGCCTCCCTCTACCGCACCGACCCGGGGGCGGGCGTGCTGGCGCCCGCGCCGGCCGTCCAGCTCGACGACTTCCTCAACGCCCCGGCCGACGTCTCCCGCGCGCCCGCGCAGGTGCTCGCGCTGCGCATCGGCGAGCGCCGCGACGGCTCGCGCACCGGCGTGCTCGCCTACTCCCAGGAGCACGCCAGGGAATGGGTGACGCCGCTGGTCACGATCGAGGCGGCCGAGCGGCTGCTGCGCAACTACGCCCGCGACAGGGCCACGCGCCGGCTGCTGGAGCGCACCGACATCTTCATCGTGCCGACCGTCAACCCCGACGGCGCGAACTACAGCTTCTACGACTTCAACTCCCAGCGGAAGAACATGACGAACCACTGCCCGGCGCAGCAGTCCGACCCGGCGCTGCGCAACACGTGGGGCGTGGACGTCAACCGCAACTACGCCGTCGGCTCGCTGACCGACGGCTACTTCGGCGCCTCGGCCAACTGCCAGAGCGGCACGTACGCGGGCCCCGGCGAGCACTCCGAGCCCGAGAGCCGCAACGTCATCTGGCTGGCGCAGAAGTACCGCAACATCCGCTTCGCCATGAACGTGCACAGCTACGGCGGCTTCTTCATGTGGCCTCCCGGCGCGTACAAGCTGGACGGCCGCGTGACCCTGCCCAGGCCCACGGAGCAGGAGCTGGCCTACTTCCTGCGCTCGGCCCGCACCATCGAGCAGGCCATCGCCGCCGAGCGCGGCACCGTCATCTGGCCGCAGCAGACCGGGCCCGTCACGGACGTGCTGTACTCGGCGGCCGGGAACTCCGCCGACGAGCTCTGGTACGACTACGGCGTCTACGGCTGGGACTTCGAGGTCGGCGCCGACCTGTGGAACCCGGCGACCGGCACGTGGGAGGGCGTCGGCTTCCAGCCGCCGTTCGAGGAGGGCCACGCGGAGGCGATGGAGTTCGCCTCCGGCCTGATCTCGCTCATCGGGATCGCCGCCGACTACAGGGAGCGCTGATGCGCCGCCTCCTGGCCGCGGCCCTCGCGGTCGCCTTCCTCGCCGTCCCCTCGCCCGCCTCCGCCGCTCCCGGCCCGTCGGCCCCGCCCGCGCGGGACTTCGGCAACGGTCCCGAGCGCAACGACGTCGCCGCGGGCGTGCCCGAGCAGGCGGCCGCCCTCGACGCCGCCGCCCTTCCTGAGGCGCAGCCGTACGGGCACTCCCACGACCGCGGCTACCCGCGGCAGACCCGCCTGCCGCTGCCGCCGGAGAACCCGGCCGACTCTTCGATCAAGCTGGGCCTGGTGCCGTACCACGGCATCGCGCCCAGGCTCAACGAGCTGCAGCGGCGCAGCAACCGGGTCAGCGCGGAGATCATCGGCCGCTCGTACCAGGGCCGCGACCTCTACCTCGTCACCGTCACCGAGCCGGAGAGCGCCGCGCGGGCCCGCGAGCAGGCCCGCATCCGCGAGCGCATCGAGAACGACCCGGCCGCCGCCGCCAGGGACCGCGGCCTGGCCGCGCGGTACAAGGCGCCGATCTTCGTCAACGCCAACATCCACGGCAACGAGTGGGAGGGCACGGACGCCTCCCTGCGTACCATCGAGCAGCTCGCCACCAGCACCGACCCGGCGGTCGCGGCCCTGCTCGCCCGCACCCGCCTGTACTTCAACGTCACCGCCAACCCCGACGGCCGCGTCAACGGCGTGCGCCAGAACGGCGCCGGCTTCGACCTGAACCGCGACTTCGTCACCGCCTCCCAGCCCGAGGCGCGCGCCATGCGCCAGGCGATCATGGACACCCAGCCGGTCGCCCTGCTCGACCTGCACGGCTACGTCAACGGCACGCTCATCGAGCCGACCACCCCGCCGCACGGCGCCAACTACGAGTACGACCTGTTCATCACCCACACCTACGCCAACGGCCTGGGCATGGAGGCCGCCGTCAACGCGCTCGGCTACACCCCGCAGAAGGACGGCGTGGAGCCGGTGCAGATCCCGTTCCGCGACTCCACGGACGGCTGGGACGACTGGCCGCCCATCTTCACCCCGCAGTACGCCCCCTTCCACGGCACGGTCGCCGCGCACACCGTGGAGATCCCCCTCGACGTCAACGAGCCCGCCTACAGCACCGAGCCGGTCGAGGAGCTGCGCCGCCGCTCGGCCATCAACACCGACGTGGCCGCCGCCGCCGTGCGCGCCACCTACGGCTTCGTGCGCGCCAGGCACGACCGGCTGATCGCCGACCAGATCGAGGTGTTCAGGCGCGGCGCGGCGGGCGAGCCGTCGAAGGTCGTGCCGCTCGGCATCGTGCCCGGCTTCGGGCCCGAGGACGTCTACACCACCACGTTCCCGCGCGGGTACGTCATCCCGTCCGGGGCCGGGCAGCGCTCGGCCACGGCCGCCGCCCGCCTGGTCGACCATCTGATCGCGAACGACGTGCGGGTCGAGCGGGCCGAGTCCGCGTTCCGCTCGGGCGGCAGGACGTACCCGGCGGGCTCGTACGTCGTGGACATGCGCCAGCCGAAACGCGGCCTGGCCAACGTCATGCTGGAGCCGGGCGCGGACATCTCACCCAGGGTCGGCGCCATGTACGACATCTCCGGCTGGAGCCACGCCCTGCTGTGGGGCGCCACGGTCGAGCCGGTCGAGTCGTTGCGGGCGCGTACCGAGCCGGTCAAGGCCGCCGCCCCGACCGGCTCCGTGCCGCGCACCCCCGGCCCGCTCGCGCTGCGCGTCACCGACGCCAAGGAGGTCAGGGCGCTCAACGACCTGCTCGCCCAGGGCGTCGCGGTGACGTGGGGGAGCGGCGGGGCGATCGTCCCGGCCTCCGCCAGGCAGGCCGCCAGGGCCGTCGCCGACCGCTACGGCGTCGCCTTCACCGCCGGGGGGCCGACCACCGGCGTCCCGCTCGCGCCGGTGCGCGTCGCCGCCGCCGCGTCCGCCGACGAGCTGTTCACGCTGCGCGAGTTGGGCTTCGCCGTCACGCCCGTCTCCACCGGCGTGCTGAACGCGGGCTTCGACTGGAGCGGCACGGACGTCCTGTACGTCTCCAGCGGCCTCAGTCACGCGGGGCTCAACCCGGCGGCCAGGACGGCGCTCGACGCGTTCCTCGCCACCGGCGGCGTCATCACCCGGGGCCGGACGGGCGCGACCTTCAACACCGCGGCCGGTCTGCTCACCGCCACCACGGTCGCGGGCAACAGCGACGGCAACGGCGTGGTCCGCACCGTGTCCGCGAACGGTGACCTGCCCGCGTACTCGTTCGTGTACTCGCCGCTCTGGTTCACCGGCCTCGGCGCCGAGGTCACGGTCGAGCAGTCGTACGCGGCGGACGGCCCGCTGGTCGCCGGCCACTGGCGGCCCAGGGACGACGGCTCGGGCGGCGGCCAGGAGGACGCCAGAGGGCAGGCGGCCGTCGTCAGCGGCAGGGACGAGCGGGGCGCGGCCGTGGTGCTGTTCGGCACCGAGCCGATGTTCCGCAACCATCCCAAGGGCCTGTTCGCGCAGGTGGCCAGGGCGTTGTACTGGTCGTCCTCGGTGACGGGGGCCGCCGTCGGCACTCCATGATCGAACCTGCTATGTTCTACCTTTCCGGCCGGGTTCGCTCCCGGCCGGAAAGTCGTTTTCATGACCACAATCAATGTGACCGTGCGGCCGTTGACGGCCGCCGACCGCCCCGCGATCGAACGCCTCTGGCTCATGTTCCGCCATGACATGGCCGACTTCCAGGGCGGCCTGCCCAGCGCCGACGGCACCTACCACAGCGACCGGCTGCGCTCGGCGCTCACCCACGACGACTGGGCGGCCTACCTGTTCACCAGCGGCGACTCGCCGGTCGGGTTCGCGTTCGTGCGCGCGCTGTCCGGGCCCGCCCGGGTGCTGAACAGCTTCTTCGTGGTACGCGGCGCGCGCAGGTCCGGCGTCGGGACGACCGTCGTGCGCGAGGTGATCTCCCGCCATCCCGGCCCGTGGCGGGTCGCCTTCCAGGACTCGAACGCGGGCGCCGTCGCGTTCTGGCGGCGGGTGGCCACGGAGGTCGCCGGGGCCGCGTGGACGGAGGAGCGGCTGGCCGTGCCGAACCGGCCCGACGTGCCGCCTGACGTGTGGATCTCCTTCACCGCGGGCTAGACCGGGCGCGGCATCGCCACTTCCGGCGGTGGCGATGCCGCCGCGTTCATACGATGATCGTGACATGCGCACTTCACCGTCCGTCGTCCTGGCCGGTTTAGCCCTGGCACTCCTGTCCTCCGCCTGCGCGGATCCAGCCACGGACCGCGTCGCGCTGGTGGGCGCGCCGTCGCCGTCGTCGTCCACGACGATGCCGCCCGAGCCCGGGCACCGGACCACGGGCCCCGCCGTCCACCACCCCTACCCGCCGGCCACCTCCCTGGCCGACCCCATGGCGACAGGAGCGCCGCTCGCGCCGACGGGCGAGCCCCGGTTCTTCGTCTCGGCGGGAGCCCCCGTCGCCCGTTTCCCCCGCGACTCGAAGACCGCCGGGCAGACGCCGGTCAAGCCCGCCGTCCACGACGCGGAGACCGGCGAGTTCGTCGCGGACGTGCCGCTCCCGCCCGGCGTCGAGAGCTCCTGGCACCTCGTGGCCGCCGCCCGGGACAACCGCACGTTCGCCATCGCCGGCTGGACCGGCCGCCGGGACCCGGCCATCGTCTTCTTCCTGGTGCGGCTCGGCGAGGACGGGCGGCCGGGCGAGCCGGTGGCCGTCACGCAGACCGGCCCCGACGAGCTGCGCCTGATCTACGACCTGGCGCTGAGCGCCGACGGCACCCGGCTGGCCTACGCCACGCCGCTGCTCGGCGGCGGCGCCAAGATCTCGGTGCTCGACGTCGCCACCGGCCGGCGCAGGGACTGGACGACGAAGACGCACTCGATGGTGAGCGGCCTGTCCTGGGCGCCGGACGGCCGGTCGCTCGCGTACGTGACGGGTGGCCGGGCCATCGCCGTGCTCGACCTCACCCGCGCGGGCACCGTCCTGGAGGGCGCCACCTCCAGGACCGTCATGAACGCCGAGGGCGTCCGGCTGATCGAGTCCGTCGCCCACACCCCCGACGGTGCCGCGCTGATCTACGCGGCCGGGCACACCGTCGAGCGCGTCGCCGTGTCGGGCGGGCCCGCGCGCGTCCTGGCCCGGCCCGAGCTGCCGCCCGGCGCGTCGCTGAGCCTGCGCTTCAGCGTCGAGGGGACGGGCGAGCACCTCCTGTACGTGCACGGCGGGCGCGCCCACCGGGTCACTCTCGCCGACGGCACCGCCACCTCGGTCCCGATCGCCCCGCAGAAGGGCGAACCGCCGCGCGCGGCCTGGTGAACGGTGTTGAATGTGGCGGATGTTCGATGATCCACTGCGACGACTCAGCACCGCCGCCCACCGCATCCGCGAACTGGCAGGGAACAGGACCGGGACCGGCCTGGGCCACCAGGACGCCGACGACGACACCGGCACCATCGGCACGGACGGCGCCCGCGGCTTCGACCCGTTCCCCCTGCTCGAAGCCCTCCACCGCAACGGCGTGCGGGCCGTGGTGATCGGGCAGGTCGCCGGCATCATGCACGGCTCCACCGAGCTGACCGGCGACCTCGACCTGCTCTGGGACGGCGACCCCGCCCACGCCCCCGCCCTGGCGGCCGCCTTCGCCTCCGTGGACGCCCGGCTCACCGGCGAGAAGGGCGACGCGCTGCCGCTGCGCCCCGAGTCGTTCCTGCGCCCCAAGGTGGAGTTCACCGCGACCGGAGCCGGTGGCGACTGCTGCACCCCGGCGCTCCCCTGGGGGGACCTCGACGCCCGCGAGTTCCTCGGCCGCGCGCTCACCGCGTCCGGCCCCGGCGGCCTGGAGGTTCACTACGCCTCACGGGAGGACCTGATCCGGATGCGCCGCGCCATCGGCCGTCCCAAGGACCTGCGGCGGGCCGCCGAACTGGACGCGCCGGGCTGACCGTCGGACGATTTTTTCTCCAGGTCGCCTGGCTGCCCCCAACGTGAGACGTGGATGTCATGTCCGCATGTCGACATTGGCGCGAGGACCCTTCAGGGAAGGACGCGCGCCCATGACGATCTCTCTTGGCACCGGCTCTCTTGACACCGGTAGGTACACGGTCGGCATGGCCACCAGCGCCGCCGACCTCCAGGCGGCCCAGCGGCTGCGATACGCGGTCTTCGCCGGGGAGTTGGGGGCGCGGCTCGACAGCCCCGTCTCCGGCCTCGACGCCGACCGGTTCGACGCCTACTGCGACCATCTCCTCGTCCGGGCAGGGGACGAGGTCGTGGGGACGTACCGGCTGCTGCCGCCAGGGCGCGCCGAGCGGCTCTACTCCGACGCCGAGTTCGACCTGGCGAACCTGCGGCCCATCAGGAAGGGGCTGGTGGAGGCCGGCCGCACCTGCGTCCACCCCGACCACCGGGACGGCGCGGTGGTGGCCCTGATGTGGGCGGGCATCGCCCGCTACATGGTCTCGGGCGGCCACCAGTGGCTGGCGGGCTGCTGCTCGGTGCCGCTCGACGACGGGGGCGCGCTGGCCGCCGCCGTGATGGAGCGGGTGCCGCTCGGCCCCGAGGAGCACCGGGTGCGCCCGCGCACGCCGTGGCGGCCGGGCCGGGCGGCGCCGCCCGACCGGTTCGTGCCGCCGCCGCTGCTGCGCGGCTACCTGCGGCTGGGGTCGTGGGTGTGCGGGGAGCCCGCGCACGACGCGGACTTCGGCACGGCCGACTTCTTCATGTTGCTGTCCATGGCCAACGTCAACGCCCGCTACCTGCGCTACTTCCTCGGCGAGCCGCTGTGAGCACCGTCCTGCCGCCCGCCGCGCGGCTCAACCCGTGGCGCCCCATGGGGCCGTGCACGCCCGCGGCCTGCATCGGGGACCCGGCCTCCGCAGTGGGCCGCGTCCGGCGCGCGGCCCGGCTGCTGGCCGCGGTCACGGTGGTGCTGGGCGGCGTGCCCGTGGCGCTCGTCGCCCGCTCGTTCACCCGGGCGCGGCTCACGAGGCTGTGGGCGCTGCTGATGCTGCGCGCGCTCGGGATCCGCCTGGAGGTTCACGGGACAGGTGGTGCCGGTGAGCTGGTCGTGGCCAACCATGTCTCCTGGCTCGATCCGCTGGTCGTCGCCGCCACGGTGCCGTCCAGGCCGCTCGCCAAGCAGGAGGTCGCCGGGTGGCCGGTGATCAGGACCCTGGTGGCGGGGGCCGGGGCGCTGTTCATCGACAGGGAGCGGCTCATGGCGCTGCCGTCCGCGGTGGCCGCCGTGGCCGGCGCGCTCAGGGCGGGGGACACGGTGGTCGCCTTCCCCGAGGGAACCACGTGGTGCGGGCGGGAGATGGGCGGGTTCCGTCCCGCCGTGTTCCAGGCGGCGATCGACGCGGGGGCCGCCGTCAGGCCCGCCACGCTGCGCTACCGCGAGGGGCCGCTGCCCTCCACCCGCGCCTGCTTCGTCGGCGACGACTCGCTGCTCGCGTCGCTGCTGCGGGTGACCGCCACGCGCGACCTGGTCGTGGAGGTGACGCTGCTGCCTCCGGTACGGCCCGAGCCCGGTTCCGGCGGCCCGCGTGCGAGAGCGGAACTGGCCGGAATCTCCGAGGCACGCGTACGTGCGGGCGTCCCGGGCCGCCACCTCGAAGGAGAAGGCGTTTGATGCGGCCATCTCGATGGTAGATGGCCCTTTAGCAGGGGATCTGGAGATCGCCCCGCTATCGGAAGCCTTCGTCAGGGAAGGCGTGATAGGCGGTCTCCGCGGTTGAATCGAGACCGCCGGATCGGGGGAACCCAATGCGCAAGACGCTCACCGGGCTGGGCCTGGCGTTCTTCTTGACGCTAGTACCGGCCGCCGCGGCAACGGCGGACACGCCTGTCGAGCCGGTCGCGCAGAGCCAGGTGACACCGGCACCGCAGGACAACAACAGGGACGAGGGCGGCGGCAACGCCGGCCTGTGGGGCCTGCTTGGCCTGCTCGGCCTGCTGGGTATGGCCGGCATGCGTAAGCAGCGCAACCACGTCGGCACCGCAGAGCACATCCCGCACCGCACCACGCGCCCGTAACAGGGCCCGGCCCCGGCCTGCGGGCCGGGGTGCGTCTCCACCGGGTGACACGGCTGCCGGCAGGTCGGCCGTGTCACCACTTTGATCGGCTTCCCATATAAGGTTAGGCTCCCCTTATTTAGTGTGGCCTTACCTTCCGAGGAGTCGTCCTTGACCCGCGTGCTCGCCCTCGTGGCGCTCGTCCTGATCACCATCGTGGGCTGCGGCTCCACCCCGCCCGCCGCCACACCGGCGCCCCAGGCGTCCTCGTCCGGCGCGTCAGCGGCCTTCCCCGTGACGCTGCCGCACAAGTACGGCGACACCACCATCCCGGCCGCCCCCGAGCGCGTCGTCACCGTCGGCCTGCTGGAGCAGGACTCGCTGCTCGCCCTCGGCATCGTCCCGGTCGGCACCACCGAGTGGTTCGGCGAGTACCCCGGCGCGATCGGCCCCTGGGCCGAGGCCAAGCTCGGCGGCGCCGCCCGCCCCCAGGTGCTCAAGGACACCGGCAGCGGCCCCCAGTTCGAGAAGATCGCCGCGCTCAACCCCGACCTGATCCTGGCCCTGTACTCCGGGCTGACCAAGGAACAGTACGAGACGCTCTCCAAGATCGCGCCGACCGTGGCCCAGCCCAAGGAGTACATCGACTACGGCATCCCGTGGCAGGAGGTCACCAAGCGGGTCGGCACCGCCGTCGGCAAGGCCGCCGAGGCCGAAAGCCTGGTCAAGCAGGTCGAGGACCGCTTCGCCGAGGAGCGCGCCAAGCACCCCGAGTTCGCCGGCCAGACCGGCCTCATGGCCACCCTCTACGAGGGCTACTTCATCTTCGGCAGCCAGGACCCGCGCAACCGCCTGCTCGGCTCGCTCGGCTTCCAGCTCCCCGCCAACCTCGACCAGGCCATCGGCGACAAGTTCGGCGCCAACATCAGCCGGGAACGGCTCGACCTGCTCGACACCGGCGTGATCGTCTGGAGCGTCACGGACGTCGCCAAGGGCGAGGAGACCCTGCACGGCGACACCGTCTACAAGGCGCTCGACGTGGTGAAGCAGGGCCGCGAGGTCTACCTGCCCGAGGGCACGCCGCCCAGCGACGCAGTCGCCTTCCTCACCGTGCTCAGCCTCCCGTACGTGCTCGACACGCTCGTCCCGCGGCTGGCCGCCGCCGTGGACGGCGACCCGGCCACCAAGACGACCTCGTGAAAGCGCTCGCGGCGGCCGTCGTCGCGCTGCTCGCGGTGTGCCTGCTGTCGCTCTCGCTCGGCGCCCGCGCCATCCCGCTCGACCAGGTGGCCGCCGCGCTCGCAGGAACGGCGGGCGACCAGGACGTCCTGGACGTCATCTGGTCCGTACGCGTCCCGCGCACCCTGGTCGGCATCCTGGCCGGGGCGGCGCTCGGCCTGTCCGGCGCTCTCATGCAGGCGCTCACCCGCAACCCCCTCGCGGACCCCGGCGTGCTGGGCGTCAGCGCCGGGTCCGCGTTCGCCGTCGTCCTGGCCATCGGCGTGTTCGGGGTGGCGGCGCCCGCCGGGTTCGTCTGGTTCGCGTTCGCGGGGGCGCTGGTGGCCAGCGTGGTCGTGTACACGCTGGCCGGGCTCGGCCGCGACGGCATGACCCCGGTCAAGCTGGCGCTGGCGGGCGTCGCCACCACGTTCCTGCTCAGCTCCGTCACCAGCGCGTTCGTGCTGGTGGACCCGGAGTCGCTGAGCAGGTACCGGTTCTGGTCGGCCGGCTCGCTGTCGGGGGCGGGCGGCGAGCTGCTGCCGCAGCTCCTGCCGTTCGTGGCCGCAGGCGCGGCGCTCGCCCTCTTCTGCGGCTCCGCGCTCAACAGCCTGGCGCTCGGCGACGACGTGGCCAGAGGGCTGGGCCGCCGCGTCGGCCTGGTACGCCTCCAGGGCGCGGCGGCCGTGATGCTGCTGACCGGCTCGGCCGTCGCCGCCATCGGCCCCGTCGTCTTCGTCGGGCTCGTCGTGCCCTACGCGGCCCGCGCCCTGGCCAAGGGCGGCGGCCGTTCCGAGGCCGACCACCGGCTGCTGCTGCCGCTGGCGGCGCTGCTGGGGCCGTGCCTGCTGCTGGCCGCCGACGTCCTGGGCCGGATGGTGGCGCCGCCGATCGAGGTGCAGGCGGGCCTGCTGGTGGCGTTCGTCGGCGGCCCCTTCTTCGTCGTCCTGGCCCGCCGCCGACGCCTCGCGGAGCTGTGAACATGCGCGCAACCCTGTCGCCCGGCCGGGCGCTGCCCTTCCGGCTGGCCGTCCCGCCCGTCTCCGGCGTGCTGCGGCCCCGCACCATCCTCGTCGGCGTGGCCGCCGCCGTCGCCGCGTTCCTCGCGTTCTGCCTGGGCATCGGCCTCGGTGAGGTCAGGCTCGGGCTCGGCGAGGTCGTCGCCGCGCTGCTCGGCGGCGGCGAGCAGGGCACCGCGTTCGTGGTGCACGAGCTGCGCCTGCCCAGGGCGCTGACCGGGCTGCTCGCCGGGATCGCTTTCGGCGTCTCCGGCGCGCTGTTCCAGACCATGACCCGCAACCCGCTCGCCAGCCCCGACATGATCGGCGTCACCCAGGGCGCGGGGGTGGCCGTGGTGGCCGGGATCGTGCTGGGGGTCGGCAGCGGGCTGGAGCTGCTGGGCTTCGCGGGGGCCGTGACGGCGGCGCTGGTCACGTACCTGCTGGCCTGGCGGCGCGGCACCACCGGCGGGCGCATCGTGCTCGTCGGCATCGGGCTGTCGTGGATGTGCACCAGCGCCACCGAGTACCTGATGGTCACCAGCGGCGACTTCCAGGCCCAGCAGGCGCTGGGCTGGCTGTTCGGCAACCTCAACGGCCGCACCTGGGATCACGTGGCCCCGCTCGCGCTGGCCCTGGCGGTGCTGGTGCCGGTCGCGCTGCTGCTCGGCAACTGGACCAGGGTGCTGCAGCTCGGGGACGAGGTGGCGGTCGTGCTCGGCGCGCCCGTGCAGGCGGCCCGGCTGGCGCTGCTCATGACGGGCGTGGCGCTGGTGGCCTTCGGCACGGCGGCGGCCGGGCCCGTGGCGTTCGTCGCCCTGGCCGCGCCGCAGATCGCCCAGCGCCTGTCGCGCGCCGCCTGCCCGCCGCCGCTGGCGTCGGGGCTGACCGGGGCGTTCATCGTGCTGGGCGCGGACCTGGTCGCGCGGCTGCTGATCCCGGACGTGGAGCTGCCGGTCGGCGTGGTCACCGGCGCGCTCGGGGCTCCGCTGCTGCTGTGGCTGCTGGCCAGGACGAGGCGCCGGTAGCGTCCAGCACGGCGGCGGGAGGGCCCTGGGCGACGAGCCGCCCCTCGTCGAGGAGCAGGCAGTGGTCGGCCCGTGCGGCCTCGGCCGGGTCGTGGGTGACGTGCACGATCGTCACCCCGCGGGCGCTCTCCCGCTCGATCACCCCCGCGATGTGCTCCCTGGCCGCCGCGTCCAGGCCGGTCGTGGGCTCGTCCAGCAACAGCAGGTCAGGCTCCTGCGCGAGCCCCTGAGCCAGCAGCACCCGCTGCCGCTGCCCCCCGGACAGCGTGCTCAGCCGCCGCCCGGCCAGCGACGACACGTCCAGCGCGGCCATGCAGGCGTCCACGACGGCCCGGTCGTGCGCCGTCAGCCGCCGCCAGGGGCCGCGCGACGCCCAGCGGCCCATCGCCACCGTCTCTCGCACCGTGATCGGCAACGCGTCGGACACCGCGTCGCGCTGCACCACGTACCCGGGCCGGCGCGCGCCGCCCGGCTCCACCGTGCCGTGGACCGGCCGGATGATCCCGGCCAGCACGCCGAGCAGGGTGGACTTGCCGGAGCCGTTCGGGCCGACGACGGCGGTGACGCGCGCGCGGGGCAGGCGGGTCGACAGCCCGCGCAGGACCGTTCTGCGGCCGTAACCGGCCGTGACGTCCGTGAGCACGACCGACATGAGGCTCCCCTCGTAACGACAACGGTTTTCATTGTAGAGGGCCGTCGGCGGGAGCCCGAGCCGGTGCGGTCATCAACAAATCAGATGTAGAAGCGCAACAACTTCTGTTGGACAGGGGTCTTCCCGGCGGGCGAGGATTCCAGTCGAAGTGGAGGTTGTGGGTTTTGAGTGAAGAAGTCGAAGTCCTCGTCGTCGGCGCGGGCCAGGCCGGCCTGGCGATGAGCGAGCATCTGACCGACCGCGGAGTGCCGCACCTCGTCCTGGAACGGCACCGCGTCGCGGAGCGCTGGCGCTCGCAGCGGTGGGACTCCCTGGTGGCGAACGGGCCCGCCTGGCACGACCGTTTCCCCGGCCTGGAGTTCCTCGGCCTCGACCCCGACGCCTTCGCGTCCAAGGAGCAGATCGCGGACTACTTCGTCGCGTACGCGGAGAAGATCGGCGCGCCGATCCGGTGCGGCGTCGAGGTGACGTCGGTGCGCAAGCACGACGGGCGGCCCGGTTTCCGCGCAGAGACCTCGGACGGCGCCATCGACGCCCGGTTCGTCGTCGCCGCGACAGGACCGTTCCAGAAGCCGGTCATCCCGCCGATCGTCCCCGACGGCGCGGTTCCCGTGCAACTGCACTCCAGCGGCTACCGCAACCCGGAGCAGTTGCCCGGCGGCGCCGTCCTGGTGGTCGGGGCGGGGTCGTCCGGGGTGCAGATCGCGGACGAGCTGCGGCGGTCCGGCAGGCGCGTCTACCTGTCCGTCGGCCCCCACGAGCGGCCGCCACGCAGCTACCGGGGGCGTGACTTCTGCTGGTGGCTCGGCGTCCTCGGCAAGTGGGACGCGGAGACGCCGCCCCAGGGCGCGGAGCACGTCACGATCGCGGTCAGCGGCGCGCGCGGCGGCCACACCGTCGACTTCCGCGACCTGGCCGCCCGGGGCATCCACCTGACCGGCCTGACCGCCTCGTACGACGACGGCGTGGTGCGGTTCTCGCCCGACCTCGGCAGGAACATCGCGGCGGGCGACGCCGGCTACCTGGCGCTGCTCGACGAGGCCGACGCCTACGTGACGCGCAACGGCCTCGACCTGCCCGAGGAGCCGCTGGCCCGCCGCTTCGGGCCCGACCCGGAGTGCGTGACCGACCCGCTGCTCGAACTCGACCTCGCCGCCGCCGGCGTCACCTCGATCGTCTGGGCCACCGGGTTCGCCACCGACTACGGCTGGCTCCAGGTGGACGCGTTCGACGAGAACGGCAGGCCGCGGCAGCGGCGCGGCGTGTCGCCGGAGCCGGGCGTCTACTTCCTCGGCCTGCCGTGGCTGTCGCGGCGCGGATCGAGCTTCATCTGGGGGGTCTGGCACGACGCCAGGTACGTGGCCGACCACATCACCACCCAGCGCGGCTACCTCTCCTACGGGACCGCCGCCGACCTGACGGACAACGCTGTGAAGGCCGCCACGTGAACGCACCCATCGTCGCCGGGGGACACACCCGGATCCGCCCGTTCAACACCCGCGACACCTACCCCGAGCAGAACCTCGACAACGACCTGTGCCAGGCCGTGGTCGCCGGCAACACCGTCTACGTGCGCGGCCAGATCGGCCAGGACCTCGACACCAGCGAGTCGGTCGGCGTCGGCGACGTCGAGGCCCAGACGGAGCGGGCGATGGCCAACATCGACCTGCTCCTGAGGGAGGCGGGCGCGCGGATGGAGCACCTGGTCAAGCTGACCGTCTACCTCGTCGATCCGCGCTACCGCGAGCCCGTCTACCGCACGATCGGGCGCTGGACCAGGGGCGTGCACCCGATCTCCACCGGCCTGGTCGTCTCGGCGCTGGCCCGCCCCGAGTGGCTGGTCGAGGTGGACGCCGTCGCGGTGATCCCGGAGGGCGGACAGTGACGTTCTCGATCCTGGCCGTGGACGGCGACGGCGCCGTCGGGATGGCCGTCACCTCCTCCAGCCCGGCCGTGGCGGCCCGCTGCGTCCACCTGCGGGCCGGCGTCGGCGGCGCCGCCTCGCAGAACGTCACCGACCCGCGGCTCGGCACGGAGCTCCTGGACGCCCTGGAGGCCGGCGCCGGCGCCCGCGACGCGCTGGACGGCGTGGTGCGCGGGCGCGAGCTGATCGAGTACCGGCAGCTCACCGTCCTCACGCTGAACGGCGAGGCCGCCACGTTCTCCGGCGCCCAGACCCTCGGCGTGCACCACGCGCGCGCCGGATCAGGCGTCGTCGCCGCGGGCAACATGCTCGCGGGCACCGAAGTGGTGGACGCGGTCGTCGAAGGCTTCGGACGCTCGGCGGGAGAGCTGGAGGAGCGGCTGCTCGCCGGGCTCGCCGCCGGGCTGGCGGCCGGGGGAGAGGCAGGCCCCCTGCACTCGGCCGGGCTGGCGGTCGTCAGGACGGTCCCGTGGCGCGAGACGGACCTGCGGGTCGACTGGAGCGAGGACCCCGTCGGCGAGCTGGGCGGGCTGCTGAAGCTGTGGCTGCCGCAGCGCGACGACTACGTCACCCGCGGCCTCGACCCGACCGCCGCGCCGTCGTACGGCGTGCCGGGGGACGAGTGACATGACGGCCGCCGAGAAGGAACGCGCGGCGCGGTCGGTCTCCGCTGACGCCGGGCGGCTGATCGGGCTGTCCGAGCGGTTGCACGCCCATCCGGAGACGGCCTGGCAGGAGCACCGGTCGGCGCGCTGGGTGGCCGAGACGCTCGACGAGGCCGGGTTCACCGTCACCCCGGCCTACCTCGGGCTCGACACCGCCTTCCACGCGACGTACGGCAGCGGGCCCTTCCGGCTCGGGCTGTGCGCCGAGTACGACGCCCTGCCCGGCCTCGGGCACGCCTGCGGGCACAACCTGATCGCGGCCATCACCGCCGGCGCGGCCCGCGCCCTCGCGCCGCTCGCCGACACGGCCGGGCTGACGATCGAGGTCTACGGCACCCCCGCGGAAGAGGGCGGGGGAGGGAAGATCGAGCTGCTCGAACGCGGCGCGTTCGCCGGGCTGGACCTGGCGATGATGGCGCACCCGGCACCCGTGGACGTGGCGGAGGCGGAGGCGTTCGCGGTCTCGCACTCCCACGTCTCCTTCCGCGGCAGGGCCGCCCACGCCGCGGCCTACCCCGAGCAGGGCGTCAACGCCGCCGACGCGTTCACCATCGCCCAGGTCGCGATCGGGCTGCTGCGCCAGCAACTGCCGCACACCGTCCGCGTCCACGGGGTGATGACCAACGGCGGCGAGGCTCCGAACGCGATCCCGGCCCGCACCGAGGGCAGATGGTACGTGCGCGCCGAGAGCCTGGCGCGGCTGGCCGAGACGGAGGAGAAGGTGTGGCGGTGCTTCCAGGCCGGCGCCCTGGCCACCGGCTGCGAGCTGGAGATCACCCCGGAGAGCAAGCCGTACGCGGAGTTCCGCAACGACGAGCGGGCGCTGCTCGCCTACCGGCGCAACGCGGAGCGGCTGGGCCGCCGCTTCGACGACGGCTCGCCGGCCCGGCGGATGAACAGGGCCTCCACCGACATGGGCAACGTGTCGCAGCTCGTGCCCGCGATCCACCCCTACGTCGGCATCGGGTCGCTCCCGGCGCTGAACCACCAGCCGGAGTTCGCCGCGCACTGCGTCGGCGGCGACGCGGAGAAGGCGCTGCTCGACGCGGCGACCGCGCTCGCCTGGACGGCGCTGGACGTCGCCGCGGGCTGACACCGTCGTCCCCTGGTATCGTGCCTGGTCAGGCTTGCCGCTGGGCCGAGTGCAGGAAGGGGGCGGCGTTGAAGGCCCCCTCGTTCACCCTGGTGCAGCTCCGCTACTTCGCGGCCGCGGCCGAGCTGGGCAGCATGACGGCCGCCGCCCGCGAGCTGGTCGTCTCGCAGTCGGCCGTCTCCACCGCGGTCGCGCAGCTGGAGAAGGAGCTCGGCGTTCAGCTCCTGCTGCGCCATCACGCGCGCGGCCTGGCGCTGACGCCCGCGGGCAGGGCCTTCTACACCGAGCTGCGCGGCTTTCTCGCGCACAGCCAGGAGCTGGCCGACAGCGCCGCGAATGCGGGCAGAGAACTGGTAGGCGCGCTTATCGTGGGCTGTTTCGACACGCTCGCGCCTTTCTGGCTGCCGCATCTCGTCGCGAAGTACGGCGCCCAGCACCCGGCCGTGAGCATGGAGGTTCTGGAAGCCCCGCACGCCGCCCTGAAACAGAATCTGCAATCGGGCGCCTGCGAAGTCGCGTTGATGTACGCCTACGAACTCGGCGAGGACTTCGAAACCACCCGGGTCGCCTCCGCGCCCCCGTACCTGCTGCTGCCGCCCGGCCATCGCCTGGCGCACAGAAAACGCATCCACCTCGCCGAGCTGGCCGAGGATCCGGTGGTGATGCTGGAGCTGCCGCACACCTCCGCCTACTTCCACTCGCTCTTCCAGGAGGTCGGCGTCGAGCCGCGCGTACGGCACCGCACGGCCGGCTACGAGACGGTGCGGTCGATGGTCGCCGCAGGTCACGGCTACGCGATCCTCAACCAGCGGCCCGCCCACAGCTACACCTACGGCGGCGGGGCGCTGGTGACGGTCGCCCTGGCCGACGACTTCCCGGCGCTCGACGTCGTGGCGGTGCGGATGAGACAGGCCCGGCTCACCCGTAAGGCGGAGGCCTTTGTAGAGGTCTGCCGTGAAGTGGGAGCCTCGCTTACCGGATGAATTGTGTCGGGGGTGTTACTGCATCGAATTCCTTGATGCAAGTGATCGGTTTCTCGCGTTAGACAGATGGCTCGCCGTTGGCACAGGGTGTACTTGGTCACTGTGCTGCACAAGGAGAGTTGATGAGCACTCCAGCGCCCTCCCACGAGGCTCTTGAAATCCGGACGATCGAACATATCCCGATCGCGGAACGGCATGGCCGGGCGTCGCAGTTGTTCACCATCTGGTTCGGGTCGAACATCATGCTGCTGACCATCGCGACCGGCCTGCTGGGCACGCTCGTCTACGGGCTGTCGATCCCGTGGGCGATCGCCGCGCTGGTGCTCGGCAACCTCGCGGGCGGCGTCGTGATGGCGTTGCACGCCGCGCAGGGCCCCCAGATGGGCGTGCCGCAGATGTTGCAGACCAGGGCCCAGTTCGGCTCGCAGGGGTCGCTGCTGGTCGTGGTCATCGTGGTCGCCATGTACACGGCGTTCTTCGCCTCGAACATGGTGCTGGGCGGCCAGGGCCTGTCGAACCTGACAGGGCTGGACGAGACCCTGGCCATCACCGTCATCGGGGCCATCTCCGCCGCCGGCGCCATCTTCGGCTACAAGGTCATCCACGCGATGGCCGGCGTGATGTCGGTGGTGGCCGGGAGCCTGCTCGTGCTGGCGTTCGTCATGCTGCTGGCCTTCGTGGACCTCCCCGCGGCCACCTGGTCGTCGGGCGGGTTCGGCTGGGCGGGCTTCATGGGCACGGTGTCGCTGGCCGCGCTCTGGCAGATCGCCTACGCGCCCTACGTGTCCGACTACACCCGCTACCTGCCGCGCGACACCGGCGTGCGCGCCGCGTTCTGGGCGACCTACGGGGGCAGCACGCTCGGCTCGATCATCCCGATGATCTTCGGCGCGATCCTTGGAGCCGCGTTCCCCGCGCTCGACACCGTCGGCGCCGTGCGGGCGGGCGCCGGGCCGGCGGGCGCGGTCGTCCTGCTCGTCTTCGTGGTCGGCATCGTCACGACCAACACGATGAACCTCTACTGCGGGGCGCTGTCCGTCCTGACCATCGGCCAGACGCTGCGGGCGAGATGGCAGCCGCAGGCCAAGGCGCGGTCGGTCGTGGTGGTCGCCCTGTTCGTCGTCGCGCTCGGCCTGGCGCAGCTCGGCAAGGGCGACTTCCTCACCAACTTCGTGAACTTCATGTTGCTGCTGCTGTGCGCGCTGGTGCCGTGGACGGCGGTCAACCTGGTGGACTACTACCTCGTCCGGCACGGCGAGTACGACATCTCCGCGCTGTTCCGCGCGGACGGCGGCGTCTACGGCCGGTACAACGTCCCGGCGATCGGCTGCTACGTGATCGGCATCGCCGTGCAGATCCCGTTCCTGTCCAACGCGCTGTACGTCGGGCCGCTGGCCGAGGCCCTGCACGGCGTGGACATCTCGTGGATCGCCGGGCTGGCCATCATCAGCCCTCTCTACTACTTCTGGGTTCGTGGCCTGCGCCGCTCCTCCGGCGCGCGTGCCACCGCCCCCGACCTCGCGGAGGCCGAAGGCGTATGACCGAGCGAACGCACGACGACTGGCTCGCGCTGGCCGCGAAGATCGAGCCGGCGACCACCGCGTGGATCGGCGGCCCCGTGCCGTCCCTGTCCGGGGCGACGCGGACGACCGTCAACCCCGCCACGGGCGCGGTGCTCGCCGAGGTGACGGAGTGCGACGAGCACGACGTGGACGCCGCCGTCGCCGCCGCCCGGCGCGCCTTCGAGGGCGGGGCCTGGTCCACGGCCTCGCCCAGGGACAGGGCGGCCGTCCTGCACCGCATCGCGCGGAAGATCGAGGACCACGTCGAGGAACTGGCCCTGCTGGACAGCCTCGACGCCGGCAAGCGCATCGCCGACACCATCGCGATCGACGCGCCCGGCTCGGCCGCGATCCTGCGCTGGTACGCCGAGTCCCTGGACAAGGTCTACGGCGAGGTCGCCCCCACCGGCGGCGCCGACCTCGCGGTCGTGACCAGGGAGCCGCTCGGCGTGGTGGCCGCCGTCGTGCCGTGGAACTACCCGCTCGAAATGGCCATCTGGAAGATCGCCCCGGCGCTCGCCGCCGGTAACAGCGTGATACTCAAGCCCGCCGAGGACTCGCCGCTCTCCGCGCTGCGCCTGGCCGTGCTCGCCGCCGAGGCCGGGCTCCCCGACGGGGTGCTGAGCGTCATGCCGGGCGCGGGCCCGGTCGTCGGCCGGGCCCTCGGCAGGCACCCCGGCGTGGACGTGGTGACGTTCACCGGCTCGACCAGCACCGGGCAGCTCTTCCAGCAGTACGCCGGACAGTCCAATCTGAAGCAGGTCTGGCTGGAGGCCGGCGGCAAGAGCGCCGTGGTCGTGCTCGACGACGTCGCCGACCTGGACGCGGTGGCCGACGGCGTGGCCGCGGGCATCTTCACCAACACCGGGCAGGTCTGCTCGGCCACGTCGCGGCTCGTCGTGCAGCGCGGCGTGGCCGGCGAGCTCGTCCAGCGCGTGATCGGCCGCGCGCTCGCGATCGACGTCGGCGACCCGCTCGACCCCGCCACCGGCATGGGCCCCGTGGTCAGCGAGCGCCAGGCCGCCAGGGTGCTGGAGCTCATGGAGGCGGGGGCGGCGGAGGCGCGTGAGGTCCACGGCGGCGGGCTGGTGCCTGACATGCCCGCGCCGACCTACGTCCGGCCCCAGGTGCTGCTCGGCGTCGATCCGGACGCGCCCATCGCGCAGACCGAGGTCTTCGGCCCCGTCCTTTCCGTGCACGTGGTGGACACGGTGGACGAGGCCGTCGCCGTCGCCAACGGCACCCCGTACGCGCTGGCGGCGGGGCTGTGGACCGACAGCCTCAGCCGCGCCCACGGCGTCGCCCGCCGCCTGCGCGCCGGAACCGTCTCGGTGAACTGCGTGGACGCCCTCGACGTCGCGACCCCGTTCGGCGGGTTCGGCCAGTCGGGTTACGGGCGGGACCTCTCGCTGCACGCGCTGGACAAGTTCACCGGACTCAAGACCACCTGGATCCACCATGGCTGACACCTGCGACTTCTTGATCGTCGGCGGCGGCACGGCGGGGTCGCTGCTCGCGACCCGGCTGGCCGAGCAGGGGCACGACGTGGCGCTCGTCGAGTGGGGCCCCGACGACGAGCACGAGCCCCGCGCCCGCGAGCTGCGCAGATGGGCCGAGATGCTGGAAGGCGAGTACGACCTCGACTACCGCAGCGAGCCGAACCCGCGCGGCAACTCCCACATCCGGCTCGCCCGGCTGCGCATCCTCGGCGGCTGCTCCACCGCCAACACGATGATCTCCTGGCGGCCGCTGCGCGGCGACCTGGAGGAGTGGGTGGCCCTGGGCGCCAAGGGCTGGGACCCCGACACGATCCTCCCGCTGTACGACCGGCTGCGCACGCCGATCCAGCCCGTCGCTCCCGAGGACCGCAACCCGTACGTGGCCGACGTGGTGACCAGCGCGTCCGCCGCGCTCGGGTTGCCCGTGCAGGAACGCTGGAACGACGGCCGCCTCGACGACTCGCCCAACGGCGTCGGCTTCTTCGAGGTCGGCTACACCCCGCGGACCGGCGTGCGCGCCTCGACCTCGATCCACTACGTGCACCCGGCCCGCGCCGAGGGGCGGGGCCCGGCGGTCCTGACCGGGCTGCGGGCCGTGCGCGTCCTGTTCGAGGACGAGAACGAGAACGAGGGCGGCGGGGACGGCGGGGGCGGCGGCCTGCGCGCGTGCGGCGTCCGCGTGCGCGACGCGGACGGCGCCGAGCGCGACCTGCGCGCCGCCGCCGAGGTCGTGCTGTGCGCCGGCGCCATCGACACCCCGCGCCTGCTGCAGCTCTCCGGCGTCGGCCCGCGCCAGGTGCTCCAGGACGCGGGCATCCCCGTCGCGCTCGACCTCCCGGGCGTCGGCGAGAACCTGCAGGACCATGTCGAAGGCCTGGTCGTCTGGGAGGCCACCCGCGTCCCGCCCGCCACCCGCGCCAGCGGCTGGGACGCCGGCGCCGTGGTGAGCCTCGGCGGCGACGGGCGGCCCGACGTCCTCATGCACTTCCCCGTCGAACCGTGGGCCGTGCACGCCGAACGCCACCTGGCGGAGACCGGGGCGCCGCCGCTACCGGAGACGACGGTCGCGATCGCCCCCAACGTCGCCCGCCCGCACAGCCGGGGCCGGATACGGGTCCGCTCGAACGACCCCGGCGCGCCCCCGGCCATCGAGTTCCGCTCCTTCACCGACCCTGACGGGCACGACGAGGCGATGCTGGTCGCGGGCGTGCGCCTGGCCCGCCGGATCGCGTCGGCGGAGCCGATGAGGTCGTGGGTCAGGCGCGAGGTGTTCCCCGGCCCGGACGTCACCGGCGACGAGGAGCTGTCGGCCGTCGCCCGCGCGACCCACCAGACCGTCTACCACCCGTCGGGCACCTGCCGCATCGGAGCGCCCGGCGACGCCGCCGCGGTCGTCGGCCCCGACCTGCGCGTCCACGGCGTCAAGGGGTTGCGGATCGCCGACGCGTCCGTCTTCCCCACGCTCACCTCCGTCAACCCCGTGGTGACGGTGATGGTCGTCGCGGAGCGGGCGGCCGACCTGATCGCGTCGGACCACCCCAAGGGCTGACGGGTCAGGAGGGCTCCACGAGAGGGCAGCCCGTCTGGGTCTCCAGGAAGCGCAGCACCAGCTCCCGGGCGCGCGCCACCGGGACGCTGGTGTTGCGGCCGACGATGTGCAGGCCGTAGGCGTCCTCCAGCGCCACCGCGTTGGCGGCCACGTCCTCCACCGGCAGGGACAGCCGGAACACGCCGGTGTCGCTGCCGTGCCGCAGCGCCGCCATGTAGAGGGACACCTCCCTGTCCCACAGCGCCGTCATCAGCACCGCGTGCGTACGGCTGCGCGCCGCGTGCACGTGCGTCTCGTACAGCACCCGGCACACCGGGTCGTCCTCGCCGGGCGGCAGCCCCGCGCCGACCAGCCGGATCAGCCGTCGCCTCGGGTCCTGCTCCGCCTCCGCCGCGCGGGCCCGCGCCCAGTAGAAGCGGTCCACCGCGTCCTGGTGCACCTCCAGCAGGAGCTCGTCCACGTCCGGGTAGTAGTAGCTGACCAGCCCCGCCGACAGCCCGGCCTCCTCGGCCACGTCGCGCACCCGCAGCCCCGCCAGCCCGCGCCTGACGATCGCCCGCCCTGCGGCGGCGACGAGCTCGCCGCGGCGGCGGGTCTGCTCCTTAGGCCGCGCCATGTTCCCGCATATTTTTGATGACAGCCATCGAAAAACCTCACGCTTTCCTGGGTGAACAAGATGTTTCCAGGGCTTGCACGGGCTGGCAACACCGCGCATTCTTTGCGATACGCCGCAAAGAATAAGCAGGAGAGCTTGATGACGCACCCACTCGACCGCTTGACCGCCGAGGAGATCGCCGCGAACCGCGCCGTCCTCACCGAAGCCGGGCTGGTGACCGCGCACACGCGGTTCGCGCTCGTCGGCCCGCACGAGCCCGCCAAGGCCGACGTGCTGGCCTGGACGCCCGGCGACCGCGTCGAGCGCCGCGTGCGATCGCTGCTCCTCGACCGGCGCAGCGGCGCGGTGCACGAGGTCGTGGTGTCGCTGACCACCGGGTCCGTGGTGCGGCAGCGGGCGGTGGACGTCGTCGCGGAAGGGCAGCCACCGATCCTGCACGAGGAGTTCGACCTGGTCGAGGAGATCCTGTGGAAGGACTCCGGCTGGGCGGCGGCGATGGCGCGGCGCGGCATCCACGACCCGCGCGCCGTCCGCGTCTCCGCGCTCAGCGCCGGCTGCTTCGACCTCCCGGGGGAGGAGGGCCTGCGCCTGGTCCGGTGCCTGGCCTTCCAGCAGCTCGGGGCGGACGACAACGTCTGGGCCCACCCGGTGGACGGCGTCGTCGCCTACGTGGACCTGATCGCCTGCCGCGTCCGCGAGCTGATCGACGAGGGCCCGATGCCCATCCCCGCCGCCTCCTACGACTACCACCTCGACGACCCCGACCGCCCGGCCCGCACCACGCAGCGGCCCATCGTCATCACCCAGCCGGACGGGCCCAGCTTCACCGTCGAGGGTGACGTCGTGACCTGGGAGAAGTGGCAGTTCAGGGTGGGCTTCAATCCCGTCGAGGGGCTCACCCTGCACCAGATCGGGTTCCAGGACGGCGACCGCGTCCGGCCGATCGTGTACCGGGCCTCGGTCGCCGAAATGGTGGTGCCGTACGGCGACCCCGGCCCGATCCGCTTCTGGCAGAACTACTTCGACGCGGGCGAGTACTCCCTCGGCAAGGAGGCCAACTCGCTCACCCTGGGCTGCGACTGCCTCGGCGAGATCCACTACCTCGACGCGACCCTGCACGACGACGACGGCCACCCGCGCGTCGTCCGCAACGCGATCTGCATGCACGAGGAGGACGCGGGCGTGCTGTGGAAGCACACCGACGCCTACAACGGCAGCGTGTCCACCCGCCGCCAGCGGCGCATGGTGGTGTCGTTCTTCATCACGGTGGGCAACTACGACTACGGCTTCTACTGGTACTTCTACCTCGACGGCACGATCGAGCTGGAGTGCAAGGCGACCGGCGTCGTCTTCGCCTCGGCCCACCCCGGGGGCGAGTACCCGTGGGCGAGCGAGATCGCGCCGGGCGTGGCCGCCCCCTTCCACCAGCACCTGTTCTCGGCCCGCCTCGACATGACCGTGGACGGCGTGCGCAACGCGGTGGACGAGATCGACGCCCAGCGCGTCCCGATGGGGCCGGGCAACCCGTACGGCAACGGCTTCACCCGCCGCGTCACCCGGCTGCGGCGCGAGTCGGAGGCCGCCAGGCTCGCCGACGGCCTGCGGGGCCGCGTCTGGCAGATCAGCAACGAGGAGTCGCGCAACGCGCTCGGCCACCCCGTCGCCTACACGCTGCACCCCGAGGGCCTGCCCACGCTGCTCGCCGACGACGGCTCCTCCATCGCCAGGCGGGCCGCGTTCACCCGCAGGCACCTGTGGGTCACCGCCTACGACGAGAGCGAGCGCTTCCCCTCCGGCGAGTACGTCAACCAGAACGACGGCCGCACCGGCATCGACACCTGGATCCAGGCCGACCGCGACCTCGACGGCGCCGACGTCGTGCTCTGGCACACCTTCGGCCTCACCCACTTCCCGCGACCGGAGGACTGGCCGATCATGCCGGTCGACCGGACCGGGTTCGTCCTCAAGCCGACCGGCTTCTTCGACGCCAACCCGGCGCTCGACACCCCCGCGCCGCGAGCCCACCGGCAGCCCGGCGCGGCACCCGAGTCCGCGTGCTGCCGCCCGCAGACATGACGAGCGCTCCGAGCGACACTGCCGCCCGCGGGCATGACACGCACGCTCACGAGCGACACCGCCGCCCCTCCCTCCCCCAGCGAAAGGCGCCTCACCGTGAGTACTGACACCGCACCTCCGGACGCCTGATGAACCACGACACGATCATCGTCAACGCCCAGGTGCACTCCGCCGGTCCTGGCATCACCTCGGTGGCCATCGCGGGTGGCCGCGTCGCGGCGCTCTCCCCGGAGCCGCTGCACCGGCTCGCCGGCCCGCGCACCGAGATCATCGACGCGGGCGGCGCGACCCTGCTGCCGGGCTTCACCGACGCGCACGTGCACCCGCTCGCCGCCGGCGTGCAGTTGCTGACCTGCGACCTGTCCCGCCTGCCGCACTCGCCCGACGAGTACCGCGCCACCATCGGCGGCTACGCCGCGGCCCATCCGGAGCTGGAGTGGATCAGCGGCAACGGCTGGTACGGCGACACCTTCCCCGGTGGCCTGCCCGGCCGGGCCTTCCTCGACGAGCTGGTGCCCGACCGGCCCGCCGCGTTCATCAGCCACGACGGCCACGGCGTCTGGGCCAACAGCCGGGCACTGGAACGCGCCGGGATCGACGACCGCACGCCCGACCCGGTCAACGGCCGGATCAACAGGGACGCGTCCGGCGCCGCCACCGGGATCCTCGTGGAGCGGGCCGGTGACCTCGTCACCGACCTGCTGCCGCCGGTCACCGGCGACCTCGCCGAGCGGGCCGTGCTCGCGGCCCAGCGGCACCTGCACGCGATGGGGATCACCGGCTGGCAGGACGCCTGCGTCGGCCCGCTGTGGGGCCTGCCCGACCCGCTGCCCACGTACCTGAGGCTGGCCGCCGACGGCAGGCTCACCGCCCGCGTCGTCGGCGCGCTGTGGTGGGAGGCCGGGGAAGGCCTCGCCCAGATCGAGTCGCTCGAACAGCGGCGGGCGGCCGGCACGATCGGGCGCTTCCGCGCGACGTCGGTCAAGGTGATGCAGGACGGGGTCTGCGAGAACTGCACGGGAGCCATGCTGGAGCCGTACGCGGGCGGCCGGCACCACGGCACTCCGTCGGGCCTGTCGTTCATCGACCCGGAGGAACTGCGCGAGATCTGCCGCGAGCTGGACCGGCGGCGCTTCCAGATCCACCTGCACGCCGTCGGCGACCGCGCCGTCCGGGAGTGCCTGGACGCGCTGGAGTCCGCCCGGCAGGCCGGCCCTGACCAGGACAACCGCCACCAGATCGCCCACCTGGACGTGGTGCACCCCGCCGACGTGCCCCGCTTCGCCTCCCTCGGCGTGATCGCCAACCTCCAGGCCCTGTGGGCCCGCCGCGACAAGGAGATCGTGGAACGCAAGCTGCCGCTGCTCGGCCGCGACCGCGAGCCGCACCACTTCCCGTTCGGCGCGCTGCACCGGGCGGGCGCGCGGCTGGCGATGGGCAGCGACTGGCCGGTCACCGACCCGAACCCGCTGTGGGCGATCTACACCGCGGCGACCCGGCTCGGCCCGCCGCAGGATCCGCACGCCGTCGGCGACGGCGTCCTGACCGAGCCGCTCGAACCGGCTCAGGCGCTCGACCTGCGGGTGGCGCTGGAGGCCTACACGGCGGGCTCCGCCTACGCCAGCCACGCCGAGCACGAGACGGGCACGATCGCGGTGGGCCACCGGGCCGACCTGGTGCTGCTCGACCGGCCCATCCTCGCCGACCTCCAGGAGGTCAGCGCGGCCAGGCCGGTCCTGACGCTGGTGGACGGTCAGGCCGTGCACCGCGAGGGCTGAGCGGCGGACGAGACACCCGGCGGGGCGTCTCGTCCGCGCTCCCGCTAACCGGCCGGGTTCCAGCCGTCGCCGCCCGCCAGGTACTTCTGCGGCGTGTAGCTGGCCGCCTCGCTGTCGGTGAGCTGCTTGCGGTTGGCGTTGACGGTCGCGCCCGCGCCGGTGTTGCGGTACTCCGAGAAGCGGGCGTTCTTCCAGGAGTTGGTGGACATGTCGGTCCACGGCTGCGCGGTGGCGATCGTGGCGCTCAGCGTCGACTCCCGGTACAGCACCTGCGCGTCCGGCCGCCACGGACGGCCCAGCGTCGTGTTGCCGGTGCCCGAGCCGGTGACGCGCGACTTGTAGAACAGGAAGCCGTACGTCTTGGTCGCCGCGGTGCTGGCCGCGGTGATGGGGCCGCCCGTGCTGCGCTTCTCGTGGATGTCGCAACTGTGGAAGACGATCGTGCCGCCGCCGAAGATGAAGTCGACGGTGCCCTCCACGTAGGAGTTCTTCACGTACGCCCGGGCCGAGTCGTTGACCAGCAGCGTGTCCTGGTCGCCGAGCACGCGGACGTTCGTCATCGTGGTGCGGTCACCGTCCAGCCGCAGCGCGACCGCCTGGTGGCCGCTCGGGATGGTGCTCTCGTCGAGGTCGTTGGAGACCGTCAGGTTGGTGAGCGTCGCGTCGCGGCCGGAGACCTGCGCCGTGAAGCTGCCCGAGGTGCCGCTGGTGTAGGCCGAGCGGTTGTTGACGATCAACGTGTCGGCCGGGGAGGAGCCGAGGCCCTGCAACGTCACGTACGGCTTGTTGAGCGTGACGATCTCGCGGTAGCTGCCCGGCTTGATGGTGATCACCACGCGGCTGGTGTTGCCGGAGGGCACCGCGTCGATGGCGGCCTGCACCGTCCGGTAGCGGCCGGTGCCGTCGGCGGCGACCGTCGGGGTGCCGCCGCCCGAGGAGGTGGGGTTGAAGGTCCACTGCATGCGGGCGATGTCGGAGCAGGTTTCCTGGACGATGGGGTTGCCGCCGGAGGTGGAGCCGTCCTTGTTGCTGACGCACAGGCCGGTGGCGACGTTCTTGACGAGGTATTTGCCGCTGGCGGCGGTGGAGGCGGTGAAGGTCCACTGCTGGTTGGGTTTGGTGCCGTCGCCGCAGCCCCATTGCTGGAGCTGGGTGCCGGAGGTGGTGGTGGAGTCGGGGACGTCGATGCAGCGTCCGCTGCCGGCGTTGGCCAGGTTGAAGACGCTGCCCTGGGGGACGGCTTTGAACTGCTGGCTGGTGGCGGTGGTGGAGCAGGCGATCTGGGTGAGCAGCGCGCCGTTGTCGGCCGAGGAGCCGGTGACCTGGACGCACTTGCCGCTGGAGCCCGATGCCAGCAGGTAGGTCCCGTTGGCCACCGGGACGGCGGCCCGCGCGGGAACCGCGGTCCCCAGGACGACGGACGCGATCAGGACGGCCAGCCCGCCCGCGACCGCCGGTATGCCTTGACGCATGATGCGACCCTTTCTCGGGAGGTGCCCGGGCCGGCCGCGTGACCGGCCCGGAGGCTGATCACGTGCCGATGTTGGCCTGGGGCCCCGCGTACGTCCTGAGCAGGGACGGCACGCTGGCGGCCGGGTCGAGCGTGTAGGAGTAGAACGACGACGGGGTGAACGCCGAGCCGCCCGTCTCCTGCTGGCCGCTGGAGTTGACCACGATGCTGCCGCTCTGGCGGAGCTGGGCGGCGTCGTCGCGGTAGTACGGGTCCTTGACGTTGTCGTAGTAGCTGTTCTCGATCACCATCTTGGTGGCGCCGCGCGAGTAGTTGCCGTACCCGGAGATGTTCTGCAGGTAGTTGTTGTACAGGTGCGCGTAGGCCACGTTGTCGGTGCTCGGATTGCGCGAGTTGTTGTCGTGCAGCCAGTTGTGGTGGATGGTCATCCGGGACGTGACGTTCTCGGTCCAGCCGATGCCGAACGCCTTGTTGTTCTCCGCCAGGACGTTCCACGAAATGGTCAGGTAGCTGGTGTCCTTGCGGCTGTCGATCAGGCCGTCGTTCATCCGCGTGATGTGGTTGTGGTCGATCCAGATGTGGTGGGCGGTGTCCATCTGGATGCCGTCGTAGTCGTAGGCGTCGTCACCCGGGTCGTCGTCGGCCATGCGGGTGTCGCGGATCGTCAGGTTACGGATGATCACGTTGCTGACGCCGGAGCCGAGGAAGAAGCCGCCGTTGACGATGTGGCCCCTGGTGCCGACGCCGACGATGGTCTTGTTCGAGGCGACCCTGATCTCGGTGCCGTACGGGGTGACGGTGATCGGGCCGCCGACCTTGATCACGTACGGGGCGCCGGCGGTGGCGTATCTGACCAGGTCGGCGTAGTTCGTGACGGTCACCGTGGTGCCGGCCGCGCCGCCGGTCGTGGTGGACAGGCCGTTGCCGCTGGTCGCGGCGAACCCGTCGGCGTTGTTCGGCCAGGTGCGCCCGCCGCCCGGGGAGGTGGGGTTGAAGGTCCACTGCATGCGGGCGATGTCGGAGCAGGTTTCCTGGACGATGGGGTTGCCGCCGGAGGTGGAGCCGTCCTTGTTGCTGACGCACAGGCCGGTGGCGACGTTCTTGACGAGGTATTTGCCGCTGGCGGCGGTGGAGGCGGTGAAGGTCCACTGCTGGTTGGGTTTGGTGCCGTCGCCGCAGCCCCATTGCTGGAGTTGGGTGCCGGAGGTGGTGGTGGAGTCGGGGACGTCGATGCAGCGTCCGCTGCCGGCGTTGGCCAGGTTGAAGACGCTGCCCTGGGGGACGGCTTTGAACTGCTGGCTGGTGGCGGTGGTGGAGCAGGCGATCTGGGTGAGCAGCGCGCCGTTGTCGGCCGAGGAGCCGGTGACCTGGACGCACTTGCCGCTGGAGCCCGATGCCAGCAGGTAGGTTCCGTTGGCCACCGGGACGGCGGCCCGCGCGGGAACCGCCGTCACCGTGGCTGCCAGAGCCGTGGCGGCGCAGACGCTGATGATTCTTAACAGGGGGTTCATGAGCCTTCCTTACTTGAGACCGGTCGTGGCAATCCCCTTGACCAGGTACTTCTGACCGGCGATGAAGAAGCCGATCACCGGGGCGAGCGACAGGAAAGACATGGCGAACATCTGCCCCCACTGCGACTGGCCCTCGGAGTCGATGAACTGCCGCAGCGCCAGCGGCACGGTGTACAGCTCGGTGTCCGTCAGGTACAGCAGCGGGCCGAAGAACTCGTTCCACACCGAGATGAACGTGAAGATCGCCGTGGTGGCGAACGCCGGCATGCACAGCGGCATGATCACTCGCCAGAAGATGCGGAACGGGCCGCAGCCGTCGATGCGGGCCGCGTCGTCCAGCTCCTTCGGCAGCGAGCGCATGAACTGCACCATCAGGAAGATGTAGAAGGCGTTGGTGGCCAGGAAGTTCGGCACCAGCAGCGGGTAGTACGTGTTGAGCCAGCCGAGCTTGGCGAACACGATGTACTGCGGCACCAGCAGCACGTGGCCGGGCAGCATCATGGTGCCGAGCATCAGCGTGAAGAACAGCTTGCGGCCGGTGAAGTTCAGCCGGGCGAACCCGTACGCGGCCAGCGAGCACGACACGAGGTTGCCGATGATGCTCAGCACCACGATCACCAGCGAGTTGACCAGGTAGACGCTGAAGGGCTGCTCCAGCGCGTCCCACCCGAGGCTGTAGTTGCTCAGGTCCCACTCGGCCGGCCACAACGACAGATCCTTGAAGATCAGCGAGTTGGGCTTCAGCGAGCTGGACACCAGCCAGGCCAGCGGATAGAGCATGACCGCGCCGGCCAGGCACAGCAGCACGTGCCTGACGAAGCGGCTGCGCCGGGTGCTTCCGATGCGCTCGACATAGCTGTCCTGTTCGAAGGACGGAGCCGACATGGCGAAGACCTCAGTTGTCGTAGTGGACCCAGTACCTGGCGGTCAGGAAGTTGAGCGCGGTGAACGCCGCGATGATCACCAACAGCATCCAGGCCATCGCCGAGGCGTAGCCCATCCGGAACTGGGAGAACCCCTGCTGGTAGAGGTAGAGGTTGTAGAACATGGTGGAGTTCGCCGGGCCGCCCGCGCCGCCGCTCATCACGTAGCCCTGGGTGAAGGTCTGGAACGACGAGATCAGCGACTGAATCAGGTTGAAGAAGACGATCGGGCTCAGCAGCGGCAGCGTGATCGAGCGGAACTGGCGCCACTTGGAGGCGCCGTCCATGGCGGCGGCCTCGTAGTACATGACCGGGATCTGCCGCAGGCCCGCCAGGAAGATCACCATGGGGGAGCCGAACGTCCAGATGTGCAGCACGATCAGCGTGGTCAGCGCGTAGTCCGGGTCGGACGTCCAGCCCGGCCCGTTGACGCCGAACCAGCCGAGGAAGCCGTTCACGATGCCGTCGAGGCCGAAGATGTACTTCCACAGCAGCACGATCGCGACGCTGCCGCCCAGCAGCGACGGCAGGTAGAAGACCGCCCGGTAGACCGCCAGCCCCCGCACGCCGCGGTTGAGCACCATGGCCACGCCCAGCGCCGCCGCCAGCGACAGCGGCACCGACACGAACGTGTAGACGAACGTGACCTTCAGCGACTGCGCCCACACCGCGTCGCCGAACATCTCGGTGAAGTTGTCCAGGCCGATCCACTTCGGCGCGTTCAGCAGGTTGTAGTCGGTGAAGGCCAGATACAGCGAGGCGAAGAACGGGATGACGGTGAACAGCATGCCGGCGAACCACGGCAGCAGGAACAGGTAGCCCGCCCGGTCGCGGCGCGGCTTGCGCCGCCGCCGCGCGGGCGAGGGGCGCGCCCCGGCGACCGCCGGCGGCGCGTCCAGCGTGGTGCTCACTTGCCGAGGGCCTTCCTGCCGGCCTCCATGAACGCCTTGGCCGCCTGCGCCGGCGTCTGCCGCTTGAACTCGACCTCGGCGGCGATCGTCGTCAGGCTCGCGGCGATGGCGCTGGAGCCCGGCGGATAGGTGTAGGCGCGCGGCAGCTCCTCCTTCTGCAGCGCCAGCAGGTAGTCGGTGGCCACCTGGTCGTCGGCGGAGAGCACCGGCTTGATCGCCGAGGCGACCGAGGCGTTCGCGGGCACGCCGCGGGTGGTGCCGGTCGCCTTGGACGCCTCAGGATCGTTGATGAGGAAGCTCAGCAGGCTCAGCGTCTCCTTCGGATGCTTGGACGCCGCCGCGACCGACCACAGCGCCGGCGTGTCGATCGACTGGCCGCGCCGCTTCTCCGTGGTCTCGCCCGGGATGCGCAGCAGCGCCAGGTCGCCGCCCGTGACCGCCTGGTTGGCCGCGAAGTTGTTGGTCGGGATGATCTGCGCCGCGATCAGGCCCTTGGCCAGCGGCGACTGCTCGGCCGACGCGCCCAGGTTCTCGATGAACCCGGCCGGCGGGATCGCGCCCTCCGCCCGCAGCTCGTTGAACATCTCGAACCACGCCGTCATGCTCGCCTCACTGACGCCCAGACGGCCGTCGGCGGTGTAGAAGTCCTCGCCCTGCTGCCGGACGAACACGATGAGGTTGGCCAGCGTGCCCGCGTCGAAGTGCGCCCCGTACACCTTCTTGCCGCTGGCCTCGGTGATGCCCTTGGCGAAGGTGGCCAGGTCCTTCCAGCTCCAGGTGTTCCCGTCGGGGATCTCCGCGCCGTACCGGTCGGCCGTCGACCTGTTCACGACGAAGCCGATCGTGTTGAGCCCGGACGGGATGCCGAAGTACTTGTCGCCGACGCTCGCCAGCCCGATCGCGGGCTCGCTCAGCGCCGAGACGTCCACGGCGCCGTTCTGCGCCTTGATGTCCATCAGCACGCCGCGGTCGGCGTACTCGCGGACGCTGTCCATCCGCATCATCATCAGGTCCGGCGGGTCGCCCGCCGCGAAACGGGTGGCCAGCTTGTCCTTGTACGGGCCGCTGTCCTGGTACTCCGTCCGCACCGTCACGCCGGGGTTCTTGCGCAGCCAGATGTCCAACGCGGCCTGGGTCTTCTTCGCCCGGGTGGCGTCACCCCACCAGACCATGTTGAGCTGCACGCCGCCACCCGAGGAGCCGCCGCCGCCGAAGCCACGGCCGCAGGCCGCCAGCCCGAGCGCCACGCTGGAAAGCCCGGCCGTTCGCAACAGGTCCCGTCTGGAGACAGTCATGGTGCATGCCCTTCACGAGGCAAAAGAGGGGGGTTTCAGAACGCGGACCACGCCGTCCTGCGCGTCAGTGGGGTGAGGTTACGGCCGCGTTTCTGACACAGTCAATCCACCTGACACGGGCGGCGAGGCGGGTCTGATGGCCTTGTCGCCCCGGCTTCCTCCGGGCACTTTTGGCTGGTCATGAGGGTGATGAGGGCGGGGCGGCCGGGTGGCGGCCGGGTGCCCGGCAGGTCGTATTCCGAAAATTTCGGGATCCCGCAGGCGCCCCTGCGATGAACGTTTCATCGCAGGGGCGCTTCTTGCCTGGTGGCGGGGGCTGTGGTCAGCCTGTCAGCTCGATGCGGTGGACCTGCGCCGCCGACTCGATGACCAGCGCCTGCTCCTCCTGCCGCCAGGTGACGGGCCGGTCGTCGCCGAGCGCCCGCACGGCGGTGATCTCGCGGTCGAGCAGTCCGGCCGCGCGGCCGAGCCGCCGCAGGACCACCGGCCCGTCAGGGACGGCGAGCGCGGTCGCGTACAGGGCCGTGCCGGTGGCGGTGTAGCGGATGTCGGCGGCGGTCATCGCGCCGCCCTCGTTGAAGCCCTGCTCCTTCAGCGCGGGCGGATCGTCGGAGGAGGGGCCCTCGCCGAAGACCTTCCAGGGAACGGTGTCGAAGATCGCCTCACCGTTGACCGCGAGCCACTCGCCGATGCCCGCCAGGATCGCCCGCTCGTCGGAGTCGATCTCACCGTCCCCGGTGATCGGGACGCTGAGCAGCAGGTTGCCGTTCTTGCTGACCACGTCGGCCAGCATGCCGACCACCTCGGCCGCGCTCTTGTAGCGGTGCTCGGCGAAGACGCGGTCGTCGTAGTGCCACTGCCCCAGGCAGGTGCACGTCTGCCACGGCTCCGGCTCGATCCGGTCGGCGGCGCCGCGCTCCACGTCCCAGGTCAGGGCGCGCCGCTGCCGCTCGTCGAGCACCTTGCCGCACACGATCAGGTCGTCGTGCAGGTTGTACAGCTCGGCCGCGATCTCCAGGCCGACCGGGCCGCACTGGTGCAGCGGCAGCACCGTGTCGTCGAAGTACACCAGGTCGGGCCGGTAGGCCTGCGCCAGTTGCAGCGTCCTGGCCTTGAAGTTCGCCTGGTAGGCGGCGTCCGGCCAGTGCTCGGGGTCGGGCCAGTCCCAGTTGCCGTTGACGGTCTTCGGCTGCTCGAAGCCAGGGACCGGCGGGTGGTTCTGCGCGTACAGCTCGCGTGGGTCGAGCCCGTCCCACCAGGTGCCCACGCCGTCGGCCTGGGTGAGCCGCCCGTCGTAGCCCTGGCTCGGCTCGTACCAGGACCAGGCGTGCGCGGCGTGCACGCTCACCCCGAACCGCAGCCCGTGCGCCCGCGCCGCCGCCGCCCACTCGCCGACGACGTCGCGGCGCGGGCCGACCCGGACCGAGTTCCACGCGTGGTGCGGGCTGTCCCACAGGTCGAGGTTGTCGTGGTGGTTGGCCATCGCCACGAAGTACCTGGCACCCGTACGCGCGTACAGGGAGACCAGCTCCTCGGGGTCCCAGCGGGACGCCGTCCACTCGTTGATCACGTCCTTGAACCCGAACTCCGAGGGATGCCCGTACCGCTTCCGGTGGAACTCGGCCGCCTCGGTGCCGGGCAGGTACATCTTGCGGGCGTACCAGTCGCCGAAACCCGGCTGGCACTGCGGCCCCCAGTGCGCCCACAGGCCGAACTTGGCCCGCGGGAACCACTCCGGCGTCCCGCGGCCCTCCAGCGACTCCCATGACGGTGTGAACTGCACGGCTTCCTCCATCGCTCTTCCGGACCCGCACCGCGGGCCGGAAGGATCGTACGCAGAGCCAGGTGGCCGAGGAGGAGACGCATGGAACTGTTCAGCGAGCGACGATCGGCGGACGTGGTCGCCGCGAGCTTCGCCGCCACGCCGGACCCGCGCCTGCGGGACGTGCTGACCGCCCTGGTGCGGCACCTGCACGCCTTCGTCAAGGAGGTGGAGCTGACCGAGGAGGAGTGGAGCGCGGCCATCGGCTTCCTCACCAGGACCGGGCAGCAGTGCGACGACGTGCGGCAGGAGTTCGTGCTGCTCTCCGACGTGCTGGGCGTCTCCATGCTGGTCGAGACGATCAACCACCGGACCGGCGGCGCCTCGACCGAGTCGACCGTCCTGGGCCCGTTCCACATGGTCGAGTCGCCGCCGCGCGAGCTGGGCGACACCATCGCGCTGGACGGCAAGGGCGAGCCGTGCCTGATCACCGGCCAGGTCACGGGCCCCGGCGGCGAGCCGTTGCCCGGCGCCCAGGTGGACGTGTGGCAGGCCAACGCCGACGGCTTCTACGACGTGCAGCAGCCCGGCGTGCAGCCCGAGCTGAACCTGCGCGGTCTGTTCACCGCCGATGAGGACGGCAGGTTCTGGTTCCGCACGATCGTGCCGCGCTACTACCCGATCCCCGACGACGGCCCGGTCGGCGAGCTGCTGGCCGCGACGGGGCGGCATCCGAACCGGCCGGCCCACGTGCACTTCATCGTCACCGCGCCCGGCCACCGCCCGGTCACCACGCACCTGTTCGTGGACGACAGCCCCTACCTGGACTCCGACGCGGTCTTCGGCGTCAAGGAGAGCCTGGTGCGGAGCTTCCCCGTCGTGGACGACGCGCGGCGGGCGGCCGAGGCAGGATTGCCGAACCCGTTCCGGACCGTCCACTTCGACGTCGCCCTGCTGCGGGAATGAAACGTTCACGAGGCCGGGCCGCCGGACGCTGGGTGGCCCGGCCGCTGCCTTGACAGCTCCTTGACACGATCGCCGGGCAAATTTAGTGTCGCGATCGGTAACGCGGGAAAGCGCTTACCGCCCGCCTGTTCTTTGAATCGATTCAGCACTCCGCCCAGTGATCAGTCACGGAGAACCCCCATGACCACAGCCCCTCCCCGCCGCCGGTCCGCCCGGATCGTCGCGGCGCTGGCCGCCCTGACAGCCGGCGCCGCGACCGGTGTCGTGATCGGCACCTCACCGGCGTCCGCCGCGTGCGGCGACGGCACCTTCCAGTCACAGGTCACGGTCAGCGGCAGCACCTGGACCGCCCGCAACAGCGCGGGCAGCAGCGTCTACAGCGGCACCGACTTCCGGGCGGCGGTCCAGGCCGGCATCGGCAGCCTCTCGGCCGGGCGCACCTCGATCCAGCGGGTCGTGGTACGCGGCAACGGCACCATGAGCGCCGGCACCCGGATCTCGCTGCCGAGCTACACGTCCCTGTCGGTGTGCGGCACGATCAACGTCACCGGCTCCGGCTCCGGCGACTACGCGCCCGTCTACTCGCGCGGCACCAGCAACATCGAGGTGCCGTACCTCAACGTCACCGGCACGCCGATCTACGGCATCTTCATGCGCAACGTCACCAACGTCTGGCTCGGCCAGATCGACATGCGGCTCGGCGCCGGCCTGGGCGTGCGCATCGACAACCGCGGCGACACCAGCCAGTGGACCCGCAACGTGCGGGTCGACAACGTCTACGTCCAGGGCGCCAGCTCGCACGCCATGGAGACGTACGGCGTGGACGGCCTCACCGTCGGCACCGTCACCGCCCGCAGCGTCGGCGAGTCCGGCCTGCTGCTCAACCAGACCATCAACGCGACCATCGGCACCGTGGACGCCGACAACGCCGGCGCGGGCACCGGGTACGCCGCCTTCCGCATGGCCAACCGCAACGGCCGGGTCGGCAGCTCCTACCCCAACAACATCCGCGTCGGCACCGTCAAGGCGCGCGGCGGCGGGCGCGGCATCTTCTGCGTCTCCGAGAGCGGCGGCGCCACCATCGACCGCGTCGACATCGCCAACACCGGCAACAACTCCGTGCTGGTGGAGAACTGCTACAACGTCACCATCGCCGGGTCGTCGGGCACGATCAGCGGCGGCGGCGAGGTGCGCATCGCGGCCCGCACCGAGTTCGCCCCCTCGTCCGGCATCAGGTTCCAGAACCTGACGGTCTCCAACACCAACATCCGGTGGAGCCCCTGCACCGGCAGCAACAACACCATCAGCAACGTCACCCGGGTCAACTCGACGCTCACCTGGTGCTGAACCGGCCGCGCCGGCGGTCACCCCGCAAGCCGCCGGCGCGGTCCTTCTCCCGCTGACAGGAGCAAGCATGCGTAAGGTCCGCCTCCTCGTCGCCTCCGCCCTGGCGCTGTTCCTGGCGCTGTCCCTGTCGCCCGCCGCCCCGGGGCGTGGGCGCTGTGCGTGCGGCGTGCCTCGGGGCGTCGGCGTCATGCGTGCGATGACGTGCTTTGGGACGTCGGCGCTGGGCACGCGGTGACGTGCCGAGCACCGACGCGCCCTCATCACGTCACGTCCGGACCGGCACGACCTCGTCCCCCACCCGCAACGTCCCGAGGTTCCTGGGCACCAGCCGGATCCCGAACCACGACTGCCCGTCCCACCGGTGCCGCTTGGCCAGCGTCCGCAACGGCTCCTTGCCCCCGTCCAGCGTGGCGGGATCCCAGGTGATCGCCACGCAACGGTCGCACAACTCCGAGACCCGGAAGTCGATCTCGCCGATGCGCACCGACGTCCAGCCGTCCTCCTCGAACGCCTCGGCACCGTCGATGATGGCGTTGGGCCGGAACCGGGTGACGTCGAGCGGTTCCGGCGGCTGCTCCTGCCGTTCCATGGCGGCCTCGGCGATCCAGTCGTCCAGCCGCCGCAGGGAACTGCGGGAGACCAGGTGGAGGGCGGCGTCCCAGGCGAGGCCGTCGTGTTCCCCGGAAGTGGGATGGGGTCGCGGGCCGTCCTGCCAGACCAGGCGGGCCGGCTTGCCGAGAAGGCTGGTGAACCATTCATGGGCGTCGTCGGCGGCGAGGACGCCCCGCTCGAAGTTGGCGAAGCTCACGGGAAGCGTGTCGCCGGCGGCCGGGGCGACCTTGAGCTCGCCCATGCCCTCAGCCGACACGATGAGGTGGCCTTCGGGGGTCTCGGTGGCCGAGACCGAGAGGAGCCGGGGGTTCTCGCCGACCCAGATCAGCTCGCCGCGCGGGTCCACCACGGCCCAGCGGCGGTCGCCTTCCAGACCCCAGGGGAGGACTTGGGCGGAGAGACGGTGGGTGCCTTGGACGGACTTGATGGGGTAGGTGCGGATCTCCGCTAATTCCATTGGCCAAGGATAGGAGAAAGCGCTCTCCGGTGATATGGGCGCCACGCGGCCGACGGCACGACACGGCGATCCCCGCGCCGCGCCAGACCCGCGATCGCCTCCTCCCGCACCTCGCCGTACGCGTCGCCGACCCGCGCCCACAGGGCCTCCCGGATCGCCGCGCCGTCGGCATCGCACTGGGCGCCCAGGGCGAACGTCGCCCAGTTGCGCACCTCGTCCTCGGGATCGGCGCTCAACCGGATGAGCACCTCGATCACCGCGTCACCCGGGTCGGGGCTCATCGGCAGCGACCACGCCACGTACTCGCGGACGTCCCCATCGGGATGCCCGGCCAGGCGCAGCAACTCGGGGACGGCCCGCTCGTCACCCGTGCAGCCCAGCGCCCGCGCGATCGAGGCGTGGACCGCGTGGTCGGTCTCCGACGCGAGCAGGCCCAGCACCGCGAACAGCACCGGCTCCCGCAGCGACTCGTCGATCTGCGCCAGGCTGCCCAGCAGGTCGCAGCCGACTTTCCGCTCGACGCCGTCGGCCGAGCTCAGCAGGGAGAATCCCAGCCCGGACGCCGCCACCGGATCCTCCGTGGCCTTGGTCACCAGCTCCCACGCCTGGTCGTAGTCACCGGGGCAGGTGGCGTTCCTGGTCAGCTCGACCGCTTCCGCGATCAGTTCCATGCAACGAATGGTCGCCCATCGCCCGCCTCCCGGCCATTCGTTTTCCGCGCGTCACGGTCAGCCGGTGAGCGGCACCCGGGTCACGGTGGCGGGCTGGGCGGACAGCAGGACCTGGTTCCAGCCTGAGGCGTCGACCGCACCCTGCCCGGACACGTCCGCCCCCTGGCCGTCGTAGGGATGGATGTCGAAGTAGCGGTGCAGCGACCCGTCAGGCTTGTGACCGTAGTAGACGCCCGCACCCGGCGTCACCAACTGGTCGAACCCCTGCCAGGTGGAGGCCCGCAACTGGTAACGGTGCCAGAGGTCCGCTCCCATGATCTTGTACGAGAGCAACTCGCCGGTGGCGGTCGTGCCCACGATGTAGGCCAGGCCGGTGGCGGCGAGCGTCTTCAGATGGAAGCCGGTCCCGATGAGCGTGTTGTACTTGATGTCGGCCAGGGTCGGCTTCGCCACCTCGATGATGTACCGGCGCAGCACGCCACCGGTGATCCCGTACAGGCCGCTCCCGTCGTAGGCCAGCAGGTCGTGGGTGAAGCCGCTCCCGAGCAACCTCGGCCTGCCGAACAGGAAGTCGTCCGTCACGTCATGCACGTCGACCCGGTAGAGATTGCCCGCCGGGCCGGCCTCGGTCACCAGCAGCGTGTTGGCGTTCAACGTCGCCATCGCCTTCGGCGTGAAGCCCAGCGTCCTGCCCGAGAGGACCGGGCCCGACGTCCGCGTCCCCGTCGCCGCGTCGATCTCCGTGTACGTCAGCCGCCCGCTCGGCAGCACCCCGAAGACCGCGGCCGTCCCCGTCGGCCCGCTGACGAGCGGCCAGACGGTGTTGACGATGGTCTGCGCGTCGGCGGCCTGCGCCTGGTAGGCGTCGGGGGAGGCCGCGCCCTGGACGGCCTGGCACACCTCGCCGATCGGCGCGCTCAGCCAGGCCCGGTCGGGATAGAGCCGGAGCACGCTGCTGTGGAACGCCTGCGTGGCCCAGACGGGATCGAGCCGTTGCGTGGTCTCCCCCCACGCCGCCTGCATCCGGTAGAGCCCGAGGGCGCCGTCGCCGGGATCCTCACCGAGGTTCTGGACGCCGGTCTCCACGATGGCCGTGGCGAGCGCGATCACGGCGGCCCGCTCCGGCCGTCCGAGCTGGGCGGTGGCCTTGATCACCATGCGGGCGCAGGAGACGCGGTAGGCGTCCATGGAACCGCGCATAGTGCCCTTGAGTGTGGCGTTGAGCTGCGCGGCCACCTCCGCGTCCGCCGCTGTCTCACCGGCGGGGTCGCAGGCCACCGGCGCGGCGGCGGCCGCCGCCGCGGGGTGCGGGGCGGCCAGCACGGCGGCCGCCAGGACGAGGGCGGCGGCACCGGACACAAGAGGGCTGGACGGTCGGGTCACGCGCTGCCGGGGGCGGCTGACCATGCCGGTTTCCATGGAGGTTTCCATGCCGGAAGACGCTAGGCGGCGGTGGTATGTCGCGGGTATGCCGCTTGACTGGCTCCAGGGCTCTCCCGTCGCGTCAGTCGCACACGCGCAGACCGCCGCCCGCCGGTTCGGTGAAGGAGTTCCTGGTGATCTGGCCCGCCGAGTTGATCCACGCGTACTCCACGCGGTAGGTGATCCAGATCCCGCCCACCTCCGGGCAGTACCTGAACGGCCCGTTGCCCGTGTCCGTCTCCGGCCAGAACCCGCCCCACCCATCGGCGTCGAGCTGCCCGTCCACCGAGACGATGGACACCGAGTAGTCCGCCCCACCGGCGGTGTCCGTGACGGTCGCCCAGGCGCGCAGCCGTTCGCCGTTGGCCGGGTCGTAGTTGAGCCACATGTGCAGCCTGACCGCCGAGCCGTGCCAGGCTTCGTGCACGGTGACGGCGGCGTCGGCTCGGCTCGCGTTGACGGCCACGGCGGAGATGACGAGCACGCAGAGCATGAGGACTCGCTGAAGGGCGCGAGTCGCGTTGCCCGGAAGCGGCCAGCCGGTCGGGTGCCTCATGATCCCTCCTCGGTGAGTTCCTGCTGCGAACAGTGGACACCGGGAAGGGCTTGTCGTACAGGGCGCCATTTCGACGGCTTCCCCGGCCGGTCACGGCAGTCGCGTTGTCGAACGCGCTCGGGCCGCTGGGGTGAACGTCGTGAACCGGAGGTCGAACACGCCGCCGATCTTGGCCGTCACCGGATTCAGCTCTCCCGTGTGGTGGCGGAATGCCGGGCGGGCGTCATGCGGTGGCCTTCGTGCCCGTAGATCCGCCCCAGGCCGTCCGGTATCACACGCTCGGTGGCCTTCCCGCCAGCCAGGTCCCTGGAGCGTCGGGATCGGTGCTGGTGAAGAAGTCGTGTACGCCCGCCAGGAACTCCGCCCACGACACGGTGCCGTCGCCGTCGGTGTCGAGGTGATCGAAGGCGGTGCGGGTCGTGTCCGGGTCGATCTTCACGGCCGTCCAGTACCGCGCGAACTCGGCGGCGGAGATGGACCCGTCGTCGTCGGTGTCGACGGACTGGAAGATGGCCCGGCACACCTGATCGACCACGCTGAAGTACTCGGGCCGGTCGTTCACGCCCGAGCGGATGGAGGCGATGTACTCCGGCAGGGTCACGGCGCCGTCGGCGTCGGTGTCGGCTCCGGCGCGGATCTGGTGCCACCAGGCGGTGTAGGCGTCCTGGAGGGCCTGGCTGCGGCGTTCGTCGAGGGAGAGCGCGGTGGTGGCCCAGTCGACGTGCCGCTGGAAGTCCGCTGCGGTGAGGAGGCCGTCGCCGGTGGTGTCGTGGATGGCGAACTGGGCGGCGAGGTTGGCGTCGATGAGGTCGTCGTCGGACATGCATCCTCCTGATGCGTTCACGGATGTGGGGAGATGGTGGCGATCATGGGGCTGGTGGGCATGAGGACGGGCCGTACGGTCGGGGCGGTCAGGGCGGTGGCGTCGCAGGTGAAGGCGAATTCGCGGACCAGGGTCGCCAGGGCGACGGTGGCTTCGGCCAGGGAGAAGTGACGCCCGATGCACAGGCGTGGGCCTGCGCCGAAGGGCAGCCAAGCCAGGCTGTGCCGGGCCTCGTCGTCGCCGTGGGCGAAGCGGTCAGGGTCGAAGACACCGGGATCGGGCCACAGCCCGGGGTCGCGGTGCAGGACCCAGGGGCTGATCAGGAGCTGCGCCCCGGCGGGGACGTGGACGCCGGCTACGGTGTCGGCGCGGACGGCGTTGCGGCCGAAGACCGGCGCGGCCGGATAGAGCCGCAGCGTCTCCTTCAGCACCATGCCGGTGTAGCGCAGGTCCGGAAGGGCGGCGGCGTCCAGGCTTGTGCCGGAGCGCGGCAGCCGCTCGGCCTCCTGCTTGACTCGCCGCTGCAGGCCGGGCCGGCTGCCCAGGTGGTGGAAGGCGTAGGCGAGGGTGGTGGCGGTGGTGTCGTACCCGCCGACGAGGAAGACCACGAGTTGCTCGCGAACCTCCTCGTCGGACAGGGCGCCGTCCGCGCCGGTGGCCTTCAGCAGCAGGTCGAGCAGGTCGGGAGCACGTGAGCCGGCCGGACGGCCGCGGCGGGCGCCGATGAGCTGGTCACAGGCCCCGAACAGGCGGCGGCGGGCGCCGGCGAGACGGCGGGCGCGCGGCGTCGGCCAGGCGTCGGGCAGCCGGACGGCGCTGAAGGCACGGTGGGCGACCGCCTCGCCCACGGTGGGCCAGTCGTCCGCGATCACCTGAATGATCTCCTCGGCCTCGCCTCCGAACATGACGGCGCACAGGACGCGCAGGGTCAGCTCGTTCATCTCCGCATGCAGGTCGACCGTGGCCGGCGCGTCCCGCCGCCAGCGGGCGGCCATCCGGGCGACCAGGGCCGACATCTGCGGCACGTACCCGTTCACCTGCCGCGCGGTGAAGAGAGGATGGATGAGCTTCTTCTGCCGGGTCCACAACTCGTCCTGATTCGTCAGCAGACTGTCGCCGACGACATGGCGGACGGCGTCGTAGAGCCGGTCGTCCTTGCGGTAGTTGGCCGCGTTGCTCACGAGGATGTGCTGTAGCGCCGCGGGCCCGGAAACACCGTGGATCTCGGGGCTGCCGGGCGGGCCGATGCGGAATCGCACGATGCCGCCATAAGCGTGGTAGCCCTCCAGCAGGGTGTTGAGCGGGTCGGACAGCAGGTCGGCGGCGGAGCCGAGCAGGCCGCCCTTGGCCAGCGGGGCCGGGCGAGCGCGGGAGTCGGCCACGGGTCGTCCTTTCACGACAGGCCACGGCCGTGGCGCTCGTCCTGGGGCTCGGGCCCGGCCGCTGCCGGGGCTCTGCGCCAGGTGAGGGCGACGGCGTGGTCCTTCACCTGGCCGCTCAGGGTGAGGGTCGCCGAGTCGAGGACGGCGTGACGCACCTGGACGCTGCCTTCAGGGACCGGTTCGGCGCCGATGAGCACGCGGTGGATGAGTCGGTCGCCGTCGAGTTCGGCGGTGCCCGCGTAGCCGATGAGGCCGGTCCCCAGCAGGCGGGTCGCGCCGCGGATCACGCAGGAGAAGTGGCCGCCGGCGTACAGGAGCAGACCGGCCGTCTCCGGCTCGCCGAGGTGGACGGCGGGCCGCCCGGACGCGCTGATCCGGACGTGCCGGAGGGTCCACGCGCCGTTCAGGTCGTCGATCGTCATGCGCGGCTCCGGCACTCCGCGCCGACGCGCCGGAGCCAGTCCTCCAGGGGCGGCACCGTCGTGCCGGCGTCGCCGGCGACCATGCTGACGTGGTCGCCGGGAACAGTGACGCTCTCGTACGTGGCCGCCCAGACCTGCGAGCCGTCAGGCCCCTGACCGGCAGACGGACCGTCGGCGGCGCGCAGCAACAGGGTGGGGACGCCGTCGAGCGGGGCCGGGGTCCACGACTGGAACAGCAGGTCGTAGGCGGCCATGGCGGTCAGCCCCGCGTCGTCCGGGGGAGGGCGCCGGTGCAGCAGCGTGGTGGCCAGGGCGTCCAGGAAGTTCCGCAAGAACCGCCCCGGCGCGACCGTGTCGAGCAGGGCCAGCCCGGCGGGCGCACACCGCGTCTGGAGCAGCCGGGACGACACGGCGTGCGCGAGCCATCCCGCGGAGGAGTGCCCGAGCAGCACGAACGGAGCCTCGCCCGCACAACGGCGGACCGCCCGCGCGTGGGCGTGCACGAGGTCGTCCAGGTGCGCGGGCAGATCGGTGCCGGGCGTGAAGCCGGGGTTGGGCAGCGCCCACACGGGGTGCTCGCTGGGCAGCCGGGCAGCCAGGCGGGCGTGGTCCTGCGGGCCGGCGGAAGCCATGATGGAGGTCAGGAAGACCAGGGCGACAGCGCCGCCGGTGCCTGGCCGCAGCCGTACCGGATCGACCGCCAGCCTGCCCGGCTCGTCGGACCGGGCACGCTCGCGCGCGGCGGCGTGCAGGAAGGTGCGCACCGCCGCCGCGCCGCCTTGGCGCAGAGCGGCGTGCGCCCCGGCGGCGAGCGAGGTGGCCGCCGCGGCCTCGCCGTCGCCTTGGCCGTCGTCCTCGCCGCCTGCTGGGGCGAGGTGCCGCAGGAGGTAGCGGGCGAGCGCCTCGATGCTGGGATGGGTCCAGATGGCGGTGGCCGGGATGGATCGGCGTACGTCCTGCTGCAACCGGTTGCGCAGTTCCAGGGCCAGCAGGGAGTCGAGCCCGAGGCCGGCCAGCGGCGCGGCGGGGTCGATGCGGCCGGCGGGCAGGCGCAGGACAGTGGCCGCGTGCCGCCGGACACACTCCTCGGCCAGCGTCCGGCGCTCTCGCTCATCGGCCGTGTGGTGCAGCGCGGCGAGCAGGTCGTCGCCGTCCGTTCCTGGTGAGGCCGCGGTGATCATGCCGGTGAAGAAGGCCGCGCGAGCCGTCCGCGGGTACGGCGCCAGCCAACGGCCGAGCGGCACCGAGGAGTAGCCGGTCCGGACGGGGTCGTGACGCAGGATCCGATCAAGTGCCGCGATGCCCTCCTGCGGGGTGATCAGCGGATATCCACGATCCGCCAGGACCTGGCCGCGGCCGTGTTCGGCCCAGGGACCCCAGTGAATGAGCGTGCCCGTCCCGCTCTTGGCCCGCCGCCAGGAGACGAACTCGTCCAGCCAGGCGTTCGCCGCCGCGTACGCGCCCTGCCCGGGGCTGCCGTGCAGGGCGGCGACCGAGCTGAAGGCCACCCACCAGTCCAGGTCCGCGTCCCGGGTGGCCTCGTGCAGCCGCAGGGCGCCCAGGACCTTGGGCCGCCACACGCGCTCCAGCAGATCGGCGTCCAGCCGGACGATGGTGGCGTCCTCGACGACGGCGGCGGCATGCACGACTCCGCGCAACCGGCCGCCGTCCGCGGTGGCGGCCGTCACGAGGCGCTCGGCGATCCCCTGCTCGGCCACGTCCCCGTGAACCACCTCGATGCGGGTGCCGCCGGTCCGCAGGTCATCGATGATCGCCCGCGTCCGGTCATCGGGCGCCGACCGGCCGCACAGCACCACGCGCGCGGCTCCGCTGACGGCCAGCCAGCGCGTGACCAGCATGCCCAGACCGCCCAGGCCGCCGGTCACGATGTAGCTTCCGTCCGGCCGCACGGGCGCGTGGTCCCGCGGCCGGACGACGACGTTCGCGGGCGCGGGCGAGGGCCAGGTGAGGACCAGTTTGCCGGTGTGCTCGGCACCGGCCATGGCGCGCAGCGCCTGCCCGGCCTCGGCGACCGGGTAGGCGGTGAACGGCAACGGCGGCAGCCCGCCGTGCCGGACGGCCTCGCCGATCTCCTCGATCAGGGTGGCGATCAGCCCGGGGTCCTGGTGATAGAGCAGTTGCATGTCGACGCTGGACAGGGTGATGTTGCGCCGGAACGGCTCCAGGCCCAGCCGGGTGCCCTGGTGGATGTCGCGCTTGCCGAGCTCGATGAAGCGCCCGCGACAGGCCAGCGCCTCCAGACCGGCGGCCTGGGCGGTGCCGGTCAGCGAGTTGAGCACCACATCGACACCCCGTCCGCCGGTGGCCGCGCGGGCCTGTCCGGCGAAGTCCAGGGTGCGCGAGTCCATGACGGTCCCGACACCGAGGTCGCGCAGGAGGGCGCGCTTACGTTCGGTTCCGGCCGTGGCCAGGACGTGGGCGCCCCGCGAGGTGGCGATGTTGATCGCCGCCAGGCCGGTTCCTCCGGTGGCGGAGTGGATGAGCACGTGCTCGCCCGGCCGTACGGCGGCCAGGTGGGTGAGCGCGTACCACGAGGTGAGGTAGGCGAGCGGGTGCGCCGCCGCGGCGGGCAGGTTCGCTTCGTCCGGCAGCGGCAGCGTCCAGTCGGCACGGGTGGTGACGAACGAGCTGAACGACCAGCCGGCGACGGCCGCCACCTTCTGGCCCGGCCGCAGCCGCCGCACGTCCCGGCCGACCGCGGTCACGACGCCAGCGCAGTCGAAGCCGGGGCCCGGCATGGCGCTGTCCTCGCTGGAGTAGGCGGAGTAGACGCCCATGAGGTACAGCAGGTCGGCGAAGTTGATGCCGCAGGCGCGCACCTGGATCTCGACCTCCGTGGGGCCGGGGGCGCGGCGCGGCCGATCCACCAGCTCGAGAGTGCCGAGGTCGCCGGGACGGGCGACGGCCAGGCCCGCACCCTGCACGCTCGTGTCGACGGCGCGCCGCCGCCGGTCCGCCTCGCCCAAGGGCGCGGGCACGAGCCGGGCGGCCAGCCGCTCGCCGCGCCGGTAGGCGATCTCGTCGTCGTCCTGCGGGCAGGACGACAGCTCGCGGGCCAGGTCCGCCGGAGTGGTGCGGGCGTCGATGTCCACCAGGCCCGGGTGCAGGTCCGGGTGCTCGTAGCCGATCACCCGGAGCAGGCCGCGCGCCCCTGCCTGATCCAGGTTGACCGGATCGCCGGCGTGCACGCTCTGGCCGGCGCGGGTGATCACCCACAGCCGCCCGTGGTCGCCGTGGCCGGAGGCCGCCAGGCGTTGCGCCAGCCGCAGCAGGCGCCCGACGCGCCGCTCGGCCAGCCGGGCCTGCGCGGACGACGCCTGCTGCCGCGTGCCGCCCGCGGGTGGGGAGGCCGACTGCTGCCGCGTGCCGCCCGCGGGTGGGGAGGTCGTGCCGCCGGTCGCCGCGGTGACGTCCGGCGGCGCGCTGTCGTCGGCGGGAGGCGCGACGACGATGCCCCTCAGCCGTGCGGGCACTGCCCCGAACGCGTCCAGCGCGTCGCCGGGCTGGTCCAACGGCACGACGGCGGTCTCGACGGGGGAGTGTTCACCGCCGAGCAGCCGTGCGAGCTCGGCGGCGAACGCGTCGTCCGGCGTCTCGGTGATGACCAGCCATCCCCCGGCGGCCTGCGCCCCCGCCGGGGGGACGGCCGCCGGCGTCCAGCGTTGCCCCAGAAAACGTTCGTCGCGGACGCCGGATCCGGACGCCGTCAGCAGGACGGCGCGCACGCCTTCGGCCTCGGCCAGCACCGTCCCGTCGGCAGCCAGCAGGCGCAGCCGGGCGGTGACCGACGCCTGGCCCGCCTCCTCGATCGTGGCCTGGCAGTGGGCCGCCCGGCTGGTGTCGCCGTGGACGCGCAGGCAGTCGATGCCGGTCGGCAGGACCTGCCCGCCCGGGCCGCCCAGCGCGCGCAGCCAGGCCGCGGTCACGACCTGCAGACAGCCGTCCAGCAGCACCGGGTGCAGATGCAGCCGTCCCCGCCCCGGCCGGGCCTGGCCGGGCAGGCTCAGCCGGGCGGCGGCCGAGCGGGCGTCGTCGCTCAACCCGATGGCCTGGACGGCGCGGAAGGCCGGGCCGTGCTCGACGCCGGTCTCGCCGAAGGCGCGGTAGATCTCGTCGGGTTGCACGCTCACCGGGTGCGCCGCCCACAGCCGCTCGACCTCGGCCGCAGGCGGCGGCGTGCCGTGCGGAACGTGCCGGAGCCGACCGGCCGCCGCCTTGATCGGTTCGCTCCCGTCCGTCCTGGCGGTCAGCTCCCACCGCGCCTCCACGCCGGACAGCGGCACGACGCTCGCCGTCAGCGTGCCGGCGCTGTCCAGCGGCGTCAGCCGGTCGAACCTGAGCTGCCGGACCTCCACCCGCTGCGGCGGCTCCGAGAAGAAGCCGGCCGCCGCGGCCAGCGCCATCTCCCCGAAGGCGGCGCCCGGCAGGACGGGAACGCCGTCGACCCGGTGGTCCGACAGCCAAGGCAACTCTTGCGGGCCCGGCTTCCCCTGCCAGAGCCGACGGCCGCTGCCGTCAGGGTCGCTCACCTCGACGCCGGCGAGCGGATGCCCCGCGGGCGGACGGCGCAGCGGTGGCGGGTCGGCGACGAAGCGCCGGCGGTCCCAGGTGGTCGCCGGGACGTCCGCCGGCTCGCCGCGTTCGACGGCGGCCCAGCCGATCGCGAGCCCGGCGCAGTGCAGGGCGGCGACCTGGGTCGCGAAGCTGATCCGTTCGTCCTGGTCCCGCGACAAGGACGCCGCCACCAGGGTGTCGCCGCGCGAGGCGAGCGTGTCGTTCATCGCCTGCGCGAGCACGGGATGCGGGCCGATCTCGACGAACACGCGGTGCCCGTCGTCGGCGGCGGCACGCACGGCCTGCTCCAGCTTCACCACCTCACGCAGGTTGGCCGCCCAGTAGGCGCCGTCATGGCGTACCGGCGCTCGCGGGTCGGCCGGCACCGTGCTGTAGAAGCGCAGCTCGACGGGCCGGGGCGTGAGGTCCGCCAGGGCCGTGCGCAGATCGGCGAGAATCGGGTCCATCTGCGAGGTGTGCGAGGCGACGTCCACGTCGATCAGGCGCGCCGGCACGTCGCGGCGCTCCCACGTCTCGACCGCGGCTCGCACCTGCCCGGCGGGGCCGGCGACCACGGTGGTACCGGGCGCCGCCGCGATGGCCACCGACACATCCCGGACGTCCATGTTCGCCAGGTCCCGTTCGGTCTGCTCCCGGCCCATGGCCACCGTGGCCATCAGCCCCTGCCCCGCGGTCCGCAGGATCAACCGGGAGCGGCGGCAGATGACGCGCGCCCCGTCGGCGCGGGACAGGCCGCCCGCCACCACCGCGGCCGCCACCTCGCCCATCGAATGGCCGATCACCGCAGCCGGTTCCACGCCGTGGGCCCGCCACATCGCCGCCAGGCCGAGCTGGACGGCGAAGACGGCCGGCTGGACGCGGTCGAAGCCGGTCATGGGCTCGGGCGATGACAGCACCCCGCGCAGCGAGAAGCCCGCCTCGGCGGCGACCACGGGTTCGAGCTGGTCGATGACCTCGGTGAAGGAGGCGTCGGCGTCCAGCAGGCCGTTGCCCATGCCCGGCCACTGGCCGCCGTGGCCGCTGAACACCCACACCGTTCCGCCCGCCGGCTCGGCGCGCGCCAGACCGGACACGACCTCCGCGCAGGCTCGGCCGCCGGCGTGCTCACGCAGCCGCGCCAGCAGTTCCGGCCGAGTCGCGGCGAGGATCGCGGTCCGGTGCGGGCCGTGCGAGCGACGTGCCGCCAGCGTGTGGGCGACGTCCGCCAGGGACGTCCCGGCGCCCGGCCCGTCGAGCCAGTCCGTGAGCCGTGCCGCCGCCAGCCGGGTGGCGTGCTCGGTGCCGCCGGACAACAGCACGCTGTGCACTGCCCTCTGGAACGTTCCAGACCGTTCGGTCCGCGCCGGAGGTTGTTCGAGGAGAACGTGGCCGTTGCTGCCGCTGATCCCGAAGGAGGAGACGGCGGCCAGCCGCGACGGCCCGTCCACCGGCCAGTCGGAGAGCGCCGTCGGCACGAACAGCCGGGTGCCGTCGGCGGCGATCTGCGGGTTCCAGCGCTCGAAGTGCAGGTTCGGCGGGATGCGGCCGTGACGCAGGCAGGCGATCGCCTTGAGCAGCCCCGCGATGCCCGCCGCCGACTCGGTGTGGCCGATGTTGGTCTTGATCGACCCCAGCGCGCACCGCCCACGCCCGCGGCCGTAGACGGCCGCCGTCGACGCGAACTCCGTCGGATCACCGACCGCCGTGCCCGGCCCATGGGTCTCGATCAGGCCGACGTCCGCGGGATCGATCCGCGCGCGCCGCAGCGCTGTCCTGAACAACGCCTCCTGAGCCCGCGCGGACGGCGCGGACAGGCGGCTGCCCCGGCCGTTCTGGTTGACCGCGGAGCCGCGGATCACCGCCAGCACCCGATCCCCGTCCCGCACGGCGTCCGGCAGTCTCTTCAGTACGACCACCCCGCCGCCCTCGCCGCGCACGTAGCCGTCGGCGCGGGCGTCGAACGCGTGACAGCGGCCGGTCGGCGAGAACATCGACCACATGGCCGGCATGACGACCATTTCCGGGCCGAGTTGCAGGAGCACCCCGCCGGCCAGCGCCAGATCCGACTCTCCCGACCGCAGGCTCTCGCACGCCAGATGGATCGCGACCAGGCTCGACGAGCACTGCGCCTCGGTGGTGATCTGCGGGCCGCGCAGGTCCAGCAGGAACGCCAGCCGGCCTGCGGCGACGCTGTGGAAACCCGTGTACATCGCGTACGGCTCCGAGCGCTCCAAGGGTCGTTGCACCCGCAGCAGGTAGTCCTTGGCGTACAGGCCGAAGAACGTTCCCGTCAGCGACCCGGCCAGGGAGCACGGCGCGATCCCGGAGTGCTCGCACGCCTCCCACGCCAGCTCCAGCAGCAGCCGGTGCTGCGGATCGACCCACGGCGCCTCCTGCGTGGTGATCCCGAAGAAGCCTGGCTCGTAGGCGTAGACGTCGCCGTCGAGAAAGCAGCCCCAGCGCATGCGCCCGGCCGCCTCGGCGGGCAGCCCCAGCAGTTCCGACTGGTCCCAGCGGTCGGGCGGGACTTCGCTGACCGCGTCGCGGCCGTCGGCGAGGAAGGACCACAACGAATCCAGGGAATCGATCCCGCCGGGGAAGCGGCAGGCCGCTCCGATGACAGCGATCATGGGGAGGTCTGACGATTCGGTCATCGATGCCCTTCGCCGTTCCGATCCTCATAACAATGTGCACTCGTGTGAACACATAGAGCTATGTGTCGGTTGGGAACAGACGCGTGGCGTCAAGGACAGATTTCAGCAGCCCACTCTCTGACTGCTCAGCGCGATGTCGTCCATCCACACATCGAACCGGGCGGGGGACGGGTTCGCCTGGTAAAGCTGCCACCCCACCTTGACCGTGTCGAACCGCGGAAAGACGAAGTCCACCGGATTGCCGCCGTGCTCCCGCGTCGACACGGTCAGCTCCGGCTTCGCCACCCCGTCGAACCACAGCGAGACCCGGTTGTCGGCGGCGTCCATCCGCCACTCCACGCAGGTCCAGGTCCCGGCGACGGACGGCGCGGTGGTGCGCCAGTTCGTCCAGTCGCCGGTGGGGCCGCCGTCCGCGCCGACGCCCCAGTACGCGGCTCCGCCGTGAGGCGGCGGGGCGTACTGGCCGCCGAGCGGGCGGACGATCTCCGGCCCGTCGCCGGTCGCCTCGACCAGCGTGTAGTGCGCCCAGTCCGGCGCGGCCGGGAACGCGGCGACCCGCAGCCGCACGCGGCCGTAGAAGCTGTTGCCCGGGGCGGCGAAGTCGTCCACCTTCAGGAACGCGCGGCCGTTGCCCTCGGTGTGCACCCGCAGCACCTTCTGCCCGCGCCGCCCGCCGCCGGGTTCGACGGTGAGCGTGCCGTGCTTGGTGTCGATGCCCCAGCGGAGGCTGCTCGCGCCGCCGAGCGGCATGGCCTGGAAGTCCTCGCAGAACAGCAGGCTCGCTCTCGCGCACGTGCGCGCGTCCGTCTGAGCCGAGGCGGAGGGGGCCGCCGTCAGCGGAACCAGCAGGAAGGGCACAAGGGCGCGGGCCGGCCATGTACGCACGACGACTCCTTCATGAGGCGAATGTGGTGAGCGAAGGTAAGGTACGGCATTCAGCGTCGAGTGATGGGGTACGCGCGACGGCCGTCGGCAACGGTGCTGGTGGAGGAATTGTGGCTGGGGAAACTTTCAGCAAGAAGCCCGCGGAAATGTGTCTACACTTTTTCTGTGCCGGCCCGCCTCGGTGTGAATAGCACATGTCGGACGGGACGCGTCCGAGCCCGTCGTCGGCGTCGTCACCGGTGAGGGCGCCAAGAGTCTCGTCCGGATCACCGTGAACACCGACGGCGGCAGAGGAACCGCGACCGCCGTGTGGACGACCGGCTTCCAGCGCGTGCACAACCTGGCGCACACGTATTCATGTTGCCGCCGGAGGCTCAGATGTCCTCGTTCACAACGGCAGAGGAGCATTCGGGAGTTGACGGAGTTCCTGCACCAGGCGGTGGCCGAGCTGGCCCGGCTGCACGGCGAAGAGATCGCCGACTGGACGGACGAGCACGAGCGCTGGCGCGTCTACCGGCGAGCACTCCAGGACAGGGGCGTGCACGCCATGGACCCGCTGGGCCGGGCCGTCGTGCACGAACGCGACGCCGCACTGGCGCTCACCGTCGTCCTGCGAGTGCTGGAGCTGGTCCCGGCCGGTGAAAGAGCCGCCTGGATCCGGCGACTGCCGCAGCCTGGTGACAGGGACTACGCGGACGCGCGAGCGCGGGATCTGGCCGTCCTCGACGCGTTGGCCGAACCGGCCGGGGACGGCGAGGAGGGGAGCTACGCGGAGGCGGGGTGGTCGGACTGGCTGCAGCTACGCCTGGCCGAGACGAGCCCTCGGCGGCGGCTGCTCGAACATCTGGCGGCGTCGGGGAGTACGAAACGCATCAGGCGGATCGCCCGCGAACGGGCCGCACCGCAGTAATCGCCGTTTTCGGCCGCGACGAATGAACCCTTATCCTTACGGTCCGTAATCAAATACCGAGTTGATCTGCCTGGCCACAGGCCTGCGTCAGACGGCAACTCCGGAGCGTGGCCACTCTGGGCCCTGGACAGCCCTGATCGCCGATGTTATCGATAAGGCGCGGCGCTGATCACCTACGCAGCCCCCCGGCCAAGTCCTGCACCCCCCTCAGTGCGAACAGTCCCGAGCTTGGAGTGGTGAACGTGATCAGTATGCGTTCACGCGTCTTATGCGTGCTCACATCCCTCACCCTGACAACAGCCGTCCTGGTCCCCGCGACCACCCAGAGCGCAGCCGCGGAGCAGCCCGTCCCCACCGACTGCATCCCCGGAGCCCCGGGCCCGGCCGCCGTTCAGCGGACGGCCCACAAGGCGACCGCCGACGCCAAGGGCCCCAAGACGATCACCCACGACGAGGCGCGGCTGGACATCGGCAGCACGGCGCTGGACGAGCCGACCGAGATCGGCATCACGCCGCTGACCGAGGCGGAGCTACCGGTGCTGGGCGCCGGGATGGACAACGTGACCGACGCGCCGCGGGCCGGTTACCGGTTCACGCCGACGCCGTTCGAGTTCGAGCAGGACATCACGATCAGCCTGCCGTACGACACGGAGAAGCTGGCCGCGGCCGGGCTGACGCCGGAGGACGTGCGGACGTTCTTCTTCGACGAGGAGAGCAGTTGCTGGCGGGCGCTGGTGCGGGTCGCGGTGGACACCGAGCAGCAGCTCATCGTCTCCAGGACCGACCACTTCACCGACATGGTGAACGCCACGGTGACCGCGCCGGAGGGGCCCGAGCAGGTGTCCTCCGACCCGACGGAGATCACCGGCATCCAGGCGGGCAACCCGTCGGCGAAGGTCAACCAGATCGGTGAGCCGTCGGCCAACAACCAGGGCGAGGCCCGGCTGTCGTACCCGATCGAGCTGCCCGCGGGCCGCGAGGACATGCAGCCGTCGCTGGCCGTGAACTACTCCTCGGCGTCGGTGAACGGCTGGATGGGCGTCGGCTGGGATCTGTCGCTGCCGTCGATCTCGATCGACACGCGGTGGGGCGTGCCGCGTTACGACGCGGACAAGGAGACCGAGACGTACGTGCTCGCCGGGGAGCAGCTCACCCCGGTGGCGCACCGGGGGACGCCGGCGGCCCGGACCGCCGACAAGGTGTTCCACCAGCGGGTGGAGGGTCAGTTCTCGCGGATCGTGCGCAAGGGCGACTCGCCGAAGACGTACGGCTGGGAGGTGACCGACAAGTCCGGCACCCGGTACACGTACGGCGGCGAGGGGGCCGTGCTGGCCGACGACGCGGGCAACGTCTTCACCTGGGCGCTGCGCGAGGTGCGCGACCCCAACGGCAACACGATGCGCTACCAGTACGCGGCCGTCGAGGACACCGGGGTGGCGGGCGGAACGGTCGCCGGCCGCGCGCTCTACCTGAAGAAGGCGAACTACACGGGCCTGGGCGACGCCGACGGCCCGTACTCGGTGACGTTCGTGCGCGACCGCGAGCTCGGCGAGCCGCGCCGCCCCGACGTGTCGATCAACGCGCTGGGCGGGTTCAAGCACGTGGTGGCCGACCTGCTGCGCCGGATCGAGGTGCGGCTGGGCGCGGAGCCGATCCGCCGCTACGACTTCGTGTACGCGCGGGGCGCGTTCGGCAAGACGCTGCTGTCGAAGATCCAGCAGTACGACGCCGCCGGGAAGCTGTTCAACAGCCACGAACTGGGCTACTTCGACGACATCCGCGACGCCGCCGGCAACTACACCGCGTTCGAACGGGTGGACTGGACCTCGCCCGACGACGGCCTGTCCAACGGGCTGGTCAACGGCGTCCGTCCCGGCGCGGGCGAGGCCGGCGCGATCAACGGCAACACCTCCACCAGCGCGGGCGGGCACCTCTACACCGGCTGGGGGCCGCTGCCCAGCAAGCGCAACTCGGTCGGCGTGAAGGCCGGCTTCAGCCGCGGCTCCGACGAGGGGCTGCTGGCCCTGATCGACGTGGACGGCGACAGCCTGCCGGACAAGGTGTTCGAGGGCGGGGACGGATACGTCTTCCGCAAGAACCTGTCCAAGCCGGGCGGCGAGCCGCGCTTCGCCGCGCAGACGACGCCGCTGCGCAACCTGCCCGGCATCTTCGAGCAGGACTCCAGCTCCCGCACGGTCGGCGTCGAGGCCTACCCGGGCGCGGGCGCGGTGCAACTGGACTACGTCGACACGATCAGCACCACCGACCGGTACTTCAGCGACGTCAACGCCGACGGCATCACCGACCTGGTCAACGGGGAGAGCGTGCTGTTCGGCCGGGTCGGCGCCGACGGCGTGCCGGTGTTCGGCGCGGCGGGCGACACGCCGGTGCCGATCGGCGGCAGCGAGGCGGACGCCGACGGGCTGCTGCCCGACTACGCGCAGGACCGCGAGCGGCGCGAGCAGTCGTTCCCGCTGGTGGACACCGTGCGCCGGTGGACCGCCCCGTTCGACGGCACGGTCGCCGTCACCGGCGCCGCCCGGCTGGACGAGGCCGAGGGCGAGCTGCCCGCGTTCGCCGGCCCGGACGGGGTGCGGGTGGCCGTCCAGCACGAGAACGACGAGCTGTGGTCGGCGCGGATCGAGGCGGACGACCGAGGCGAGCACGCGCCGCAGGGTGTGGCCGCCATCGAGGTGAGCAAGGGCCAGCACCTGTACTTCCGGGTCGGGTCGGTGCACGACGGCGCCGCCGACCGGGTGACCTGGAACCCGAAGGTCACCTACACCGGCCTGCCGGAGACGGCCGACGCCAACGGCCTGCCGCTGACCTCCTACACGGCGGCGGACGACTTCACGCTGGCCGGGCGCGCGGCCAGCGTGACCGTGCCCCGCGACGGCACCCTGGACCTGGGCGGCGCGCTGACCAAGAGCGCCGCCACCACCGACGACCTGACCATCGTGATCAGCCGCGCGGGGACGCCGGTGTTCGAGCGGCAGGTGCCCGCGGCCTTCACCGGCGAGGTGCCGGTGGCCGCGACGGTGCAGGTCACCAAGGGCCAGGAACTGACGTGGCGGGTCAGGACGGACTCGCCGATCGACGTGACCGCCCTGGCCTGGAAGCCGACGGCCGCCTACACCGAGGCCGCGCCGGTGCCGGACGAGTTCGGCCAGGAGTTCTCCGCGCCGTACGACATCGACACCTACCCCGTCTCGGACGCGACCGCCCCGCCGCGGCCGCACGCCGTCGCGGCGGCCGGGACGCTGACGATCACCCCGCAGCCGGTCGCCGCCGACGGCGCCACCGGCCAGGTGACCTTCACCGTCAAGAAGCCGGGCGCGCTGCTGGCCAAGCAGAACGTCACGCTGGGCGCGGAGCCGGTGCCGTTGCAGGTCGAGGCCGCCGCAGGGGACGAGCTGTTCTTCGAGTTCACGGCGGCGACCGGGCTGCTGACCGCGGGGTCGGCGCTGGTGGACGGCGTGGAGACGGCGGCGACGGTCAACAGCCCCGCCCCTGAGGGCGTCTACGGGCGGCCGTACCGCGGCTGGGCGTACGTCGGTTACAACGGCAACGGCGACCGGGCCACCCAGCCGATCAGGCAGGGCGACCTGGACAGCATGGCGGACCTGCAGTCCGAGCTGCCGCAGGACGTCGATCCCGAGCGGGACCTGGCGGAGTTCGAGCAGGACCCGCGGGTCACCCCGCCGAACGCCATCCTGTTCGTGCCGGAGCCGGACCGCGACCGCTGGGCCTCCGGTGAGGACCTGTCGGTCTCGGGCGCGACGGTGACCAGCTCGCGGCTGGGCGGCCAGTCGATCGGGCTGCCCACGACGGCGGACGTGTCCGGCGTGCGGGCCGTGCCGCGCATGTCGCGCTCGCAGCAGATCTCGGTGACCGGCAGCGTCGGCGGCGAGGTCGGCACGGTCGGCGGCAGCGTCGCCACCGGCACCTCCAGCGGCGAGCTGGACTACTTCGACATGAACGCCGACGGCTTCCCCGACGTGGTGGGAGCGGGCGGCATCCAGTACACCGACCCGTCAGGGGTGCTCGGACAGACGCGCGGCGACACGCCGGGCGGGGCCGTGCGCTCCTCGGACAACAGGTCCGGCAACGCCAACGCGGGCAGCGCGGCCCGTACCATCGCCACCGGCCGCGGCGACGCCGCGCCGAGCGGGACGAGGTCGGCCGGCACGTCGTCGTCCGGCAACGACATGCCGCCGCTGGGCATCGGCGGGAACCTCGGCTCCGGGACGTCCGACGCCGAGACCGACCTGCTCGACATCAACGGCGACGAGCTGCCCGACCGGGTGTTCGAGGACGGGCGCGCGGCGCTGAACCTCGGCTACCGGTTCGCCGCGCCCGAGCCGTGGCCGGGCGGGCCGCTCAACGACGGCAGCAGCGACAACTCCGGCGTGAACATCGGCTTCAACACCGACTTCTACGGCTTCGCCGGCGGCGCGTCGCTCAACCAGGGCGACAGCACCACCTCGGCGACCCTGGCCGACGTCAACGGCGACAACCTGGCCGACCGGGTGTTCGCCGGGTCGCCGATCCGGGTGGCGATCAACACCGGCAGCGGGTTCGCCGCCCCGGTCGAGTTCGCGGGCAGCCTGTCCGGCGTGAGCAGCGACGTCAACGCCCGGCTGGGCGCGGGCGCGTACTTCACGATCTCGATCCCGATCGCGTTCGGGTTCGGCGGGTTCGTCATCATCAACCCGGGCGCCGACACCTCCACGGGCGCCTCGCGCGCCTCCCAGATGATCAGGGACATCAACGGCGACGGCTTCGCCGACCACCTGGCCTCCAGCGCGGACGACCAGCTCACCGTGGCGGCCAACCAGACCGGCCGGACGAACCTCCTCAAGACGGTCAAGCGGCCGCTGGGCGCGACGATCGAGCTGGACTACACCCGCGACGGCAACACCTACGACCTGCCGGGCTCGCGGTTCGTGCTCAGCTCGGTCAGCAGCCACGACGGCCTGGCCGGGGACGGCGAGGACGTCCAGCGCACCACCTTCACCTACGCGGGCGGCGTGTTCGACCGGCTGGAGCGGGAGTTCCGCGGCTACGCGTCGGTGACGGCGCAGGCCCGCGACAGGAACGACGGCGTCTACCGGACGCAGGCCTTCACCTACGACACCACCGGCCACTACACGAAGGGCCTGCTCACCCGCACGCTCATGGCCGACGGCGAAGGCAGGCCGTTCACCGAGCAACTGCAGACGTACGAGCTGCGCGACGTGGCCACCGGCGGGGCGGGCAACGGCGGCAGCACCACCGCCTCCATCTTCCCCACGCTGGTCCGCACGGATGAACGCTGGTACGAGGGCCAGCCCACGCCGGGCAAGCAGACCCGCACGGAGCTGGCCTACGACAAGTACGGCAACCAGATCAGGAACACCGACCACGGCGAGAGCGGCAGCGCCGACGACGTGGTCACCACCACCGCCTACACAGCCTGCGCGGAGACCTACATCGTCGGCATCGCCAACAAGTCGGAGGTGCGCGGCGGCGGCAAGGTGATGCGGCGCAGCGAGGCCGACGTCGACTGCGCCACCGGCAACCTCACCCGGCACCGGGCCAGGCTGGACGACGACAAGGCCGCCGTCACCGACGCCACCTACAACCCGAACGGCACGGTCGCCACACTCACCGCGCCGGCCAACCACAAGGGGCAGCGCTTCCAGCGCACCTACGGCTACGACGAGGTGACCGGCACCTACGTCACCTCGATCCTGGACAGCCACGGCTACCGGTCCTCGGCCACGTACAACCTCAGGTTCGGCGAGACCGAGACCTCGGTGGACATCAACAACCAGCGGATGGTCCACACCTACGACGACGCGGGCCGGGTCGCCACCGTGACCGGGCCGCACGACGCGGGCGCGGGCAGGCCGACCATCGCGTTCGAGTACCACCCCGAGGCGACGGTCCCGTACGCGGTCACCCGCCACCTCGACCGGGCCTCGGACGGCACCGTCAAGGCCGACACCATCGACACCGTCACCTTCGTCGACGGACTGGCCAGGGTCGTGCAGACCAAGAAGGACGCCAGGATCGCCGGCGCCGACGGCATGACGGTCTCGGGCCGGACGGTCTTCGACGAGTTCGGCCGCACGGCCGAGCAGTACTACCCGCTCAGCGAGCCCAAGGGCGCCGCCAACGTCCGGCTCAACGCCGCCTTCGACCGCGTCTACCCGACCACGAGCAGCTACGACGTGCAGGACCGGCTGCTGCAGACCGTCCTGCCGGACGGCACGAGCAGCACGACGGCGTACGGCTTCGGCGACGACCGTTCCGGCGCCAGGCAGTTCTCCACCGCGGTGACCGACGCCGAGGGCAACACCAAGGCGACCTTCACCGACGTGCGGGAGCTGAAGACCTCGGTGCGGGAGCCGAACCCGGTCAACGGCGGCCCGCCGCTGTGGACCAGTTACGTCTACGACCCGCTGCGCCAGCTCACCAAGGTCACCGACGACCAGGACAACCAGACGACCAGCGCCTACGACGACCTCGGCCGCCGCACCACGGTGTCGAGCCCCGACTCCGGCCGCACGGTCACCGCCTACGACCTGGCCGGCAACACGACCAGCACGGTCACCGCGAACCTGGACGACCGGGACAAGAAGATCACCTACGAGTACGACTTCGATCGGCTCGTCAAGATCGACTACCCGGTCTTCCAGGCCAACGACGTCCGCTACACCTACGGCGGCCCCGGCGCGCCCTACAACGGCGCGGGCAGGGTCACCAAGGTCGAGGACGCCGGCGGCGTGACCACCCGCCAGTACGGGCCGCTGGGCGAGGTCGTCTCGGAGAGCAAGACGCTGCCGGGCCCGAGCTACCACACGAAGACCTTCACCACCGGCTACCGCCACGACAGCTTCGGCCGGGTGCTGCAGCTCACCTACCCCGACGGGGAGGTGCTGACCTACGGCTACGACTCCGGCGGCCAGGTGATCACCGCCACCGGCGTCAAGGGCGGCCACAGCTACCCGTACCTGCGCGACCTGCAGTACGACAAGTTCGAGCAGCGCACCAAGGTCACCCTGGGCAACGGCACCAGCACCACCTTCGGCTACGACGCCGCCGACCGCAGCCTGGCGCTGCTCAGCTCCACCCTGCCCACGGGCTACGAGTTCCAGCGCTACCGCTACAGCTACGACGACGCCGGCAACATCACCCGGCTGCAGAACGACACCAACATCCCCGACAGCTCCACCACGCCCAAGCTGGGCGGGCCGTCCACGCAGACCTACGTCTACGACAACCTGTACCGGCTGACCCAGGCCTCCGGCCAGTACACGCCGAACGTCGGCACCACCGACGTCTACGCGCTCCGGCTGACCTACGACACCGTCCACAACATCGTCGGCAAGCAGCAGCGGCACGCCGTCGTCGCCAGCAACGGCAGCGAGAAGGTGCAGCAGGACACCACTTACTCGCACGTCTACAGCTTCGGCTCCCGCCCGCACGCGCCCACCCGGGTCGGCCCGGACGCGATGCGCTACGACGGCAACGGCAACCTCGTCGACCAGGAGTCCGATGAGCACGGCAAGCCCCGCCGCCAGCTCATCTGGGACGAGGACAACCGCCTGGCCTGCGTGCACGACACCGCCAAGAACGACACCCAGCCGCAGGACCCCTCGGCCTGCGACGACCACCGCAAGCCGCCGACCGTCCGCTTCACCTACGACGACCAGGGACAGCGGGTGGTCAAGGACAGCTCGCAGACCACGCTGTACCCGAACCAGAACTACACGGCCCGCAACCAGACCGAGTACAAGCACGTCTTCGTCGGCACCACCCGGATCGCCACGAAGACCACCAGGCCGTCCGGCGTGTTCGAGAAGGACCAGTTCTTCTACCACGGCGACCAGGTCGGCTCCACCACGTTCGGCACCGACGGCAACGGCAAGCTCGCCGAGCACCTCAACTACTTCCCCGGCGGCGAGACCTGGGTCGAGGAAGGCCCGGGACAGCCGAACCCGTACCAGTTCACCGGCAAGGAGCTCGACCCCGAGACCGGGTACTACTACCACGGCTCGCGCTACTACGACCCGCGGACGCAGGTGTGGAAGTCCGCCGACCCGGTCATCGAGGACTACCTCGGCGGCGAGGGCAACGACGGCGTCTACAACCCGGGCAACCTCAACCTGTACGGCTACGGCTACAACAACCCGGTCCAGAACTCCGACCCGGACGGCAACCTGGTCTTCCTCGTCCCGGCCGCCGTCCTCGTCGGCAAGGGCGTCATGTGGGGCATGACCGCCTACAGCGCCTACCAGGGCGCCAGGACGGTCGCCAACACCGTCACCGACATCGCGGAAGGCCGCAAGACCTGGCAGGAAGGCGCGGCCGAGGCCGGCATGGCGGTGGCCCAGGCGGGCGCCGAGGCCACGCTCGGCAGGCTCAGGGTGGTCGAACGCGCCGCCGACTTCGTCGGCAACACCCAGGCCGGCCGCCGCGCCGTCGAGTGGGCGTCCGAACGGGCGGGCGACATCGCCCAGCGGTTCCGCAGGACGGACGCGCCCACGGGCGGCTGCGCACTCAACAGCTTCACCCCGGACACCGAAGTCCTGCTGGCGGACGGCACCGCCAAGCCGATCGAGAACGTACGGGTCGGCGACCAGGTCGTCGCCACCGACCCGGAGACCGGCCGCACCGAACCCAAACCGGTCACCGCCCTGATCACCGGGGAAGGGGAGAAGAACCTCGTCAAGATCACGGTTGACCTCGGTTCCGGCGAGACCGCCGACGTCACCGCGACCGACGGGCATCCCTTCTGGGTGCCGCGGCTCGACCGCTGGGTCGACGCCGGCGACCTCGAACCCGGCATGTGGCTGCGCACCTCCGCCGGCACGTACGTCCAGATCGAGGCAGTCGAGAAGTGGACGGCCGAGCAACGCGTCCACAACCTGACCGTCGACGACATCCACACGTACTACGTGCTGACGGGCGCCACGCCGGTCCTCGTCCACAACACCAACCCGTGCCGTCCCGACCAGGCGTCCCTCCTGTTCCCCGGCCCGAACGCCGTGGAGCCGGTGAACCTGTCGACGTTCGGCGAGATGAGCGCGCGAGAGCGGCGGATCGTCCAGCGCGTCGGAGAGCAGTTCGGCTGCCACTCCTGCGGCGCGAGCAGCCCCCGGTCGTCGGGCGCCTGGACCCTCGACCACATGGAGATCACCGGGCTCGTCCCGCGGGGAACCCCGCAGGTCGGCCTGCCGCACTGCGCGACCTGCCAGAACCGTCAGGGCAACCTCACGATGCGGCTGCTCACCGGGCGAAATCCCTCCGGATGGCGGCAGTCCGCGTCGGGGTTGATCCTGCCCAGGCGATTCGTCAACACTCCATAGCGTGAAGAACTCCGGCCTCAACTGGATCACCTCCCTGGGAGGCCCCCTCGTCGCCCTGCCCGAATCCCTCGTCGGGACCTGGCAGGGCGCGGTGGGGCCGGACGAGGACGACGACCCGCCGGAGGAGGAGACCGACTACGGGAAGGTCTGCGAGCTGTCCGGGCTCGCGGCCGTCTTCGAGCACGCCGGCCACGCCGCCCTGGCGCTGACCGACGACCCCTCACCGGCGACGTTCCTGCCCGACCGTTCCCTGCTCGTGCAGCGCCTGGCCCTGGCCGGCGATCAGGAGATCCTCTCGGGGATCGGCTCGATCGCCGGAACGGCCAGGTGGGAGCCGATCGCCGGGCTGACGGTGACGGAGCCGCTGGTGCTCTTCGACTCCGTCTATCCCGGTGCCGAGGCTCCCGACAGGTTGCGGCTGGATCTTCCGCAGGGACGGTACGAGGTGCGGGCCGCGCATCACGAACCCGATGCCGCCAGCGCGCTCTGGGTTACCCTGGTCGGGCTCTACCCCGGATCTCCCCATGCCGGATGAGAAGGAGATCACCATACTGTTCACGACCGCGCTCGACGGCCGGCCCGCCCACGGAAAGACCCACGGAAAGACCCACGGGTGACCATCGGAACCGTCCTCGGCCTGCTCGGCACCGGCCTGGCGGCCGGCGTGGTCAGCACCGTCGTGAGCCTCGCCTCGATCGTCTCCTACCCCGCCCTCCTCGCCTTCGGCCTGCCCCCGCTCACCGCGAACGTCACCAACACCGTCGCCCTCCTCTTCACCGGCATCGGCGCCGCCGCCGGATCCCGCCCCGAGCTGGCCGGGGAGGGTCACAGGATGCTCCGGCTCGGCCCGATCGCCGCGCTGGGCGGCGCGACCGGCGCGTTCCTGCTGCTGGTGACGCCGGCCAGGACGTTCGAGCTCATCGCGCCCTGGCTGATCGCGATGGCCTCACTCCTCCTGATCCGCCCGCCTTCCGGCGCCGGGCGGGGCGAGCACGGGACGCTGGGGCGGATCGCGCTGTTCGCCGTCACCATCTACACCGGCTACTTCGGCGCGGCCGGCGGCATCCTGTTGTTCGCCCTCCTGTCCGCGATGTTCGACCACCCGGCCGCCAAGCTGAACGCGATGAAGAACGTGCTGTCCGGCCTGGCCAACGCGGTGGCCGCCGCGGGCTTCGCGCTCTTCGGGCCGGTGGACTGGGGCGCGGCGCTCCCGCTGGCGGCCGGTTTCCTGCTCGGCGGGTGGGTGGGGCCGAAGATCGCGCGCCGCCTGCCCGGCCACAGCCTGCGCTACCTCGCGGCCGGCTGCGGGCTCGCGGTCGCGATCAAGCTGGGCTGGGACTCCTACGCCGGTTGACCGCTCCCGGATGGCAGGGGTCATGACCGGACGATGGCCTGTTCGAGCAACTCCTGAAGGGTGCGTTGCTGCTCGGCGTTGAGGCCGGCCAGCGGCGAGTCCTGGACGAGAAGCTCCAGGAGCCGTTCGCGGAGGCCGTCGCCCTCCGGGGTGAGGACGAGTTGCCTGGCACGACGGTCAGTGGGGTGCGCGCGCCGCTCGATCAAGCCCTGCTTCTCGAGCTTGTCCACGATGAAGGTGGCGTTGGACGGCTCGCAGCTCATGCGTTCGGCCAGCTCACGCATGGTCATGGGCCCGGTCAACTCCCGCAGCGCGGTCGCCTGGGCCGCGGTGAGGCCCAAGGTGACGGCGCGTTCGCGTACGTGAACGGCGATCTGCTGCGCCAGCCCGTTCACCAGGCCGCACAGCTCCCGCTCGGCGACGGCCTGCGGTTCCGGGGACGTGGTCATGCGCTCCATGCTAGCAAATCCATCAAGCCAGCATATTTCAAGCTTGACTGGTTCAAGCTTGATGTTTATGGTGGCCTGGTCGCTGACGAGCAACACAGGAAGAAGGAACGCGACCATGACGAACTCCACGGTTGACCACAGCCGGTCGGCGGCGATCCGCTCGGTGTGGCTGGGCGGCACGAAGGTGTCCTTCGTGCCGGACGGCGTCATCCAGGGCAGGCCGCTCAGCTGGCTCCCGGACACCACCGAAGAGACCTGGGCCGCTCACCCCCAATACCTGGACGCCTCCGGCCATCTCGTGGCGAGCACCGGCGGCCTCCTGGTGGAGCACGGCGACCGCGCACTGCTGATCGACGCCGGGTGGGGCCCGGTGTCGCTGCCGGCCGAGCCGGGAAGCCCGAACGGCGCCGTCCACGGTGGCGCGCTGCTGGACAGCCTGGCCCGGCTCGGCCGCAGCCCGGACAAGATCGAGGCGGTGGCCTTCACCCACCTGCACATCGACCACCTCGGCTGGGCCTGGCACCTCGCCCCGGGCGGCGACCAGCCCGTGTTCACCCAGGCCGAGTACCTGGTGGCCGAGCCGGAATGGGCCCAGCGCGACCTGTCCGCGCACGGCGTCACCGAGGAGGAGGCCGCCGCGCTGACGCCGCGCGTGCGCACCGTGGCGGACGGGCAGGAGATCTTCCCCGGCGTACGGGTCCAGATCACCGGTGGTCACACGGCCGGGCACACGCAGTACGTCATCACCGGCGGCGGAAAGCGGCTGATCGCCTTCGGCGACGCCCTGCACTCCCCGATCCAGGTGGACCACCCCGAGTGGTCCTGCCTCTACGACCACGACCGCGCCCGGTCGGCCGAGCACCGTCGTCAACTCGTCGCCGAGCTGGAAGAGCCCGGCACGATCGGCTTCGGCGTCCACTTCGCCGACGCCGTCTTCGGGCAGGTCCGCCGGGACGGCGCCGGCTCCGCCTGGCATCCCCTGGACGCCTAATGGGAGCTACCGGGGCTGCTGATCGGGCAGACTCGGTGTCTGGTAGCCGCTGGTGAGTGAGCACTCTCGACGCCTGGATCTTGAGTCCTAGGGTCAGATCGTGCCCTCACCGGTGGTCAGGGGTCTTTGATCGCTGATGGATGCTCCTATGTCTTGTCAAGCGACTGCTGGAAGATCGTTTTCGCGGGCTGCCGGGCTGGTCAAAGCTTGTAGAGCTCACGGGCGATGTAGCGTTTCAGGCAGCGGATGATCTCCTTGGTTGACAATCCGTCGGTGGTGCGGCGCGCGACGTAGGCGCGGGTGTCGGCGTCGTGGCCCATGCGCGTGATGGCGATCATGTAGAGGGCGCGGTTGGCCTGCCGATCGCCGCCGCGGTTGAGCCGGTGGCGTTTGGTCTTGCCGCTGGAGGCCGGGACCGGAGAGACGCCGCACAGGGAGGCGAATGCCGCCTCGGAGTTCAGCCGGTCGGGGTTATCGCCGCAGGTGGACAAGAGCTGGGCGGCGGTCTCGACACCGACGCCGCGGACGGCCAGCAAATCCGGCCGGGCCTGTTTCACCAAAACGGCCAGTTGAGCGTCTGCGTCGGTGATCTCGGCGGTGAGCGAGCGGTGACGACTGGCCAGGCGGCGCAACGCGACCTTGACGCCCTGGGCCGGGTCGGCCAGATCGCCGGCAGGCCGCAGCCGGGCGCAGGCGTCGGCGAGCTTGATCGCTGACCGGGTGGGCAGCTGCTCGCGCAGCTCGACGGGAGCGGTAACGACCAGCGCTTTCATCTCGTTGACGCAGGCGGTGCGGGCCTTGATCGCGCCCGTGCGGACCAGGTGCAGGGCACGGATCGACTCGACGATCCCGTCGCCGGCCTTGGGCACCGCGCTGGCCCGGCCAGCCAGGACGGCCTCGGCCGCGGCGTAGGCGTCCAACGGGTCGGACTTGCCCTTGGCGCGGCGCTGCCGTCGATCCGGACGGTTGACCTCGATCACTCGTAGGTCCTGGCCGCGCAGGTGCCGGGCCAGCGCGGCACCGTAGGATCCGGTGCCCTCCACCCCGACCGCGTGCAGCCTGCCGAACGAACGCAGCCAGGCCAGCAGCTCGGCGTATCCGGCCGCAGTGGCCGGGAACTCGGCATCGGCCAGGCGGCGGCCGTTCATCAGCACCACCGCGGCGTGATGGGTGTCGGCGTGGGTGTCGACCCCGCCGGCGATCCGCCGCTTCTTCGGCTTCTTGGTCATGGACGTCCTTGTGTCGTCGGGGAGAATCGGTGGCGGTGCGTGCCAGGCGGCCGGGCGGGCAGACCAGTGACGGGACCAGCATGACCAGGCTCCTATCAGGCCACGCGCGACCGCTCTGGCACGCACCCTCGGCGACGCTCCCCGCCGAGGCGACAGATCCATCACAGGGCACCCGATCAGCAGGGCCGGGATGTCGTTGGGTCAGCCTCAAAGGAAGCACCTCCTGCCCCTTCCATCTCACTGGAAAGGACTGCTTCTGCCACCCCTTGAGTCTCACTGGATGTCGTGCCCCCTGTGGGTTGGGGTGAGTACTGGTCCATTAGGTCGCCGACCGGCTCCTGCGGGCTTCCGTGTCCTGTTGTCGATCGGGGAGGTCGTTGTGCTGTTCGTGGGGGATGACTGGGCTGAAGATCACCACGATGTCGAGGTTCAGGACGAGGCAGGCAAGGTGTTGAAGCGGGTGCGGCTGCCCGAGGGGATGGCCGGAATCGCCCGCTTGCACGACCTGGTGGGCCGGTTCGTCGCCGAGGATGCCGACCCGTCGCAGGTGCTGGTGTGTATCGAGACCGACCGGGGCCCGTGGGTGCGGGCGCTGGTCGCGGCCGGGTACCGGGTGTTCGGGGTTGATCCCAAGCAGGCGGCCCGGCACCGGGAGATTCTCGGTTCCTCCGGCGCCAAGAGCGACAAGGGCGACGCCCATGCGCTGGCGGACATGATCCGCACTCGCAGCCACCAGCTGCGCGAGGTGGACGGGGACTCCGAGATCGCCGAGGCGGTCAAGGTCGTCACGCGGGCGCATCAGACGCTGCTGTGGGAGCGCACCCGGCACATGCTCCGGCTGCGCGTGGCGCTGCGGGACTACTTCCCAGCCGCTCTAGAGGCCTGCAAGCCCCTCGGCCTCACCAGCGAGGCCGTGCTGAAGCTGCTGGCCAAGGCCCCCATCCCCGAAGCCGCGGCCAAACTGACGATCGGCCAGATCAGCGCCTGCCTGAAGGGCCGCCGCGACATCCCCGGCAAAGCCGCCGCGATCCAGGACGTGCTGCGCGCCGAGCACCTGGGCCAGGCGCCGCTCGTCACCAGTGCCTACGCCTCGACCGTGAAGTCCCTGGCCGCGATCATCACCGTCCTCAACACCGAGATCAAGACCCTCGAAGGCGAGGTCGAGGCCCATTTTGGCCGGCACCCGGACGCTGAGGTCATCCTCAGCCAGCCCGGCATCGGCGTCGTCCTCGGCGCCCGGGTGCTCGCCGAATTCGGAGACGCCGAGAACCGGTACGCCTCCGCCAAGGCCCGCAAGAACTATGCCGGCACCAGCCCGATCACTCGCCAGTCCGGCAAATCACGGGTCGTGCAGGCCCGGTTCGTGCACAACGACCGGCTCGTTGACGCCCTGCACCTCCAAGCGTCCTGCGCCATCCTCCACGATCCCGCCGTCCGCGCCTACTACGACCAGCTCAAAGCCCGCGACGTCAGCCACAACGCCGCCCTGCGCCAAGTCGGCAACCGCCTGGTCGGCATCCTGCATGGCTGCCTCAAAACCCACAGCCACTACGACCGGGCAACCGCCTGGTCACACCGCAACTACGACCTCACCGCTTGACATCCAACGTCCAGGGATGTCTGACCCGCCCCTGACGCCGATGTGCAGCACGGCCGAAGCCGCCCGGTGCCGTCCTGCCTCCCTGACGAGGCACCGGCCACGCACGCCGGTCCGCGAACAACGGCACGGGGGAGCCATGGACGTGATCAGCGCCGCCGAAATCCCGGCGCGGCACGCCCCTTCGCCGACCTCCGCTCCCGCGCCGCGGCCGCGAGCCGCACGACCACCGAGCGCAGAGCCTCGGCGGGACGGTTCGACGGCACGAACAACTGCCGCTTCACCCGGGCGATGCGCTGATGCCTGGTGACGGACGGGCGGAGCCGCGACTCCCAGGCGGTCAGCGCGGCGGAGAGGTCATCGGGGTCGTCCCGCAGCGCCCGGCCGAGCTCCGCGCCGCCTCGGAGGGCGAAGGTGGCGCCCATGCCCGAGTAGAGGTTCAGGCACCACGCCGCGTCTCCCACCAGCACGACCCTTCCCCTGCTCCACCGGGGCATCTTCACCTGGTGCACCGAGTCGAACAGGAACTCCGGCGTCTGTTCCAGGGCGTTCAGGGCGTGCCGCACCACGGGGTCGTCCATGTCGGCGAACGCGGTGCGCAGCCGGTCGAGCCTGGACCCGGTGAACTGTCCTTCGACGTCCGCGGTGCGGTAGGTCAGCAGGGCGGTCGGGGGCCGGTCGGCGAAGCCGAACACCCACGCCCCGCGGCCCGCGCGGGCGCTGATGACGCTGTCCGCCCGCGCGAAGGACGGCACCTGTTCCTGGAGCTGGAACGCGCAGATCATCGCGTCCCAGTCGGTCATGTAGCGCTCGTGCGGGCCGAAGACCGTGCGGCGCACGCCCGACCGCAGCCCGTCGGCGCCGACGACCAGGCCGAAGCTCTCGCGGTACCACCCGCCGGCGTCTTCGAGCAGCACGCGCACGTCGCCACCGGTGTCGTCGATCTCGACGGGTCTCGTGGCGAATCGCACGTCGATGCTGGTCCCGTCCTCGTGGATGCCCTGCCAGAGGGCGGCTTCGATGTCGCCGCGGACCACCGCCGCGGGGTCGCCCGGCTGGTGCAGGAAGCCCAGGCCCGGTTCACGGGTTCCGCGCCGGGTCAGTGACCACGCCTTGCCGCCGCCGGGCGGGTTGCGGGTGTGCAGGTGGGCGGCGATGCCGAGATCGGCGGCGGCCTGCCTGCCCTCCGGCATGAGGCCGACGAAGTAGCCGCCCGTTCGGCGTCGCGGGGCCCGTTCGACGATGACCGGCTGCCATCCGGCCTGCCGCAGCCCGATCGCCGCGGCCATGCCGGCGATCCCGAGCCCGACGACCAAGGCGCGTTTTTCCATGATGTGCTGTCTCCTCTCGGGTGGGTCCGGTCAGTCCAGGACGACGACGGCGCGGGTGCGCCCCTGATGCGCCCAGGCCTCGCCGACGCGGCTGAGCGGGTAGGCGGTGTACGGCACGTCGAAGGTGCCGTCGGCGAACCGGGCGATCAGCTCGGGGAACGCGGCGATCATCTCGGCCTTCGAGACCGAGCCCGCGCCGCTGCCGCTGATCCGGATCCGCCGGCTGCGCAGCAACGCCGCGGGCAACGCGGCCTCGGGTCCGGCGAGTGAGCCGATCTGTACGTAGTCGATCGCTGTGCTGTCGTCGTCCATGCGGGTCCTGCCGGCCAGTGCGGCGAAGGTGGCTTCGGCGACAGGGCCCCAGACGAAGTCGAGCACGAGCGTGGGCCGCGCCTCGGCGACCGCGGCGGCGAGGGCGGTCGCCCCGCCTCCGGATGCCGCGAGCGGGACGGTGACGGCGCCGAGGCCGCGCAGCCGCTCCAGCGCTTCATGATCACGCCCCGCCGCGATGACCTGCCGCGCGCCGAGGGACAGCGCCCCCCGCACGGCCAGGCCGCCCGACATGCCGGTAGCCCCCAGCACCAGCACGGTGCCCAGCTCGCCGGCCTCCTTCCGGCGGGCGACCAGCGGCATCCAGCCCGCCACGGCGGGGTTCATGCCGGCGGCGACCGCGAGCGGATCGGCACCGGCGGGCACCTCCACCTCGAACGGGGTGACGAGCCGTTCGGCCATCGTCCCCCACGGCGACCGGGCGAGACCCGTGTAGACCAGCCGCCCGTCCGCGGTCCTGGCCACGGCGTCCACGCCCGGCACGAGCGGGTAGGCCTGGCCGCTGCCGTAGTGGCGGCCGGTGGCCAGCCCGCGCACGACGTGGTGCAGACCGGCGCCCACGAGCCTGAGGGGCGCCTGGCCAGGCCGGGGTTCCGGGTCGGGGAAGTCCGCGCAGACGGGGGTCGAATCCGGGGTGCTGACGACTGCGGCACGCATCACACGCTCCTGAACTAAGTTCAATTCTGCCGTCACCCACCGTGCCTGAACTTTGTTAAGGTGTCAACCGTGGCAAAGGGCATCACGCGGGAACGGATCGTGGCGGCGGCACTCGAACTGCTCAACGACAAGGGCATGGACGCTCTCACCGTCCGCGCGCTGGCGTCCCGGCTCGGGGTGGGGGCACCCGCGCTGTACTGGCACGTCCGCAACAAGCAGGAGCTGCTCGACGAGATGAGCACCTTCGTCATGCGCCGCGTCGTCGCCGCCCTCTCCGAGATCGCTCCCGAGGCCGGCTGGCGCGACGGCATGGCCGCCTACGCGCGCGTCCTGCGCGCGGAGTACCTGCTCCACCGGGACGGGGCGCGCATCTTCAGCGGTACGCGCTTGTCCGACCCCGAGGTGGTGAAGGCGAAGGACCCCTGGCTCGAACGGCTGACCGCGGCCGGGTTCTCGCTGGCCGAGGCGGACGACGCCGTCGATCTGGTCACCGCGTTCGTCGTCGGCTTCGTGATCGAGGAGCAGGAGCGCAGCCAGTCCGCCGCCGCCGACCCCGGACGGTACTCGGTCGCCGAGCGCGACGCGTGGCTGGGTGAAGGCGCCGAGCTGGTCAAGGCCGCCGGGCACCTGCGCGACGACGGGGACCGGAGGTTCGAACGGCAGCTCGCCGTCGTTCTCGACGGGCTCGCGGCCCGGTCGCGCTGACGGCCCCGAACGCTAAGATCGCGTTCCGTGTCTCCGAATGGTTTATGGCGGATCGCCAGAATCGGCCTGGTAAGCCTGGTCGTCATCGCGGCATTCGCGGGCCTGGCGCTCGGCGACCGCTGGCTGTGGATGGCCGCGCGATGGTCGCCGTACAGCAGCGGGGGCGGCGACCTCGACACCGCGAACATCGTGGCGCTGCTCGTGATCGCCCTGGTGAAGGCCGCCCTTTTGTGGCTGATCCTGCGTACCCCCGTCCCGGGACCGCTGGACCGCAGGGCGAAGGCGCTGCGCGGGCTGCTCTACCTGGCGGTGGCGTACGCCCTCGTGCTGTGGTACCCGATCGGGCTGCTCCCCGACACGGCCGACGCGGCGTTCCGGCTCGCCTTGTGGACCGGGATCGACGTCCTCTACCTGCTCGTCATCCGCTGGCGCTCGCGCGTGCTGCGCGCGGCGGCCGGAGTGCTGTTCGTGGTCGAGCTGGCCGGGATGGCCAACGAGCTGCTGGATGAGCTGGACCTGCCGGAGCTGGCCCTGAACGACGGCGCGGAGCTGGCCCTGACGCTGAGCATGGTGGGGGCGGCCGTCCTCACGGTCGCCGGGCAGCGGCGCGACGGCCGGTGGAGCCGCGGCACGCTGGCCGCCGGTTGGCTGTCGGCGGGCGTGTACGCGCTGGCGATCCCGTTCATGTTCGGGATGACGCCCAGTGACGATCTGATGATGGTGAGCGCGCTGATGCTGGGCCCGCTGGAGCTCATCAGCGTCGTGTGGATCGCGGCGACCGCCCGCGAGATGCCCGCCGAGCGCCCCCCGGCGGAGGTCCCGCCCGCCCGGCGGCGGATGGTCCGCGTCGCGGTGGCGACCGTGGCCGTGCTGCCGGTCATCGCGTCGATCCAGCCTGAGGAAGCCGCACGCCACACCTACACCGGCTGGTCGTTGGACTGCTACGACCGGCCGAGTTTCGGCGACCTGGAACCGGCGGAACGCGACGCCGCGTTCCTCTGCCTGGCACGCAGCACCGACGGCGGCGTCCCGCCCATGTTCCCGGACACCCTGCCCGACCAGGCGGTCCTCGCGTACGGGCGGGCGCTGTGCCGCACCCAGGACCGAGAGGAGCGGACGGCGCTCCTGACGCGGGCCGGGAGCGAGCGCCCCGCCTGGGGCGCGGACCCGTGGGACCTCGTCTACGTCTGCCCGGAGATCGTCGGCGCGACCCATCCCGAGCTGCTGCGCTCGGCCAAGGAGACGGCGGAGGCGAACGCCGCCTACATCGCCGGGAAGAACGCGGAGTGCCGCGACCCGTGGCCCCGCAGGAAGGGGGTCGTGCAGGCCACGGCCAAGTACTTCCTGTTCGTCGACGGTGATCCCGGCTACCTGGTCCACGACCCCGACGACGAGGCGGCCGAGGAGCCGATGAACGAAGACGCCCTCGTCAGTGTGAGTGGCGGCACGGCGCTCGTCGGGCACGTCGAGGACGTCACCGATCTGTGCCTCACGGTGAAGGCTTTCCGCGCCGCCCCGCCACCGCGAACGGCCGGGTGGGAGCTGGTCAGCGAGGTGCCGATCGTCAGCCGCACCGGCCGGCTGACCGTGCCGGAGATGGGGGAGGACGGAGAGGTGGGCGCGGGCGCGCCGATGCCGAACCTGGCGATCGCGGGGAAGGGGCGCTACCGGCTCCGGGTCTACGTTCGGGTCGGCGAGATGGGGGAGGAGCACCTGGTCGTCGTGTTCCCGGGCGCGTCGAGGAAGAGGCTCGAGCTGAAGCCGTGAACACGACGACCAGATGGGCGGTGCGGGTCAGGAGATGCTGCGTCCCTCCACCGCGTCGAGCACCAGCGGGCTCGATCCGGCGTCGCCGCGCACCCCGAACCCGTAGCGGTAGCCGGCCCTGACGTCCGGATCCGACAGCGCCGGCAGGTGTTCCAGCGTGGCGGCGGTGACGAGCTCCCAGCCGGACCCGGTGTCGGCGTACATCGCCGCCCGCTTCCCCACCAGCGACAGCGCGAAGCGCCCGCCGTCGGGGATGCTCACCCCCTGCTTGACGCCGAAGACGGCCAGGCCGCCCGGCACCTGCGGCCCGCGCACCTCGAAGCCGGCGAACTTCTGGGTGTTGACGTAGAACGCCGCCACATCCGTCTTGCCGTCCTCGACGAGGCCCGTGTAGACGGTGTCCATGTCGGCGGAGTCGCCCTGGAACCTCTTGACGGTGATGGCCGTGCTGAACGCCGGGTTGCGGGGCGCCACGCCCGACGACATCATCCCGAACCAGCCCGCCGACGGGTGCGCGGCCGACAGCGCGCCGCCCGCGTAGGTCACCTGCGGCAGCTCCTTGTTCTCCGGCTCCACCCGGTGCACCTGGTAGTCGCCGGCCTGGTCGAAGCCGTCGTTCAGCTCCTGGTTGGCGAAGGCGTCAGGGGCGGGCGGCACGTACGCGGCCTCAGGCGGCAGCCGGAACGTCACCCGCTGGGTGTGCCCCAGGTAGGAGGCGCACACCACCGGATAGTCCTGGTTCGCCGGCCCGTACGCGGTCAGCGCGGTGTCGAACGAGCGGCTCCGGCCGGTGCGCAGGCCTGTCACGCCGAGGGAGGCCGGATCGACGGCCACCCCGTCGCACGCGCCGAGCCTGACCTTGCCCGCCATCGGCAGCACGTCCCGGTTGGTCACGGTGAAGGCCACCGTGGAGCCGATCCGCCCGCGCTCGCCGGTGGCCGCGCTCACCTCGACGTTGCGCCGGTCCTTGCCGGGCAGCGCCACCGCGGCCAGGCTGAGCCGGTCGATCTCGTACGAGCCCGCCCAGTCCGAGCCCACCGAGCCCCGCACCCAGACCTTGACCCGGGAGATCGCGGCCCGCGGCGCCCAGCGGGACAGGTCGAGCGTGAGCCGGTTCCAGCCGAGCGCCGGGTCGATCGCGCCGACGCCCTCCGCCACCGCGCCGTCGCGCCCGTACGCGCGGATCTTGGCGGTGAAGACGTTGCCCGGCTTGAAGCCGTCGTCGGCGCTTTCGGGCACCCGGACCGACACGGAGAGCTGGGTCGTGCGGGAGGCGTCGAGCGGCTCGCCGAACAGCACGTCGGCGCCCTTGTACGACTTGGCGTACTGCGACCAGCCGGGCAGGTCACGCTCGAAGCGCACGCGCAGCGCGTGCCCGCCGTCCACGGCCACCTGTTCCACGGCGGCGGCGTTGTCGGAGGGCCGCCAGCCGCCGGTGCCGGTCTCGAAGCCGGAGATCACCCGCTCGGCCACCGGCTTGGCGTCGAGCTGCGTCCCGACGGTGGCCGGGGGCTCGCGCACCGCGAGCGCGGCCGGGTCGAAGCCGGGGATGACGTCCTTCCAGTCGGAGATCCCGATGACCTTCTTGGCGAACTCGGTCACCTCCAGCGACCGCTCTGTGTCGATCGCGGCGAACACCTCGTGGATCGGCTTGCGCTCGCCCGCGTTGGACGGCGCGCTGTGCTCCTCGTCCCACGTCCACAGGCCGAGCCGGAGGCCGCCCTCCTGCTTGTGGTCGACGTGCCGGTGCAGGATGAAGGAGTCGATGCCGTCGGCGAAGGCCACCTTGTAGTAGGCGTACGCGTAGGCCGCGGCCTGCAGCTCCAGCTCCTTGGCCGAGTAGTCCTGCGAGTTCAGTCCCTGCTCGGACAGGATCACCCGGCGCCGTTCGCCGCCGTAGGTCAGGTGCTCCTGGGCCAGGTAGCGCGGCAGCAGCTCGATGTTCTTGAAGGTGATCCGCATGGTGTCGAAGCTGTCCGTGGCGGTCTTGTCGTTCCAGAACGCCGGGTTGAACAGGTTCTCCGGGTACGGGTGGTAGGCGATGTTCCAGGCGAAGTCGCCCTGCCGCTTGGTGAGCGCGTTGAGCCCGTCCACGACGTCGCGGCCCTTGTAGGTGTACTTCGGGTCGGCGTTGGCGGCGCCCGTCCAGAAGTGGGTCAGCGACGTGTAGACGCGCGCGTTGGCGTCGGCCTTGCGGACGGCCTGCGCGGTGAGCCGCATCGCCTTGGCGTACTGCTCCAGGAAGACGTCGCGGTCCTGGGGGCCCATGTTGTACCAGAACTGCTGGGCGTCGATCTCGTTGCCGACGATCCAGCCCCACGCCCGGCCGTACCGCTCGTCCGCCTGGCTGTAGCGCTGGGCGAAGAATTCCATGGCGGCCGTGAAGTACGCCTCGCCCTCGGCCGTCTTGGTGTTGAACGCGTACACCGTCCCCTTGCCCAGCTCGGCGTCGGGGTGGATGAGCTTGCGGGCGGCCGAGTTGGCGGCGCCGCTGTTGTAGACCAGCACGATCAGGTTGACCAGCACGCCGTTGTCCGACAGCGGCTTGACCTGGGCGTCCAGCCCAGCGACTGCGCCCCGGTCGAAGTAGTACGTCCTGCCCTGGGAGACGAACTCGATGGTGTTGCCCGGCGCGCCGGGCCCGGCCATCATGACCGAGTCGAGTGCCAGGTTGATGCCGGCGTGCTGGACGCCGATCTCCTCGGCGTCGTCGGTCATCTGCACCTGCAGACCCTTCTTGCCCGGCAGCACGGGGTACGGGGTCTGACTGGCGGCGGCGAAGCTCAGCTTGTCGGCGTAGTGCACCTCGCCCAGCGGGCCGCCTGCGCCCACGGCGAGGAACTTGTCGTAGAGCCGGTCCTGGTCGCCGTCCATCCGCGGCACCTCGACGCGGAACTCGCCCGCCCCGACGGTGGCGACCGGCTCCTCCCCGGAGTGCGTGTCCTGCCAGATGTCCAGCGCGTACAGCTCGGCCGGTCCCGAGGCGGTGCCGGTGACCGTGATCGTGCTCTCGCCGACCTCGACCCCGCTCACCCCGCCTTCCACCGCCGCGTGGGCGGGCACGCTGACGCAGAGCATCGCCAGCGCGAAGGCGATCAATAAACGCATTCTCATGTCCTCCTACTTGGCCCAGTCCTCGTCGCCCCAGGCGTTCTTCTTGATCCCCGCCTCGATGCCGCGGCCCCACCACTTGGCGAGGTCGGTCAGCTCCTCCTCCAGCGAGCGCTCGCCCAGCAGGTAGCCGTCGAACACGTCGCGGAACGAGGTCCCCTCGGGCCCGCCGGGCAGCGCCGTCACCCGGAACGGCTTGCCCCACTCGCCCTCCATCAGCCCGGCGGTCTCGGCCGACGGCTCGACGCCCTCGATGGCGGGCAGGCCGCCGGTCGCGTCCAGCCAGGGCTTGACCGCCGGTGAGCTCATGTACTGCAGGAACTTGATCGCGGCCGCGTACTTCTCGTCCTTGACCGTCGAGGGGACCATGTAGCTGGTGCCGCCGATCGACGCGCCGTAGCGGGCCGGCGCGCCGGACGACAGCGGCGAGCTCGCCTTGGTGATCGTCGGGAACGGCATCGTGCCGAGCGCGAACTTGGCGTCCTTCTTCAGCGCCTCGACGGCGAAGTCGGTGCCCCACGACATGGCGGCCTTGCCGGAGACGAAGTCCCGGTAGCCCACCGTCGCGCCGCCGTCGGCCACGCCCGTCCAGTTGGGCGTGCCGCAGTCGAAGAACTCCTTGTAGAGCTTGAGCGACTCGGCCACCTCGGGCGTCTTGGTGGTGAGCTCGCCTTCCTTGATCACCTTGCTCATCGACTTCTCGGTCACGGTCGGCGCTTTGCCGGGCTTGCCGGTGGCGTCGAAGACGTTCCAGTCGTCGTAGTACTTGTCGATGAGCTGGGTGCTGACCGCCTCCCACGTCCAGCCCGCGGCCAGGCCGCCCTTGTCGAGGGCGACCGGGTCGAAGCCGGCGTCCCTCAGCTTCTCGCAGGCGCCCCTGAAGTCCTCCCAGGTGGCCGGAGGCTGCGCGATGCCCGCCTTGGCGAAGGCGTCCTTGTTGTAGAACAGGCCGATCGCGACCAGGTTGAACGGGATGTACTCCAGCTTGCCGCTCTCCTTGCTGAGCGCCTTGGAGACGCCGGGGCCGAAGTAGTCCTTGCGGAACACGTCGATCCAGCGCTGGTTGCCCGGCACGTACGGGTTGGGCTTCTGCAGCTCGGCGTCGAGCGCGTGCACCTCGTGCGCCTTGTGCGGCGGCTGGTTGAAGACCAGCTCGGGCGCGGTGCCGGCGGCGAGCTGGGTGGTGATCGTCTGCATGAAGCCGTCGAGCGGCAGCACCTGCGTCTTGACCTCGATGCCGGGCTCGCGCTTCTCGAAGGAGTCGATCAGCGACTCCCAGGCGGGCCCGAAGCTGCTGCCGCTGGCGTTCCACTGGTTGGGGCCGGCCAGGGTGATCGTGACCTTGCCGTCGGTCCCGGACCCGGACGAGCCGCCCGGGCCCAGCAGGCCGCAACCGGTCAGCGCGAGCAGCGTCGCGCAGGCCGCCAGCCCGCTCTTGGGGGGTGTTCGCATGAGAGCAGGTTTCCCTTCCTGGAGTTGATACGTTTCAATCACTTGCCGGAGACGACGCCGCCCTGAATGCCCGCCAGGAACCACTTGGACAGGAACGTGAACAGCACCACCAGCGGCAGGCTGGCCAGCACGTAACCCGCGAACAGCGGGCCCCACTGCTGCGCGTTCTGACTGGCGAAGAAGGCCAATCCGGCCGGGATCGTCCGGAACTCGTCGGTCTGCACCGTGAGCAGCGGCCAGAAGTAGTCGTTCCACACGCCCAGCACCGTCATCAGCGCCACGGTGCCGATCACCGGCCGGGCCAGCGGCAGCATGAAGGCCAGGAACAGCCGGACGCCGCCCGCCCCGTCCACGCGCGCCGCCTCGAAGATCTCCTCCGGGATCTGCGCCATGTACGTGCGCATGACGACGATGCCGAAGACCGTGTTCGCGGTGACGTGCGGCACGATCAGCACCAGCCGGCTGTCCAGGATGCCGAGGTCGCGCATCAGCACGAACAGCGGGATCAGGCTGGTGATCGAGGGCACCATCAGCAGCGCCGCGACCATTCCGAACAACGCGGTGCGGCCGGGGAAGCGGTAACGGGCGAACACGAACGCCGCCGCCGGGGCCAGCACCATCGTGCCCACGATGGCCAGCGCCGCCACCACGAACGAGGTGAACAGGTACGGGCTGACCTGGCCCCAGGCCGCCGCGTAGTTGTCCAGGTGCAGCGGCCAGGCGGGCGCCCAGTAGCTGGTGAAGAACTGCTCGTTGTCCTTGACCGAGGCCGCCACCATGAACAGGTAAGGGAACAGCCCGGCGAAGGCCAGCACCGCCAGCAGGGAGCCGGCCACCAGGTCGATCCTGCGGGTGCGGCTCATGCCTCCGCCCTCCTGCCGAGCAGCAGCGCCACCAGGCTCACCGCCAGGGTCAGCGCGAACAGCACGGTGCCGAGCGTCGCCGCGTACCCCCAGCTCGTGTCCAGGAAGGCCGCGTCGAGCATGCGCAGGACGGGCACCTGGGTGGCGTTGTCGGGGCCGCCCTTGGTCATGATGTGCGCCTGCATGCCGTACTGCAGGACCGAGATCACGGCCAGCACGAACAGCAGCTTGACGTCGCGGAACAGCAACGGCAGGTCGATGCTCCAGAAGCGGCGCAGCCGGCCCGCGCCGTCCACCTCGGCGGCCTGGTAGATCTCCGCCGGCACGTTCTGCAACGCCGACAGGAAGACCAGGAACGGCAGGCTCGCCACCCACGGGAAGCCGATCGTCATCAGGGCGACGAGCGCGGTGTCGGGGTCGCCGATCCAGTTGCCCGCCAGCCCGTCCAGGCCCACGGCGCGCAGCAGGCTGTTGATCACGCCGTCGCGCGGGTCGTACATGAACTGCCACAGCAGCACGTTGACCACGGCGGGGAAGGCCAGCGGGAGGATGAGCAGCGTGCGGAACACGAAGCGCAGCCGCTCGCTGGACAGCGACATCACCAGCTCGGCGGCCAGCAGCGGGAACACCCACATGAGCGTGACGGCCCAGACGAAGATGACGCCGATGTTGCGGAAGGAGGCCCACCACAGGTCGTCGCCCAGCATCGTCAGGTAGTTCTCGAAACCGACGAACGGCGAGCCGAAGCCGGGCCGCCACTCGAAGAGCGAGTGCACCATGCCGTTGAGCGCGGGATAGTACGCGAACGCCCCGAGCAGCGCGAAGGTGGGCAGGAGGACGAGATAGACGCTCCACGGGATCCGGCGGCGCGCCTTGGTGCTGGTCACGATGGAAGTGCCTTTCAGGAGGTGCCTTCAGGAAGTACGGAAGGCGTAGGAGCCCGAGCCGACCCGGTAGACCGCGGTCCCGCCGTCGAACCGGTCGAAGCTCACGCACTCCGCCTCGGCCGCCGGCCCGCCGCCCTCGGTCACTCGCTCAGGCGGGGCGGGCACGTGCACCTCGGCGCGGGTGTTCGGCGGCACGACGACGTCCAGCTCGAAGCCGCCGTCCGCCAGCCGCCAGGAGATCTCCACCCGGCCGTGCCTGGTGCGGTGCGCGGTCCTCGCCCAGCCGATGCCGCCGCCAGGACGGGGACGCACGACGACGTCGGCGTAGCCCGGCGACCCCGGGGCCAGGCCGCCGACCGTCCGGTACATCCAGTCTCCGACGGCCCCGTAGGCGTAGTGGTTGAAGGAGTTCATGCCCGGGTCCTGCAGCCCGCGGTGGTGGCTCCAGGAGTCCCAGCGCTCCCACATGGTCGTCGCGTCGCCGTGCACGACCGGGTAGAGCCAGGACGGGAAGGTGTCCTGCGTCAGCAGCCGGTAGGCCACGTCCAGCCGCCCGGTCGAGGTGAGCGCGTCCAGCAGGTACGGCGTGCCGAGGAACCCGGTCGACAGGTGGTTCCCCCTGGCCTCGACGTCCCCGGCGAGCCGGGCCGCCGCCCTGGGCAGCTCGTGCTCCTCCAGCAGCCCGGCCGTGATGGCCAGCACGTACGCGGTCTGCGTCCCGCTCGCCAGCACGCCGGGCCCCTCCACGAAGGCCGCCCGGAACGCCCGCCTGACGTGCTCGTACAGCTCCAGGCAGGCCCGCTCGTCCGCGTCGCGGCCCAGCGCGGCGGCGAGCTCCGCGAGCTGCCGGGCGGACAGCGCGAAGATCGCGGTGCCGACGAGCCGCTTGGGGGTCTCCGCGCCGATGGACAGCCAGTCGCCGAAGCCCTCCTCGGGGAAGATCCCGCCGTTGGAGCGTTTGTCCAGGTACGCCAGCCAGCGCAGCATCGGCTCGAAACAGGCCGCCACCACCCCGGCGTCGCCGCGCAGCCGGTGCAGCGCCCACGGCAGCAGCACCAGCGCGTCGCCCCAGCCGGGCGAGCCCGCCTCCTTGGCGCCGGGCGACAGTCCGCGCCCGGACAGCACGTCGGGCACCACGTGGGTGACCGCGCCGTCGTCGCCCTGCGCGTCGATCACGTCCGTCAGCCAGCTCCGCAGGAACGCGGCGGCGTCGTAGTTGAACAGCGCGGTCGGCGCGAAGGCCCAGATGTCGCCCGTCCAGCCGAGCCGCTCGTCCCGCTGCGGGCAGTCGGTCGGGACGGCCAGGAAGTTGCCCCGCTGCCCCCACACGATGTTGCGCTGCAGCCGGTTCAGCCGCTCGTCGGAGCAGGCGAACTCGCCGGCGGGCGCCATCGCCGCGTGCGCCACCCTGGCGGTGATCGACTCCGGGGCCGCGCGCAGCCCCGAGACCTCCACATAGCGGAAACCGTGGAAGGTGAACCTCGGCTCGAAGGTCTCCGGCTCCTGCCCACGCGGCAGGAACTCGTCCGTGGCGCGGGCCGAACGCAGGTTGGCCAGATGCAGCCCGCCCTCGTGGTCCAGGACCTCCGCGTGCCGCAGCACGACAGGCCGCTCGCGCCCGGCGCGGCCGGTGAGCCGGACCCAGCCCACCAGGTTCTGCCCGAAGTCGGCGATCCACACGCCGGGGCCGCGCTCCCACACCGCCACCGGCTCCAGCTCCTCGTGCACCCGGATCGGCGGCGCGACCGCGGCGGTCAGCCGGCCGGCGGGCGGGCTCACGGGCACCGCGGGCAGCCAGCCCGCGTCGTCGAACCCGGCCGCGCTCCAGCCGAGCGGCTCGGCCGCCAGATCCTGCCGCTCGCCGTTCTGCAGGTCGGCGTAACGGATCGCGCCCGAGGACGCCCGCCACTCGGGGCCGGTGCGGACCCGGGTGAGGGTGCCGTCGTCGTGCAGGATCTCCAGCTCCGCGCGCAAGGCCAGGCGGCGGCCGTACTGGAAGGAGCCGAACCAGCTGATGTTGCCCGCGTACCAGCCGTCGGCGAGCACCGCGCCGAGCGCGTTGCGTCCCTCCGACACCAGCGCCGTCACGTCGTAGGTCTGGTACGTGAGGCGATGGCGGTAGTCGGTCCAGCCGGGGGCCAGATGGTCCGCGCCCACCCGGGCGCCGTTCAGGTGGATCTCGTAGACGCCGAGCGCGGTGGCGTACAGACGGGCCCTGCGCACCGGCGAAGGCACCCCGAACTCGTGCCGCAGGTACGGGCTGGGCCGGTCGCCGATCGGCTCGCGGCCGAGCGGCGGGTCGCCGTGCAGCCCTGCCTCCTCGGCCAGCGGCCACGCGGCGTCGTCGAAGCCGGGCTGCTCGAAACCGTCCCCGGGGTCGGCGACGGCCCGCCACCGGCCGCCTGACGTGACGGTGACCGTGCTCTCCCCGGGCACCGGGACGAGCTGCGGCAGCGCCGGGCGTCCCTCGACCACGACCTCCAGCCGCACGCACAGTCCTGGCCCGGCGGCCTTGATCGCGAGCACGTTCTCGCCGGAGGTCACCAGGTCGCCCGCGTCGGCCACGAACGCCCCGTCCCGCCGTTCCCCCTTGACGGGCACCCCGTTGACGTACGCCTCGACCTCGCCGCCGTCGCCCACGCCCACACCACCACCGACGCCCACGCCCGCGTCACCGCCGACGCCCGCGCCGCCGCTGTCGCCGATCACCAGCCAGGCCGACAGCGGCCGGGCGCCGCCCGCCACCGTGAACCGGGTGCGGAACGCCCCCGTCGGCGCGGGGGAGGGCCCCAGCGGGTCGGCGACCCAGATGCGCGGCACGTTCTCCAGCGACGGCAGGCGCTCCGAGCCCGGCACCACGGGCGTGCCGATCCAGCCCGCCGTCCACCCGGTGGCGTCGCCGAGGCCGGTCTCGAACCAGTGCGCCGGGCTCCAGCCGGACCACGTGCCGCTCTCGTCGGCCACCATGACCCGCCACTGGTAGCGCGTCCTCGGCCGCAGGGCCGCGCCGCCGTACGGCAGGTCGTACGTGGCAGGCGAGGTCACCACGCCGCTGTCCCACACCCGTGCGGCGCTCTCGTCCGCCGGGTCGCACTCCTCCGCCACGATCAACCGGTACGCGCTCTGCGCCCGTCCCCGCCCGGCGCCGGTGATCCGCCAGGAGAACTCCGGCGCGCCCACGTCGAGGCCGAGAGGTTCGGCCAGTCCTGCCACGCGCATGTCGGTCACGGCGAGCTGCATGAAAGGGCTCCCAAGAGGAATTGAAACCTTTTAAGTACAGCGCACCGTAAGCAGCGCGAGCTAGTCACGTCAATGCCCCCACACATGGGGGACACGGAACCGTCGTCTAACTGAAACATTTCAAGAGGTACACTCATGGCCTCTGCCAGGTGACGAGAAGGGCTCCCCGTCGGTGACCGACATCCACAAGCCGGCCGAGCGTCGGCGGCTCAGCATGGTCGACGTCGCCGCCCACGCCGGCGTGTCCGTGGGAACGGTCTCCAACGCGCTCAACCGGCCGGAACTGGTCGCCGAGCGCACGTTGCGCCGGGTGCGCGCCTCCATCAAGACGCTCGGGTTCGTGCCCAGCGCGCCCGCCCGTCAGCTGCGCGGCGGCACGGCCCGGTCGGTGGGCGTCATGGTGCGCGACATAGGGAATCCGTTCTTCAGCGAGGTGCTGCCCGGCATCGAGACCAGGCTGTCGCAGGAGCACCTGCTCCTCATGCTCTGCAGCTCCAGCGACTCCCTCGAGAAAGAGGCCTACTACCTGCAAGTCCTGGAGCAGCACCGGGTGCCCGGCATCCTCATCACACCCGCCGGGCCCGACATCTCCCACCTGGTCGAGCTGCGCGGGCGCGGCGTCGGCGTGGTGCTGCTCGACCGGCCGGGCGCCGACTCACAACTGTGCGCGGTCGCGGTCGACAACGTCAGGGGCGGCGAGCTGGCGGGCGGCCACCTGCTGTCGCTCGGGCACCGCCGCATCGCCTTCCTCAACGGCCCCTCGATCGTGCGGCAGTGTGCCGACCGGCGGGAAGGGCTGCACAAGGCGGTACGCGCCGCCGGGCTCGACCCCGACGAGGTGATCACCGAGATCACCCTGCCAGCACTCACCCCCCACGAGGGCGAGGCCGCGCTGCAGCGGCTGTCCCTCGGCAAGAAGGGGCCGACGGCGCTGTTCTGCGTCAACGACACGGTGGCGCTCGGCGCGCTGCGCGGGCTGGAGTCGCGCGGCATCGGCGTGCCGCGCGACATGGCGGTCATGGGCTACGACGACGTGGAGTTCGCGGCGCTGCTGTCACCCTCGCTGACCTCGATCCGCCAGCCCAAGCAGCAGCTCGGCCAGGCGGCGGCGGAGCTGCTGCTCACCGACTCGCGGGGCGACGCGAACCACTGGCATCAGGAGATCGTGTTCCAGCCATCGCTCATGGTTAGAGCGTCCACCACCACCTAGACACGTTTCAAGAAGCGACGCCGCAGGAAAACGGGGGCTTGATCGGCAGCCTTCTGGGCCTCATTGTTGAGACGTTTAAACCCAGGAGGTCCCATGCGTTGGGTTGTCCGTCTCGCCGCCGTCCTCTTACTCGTCATCCCCACCCTCCCCGCCGCTGCGTCGGCCGCTGGGTCGGCCACCGCGTCAGCCACCGCGTCGGCCACTGGGTCGGCCACTGGGTCGGCCACTGGGTCGGCCGCTGCCGCGCTGCCGTACCCGACCCGCTCCGACTACCGCATCAAGGGCCTGCAGCCCGACTTCTGGCCCGACAAGAACGAGATCGCCGGCAACAACGCGGGCGGCGTCGCCATGAACCTCGTCTGGGCCGACTGGGAGCCCAGCGTCAAGACACCGCCGTGCGCGGCCGGCGCGCAGGAGTTCGGCGGACGCTGCTACACCGTCAACTCGGCCGTCGACGCCGCCATCAGAGACTGGACCAGCAGAGGCCTCGTCGTCACCGCCGTCGTCTACGGCACCCCGGCCTGGGCGCGGCAGGGCCGCACCTGCACGCCGGCCGCCGCCGGCTTCGAGATGTTCTGCGTGCCGAACGACCCCGCCGAGTACGGACGGTTCGCCGGCATGCTGGCCCAGCGCTACGACGGCCAGCACGGCAACGGCCGGATCGCCGACTTCGTCGTCATGAACGAGGTCAACAGCAACACCTGGTTCGACATCGGCTGCGGCCAGGGCACGCCGTGCGACACCACCGCCTGGCTGAACGCCATCGCCGCGACCTACAACGCCGCCTACGACGCCGTCATCGCCCAGCAGCCCACGGCCAAGGTGCTCACCTCGCTCGACCACTACTTCGGCACCGCCTACGACCAGCCGGCCACGCCGGAGGCGAAGCTGTCGGGCATGACCGTGCTCAAGGGCCTCGCGGCGCGAGCGGGCAACCGGGCCTGGCGGGTCGCCTACCACCCCTACCCGCCCAACCTGCTGGCGCCCCAGTTCTCCGCCGACGACTTCCCCCGCGTCACCTACGGCAACATCGGCGTCCTGGTGGGCTGGCTGCGGCAGCAGTTCCCGAACACGCCGTCGGCCTGGCAGGTGCAGCTCACCGAGAGCGGCGTCAACTCGCTCTCACCCTCGTCGGAGTCGGCGCAGGCGTCCCAGCTGTGCAACACCTTCCGCAACGTCCTCGGCACTCCCGGCATCGAGAGCTACATCTGGCACCGCATGAGCGACCACCCGGACGAGACGGTGGCCGGGCTGGGCGTGGGGCTGCGCCGCACCGACGGCTCGGCCAAACCGGCCTGGTCCACCTGGGCGCTGGCCAACCGCAACGACCTGTCGCCCGCCCAACTGTCGTGCGGCTTCGAGCTGCTGCCCCACACGCAGCTCCGGCGCGGGTACAACGCGAGCAGGGGACACGTGGCCAGCTCCCGGCTGCTGCCGCCCGGCTTCACCCAGGAGCGGGCGTGGAAACTGCTGCGCAACCCGGCCGCCGGCACCGTGGCGCTGTACGAGTGCAAGGTCGGCGGGCACACCATGCTCAGCCGCGATCCCGGATGCGAGGGCCAGTTCCCGATGGGGCCGGTCGGTTACATCCACACCAGCCAGGTTGCCGGGTCGGTGGCGCTGTACCGCTGCCGGCTCGCCTCCAACGGCGACCATGTCGTCACCGATCAGGCGAGCTGTGAGGGGCTGACGTACGAGCAGCTTCTCGGTTACGCGCTGCCCTGACGCTCGCCTGTCACGGTGACGGTCGTCCGTGACCGTGCGGTCGTCCGTGACCGTGCGGTCGCCCGTGGCCGTGCGACGTACGCGTCGCCCGAGCTGATCGCCACCCCCGTGGGGAACGCCTCGTGCCGCTGACCGTAGCGGCTCACCAGGGACAGGGTCGTGTGTCCCAGGCGTCGAACTTCTGCGGTGTGTCGAACGCCGAGATCACCCGCGCTCCGTCGGAGGTCAGCGCGAGTCAGCGCGAGAGAGGCTGGGCACGGGTGGCCGGGCAGGCCGATCCGGCGTTCGACGCCGAGGGCGGTGGTGTCGATCTCGGCTACCTGGTTCGATCCGGCCACCGCCGCGTAGACGGACGGGCCGTCTTGGGCGTCCGTGACGATCACCGGCGACGGGCTGTCGCAGTGTCCGCCACGCGCACCGGAAGCCCGTCGAATCCCAGATGCCTGCCGTTCTCGTAACGCCGCGTCGCCCGCCCGCACAACCTCAGCGGAGAGTGGCGCAACAGCTCGGTCAGAACCGACTCCAGCTCCGCACGTGCCAAGTGCGCGCCGATACAGAAATGGATGCCGAAGCCGAAGGACAGATGACGCTGCGGCCGATCCCGGTCCAGCCGGAAGCTGCAAGGATCGTCGAACACCCGGGGGTCATGGTTGGCGGCGCCGGTGAGCAGCAGCACGCGTGACCCGGCGGGTATCACCGAGCCGCTCATGACCGCGTCCTCTCGTGTCAGCCGCGAGCCGTGGTCCACTGGCGGCCACATCCGCAGCGTCTCCTCCACGGCGTGCGGGACGAGGTGGGGTTCCGCGCGCAGCCGGTCGTGCAGAACCGGTTCTCGCGCCAGGTTCCACATGAGATGCGACAGGGCGTTCATGGTCGTCTCGTGCCCCGCGATCGCGAAGGCGACGAGCATGACGTGGAGCTCCTCGTCCGTGACCGGTCGCCCCTGGAACTCGGCGCGGACGAGCTCGGACAGGTAGTCGTCGCCCGGGTGTTCCCTGGCCCGGCGGATCTCCTGGTCGAAGAGCTCGGCGAACGCCGGCCAGAAGCCGTCCGGGTGGGAGTCCTTGGGCATGCGCTGCCAGGTGTTGCGGGTGAGCGTGCGGATGCGCCGCTGGGCGTCGTCGGAGAACCCGACGGCCAGCGACAGAGCCGCCAGCGGCAGCGGAACCGAGACGGCCTCGACGAGGTCTCCGCCGCCTGCCGCCACGACCGGGCTCACCAGCTCGGTGACCAGACGGTCCAGTTCCGGGCGCAGGGCTCGCACCGCGGCCGAGGTGAACGGGGGCCGCATCAGATCGCGGTACTGCGTGTGCAGGGGCGGATCGTATTCCAGGGGCGCGAAGTAGGGCGTTCCAGGGGCGCGCGGGCAGAAGACGCCGGCGCCGGAGCTGAACCGCCGATGGTCCTTCAACGCCTGCCGCACGTCGGCGTACCGGGAGAGCAGCACGAGCCCGCCGTGGGCGGCGGAGCGGGCGACGGGCTGCTCTTCCTGGAGTTCGTGGTGAACGGCGTGGGCCAGGTCCGGGGTGAACTCCGGTGCGTGGTGGTCGAAGGCGCCGACCTGCCGTGTCAGTGCGACGGGGTCGGGTCGGCCGGGGGAATCGCAGGCGCTCCCGGTTTCTCTGAACACAGAGAGTGACTGATTCATTACTCTAAGTTACCATGGGTTTGCGGGTCGGAGATGGCGGCTTGTCCAGGCTTCCGTCCCCGCGCCACGAACGGGAAGCCTCATGGGAGCAAGCGATATGAGCCGCACCCCCACCTCCGCCGATCACCCGGCCGAAGCGATCGCGATCATCGGGATGGGATTTCGCGCGAGCGGTGACATAGATTCACCGGCAGCGCTGTGGGAGTTCACCGAGCGAGGCGGTGACGCCTCCCGTGACGTCCCGTCCGGCCGCTGGGACCCACCACCGATCCGGGCCACGGCAGGCGGCCGTGTTGCGCCGGACGACCGGCCGGGCGTCGTTCATGAGCGACGTCGCGGGGTTCGACGCGGCCTTCTTCGGCATCTCCGCCTCCGAGGCCCGGCAGCTCGATCCCCAGCAGCGCATCATGCTGGAGGTCGCCTGGGAGGCGCTGGAGCATGCCGGCATCCCGCCGCGTTCTCTGGAGGGAACGCACACCGGCGTCTACACCGGGGTCGGGTCCGATGACTACGGACGCCGGTTGCTGGAAGACCTGCCCGGCATCGAGGCGTGGACGGGCATCGGGGCGTCGCCGTGTGCGGTGGCCAATCGCATCTCGTACACACTCGACCTGCGCGGGCCCAGCCTGAGCCTGGACACCGCCTGTTCCTCTTCCCTGGTCGCGGTGCACCAGGCGTGCCAGGCGCTGCGGCTGGGTGAGATACCGCTGGCACTGGCCGGGGGAGTGCTGGTGATGTCCGGGCCCGGGCTCACCGTCGTGCTGGACGCGGCGGGAGCGATCTCCCCGGACGGCAGGTCCAAGCCGTTCGACGCGGCGGCCGACGGTTACGGCCGTGGTGAGGGCTGCGGCCTGGTGGTGCTGAAGCGGCTGCGCGACGCTCGCCGTGACGGGGATCGGGTCCTGGCGGTCATCCGGGGCAGCGCGGTGGGCCAGGACGGCCGTACCGAAGGCATCATGGCGCCGAGCTCCGAGGCGCAGGCCGACGTCATGCGCCGGGCCTACGCGCAAGCCGGCATCGCCCCGCGGGAGGTGGACTACGTGGAGGCGCACGGCACCGGCACCCGGCTCGGGGACCCGGTGGAGATCACGGCGCTGGCCGAGGTCGTCGGCGCGGGGCGGACCGGCAGGCCGCCGTGCCTGATCGGCTCGGTGAAGGCGAACATCGGGCACCTGGAGGCGGCGGCCGGGATCGCGGGGCTGATCAGGACCGTCGAGTCGATGCGGCGCAAGACCCTCCCCGCACTGCCGATGACCACGGGCCCCGCCTCCTTCCTCAAAGGGGGCTCCGCAGGTCTGCGGCTGGTCACGGAGACCATCCCATGGCCGGAGGGCCCGCGCCGCGCGGGCGTGTCGAGCTACGGGTACGGCGGCACCGTCGCGCACGCGGTGCTGGAGGAGGCGCCCGGCCCCGAGGAGCACGCGCCCGCGGAAGAGCACGCGCCCGAGGAAGGGGACGCGCCTGCGACGAGCGGCTCCGGGGTTCCGCGGCTCTTCCCGCTGTCGGGCGCGTCGGCCGCCGCGGTGCGCGCGATGGCCGAACGGCTGGCGGACGTGGCGCCGCGAAGCGCCCTGCGCGACGTGGGGCACACCCTCGCGCTGCGCCGCCAGCATCTCCCGTACCGGATCGCGGTCGTGGCGGCCGGCCACGACGAGCTGACGACCGCGCTGCGCGCCGCCGCACGTTCCGGCAGCCGGCCGGCTCCCGCGCCTGACATGCCACGGGACGCCGTGTGGGTCTACTCGGGACACGGCTCCCAATGGGCTGGCATGTGCCGGGAACTGCTGGCCACCGAGCCCGTGTTCGCCGGCGCGCTCGCCGGGTTCGCCGACGTCTACGAGCAGGAGATGGGCTTCTCCCCGATCGAAGCGCTCCGGGAGGGGGAACTCGGCGGGACGGATCGCGTCCAGGCCCTGATCTACGCCGTCCAGGTGGGGCTGACGGCCCTGTGGCGTGCCCACGGCCTGCGACCGGCCGCCGTCATCGGCCATTCGGTGGGAGAGATCGCCGCGGCGGTCGCCGCCGAAGCGATCACGGCACGGGAAGGCGCCCGGTTGGTGTGCCGCCGCTCCCACCTGATCGCACGGGTCGCGGGACGCGGCGCCATGGCGCAGGTGGATCTGTCCTTCGACGAGGCGTCCGAGCGGATCGCGACGCGCTCGCACCGCAACGGGGGCGAGCCCGGCGTGTTGTGCGCCGCGATCGAGTCATCGCCGCACACCTGCGTGGTGTCCGGGGACGCGCGGACGATCGACGAGCTGTGCCACGCCTGGACCGCCGAGGGCGTCGCGGTACGCCGGGTCGACTCCGACGTCGCGTTCCACAGCGGCCACATGCAGCCGCTGTGTCCCCGGCTCGTCGAGGCGGCCGGCTTCCTCCGTCCCTCTCCCGCGCGGATCCCGCTCTACTCCACGGCGCTGGAGAACCCCCGCACCGACACCTTGCGTGACGCCAAGTACTGGGCGGCCAACCTCGGCGAGCCGGTGCGCCTGAGAGCCGCGATCAGCGCCGCCGCGCACGACGGGCACACGCTGTTCCTGGAGATCTCACCCCACCCGGTGGTGGCGCACTCCATCGAGGAGACCCTGACCGGGACGCAGGCGGGCCCGGCAGCATGCGTGGCGCACACCTTGCGCCGCGAGAAACCGGAACGCGTGACCCTTCTCGGCAATCTCGGCCGGCTCTACACGCACGGCGCGGCGGTGGACTGGACGGCCCTGCATCCCGACGGCCGCCTCACCGACCTGCCCACCACCTGCTGGCAGCACGTCCCGTACTGGATCGACGGACCTTCAGCCACCGCCGTGGCCGGAGGCCACGACCCCGGCCAGCACACCCTGCTGGGTGCGGGGCACGAGATCAGTGCCTCGCCCGCCATCCGGCTGTGGGCGACCCACCTGGACCATGACAGCCGGCCCTACCCGCTGTCGCACCCGGTGCTCGGCGTCGAGATCGTCCCGGCGGCCGTGCTGCTCAACACCTTCTTCGCCGCCGCGCTCCCGGAGACCACCGAGCCGTCCTCCTCCCTCAGGCTGCGGGACGTGCGGTTGCGCGTACCGGTGAGCACCGACACCGCCAGGGACGTTCAGGTCGTACGGCAGGACGGCGTCATCCGGCTGGCGTCGCGCGCGGAAGGCACGTCGGGCTGGCTCACGCACGCCACCGCCCGGATCGGGGACCCATCCGCGCCAGGCAGCCCGCCGGTGGAGGAGGCCGGAGGTGAGCAGGCCGAGCCGCTCGACCCCGCCCACGTGCGGGAGCGGCTGGCGGAGCTGGGCGTGGCGGCGATGGGGTTCCCCTGGAGTTTCACCTGGATCCGGCGGTCCACCGGCAGCCTGGAAGGGCTGGTGACCGCGGCCCCGGAGCAGTCGCCCGTCCGAAGGAGCTGGGCGAGTCTGCTCGACGCCGCCACCTCGATGGTCTCAACGATCTTCCCCGGCCCGGCTGTCCTGCGGATGCCCGCGGCGATCGACGACGCCGTGCTGGACGGTCCCGCCCCCGCCGAGGCGCGGATCCTGGTCAGGCTCACCGGACCCGACACCGTTGACGTGACCGTCCATGCCCAGGACGGCTCCTCCTCGGCCCGGCTGTCGGGGCTCACGTTCGGCCTGCTGGACCCGGACATGGTCGACGCTCAGCCGCCCGGCGAGCTGGTCTACCAGCCCGTCTGGCGGCCCGTGGAACCTGCCGCCTCGATTCCGCTGCCCGCGGGGCAGGTCGTCCTGGCCGGCGGCGGCGACGAGCTCCGCGCGCTGCTCGCCGAGGCACTCGGCACCCGGCTGCACCTGGTCGGCGACCCGGACCGGCTGCCGTCCGGCCCGCCTGCGGCCGTGCTGTTCGCCGCCCAGCGGGGAACGGACGAGCCTGCGCGGGCCGAGGCGACGACCCTGGGCATGCTGCGGGTCCTGCGCCGCATGACCGGCGGCCGGTTGTGGTGCCTCACCACCGGGGTGCGAGAGGCCGCCGACCGTTCCAGCCTCGGTCAGGCGCCGATGTGGGGGCTCGCACGCATCGCGGCGGAGGAGCACGCGGACATCTGGGGCGGCCTGGTCGATCTGCCCGCCCGGCCGACCACGGCCGACGTCGCCGCCTTGGTCGGTCTTCTGGGCACACGTCACGACAGGGACGTCCAATCCGTACGGCACGGAGTGGTCGAGGAGTTGCGACTGACACCCGCGCGCGTCCCCCAGGACGCCGCGGGAGGACTGCGATGCGACGCCGATGGCACCTATCTCATCACCGGCGGCCTGGGCGCACTCGGCCTGGAGGTCGCCGCCCACCTCGCCTCCCGAGGCGCCCGCCGGCTCGTCCTGCTGAGCCGTGCCGGACTGCCCCCGCGGACGGCCTGGCCCGCCGTCACCGACCCGGCGGTACGCCGGCGCGTGGACGCGGTGCGGTCGCTGGAGGCCCAAGGCGTCACGATCCGTGCCGTGGCGGCCGACGTCGCCGACCAGGCGGCCCTCGGACGGCTGCTCGACCCCGAGGCGCTGGGCATGCCTCCCGTACGAGGAGTCGTCCACGCGGCCGGGACCGTCGTGAACGCAGGCTCACTGAGCTCACGGACGACGACGTACGCGCCACGCTCCGCGCGAAGGTCGCCGGCGCGCTCGCCCTGCACGCCCTGTACCCGCCGGGCAGCCTGGACTTCTTCGCCGGCTTCTCCTCCGCCGGGCAGTTGTTCCGGCTGCCGGGCCAGGGCGCGTACGCCGCGGCCAACGCCTTCCTCGACGCCCTGGCCGTGCACCGGCGTACCATCGCGCCGGACGACACCTCGGTGTCGCTGGCCTGGACGAGCTGGCGTGGCCTCGGCATGTCCACCTCCTCCGAAGTGATCGACGCCGAGCTCGCCGCGCGTGGCACCGGCGACATCACCACGCACCAGGCGCTGCGGGCCTGGGACAGCGCCGTCCAGGCAGCCGCCCCCCACCTGGCGGTCTTCCGCCTGAAGGCAGGCGCCGACGACGCGAGCCGGCCGCCGCTGCTGCGCGGGCTGATGGCCCCCGCGCGGCCCGGCGGCATCGCGGGCGCGGCGTCGGCACGCTTCCTGGCGCTCAACGGCGACCAGCTCCGCGCCGCCGTGTACGACGAGGTCCGCGCCGCCGTGGCCGAGGTGCTCGGCACCCAGGCCGACGCGATCGACGGTGAACGCGCCCTGCCGGACCTGGGGATCGACTCCCTGCTCGCGGTCCGGCTGCGGGTCGCGCTCGAGGCACGCACGGACGTCGCCCTACCGGCCAACGTCCTGTGGAACCGGCCCACCTCCGCCCAGATCGCGGCCCACCTGGCTGATCTGCTGTCCGGACGCCGGTCCGAAGAAGCAACCACGACTGGAGCCACCGCATGACCAGCGACGCGACGTTCCCCGCCGACCCGATCGGCTTCTTCGGCACCCGGGAAGCCATGCACGAACTGCCGGCGGCGGAGCTCACCCGGCTGCAGACCGACGCGTTGCGCGAGCGGTACACCGCGCTGCGCGGACGCCTGCCCGTGCTCGACACGCTGGCCGACGACGCCGGCATCCACGACGTGCGCGCGCTCGACGACATCGCCCCGCTGCTGCTCCCGCACACCGTGTACAAGTCCTACCCCGTCTCCCTGCTGGCCTCGTCCCGCTACGACCGGCTCACCGCCTGGCTCCAGCGGCTCACCACCGTGGACCTGTCCGGGGTCGGCACCACCGGCTGCGACAGCATCGACTCCTGGCTGGAGCGCATCGACACCGGGACCGGGCTTCGCTTGGCGCATTCCTCGGGAACCTCGGGAACCATGTCCTTCCTGCCGCACACCCACCGGCAGTTCGACGAGCTGTTCCGGATCGTGGGCCTCGACGCGCTCGTGACGGGAGAGGGGCCCGTGGACGTCGTGTGGCCGTCCTACCGGTACGGGCGCAGCGGGATCGCCCGGTGCGGGCGGGCGATGGCCGAACGGTTCGCCCAGCACGAGGACCGTTTCCACTGCCTGCATCCGGGCCTGATGAGCGCGGACGTGATGTTCCTGGCCGGCGGGCTGCGCTCGGCGGCCCCTGCAAGAGCCGTCCCCGGCTTGTCCGCCCGGTTGACGGAGTTCCAGGAGGCCCAGCGCCCCGGGGCGGCGATGGCGTCGTTCGCCCGCGAGCTGGCCGACACGCTGCGAGGGCGGCGGGTCATCGCCATGAACACCTGGAACCTGCTGTACTCCCTCGCCCGCGCCGGCCTGGACCAGGGGCTGGAGGCGGTGTTCGCCCCCGGCTCCGTGGTCATGCCCGGAGGCGGCGCCAAGAACCAGGCCGTGCCGGACGACTGGGAGGAGACGGTCCGGGCGTTCTTCGGCGTTCCGGCGTTGCACCACATCTACGCGTTGTCCGAGGTCATGGCGCTCAACAACCTCTGCTCGCAGGGCCGCTTCCACATCGAGCCCTGGGTCGTCCTCTACGTCCTCGACCCTGACACCGGCCGGCCGCTGCCCCGCACCGGCGTGCAGGCCGGGCGGGCGGCCTTCTTCGACCTGATGGCGGAGGTGCACTGGGGAGGGTTCGCCTCGGGCGACCGCGTGACGGCCGACTTCACCGCGTGCCGGTGCGGGCGCTCCACGCCCCACATCGACCGGCGGATCGAGCGCTACGACACCGACCAGGGCGGCGAAGACAAGATCACCTGCGCGGCGGCTCCCGACGCGCACGCCGACGCGCTTCGCTACCTGGAGGACACTCGTGCCTGAGCCCGGCGACCTCCCCCACGCCGCGTCCGTGCTGCGGGGCAGAACGGTCACCGGCCCGCCCGTCCGATTCGCCGCCCGCGACGGCGTGGGCGGCTTCCAGGCTCCCGACCCGCACACGCTGCTGCGCGACCTGCCGCTGCGTGATCCGGCCGCGATGGCGGATGCCGGTGCGCTGCCCTACCAGGAGATCGAGGACTACCTCGTGGCGCTCGGTCCCCTGCTGCACCCGGACGGCAACCCGCTCATCGCCGAGGCCGTCCGGCACTCGTCCGCCTGGTCCGACCTCACCGCGCCGCTCCTGCGCAGCACCTACACCCATCTGCCGTCCCTGTTCACCCGGGAGGCGATCCACGCCGTTGCCGAGCAGGCAGGCGGCGCGGCAGCGCTCGACGGCTGGCAGGAGGTGCGGCAGCCCGACGGCCGCAGCGCGTCCGTACGCGCCATGGGCGCGCGTGCGGTGCACATCATCGCCGGCAACAGCCCGATGATCGCCGCGCTCACCGTCATCCGCAACGCCCTGACCCGGGGCGACGCCATCATCAAGACCCCGTCGAACGATCCGCTGACGGCGCCCGCCATCGCCCGCACCGCCGCCGCCATGGCTCCGGACCACCCGCTCACCAAGCATCTGAGCGTGCTCCACTGGAAGGGCGGCGACGCCGAGCTGGAGCGGCGGCTCTATCACCCGGCGCACCTGGAGAAGATCATCGCCTGGGGCGGTCACGCCGCCGTCCGGCACATCACCGGGTATCTGCGCCCGGGGCTGGAGCTGCTCACCTTCGACCCGAAGCTGAGCGCGTCCCTCGTCGGCCCCGAGGCCTTCACCTCCGGCGAGGAGATGGCGGAGACCGCCCGGCGCGCCGCCGCGGACGTCGGCTCGCTCAACCAGCTCGGCTGCATGAACAGCAGGATCATCTACGCCGCGACGGGCGCCGCCCAGGCCTGCGCGTGGGCACGGCTGGTGTACCACGAGATCCAGCGACTGCCCGAACAGATCAGCACACCCGTCAGGCGCTTCGACCCGGAACTGCGTGCCCGGTTGCAGGCCCTGCGCACGGTCCCCGACTGGTACCAGGTGATCGGCGGTCACGACGGCGAAGGCGCCGTCGTGGTCTCACTCACCGGCGAGGCACTCGACTTCCCGGAGCAGCTCAGCGGCCGGGTCGTGAACATCGTGCCGGTGGCGGACGCCCGCGACGCGGTGCCGGCCCTCACCTCCGCCACGCAGACGCTGGGCGTGTACCCGCCGTCCCTGCGGCGTGCGGTGCGCGACACGGCCCCCCTGTACGGGGTGCAGCGGATCGTCGACCTCGGCTACGCGGCCCACTACCGGCACGAACTCCCGCAGGACTGCGTGGAGCCCATCCGCCGGATGATCCGCTGGATCACCGACCAGGGAGCCGACCCGGCCCGGATCGCGCCGGAAGAATGCCTGGGACGACTCCCGGCCGGCTCCCCGGCCCGCCCCGGTGCGCCCGCCCCGACCACTGCCGCGCCATGAGACTCCGCGCGCCGCTGGCGATCCGCGGAGCCGCCGTCCACCTCCCCGGCCGCTCGCTGAAGGTGCCCGAGGCGCTGGCCGGCGGGCTGCTGCGGCCGGAGGACTGCGCGGCCAGCGGCTACGAGGGACTCCCGGCCGCCGAACCGGGAGAAACCCCCGAGACGCTTGCCGTGCGGGCCGCCCGCCTCGCTCTGGAGCAGGCCGCCACGCCGTCCTCGGCGATCCGCCTCCTGGTTCACACCTGGCTGCACCGGCCGGCACATCCGTTCTGGTCACCGGCCCACCACATCGCCGACCGGCTCGGCGCGGGCAGGGCGATGCCGTTGACGGTGCAGCAGATGAGCAACGGCTCCGCCGCCGCGCTGCACACCGCCGCGGCCTGGCTCACCGCCGACCCGGACACGGGGCCCGCACTGATCACGGCGGCGGACACGTTCGCCGCGCCGGGCTTCGACCGCTGGCGCGGCGACATCATGTTGTACGGCGACGCCGGATGCGCCGTGGTCATCGACCTGCCCGCGTCCGGCCGTGACGATCTGCACCTCGTGGCGCTCGCGTCGGCCGCCGCGCCGCACCTCGAGTCCGTCCACCGCGCCGGCCGGCGACCGGGCGACCCCGCCACACCCCACCCACGCGAGACCCGCCGGCGGTTCGTCGCCGAGCACGATGCCGAGAGCTTCCGGACCGCCGCCCAGACGGGCGCCGCCGAGGCGATCAGCACCGCCCTGCGCCACGCCGGACTGGACTCCGGCGGCCCCGCACCGCGCATGGTGCTGCTGCCGCGGGTCGGCGCCCGGACCCTGGCCGTCCTCTACCGCCCGGTCCTGGACCGGCTGCTCCCCGGCGTGCCCTGCCTCGACCTCGGGCACCGAACCGGACACCTGGGGGCGGGCGACCTGCTGGCGAACCTCGCCGCCTTCCCGGCGGCGGACTGCTCGTTGCCGCCGGGGGAGCAAGCGCTGATCCTCAGCGGCGGCGGTGGATTCACCTGGACGTGCGGCGTCTTCCGCCGTCCCACCGACATGGAGGCGAAGCCATGACCACGACACCACCGTCCACTTCCTGCTCCCTCGCCGGCCGCTCGGTGGGCCGCGTCGGATTCGGCACGATGCAGCTCCCCGGGCCAGGGGTGTGGGGGCCGCCCGCCGACCGCGACCGTGCGGTCGGTGTGCTGCGCGCCGCGGTCGAACGCGGCGTCACCCACATCGACACAGCCGGTTTCTACGGGCCCGAGGTCGCCAACCGACTCGTCCACAACGCCCTGTTCCCCTACCCGGAGACGCTGCTGATCGCCACCAAGGTCGGTGTCCGACGGGACGGCACCCGGGCATGGCTGCCCGCGGGCTCACCGGCCGAGCTCACCAGGCAGGTGCACGACAACCTGCGCACGCTCCGCCGTGACCGCTTGGACCTCGTCTATCTCAGAGTCGGCGGGGACGGGCTGCTCGCCCACGACCGCACCCCGTTCGAGGAGTCCTGGGGCACTCTCGCCGACCTGGTCACCAAGGGTGACATCGGCTGCCTGGGGCTCAGCGGCATCGTCCCCGGCCACCTGCCCCGCGCGGCCGTCATCGCACCGGTCGCCGCGGTGCAGAACCGCTACAACCTCTTCGACCGCTCCGGTGAAGACGTGCTCGAAGCCTGCTCGCAACGGATCCCGTTCGTGCCCTACTTCCCGCTGGGCACCGCGGCACAACGCCGCGCATCCGTCCTGACAGAAGTGGCCGAAACGATCGCGGCGACACCGGCGCAGGTCGCACTCGCCTGGCTGCTCAACCGGCACCCGGCGATCCTCCCCATCCCGGGAACCTCGGACCCCGGCCACCTCCAGGAGAACCTCGCCGCAGCCGAGGTCGCCGCCCGGATGAGCGAGACGGACCTGGCGCGGCTGACCGCCCTGGCCTCCTGAGCACGTACATTCCGACAGGAGCGACATGACGCACACCATCGACGCCGAGGCCGGTGACACGGCCGATCTCCCTGAGACGATGACCGCCGCGCGGCTGGAGACCTCGACGGGATCCTTCGGCCTGCACGAGGTCCCGGTTCCCCGTCCCGCCGCCGGGCAGGTGCTGATCCGGGTGGACGCCGCGGGCGTCTGCCTGACGGACGTCCACGTCCTCGACGGCTCCCTGCGCGCCTTCACACCCGACGGAGGGCCGGGGCACCACATCACCCTCGGCCACGAGATAGCCGGGACGATCGCCGCACTCGGACCGGGCGTGCCCGGCGCCTGGCGGGCAGGGCAGCGCGTCATGCCCATGTCCCGGCAGCGGTGCGGGCACTGCGCGGCGTGCACGTCGATGTCCGGGCCGTGCGCGTCACTGCGCACCCTCGGCATGGACGTCGACGGCGGATGGGCGCAGTACACGCTGTCCGCCCATCACGCGCTGGTCAGGGTGCCGGACGAGCTCTCGCCGGAGGCCGCGTCGATCGTTCCTGACGCCGTCACCGTGCCCTACCGCGCGCTCATCCGGATCGGCGCCCTGCGAGCGGGCGAGAGCGTCGCACTGTGGGGAGTCGGCGGCCTCGGCGCCCACGGCGTCCAGATCGCCCGGCTCGCCGGCGCGGCGCCGATCGTCGCCTTCGACCCCCGGCCCCAGGCACGCCTGCGCGCCCTGGAACTGGGCGCCGACCTGGCCTGCGACCCCGCCGATCCCGCGGCCCCCGCACGGGCCGCAGCCCTGGCGGGCAGTCGCGGCTTCGACCTGGCCGTCGACTTCGCCAGCCGTCCTGAGGCGCGAGATCAGGCCCAGTCGCTGCTCGGCATGCGTGGCCGCCTGGTGCTCGCGGGGGTGTGCACGGGAGCGATCGCCATCAAGGACTTCGGGCGCTTCTACGACCGTGAGCACACCGCCGCCGCGTTCCTGGGCTACCCGCTGGAGGACCTGCGACGCGTGGCCGGCCTGCTGACGCACCGACGGCTCGACATCTCCGCCTCGGTCACGCGGGTCTACCCTCTGGCGGAGGCCGAGCGTGCCGTCGGCCTCCTGGCCGGCGGCGCTTCCGCGCATGTGCGCGTCGTGCTCCGGCCGTGACGCCGGGCACGGCGCGGGGCCGCTAACGATCGGACGGCGGGGAGACGACCAGCTCGGTGCCGGGGTCGTGATCGAGGTGCGGCGGGCCGGCGACGATCATGGTGGCGCGCGCCCACGGCCGTTCACGCGCCAGGAACGGCAGCTCCTCCAGCAGCCAGTTCGCCACATGCTCCCGCTGCCCGGGGGAGTCACCGTCGCGGACGAGCAGCAAGCGCTCCTGCTCATCGAGGTCCCCCTGCATCCACACCGAGGCGTCCAGCCACGGGTCGAGCTCCTCGCGGATGATCCCGGTGCCCTCGACCCAGACGAAGCCGGCGCCGGCGGGGACGGTGATCGACCCGGGCCGGCCGTGCTCGATCCAGGCGGCGGGACGGAAGTCCACCGCCTCACCCCGGTGCAGAGGCCGCAGGACGTTCTCGGCCAGCACGGTGCCCCAGTCGAAGCAGGCGTGGTTCCAGGCGACGTCGTCGGTGTGCACGACGGCGGAGCCGGGCACCACCTCGCGTAGCCGCCCGGCCAGGGTCGTCTTGCCTGCGCCGCCCCGGCCGTCGATCGCGATCACCCTCGGACGTCCGGCGACGCCGGGTGAGGCGTCGCGCAACTGCCGGACGGCGTCGAGCAAGGTCACCACCCGCCAGCCGACGGCCATGGTCTCGCCTGGATGCAGACGCATCGGCAACCTCCTGAGATACGGGCCTGCCCGGACAGGCCGCCGATCGCCCGGCGCCCGCCGCGAGCTGGGCAGCCTACACGCCGTTCAGTGGCCGCTGTTCCACGGGCAAAGATCACGCAAGGTCGAGTGACGAGATCACTCCCATGGGCAGCACCCGGCGGAATGGCGTCCCATGACCTGGGTAGCGGGCGACGCCTGACGGAAACCGCAGATGTCATGGCGTGTGCTGAGGAGACAGACAATGACCGAGTCGAACCCGATCAAGTCCGCCGTCGGAAAGGTCGTGGACGCCGTGACCGATGGCGGCCCGGCGTCGAAGGCCGAGATCCCCGGAGCGCCGAACAGCGAGCCGGCCTCGCTGGAGCAGCCGACCGAGCCGCGCGAGCCGTTGCCCCCCAAGCCTGACCAGACGGGCCCGGACACCGGCTCCCCGACCGGCGAGCCGACCGGCGCGCCGCAGGCGGCGATGGCGCAGACCGGTGCTTTCCTGACCACCGCGCAGGGCGTACGGCTGCGCGACACCGACCACTCGCTCAAGGCCGGCCCGCGCGGCCCGGTGCTGTTGCAGGACTTCCACCTGCGCGAGAAGGTCATGCACTTCGACCACGAGCGCATCCCCGAGCGTGTGGTGCACGCCCGCGGCGCGGCGGCCCACGGCGTGTTCCGCTCCTACGGCACCGCCTCGAACGTCACGAGGGCCGCCTTCCTCGCGGAAGGGGCCGAGACGCCGGTCTTCGTGCGCTTCTCCACGGTGCTCGGCTCGCGTGGCTCGGCCGACACGGTACGCGACACGCGGGGCTTCGCGACCAAGTTCTACACCACGGAAGGCGTGTACGACCTGGTCGGCAACAACATCCCGGTGTTCTTCATCCAGGACGGCATCAAGTTCCCCGACGTCATCCACGCCGGCAAGCCGCACCCCGACCGGGAGATCCCGCAGGCGCAGAGCGCCCACGACACCTTCTGGGACTTCGTCTCCCTGCACACCGAGGCCACCCACCACACGTTGTGGAACATGTCGGATCGCGGCATTCCCCGCTCCTACCGGATGATGGAGGGCTTCGGCGTCCACACCTTCCGGCTGGTCAACGCCGAGGGCGCGACGACGCTGGTGAAGTTCCACTGGAAGCCCAAGCTCGGCGTGCACTCCCTCACGTGGGAGGAGGCGCAGATGATCAGCGGCGTGGATCCCGACTTCCACCGGCGTGACCTCGCCGACGCGATCGAGGCGGGCGCGTACCCGCAGTGGGAGCTGGGCATCCAGGTCTTCCCTGACACCCCTGAGCAGATGTTCGAGGGCATCGACCTGCTGGACCCGACGAAGATCGTGCCCGAGGAGCTGGCGCCGGTCCAGCCGGTCGGCCTGATGGAGCTCAACCGCAACCCCTCCAACTACTTCGCCGAGACCGAGCAGGTCGCCTTCCACACCGGCCACCTGGTGCCCGGCATCGACATCACCGACGACCCGCTGCTGGCCGCCCGGCTGTTCTCCTATCTCGACACGCAGATCACCCGGCTGGCCGGGCCGAACTTCGCGCAGATCCCGATCAACCGGCCGCACGCCCCGATCAACGTCATGCTGCGGGACGGCTGGCACCAGGACGCGGTGCACCGGGGGGTGGCGCCGTACAAGCCGAACTCGCTGGACGGCGGCTGCCCGTTCCACGCGGGCGCGAGCGAGGGCGCGTACGTGGAGGTGCCGCTGGAGGTGTCGGGGCGGAAGGTACGCGAGGCGCCGGCCTCGTACGCCGACCACTTCAGCCAGGCGCGGCTGTTCTGGCTGAGCATGTCCGCCCCCGAGCGGGAGCACATCATCGACGCCTACACCTTCGAGCTGGGCAAGTGCTACGAGCAGGCGATCAAGGAGCGGCAGCTCCGGGTGCTGGCCAACATCGACCCGGTGTTGTGCCGCGAAGTGGCGCAGGGGCTGGGGCTGCCCGAGCCCGCCCCGTCCGAGCCGCTGGCCGATCCGGCGCCCAGCCCCGCGCTGTCGCAGGTGGGCCGGGAGTGGCCGGCCGACGGGCGGATCATCGGCATCGTCGCCGACGAGTCGTGCGACCTCGGCGTGGTGGGCGCGGTGCGGCAGGCCGTGCTGTCCGCCGGCATGGTGCCGCTGATCATCGCCCCCAAGGGCGGCATGCTGGGCACGATGCCGGTGCAGCGGACGTTCCTCACCGCCCGCTCGGTCGAGTTCGACGCCCTGCTGCTGGCCGGAGCGCCGATGCCGGGCAAGGACGCCTACGGGGCGCGGGACGCCAAGGCCGGCAACCGCCTGCCGGACGAGCCCGTGGACCCGCGCGTGAAGCTCATGGTGCAGGAGGTCTACCGGCACGCCAAGGCGATCGGCGGCTGGGGCACGGCGGGGCAGGCGCTCGCGCAGGCGGGCGTGCCCGAGCAGGCTCCCGGCGTGGTCGTCGGCGGGGACGGTGAGCAGGTGCTGCGCGACGTGGTGGGGCTGATGGGCGCGCACCGCGTCTGGGAGCGGTTCCCGGCGGCCGCCTGACCGGACCCCAGGTGATCACCGTTGCGCTGCCATCGGCTTCGACCGGCCCGCTTCCTACGATCGCCTGGCCCGGCCCCTCCTCCGCCGTGAGCCGGCCGAGGCCGGCTTCGCCGAGGTGGGCGAGTGCCGGCTGATCACGGGCGGATCAACCTGAACGGCGTATCGCACCTGGGCGGAGCAAGTCGCTGCTTCAGCCCAGGAGGCGATGACATGCGACGTTGCGCATCCGGAACTCCGCTTGACGTGGCGGGAACATCTCGTCGCACCTCAGGCCGAGCAGTGATGAGCCTTGATCGCGTCCAAGGGGCACCGGCGAATGCGGGGACGGGACGGTCCGTCCGGGCTTGTTGCGCGGGCCCGGACGATGACCCGCGGTGCCGACCGGCCGTTGTGGCCGTACGGGCGGTCGGCGACCATGCTGCTCGCCGACCGCGACACCGGCTTCGTCGCTTCGACGCGCCGCCTTCTCCTGGGGAGCAGCGGCCGGCGCCGGCGCGGCGCTCGGCTTGCGCCACAGCCGGGACGCCGCCGGAGCGCCGTCGCGGACGACTTCCGTCTGGGCGCCGGCGGGGTGCGGAGGGGAGTCCGGCCGGCCGGTGGACGTGGTCGTTCTCCCGCCTACGGCCACCGCGACGGCCACGGCGGCGGCGGTTCCGCCCACCAGTATCAGAGCGCGGACCGGCACCCGTCCGCGAACCCACTCGATCTTCTTGCGCATGTCCTGCCCCCGTGATGCGATCCATCCTTCGCGTGCGCAATGTATCGGCGCCTCCCGGAGTCCGCTCCGGCTTTGATATCCCGTTGGCCAGCACTGGACGCGCCGTGAACCGCGCGTTGGGTGTCACTCGGGCCGCGCGCCGAGGTCCGTCAGCGAGCGCAGCACCGCCGCGCAACTCGCCGTGCTGCGCGTCAGCAGGTACACCTCCCAGCCGTCCGACAGCTGGGGTTCGAGCCCCGCCCACAGATAGGCGAAGCTCGTCCCGGGGTCCAGCCCGCCGCGACCGGCGCCGAACAGCGGGAAACAGATCGACCGGAGAGGCGGTGCGAACCTGTCCCGTTCCTGCCCGGCGAGATGGAACGCGTTGCCCACCGCGCGCACCACCCCGGTGGGTTCGACGTCGTAGTCATTCGTGTGAGTACGCGGGATCGCCGTTGCTGCGTGGTAGATGCGCCGGATCCCGGTGCGGGCCAGCTCTCCCGAGGAGGTGGCGACCACGGTGCCCGGCGCGACGGCCAGCCCCTCGCGGCCGTGGGCGCGAGACCAGTCGTGCAGCTCCCGCTGCAGGACGTCGTCGATCAGCTCGCCGACGTCGTTCCTGCGCGCGGCGGCCGAGCGCAGGCTGGCGGACAGGGACGACTTGAAGGTCTTGGACATCTCCAGGTACACGTTCTCGGACGAGACCAGGATGTCCATGTCACGCAGCGCCTGCACGGGCATGCGGCAGACGGTCACGTGCCGCTCACGGCCGGGCGGGCCCAGGGACAACCGACGGCGGGTGCCCAGCGGCAGGCCCTCGTCGGTGGGAAGGCGCGCCTGCCCACCGCACAGGCGCAGAATCTCCTCGGCGGCATACTCGATGATCATCCGCTCGTGGTGCTTGCGGAAGCGCTCCGGCGAGACGGCGTACACTTCCGACGCGCGCCGTCTGCGGCTCTGCGCAGGCCAGTCGCGGGTGCCTGCGATGACCCCGAACGTGTATGCGCAGGCTGTCGCGAGTGTGCCGTCGCCCATGCCGTTGACCACGTGGTCAAGCAGGGAGGCGATCGAGGAAGGCGCCAGCTCGGCGTCGACCGGCGAGCCGAGCGCGGCGGCTGCCGCGGTCAACGCGGGCAGCGGTGTATGGCGGAGCCGGAGCAACCCTCGCTCGCGCACCGTTCTCAGCTCCGCGACGAGATCCGCGTGACGGATCGCGGGTGCCATTGCCTCATCGTCGCATCGATCTGAGGGGGTGCACAGGCCAGGCGTACGGGCGAAGCACGGAGTGATGGCCCTGCGATCAGATGTCCTCCCAGAGCTGGTCCGCGGTCGCCGCCGGCACCGGGGTGCCGAGGCGGGCGGCGAGCGCCCTGGCCTCGGTCAGGAGCGGGTGACCCTCGGCCAGCGCGGGGCGTGCGTGGTCGAGCGGCGTGCGTGAGAGCAGCGGCCCCAGCAGGTCCGGGACCTCGCCGACCAGGCCGGCCTGGACCCGCCGTGCCGCGGTGGCCAGGCGCCCCGCCAGCACACTTGGGTGCTGAGGATCCAGCTCGGCGCCGGCCATCGCCTCCAGCGCGGCGGCGAGGCTCTCGCTGTCGGCGGCCCGGCCGCGGGCATCGGCTGTACGGGCAGCCAGCAGCAGTGTATGCGCCTGAGCTGGGAAGTCGTCGCCCAGCTTGCGCTCGATCTCGGCCACCGACTCCAGAACGGCCGCCGCCTCGTCCGCTCTGCCGAGCGACAGCAGTGCCTCGGCCCTGGCCCGGGAGGCCGCCCTGTCACCGGGGGAGAGCCGGTCGAGCAGGCCTAGCGCCGCCTCTGCGGAACCGCAGGCCGTCAGCGCCTGGGCGTGCACGATGGCGGCCTCCTCCGACAGGCGCCTCGAAACCCACTGCCTGAACCACGGGGTGCTGACCACCGACTCCGCGAGCGTGTTGACGGCAAGGGCGGGGAAGCCGGCGGTCAGGTCGGTTTCGGCGAGCCGCACGTTGTCGTACTGGCGCCAGTAACCGCTGGCCGGGAGGTGCTGCGCCCGGCAGCTCATGGCCTCGAGCAGGTGCCTGCGCGCGTGGATGGGGTCGCCCGCCGCGAGCAGGGCCTCGGCGAGGGCCACCCGTGCCGAGGCGGTGTTCACGTTGCCCGGTCCCAGCCGCTTGACGCGGTCGCGCAACACCTCCTCCGCCAGCAGGACACCGCGGACCACGCGCCCCGACCTGATCGCGGCTCTGACGGCGGCCTGCCTGGTGAGGGTGAGTCTTCGCCACCGCGGGCTCACCCCCTCGGCGGGAACGTCCGAGGCCCGTGCCGCCTCGACCTTCTGCAGCAGCGCGGCGCCCTCCACCGGGCGCCCCATGGCGATCAGCGCGTCGGCGATGTTGTGCTCGGCCCGCGCGATGTAGGACTCGGCCTCCTCCACGTCCGGGAGCTTGACGGCCACCTCGCGCGACCGCTCCAGCCGCGAGAGCGCCTCCGCCGGGTCGCCGAGTCGCAGCAGGAGGAGTCCGTGCCGGCTCTCAACGTCGCACAGCAGGCGCAGGTCGCCGACCGAATCCCCGCGTCCGGCCGTTGACTCCAGCAACTGGGCCAGCTCCGCCGCCACGCGGATCGCGCGCGCGGTCAGCGGCGTGCCGTCGATGAGAATGCGCAGGACCTGCTCCAGGGCCGCTGCCTTGATCCTGGGGCCCGCGTGGTCGTGGACGGCCAGTGCGGCGGCCCGCTCGGCGGTGCGCAGCCTGCTCGCCCACTGGCCGGCCAGTGGCACGACGTCACGCTCGAACCAGTACGCGGCCAGTGCCTCGGCCTGTCGCTCCATCGCTGCGTCCGCGTCGTCGGCCAAGGCGCGGAAGGCCAGCTCGGACAGCCGCTCCGCGCTCCTGCGCGCCCAGCCCTCCGGCGGCACGGCGACCGCGGACACCGCCGTCTCGATCCGGGCGGCCAGATGTTGCGCGTAGGCGGTCACGCGCCCTTCCCATCCCGACTCTGCGGCCTGCCCGTATGGCCCGTCCGGCCACGCGGGGGAGCTCTGCTGGGAGGCGGGACGCTTCTCCGAGGTGGAGATGTCCCCGATCCCGAGCCTGACCTGGCCCACGAGGAACCGCTCAGCCTGACTGAAGGCGGCGATCCGGTGGAGAGCGGCGGCGACCAGGGTTTCGGCGTCGGTGACGGTCTCGGGCGGGCTCGGCTCGGGGTCGTCCGCGGCGAACTCCTCGAACGCGTGCTTGAGCGCCAGGGCCACCAGGACGCGGCGGCTGCGCACCTCGTTGTAGAGCCATACCGCGCTGCGGGCTTTGCCCCGGGTGCCCTTCCTGGGCAGACGAACCAGCTCTGCCACGTCCTCCGCCCTCACCTGGTGGTAGGCGCTGTGCCGGAAAGCCGTCGCCGAGGCAGCCGCGATCGCGGCGAGCCTGCGTTCCTGAGCCGGGCTGGACACCTCAGGCTGGATCATAAAAGTAACTATATCTGACTATTGCTCCTAATTGCCAAGTATGTGCACTCCACTATGACCGAGCGATGGCTTCAAGGCGCCCGGCTTCCGACCGAGATACGCCCGGAACGCGGACGGCCCTGCTGATTGCCTGGAAAGCAGACCCAGGAACGACGGAAGGGGCGATTCGATGATTCGGACGAACATCGCCGACGCCAGAGGTGACCTGGCCAGCCGAGGGTGGGCGGTGCTGCACACAGGTCTGCGCCACACCGACGGCGACGCGGTGGACCACGCGGCGGTGCTGCGTCTCGTCTGGGAGTTCGGGGTGCCGTCGCGTCGGGACGGTGGCCAGGAGATCTGGCCGATACGGCCGTCGCGAACGGATCCGGCGGCCACCTTGTCGGAACGGGCGGGCGCGGCGGACTTCCACACCGACGCGGCCTACCGGGCCGACCCCGAGGGCGTCGTCTGCATGTTCGTCGTCAGGCCGGCGGCGGACGGGGGCCTGACGCTGCTGCTCCACGCTGCCACGGTGGAGGCCGAGTTGCGGCGGCACGCTCTCGGCGAGCGCGTCCTGGCCGAGCTCGGGAAGCCCAGGTGGCAGTGGCGGGTGCCCGAGGTGTTCGGCGGAGGGAAGGACGGCGCCTGCTCACGCGCGGCGGTCATGCCCGGCGACGGGACGATACGGTGGCGCGCCGACAACCTGGTGGACCTCACCCTGGAACAGCGCAGGGTGGCGTCCTGGTTCGCCTGTCTGCTCAGGGTGCTGCCTGGCACGGTATGCCTGGAGCACCGGCCGGGCGACATGATCGTGATCGACAACCACCACATGATGCACGCGCGTACGTCCTTCCGGGATCCTCGCCGCCTGCTGCTGCGCGTACGGGCGTGGACGTCATGAGCGAGGCGCGCCGATGGGCGATCGACGCGGCGAGTGCGGCGGCCCGCGTGCCCGCCGAGGGGGCGGAGGCCGCCGTATGGACGGTGTACGGCTGGGCCGAGGTGGCCCTGGGCTGCGCGGTACTCGCCAGGCCGGGAGCCTTCGCGGGGCTGGACCAGGTGATAGCCGGTCGCGGTGTGCGGCGCGGTGGCATCGCCGCCGCGCGGCTGCGTGCCCTGCGCGCCATGGCAGGGCCGGTGCCGGGTTACTACCCGGTGCCCGAGTCGCCAGGACCGGTGCCGCCGGTGGCCGAGAGCACGTGGCACCTGTGCGCGGCCCTGGCCGAGTTCTGCGACGCGCTGCCCGCGCGCCGCGGGCACCCGCGCGTACCCGATGGGGCCGCGGACCATCTCTGGTGGGGCGAGAAGTACCGGCCCTCCGCCCGGCGCGGGCATCTTGTAGTGCCTGGTCGTCCCTACACCGGGTTGGCCAGGCGAGTATGGATGCGGCTGCCCGGCCACCCCGCCGTGCTGGTCGATGTGCCGCGCCGCGCGCCCGAGCCGTACCGCCGGGTCTGGCGGGGCATCCACGAGGGGGCGCACCTCGACCATCTGGCGGCGGGAGAAGGCCGGTCCGGTTCCCTCGCGGGCCCGCACCCGGCCGAGTTCGGGCACGGCCTGCTCGCCGCCGAGTCGTACGCCATGGCGGTGGAGCTGGTCGCGCTGCTGGAGAGTTCGGAGCGCGGCGAGGGCCGGGTCGCCGGTTGCCTGCGGGACGGGATCGCCGAGCGGATCGGCCGCCTGCCGGGGTTCCCCGGCAGGCTCCGCCTGACCGGACGCACGTTGCGGCGGGCCGCCGGTCACCGGGAACCCGAGTTGGCGGCGCTGCCGACGCTGGCAGCGGCCTATGTGACAGGGCCGCTGCGCCTGCTGGCCGGAGACGATCTCGCCCTGCCTGTACGGTTACGCGCCGACCTCGCCGGCCGGTGGGAAGCACTCACCCGGCGCTGGCCCGCAGCCCGGCGGCTGATGGCCATCGTGAGGGACGTCCACGCTGACGAAGTATCGGATGCTTCGCCCCTCTTTGTAGTACAGTGAGCTTCAGCTTAGTGCGATGGAAAACTACAGTGACATAAAGAACGGTTCGGCGTCATGGTGGACATGATCCATGCGTTGCGTTGTAGCGTTGCCGCCCGGTGGTGGGCGGAGAACGAAAAGCGAAGGCGTCACTGGGACACGACCCAGCACTACTACAACGCCTTCCTGTCCCTCTCATCCAGAACCGGCGAGCTTCCCGACCGCCAGGAGGTGGTGTCCCTCGCGGGCGGGAGGCAGAGCACCTTCTACACGGTGAGCGGGCCCAACGCGCTGCACTCGCTGCTCGCGCGCTACCAGGGGGCGCTGCCCGGCCTGGCCGCGCTGTACCCCGCGCCAAACGTCGCCGCCTGGCTCGGGCACGAGACCGCCGTGTGGGCGTACTGGCCACACAGGACCGGCTGGCTGCGCTCGATCGACGGCGACCGCGACCGTGCCGCCCGGGCGCTCCTGTTCGTGCTCGCCGACTTCGCCGCCGGGTGGCAGGGCCTGATGCGGGCGTCAGGAGGCAGACCGCCGATGTGCGCGGTGGAGGACTTCGCCATCGTGCTGGGCCGCGGCGCAAGCCCGGAAACCCTGTACGGCCTGCTGGCCCGCCTGCTCACGTCCGTCGCTGCCGCGCCCGGCATGCCGCCCGAGGCGGCCGCCGACAGCGCGGAGCGCGAGCTGGACGGCCTGCTGCGGCGGATGAACGGCACGGCGGCGCAGGCTCGGCTGGCCGAGGCGATCGAGACGGTGCGCAACGACCCGACCATCAGCGGCCCGCGGCTCGCCGAGATCGGGAAGATGCTCAGGAGCGCCGGCGAGATGCTGCTGACCGATCCCGGCCGGGAGACCGGCGCGGACTCGCCGGTGGTCTGACATGTGCTCGAAGGAGAGGGGCCGGCGTCCGGTGGTGGCGGAACTGCGGGCCCAGATGCTGACCGCGATGACGGGCTGCCCGCGAGACCTGACCGCCCTGTGGCACCGCGCCGCGGCCGAGTTGGGGCCCTCGGACCCGCTCACCCTGCTCATCGCCTGCAAGTCCGAGACGTACGCCAGTCGTACCCGGCCGGTGACCGAGTCGGTGCCGGTCTGGGAGCGGCTCGTACGCTGCGCGGCCGATGCCCTGGAAGCCGACGACCCGGCACATCTGGAGATCGTCTCCCGATACGGCAGGTGGCTCGGCCGTCGAGGCGAGCCGACGGACCTGGACAACGCCGTGGTCCACCAGCGTGCCGAACTGGCCCGTCGTGAATCCGCGCTGCCGGTGCGGGCCTACTGGACGGGAACGGTCCGCCTCGACCTGGCCACGACGCTGGTGGAACGTGCCAGGTTGGGCCACCTGGACCACACCGTGAAGGCCGTGCCCTCCGCGGACCTGGCCGAGGCCGCGGAGCTGAGCGCCCAGGAGATCGCACACAGAAGCGTCGTCTGCGGTCACGACGACCTGCGCACCTGGGAGGCCCGCGGTATCGCCGGTAAGGTGGCGCTCTGCCAGGCGCTGCTCGGACCGGCGGCCGGTGAGCGCACCACCGCGCAGGCCAGGGAGCTGGCTGACCAGGTGGTGCGCATGACCACCGACTTCATGACGGGCAGACAGGCGCTTCGGGAGCCGCGCTTGCTCCAGGGCCTGCTGCTGCGGGCGCAGGCGTTGCTCGCGGCGGGCCGGCAGACGGAGGCGGAGGCCGAGGCACGGCTCGCGGGTGAGCTGCACCGGGGCAGAGAGGATGGCTGGCCAGGCGGCATCGACCCCGGTCTGGCGCCACTGACACTGGCCCGTGTGCTGGCGGGGACGGACCGGGCCGAGGCGGTGGCAGCGGCGCGGCGTGCGCTGCGCAGCCGGCTGGACTGGTTCCCTGAGGACAGCGTGTACTGCGCGGAGGCGCGGGAGCAACTGGGCGCGTGCTGACGGCCGGCGGCGTTCACCGCCCGTGCGGCCCCTTCCCGTGCCCGGTTCGCCAGCTCGGGGGCTCCAGCCGCACGCCCTGCGCGCGCAGCGCGCGCTCCAGCAGCGGCAGGGTCCCTTCTGCAGGGACGCCGATGAGCCACACGCCGTGCTCGTCGGTCACGACCTGCATCGGCGACCGTTCCGGCGCCAGGTCGGCGAAGGGCCGGTAACGGCTCTCGGCGAGCTCGGTCCTGAGCAGCATGCGCTGGCCGGCCGAGCCCCGCCAGATCAGCCCGGTCGGTCTGCCCGCCTCGTACCGGCCGGTGATCAGCACGTCCGCGTGCCTGACCGCCGCACGCTGGTCGTCATCCAGTTCGGACTCCTCGTAGCCGGTGAAGACCAGCAGGTCGATGGGCCGTGCCGCGCGTCGCCTGATCACGTCGGCCGCCGACAACAACGCGCCCAGCCCCTCGGGCTGCGCGAGAGGCTCGCCGCCGCTGACGGTCAGCCCGTCCGCCCCGTCGCGGACGGCGGCGCTCCAGAGCCGCGCGAGCTCCTCCACGGGCACCTCGGCTCCCGCCGCCTCGTCCCAGGTGTCGCGGGACATGCAGCCGGGACAGGCCAGCGGGCAGCCCTGCGTCCAGATGCCCAGCCTGCGGCCGAACCCGAGTGTGATGACGGGGCTGTGGACGCGGTTCACCCGCAACGTGGCCGCCATCACAAGGTCCTGATCAGCTCGGCGATGGCTTCGGTGGCCTTGGCGTCGGCCAGGCCCGTGGCGACGCCGTCGAGGTAACGGATGCGGGCGGTCCTGAAGGTCTGGCGCACCACGTTCTGGTCGGCGGTCATGCGCTGCTGCGCGCTCGCCTCCAGCCGGTCGCAGGCGGCTCGCAGCTCCGCGTGCCGCGCGCAGATGGAGTCAAGGCGGCCTCGAGCGTCCGCGAGCCGGTCCGCCAGCAGGTCGCGGGCGTCGGCGGCACCCTCGTACGCCGTCCGCAGCGGGTGGAATCTCGCCGTTCCCAACAGGAACGAGATTCCCGACGTGATGAACAGCAGCATGACGAACAGCGCGATGATGCTGAGGTCACTGGCGTGCAGCGGCTCGGCCGCGCTCTTCAGGCCTTCCTCGACCACCGCGCCGCTCTCGTTCACCACCGTGGGCGGTACGAGCAGCACCCTGGCCCGCAGGTAGCCGAGCACGGCCGCCAGATAGAGGCCGGGCAGGAGCAGCACCAGCCCGGTGAGGATCACCTTGCGCTCCTCGCCGGTGGTGTGCCGCCCCCTGTAGAGATAGCCGGCGAGGTGCGGCAGCAGAACCATGATCGAGGCCACGGACACCGCGAACACCCCACTGAGCACCTGCTCGATGAGGGTGTCGCCATGGAAGTAGTCGAACACGGCCCATTGGATCGGCACGTCGATGGCCACGAGCACGATCAGCAGCACCTGTTTCAACCTGGAGGGCAGCGGCGGAGCCGTGTACGGGCCCTCCCACCTGGCCGTCTCCGGCCCCGCCGCGTCCACGCCGCCGGGAAGGTCCTCGTGGGAGTCTCCCTCGCGGAGCAGCCCACGCCTGCGGCGGCGCTCGTCGTCCCTGGCCAGCGCGTCGATCCTGGCCCGGACGTCGTCCGCCTCGTGCACCGCCCTGCCGTGCTTCGCCTCCAGATCCGCTACCAGCGCGACCGTGGTGGCCCGCGCCGCCTCGCCCTCGGCGATGCGCCCCCGTAGAACTTCCATCCTCGTCCGATCGTCGGCGGGCAGGCGGGCGAGCACGCGTCCCTCCTCGGCCTGCAGCACGCTCAGGTGGGGCGGCGGCGCGCCGGGGTCGAATGACCACGTGTCGAGGATGCCTCCGCGGGCGTCGGAGACTCCCTGCTCATGGGCCCGCTCGGCCACCCCGTCGCCGGTGTAGCCGACGGGCCCGATGTCGAAGGGGCCGGGCAGGGGAGGCTGTGGATGGGTCATGCCCGTGATCCTCCGGTCAGACTTTCTTCGGCTCGACAGGGCAATGCGCCTTGTCTTTCAGGAGTTCTTTCCAGAAGGCGTCGAAGGCGGGAAATGCCACCGGATCCCTGCCTTGCAGAGTGCCGTATCCGATCGTGACGAGTCGCACGCCGGACAGGTTGGGAATGCGCTTGTCGGCGGCCAGCCTCTCGATGATCGCCCGCCTTTTCTCCGGGGTGCTCAAATCATCCTCATAGAGGTTCAGGGGATGGTCGCCGCCTCTCGGATCGGTGGCCATGAAATCGCTGAAAACGATCAGGTGATAGCCCGCTCCGCCGGTCGGGCGCTCCTCCGCCGCCCTCCAGAGGCCGCCCAGGACATCGGAGCCGGGAACCTCGCGCTGATCGGTGCGCACGCAGCCGAGCAGCTCACTCGCGCGCTGGACGGCAAGGCCGCGCCGCGTGTTCCGGAGGGCGGGCCGGTCGAGGTTGCCCGCCGCGTCAGGGTCCAGGTCGACATCGTCGGCGGTGCAGTACGCCGAGCGCGATGCCCCGGTGATCGGCTCGAACGTCACGGTCCGGCAGCCGGCCTGGAAGAGTTGCTTGGGCAGCTGAGCCTTGACCCGCTGCTCGGCGTCGAAGCCCGTTTCCGGTTCCGAGGAGCCGGATCCGTCGAGGACGACGTCGCACACGCCCGCCAGCCGGTCTTCCGAACAACCGGTGAGCACGGCGCAGAGTACGGCGGCCACGGCGAGAGCCGACGCGAACCGGCCCGACGGGAACGGAGACGGCGACAAGAACCGAGGCGGAAGCGGGGACGGAGGCGGCGGGCGATGTGAGTTCATGGCGGTTCCCCCGGTCATCCGACGACGTCCAGCGCGCGCCGCACGGGACCGGAGGCTCCCCGCAGGTGCGTGAGAAGCAACTCGTCCGGCGCGTCCCAGAGCGGGTCGGGCTCGATGAGCGGCACAGACCCGACGGTCACCCCGCCCTTGCTCCTGCGCCGGATCCGCCGGCGCAGCACGCCCTCCCAGTAGCAGGCGACGAGCTGCCCGGCCCGGCCGTGCCGCACGAGGGCGTCCTGGTGGCATGAGGCCACGTCGACCCGCCAGGCGGTGATCAGCTCGAGGAGCCTGACGCGGGTGCGGGCGGATGCCTGGCCGTTCGCCTCGTGCTCGCGCAGGACCTCGGCCGCCTGGCGGGAGATCTCTCGCAGGAGATCGCCCCGGCGGTCGATGAGCCGTTTGAGCGCCGCGCTGGACTCGGCCCTGGCGTGCTCCTGCATCTCGTGCACGTAGGCGGCGCCCAGCGCGCTGGCAGCCGCGGCCGTCATCGGCTCGGTGATCAGTTTCTTCTGCGCCATCGCCTGCTTCCAGATCCGGCGCGAGGCGCGCCTGCCCTCCCTCATGGCGGCCTTGCGCTGTCCGGCGGTCAACGCGGGCGGATCCTCGGCGGGTGACCCTTTCCTGGCGCCCCTGTCCACCGCGGTCATGTGGATGCTCCTTTCTCCGTCGCAACGTCCGGGAAATTTGTGGAGTTTCACGGCGTTCGGCGGCAATAGGAAAAACTATGCCATACTTCGGCTGGGTGAGCGCTGTCATCCCTGCGTTCCAAAAAGGCATTGGAATACATGGAACAAGGCGTCGGTCGCTTTTCCGTTCCAGGCAAATTCTGAAAATCATGGAATGTCGAAAGCTGGAAGAATGTCTCATCCACCGCCCACCGAGCTCGATCCGGGACGCTCCGCGCCCCCGACGGAGCTGGATCTCGGGCGCGCGGGCACGGACGAGGTTCCGCCGACCGTCATCGACGCGGGCCGCGAGCCGCTCACCGAAGACGCCTGGGGCGCAGGCAGGCTGCCCACCGCACTCGCCGGCCGCCTGAAGCTGGTCAGGGAGCTGGTGGGCGGCTCGGAGGCGCTGCTGTTCCTCGTCACGGACCCAGAGGGCCGCGAGCGGATCCTCAAGATCTACCGCGCAGGGCACGGGCCCGACCCGGAGGTGTCCGAGGCGCTGGCGCGGCTGAGCGGCGAACGCCACCTGGTGGAGGTGTACGAGCGTGGCACGGTCGCGGGGCGCGCTTATGAGCTGATGGAGCACCTGGCCGGCGGCGACCTGCGTACCCTGCTCGGAGACCCGCCGCGCGGACTGCCGCCCGTGACGGTGACCGAGATCGTCAGACAGGTGGCCGGTGCGCTCAACGCGCTGCACGCGGTGGGCGTACCGCACCGAGACCTGAAACCGGACAACCTGCTCCTGCGTTCCCGTGAGCCCCTGGAGCTGGCCGTCATCGACTTCGGCATCAGCCGTGTGACCGACGGCACAGAGATCCGCGACAGCCGCCACGGCACAGTGATCTACATGGCGCCCGAGCAGCTCCTGGCACGGCGGGTGTCACCTGCCGTCGACTGGTGGGCCCTCGGCATGACGCTGCTGGAGCTGAGCGCGGGACGGCACCCGTACGGCCACCTGGCGGACGCCGAGGTGATGGCGCTCCAGCACGTGCGCGACATCGACTTCACCGGAGCGGACGACGAGCGCGTCCGGCTGCTCCTGCGCGGTCTGCTGACCAAGGACGCCCCCGACCGGTGGGGCGCCGAAGAAGTGGCCGAATGGCTGAAGGGCGGATCCCCGCCGGTGGTCGCCGCCGCCATGGAGGAGCCGCAGTTCGAGCCGTACGACCATCGGGGCAGGGCGGTCACCGGCCGCCGGCAGCTGGCGCAACTGCTCGCCGGGGAATGGGACAGCGCGGCGGCGTACTACTTCACCAGTACGGGGGTGGCGCCGCCATGGCAGCGGCTGCGCGGCTGGATCGCGAGGCTGGGCGGGGACCCGGATGGTCTGTTCGCGGCGATGGAGGCGAACCTGCCGCCGGACGTCAAGCTGCTGCGCCTGGTCCGCTGGCTGGACCCGACCATACCCGCCCTCTACCGCAACGAGGTCCTCACGCTCGACCGGGTCACAGAGCTGGCCCGCAAGGCGCTCGGCGGCACGCCAGGCAACGTGCCCGACTTGATCCTGCAGCTGTGGAACCACCGGTTACTGCTGGAACTGGCCCGTGCGCCGCTCGGTGGCGGGCTCGCCGAGGCCGACGCCCGCTGGCGCGAGTCGCACGTCTCCTGGCAGGCCCTGACCGCCCGCCTCCGCGCCGCTCGCCCCGATCTGGGCGAGGCCCTGGCTGGGATCGCGCCAGGGCGGCTGCTGCCACACCTCCTGGCACTGGCGACCAGCCCGGACGCGTCGGCCGAAGCCCTGCGCCAGACAGCGGGGGAGCTGCGGGCCGACCTGCCCCACGACGTGCCGTGGTTCAGCGAGCTGACCGACGCGCGGGCCGGGCCGCTCGACCGGCTGTGCGCGCTGCTGCTGGAGCCCGCCGCCCGCATTGAGGCCGCCGACCTGCACGCGGCCCGCGTACGCCGAGCCTGGCTGCTGCGCGAGGAGGCCACGCACCTGTGGTACCGGAACCAGGACCGGCCGATCGCGCTGGGCTGGGCGGCTGCGGGCTGCTGCCTGGTGGCGGTGTTCTGGGTGTGGCTGATCGTGGTGAGCGATCTGATCCCGATCGCGACCACGACCATGACCGACCTCGGCTGGCTCTGCGCGATCGTGGCGATCGTCCTGGTGATCGGCGTGGAGCTGGCGTTCGCGGCCGGCGTCGGAGGGCCCTACCACCCGGCGTACTCGCTGATCGGCGGCACCGCTCGGCTGGCCAGGGCGGTGGCCAGGCCGGTACGCGGCAACGGCTGGCTCGGGCTCGCGGTGGTGGGAGGAGCGCTGCTGGCGGTGCTGGCCGCGACGGCCTTCCTGCCGCCCCTGCTGCCGATCGGGACGGTCGTCGTGCAGGTGATCTGGACAGTGGCGCGGCAGCGCCGCTGGGTGGCCGACGAGGAGGACAGAGCGGATCAGCTCGCGCGAGCCAGGCGCGAACAGCAGGAAGACGAGCGAGGAGGACGGACATGAGCGCAGGTTCGATGGCGGTGATCGCGGTCCCGGTGGTGCTGCCGCTGGCGGTGGGCGCGCTGGCGGTCGGCGGGGCGGCCTTCCTGATCGCGCGGGCCGCCGCCCGCGGGGCCGAGCTGGCCGCGGAGGGGGTGGTGATGCTCGGCGACGCCATGGACGCGGAGGCCGAACGCCTTGCCGGCGAGCGCCGCGCCGCGGACCGGTGGCGGGACGCGACGGCCATGGTGGTGCGGCACAACGCCCAGATCACGGCGCTGCGTGCGGCGGCCGGCAAGGTGCCGGTGACGCTGACCCTGCCCGAGCCCCTGGACGTGGCGGGCAGCGACATGGCCATGATCCGGTCCTGGTGCGCGGACACCGAGAAGGGGCTCGCGCAGGCCCGCGTCGTCCTGAGCGGGCACGTGGCCGGTGAGGCGTGCCGCCGGCTCGCGCAACGGCTCGGCGCCGAGGCCGAGCCGGTCATCACCGCGGCCGGGGCGCTCGCCCGGGCACGGGCAGGAGCGGCGCCGGTGAAGGCGGCCTCGCCGGTCGGCGCCGCCGCCAAGATCGACGCGCGGCTCGCCAAGCTGGACCTCGGCGTGAGCACGCGGGAGTACGCCCAGATCCTCGAGGTCGCGGCGCGAACTCGGACGGCCACGTCCGTGCAGGCCCAGCGGTCCGGCCTCGACCAGTTGCTCAGCCTGATCCACGACGCCAACGCCGCGGCGCGGCGCCGCCACGAGGACGCGGTGACCGCCGGTGCGTATCTGCAGTCGTTCCAGGCCACCGGCATCCCCGACGCCGGGGACGGCGGTGCCGCGCGCGTGGTCGCAAGCCTGAACGCGGTCGTCGCGGGCGACGCGCCGCTCGACGCGGCGCTGCGCGCCCGGGCCGAGGAGCTGAACGGCCGGGCGCTGTGCCGGGCCCAGCAGATGTACCTGCGCGAGACCGTGGCCGCCCTGATGCGGGCCTCGGGCTGGGAGGTCAGCGGTGAGGACCAGGTCCTCACCCTGACCAGGGGCGACTGGCCAGGCCACTACGCCACCGTCGACGTCGGCGACCGCCTGGTCCGGGGACGTGTCGTCAGGCGCGTGCCGCCCACCGGCATCGACGGGCGGCGCCAGGACCGCGAGCGGTGCCAGGACTTCGCCCGCGACTTCGAGGGCCTGACCGCAGGCTTGCGCGTCGAGCACGGCCGGCCGCGGGTGTCGGCGGACGAGGAGGTCGAAGTGGCCGCCCGACCTGAGCCGATCTCGCGGGTGCGTCAGGAGCGCAAGGCCAGGAGACGATCGTGAACGGCTGGTCGAAGCGGCTGACGGACTGGCCGCCGTTCGTCCGCGAACTGGCGGGCACGCTGTCCGTCCACGCCCAGTACATCCTGCACGGCAACGTGCGTGATCGGTTCCTGGTGCCGCCCAGGCCCTCGTCTCTCCCGCTCGTGGAAGTGCTGTGGGAGGCGTTGCGGCCCGACGGCTACCTGGCGTTGATCCGCTACGACCCCGTGCACGGCTTCACCGCACACGCGGAGGCCGAGCAGGGAGTTGTGGCCCGCTTCCTGGGCACGGGCGTCATCGGTTCTGCGCCGTCCATGGACGCGCTCCGCAAGCACCTGACCGCCGTGGCCCAGGGGCCTGCCCGGATGGCGTTGGTCATCGACTACGCCTCCCGCCTGCTGGTGTCGCCCGCCCACATCAGCCAGGACGAACATGATTTCTTCCGGTTCGCGCTCAAACTCGCGGAGCAGGCCACCCCGCGGCTCGGCGGACCGCCGGAGCGGCAGGCGGCGCTGTTCAACCCGCTGATCTGGCTGGTGGACGGAGAACGCGACCTGCCGGCGTGGCTGATGACGTCCGGGCCGCGGGTGCGCACGATCGGAGTGGCACTGCCCGGCCTGGACGAGCGCGCGAGGGCCAGCCGGATGCTCGCCGTCGACCTCGGCCTGCTGGACGCCCCGGCGGGGTCGGACGGTGCCCGCGCGATGGAACAGTTCGCGCGCCAGACGGACGGCATGCGGACCCGGGACCTGCACGAGATCGTCCGGCTGGCGCGGGACCGCGGCATGGGAGCCACCGAGCTGCCCGACGCCGTACGCATCTACAAACTGGGCTTCGAGGACAACCTCTGGCGCCGGGGCGAGCTGCGCAGGCGCATCCAGGAGGGCGAGAGCTGGCTGCACGAGCGGGTGCGGGGCCAGCGGCGAGCAGTGCTCAAGACCCTCGACATCCTCAAACGCGCGGCGCTCGGCCTGTCCGGCGCCCAGGCCACCGCCCCGGGCACCCGTCCCCGCGGCGTGCTGTTCTTCGCCGGGCCGACCGGGGTGGGCAAGACCGAGCTCGCCAAGGCCGTGGCCGAGCTGGTGTTCGGGGAGGCCGACTCGTTCCTGCGCTTCGACATGAGCGAGTTCTCCGCCGAGCACGCCGCCGACCGGCTGATCGGGGCGCCGCCGGGCTATGTCGGGTTCGAGGCGGGCGGCGAGCTGACCAGCGCGGTGCGCAGGATGCCGTTCCGCGTCATCCTCTTCGACGAGATCGAGAAGGCCCATCCGCAGGTGCTGGACAAGTTCCTGCAGATCCTCGAAGACGGGCGTCTCACCGACGGCCAGGGCATGACCACCCATTTCTCCGAGTGCGTGCTGGTCTTCACCTCCAATCTCGGCATCCGCAGGGAGGACCCGCGGACCGGGGAGAGGGTCCGCACCGTCGACGAGAGCATGGAGCCGGAGGAGGTGCGCGAGACCGTCCTGGACACGATCAAGCAGCATTTCACCGACAAGCTCAACCGGCCGGAGTTGCTCAACAGGTTCGGCGACAACATCGTGGTCTTCGACTTCATCTCCACCACCGTCGCCGCGCAGATCTTCGACGGGCAGCTGGACAACATCATCCGCAGGGTGGGCGAGCAGCATCGGGTCACCGTCGACCTCACCTCGCGGGCCAGGGACGACCTGCGCGAGCTGTGCCCGTTCTCGCCGCAGAACGGCGGGCGGGGCATCGGCAACGCGCTGGAGTCGGCGTTCGTCAACCCGCTCGCCCGGGAGCTGTTCGACCGGGACGCGGCACCCGGCGGCACCCTGCGGATCCTGGGCGTCGACGGGGGCGACCCCGTGACCCTGCGCGTGGAGTCGCCGTGAAGTGCCCCTTGGGCTGCGCAGACCCCGGCTCCACCACGATGTGCGCGCGCTGCGGCTCCGACCTCGAGCCCGGGTCGCCGGCCGCCGATACCCATCCGGGAGAGCAGGAGACGGTGGGCGGCGGGGCGTCCGCCGGCGTGCTCGCGGTGCGGTTCGCCTTCGGGGACGTCCTCCCGTGCCCGGACTCGCCGGTGCGGCTGGGCAGGGACCCTCTCTGGTCGCCGTACGCCACCTCCCTGTCCGCGCACCGCAACGTGTCGCGGCGGCACGCCACCGTGGGCCTCGACCCGGACGGCGGCGCGTGGATCGATCCGGAGCAGACCCCGAACGGCACCTTCCGCAACGGTGAGGAGTTGCCGCCGAACCGGCGGCACCTCCTGTCGCGAGGCGACCTGGTCCGCCTAGCGGCAGGCCCTGAAGGGGTCGTGGCCGTCATGAACGAGGAAGAGGAGCCATCATGAGGGGTCGTCAGCACGCCGGGAGCACCCAGTGGACGACGCCATGACCGACGGCGAATGGCCGGACTGGCGCGCGCACGTCGCCCGCTTCGCCGAGCCGGAGGGGGCGGCGGATCGTGACCGCGACATAGAGGCGCTGACCACCGCGTACTACGCGGACGAGGCCGATGAGGAGCAGCTCGACGGCCTGGCCGTCCTGCTGCTGGCCCGCTACCGGGCGCACGGGGCGGCCGCGGATCGCGACACGGCCGCCGCCGTGCTCGACCGGCTGCTGACCCGGCTTCCGCAGGACGACCCGTACGGCGACGTCGTGGCGGGCACGCTGGGTGAGCTCCTGGCCGAGGCGGGCACCTGCACGCCGGAGGTCGCGGCTCTGCTCGAACGGGGCCTGGCGAAATGCGAGGGCCACGAGCGGATCGCGCCGCTGTACTTCCACGCGATCTGCCTCTCGGCGGGCACGCCTGCGGAAGAGACGCTGCAACGGCTGACCGGCGACCTGGGCGAACTGCTCGGCTTGCTTCCAGAGGACCACCCGATGCGGCCGGAGGTGATGATCCGTCTCGCGGACAGCCTCGCGGGAGGCGATCCAGGCCAGGCCATCACGCTGTACGAGCAGGCATGGCAGCGGATGGATCCCGGACCTGGACGGGCGCAGGTGGCCGCCAACCTCAGCGTGCTCATCGAGGCGCCGGCGCCTCGGACGGGCATCTCGCCGGAGCTGGAGGCGGCCGAGCGGTGGATTCGGGCGGCGCTCGCGGAGCCGGTCCGCCACTCCGCCGAGCGCCACGCCCACCTCGCCTTCCTGCTGATCCGCCGGCTGATGCCCGCCCTTCCGCCCGGGAAGGCGATGGTGACCCCGGAAGGGCTGAAGGCGTTTTCGGCGGCGCTGCGGGAGCGGCCGGAGCTCCGTGCTGTGCTGGCCGAGGCGGTCGATCACCTCGAGCGGGCGGAGCGGCTCGCGCCTGACGACGTACGGATCAACGGCACCCTGGCGGGCGCCCGGATGGTGCTGTCGGGCTGTCCGGTGGCCACCGCGGAACAACTGGACGCCGTGCACCGCCACACGGCCAGGGTCGCCGCACAGCACCCGGACCTGCCGCAGGCCAGAGCGCTGGAGCTGCTGACCGCGCGCGATCCCGCGGAGGAGGACCTGCGCGCCGCCGTCGCGGCGCTGCCCGCCCAGGACGCGCTGCGCCCGCAGCTCCTCGCCCGCCTCGGGACGAAGCTGCAGGCCGCAGGTGCGGCGGCGGAGGCCATGCGTGTCCTCGTGCCGGCGCTGCCCGCGCTCCCACCGGACGACCCGGTGCGGGCCGTCGCGATGGCCGCCCTGATCGGTGCCGTTCTCGACGGCGTGCGGCTGCACACCTCGCGTGCGGAGCTCGACCGTCTCGCCGAAGATCTGCGCGCCGTCGCGCCGGACGGGCCGCAGGACGCGGCCACGCACCTGGCCTGGGGCGTCGTGCACGCCGTGCGCGGGATCTGGGCTTCGTCCCGCGCCGACTTCGATACGGCGACGGCCTCCTTCAACCGGGCCATCGACCTGCTGCCCGCCACCGACCCGAACGTGGCGGGGCTCCGCTACGCGATCGCCATGACCATGGTGGACCGCTTCAGCGTGGACAAGGACCTGCAGTACCTGGACGACGCGCTGGAGATCTTCGATGAGCTCGCTGGAGACCCCGCGTGGGCGGAGTCTTCCGCCCTGCTGATCGCGCGGGGCGTGGCACGCCTCGCCCGCTCGCTGTACGGAAAGACGGACCAGGACCGCCGGACGGCCATGGATGAACTCGCACGCGGCTTCGCGGGCCTTCCCGACGGCTCGCCGATCCGCCGGGGCCTCGCGCCCGCGATGGACGCCGCCGAGACACTGAGCGGCTCCCGGTTCGGCCCCGCCGAGTTGCAGCGGATGATCGATCTCGCCAGAGGCCCGGAGACGGAGCTCATCGAGGGCAGGTACCCGGTCGTCGATCTCGTGGCCGGCCTCTTGCGGCTCGAACTCTTCCCCGGTGACCAGGTCGCCGCCCGCCAGGTGCTGCGGGCCGCGGCTGACTTCGACCAGCGCACAGGCCGCTTCGGCGACACGTTCGCCCACGCGGCCACCGCAAGGGCCTGGTGGGCTCTCGGCAGACCCGACGAGGCGATCAGAGGCGAACTGGCCGCTCTCCGGGCGCGCCTGGCCGACGGACTCCTCCAGACCCGCGCCAGCCGTTCCCTCGCGGTGACACGCGACACGGCCGAGGACGCGCTGGGAACCGCGTCCCGGGCGCTGGCCGGCGGGCGGGACGCGGCGGCCGTCGAGGCCCTGGAACTCGCCCGCGGGATGACCTTGTACGCGGCCACCGCCGGGCTGCCGGACGAGCCCGCGCCGGATTCGAGCGGACGGACGATCCCCGTCCCGACGGACGTGCGCAGCGGGGCGGTGATCGAGCGTGCCGCCGAGCCGGGGTTCCTCGATCCGCCCACGGTCCCGCAGATCGCGGCGGCGCTGCGCGACCACGGCTGGGACGCCCTGGCATACCTGCTGCCCAGTAGTGCGGGCGGCCACGGCCGGGCACTGTTGGTCCGCCCGGACGGGACGGTCCGGACGCTGCCGCTGCCCGGGCTCGACGGCGAGGAGGTGGCGCGCGTGCGCGCCTATGAGCGGGCTCACCAGCGCTCGCTCTCCCTGGACGAGCGAGCACCGTGGCGGGCGGCCCTTCTCGACCTCGGCGCGTGGGCGTGGCGCGTGGTCATGGAGCCGTTGCTGACCGAGATCGCGGCGGGCCGGCCGCTGGCTCGCGTGGTCCTGGTTCCCTGGGGAACCCTGGGCGCGGTGCCGTGGCAGGCGGCCGGCGATCCCGCGAGCGGCGGGTACGTCTGCCGGCGGGCGGTGATCTCGTTCGCCGTCTCAGCCAGGCAGCTCATCCGCACCGCGCCGCCGTTCCCCGACCACCACGCCCGCCCCGCCATCGTGGCCGACCCAGGAGGTGCGAGGCTGCGCTGGTGCCGCTGGGAGTGCGATGAGCTGTCGCGCCTGTTCTACTCCTCCGCGCGGCGGTTCGGGCGGTGGAAGGGGGACGAGGTGACGCCGGTCGCCACGCCGGCCACGCTGCTCGACCTGCTGCCCGGAGGCACGTGGCCCGCCACACTGCTGCACTTCGGCGGCCATGCCGAATCCACCCAGTCGCCCGTGGACGCGAAGCTCCGGCTGGCCGGCGAGGTGACGGTCGGACAGTTGCTCGCCCGGCCCCGCGCGGGCGGCCCCGGGCCGCTGGTCGTCCTGTCCGCCTGCACGAGCGACTTCACCGCCGAAGACTACGACGAGGCGTTGACACTGGCGACCGCGCTGCTGGCGGCCGGGGCCTCGACCGTCATCGGGTCGCGCTGGGGCGTCGAGGACGACGCACGCACCGCCCTCCTGATGGTGATGTATCACGCGTTCCTCGCCACCTGTGATCGAGCCGAAGCGCTGCGACGCACTCAGGTCTGGGCGCTGGCACCGCGCAGGGAGGACCTTCCTCCCGGGATCTCGGCGGGGCTGGTGCGGCTGGCCTTCGAGCTGGATCTGGCGGATCCGGTGATCTGGGCCGCCTTCACGCACCAGGGACGCTGAGCGGCCGGTCGGCCCGCTTGGGAGATGGGCCGAGCGTGACCCCGTACGGGGCGAGCAGGCCGGTCAGCTGGTCGTGGCAGCGCTCGTCGGCGAGCAGGTAGCCCTCGTCCGCGACCGGCTGGAAGGCGTCCATGCACCGGTCGCCGAAGAACATCATGGCCTCACGCGGACGATCCCGCTTCGCCTGCCAGATCAACCCCTGCGGCACCAGGTTCGGCCAGGCGTGCTGGCCACGCCAGTCGCGTTCGTGCAGCCACAACGACCAGTGGCGGGTGATGTGGTAGTACTCCGCCTCCGCGTCGAGCAGCCAGCCGTCCTGGCAGACGCCGCTGAGGTCCTCCGCGCTGAGCAGCGACACCAGCCGGAGGTCGCGGACGACGTCGATCGCCGACATGCGCAGAGCCTCCAGCCTGGCGTGCCGCACGAGCCGGCCCCCGTTCTCGCCGTCGAACAGCAGGCTGCGAACCACCGTCTCCATCAGCGCGGTGGACTGCTCCCTGGCCGCGTACAGGTAGGGGAACGGCCGCATCATCGTGCAGTCGAACCGGCCGCCGCCGATCTTCCTGTCGGCCGGCACGGGATTGCAGGCGTCGGCCGCGTATCGCGCGCTGTGCACCCGCCAGAGCCGTGTGCCGGAGGGCAGGATCTTCATCGCGACCTGACCAGGACACCGTTCTGGCGGCAGTTGGAGCGGCACGGTCAGATCCTTTCCAGCTCGGCCTGGGCGGCCGCCACGAGGTCATCGTCGCGCTCTGTGCCGATGAGGTCCGCGGGCGCCGCGCCCAGCCAGGCGTTGCCGCCGAGCCACCAGTCGGCGACGCCCCAGGGGTCCTCCTCTGCGTTGAGCAGGCTGTTGACCAGCAGGACGAGAGGTCTTGCGCGGCCGTCCGCGTCGAACTGGAACGCGGGCAGGCGGGTCGTGCCCTCCGGCGTGTCCAGGCGGACCAGCCCGGCGCCGTAGCCGTCGGCGACCTCGCCCGGCAGGTGTGACGGCGCGCCGAGCAGCCGCCGCTGGACTGCGGCCAGCAGTTCGGCGGGCGAGCGCGAGGGCTCCGGCATCTCGGGGAACAGCCGGTGGCCATACCTCTCGATCAACTCGCCCCACATCGCTCCGACCTGATCCACCGGCTCGTCCGCCCGGTCCAGCCGGCGGATCCCGGTGGGGATCGCTCGGCGGACGGGATGTCCGGGAGGAAGCCACGGCTCCACCACGTCCATGATCGAGATGACCAGGTCGTTCAGGCGCTCGCGGCCGGTGGGGCGCTGGAGTTCGGACAACAAGCGATCCAGCTCGTCCTGGTCGTCCGCGTCGAGGTGGGAGCGGACATCAGGGAGGTGCTTGGCGAGCGTCCTGAGGAAGTGGGGCACGTCCATGCGGTGGGACTCCGATTCCTGAGTCGTAGTCCATTGAGCGACGAGCGTGCCACAGATTTTTATGAGATGAAAGCCATTCCATGCTTATGTCGTACAGAATAGACGGGTGTCGGTGTTGGTGGGGGTAGTGCCTGATTCCAGATTATTGTGGATTTTCGTGGAATGGAGCATCTTCGTCCGGGGGTCGTTCGTCCTTTTGGTAGCGGTGATTCGTGAGTGGGCGCTGCGGGGCGCCCTGATCTAGGCAGGTGTCCAGGTGAACGGTAAGCCGACCTTAGTTCTGCACATTCCTCGCATTTCGGGACAAATGCTACCTTGTCACGATATCGAAAAATGTGTAGTAACCTTCGTTGCCTCGCCTCCGATTCACGGACTTTCGGGAGAGGCGAATTTCCCGAATGATCGCACTCGTCCCGCGAGGCGAAATTACGCCAGTCGTGCCGGAAATTTCCGGAAATGGGCCCAGTTCCTCGACGGCCCTCACCCCCCAGGTAGGTGACGATGCAAGCGAAGGATGACGGGCGGGGCGCCCGGTTAGGTGAAGGCCGCGTTCGGCGCGGGCCCGAGACGGGCGTTGACGTCCGGCTCGATACAGATCACGCACGCGGGCTCGCTGTCCGTAACGAAGTCGCCCTCGCGTGCGCTGTCCAAAGTGACATGTGCGGAGGGGGCCATGGTGAGTGACGAAGTCGCGACCACCGCGCCGGACGAGGCCGAAGCGGGTGGGGAGCAGGCACAGGCGTCGGAGCAGCCGGGGCTGGACGAGCGGATGGCGGCGATCGAGAGCGCGGTCGCGGAGTTCAACCGCAGGTCCGCGCATCGCGAGGCGGTGATCGACCGGCTGCACGAGGAGAACCAGGTGCTGCGTGGTGGCCTGCACCGCACGATCCTGGAGCCGGTGGTGACCGACCTGATCCGGATGTACGACTCACTGCTGCGCGAGTCGGCCCGCCTGTCCGGCGAACACGCGGACCCGGCCTGCGGCAGGCTGCTGGAGAGCTTCGCCGACGACACGCTGCTGTTGCTGGAGCGCTGCGGTCTCGAGGAGTTCACGGCCCGGCCGGGAGACCGCTTCGACGCGGGCCGGCACACCGCGGTGTCCGTCGTCCCCGCCCCGGACGAGACGGCGGACAACACCGTGGCCGAGGTCATGGCGATCGGCTTCGTGGAGCGGGAGACGGGCCGGGTGCGCCGTCCGGTGCGAGCCAGCTTCCACCAGTACCGCCGCACCCAGTCCGCGGAGCACGTGGGGCCAGGGAAGCACGTGGGGCCCGCGGAGCACGTGGAGTCCGGGGAGACCGCGCAGCCCACGGAGACCGTGCAAGCGGCGGAGACCGTGCAGCCGGCCGAGGCTGTGCGGCAGCAGGAACCGGAAGCCGGGGCCGCCCCGATTCCGGACATGACCTGATCGAGCGAGGGGGACACCGCGCATGGCAACGTACGGCATCGATCTCGGTACCACCTACTCCTGCATCGCCTACTTCGACGACACCGGCCGGCCGGTCGTCACCAAGAACGCGGTCGGCCAGGAGACCACGCCGTCGGTGGTCTACTTCGAGACACCGGACCACGTCGTGGTCGGGCAAGAGGCCAAGGGCTCGGCCAAGCTCTTCCCCGACCTGGTGGTCTCGCTGATCAAGCGGCAGATGGGGCAGAAGTTCGAGCTCGACTTCCACGGCGCCTCGCACACGCCCGAATCAGTGTCGGCACTCATTCTCAAGGAGATGGCCAGGGCCGCCGCCGAGCACACCCACGAGGAGGTGCGCGACGTCGTCATCACGGTGCCCGCGTACTTCGGCGTCGCCGAACGCGAGGCCACCCGCAAGGCCGGCGAGATCGCCGGGCTCAACGTGCTCAACCTGATTCCCGAGCCGGTGGCCGCCGCGCTGCACTATGAGACCCTCTCGGCGGAGCAGTTCACCACCATCCTCGTGTACGACCTGGGCGGCGGCACCTTCGACACCACGGTCATCCGTCTGGAGGGCAACGACGTGCGGGTGGTCTGCACCGACGGCGACCACCGGCTCGGCGGCGCGGACTGGGACGAGCGCATCGCCGACCATCTGCTGGAGCGTTTCATGGCCGAGAACGCCGGCTCGGCGGCGGACCGGAGCGAGGACTTCCTGCAAGAGCTGGCCGGCGCCGCCGAGGAGATGAAGAAGGGTCTCAGCGCGGCCATGTCGCGGCGCTACAACATGCGCTTCGACGGCGGCACCGCCAGGGTGGAGCTGACCCGTGAGCACTTCGAGAGCCTCACGGAGGACCTGCTCGCCCGGACGTTCGAGATCACCAAGCGCACGGTCGACAAGGCCGCCGAGCACGGGATCGATCACTTCGACGACGTGCTGCTGGTCGGTGGCTCGGTCCGGATGCCCGCGGTGGCGGAAGGGCTGCGGCAGCGCTTCGGCTTCGACCCCAAACTCCACGATCCGGACCTGGCGGTGGCCAAGGGGGCGGCCAAGTTCGCGCTGATCGAGGCGGTCAAGGTGCGCCTGCCCGGCGACGCGGAGAAGCTGTCGGAGGAGGAGACGCGGGAGGCGTACGAACAGGCGGCCGACCAGCTCGGGCTGGAGCCGGAGAAGGTGCGGATGCTGGCCGGCCGGCGGGTGACGACCGTGGTGCCGCGCGCGTTCGGCGTCAAGGTGGTCGACTTCGCCGACGACGGAAGCGAGGTGTTCACCGTGAGCCACGTCCTCAAGGCGAACACCGCGCTGCCCGCGGCGCCCGGCGCCGAGCGGTTCGCGACGGCGTACGAGAACCAGACCGAGATCAAGATCGAGATCTGGGAGCAGGCCGGATCGGTCGAATCGCCGGAGCTGTCCGACAACGCAAAGATCGGCGAGGGCGTCATCCCCGAGCTGCCCAGGCTGCGCAAGAACTCTCCCATCGACATCTCCTTCGCCATGGACGAGCTGGGCACGCTCACGGTCCACGCCGTCGAGCTGCAGACGAAGAAGGACCTGCGCATCGAGGTACGCATCCAGGGGCTGTCGGACGCGCAGGTCCGGCAGGCCAAGGAAGCGGTCGCGCGTTACGCGGTCTCGGAGTGACGGCGGGGCTGGCGAGTGACACAAGTGTTGGACAAGGACGCCTACCGGCGCGAGGTGCTCGACCCCGCACGTGCCCGGGGCAACGCGCTGCCTGCCGACCTGCTCGCGCGGTACGCGCTGCGCCCAGAGGAGAAACTGCAGGGCGATCGACTGACCGAGCACCTGGCAGAGGTGGTCGCGTACTGGCGCACGGTCAGGCAACGGCAGAAGTCGTACGCGAAGCTGATCGACGGACTGCTCGTCGCGCACGCGAAGCTGACCGAGCAGAACGCCCTCACCTGGGACGCGCTGAAGGCCGAGACGGACCGGCAGGTGAAGGCGGCCACCACGCGGCTGGCGGAGGCGGCCGTCACACTGGCGGGCAGCGGATCCCGCATCAGCCGCGCCGCGCTCGACCACCTGGTCGCCGACACAGGAGGCACCCTCTCGGAGGCCGAGGTGCGCCGGATCCTGGTCGAGCACGGCATCTCCATCGTCGAGCGGACCTGGGTCCTGCCCGACACGCCGCCCTGGCCCGCGCACCGGACCATGCGCAACGCCCTCAACCTGCTCGGCCTGCGGTTGTCGGCCGAGGTCGTGGTCGGCACGGAAGAAGTGCGCCGCGGCTTCCGGCTGCGTGACGGCTTCCGGCTGACCGGCGGAGCGCCGGCCGGGAGAGCGCTGACCAAGGAGAAGATCGCCGCTGTCCTGAGAGATTCGGCGGCTCGGGTCAGGGACGAGCGCAAGGCCGCGACCGAGAGCGTGCTGTCCACCCTGAAGGAGGCGGCGGGCGAACCGGAGCGGCTGGACGCGATGCTGCTCTGGGAGGTCATGGAAATCCTGCGGCCGCAGGTGGCCGCAGGGCTGCCGGCCAAGATGATCAGTGAGCAGGCCGCGGCCCTGGGGCTGGTCAGGGAGGAGGCGGAGGAGCTGGCGCTGGCGATGCTCGCTCACGAGCCTCGCTCCGCCGGACCGGCGTATCAGATCCAGGAGGCACTGGAAGAAGGTCGGCTGCGTGCCGCCGAGCGCCTGCTGCCGGGGCTGGCGCCCGACGATCCGCTGCGTCGTCGCATCGAGGAACGCGGCCGTCAGGTCGCCGCGTGGACCGGTCAGGCCACGGAAGAGCTGACCGCCGGCCGTACGGAGGCGGCGGCCGAGCTGCTCGACAAGGCCTGGCGGAGCGCAGCGGACGATGAGGCCATCGGCGATCGGCTGCGTGCCCTGCCGCCGCCTCCGGCCGGCGAGGTGCGCGCGGGAGCGCAGAGCAGCCGGGTGACAGTGGCGTGGGCCCCGAGCGCCGCCCACGTCGGCCCCGTCCACTACCGCGTGGTGCGCACCATCGGTGCTCCGGCGAGCGGGGCGGCTGATGGCATCACGGTCGGCGAGACGGAGACCAACGAGCTGGTGGACCGGGCACCGCCACCCGCCGAGGAGCTGTATTACACCGTGTTCGCCGGGCGTGCCGCCGGCATCTGGTCGGCACCCGTCTTCGCCCCTCGGCTGACCGTGCTGCCCGAGATCATCGCGCCGGCGGTGACAGCGGGGGAGCGGGAGGTGACCGCGACGTGGCGGCTGCCGCCGGGCGCGTCGGAGGCCATCGTGAGCAGGCTCGACCCGCACGTCGGGCAGCCGACGAGCAGAGGCGGGAGCGGGTTCGCCGACGTGGGGGTGACGCCGGGGCAGACCTATCGCTACCGGGTCCAGGTCGCCTACGAACGCTCCGACGGCACGAGGCGGCTCTCACGCGGCGTCGTGCTGACGGGGCTGCCGGAGAGCGCGCCGCGGGCGGTCCTGGATCTGACGGTCGAGCTGGACGGCGAGCCTCCCGCGGCGCGGATCGGCTGGCCCCCACCGGCCGGCGGGCGGGTGGTCATCCGCGCCGCGGACGGCCCGCCGCCCTGGCCGCGCGGCACGACGCTCACGCAGGCCGAGGCGGAGCGGTACGGCTCCGAGGTGCCGGCCGTGCCCGCAGAGGGCGCGAACGGCTGGATGACCATCCGCGCGCCGCTGGCCGGCGTCTACTTCACCGCGGTCAGCGTCGGCGCCGGTCGAGCGGTGATCGGTGCCTCCGCCCGGCTCGTCATCGTGGAGCCGGTACGCGAGCTGACCGCACTGCGGCTCGGGGACACGATGGCACTGAGCTGGCAATGGCCGGCCGGCGCCCAGCTCGTGGAGGTGACCTGGGCGCCGGCCGGAGCGAGCGTGGAGGAGCAGGGCGCAGGGGCGGTCACCGCCGAGTGCCGGCGCCGTGCCTACGAGGACAACGGCTGCCGAATCGAGATCGGGCCGGGCGCGGTCGTGGCCAGCGTGCGCACGGTGGCCGGCGAGATCCGCTCCAGGCCGGTGACGGCGAGCGTCCCAGGCATCGGCCCTGAGGTCCGCTACGAGTTTCGCCGCCCCCGGCTGTCGCGGCGCCGCGAGGCCGTGCTGATCCTGACCGCGGAACGACACTGCCAGGTGCCGCCGCTGGTCGTCGTGCGCCGGGCGGGCACCGTGCTCCCGCTGCGGCCCGAGCAGGGCGAGGTGATCCACGAGGTGCCGGCGCAGGAGCTGAGCCCGGACAGCCCGCTCACGCTGCGGATCGCGGTGCCGCACGCCGCGAAGCCGTCCAGGCTGGCTTGTTTCGTGGCTTCCGGCACGGCTGACGTGGTGACCCTGATCCCGCTTCCAGGAACGTGGTGAACGATGAGGATCCCCCTACTGCCCACCCTGACCTGCCCGTACTGCTACCAGCCATTCCAGTCGCGGAAGGTCATGTTCCGTTGCACCGGGTTGCTCGGCCCCAACGGCAAGAGGTGTGAGGCCAAGCGCGACACGGCGTTGTCCGGCCGGTTCCGGATGAACGAGGCGCTGCCCCCGGTGTTCAGCCCAGGCTCGCTGGCTACCAGCCGGCGCATGAGCGCGTGCTGCCCAGGCTGCGGCGGCGAGTCGACCCAGCGCATCTGCCCGCATTGCCACAGCCAGCTGCCGGTGCACTTCGGCCGGGTCGACAGCCGGCTCATCGCGCTGATCGGCGCCAAGGGCACCGGCAAGACCATCTACATGACGGTCCTGCTGCACGAGCTGATGCACACGGTGGGGCGGCGCTTCGACGCCGCCGTGGTCGGTTCGGACGACCACACGCGCAGCGAGTTCTCCAAGCGGTACGAGGAGATGCTCTACCGGCAGAGCGTGCTGCCTGCCACGACGGTCCCCGGACAGGCGGAGCTGCGGCGCCCGCTGGTCTTCAAGGTCTCCCTCGACCGCTCGGGGCTGTTCGGCACCCGTGACCGGCACACGATCACCTCGTTCTTCGACACCGCGGGAGAGGACCTGATCACGAAGCAGAGCGTGGACCTCAACGTCCGCTACCTGCGCAGCGCCGACGGCATCATCCTGCTCCTCGACCCCCTGCAGATGCGCGGCGCTCGCGCCGCCGCGCGGCCGGGCGTCCGGCTGCCGGACTCCGACGCAAAGACCGATCATCCGGTCAACGTGCTGGCCCGGGTCACCGAGGTGCTCTACGAGGCCCACGGCCGCGGCCCGAACCGGCGCCTGGAGATCCCGGTCGCCGTCGCCATGTCCAAAATCGACGCGCTGCGGGACGGCTTCGCCGCGGGCAGCCCGCTGCTCCGCGAGCCGCCCGCCGACCAGCCCGTCTTCGACCAGGCCGACAGCCTGGCCGTGCACGATCACGTGCGGGCGCTGCTGCACGAATGGGAGGGCGAGCAGATCGACCAGATCATGCGCAAGCACTACGCGTCCTACCGCTACTTCGGACTGTCCTCCCTGGGCGACAGCCCAACGGCCGACAACCGCGTCGATCCCCGGGGCATCCATCCGTACCGGGTGGCCGACCCCTTTCTGTGGCTGCTCAGCCGGCTGAACGCGCTCCCGTCCACCAAGGGGTGACATGGACTTCCACCAGCTCTATTACACGTCGTGCCGATCGGGGCTGTCGGGGTATGCCGGCTACCAGTTCAACGCGGTCACGCCGGGCGTGGCCCCCGAGGTGATGAGCGAGGTCGAGGCGCTCAGCTCGTACGAGCCGCCCAGCACGCTGGGGCACTCGCCGACGCCCGAGCAGATCGCCGGTTGCCCGGTGAACCTGTGCTTCGTGCCAGGCCCGCGGCCGATCGCGGCCAACGTCGTCTTCACCGGCACCGACTACTCCGGCAGGTTCGGCAACTATTTCGCGCACGCGCTCGTGCCCGAGGCGGGGAGCTGGCAGGGGCCGCTGCCCATCGAGCTGTGGCGGGCAGCGTTGTGGACCCGGGAGACGGTGGACGGCACCGAGCTGCCGCCCGTGCCGAGCCCGCTTCCGGCCGGGCCGCTCGGCCGCGACGCCGTGGATGACTTCCTGGACAGGGCACCCGGCCGGTCGCTGCTGCCCGCCCTGCTCAGCGCCGTGGAGCGGGCCGTGCTCGATGAGGAACGCTCGGTGGTGATCTACGCGGCGGACGCCGACGAGGTGGCGCGCTGGATCGCCGCGGTGTCCTTCCTGCTGCCGCCGCCGGTGGCCGCCCGCATGTCGTTCGCGACCTATCAGTTCCGCCCCTCCTACAGCAGATATCACGTGATCGGCACGCAGCCAGGAGCGGAGATCGTCGCGGACGAGCGCTCGTTTCAGGCGTTCTATCTGTTCGACTTCACGACAGGCCGGGCCTCCGAGGCGGAGGTGGGCCCGCTGCCGGTGTTGCTGGCGGCGGCCGGGACGGTGGCGGCCGGGCCCCTCTGGCGCCGGGCGGCGGCGCTGGCCGCGGGCGGCGAGGTGCGGCTGGCCGACTGGTACGCGGTCGCGGTCGCGGCTGCGCTGCTGGACGGCGGGGTGGGCGTCGGGCCGGAGGAGCTCGACGCGGTCTGCGCCTGGATGGCGGAGCATGGACCACGCCTCGACGGCGGCATGCTCGCCACCATCGCCGCGGCCGTGCTCGGTCACGACGCCGTCTCCGCCGCCCACCTGACCGGCCTGGCCGACGCAGCCGCCGAGGGCGGGCAGGCGGAGCTGCTCGCGCAGACGGAGGAGCTCCTGGTGACGCGCCAGGTCGCCGAGGTGGTCAGGCCGGAAGGGACCGATTCGCACGCGGGGGTCGCGGCCGAGGTTCCGCCTGCGGTGCCGGTCAGCCGGCGGCTGCGGTCGCAGAAGGCCCGCGAGTTCGCCGCGGACAGGTACACCCGGGCACTGGCCGAGGCCGGTCCCGCCACCGTGCTGCGCCTGCTGCGGCTGGCCGTGGCGCACGACATCAGGCCAGACGCCCGCGCCCTGCGGGAGTGCGGCCTGCGGACGATCGGCCCAGAACTGGTGCGGCAGCGGCCTGAACCGGCCACGTACGAGGCCGTGCAGCGCTGGCCGGACCTGCGTTCCGGGGTGCTGGCGTGCCTCGATCACGCCGCGGCCGAGGGGCGGTCGCTGCGCGAGGTGTTCGAGCTCGGGCTGGACACGGCCATACCCGAGGAGGAACTGCTCGCCCGGCCGGCCCTGCGCGAGGCCGCCCTGCTCGTCCGCGCCCGCAGACAGCCGGAGCGCCGTGTGGACACGGCGCTCGCGCTGCTGTCCGGGCGGGGCCGCAGCCTCGACGAGACCGTGCTGAGGGAACTCTGGCCGGGCGGCTGGTCCGTGAGCGAGGCCATGGCGATGCTGAGGAGACTTCCCTCCTCGGCACTCGGCGACCCGGTGCTGGTCGCCTGGGTGACGGCGGTGCTGGACAGGCCGCTGCCTGACGGCGACCGCCAGGGGATGGACTCGTACGCGGCACTGTGCGGTCTGCTGGCCAGGTTGCCGCTGACCGGGACGTTGCCGGCCGGCTCGCGGGATCGGGTCGCGGAAATGGTGCGGATCCACGAGACGGAGCGGCGCATCGTGGACGCCGCCCGTCAGGGAGACGACAAGAAGTGGCGCGCGGCCATCCAGACGCTGCTCGCGTTTCACGCGGCCACCAAGACGCCGGCCGTCCGGACCTACCTGCGGACGCACTTGGCGGAGCAACTGGTGTCGGGGCCGCACGAGCGGCTTCCGACGCTGATCGCGCACGCGCCCCCGGAGATCGCGCAGGCCTATCTGGATGACCTGGACCGGCAGTTGGGCGGGGAGCAGGCGGGCGCGACCGCCGCCACCGCGTTCGCCACCCTCTACACCGCGCTGGCCCACCGGGACACAGTGCACGTCGCCGATGCTCTGCAGGACGTTCTGCTCACCCACCTGTCCGAGTGGCGCAAACGCGATCTCAACGACGTCGAGCACGAACTGCGCGGCCACTCCAACCGCATGGCCGACGAGTTCAGGCGCTGGCGGCTGGCACACTGCCGCCCCCGGCGGCGCTGGCTCCCGAGCTGGCCGTCGCACAGCTGAGCACCGCTTCACGAAGGGGATCACACCATGTCGGGATACTACGGCGGGTCTCAGTCGAGATACCGCCGCAACCCCGTCCCATCCGGCGACGGGGCCGCCGTGGGTTGCGGCTGCCTGGTGGCCATGTGCCTGTCGCCTCTGCTGTTGTGGCTGCTCATCCCGGCGGCGTCCGTGATGGTGGTTTACGCCACGGGACACTGCCTGTACGAGTACCTCAAACGGCTGGCCTCCGTCATGGGCGTCGGCCGGTGGGCGGCGGCCGCGCCTGTCCCGCCGCCGCCCGACCGGCCGGCCGGCCGGAACGAACCGGCCTACGTCCATTACCTGTTCGGGCCCGCGCTGGTCGACCTCCGGCACGCGGCACGGGTGGCCCTACCAGCGCCGTGGCAGGTCGGCAGGCGGTACGACCACCTGATCCGCCGCACCTTCCAGGGCCGCGATCCCGCCGGGCTGATGGTGCCGCTCGGCATCGTGAGCTGGCTGAGCATGGCGGTCGGCATCGGCAGCGGCTTCCTCGTCGTCACGATGTTGTGCCTGATCCAACTGACAATCGTGGGGCTCATGGCGTTCGCCGTCATCGCCGCCGGGCTCGTGCTGCGGGCGGCCGACTCCGGGATGCGCGTGGTCAAGGGCGTCCGGACCAGCTGTCCGTCCTGTCACCAGCACGTGCACTACCCCTCGTACGACTGCTCGGCATCGAGTTGCGGGCGGCGGCACCGCGACATCAGGCCCGGCCGGTTCGGAGTGGTCAAGCGCAGATGCGCGTGCGGGACGCTGCTGCCCACTCTGCTGATCATGGGAAGCGGCGACGGGCGGATGCGGGCGTTCTGCCCGCACTGCGGGGAACCGATGTCGGCCGGCGCCGGTGCCGTACCGGAGATCGTCATCCCGGTGCTCGGCGCGGCCACCACAGGCAAGACCCGCCTCATGACGGCGTTGGTCATGGGCCTGGTGGAGGGGCCAGGAGGACACGGGGCCACGACGCGCTTCGCCGACGAGCAGTCGGCGAACGCCTACCGCGGCCTGGCCGACAAACTGCGCGCCGGCGTGCACACGTGGAAGACCATCAAGGCCAAGGACGCGCCGCTGCGGGCCTACTCGCTGCGTGTCGCGCCGCCCAGCGGCTCCCCGCGGCTGCTGCACATCTTCGACGCGCCCGGCGAACTCGTCGGAAGGTCGGAGCTGCTGCGCGAGCTGCGCTACATCAAGGTCGCGCGCACGTTCCTGTTCACCCTCGATCTGCTGTCCGTGGACGCCGTCTGGGCGTCGTTACCGCCCGAGGAACAGGCCAGGCAGGAACAACTCCGCTCCGACGTGCCGACGGACTTCGTGTTCGGGCAGTTGGTCCAGAACATCGAGGGGCTCGGCGTCGCGACCACGCGGGCGCGCCTGATCGTGGCGCTGACCAAGGACGACCTGGTGTGCCACAGTCCCGTCCTGGCCGGCGTCGGCCACGGGAGCGAGGACATCCGCCGCTGGCTCGAGGGGCCCGCCGGACTGGACGGCGTCGTACGCACGATGCGCCGGCACTTCGGCGAGATCCGCTTCTTCCGCACCTCCTCCTGGCTCCATGACGGGCTGATCGACCACAGCGTGCTGGATCTGTCCGGCTGGATCCTCGCCAAGGAGGGCCTGCGCGTCCACAACTCCGCGTGATACCCGAACCGAGAGGGGAACCAACGATGCACCCCAACCCGTACAGCCGGTGGCGGATGGCCGTCTTCGTGGTCGTCACCGCGGTCGCGGCCCTGTACGTGGTCTCCATCCTGGCCTCGTTGCTGCTGGCCGTGGCGGGGCGCTGAGATGCCGGGCGGAGGGAGCGGCCTGCGGAAGGCACAGGACGTGCCGCTGCCACCTGGGGCGATCGTCCCGGTGGAGCTGCACCAGCCGGAGCCGGGCGGCGCCACACTGGTCGGCGTCTTCCAGGACGCGTCGGGCGGGTGCCTGGCGACGCTCACCGACGAGCACAGGCTCATGGTGGAGCTGGCAGGGCTGCCCGAGGGAACCACGCGGGTCGTTCTCGCGGCCGAGGTCGCGAGCGGATCGCTGTCCGGGATGAGCGGCCTGCGTTGCGCGGTGGGTTCCGGCCTGGTCGTGCTCTCCGGAGCCGCGGCGGGGGCGGCGACGCCGGAGCCGGTGCACCTGCTCGGCGAATGCTATCTGCGTGAGGAGGCCTGGTGGTTCCGCGAGATCGGGTACGGGCTGGCGGGCGAGGCCGACCTGACCCGCGCGCTCGGGCCGGAGGCGGCCGGCTACCACCTTCGCCGCTCCGCCACGCACTCCGCGCGGGCGGTGCCCGTGCCGGACGCCGCGGTCGAGCGAGAGAGGGCCGCGCCGCCGGACCCCGCCGGGCGTCCGGTGCGCGGGCTGCTCCCCATGGCGAGCCTGGAGTCCGCGCGCATGGTCGGCGAGCGCCGGGTGCGCGGCCCGGTGAGCCTGGAGGTGGCGGTGGACCTGTCCTACTCCATGGAGCAGTACGCCGGGCTGCGAACGGCGGCTCTGCGATCGCTGGGCGAGTTCGCCTGCCGGGAGATGGCCGACGGCGACCTGCTGAGCTCGGTGGCCTTCGCGGGCAGGGCCGCAGTGCTGGTCCCGCCGGTGGAAGTGCGCAGGCTCGGCCAGGTCACCGACCACCCGCAGGGATCGGTGGGCGAGGGGACGCTGCTGGAACCGGCGATCCGGCTGCTGGTGAAGCTGCGTGGCAGGCGGCCGGTCAAGCCCTGGGGGTGCAGCCTGATGGTGATCAGCGACGGCGAGTTCTTCGACGACGCCTACCGCCTGGACCCGATCATGCAGCGGACCGGTTATCAGGATGTCCATCTCGTGGTGCCGGAATCGGCGGAACGGCTGACAACGCGCTCGCACCGCTGGCACCGCCGCGCGACCCTGTGGCGGTTCCGGGACGCCGACCAGCTCGGCCTGATCTACGGCACGGTGTTCGCCACCATGACCGGCCAGCGCCTGGAGGGCCGATGACGGCGGACGACCGCGTCCAGCCCGCGTCCGGGCCGGACGGGCCCGTATCCGGGACGGCGGGGACACAGAACCTCTCATCAGGCCCGACCGGCACAGAAGGCGTGCCGCCGGGGCCCGGCGAGGGCGAGGACGATCCGAGCGACCTGACCGTGCTCGCCGAAGCACTGCTGGCGCGCGCCGAGCTCGACGAGGACCCGGCCGCGCTGGAAACCGCCCTCGCCTATGCCCGCCGGGCCTGCGCCGCGGACGGTCAGGACTCGCCGGCCGCCGACGGCCCGCTGGAGCTCGCGATGGCGCGCTGCGTCCTGGGCGCGGCGCTGGCCCTGCGGGCGGAGTGGTTCCCCGCCGGTGCGGAGCAGGACCTGCGGGAGGCAGCCGAGGCGTTCCACGGGTCGATCGGCCTCCTGCCCGGCGACGCCGAGCCTGCCGCCCATGTGACCGGCAGGCTCGGCGTCACCCTGGCCATGGCCGCCCAGCGGGACGTACTCAGGCTGGAGGATGTTCCGGGGGAGAGGAGACGGGAGCGGAGCGAGCTGGGCGGGCGGGTGGCCATGGCGGTCGGCACCCTGGACAAGGGCTGGCACGGCATGGCAGCCGACGATCCGTACCGGCCGGCCGTCAGATACTGGCGCGGGATCATGCACGCCATGCGCTTCGCCATGCTCGGCGGGAGTGCCGAGGACGCGCGGAGAGGTCTGGACGATCTCGGCGCGGTACTCGAGGAGCCTGAGCTGGGTGAGGCGATCGCCAATCGCTGCCACGTCTTCATGGCCCTGCTCCACTTCAACCGGTCGCTTCCGGAGGAGCTCCGCGTCGGCGGGCAGGGCGCCACCCTGCGGCACTTCGCCCGCGTCATGGCGTTGCGCATCATGGCCACCCCGGAGGACGCGCGGGCCGCGCTCGCGCACCTGGACAGGCTCATCCTGCCGGACGACAACGGCCGAAGCGACGGCTCGGCGCTGCGTGAGCTGGTGACGCCGATGCGGATGGCGGCCACCGCCGCCGGGGGGCTGGATCTGAGCACCGAAGGGCTGGACGAAGCCCTGGCGGACCTGGGTGAGGTGGCGGAGGGCGACGGAGCAGGCGCCGAGCTGAAGGTGATGCACCAGCTTCTGCGTGCCGCCCGGACCGCCCACTGCGGCAGCCGCGAGGAGGTGGCCGCGGCCATGAGGTCCGTCACCGAAACGGTGGAAGGGCTCGGCGAGGACACACCGTTGCGTGACGTGCTGCAGGCCGTACTGGGGCAGTACCGCGACGCGACCGGCGACCCCTGGGACATGGAGGCCTCCGCCCCCCAGGAGCGTGAGGCGGCGCTCCGGCTGCTGGAACAGGTCCTGGAGGAGATGCCGGACGACGATCCGGAGCGCGCGTCCACGCTGAGCCGGCTGGCCCGATCCCTCATCCGCAGCCTGTCGCAGACGTACTCGCTGGAACGGTTGCAGCGGGTCAGGGAACTGCTGCTCGCCGCCGCCGCGCGCGAGGCCGCCGACACGGAGAACGACGCGCTCAACCAGTTTCTGCTCGTTCTCGTGGAGTGCATGCAGGGCAGCTTGAGCGAGAACCCGGGCGGGCCGGACGACATCGTTGACCGGATCAAATACGCGGTCACGCTGTTCCCCGCCGGCCACCGGCTGAAGGTGGCCGCGGCGACTCTGCTGACCATGGTGCTCGCTCAGCGCTTCATGTACGGCGGCGGGCTGGAGCACCTGGACGCGGCCGACTACTACGCGCGCCGGATAGCGGCGGAGACGGAGGAAAGCGAGGACTCCGACCCGACGGCGCTGCGCACCATGGACTGGCTGCAAGCCCTTACCCCGCTCCTGCGCAACCAGCACGAGCTCGACGGCCGCCATGTCGAGGAGATGATCGACAGGCTGCGGTCGGTGGCCGACCGGCTGCCCGAGGAACACCATCTCCGGCCCCGGATCGAAAGTGACATCCACGCGCTGCGGTTCGCCCGTGGGGCTTTCGGGCCCGAGGGCCTCGATCCGACGGCCTTCCAGGCCGATTCCGAGCGCTTCGCCGCGCTCATCGACGAGATGGAGGCCAAGGCGCGGACGTCGCATCCCGACAGCCCGTATTTCTGCGCCGAACTGGGCGTGGCCGCGTTCGCCAGAGTCCATCACGGGTTCGTGCGCCGCGACGTGCGGGCGATGAACGCGGGACTCGCCGCGCTGGCGGAGGCGTACGACGCGGCCCCCGTCGGGTTGCCGCTGAGGCCCGTGCTGATGTCGCAGATCGGCGACGGCCTGGCCATGCGGTACGAGATCACCAGGGACCGCGCGGACCTGACCAATGCCATCGCGCGGCTGGAGGCGGCGCGCCGGGCCCAGGAGTCCGACTCGTTCGGCGGCTTCGCGGCCGGAACCTTGAAGACGTTGTGCGACCTGTACCACCAGCGCAACGACGAGCGCCTCGGCGACCCTCAGCGAGTGGCCGAGGCGGGGCTCGAAGGCCTGCGGATCCGCGCCTGGAGGGTGATGCTGCAGAGCGACGCGGAACGCGCCTTCGACGCGGCGGTGGCCGGCGCGGGAGAAGCGGCGGAGGTGGCGCTGCGGTGCGTTGCCAGAGGGCTGCTCGACAGCGCGGTCGAGGCGCTGGAGTCGGGCCGGGCGATGGTTCTGCACACCGCGACCACCGACCTGGGCATGACGTCGCTGCTGCGAGAGGCCGGGTACGGCGATCTCGCCGCGGAATGGGAGTCGGCGCTGGCGGAGCTCGTACCCGCCCCTTGGGACGCCTCGGAGACGGCCGGCCACGCGAACTTGGTGGAGAGGCTGCCGGAGGCTCGCGTGCCGAGCAACCTCAGGGATCGCGTCATGGCGGCCATCGAGGGCACGCAGACGGAACGCAGGCTGTTCGCCGCCCCGTCGATCGGTGAGATCGCGCGGTCGCTGAGCGAGGCAGGCGCGGCGGCCCTCGCCTATCTCGTGCCTCACGAGGACGGTCGCGGGGGATTGGCCATCGTCGTGGACGCGGACGGGGAGGTCCGCGACGTGCGGCTACCGCGGCTGGCGACGGGGCAGGACAGCAGGCTGGCGGCGTTCGCGCGGGCGCAGCGCGACAGGAAAGACAGCGAGGGGGCCCTGCGCCGGTGGCGGTACGCCCTCGATGACCTGTGCGACTGGGCGTGGACCGCCGCCATGGAGCCCCTCACGAACGTCCTCGACCTGACCCGCCGGCGGCTGGTGCTGGTGCCCGTCGGGGAGCTCGGCGCCGTGCCCTGGCACGCCGCGCGCCGCGTGACCGGCAACGGCCTCACCCGGTACGCCTGCCAGGACGCCGTGATCTCGTACGCCGCCTCCGCCCGCCAGTACGTCGATGCCCGGCGGGCCGGCCACCGCCCATGGGCCGATGAGCCGGCGCTCGTCCGCATCCATGGCCTGCACTGGGCCTGGGAAGAGGCCGAGACCCTCCATCGCCACTTCTACGGGCACGGACGGCTGCTCGCCGGCCGCGGCGCCGACGCTTCCCGAGCGTCGTCCGCCACCGTCCCAGGACCGGCGTCCGCCACCGACTCACGGACATCATCCCCCGCCACCGAGGACACGGCGGCCACCCCTGCCAACGTGCTCAGCCTGCTGCCTGGCGCCGGCACGGATGGTGTGACCCTCCTGCACCTGGGCTGTCACGCCGCCGCCGAGCGCCGTCCTGTCGACTCGCGGCTCCTGCTGGCCGGTGGCGAAGTCCTGCGGATGACGGACATCCTGCGCCAGGCTCGCGCCCGCCCTGCCGGAGGACCCGGCGGCCTGGTCGTGCTGGCGGCCTGCGGCAGCGACCTGAGCAGCGGCCACCACGACGAGGCGCTGACCTTGACCAGCGCGTTCCTCGGTGCGGGAGCCAGCGGCGCGGTTGGCACGCGCTGGCCGGTCGACGACCTGCCGACCCTGCTGTGCATGACCATGTTCCACCACTATCTGAACTGTGGATACGACGACCCGGCTGTCGCGTTGCGCGCGGCTCAGCTGTGGATGCTGGACCCGCGCCGGCGCGTCCCGCCGGCCCTGCGCGAGGACCTGGCCGGGCTGCTCGACGAGACGCCGCTGCACGAGCCCGAGTCGTGGGCGGCGTTCACCTACCAAGGCCGATGAGGGAGCCTCCATGACCGCGTTCGGGATCGATCTGGGCACGACCAACTCGTGCATCGCGTACGTCGACGACGCCGGGCGGCCCGTCGTGCTGAGGAACGCGAACCTCGAGTACACCACCCCCTCGGTCGTCTACTTCGAGCGCAAGGAGAGCGTGGTGATCGGCAGCGCCGCCAAGAACGCGGCACTGCTGGCCCCTGACCGCGTCGTACAGCTGATCAAGCGGCAGATCGGGCGCCAGGACGTCGAGTACGCCTTTGACGGCACGACGTACACGCCGGAGTCGATCTCGGCGCTGATCCTCAAGGATCTGGCGAACGCCGCCGAACGGCAGCTCGGCACGCCGGTCCGCGAGGTGGTGATCACTGTGCCCGCCTACTTCGGCGTGGCGGAGCAGCAGGCCACCCGGCAGGCCGGCGAGATCGCCGGGTTCAAGGTGCTGGACGTGCTCTCCGAGCCGGTCGCCGCCGCGATCTCCCGGCAGGAGCAGCACCCGGCGTCCGGCGTACGGCATCTGCTGGTCTACGACCTGGGCGGTGGCACGTTCGACACCACCGTGATCAAGGTGGACGGCAAGGACGTCGTCACTGTCTGCACCGACGGTGACCGGCGGCTCGGCGGCGCCGACTGGGACGAGAAGATCAGACGGTTCCTGCTCGACGCGTTCGCCGAACAACATCCGCGGTTGGATCCCACCGCGGACGAGGGCTTCATGCAGGACCTGTGGATCAAGGCCGAACAGGTCAAGGAAGAGCTGAGCAACGCGCTGACCCGTCGCAAGAACCTCCGCTTCGCCGGGCAGACCGCCCGGGTGGAGCTGAGCAGGAGCCGGCTGGAGGAGCTAACCGCCGACCTTCTCGACCGGACGATGAAAATCACCGAGGAGACGGTGGAGAAGGCCGGCCGCGAGGGCGTCGCAGAAATCGACGAGATCGTGCTGGTCGGTGGCATGACCCGGATGCCCGTGGTGGCGGAGCGGCTGGAGCGGCTGCTCGGCAGGACACCCAGGCAGCATGAGCCCGATCTCGCGGTGGCGCGCGGCGCGGCCATGTTCGCCATGATCAGGCAGACGCAGCAGGACGAGAGCGAGCATGTCGCCGACCGGCTCGGCATCACGAAGGCCCAGGCCGAGGACATGCGCTCGCGACGGGTGACCACGGTGATCCCGCGCGGCTTCGGCGTCAAGGTGCTCGACCACAACGACCCGCTGGCCGCCACGCAACCGCTGCGCGCGCGTTCTTACGTCATACACCTGCTGCCCGCCGGCACGCCGCTGCCCGCCGACACCGGGCCAGTCGTCGCCACCACCGCGATGGACAACCAGCCGGGCATCGAGCTGGAGGTGTGGGAGCAGAACGGGCGGGAGATCTCGGCGGAGCTGGCGGACAACACGCTGGTCGGGCGGGGCATGCTGCTCGGCCTGCCGCCGAGGCTGCCCAAGGGCACGCCGATCCACGTCACGTTCGCCATGGCGGCGACGGGGCTGCTCTGTGTGCACGCGACGGAACCGGTGTCGGGCCGGGAGGTCCGTTTCGAGCTGCAGATCGGCGGTCTGGACGAGGCCGCCGTCGACCAGGCCAGGACGGCGGTGGCCCGCCATGACATCAGTTCCTGAGACGCGATAGGGGAGATCCATGGGACTACGGCAAGCGATGGCGGTGCTGGCCGAGCAGTGGCACGACATCCACTCCCGGCTGTCTCCTGAGGCGATCGAGGCGCTGTCGGACCTGGCCGGCAGGCTCCTCCGTGAGGACGACCAGGAGGCCGCCGAGGAGATCGCCCACGAGATCGCCGGCCTGTTGCGCAGGCGGCTGCCTGGCGACCACCCGTTCTCCGCAGCCCTGCGCGAGCGCACGGAGCGGTGGGCGGGGATCGCGGAGCCCTCGTTGCCCCTCGCCGAATTACGCGCTCTGCTCAGCCACACCCCTTCGCCCGCTGAGGTGGAGCGGGAGGCCGTGGCCCGGCTGCTCGCGGCCCCGGCGCTGACGGCCGCCGAGTTGCGTGCCCTGGGCCAGAACCCCGGCGATCCCGCACTGATCCGGCTGCAGAACGACGACGGTGCGGGCCGATGGCCGGCCTTCCAATTCGATGCCGACGGCACACCCCTGCCGCTGGTACGACTGATCAACGGAATTCTGGAGGCGTTCGACGACCCCCTCGGGGCGGCGAGCTGGTGGCTGAGCGACAACGGCTGGCTCGGCGACGCCCCCGCCAACCTGATCGGACGGGTGCCCGACGAACACCTGATCGCCGCTGCCCGCAGCGAGACGGCGGGGGTGTGACATGCCGAACACCGCTCCGCCCCGCCTCTACAGGGCGATCCCGCAGCTCTACCTGCTGCCGGCGGGGACCTCGCTCTGGCGGGTGCACCTGAGGTGCTACAAGGCCACCGACTTCAACCCCCGGGAGAGCACCGGCGAGCCCAGAAGGACGGACGCCAACTTCGGCGGCGGCCGCTTCGACGGCACCGACCGCGACCCTTATCCCAGCTACTACGCCGGCCTGGCCGCCGAGACGGCGCTGGCCGAGACGCTGCTGCGAGACCTGCCCTTCAACGATCGGGGATACCGCATCATCCCGCGCGTCCTCGTCCGCGAACGGCGCGCGAGCGTCGTGGTGAACACCGAGGACCTGATCCTGGTCGACCTGCTGTCCGGCGTGGCCTGGGCGGCCGTGGCCCAGGACGGCTGGCTCGTCCACGCCGATCCGCGCGACTACCACGCGACCAGGCGGTGGGCGAGCTGGATCAGGGAGCAGGAGCCGCGGGCGCAGGGCCTGATCTGGCCCTCGAAGAGGGAGGGCGGGGAACCGTCCGTGGTGCTCTTCGGTGACCGCTGCCCGGCCGGCTCACTGACGCCTGACTCCTTCGGGCGGGATCTGGACGACCTGGAGGGGGCCGACTGGGTGAACGAGCGGCTGGCTCCCTACCGGGCGCACCTCACCCGCCCGCGGCGGGCAGCGGCCTGGGCGGCAAATGAGTGAGGCGCGGACGGACGTGTTCAGCCGGCCCGGTCGGCCAGCAGCGACCTCAGCCGATCAACGGTGACGGCCTCCAGCGGAACCACCACGGCGCCATGCCCATCGCCCAGCGCCGCCCCATCCTCAGGCACAGCCACGACCACGCACCCCGCCGCCAGCGCCGCCGCGATGCCCCGGGCGGAGTCCTCCAGCGCCACACAATTGCGTGGATCAACCCCCAACCGCCCGGCCGCCGTCAGATAGCCCTCAGGATCGGGCTTGGGGCGGGCCACCTCGTCACCGCACACCACGACGTCGAACAATCCAGGCTCCAACTGGGCCAGCACCTCAGAGACCAGGGCCCGGTGACTGGAGGTCACGAGCGCGGTGGCGATGCCCTGCCGCCGTACGGACTCCACCACCGCCTGGGCGGCGGGCCGCCACGGCACTCCCAGGGCGAACAGTTGCCGGGTGCGCTCCAGCAGCCACGCGGCCGACTCCTCGATGTCGGCCTCCACCCCCAGGTCCTCGTGGATGATCCGGGTGGTGTCCCGCAGGTTCCCGCCGACAACCCGGCGGCGGGTCTCGGCCGGGAGCGTGCCGCCGAGCGTCTCGGCCAGGTCGGCGAGGCTGACGTCCCAGAGGGGTTCGCTGTCGAACAGTGTGCCGTCCATGTCGAACAGCGCCGCCTCCAGCGGTCCGGAGCGGGGGGCCGCCGTCATCGGCGGGCCCCGGCGAGCCAGCGGCGCACCGTGCGGGGGTCGTCGGTGGTCGTGCCTTCCACGCCGAGTTCGAGCCAGTGCCGCAGGTCGTCCTCGGTGCGGGTGGGCCAGCCGTGCACGGGGATGCCCTCGTCGTGCAGTTGCCGGACGATCTCGGCGGTCAGCCCTTGCCCGCCGCTGTGGATGCGGCAGGAGCCGGTCTCCTCGATCAGCTTGCGGTAGCCGCCCGGGTGGGACTCGGCGTCGGTCCATCTGGACACGATGATGCCTCGCGGGATGTCCGGCAGTCTCTCGGCCACGGTGGTCATCGCCTCGGCGGAGAAGCCGGTCAGGATGGTTCGTCCGGCGTAGGCGGGGTGGCGGGGGAAGAAGCCGGCCAGGCCGTCGATGGCGGCCAGGTCCTTGATCTCGAGCTGGACGAACCGCGTCGTGGCCTGGTACATCTGCTCCAGCGTGGGCACCCGCTCGCCCGCGCCGACGTCCACCGAGCTGATCTTCGACCAGGGCAGCTCCGCGACCGGGCCCAGGTCCTTGCCGGACGGCTCGGCCGCGACCCGGTCCAGGGTGGCGTCGTGCAGCATGAAGAGCCGGCCGTCAGAGCTGATGCGGACGTCGGTCTCCAGCTCGTCGACGCCGACCTCTTCCGCCACGCGGTAGGACGCGACGGTGTTCTCGGGTGCTTCGGCCATGGCGCCACGGTGTCCGACAATGGCAAATGCCACGATTTTCCTCTCTGAATGAAGGGGTCAGGACGCGACCAGGCGCTGGTACTTCGGCAGTACGCGCTGGATGGCCGGGTCGAGGTTGCGGGCCGCTTCGCGCAGCGCCTCGCACGGGTCGGCGTCGGAGGCGTACACCTTCTCCAGCACAATCAGCATCTCGGAGATCGTCTCGTTGACGTACCGGCGCATCACGTCCGCCTGGCGGGCGCGGCTGAGCTGGTCCTGGGCGATCTGGTACGCGGGCGTCGCGGCGTTGCGTTCCTTGATCTCCGAGGAGTTGAGCGAGCTGGTGGTCACGGGGAGGTAGCCGGTGTTCAGGCTCCATTCGGGCGCGCCCTTGCCGGCCAGGTACTTGATCACTTCCCAGGTCGCCTGTTTGCGCGCCTTCGTGGAGTTGCGCATGACCGCGAGCCCGCTGCCTCCGGTCGGTACGCCGGGAGCGTCCTGCTCGGGCAGGAAGGCGGCGCCGAACTCGAACTTGGCCGCCTTGAGCAGCGAGGTGAGCGCACCGGTGGAGTTGCAGATGGTCGCCGTCACGCCGGCGACGAAGTCGGCGTTGATGTCGCCGGACAGGTACGCCATCCGGTCGTCGTGGATGAACGCGCGATCGAACTCCAGGGCGCCGACGGTCTGCTCGGAGTCCAGCCTGGGCGTCATGCCGTCGGAGTAGCCGCCGTTGAAGGCCCAGGTCGAGCCCTGGAAGTACCAGTCGTCCTTGCCGGTGTAGCCGCGCATTTTGACCGGCGAGCCGCGGTACTTGTAGTTCTTCAGCTGGCTTCCCCATTCCCGCAGCTCGGTGAACGTCTTCGGCCCCCGGTCGGGCAGCCCGGCGCCGGCGAAGATCTCCTTGTTGTAGTAGAAGAGCGGCGTCGAGCGGGCCCACGGCAGCCAGTAGACCTGGCCGCGGACGGTGCCCTCGGCCAGGAACCTCGGATGGAAGGCGTCGGGGCCGAAGCCGGCGTCGAAGTAGCCGGTCAGCGGTTCCAGCGTCTCGGCGAGGAAGTAGCGGTTCCAGTTCACGTCGCTGAGCGTGACGAGGTCGGGGACCTGCGCCACGGCGAAGCTGGCGGCCAGCTTCGAGTCGAGCGCGGGGTACCCGGGGAACAGCTGGATCTCGCAGAAGACGTCCTGCTGCGAGGCGTTGAACCCGTCGATGATCGACTGCAGCACCGTGGCGTTGTGGGCGGTGAACGCGCTCCACAGCACGACCCGCTCGCGGCGGGAGAACCGCGCCGGCACCTGCCCGCTCACCTGGGCGTAGTCGCCCTCCTTGCGGCCGGCGCAGCCGGCCAGCGCCAGGCCGGCCGCGGCGGCGGTGGCGCCGGTCAGGAGCCGGCGGCGGCTGAAACTGGTCCCGGTCACGCTGCTTCCTCCCTGGTCGAACCGGAGCGCGGGCACGTGGTGATCATCGGCGCACCACGCTGCCGGCCAGGCCCGCGACGATGTAGCGCTGTGCCAGCAGGAAGACGATCGCCACCGGCAGGATGACGAACAGCGTCCCGGCCATCAGCGCGCCCCAGTCGTTGATGCCGTCGTTCTCCTTGAGGTAGAGCAGCCCGATCGGCAGCGTCCGCATGTTCACGGAATTGGTGACGATCAGCGGCCAGACGAAGCCGTTCCACTCGTCGATCAGGGCGATCAGGCCGACCGTGATGATCGCCGGCCGGGCCATCGGCACGATGAACGAGATGATCGTCCGCAGGTGCCCGGCGCCGTCCAGTTGCGCCGCCTCCAGCACCTCGTACGGGAGCGACCGGAAGAACTGGTGCAGCAGGAACGTTCCGAACGCCGACGCCACGCCCGGCAGGATCAGGCCCGCGTAGGTGTTGACCAGGTTCAGCTGGCCGATGGTGATGTAGTTGACCAGCAGGGTCACGTGCCCCGGCACCATCAGCGCGCCGAGCATGAAGACGAACAGCCAGCGCTTGCCCGGGAAGGGGAGGAACGCGAACGCGTACGCGGTGAAGATCGCCAGCACGACCTTGAGCACCGTCCCGATCGCGGCCACCACGACCGAGTTGACCAGGAACTGGCCGAACGGCGCCAGCGTCCAGGCGTTGACGAAGTTCTCCAGGGTCAGCGACCCCGGGATCAGCCGCGGCGGCCAGCTGTTGATGTCGGCGTCGGTCTTGAACGCCGTGCTGACGAAGAGGTAGAGCGGGATCAGGAAGACCAGGGCCGTGATCACCAGGGCGACCACGCCCCACCAGCGCGCACGCTCGGGTGTCACCGCGGCCGGCTTGACCGTCATCAGTAGTGGACCCTCCGCTCGACGAATCGGAACTGCAGGACGGTGATCGCCATCAGCAGCACGAACATGATCATGGAAGCCGCGCTCGACACACCGACGTTGGTACGGCTGAACGCCTCGTCGTAGATGAACCAGCTCAACGTGGTGGTGGAACGGGCGGGCCCGCCGCCGGTCATCATGGCGATCACGTCGAAGGCCTGGAAGGCCGAGATCGTCTGGGTGATCACCAGGAAGAACGTGGTCGGCGAGAGCAGCGGGAAGACCACCCGCCGGAACTGCGCCCACCGGCCGGCGCCGTCGAGCCGGGCCGCCTCCAGCACCTCGGCCGGGATCTGCTGGATGCCCACCAGGTAGACGATCGCGACGAAGCCGAGCCCCTTCCAGATGGAGACGATGATCAACGCCCACAGCGCCCACGAACCGTCGGTCGTCCAGGCAGGCGAGGTCGCGCCGAGCGCTTCGAACACCAGCCGGCTGAGGCCGTGATGGGGGTCGAAGATCAGCAGCCAGATGGTCGCGATCGCCGCCCCCGACAGCACGTGCGGGGCGAACGCCAGCGTCTGCACCGCGGTGGTGCCCCGGATGCGTCGCGAGAACAGCAGCGCCAGCGCCAGGCCGAGGACCAGCGTCGCGACCACGACGACGACCACCCACACCAGCGTGCGCAACAACACGGTGGGGAAGGACCAGCTGCTGAACAGGGCCGCGTAGTTGAGCAGGCCGGCCCATTCGGCCTGCGGCGAGATGAAGTCCCAGGTGGTGAAGCTCAGATAGACGTTCTCGACGATCGGCCAGTAGGAGAACACGGCGATCAACGCCAGGTTGGGGAACGCGAAGGCGGCGAACAGCAGGTACCCGCGCCGCCGCCGGCGTGCCGCCCCTGATCGTTGCCCGGAGGTGGTTCCCCCGGAATCGGCCGGTCGGCGGGCGCTGACCGGCCGAGCTGATCTCGACTCGAGATCGCTTGCCCCACTGCTCACGGGCTACCACCCATCCGCATCGGCGTTGAACCGCTGGAGACTTTACTGGCGGTCAGGTGCTCAAACCTGGTCAGATGGTGGCCGATCTGTGATTATTTCGCGCACGTTTCAATCACATGTGCAAGGGTGCAAAACAGGATGTCAAGCTCGTTCCACGGCCGTGCCTTCGATCGTCAGCAGCGAATCCTCAGTCATGTCAGAAACGAAGGCCGCGCGGTCGTCTCCGAGATCGCCGACCTGTTCGCGATCTCGCCCGCGACGCTCCGCCGGGACCTGCGGGCGCTGGAGACGCAACGGCTCATCGCCCGGTCGTACGGCGTTTTCTACCCCACCGACATCGGCCGCTACGAGACGCCGGTGGCGTACCGGCACAAGGCCAGGACCGAGGAGCGGCTGGTCATCGCCGAAGCCGCGGTCGCCATGATGGCCGACGTCAGCACGGTGTTCCTCGACGAGGGAGCGCTGCCGGAGGATCTCGTCGGGCCGATGCGCCGGCTGCAGCGGATGACCGTGGTGACCCGATCCCTGACCGTTGCGGCCGAACTCGGCCGTCAGACCGATCACGATGTGATCGTTGTCGGCGGCCGGCTGCGACCGGCGACCATGGGCACCGTCGACCGATGGGCGACGGCGATGCTCGCGGAGCTGAACGTCGACCTGGCGTTCATGGGGGCCAACGGCGTGTCGATCGACCGCGGGCTGACGACCCCGGACCCGGCGGTGGCGCAGGCCAAGACGGCGGCGATGCAGGCGGCCCGCCAGTGCGTGCTGCTGTGCGAGCACACCCGGTTCGGGGTGGCCAGCTTCGCCAAGTTCGCCGACGTCGGGGAGCTGTCCTGGGTGATCACCGGCAAGCAGTTGTCCCGGGCGTCCGCGCAGCGTTACGGCGCGTCCGGGCCCAAGGTGCTGCGGGTCTAGCCGGGTGTGCGTCCGGCACGCGACGCTGAGACGGTCGTGCCCGCGCGCAACGGCTACCTCCGCCCACGCGTCCTTCGAAGGGCTGCCTCGGAGGCGGTGACCGCCAGGTTCCCCCTGGTGACACGGGTCGTGGGGTGATCGTTTCCCAGCACTCGCGTACAAGCGGCCAGGGCGGAGGTGTACAGCGCGACGGCCCGGCCCAGGTTTCCCGCCGCCCGGTAGGCGTCGGCGAGGTAGGTGCGGCAGGTCAGGGTGTCGGGGTGGTCGGCGCCCAGCACCCGCTCATGGCCGCTGAGCGCGGCTTCGAGCAGCGAGACGGCCCGATCCGCGTCTCCCGCCGCCTGGTAGGCGCTGGCGAGGTAGGTGCGGGAGGCCAGGGTGTGGGGGTGGTCGGGGCCGATCACGCGCTCGCGCTCGGCCAGCGTCCGCTCGAACAGCGGGACGGCCTGGTCCAGGCGCCCTGCCGCCTGGTAGGCGTTGGCGAGGTAGGTGCGGCAGGTCAGGGTGTCGGGGTGGTCGGCGCCCAGCACCCGCTCGTAGTCGCGGGCGGTGGTCTCGAACAGCCGGATGGCCCGCCTCGGGTTCCCCGCCGCCAGATGGGTGGCGGCCAGGCTGGTGCGGGAGGACAGCGTCGAGGGGTGATCAGAGCCGAGTACGTGTTCGCGGCCGGCGATGGCGGCCTTGAGCAGGCGGACGGCCTGGCGCAGGTCGCCTGCCTCCTGGTAGCCGATGGCCAGGTTGTGGCGGGAGGCCAGAGCGTCGGGATGGTCGGCGCCGAGCACCCGGTCCAGGTCGGCGAGGGTGGCCTCGAGCAGCGCGATGGCCCGCTGCCAATCTCCCGCCGCATGGTAGGCGCCGGCCAGGTTGTTGCGGCTCATCAGAGTTTCGGGGTGGTCGGCGCCCAGCACCCGCTCAAAGTCGGCCGTCGTCGCCTCGTACAGCGGGAGGGCGCGCTTCAGGTCGCCCGCATCCCGGTAGGCGAAGGCGAGGTTGGTGCGGCAGGCCAGCGTGTGGCGGTGGTCGGGGCCGAGCACCCGCTCACAGTCGGCGAGGGTGGCTTCGAGCAGGTGTACGGCGCGGCCGAGCTCGGCCAGGTCGTGCAGGGACTTGCCACACCAGATCCGGAGCGTCAGGAGATCCTCGGGGAGCTCGCCGGAGGGAGCTCGCCGGTGGAGGGCGTCGCTCTGGTCGATGAGCGTCTCGACCGCGGCGCGGGCCGCCCAGGTCCGAGCGCCGTCCGGCAGCGTGTCGGCGTAGTCGTGGAGCAGGGCGACGGCCTGGCTCAGGACGGCTTCGAAGTCGCCGTGGCGGGCGGCCCGGTCGCGCAGCACGCGCTGGACGAGGCGGTGCGTCAGGACCGTGGCGCCGTCCTCGCTGAAGGCGACCAACGAGGTGTCGGCCAGGTCGGCCAGCATCTCACGCAGGCGGACCGGCTCGATGCTCCCCGCGCCGTTCAGCGCGGACAGCACCTCGAGCGGGACGCCGGTGGGTGACAGCACCGCCAGGAGCGACAGCAGCTCGCGGGCGAACGGCAGGGCCGACTCGGCCTGGGCGACCGACAGCATGACGGCCTCGGCGGTGCCGGCCGGGTAGGCGTCGCCGTGCTGGGCGGTCAGGTGATCGCCGATGGGAAGGCCGCGCAGCAGCTCCAGGTAGCCGGCGTAGCTCAACCGCAGGCGGACGATCACCGCGGCCGCCTGGGCCAGCGCCAGCGGCAGATGCCCGAGCTCGCGGGCCAGCTCGGCGGCGCCCTCCTGGTCGATCAGGCCGGTGCGCCGGCGCAGGAAGGACTCCGCCTGCCCGGCGGTGAACACCTCCACCTCCAGCGGTGCGTAGGCGCGGGCGAAGGCACGGTTGCGGGTGGTGACGATCACCCGGGCCGCGCCGGTGGCGGGGCACCAGCGGCGGACGGCCGCCACGTCGGTGGCGTTGTCGAAGACCAGCAGCGCCGGCTGGTCGGTGGCGGCCAGCCACGCCCTGGCACGGCGGGCGGCCGCGGCGGCGTCCTCGTCGGAGCGGCGTTCACCCAGCCGCTCGGCCAGAGCGGCCAGGCCGGTCAGGATCTGGTCGGTGGTCTCGGCGGCGATCCAGGCCACCACCGGCCAGCGCGCCGCCTGACAGGCCCAGGCGTAGGACGCGGCCAGCATGGTCTTGCCCACCCCGGGCGTACCGGTCGCCGCGCAGATCACCGCCGCCCCGCCACCCGCCTCCCACCCGCCACGATCCGGCGCCCCGCCACCCGCCTTCCGCTCGCCATGATCCGGCGCTCCGCCACCCGCTTCCCGCGCGTCGTGGTCCGGCGCCCCGTCACCCGCTTCCCGCGCGTCGTGGTCCGGCGCCCCGTCACCCGCTTCCCGCGCGTCGTGGTCCGGCGCCCCGCCGCCTGCCTTCCGCGCGTTGTGGTCCGGCGCCCCGCCGTCTGTCTCCCGCGTGCCGGGACCCGGGGCCGGGTCGTCGAGCAGGTCGGCGAGTTGCCGCAGCAGCAGCTCCCGGGGCTGGAAGCCGGGCGGGCGTTGCGGGATGTCGCCCTCGACGATCTGGCCGGGGTCCGGTGCGGGCGGGTAGTGGTGATGGATGGTCTGGTCCCTGGCGGACTGATACACCCGGCCCTGACCGGAAGCCTGCGCCCGCAGCCGGGCACGGCCCGCCTCCTCCTCGGAGGCGCCGGGGCTGTCGTCCACTGTCGGCATGCCTCCAGGGTGCTGCCGAACCCGGACGAGCGGGACCATAGTGACGAACGCGTTACCCGCGATCGCAGAACGCCCCGGCGCGTCAGCCCCTGCCGCGACCCGTGGTAGACAAACTCGACATGGAGTTCTTCTGTTACCACCGTGACCGGCCCGGCTCCGCGGCCCTGCGCGAGAAGCTGATCGAGGAGCACTGGTCCTACATGGACCACTACGACGAGCAGCTGATCGCCCGGGGGCCGACCCTCGACGGCGACACGGCCACCGGCAGCGTGCACATCGCCGACCTGCCGGGCCCCGCCGCCGCGCGGGCCTTCGCCTTCGACGAGCCCAACTACCAGGCCGGCGTGTATCGGGACGTGATGCTGCGCCGCTGGCGCAACCTGCTGGGCCGCACCATGTGGGACTTCCCCGGTGGCCGCGAGGGCGGCAACCGCTATCTGGTCCTGGGCTTCGGCACGGGCGAGGCCGCCGACCTCGTTCCACCGCCCGACCGGCTGGACGACTTGATCGCGTACGGGCCGTTGCTGTCCGACGACGGCGACATCTGGCTGGGCACGGCGGCTCTGATCCGGACGACGGACAGGGACACGGCCCGCGCCGTCCTGACGCCGGGCCGGTATGCCGATGTCGAGGTTCACGTCTGGGAGTTCGGCGGCCGGCGATGATCACGAACCCGAGGGAGTGCAATCGTATGCCTGCATGATGATGCTACGCTTGCCCGGATGCCTGAAGACCCGACGGGCAAGCGGCCTGTGCCCACGATGCGTGACATCGCCGCCGTGGCGGGCGTTTCGCAGAGCACCGTCTCCCGTGTTCTGAGCGGCGTGCCCACGGCGGTGCCCATCGCGCCGGCCACCCGCCAGCGGGTGCTGCGGACGGCGCGCGAGCTGGGCTACCGCCCCAACCCGCTGGCTCGCGGGTTGCGCGGCGCTTCGACGAACCTCATCGGCGCGGTGGTGCGCGACTTCAGCGACCCCTTCTTCGCCGGGGTGATCGAGGCGCTCGTGGTCGAGTCGATGGCGCACGGCTACAACGTCGTGCTGGGGCATGTGCCGGGGCGGGCGGGCGATGAGGGCGTCTCCCTGACCACCGTGCTGGAGACGCGGCACACTGACGCGGTGGTGCTGCTCGGTGACATGCAGGAGCATCCGCAGCTCCTGGCCGACCTGCGTGAGTCGATCGTGCCGGTGGTCGCGCTCTGGCCGGGCACGAGCCCGCGCGAGTTCCCGACCGTCGACGCCGACGACCGCGCGGGCATCCGGGCGGGGCTGGAGCATCTGGTGTCGCTGGGGCACGAGCGGATCGCCTTCGTCAACGCGGAACTGCCCAACGAGTACCGGGCGCGGGAGGAGGCGTACCTCGCCTTCATGCGCGAGCGGTTCGGCGCCGTGCCGCCGGGCTATGCCCAGCGCAGCCCGAGCACTCTGGCCGGCGGCGATGCCGCGCTGCGGCGCCTGATGGACCGGCCCGACCCGCCGACGGCGGTCGCCGCCTCGACGGACGTGGTGGCCACAGGCGTGCTGCACGCCGCGCACGCCCTGGGCGTGACCGTGCCCGATCGGCTGTCGGTCGTCGGTTTCGACGACATTCTCATCGCGGCCCACACGGTGCCGGCGCTGACCACCGTACGGATGCCGATCTCGCAGATCGTCGGCCACGCGGTGACGCAGGCGGTCAGGCTGGCCAGGGAGCCGGCCGGTGTCCAGCGCCCGCCGGCCCTGGAGATCTTCGAGCCTTCCCTGGTCGTGCGCGACTCGACCGCGCCGCCGTCCCCGCGGTGAGCCGATCAGGCCGGGATCCACACCCGCATCGCGTCCGCCCGCCGGTTCGCCCAGGCGAAATAGGGGATCGCGCCGGCCGTGAGGCTCTCGCCGGACGCTGATCCCAGGTCCACCACCGGGACGTCGATGCCGATCATGGCGGGTTCGAGGTCGGGCCGCGGCACCTCCCTGGGGTGGCGGCCCGCGTCCCAGGCCAGGTCCTCCAGCTCCGCCGTGGCCGGCGCGTCCACGGCCTCCAGGCAGTAGACGAGCGGGCCGCGCTCGATCGCGACGCAACCGCGGATCGCGTCGGCGCGCCGGTCGGGCACGGTGACCCGGACCGCCGGCCGGAGGTCGAGGACGACGCTGTCGCCCGCGGCCCACCGCCGTGCGTGCCGGACCACGGGGCCGTTGACCGACCGGCTCCAGGCCGGCACGCGCAGGGAGAGCGTCCACGGCCGGTCGGGTGTCTCGAGGACGTGGACGGTGACGCGGCCCTGCCACGGGTACTCGGTCCTGACCGCGAGGCGGACGTCCCCGGCCGTCAGGTCGGCGTCCGCGTACTGGTGGATCTGGACGCCGTCCGGGTCGCTGGTGGCCAGGTAGTGGTGCCAGGAGCTGAGCAGGCGCATGAGGTTGGGCGGGCAGCAGGCGCACGGGTACCACGGGGCCCGCCGGTGCTGCCCGGCCGGCTCGGCGGCGCGGTGCGTGCGCCGCTGCAGCGGGTTGGTGTAGAAGAACTCCTCGCCGGAGAGCGAGATGCCCGACAGCACACCGTTGTACATGGCGCGCTCGATCGCGTCGGCGTACTCCGGCTCGCCGGTGGCGATCAGCAGACGCCAGGCCAGCATCACGCTCGCGATGGCCGCGCACGTCTCGGTGTAGGCGCGGTCGGGAGGCAACTCGTAGGGGTCGCCGAAAGCCTCGTCGCGGTGCCGGCTGCCGGTTCCGCCGGTCAGGTAGGTACGGCTGCGCACCAGGTCGCTCCACCGGCGCCGGACGGCGGCGAGCAGTTCCGCGTCGCCCAGCTCCACGGCGGCGTCCACCGCGCCGCAGTCCAGGTAGAGCTGGCGCACCGCGTGCCCGGCGACGGTCGGCGCCTCGCGCACGGGCTCGTGGTCCTGCCAGTAATGGGCCCCGAAGCGCCCCGGGCCGATCAGTCCGTGCCCGCGCAGCCCGAGCATCCGTTCGGCGAGCTTGAGGTGGCGTTCCTCGCCCGTGACCCGGGCGAGCTCCACCAGCGCCATCTCTATCCCTGGATGCCCGTCGATGCCGGGCCTGCCCCGTGCGCCGAACTCGGCGTCGATGTGCGCCACTGCGCGGGTGGCGCAGGTGAGCAACCGGTCGTCGCCGAGCCCCCGGTGCCAGGCGACCGCGGCCTGGATCAGGTGCGCCACACAGTAGAACTCGTGCCCCCAGGCGAGATCACCGTAGGGCAGGCCGCCCTTGACCACCTGGACGAAGCTGTTGAGGTAGCCGTCGGGCCGCTGCGCCGCGGTCACGACCGCGATCGCCTCCTCCGCGGCGGCGGTGAGAGCCGGATCCGCACCGCGAGCCAGCTCCCAGCCGGCGGCTTCGAGCCACTTGTAGACATCGGAGTCGAGAAACGGGAGGGTCGTGCCGCCGCTGTCGGCCTCGGCCTCGTAGCGCCCCTGCCCGCCGGCGGCCAGCCGCAGGTTGCCCAGCGCGCCGCCCTGCTGGAGCCGGTCGAAGCCGTGCGGGATCGTCTTCTCACGGTTGAGCCGCTGCCGTCGCGCCCAGAACCCGCCGAGGATCTCCGTCCCCGACGGGTCGATCGGGTGCAGCCGCGACTTCGCCGCGGCGCTCGGCCACACGCTGCCTGCGTTCATTTGATGGCTCCGCTCATGAGACCCGACACGTAGTAGCGCTGGAGCAGGAAATAGAACAGGACGCACGGGATGATGGAAATGGTGACGCCGGCCTGCAGCATGCCCCAGTCGGTGCCGCCGAGGCTGGTCTCCGTTCTCGACGTGGCCAGAATGAGCGGCAGGGTGAAACTGGAGCTGCGGCTCATCATCACCAGGGCGCCGAGGAATTCGTTCCACGAGGTGATGAAGGCGAAGAGCGCCGTGGTGACGATCGCGGGCACGGCCGACGGGATGAAGACCCAGCGCAAGGTCTCCCAGGACGAGGAGCCGTCCATGATGGCGGCTTCCTCCAGCTCCGCCGGTATGGCGCTGAAGCTGTTGCGCAGGACGTACAGGCTGAACGGCAGTTGGATGGCGGTGTGCAGGATCGCGAGGCCGAGCAGCGAATTGGTCAGGCCGATCTTCGCGAACATCAGGAACATCGGCGTGAGCAGCGCCTGATAAGGGATGATCAGTGCCAGCAACAGCACCACGAAGAGCACTTCTTTTCCCGGGACGGGGAAACGGGCCAGCCCGTAGGCCGCGGGAACGGCCAGCAGCAGAGTCAGGGCGATGGTCAGCAACGCGGTGCCCAGGCTGTTGGCGAGATAGACCGGCAGGCCCTGCTGGTAGTTCCACAGCCGTACGTAGCTGTCGAAGCTGAGCCCGTGCGGAAAGTAGGTCGGCGGCGAGGCCGCCGCCTCTTGCGTGGGTTTGACGGAGGCGAGGACCGACATCACGAGTGGCATCAGCATGACCGTGCAGACGGCGACGCAGACCGCCGCCGCCAGGTATCTCCCGCGCCCCTTCACTGGTGGCTCCGGCGGGTCAGCAGGAGCTGGACCACGGTGCCGATCAGGATCGTGAAGGCCAGGATCATCGACAGCGCGGCGCCGTACCCGAGTTTCAGATAGGGGAAGGAATTGAGGTAGATGTAGAAGACCGAGGTCGCCGTCTCGTTGCCCGGCTGGCCGGCGGTCATGATGTAGAACTGGTCGAAGGCGAGCAGCGAGCCGATCACGCTCACCAGGGTCACCAGCAGGACGGTGCGCAGGGTCAGCGGCAGGATCACCCGGGTGACCCGCTGGCGGTGGCTCGCCCCGTCGACCAGGGCGGCCTCGACCACGTCCGCAGGCACGGCCTGGATCGCGGCGACGAACAGGATCATCCCGAAGCCGATCACCTTCCAGACCACGGAGGCGCTGATCGCGACATTGGACAGGCCGGCGTCCACGCCCAGCCACAGCACGGGCTCGGCCACGAGACCCAGGTCGGTCAGCGCGCGGTTCACCAGGCCGAAATCGGAGCTGAAGAGCCAGTACCAGAGCAGGCTCGACACCCCGAGGCCGATCACGACCGGAATGAAGACCACCGTACGGGTGAGCCGGCGCAGGGCGGTGTTCCGGGCGGTGAGCAACGCCAGCAGATATCCGCCGACGATGAGCACCGGAGTGATGAGGACGGTGTAGAGCAGCGTGAAGCGGAAGGAGACCCAGAACTGGGTGTCGCTGAAAACCCGCTCGTAGTTCGCCGACCCGACGAATTTCGGCGGCGACAGCAACGACCAGTCGTGCAAGGACATCCAGGCCATCTGCACCAGCGGATAAGCGGTGAAGACGAGCACGAAGAGCAGGGCCGGCGCCACATAGGCTAATCCGACGAGGCGGCCGCGCGGGCCATGGCGCATGACGACTCCTCTCGGTGAGCCGCCGTGCCCACCGCCCGGTGGGCACGGCGAGGATCGCGAGGCGCTAGGACCGGCTCGCGATGGCCTTCATCTCCTTCTTGGCATCGGCGATGACGGTGTCGAGGGCGTCGTCGCGGTAATAGGCGCGCTGCAACATCTTCAGCCACGGCCCCTGCGGCGAGTTGATCTGCTCGAAGAACGTGACCGTGTACGGCGTGCGGCCCACCGTGAGAGCCTTCGCCACGTCCTGCACCAGCGGCTCGGCCTGGAAGTACTTGTTGTTCACCATGTCGGTCCGGGTGGTGAGATTGAGCGCCTTGGCGTAGACCTCGGTCTGCACCTCGTCGGAGAGCAGGAATTTCATCACGTTGACCGCGTCGTTGACCCGCTTGCTGCCTTTGGGCACCACCACGAGGTCGCCGCCGATGAAGGAGGCCGACGAATTCGGCGTCATTCCCGGCAGCAGGGCGATGCCGAAGTTCATCTTCGGATTCTGCTGGCGCGCCAGCGTGATGTTGAAGTTGCCGGTGCCCATCATGCCGACCTTGCCGGAGCCGAACTGGAGGTGGAAGGTCTCGCCGTTCTCCGCGCGTGCACCGTCGGGGACGTTGCCGGCCGCGACCATGTCGCGGGTGAACTGCAGCACCTGCTTGACGCCATCGCCGACCAGCGGTTCGTCGCCCGGGCCCGCCGCCTCGATGGTCGCTCCCGAGGCCCACATCAGGGGGCCGACGGTGAAGATGTTGCAGCCCGCGCAGTTGCCGGGCAGGTAGTAGCCCTTGACGCCGCCGCCCAGCGCGGTGATCTTGTCGGCGTACGTGCGCAGCTCGGCCAGGCTCGTGGGCGGTTTGCCGGGGTCGAGCCCGGCCCGGGTGAAGAGATCCTTGTTGTAGAAGAGGGCGGACACGTCCGCGTAGAGGGGTACGCCATAGAGCCGGTTCTCCCAGGTCGCCACCGTCATGTGGCCCTTGCTGGCGGTCTTCAGCTCGGGCCAGTCCTTGATCTGGCCGGTGAGGTCGACGAGTTGCTGTTCCTTCTCGAACTGCGGGGCATAGATGAGGTCCATGCCCATCAGATCGGGCACCTCGCCGGAGGCGACGCCCTGGGCGATCTTCCCCACCATCTCGGTGTGCGGGATGTAGGTCAGGTTGATCTTGCAGTCGGGGTTCTTGGCGTTCCACGCCGCGACCAGCAGGTCCACCATCTGCTTGTTGCCGCCGGAGCGCTCCCACATTGTCAGGGCGCCCTTGGCGGCACAGGTCGTCGTGGCGGCCTGCGTTTGCGGGGCCGCGGGGGGCGGCTCCTCCTGTCCGCAGGCGGCTGCTGTGATCAGCAGTGCCGCCGCGGCCGCCCGGACAGGCCACCTGGAATGGGTTCTCATTTGCCGGGCTCCTCTCGCTGGAGTGGACCGGGTTGACATGACCCCCTGCTGATGGCAACGTAACCGGCACTGAATACGATTGCATCCATTCGTTTTCATTTCGTGACACCGAGGTGCAGGCCGAAACGGCGGCGCCCTTCGGAGGGGGAGCGCGCCGCAGGGCTGGCCCGCGCGGTGGCCATACGTACGGCGGGCTGTCAACGCAACGCGATCGTCCGCGTTGACGCAGATCGGCGCATGTGAAGGGAGATCCCTCATGCCCAGTAGCACCCTCACCCGGACCAGGCTCGCCACCGTCCTGGTGGCCGTGGCCGCTCTGGTGCCCGCCTTGGTGGCGGTGTCCCCGGCGCGGGCCGCGGACGGCGGCCGGCCGGGCATCTCCAAGAAGCACTTCGGGACCCTGGCCGGCGGCAGGAAGATCGACGTCTACACGCTGCGGAACGCGAGCGGGATGCGGGTGAAGATCCTCACCTACGGCGGCATCCTGCAGTCGATCGAGGTTCCCGACAGCGAGGGCAAGCGGGCCAACGTGACCCTCGGGTTCGACAACTTATCCGACTATGTCAAGAAAAGTCCGTACTTCGGGTGCATCACCGGCCGGTACGCCAACCGCATCGCCAAGGGCCGGTTCACCCTGGACGGCAAGACGTACCGGCTGGCCACCAACGACGGCCCCAACCACCTGCACGGCGGCACCAAGGGCTTCGACAAGCGGGTCTGGAAGGCCGATCCGTTCACGCGGGGCGGCAGCGTGGGGCTCGCGCTGACCTACACCAGCCCGGACGGCGAGGAGGGCTACCCGGGGACACTGCGGACCAGGGTCGTCTACACCCTCACCGGCGACAACCGGATCCGGATGGACTACCGCGCCACCACCAGCAGACCCACGGTCGTCAACCTCACCAACCACGCGTACTTCAACCTGCGCGGCGAGGGCAACGGCCGGATCCTCGGCCACGAACTGCAGATCAACGCCTCCCGCTACACGCCGGTCGACAAGACGCTCATCCCCACCGGCAAGATCGCCCGGCTGGGCGGGACGCCGCTGGACTTCCGCGAGCCCACCGCCATCGGTGACCGCGTCAACAGCAAGAACCAGCAGATCGTCCGCGGCGGCGGCTACGACCACAACTACGTCCTCGACGGCCGCGGCCTGCGGACGGCGGCCACGGTCGTCGAACCGGACAGCGGACGCGTGCTCGAGGTCATCACGGACCAGCCGGGCCTGCAGTTCTACTCGGGCAACTTCCTGGACGGCACGTTGCGCGGCACCGGCGGCCGCCTCTACCCGAAGCGGTCCGGTTTCGCCCTGGAGTCGCAGCACTTCCCCGACTCGCCCAACCACGCGAACTTCCCCTCGACCGTCCTGCGGCCCGGCGACGTCTACCGGACCACGACGATCTACGCGTTCTCCACCGTGTCCTGAACCGGCAGAACCTCCTGAGGCAGGATCCATGAACGACATCCACCCGAAGGTCGAGGAGGCCCTCGACACACTCCACCTGAACCGTGTCGCGCGTCGCCGCCTCCTGACCGGGGCGGGCCTCGTCAGCGCGTCGGCCGCCGCCACCGCGCTGCTGTCGGCGTGCTCGTCCGATCAGCCGAAGCCGGCCGCCACCGGCGGCGCGGGCACGGCCGGGGACTTCCCCGCCACGCCGAAGTGGAAGTTCGTGCTGGTCTGCCATGTCACGACGAATCCGTTCTTCACCCCGACCCAGTACGGCGCGCAGGACGCCTGCGCGCTGCTCGGCACCGAGTTCCAGTGGACGGGCTCGAAGGACTCGATCGTGGCCGAGATGGTCAACGCGTGCAACACCGCGATCTCCGCCAAGGCCGACGGGCTGGCGGTGGCCGTGGTGGACAAGGCGGCCTTCCGCGAGCCGGTGAACCGGGCGCTGGACGCGGGCATCCCGGTGGTGTCGTACAACGCCGACGGGGCCCGCGACGACAAGGGCAGCGCGCGGCTGGCCTACATCGGGCAGGG
>NZ_VSEY01000089.1 GCF_008086045.1 Nonomuraea sp. PA05 | reverse complement strand
TCCGGCGCCGCCACGTCCCGCTTGCAGGAGGAAGGAGCGGTACTCGGCGGGAAGTGAGGTGCCGAGCTGGGTTTCCAGGTCGGCCAGCTCGCCGGCGGTCAGTGGCGGGTCGAGGCGCCAGCCGTGGTCGGCCGAGCCGAACACCTCGGTGGTGGTGGCGGACAGGCGCGCGAGCCGTTCTCGTACGTCCAGCCAGTCGGTCTGCGTCACGTCCGGCAGGATACAGAGATCATCACCGTCGCCTACCCGAGCCTCATCCGTAAGCTGAAGGGGTGTCCCCTGCTCTGATCCTGCTCGACGGCGTCCGCTGGCAGGGTGTGCGCGTGGTCGGTGATCGTGCGCACACCCTGCTGGCCGTGCTCGCCCTGCACGGTCGCGCGGGGGTCAGTGACGAGCGGCTGGTGGAGGAGTTGTGGCCGGAGGAGGCGCCGGCGAATCCGACGAAGGCGTTGCAGGTGGTGGTGTCCCGGACCAGGGCGGCGACCTGCGCTGACGTGGTGGAGCGGATCCCGCGCGGGTACCGGCTCGGGCTGCCTGCGGAGCAGGTGGACGCGTTGCTGCTGGGCGTGCTGGTGGAGCAGGCGCGGGCGGCGCTGGGCGAGGACGACGTGGCGGCGGCGCGCGCCCGTGCGGAGCTGGCCATGGGGCTCGTGGCGGGCGGCCCGGACGGCGCCGCGGGGCCGCTCGCGGAGCTGAAGGGCGTGGCCGTGAGGGGGGCGGCCGAGGCGCGGCGGGTGGCGGCGATCGCGCGCAGCCGCGGCGGCGCGCACGAGGGCGCGTTGCCGCTGCTGGAGGAGGTCGCCGGCGAGCGTCCGCATGACGAGGAGCTGCTGGCCTGCCTGCTGCGCAGCGAGGCGGCCGTGCGGGGCGCCGCCGCGGCGCTGGAGCGCTACGAGCGCTACCGCTCGGGTACGGTGGCCCGCCTGGGCGCCGAGCCCGGGCCCGAGCTGGCCCGCGTGTACGCCGAGCTGCTGGTCGCGGACCGGCCGGTGCGCGAGGGCATCCTGTTCGACGGCTCCTCGCTGCTGGGCCGCGACGACGACATCCGGGCGGTGCACGCGCTGCTGCGGACCCATCGGGTGGTGTCCATCATCGGCCCCGGCGGGCTGGGCAAGACCCGGCTGGCGCACGTGGTGGGCAGGAACGCCGCGCAGCCGGTCGCCCACTTCATCGAGCTGGTCGGCGTCTCGTCGCCGGAGGGCGTGGTGGGCGAGGTGGGCTCGGCGCTGGGGGTGCGGGACTCGGTGGGCGGGCGGCACGCGCTGACCGCCGAGCAGCGGGCGGACGTGCGCGCGCGAATCGCGCAGCAGCTCGACCAGGCTCCCGCGCTGCTGATCCTGGACAACTGCGAGCACGTGATCGAGGCCGTGGCGGACCTGGTCGGGTTCCTGACGGTGACGACGCGCGACCTGCGGGTGCTCACCACCTCGCGCGCCCCCTTGTCGATCCCCGCCGAACGCGCCTATCCGCTCGGCGAGCTGCCGGCGGGCGACGCCGTGGAGCTGTTCCGCCAGCGGGCCACGGCCGCCCGGCCGGGCGTGCGGATCGACGAGCGGGTGGTCGGGGAGGTCGTCTCGCGGCTCGACGGGCTGCCGCTGGCGATCGAGCTGGCCGCGGCCAAGGTGCGGGTCATGTCGGTGCAGGAGATCGCGCGGCGCCTGGCGGACCGGTTCGGGCTGCTGCGCGGCGGCAACCGGACGGCGCCCGACCGGCACCGCACGCTGCTCGCGGTGATCGACTGGTCGTGGAACCTGCTGGAGGAGCGGGAGCGGCGGGCGTTGCGCTGGTTGTCGCTGTTCGGCGACGGTTTCGCGCTGGAGGCGGCCGAGCAGGTGCTGGGCCCCGACGCGCTGTCCGCCCTGGACGCGCTGACGGAGCAGTCGATGCTGAGCGTCCGCGAGACGGCGTTCGGCCTGCGCTACCGCATGCTGGAGACGGTCAGGGAGTTCGGCCGGATGCGGCTGAGGGAGGCCGGCGAGGAGTCGCCCGCGAGGGCGGCGCAGCGCGCCTGGGCCACCCGGTACGCGCTGGAGCACGCCGCCGACCTGTTCAGCAGAGGGCAGTTCGCGGCGGCCGACGCGCTGCGCGCCGAGGAGGGTAACCTGGCCGACCTGCTCCGCCAGGCCCTCGGCGAGTCCGACCCGGTCACGACGGTCCAGTTGCTGGCCGGGATCGGCACGTTGTGGTCGATCCGCGGCGACCATCTGCGGATCATCGCCCACCGCGACGCGATCAACCAGGTGGTCACCGGCTGGTCGCCGCCGCCGGAGCTCGTCGAGGTGACCAGGGTCGCGCTGCTGGTCACGCTGATGAACATCCTGGTCGGCAACGACCGCCGCGACGACCCGCTGCGCGAGTTGCTGCGCGCGCTGCCGATGAGCGACGCCACGGACTCCCGCGTGGCGGCGATGGCCACGGTGGCGCTCGCCTGCCACACGGACGACGGCGCCGAGATGCACCGCCGGCTGGCCGAGCTGCGCCGCAGCGCCGACCCGGACGTGGCGCTGGCCGCGGCGCACTCGAGCGTGCACGTCCTGGAGAACGCGGGCGACATCCACGGCGCGATCGAGGCCGCCGAGTGGACGCTGGCGCACATCAGCGGGGAGGAGGGCCCGTGGTTCGTCGCGATCATCAACGCCGTGCTGGCCCACCTGCACATCCAGCTCGGCGAGCGCGGGCGGGCGGTCGGGCACGCGCGCGTCGCGATCCCGGTGCTCAGCCGGCTCGGCGCCGCCGACGACGAGACCCAGCTCAGGGCGGTGCTGCTGACCTCCGCGCTCGCCGACGGCGACCTGGACGCGGCGCAGGCGCAGCTGACCGTGATCGACCGGATCAACGAGAAGGAGGTCGTGCTCGGCGGGGTGGCGATGGTCTCGTTGTGCGCGGCCGAGATGGCGTACGCCAGGGGCGAGACGGCCGCCGCGCTGGCGGCCTACCGCAAGGCGGTCGAGCGGTCGCGGGATCTGCGCCTGCCGGGGCTGACGGCGTCGGAGTGCCCGCCGTGGGCGATCGTGGCGGAGGCGGTCACCTTGACGGCGTACGCCTACCACGCCCGCGAGGAGGAGGACCTGCGGTACGGCGAGGAGCTGTTCGCCACCGTGCTGGGCCGCGACGTGCTGACCGTCCACAACCCGGCCCTCGACTACCCGCTGTGCGGCTCGATGCTCTTCGGGCTGGGCGCCTGGGGGCTGCTGCGCGAGGTGATGACGCCGCATGACGCGATCAGGCTGCTGGTGCTGGCCGAGCGGTTCGCCTACAACGGCACCATGCCGAGCATGGCGTTCGACCGGATCGAGCGGCACGCGGAGCGGGCCGCGCCCGGCGAGCTCGCGGCTCTGCGGGAGCACTACGGCGACCGGCGCGGCTTCGACCTGCTCGACGAGGCGCGCGGTCTCGTCAAGCAGGTACGCGACGGGCTGCGGTCACAGGTGCCGCTTGTAGCTGCGCACCGACAGCGGCGCGAAGATCGCGATGACGATCAGGGACGCCAGGAGCGTCCAGGCCACCGCGCCGCTGACGGTCCCGGTGTTGGCGAGGTCGCGCGCGGCCGTGACGAGGTGTGAGACCGGGTTGACCCGCACGAACGCGGCCAGCCAGCCGGGCAGCGTCTCGACGGGCACGAACGCGTTCGACAGGAACGTCAGCGGGAACAGGATCATCATCGAGATGCCCTGGACGGCCTGGGCGCTGCGGGCGATCGTGCCGACGTAGGTGAAGACCCACGCCAGCGACCAGCCCGTGAAGATGGCCAGCAGGATCGCGGCGAGCACGCCGCCCGCCCCGCCGCCCGGCCGGTAGCCCATCACCAGGCCCATGCCGAAGGTCAGGGTTGCCGCGATCGTGTACCGCAGCAGGTCGGCCACCATCGGGCCGGCGAGCGGCGCGATACGGGCGATGGGCAGCGACTTGAACCGGTCGAAGACGCCCTTCTCCATGTCCTCGCGCAGTTGCGTGCCGGTGGCCATGCAGGTGGTCAGCACGGTCTGGGCGAGGATGCCGGGGATCATCAGCGGCAGGTAGCTCTGCACGTCGCCCGCGATGGCGCCGCCGAAGATGAAGGCGAACATGGCGGTGAACAGGATGGGCTGCAGGGCCACGTCGAAGAACTGCTCGGGGTTGCGGCGCATCTTCTTCAATGCCCGCCACGCCATCGTCAGGGTCTGGGCGACCGTCTCCCCGAGGGTGACGTGCCGCCGGGCGGCGGCCACGCGGTCGGCGGCCCGGACCGTCTCCCTGCCTGGCGCGATCATGGTGTCGGTCATCGGTCGTCCTCGTTCGTCTCGTGGCCGGTGAGGGCCAGGAACACCTCGTCCAGGCTGGGCTTGGCGACGCTCACCGAGGTGATCGACACCCCGGCCGTGCGTAGCGCGATCAGTACGTCCGCGGTCAGGTCGGCCTGGTCGAGCGCGACGTTCAGCCGTCCCTGCTCCGGACTGAGCACCGGCTCGGAGCCGAGCACGCGCCGCACGACCGCGACGGCGGCGGGCACTTCGCCGGGGTCGGTGAGCAGCAACTGGAGGGTGGAGTCGCCGACCGTGGTCTTCAGCTCGTCGGGGGTGCCCTCGGCGACCTTGCGGCCGTGGTCGATGACGGCGACGCGGTCGGCGAGCTGGTCGGCCTCGTCCAGGTACTGCGTGGTCAGCAGCACCGTGCAGCCGTCGGCGACGAGGCCGCGGATGGTGTCCCACATCTGGCCGCGGGTTCGCGGGTCGAGACCGGTGGTCGGCTCGTCGAGGAAGATCAGCGGGGGCCGGGTGATCAGGCTGGCGGCCAGGTCGAGGCGCCGCCGCATGCCGCCGGAGAACTGCGCGATCGGCTTGTCGGCGGCCTTCTCCAGGCCGAACTGGCCCAGCAGGTCGATGGCGATGCGCCGGGCGCGGGGCGCGGCGATGCCCTGGAGGCGGCTGAAGAGCCAGAGGTTCTCGCGGGCTGTCAGGTTCTCGTCGACGGAGGCGTACTGTCCGGTGACGCCGACGAGCTGGCGGATCACGTGCGGGTTGGCGGCCACGTCGACGCCGAAGATCTCGGCCTGGCCGGCGTCGATCGTCAGCAGGGTGGCCAGCATCCGCAGCGTGGTGGTCTTGCCGGCGCCGTTCGGGCCGAGGACGCCGAAGATCTCGCCGGGGCGCACCTCCAGGTCGATCCCGTCCACGGCCCGGTGCTCGCCGAACGATTTCGCCAGCCCCGCCGTGCGTACGGCCAGATCGGCGCCCCCGGTACGTCCGGGTTCTGCGATGTTCATGCGTTCACTGTGGGGGACGCCGGTTTCACGGCACCCTCACCGGGTTTCACCAGGTTGTCATCCCTGTAGGGTCAGAACGCTCAAATAGATCAAATGAGCCCAAAAGGAAGCACGACAGGAGAGACGATGGTGTACCCCCCGTCCGGCTCCGGGCCGGGGATATATCCCCCTCAACCGCCCCCGCACTGGCCCCCACAGCCACCGGCGCGCCCGCCACGGAGCCCGTGGCGGATCATCGTGGGGCTGGTCCTCGCGGGCATCGGCCTGCTGCCGCTGCTGGGCGGCGGCGCGCTCATCGCCAAGGCCTGGTCCAACAGCCGGCAGGTGATCCACAACCCGGAGTACAGCAAGCAGTTGTGGCGCAACGTGCCCGTCGAGACGCTGTTCCCCGCGCGGCTCGGCCGCGAGCACCCCGACAAGAGCTACCGCGACCCGAACGACGAACGCGGCTGGACCAGGGCCGCCGTCTCCTCCGGCACCTCCTGTGAGCAGGCGCTCTCCGGCGCGCTCGCCAGTGCCGCCGACAAGGGCGGCTGCGTCGCCGCCCTGCGCGCCACCTACCTGGACGACACCGGTGGAACCGCCGCCACCGTCGCCCTGATCGCCTTCCGCGACGACCAGTACCCCCGGCAGGGACTGCAGGACATTCTCAGCGAGGCGGACGACAAACCGGAGCACGTCGTACGCGCCCTCGCCGCGCCCGGCACCCAGTGGAAGGACGCCGCGCGCGCAGGGAACGGCGGCTGGGGCGTCGCGGGCACCCCCATGTACGTGGCCGTCACCACCGGCCCGGCCGACGGCCGCCGGGCGGGGAATCTGCCCCTGCCGTGGGGCAGGCGGGCCTACCCGCAGCAGGAGGACCGCGAGGCGTGGGCGCACACCGCACAGGGGCTCGCGGAGAGCCTCGGCACCCGCGTGGAGGCGGAGACCAGGAAGGTGGGACCGTGATCCGGAGCCTGACCCGCGCGGCCGTACTGCTCAGAGGGGTGACGATGCGCAGGCTGACCTGCGCGGCCGTACTGCTCAGAGGGGTGATGATGCGCAGGCTGACCTGCGCGGCCGTACTGGTCGCCGGGCTGGTCGCGGCCACCGCGGCCCCGGCCGTCGCCGAGGCGCCGAAGGGCTGGGAGCAGCAGGTCATGAACGTGCCCGCCGCGCAGCGCCTCGGACAGGGCAAGGGCGTCACGGTCGCGGTCCTGGACTCCGGGGTCATGCGCAACCATCCGGAGTTCCGCGGCCGGGTCACCACCGGCACCGACTTCATCGGCGGCGGCGCCAAGCCGGGCCAGTCGTACTGGGGCGACCACGGCACCGCCATGGCCTCCAGCGTGCTGCGCGTCGCTCCCCAGGCCAAGGTGCTCGACGTCCGGGTGCTCTGGGACAAGGAGGACCCGGCGCGCAAGCGGGCCGAGCAGGCCGCCGAGTCGCGCGGCCCCGCCGACGAGCAGAGCCTGAAGGCGGCCGCCGCGCTGGCCAACGGCATCCGGTACGCCGCCGACAAGGGCGCCCGGGTGATCTCCCTGTCCCTCGGCAGCGACGAGTGGAGCCTGGGCAGCGACTACGACGAGCTCACCGCGGCGGCCGTCGACTACGCCCTCGGCAAGGGGGTCGTCCTGCTGGCCAGCGCCGGCAACGGCGGATCCACCGACCCGCTGGAGGTGGACGCGAACAACGTCGTCTCCTACCCGGCGGCGTACCCGGGCGTGATCGGGGTGGCGGCGATGGGGCCCGACGGCTCGCGGGCGCAGTTCTCGCAGGTGCACACGTACAACACGATCGCCGCGCCCGGCGTGGACATCTACGCCGCCGACAACGGCGGCGGCTACGAGATGGGGGACGGCACCTCGCCCGCCTGCGCGCTCGCGGCGGGCACCGTGGCGCTGATGTTGTCCCGCCAGCCCGACCTGACGCCCCGGCAGGTGCGCGACATCCTCGTGCGGACCGCGCGGAAGCCGGCGGGCGGCTACAACGTGCTGCTCGGCTTCGGGCTGATCGACGCGGCGGCGGCCGTGAAGGCGGCGGGCTCCGCCAAGGCCGCCAAGACCGAGGCGGCGCCGTACAAGGGGGAGGAGTACTTCGGTGACGGGCCCGCCGCCCCGCCGACCACCAACCCGCCGATCGACATGTCGTACGTGGCCGTGGGCGGTGCGGCGGCGGCGGTGGGCCTGCTGTTCCTGCTGGGCGCGGCGCTGGTCATGCGCAGGCCACGGGCCCGCCGCGCGCCGACGCCACCCCCGCCACCACCGGGCGGGCCGTACATGGGCGGGCCGCCGATGGGCGGTTATCCGGCCTGACCCGAGTCACACCCTGCTCCTGCGGCTCAACAGGCGCGCGGACGAGGCGGTGACCCTCGACAGCCAGGCGCTGGAGGCCTCGACCGGCGGCTGACCCGCGACCACCACGTCACCCTGACCTGCGCGATCAACCTCGCCGGCGACCTGGCGGCGATGGGCGAGCACGAGGCGGAGTCACTCAAGGCCGACACGCTCCAGCGCTACATCCGCGTGCTGGGCCCCGGACATCCCGACGTCGACGTGGCGGAGCAGCGACGGCGCCTCGACTTCGACTTCGACCCGCCGGTGCTATGACATCGCTGCTACACGCTGCTGGTCCTCCAGGAGGTCGACGACGGTTTCCACGTCGTTGGCGCTCACGGTCTGGTGCAGCCCCTTGAGGATGTCGGCGTCGTCGAGCCGGACTCCGCGCCTGGTCGCGTAGAGAACGCCCTCGTCGCTGAAGAAGAAGGACCAGTCGGGGAACGCGGTGCGGAGCGCTTCTACGTCGTAACCCACTGTAGTCATGCGGTCACTCTAACCAGCCTTCCCAGGCCGGTCCACCCTACGAAAACAGGTCATCTGGGAACGGTGCCACATACAGGGAGTCACGGTAGGTGCGCGCTCCATCTAACCAGCCGCAAAAACTAACTATATGCATTAATCTAACGACCGTGAGTAACCGAAATCTCACCCGCGTCCTGCACCGCATCGGCCGCCGCGGCGCCTCGCTCGCGTTCGTGGGCCTGCTGTGTTTAGCCATCGCGGCTTCCCTGGCGTTCCCCCCTGCCGAGCAGCGGGCCTCCCCCGGCTACACCGCGCTCGCCGCCATCGCCCCCCTTGGCGCCTGGGCGCTGGCCTGGTGCGCCACCGGAGCGTTGTGCCTGGTGCAGATGTTCCTGCGCTCGGACCGCATCGCCTTCGCGGCCGCCACGGCCCTGCTCCTGCTGTACGGCCTGGTGTACCTGATCTCGACCTTCAACGGCGACAACCCGCGCGGCTGGGTCGGCGCGGCGGTCTGGCTGGCGTTCGGCGGCTGGATCGCGCTGATCGCGACCTGGCCCGAGGCCGTCGCGGCCGACCGGGCGACGGGCGGCGCGGCGGTCGTCGTCGCCGACGCCGACGGGCTCATCCAGTCGTGGAACCCGCAGGCGGCGAAGCTGTTCGGCTGGAGCACCGAGGAGGCGGTCGGCCGGCCACTGACGATCCTCATGCCGCCGCGCCTGCGCCACCATCACGTCGAGGGCCTGGCCAGGGTCCGCGTCACCGGCTCGTCCAAGCTGGCGGGCCGCATCATCCCGCTGGTCGGGCTGCGGCGTGACGGCAGTGAGTTCCCCATCGCGTTGACCGTCAACGCCTGGCACAGCGACGACGGCATCGCCTACACCGGCGTCATCAGGCCCCTGCGAGGCGGCGATGCTGACTGACATCCTCATCCAGGTGGCGATCGGCGCCGTTCCGCTCGGGGTGGCCTACCTGGCCTTCCGCTCGGCCACCGACGCCAACAAGAAGACCCACCAGACCGCGCTGCTCCAGGTGGAGCGGCAGGCGGAGCTGGAGCGGTCCAAGGTGGACGCCGAGGCCTTCCTCCGCGCCAAGACGATCTACGAGGACGCCCTCGACCAGCTGGAGAAACAGCTCACCCGCATGCAGAGCCAGGCCTCACAGGTGAGCTCCGACCTGGCGGAGGAGCAGACCGCCTCCACGGCCATGCGCGACCAGATCCGCCGCCTTCAGGCGCAGATCCGGGCGCTCGACCGCACGGTGGTCTCGCTGCGCACCCAGCTCCTGGCGGCGGGCCTGTCACCGGCGCCGGCCTCGGAGACCACCGGGCCCTACCAGCTCCGGCACCCGCAGCAGGAGTGACGGGCGGTGGACAGCGGCCGGGCCCGTCTGCCACCATCGTTCGTATGATCATGCGAAGGGAGGGCGCCACCGCCCTGGATCGGTGAGCGCTCACGCGCAGCGGGAAGCTGCCGAGATCCGCGAGCAATGGCTGGGCCGAGCGCTTTCGACGCTGCCCGCCGACCATCCGGCCGCCGAGGCGGCCATCTCCTGCCTGTACCACCTCATCGGGCTGCCGCCGCCGCGCTTCCACTGGGTCGCCTCACCCCTCACGGCGCTGGCGACCGTGCCGCCGGGGCTCGGCCCGGCGCAGAGCCTGGAGCAGGTGCACGACTGGCCGCTGCCGTCCCGGCTCATCGCGCTCAAGGACGAGCTGCGCCGGGGCGTCGACGCCAAGGTGCGCGGGCTGCAACAGCCGCTCGACCAGCTCATCCGCAGCGAGGTGCAGGCGCCGCTGCTGCACAGCAGCCACGCCTGTCTCCTCCGGGTGCTCCCGACGGCTCGCAACAGGAACACCTGGTACGACAGTCAGCTCGTCTCCTGGATCGCCCACTACGACGCCCTGCGCCGGGTCGCCGGGGTGGTGTTCACCGCCGAGCAGCTCCGGCAGTGGACGTTGTGGGCGACGGTGGCGGCCTCCTGCCACTGGTGGTGGCCGGCCGAGCACGTGTGCGTCGTCTCCGAACGGCCCGTCGCCCTGCACACGGAGCCGGCGGGCGGCGACGGCCAGGTGCGGCTGCACCACGCTGACGGCCCCGCCGTGCGCTACGCCGACGGCTGGTCCCTGTACTCGTGGCACGGCATCCGCGTGCCCGACTGGGTGATCACCGATCCGGCCGTCGAACGCATCACGGCCGAGACCAACGTCGAGGTCAGGCGGTGCGCCATCGAGCGGATCGGCTGGCCGTCGTACGTCGAGCGGGCCGGGCTGAGGCTGGTCGGCACGGCGCCCGACCCCGGCAACCCCGGCTCCGAGCTGCGGCTCTACGACATGCGGCGGGAGACGAAGGTGCTCATAGCGGTGAACGGCTCCGTCGAGCGCGACGGCCGGCGCCGCCGGTACGGGCTGACCGTGCCCGGCCACCTCACCGACCCGCTCGCCGCCGCCGGCTGGACGTACGGGCTGTCCGCCGAGCAGTACTCCAGACTCCTGCGCAGAACCTGAAGGTGATGACCATGACCATGACCCTTGCCGAGCTCACCAGCCGAACCGGGCTCACCGTGCTCGACCACCTCGAACAGTCCGTCAGCGTCCCCGTGCTCGACGGCCTGCAGGCCCAGGGCGACCTGATCGTCATCCCGCTGCCCCTCCCGGACGTCTCCGAGTGGGACGCCGGGTGGCGGCCCGTGCCCGCCGAGGGCATCGAGCTGCTGCGCGGCGCCGCCGGCGGCAACCCGCACACGCTCGTCGCCGAGCCCGGCACCTGCCGCTGGACCAGGCGCGTGCACGACGGGCCGGGGCTGGCGATCGGCGTGTTCGACGCCGTCGCACCCGTCTACCTGCTGCATCCCGAGCACGGGGGCTCCGGCTGCGCGCCGGGCAGGTACGTGGTGCGGCGGCAGCGCGAACACGAGGGCGGCTACGCCCGGCTGGTGGCGGACTGACTACCCGTCAATGGCCACGTCGGCGAGCAGTTCGGCCGAGCGCATCCAGGCCTTCCTGTCGGGCGCCGCGAACGCCACGATCAGCTCGTCGGCCCCTGCGTGCTCGGCGAACCGCTCCACGTACGCCTTGACCTCGGCGGGGTTCCCGACGGCCGAGTACTTGGCCATCTGCACGAGCTGCTGCCCGGCCGGAGAGTCGAGGATCATGTCGGCCTCCTCGGTGGTGAACGTGCGGCCCCGCCCGAGGAACCTGCTCACCCTGAGCCGCTTGGAGGCCAGGAACTGCTCCTCGGCCTCCTCGGTGGTCTCGGCCGCGATCACGTTCAGCGCGGCGATCACGTACGGCTCGGCGAGCTGCTCCGACGGCTTGAACTCCTGCCGGTAGACCGCGACGGCCTCCTCCAGCGCGGTGGGCGCGAAGTGGGAGGCGAACGCGTACGGCAGGCCGAGCATGGCGGCGAGCTGGGCGCCGAACAGGGAGGAGCCGAGGATGTAGAGCGGCACGTCCGTGCCCTTGCCCGGCGTGGCGTGCACGCCGGGGATGCGGGTCTGGCCGGTCAGGTATCCCTGGAGCTCCAGCACGTCCTGCGGGAAGGTGTCGGCGGCGGCGGGGGTGCGGCGCAGCGCGCGCATCGTGTTCTGGTCGCTGCCGGGCGCCCGGCCGAGCCCGAGGTCGATGCGCCCCGGGTGCAGCGTCTCCAGCGTGCCGAACTGCTCGGCGATGGTCAGCGGGGAGTGGTTGGGCAGCATGACGCCGCCCGCTCCCAGGCGGATCGTCCGGGTGTGGGCGGCGACGTGGGCGATGAGCACGCTCGTGGCCGAGGAGGCGATGCTGTCCATGTTGTGGTGCTCGGCGTACCAGACGCGCCGGTAGCCCAGCTCCTCGGCCCGCTGGGCGAGGGCGACGCTGGCGGCGAAACTGTCCGCCGCCGTCTCGCCCTCGCCGATGTGCGCCAGATCAAGGATGGACAGCGGCAGAGCCATGGGTTCGCGCCTTTCGCAGATGCGGTTCGACCTGGCAGTGGACAACAGCCGCGAAAGGCGCGTTATTTCATGAGGCGGTACAGGTCACCGTGGCGGGGGTTCCGGACTGCCCGTTGACGAGGAAGCCGAAGGTGGTGCTCGCCCCGGCTGCCAGCGTGCCGTTCCAGTTGAGGTTGGTGACGCTGACGGCGCCGCTCGTGCCGGACAGGGTGCCGTTCCAGAGCTGCGAGATGGTCTGGCCGCCCGGCACCGTCCAGGCGACCCGCCAGCCGCTCGTCTGCGCCGAGCCGGTGTTCTTCACGGTGACCTCGCCCTGGTAGCCACCCGACCACTGGCTCGCCACCTTGTACGTGGCGCTGCACCCACCGGGGCCCGTCGTCGGTGTCACGGTCGGTGTCACCGTCGGGGTGACCGTCGGCGTGGAGGTGCCGCCCGCCGCCACGGCCAGGTCGTACGCGCGCTGCGGCACGAACTGCCCTGCGCCGGCGATGCAGCCGTCGGCCTCGCCAGGAGGCTTGACCCACAGATAGGCGTCGATGGCGGAGTCGCCCGTCTCCGTGGTGCTCCAGATGCCGGTGGCGCGGCCCGACGGGTCGCACCACTCGCTGCCGGCCGGGCCGTTGCCGTTGCGGCTGGTGTCGATGACCGCCTTCAGCCTGGACACGCCGGTCGCCGCGATGATGCTCTTCGCGTACGACACCAGGCCGGGCGTGGCGCGGTAGTTGGAGGTGTTGACCGCCAGGCCGTCGGCGCTGTTGGCCACGTCCGCGCCGACCAGCCTGGAGGCGGCCTCCGAAGCGGACAGCCAGCCGTCGTGGCCGATGTCGAAGTACACCTTGGCCTGCGACGACGCCTGCTTGAACCTCTTGCCCGCGTAGGCCATGGAGGCCTTCACCTGGGCCTGCTCGGAGGCGTTCATGCAGTTCGTCATGATGGCCAGGGCGTCGGGTTCGAGGACGATGGAGGCGGGCCTGCCCGCCAGGCCCGCCGCGATCTCGTCGATCCAGGCGCGGTAGGCCGTGTGGTCGGGCGCGCCGCCCGCGCTGGGGCCGCCGCAGTCGCGGTTCGGCATCGCGTACACGGCCATGATCGGGATCTTGCCCGCCGCGGCGGCGGCACCGACGTAGGCGTCCACCTGGCCGCGCACGGTCGAGGGGTTGTACGTGGCGAACCAGCGGCCCTGCGGCACGGCGGCGACGCGGTCCCTGATCACGGGGGTGCGGCTGTCGTTCGGGTTGGCGGCCACCCACTTGGCGGCGTTGGTCTGCGGATCCACGTAGAAAGCGGAGTCGGCGGCCTGCGCGCTGGGGGTGACCAGGACGACCGCGCCGGCCGCGGCCATGGCGGCCGCCGTGACGAGCACCGCCAACATGGGCCTTCTGCGAGACATGTGGATAACTCCATCCGTCGAGTGGGAGCGCTCCCACGGGCATCTCGGATGCTAGGTAGCCCTCCGGGGCCCGACAAAGACATCGGATCGTTCTCCACACCGCTCCCGCAGGTCAGTGCCCTGATCAGCGGTGAAACTTTCAACCGGCCAGGCACGCCTCGAATACGGCGGTCAGCCTGTCCACGTCGGCGGGGGTGGGCTCCTCGGGGCCGACGCGGCGGCGCATCGCGCCGATGCCCAGCACGACCGACACGGCCATGCGGGCGCGCCCGTGCGCGTCGGGGCCGGTCAGGATGGCCTCCAGCGGGCTGAGCACCGCCGTGAGCAGGCGTTCCCTGGCCGCCGCTCGAACCTCCGGATGGTAGGCCGAACGTTCGAGGGTGCGCAGGATCGGGCTCTCGGGCGGGTGCTGCATGCGCTGGGCGGCGTACTCCGCCAGCCGTCGAGGCAGCTCCTCTGGACGGCCCGTGAACAGCTCGCCGAAGGTCGGCTCACCCTGGAGCACCGCGGCGAACAGCCCGGCCTTCGACCCGAAGTAGCGGCCCACCAGGGCGATGTTGGCCTCCGCCGCGGCGGCGATCATGCGGACGGTCACCTGCTCATAGCCCTGCTCGCCGAACAGGGTGCGGGCCGCTTGCAGGATGCGCTCCCGGGTGGCCTCACGGTCGCGCGGCCTGGCCTCAGTCACCTGGGGGTTCATGCCCGCACTCTACTGAACGCACACCCACTTACCGCGCGGCTAGTAAACATGCGTATACTCAAGTCGGATAAAACTGTAAGAAGGGGATGTTGTGTCTTGGTAGCCCAGGCGCAGGCCGCGTCCCCCACGAAGCAGCGGACCTACACCCACCGCGAGATCCTCGAGGTCATGTCCGGGCTCATGCTCGCGATGCTCACGTCGATGATCTCGACTTCCGTGGTGGGCACCGCGCTGCCGACGATCGTGGGGGAGCTAGGCGGTCAGGACCAGTACTCATGGGTCGCGAGCGCGACCATGCTGACGATGACGGTCTCCACACCGCTGTGGGGCAAGCTGTCCGACCTGTTCGGGCGCAAGCTGCTCTTCCAGACGGCTCTGGGGCTGTTCGTCGCGGCGTCGCTCGTGGCGGGCCTGTCGCAGGACATGGGGCAGCTCATCGCGGCGCGTGCCGTGCAGGGCCTGGGTGTGGGCGGTTTGTCGGCACTGGCCCAGGTGATCCTGGGAGACATCGTCTCCCCCCGCGAGCGTGGCCGCTACTCCGGCTACATGGGAGCCGTCTTCGGCATCTCCACGGTCGCGGGCCCGCTGCTGGGCGGCTTCATCGTGGACGCCGACTGGCTCGGCTGGCGCTGGTGCTTCTACGTGGTGGTGCCGTTCGCGCTGGTGGCCTTCATCGTGATCCAGAAGGTCCTGAAGCTGCCGAAGATCAGGCGCAGCACCTCGATCGACATCTGGGGCGCCACGACGATCACGGCCAGCGCCAGCTCGCTGATGCTGCTGCTGACGCTGGGCGGCAACGAGTTCGAGTGGAACTCCGGCTGGACCTACTTCCTGGGCGCGGTCGCCCTGCTCTCGCTGGCCCTCGCGGTGCTGTCGGAGCGGACCGCGCGCAACCCGATCCTGCCGCCGCGCCTGTTCCGCAACCCCACGTTCGTGCTGACCAGCCTCGCCTCCCTGTTCGTCGGCATGGCGATGTTCGGCGCGATGATCTACCTGCCGCAGTACCTGCAGATCGTCAAGGGGCTCAGCCCGACCGCCTCGGGTCTGATGACGCTGCCCATGGTGGTGGCGCTGTTCCTGGCCGGCGTGATCTCCGGCAAGATCGTCACCCAGACCGGCAAGTGGAAGATCTTCCCGGTCGCGGGCCTGCTCATCGTGGCCATCGGCCTGTTCCTGCTGTCCCGGCTGCACGTGGACTCCAGCGAGTGGCTCATCGGCTTCGACGTGGCGGTGCTGGGCATCGGGCTCGGCCTGTCCATGCAGATGCTCATCCTGGCCGCGCAGAACGGCTCCGAGCTGCGTGACATGGCCTCGACCACGTCCGGCGTGTCGTTCTTCAGGTCGCTGGGCGGCGCGGTCGGCGTGGCCGCGTTCGGCGCCATCCTGACCAGCCGGCTCAAGGACGAGATCGCCGAGATGGTGAAGGCCGCGGGCATCAACATGGCCGGCGGCGGCGAGGTCAAGCTCGGCAGCCCCGACGCCATCCAGATGCTGCCCGAGCCGATCAAGAACATCGTGCTGGAGGCGTTCACCCGGGGCCTGGAGACCGTGTTCCTGGTGGGCGTGCCCATCGCCCTGCTCGGCTTCCTGGCCACGCTCTTCCTCAAGGAGCTGCCGCTGCGCGGGGCGAGCGTGCCGGCGGCTCCCGAGGCCAAGCCGCTCAGCAAGGACGACCTCGTCCTGGCCGGGCTGCTGCTGGAGCTCATCGCGCAGCGGATCGAGCGCGTGAACGGCGAACGCTCCGCGCTGCTGACCGCCGTCGCCAAGATGGCGCCGCCTGACGACCGCTCAGAGCGCGAGCGGGCGAGATCGGTCGTGCAGAACGTGCTGCGGCCCACCTCGCGCGCTCTGATCTCGCAGGCCACGCCCCCACAGAAAGACCTCGTCACAGGAGGAATCTCGCAATGATTCGCAAGTTCGTGGGCGCCGTCGCGGCGGCCCTGGCCGTGCTGGCCGGGCTGTGGCTGATGATCGCGCCCTTCGCCCTCGGCACCCAGCCCGAGGACGCCGACTGGGCGAACGCCACCCAGTCCGAGTTCTTCACCGGCCTCGGGGTGGCCGTCGTGGGGCTCGTCGGCGCGATCGCCTTCGTGCTGGCCATCCAGGAGGAGTTGGTCGTGCGCGGTCTCATCGCGCCGAAGCAGCGCCCCGAGCCGGAGCCCGAGCCCGTGCCGGTGGCCGCCGCGCCGCAGGCCTCGTCCGCCGAGCTGGCCAGCCTGCTCGCGCCGCTCGTCGAGGCGCTGCGTGAGGACCTGCACCAGACCTCGCGCACCGGCGAGCACCGGCAGAACGGCAAGACCCCCCTGGTCGGAGTGGAGGAGAACCGATGAAGGCGAAACTGGGCGTGGGCGCTCTGGTCGTGCTGTTCCTCGCCGGCCTCTGGCTGGTGGCGTCGCCGTTCGCGGTCGGCTACCAGCCGCGGGGCGAGGAGTACCTGGACGCGACGGTCAACGATCTGTGGGTCGGCGGCGGCATCGCCGCGCTCTCGTTCGTCGCCCTCGTGATCTACGCGGCCGACGCCCTGCGTGACCTGGCCCACCGCGGCAAGCACGCCGACTCCTGACGCGAGTCATGCCGTGTCCGGCAGTGGCATCGACCCGCAGTGGGAGCCTGTGGCAGGCCGGCTCCCCGCAGGGCGGTTCGAGATCGGCAAGGACGGCGCCGGCCTGCTCGTCGTGGGATTCGACGGATCGGGCCCGAGCCGCAACGCGCTCGCGTACGCGGCCGGGCTCGCCAGGCGCGACGACGCCGCGCTGCTCATCGCGTTCGTGGAGTCGCTGAACAGCGCCTCCCTGTGGTTCTTCGCCGGGTCGCCGATCATCCCCGACTCGGCGTCGGACCTGGCCGGGGAGCTGCACGACGAGCTGCGCGGCGCCGGGGTGCCGTGGCAGTTCGTCAGCCTGCGCGGCGATCCGGCCAGGGCACTGGAGACGCTGGCCGACTCGCACATGGCCGACGGGATCGTGGTCGGTCGCTCCCGCTCGCCCTGGCGCGGGTCGGTGGCGGCCCACCTGGCCAAACGCTCCCACCGCACGGTGCTGATCGTGCCCTGATCTCCTGTACGCGCGACGCGTCCGCCAATAGCCGTCTGACCTGGCCGGACGTCGCATATGGTGGCCAGATGAGACGTGCTGCAGCCTTGGCGCTCGTGGTGCTCGGAGCCGTTTCGTGCGGCGCGGGAGAGCCGTCCGCCGCGCCCGCGCCCGCGACGTCCGCTCCGGACCAGGAAGTGCTCACCGAATCGCCTGCGCCCGCACCGGCGACGCCCTCTTCCACCGGCCCGCCCGCCTTCAGCTCGAAGGTCTCGCGGGTCACCCGTGACCAGCTCCCCTACTCCTGGCGCCCCGGCTGCCCGGTCCACTACCGGGACCTGCGGCTGGTGACGCTGACGTACTGGGGCTTCGACGACAAGCCGCACACCGGCGAGCTGGTGGTGCGCGAGACGGTCACCGACGACATCGAGACGGTGTTCAAGAAGCTCTACGACTGGCGCTGGCCGATCAAGCAGATGAAGCTGGTGGACGCCTTCAAGGCGGACGACTTCGACTCCATCGAGGCCAACAACACCTCGGCCTTCAACTGCCGCCAGGCGACGGGGTCGAGCAACTGGTCGAATCACGCGTACGGGGAGGCAATAGACATCAATCCCCGCGAGAACCCATATGTCACCGCAAGTGGCAGCACTGCACACCAAAACGCCAAGAAGTTCACCGAACGTCCAATGGACGGTAAAGGTGTCATTAATCCTGGCGACAAGGTCGTCAAGGCCTTCGCCAAGGTGGGCTGGGAGTGGGGCGGCTACTGGTCGGGGGCCAAGGACTACCAGCATTTCTCCAAGGGCGGAGGCTGAGAGAATTGCCCCATGGCGGCTAAGGACGGCGACGGGTGGACCGAATGCGGTCAGGGCCACCGGCACTGGGGGGTGCACGGCGCCTCGGGGCTGCTCGTCGTCCATCATGACGAGGCCGGTGTGCCGTACGTGCTCATGCAGAAGCGTTCCTGGTGGAGCCACCACGGCGGCACCTGGGGGCTGCCCGGCGGAGCCCGCGACAGCCACGAGGACGCCGTCGCCAGCGCGCTGCGCGAGGCCCGCGAGGAGGCCGCGCTGGCCGGCGACGGCCTGCGCGTGCAGGGCGTCTACCTCGACGACCACGGCGGGTGGGCGTTCGAGACGGTGATCGCCGAATCGGCCGAGCTGCTGGCCGCGGCGCCCGCCAACCGCGAGAGCACCGAGCTGCGCTGGCTGGCGCTACCCGAGATCACCTCACGCAGGCTGCATCCGGGGTTCGCGGCGACCTGGAGCGAGATCCAGGGCGCGATCAGGCCGGAGACGGTCGTGCTGGACGTGGCCAACATCGTCGGCGCCCGGGCCGAGCGCGGCTGGTGGAACGACCGCCTGGGGGCGGCGACGCGGCTGCTGTGCGACGTCGCGGGGCTGCGGCTGACGCATCCCGTGCTGGCGCAGTGGTATCCGCGGATGGTGGCGGTCGTGGAGGGCGCCGCGAGGAGCGCGCCCGCCGTGGAGGGCATCCAGGTGGTCGCGGCCACCGGCAGCGGCGACGACGCGACCGTGGACGTCGTCCGCCAGGTCAAGCCGTGGGAGCGGGTGCTCGTGGTCACCGCCGACAGGGCGCTGAAGGAGCGGGTCGTCCGGCTGGGCGCCGAGACCGCGGGCCCGAGGTGGCTGCTGTCTCAGCTCGGCTAGAGCCCTG
>NZ_VSEY01000088.1 GCF_008086045.1 Nonomuraea sp. PA05 | reverse complement strand
CGACACCCACGCCGCCCCCGGCCGCCGCCGAGCCGCTGGGAACGCCCATCGGCGAGCCGGTGCCCCTGCCCCCGGCAGCGGGCACCCCCGCGGAGACGGCCGCGAACGGCCCCGGCGTGGCCTGCGGCACCACCGGCGGATCCGTCCTCACCTGGGACGTCACGACGACCACGATCGGCGAGGTGGGCGACGGCGGCGCGGCCACGACGGCGATCGCGTACGGCAGGCACGACGACACCCCCGTGATCGCCTCCGGCCACTCCGACGGCAGGATGCGGCTGTGGAGCCCGTCCGGCGAGAGGCTGGGCAGCCACAAGGCCCGCGATCCGATCGTCGCCGTGACGATCACCGGCGACCGGGTGGTGGCGGTGTCGCAGAAGTACGACGGCCTGCGCGACCTGTACGGCACCGTCCGCCTGTGGGATGTCACCACCGGCAAGCAGCTCGGCCCCACGATCACGGACCACTTCCAGGGCATCCGCGGCCTGGCCTTCGGCCGCCTGGACGGCGTGGACGTGCTGGTGACGGGCGACGGCTCGAACCGGGTGCGGGTACGCCGCCTGACGACGGGCGCGGTGCTGCGCACGTACAAGACCGGAGAGGTCGGCGGGATCGAGCGGCTGGCGTGCGGCGAGCTGGGCGGCGAGCCGGTCCTCGTCTCGACGCATCTGGACGCCACCCTGCGCGTGTACGACCTGGCGACGGGCAAGCGCGGGAAGAAGTGGAAGTTCAGCGATCGCAGCCCGGACGACCGGGGCACGGCCGCCCTGGTGGCGGGCACGGCGGGCGGCGTGCCGGTCGCGGTCGTGGCGCACGCGCCGCAGGGTGAGGACGCGTTCGTGGCGGTGTGGAGCCTGGAGGACGGGGAGATCGTCGGCGAGTTCGGTCACGGCGAAGGCGGGGGGATCCGCTCGCTGGCGCTGGCCGAGCAGGCGGGGCGGCCGGTCGTGGTGACGGCGGGCGGGGACCGGCGGCTGCGGCTCGGGAGCCTCGGCCCCTCCTGGGGCACGCCTTGCCCCGCCGCGCCGGAGCTCACTCCCCGGCGTCCCGCTCGCGGTCGTTCGGGCGGGCGGCCCGCCGCTGCCCGTGGCGCGAGCGGGCTAACCGCTCCGTGCCGGGCCGGTGGACGAAGTCGTTGATGGAGCGAAGGTTGAGCTGTGCGCCGGTGTTCCCGGGCCCGTTGGCGGTGGCCTCCTTGGGTGCGTGGCCGTCGAACGCGATCTCCAGGCGCCAGCCGTCGCGCCGCAGGATGACTACGGGGCCGGAGGATCGCGGGACGGTCTGCACGTCCCAGCCGTGTCGGTGTGCCCGGTGGGCAAGTGCGCGCGGATTCACCGAGTCGTACTCCTTGTGTCGAACGTCCATCGGAGTTTGGCCTGCGGGGTGTCACGGGACGGGTGCGGTAGGTAGGCGGAAAATTGATCCCTTCTCTTTAGAGGACGGTGTTAAGTCCGGTTCGGGTTCCATCGCGAGCTTTTTAGCAGGACTTCTCTTAGCGGATGCGGCGCCCTGTCTCGGCGCACGAGTACCCGCCCAGCGCCTCCACACTCGCGCGGAAGTCCTGCCGTGCGAGGAGTTCCCACAGCGGGGCCAGCGACTCCTCGGCCAGCGTCCCGGTGCGCAGCACCAGGTCGTACGGCTCCTGCGCCACGGGCACGAAGTCGAGCCCGAAGGCGCGGGCCGCGGCGAGGATGCCCAGGCCGGCGTCCGCGCGTCCGGCCGCGACGGCGGCGGCCACGGCGAGGTGGGTGTGCTCCTCGCGGGAGTAGCCGGGCACCTCGCCGGGGTCGAGGCTGTGGCGGGCCAGCTCGTGGTCCAGCAGCGCCCGCGTGCCCGCGCCGCGCTGCCGGTTGACGTAGCGCAGGTCGGGCCGGGTCAGGTCCTTGATCCCGGTGAGGCCGAGCGGGTTGCCGGGGGCGACGATCAGCCCCTGGTCGCGGTGGACCAGCCGGATGACGGCGACGTCGGCGTCCGCGCCCATCAGCCGGTCCACGTAAGGCAGGGTGTAGTCGCCGGTGGCCGGGTCCAGCAGGTGGGAGCCGGCCAGGTGGCACAGGCCGTCGCGCAGCGCCACGAGGCCGCCGAGCGAGCCGACGTTGGACGAGGCGAGGGTGATCAGCGGGTCGGCGGCGCGCAGGGCGGAGGCGGCCAGGTCGAGCACCATGTCGTGCGAGCCGATGGCGACGATGGTCCGGCCGATCTCGGACAGGCCGCGCAGCAGCTCGACGCGGACCTGCTCCCCCGCGTGGTGCCCCTCCACCCCGGAGGGGACGACGAGCAGGCCGTCGGCGCGGACGAGCGAGGTGAGCACGCCGGCGCCGCGCGGCAGCGGGGTGGCGACGAGCCGGTCACGCACCCGGCCCAGGCGCACGCGCACCCAGTCGTCCATGCCGATCGCGGACGGCAGCTTCCTGGCCAGGTGCGCGGTGGCCGACGGGCGCTCGCGCGGCGCGGCGCCCTCCAGCTCGGCGAGCATCGGGGCGGCGAAGATCTCGAACGTGAGCGCCGCCGACACCGGGTAGCCGGGCACGCCGATCACGGGCGTTCCCCCGGCCGCGCCGAGCACGACGGGATGGCCGGGCCGCACGGCGACGCCGTGCACCGCGACGACGCCGGTGGCGGCGACCACGCGGGCGGTGTAGTCGTCGCGGCCCGCGCTGGAGCCGGCGATGAGCAGCACCAGGTCGGCCTCCCGGGCGGCCTCGCGCAGCGCGGCGGCCAGCGCGCCGGGGTCGTCGGGGACGATCGGGGTCACGGCGGCCTCGCAGCCCGCCTCCCGCGCCTGCGCGGCCAGCATCATCGAGTTCGTGTCGAGGATGTCGCCGGGGGCCAGCTCGGCGCCGACCGGGCGGATCTCGTCGCCGGTCGGCACGATCACCACGCGCGGCGCGCGGCGGACGCCGAGCTCGACGGCTCCCGCCGCGGCGCAGGCGGCGACGTCCACGGGGCGCAGCCGGTGGCCCTCCGGCAGCAGCAGCTCGCCTGCGCTGATGTCCTCGCCGATGGAGCGGACGTGCTGGTACGGCGGGACGGCCGCGCGCAGCTCCGCCTCGCCCGCCGGGGTGCGGTGCACGTGCTCGCGCATGACGACGGCGTCGTACCCCTCGGGCAGCGGGTCGCCGGTGTCCACCACGGCGAAGTCGCCCGCGGCCAGCAGCACCGGGCTGGTCTCGGCCGCGCCGACGGTGTCGGCGGCGCGTACGGCGATGCCGTCCATGGCGGCGGAGTCGAAGGCGGGCGAGGATCGCACCGCCCAGACCGGCTCGGCCGTCACCCGCCCCACGGCGGCGGCGACGGGCACCCGGATCGGGGCGAGGCGGGCGGGGCAGCCCGCCGCGGCGCGTGCCTCGCGCCAGGCGGCGAGCGCCTGCGCCGCGGGGACGTCGGAGACGAAGGGACTTTCCGCGCTCATCGCTACAGGCTGACCTTGTTCATCGGTACAGGATGACCTCTGTTTCGGTGTCCGCGTCCAGCCCGGTGGCCGGTTCCGGCACGATCACGTAGCCGTCGGCGCGGGTCAGCACCGACAGCAGCGCCGACGGGCCGAAGATCGGCTCGGCGACGCCGTCGCGTACGGTGACCTGGACCACGTCGAGGCGGCCGGCCGCCGAGGCCAGGTCGCGCGACAGCCGGGCGCGGGTGCTCGGTTGCGGCGGCGGGCTCTCGCAGCCGGCCAGCCGCCACAGCAGCGGCACGCCGACCTGCCCGAACACGACGAGCGCGGACAGCGGGTTGCCCGGCAGCCCGATGAGCGGGATGCCGGAGCACTCGGCCAGCAGCGTGGGTTTGCCGGGTTTGATGGCGATGCCGTGGCACCAGACGTCGCCGACGGCGGCCACCGCGCCCGCCGTCTCGTCCCTGGTGCCCACCGACGAGCCCGCCGACACGACGACCAGGTCGGCGCCGGGCAGGACGGCGGCCAGCCGGTCCTTGAGCGCGCCGGGCTCGTCCGGGACGATGCCGATGATGTCCGGTTCGCCGCCCGCGTCGGCGACCAGCCCGGCCAGGGCGGAGGCGGTGGCGTCGCGCACCTGGCCGGCGGCGAGCCGCCCGGTCTCCGGCGGCACCACCTCGTCGCCGGTGGAGATGATCGCCACCCGTGGGCGGCGGTGCACGGTCAACTCGGTGACGCCTGCGGCGGCGAGGAAGCCGAGGTCGGGGGCGCGCAACGGCCGGCCGCCGGGCGCCAGCACGCCGCCGGGCGCCACGTCCTCGTCGGCGCGGACGACGCCGCCGCCCGGCGCGACGGGCCTGGTGACCTCGATGGTGCCCGGCATGGTCTCGGCGGTGTACTCGACCATGACGACCGCGTCGGCCCCGGCGGGCAGCACGCCGCCGGTCGGCATGGCGACACAGCCGCCGGCCCGGACCTCCACGGCGGGCTCGGCGCCCATGCTGACGGCGCCGAGCAGGTCGAGGTAGGACGGCAGCCCGTCGGACGCGCCGTAGGTGTCCATCGCGCGGACCGCGTAGCCGTCCACGGTGGAGCGGGCGAAGCCGGGCAGCGCGCCGGGGGCCGTGAGGTCGGCGACGGGCACCCGGCGCAGCGCCTGCGACAGCGGGACGCGTTCGGCGGGCGTGCGATGAGCGGGCCGGAATCCTGCGCGGACCTCGGCGAGGGTGCGGGCGGTGAAGAACTCTCTGCCGCTCAACGGTCCGGCTGCTCCTCGGATCCCTCCGGCCGGGGTTGCGGGCGGGCCGCCGCGGCCCCCTTGTTCAGCCCGAGCACGGACACGACGGGGCCCAGCGCCACCTGCCCGAGCCCGCAGATCGACGTCTTGCGCATGGTCTCCTCAAGCTGGAGGATCCGGTCCCGCCGTACGTCGTCCACAGTGGACCCGGAGTCCAGCACGCCGCGCAGCACCTCGTGCGCCTTGGTGGAGCCGACGCGGCAGGGCACGCACTTGCCGCACGACTCGTTGCGGAAGAAGCGCAGCACGTTGGTGGCGGCGGCCAGCAGGTCGGTGCCCTCGGCAAGTACCACGAGGGCGCCGGAGCCGAGCATGGTCCCGGCCTCGGCGAGGGTGCCGAAGTCGAGCGGCAGGTCGAGCCGGTCGGGGCCGATGAAGTTGGAGGAGGCGCCGCCCGGCTGCACGGCGCCGACGCGGGCGCCGCCGGACACGCCGCCCGCCAGGTCGATCAGGGCGCGCACCGTGGTGCCCATCGGCACGCAGTAGACACCGGGGCTCTCGACGTGCCCGGACACGGCGAAGAACTTCCAGCCGGTGCTGTCGCCCTCGCCCTGATCGGTCCACCAGCCGGCGCCGCGCTGGAGGATCACCGGCACGTCGGCGAAGGTCTCCACCGAGTTGATCAGCGTGGGGCGGCCGTGCAGGCCGTAGTTGCCGGGGAAGGGCGGCTTGTTGCGCGGCTCGCCGCGGTGGCCCTCCATGCACTCCAGCAGCGCGGTCTCCTCGCCGAGGATGTAGCCGCCGGGCGAGACGAAGAGGTCGAGGTCGAGGCGGCGCCCGCTGCCGCAGGCGTTGCCGCCGATGACGCCGGCCTCGCGCAGCGCCTCGATCTCGGCGCGCAGGACCTGCTCCTCGGGGCCGTACTCGTGCCGGATGAAGATCCAGCCCTGCTCGGCGCCGACCACGGCCATGCCGAGCAGCAGGCCCTCGATCACCAAATGCGGCTGGTCGGTGAGGATCTGCCGGTCCTTGAACGTGCCGGGCTCGGACTCGTCGGCGTTGCAGATCGCGTACTTGACGCTCCCCGGCTCGGTGGAGGCGACCAGGCCCCACTTCCTGCCCGTGGGGAACCCGGCGCCGCCCATGCCGCGCAGCCCGGAGGCCTCCAGCGTGGCCACCACGCTCTCGGCGCTCATCCGGCCGGCCAGCAGCGCGCGCAGGCTCGCGTACCGGTCGGAGAGGGTGGAGCCCGCCGGGTACGGGTCGTTCGGCCAGGGCTCGGCGCGTCCTGTCACGGTCGCCTCGGCCAGCTCGTCCCGGCGGGCGGCGGTCACGAGCGCGTCGAGGCCGGAGACGGGCGCCGGGTGCTCGTTGACGGCCAGCGCGGGGGCGCTGTCGCAGCGGCCCAGGCAGGACACCTCGGTCAGCTCGATCTCGGCGTCGTCGCCGTAGCGGGCGCGGACCTCGGCGATGCGGTCGTCGCCCGAGCGCAGCCAGCACGACAGGTCGTGGCACACGCTGACGCTCACCTTGGCGGGCGGGCTGGTGCGGTAGTGCGGGTAGAACGAGATGAGCCCCTCGATCTCGTACAGCGGCCGGCGCATGGTGCGCGACAGCTCCTCCAGCTCCTCGCGCGGCAGCCAGCCCAGCCGCGCCTGGATGGCGTTGAGCGCCGGGATCAGTGACGGGCCGGGGAACTTGCCCGCTCGCGCCTCGACGCCCGGCAGGCGGCGGCGTCCCACCTCGGAACTCAGGGTCATTCGGACACCCTCCACGCAGGCTCGGCGCTGAGCGCCTCGACCTGGATCGCGCAGAACTTGAACTCGGGGATCTTGCCGTAGGGGTCGATCTCGTCGATCGTCAGCAGGTTCGCCGCCGCCTCCCTGAAGTGGAACGGGATGAAGCAGTTGCCGAGCTGCTCGCGGTGGGAGACGCGGACCTGCAGCTCGATGGCGCCGCGGCGGGAGCGTACGCGGGCCGTCTGGCCGTGTGCCAGGCCGCGGTCGGCGGCGTCCTTGGGGTGCATGTAGACCTCGGCGACCGGCGAGATCGTGTCCAGCGCGAACGAGCGCCGCGTCATCGACCCGGTGTGCCAGTGTTCGAGCAGCCGGCCGGTGTTGAGCACCAGCGGGTACTCCGCGTCCGGCAGCTCCTTGGCCGGCAGCCACTGCGCGGGGACGAGGTGGGCCAGGCCGTCGTCGGTGTTGAACCGCTCGTCGAACAGGACCACGGTGCCGTCGGAGTGCTCGGGGTCGGCGTTGGGGTAGAGCTTGCCGGTGCTGCCGAGGTTGTCGTGGCGCAGGTTCGCGTACGACGGCATGAGCGCCACCATCTCGTCGAACACCTCGCTGGACGAGGCGTAGGACCAGTCCAGCCCGATACGCCGGGCGAGGTCCTGGATGATCTCCCAGTCGACGCGGGCCTGGCCCGGCGGGTCCATCACCTTGCGGCCGAGCTGCACGCGCCGGTCGGTGTTGGTGTAACTGCCGTCCTTCTCCAGATAGGACGAGGCGGGGAGGATGACGTCGGCGAACTCCGCGGTCTCGGTCAGGAAGATGTCCTGCACGACCAGGAAGTCGAGCTGCGACAGCGCCTTGCGCACCTTGTTGATGTTGGGGTCGGACAGGAACGGGTTCTCGCCCAGCATGTACATGCCGCGCACGCCGCCCGGCTTCAGCACCGACCCGATGATCTCGGTGACGGTGAGGCCGCGGTCGGGGTCGAGTTCCGCGCCCCACGCCTGCTCGAAGCGGCGGCGGGTGCCCTCCCTGTCGACGCCCTGGTAGTCGGGGTAGAACATGGGGATCAGGCCCGCGTCGGAGGCGCCCTGCACGTTGTTCTGCCCGCGCAGCGGGTGCAGGCCCGTGCCCGGCCTGCCCACGTTGCCGGTGATCGAGCAGAGCGCGATCAGGCAGCGGGCGTTGTCGGTGCCGGTGGTGTGCTGGGAGATGCCCATCCCCCAGTAGATGACGCCCGCCCCGGCCTCGCCCCAGACCCGGGCGACCTCGCGGATCAGGTCGGCGTCCACGCCGGTGATCTGGGCGGAGCGCTCGGGTGGGTAGTCGGCGACCGTGCGCACCAGTTCCTCGAAGCCGGAGACCCTGTCCCGGACGAAGTCCATGTCGACCAGGCCGAGCCTGATCACCTCGTGCATGACCGCGTTGTAGAACGCCACGTCGGTGCCGGGCTTGACCTGGCAGTAGTAGTCGGCGTGCTCGGCCACGGTGCTGGCGCGCGGATCGACGTAGACGATCTTCGTGCCGCGGCGGCGGGCCTGCTTGAAGAAGGAGCTGGCCACGGGGTGGTTCGCCGTCGGGTTCGAGCCGGTGATGATCACGACGTCGGCGTTGGCGACGTCGCCGTACGTGGTCGAGACCGCGCCCGAGCCGACACCCTCGAACAGGGCGGCCACCGACGAGGCGTGGCACAGGCGGGTGCAGTGATCGACGTTGTTGGTGCCGAACCCGGCCCTGATCAGCTTCTGGAAGAGGTACGCCTCCTCGTTGGAGCACTTCGCCGAGCCGAACCCGGCGATGGCGCCAGGCCCCAGCTCCGCGTGGATCTCCTTGAGCCGCCGGGCGACCAGGTCGAGCGCCTCCTCCCAGGTGGCCTCGCGGAAGTGCGGCAGCACCTCGTCGTAGTCGACGAGGCCGCCGGGCTTGCGCTTGCGGTCCTTGCCGTTCCTGCTCAGCCTGGCGCTGCGGTCGCCGCCCCCGCCGGCGCGCCCCCTGTCGTTGGAGGCGTCGCCGCGCACGTCCGCCGACAGCGGGCCCTTGGGGTAGGACGAGTCCTTCCTGATCAGCGGCATGGTCAGGCGTTGCGGCGAGGCCGCGTAGTCCCAGCCGTAGCGCCCCTTGACGCACAATCTGCTCTTGGAGCCCGGCTGGTCGCGGCCCTCGGCGAAGGCGATCGCGCCGCGCGACCGGTCGACGTAGTAGGTGAGGGCGCAGCCGACGCCGCAGTAGGGGCAGACGGTGTCGACCGCGTCGAGCTCCTGGCGGGGACGGATGGGGATGTCGTTGATGGGCTTGTTGGTCAGCGCTCCGGTGGGGCAGGCCTGCACGCACTCGCCGCAGGTCACGCAGGAGCTGGCGCCCATCGGGTCGTTCAGGTCGAAGGCGATCCTGGTGGAGTACCCCTTGCCGGAGCGGCCGATGACGTCGTTGCCCTGGATGTCGTCGCAGGCGCGCACGCAGCGGTCGCACAGGATGCACGCGTCGTGGTCCACGGCGATGACCGGGTTGGAGAGGTCCACGCCCCGGCCCGAGCCGCACGGCAGGTCCGTCGTCTCCTTGGCCACGTCGAAGCGGTCGGCGAGGTCGAGCAGCAGGTTGTCGCCCGTGGTGGTCTGCTTCGGGTCCTCGGCCCTGGGCGGCTGGTCGGACAGCAGCAGCTCGGTCAGCGTCGCGCGGTTGCGCTCCAGCTCCGGGGTGCTGGTCCTGACCTGCATGCCGTCCTCGCAGGGGCGTACGCAGGCGGCGGCGAAGGCCCGGCCGCCCGTGTCCACCACGCACATGCGGCACACCCCGACGGGGTCGTAGCGCTCGTTGTGGCACAACACCGGGATGTCGATGTCCACCTGTTTAGCTGCGTCGTAGATGCTGGTGCCTTCCGGCACCGTCACGGGACGGCCGTCTATCTCGACGGTCACGGTGTGCACGGCGGTCGCCGGCTCCTCGAGCGTCGTCATCTCAACCCCAGTTTGGCATACGGGATACGGCATACACCATGCCAGCAATCTACCCCCGCAGGTGCCGGGTCTTCTACCCCTGCGCACACGATCTTCACCCGTCGAGCAGAAGATCGGGAAGATCCGCCGCCGCGACGCGCCCCTCGGCGTCCAGGCCGCGCGCGGCGTAGTAACCGGCGACCATCGAGCGCAGCCGGCCCGCGTCCAGCGCCGCGCGGCGGCCCGAGCCCAGCTCCAGCGGCGTCTCCAGCATCCGGGCGGGCAGCGTGTCGTCGGCGGCGGTGGCCCCCTCGCGCAGGTTGAACGCGCGTTTGGCCCGGACGATCCGCCGGGCGGTGTCCCGCAGCTCGGCGGCGTCCAGCCGCCAGCCGGTGACCAGCTCCAGCAGCCTGGCCCACTCCGTGAACGGGTCGTCGAAGACGCCGCGCAGGAACTTGCACAGGATCATCGAGTCCATGACGGCGGCGCGGTCCTCGGTGCCGACCGCGGCGGCGACGTGGGCCGCGCCGCCCGACAGGCGGTCGAGCTCGCCCGACAGGTCGGCCTCGTAGGCGCCGGACCGGTTGTGGTCGGCGCCCCTGGCGTTCACCGCGAGCCCCAGCGCCATCGCCTGGAGGCTGCGCGGCTCGTACCCGGGCAGCTCCAGCCCCTTGACCTGCGGCGCGAAGTCGATCGACGAACGCCCCACGACAGCCGCGGCCCGCCGTGAGCCCTGCGCGAGCAGCTCCCCCAGGCCCGGCGACCGCTCGCCGATCGCGTCGAGCGCGCGCAGCAGCGCCGCGCCGTCGCCGAAGCGCAGCCACGGCTCGTCGAGCAGGCCGCGCTCCACGCACTCCATCGCCCACGCGATCGTGCCGCCCGCCGAGATCGTGTCGATGCCCAGCTCGTCGCAGCGGGCGCTGGCGGCGAACACCTCGTCGGGATCGGACACGCCGCACAGCGGGCCGAGCGCGAAGACGTTCTCGTACTCCATGCGCTGCTTGCCGCCGCCCTTGCGGGAGTAGATGTGCTCGCAGCCGATCGAGCACGACGCGCAACTGTTGCGCGCCACCCCGCGCAGCTCGTGCAGCTCCTCGGCGGCCAGGCGGGGCGCGCCCTCGAACGTCGCCGCGGTGAAGTTGCGGGTGGGCAGGGTGCTGACCGCGTTGAACGCCAGCAGGTTCGCCAGCGTGCCCAGCTCGCGGTACTTCGCGGTGGCCGGGCCGAAACTGCGCCCGCGCAGGTCGCGGGCGGCGGCCAGCACCCCGGCCTGGTCCGCCACCGACACCTTGGTCGCCGCCCTGACCAGCACCGCCTTCAGATTCTTGGCGCCCAGCACCGCGCCCAGGCCACCGCGGCCCGCGTGCCGGCCGTCATGACTGATGGTCGCGAACCTCACCTGGCGCTCCCCCGCCGGACCGATCGCCGCCGTCCGCCAGGTCCGCCCGAACCGCTCCCGCGCCGCGCGCTCCGCCTCCGCCGCGCTCAGCCCGGCCAGCTCGGGAGCCGGTACGAGGCGCGCGCCGTCGCCGTCGATCAGCAGCACCGACAGCTCGTCCGCCCTGCCCCTGATCACGATCGCGTCGTGGCCGGTCAGCTTGCCGGCGATGGCGAACTGGCTGGAGGCCAGGGCGTCGGTCAGCAGGCCCGTCAGCGGCGACTTCGCCACCACCGCGAACTTGGCGCTGGTCGTCAGGGGGGTGCCCACCAGCGAGGAGAAGACGAAGGCCAGGGGCGCTTCCGGGGCCAGAGGGTCCGCGCCGGGGGGTGCCAGGCGGTGCAGCAGCCAGGTGCCCAGGCCAACGCCGCCGAGGTAGGCGCGCAGGACGCGGTCGTTCAGGTCGTAGGGGGTGGTGGTCGCACGGTTGCCGGCGACGTCGATGAGCAACGCTTGTCCGAAGAATCCGCCAGGCGCCATGTCCCGACTCTACGACGCGGCACGACCGGTGACGGACGTGCTCAGCCGCCCGCGTCCGCCGACAGGAAGGCGACGGTGTCACCGGCCACCACGGGCAGGGCCGCCTCGCGGGTGACCTGGTCGCCGTTGAGCGCCGCCACCACGTGCCGGTCGAGGGTCAGCCCCACGGCGGCGGCCACGGCACCGAGCGTGGCGGCCCGCACGGCGTGCGGCCGGTGCCCGCCGTTCCTGGCCAGCGCCCCGAACCGCTCCACCGTGACCTCGGGCGGCTCCCGGTCCCTGGCCGCCGCGTAGTCCTCCGGCGAGTTGACGTTCACCACGGACTCCAGCGCCGGATCGACCCGGGCGAGCCGCTGATCGGCCAGCAGCTCCTCGTCGCCGAGCTGGACCACCTCGCAGTGCTTGAACAGCATGCCCGGCCGCAGATCCCCCTCGGCCAGCAGCCCGGCGACCAGCCCCGCCAGGGAGGTCCGGTAGCCGGCGGCGAGGGGCTGCCGGAACCCTCTGGCCACGGGCAGCGCGACGTCCGTGCCCGGGGTCAGGGCGTCCAGGACCCGCCGGACGAAGGCGGGGTGCAGGAACGGCATGTCCGTGGAGCACACGAAGGCCGTCTCGGCGCGGCCGGCGACCGCCGCGAGCCCGACGGCCAGGCCCTGCATGGGGCCCAGCCCTTCGACGGGGTCCTCGGCGACGGTGACCCCGGCGGGCAGCGGCGGCAGCTCCTGCCCCGGTGCGGCGACCACGACGACGGGGCCGTCCACCGTTCTGGCCAGCACCGCGGCGGCCCGGTAGAGCAGGGTCGATCCGTGCCATTCCAGCCAGGCCTTCGGCCGCCCCATCCGGGTGGAGCGCCCTCCGGCAAGCACCACGCCCGCGGCAGTCTGCATGCTGGCATGCTAGGCCACGCCGTGGATCGCTCGCGTCTCTTGACCCCCCTAGTTTTCCTTGCCTACTGGTAGGGAAACGCGGTCGTCGCCCATCCCGTCAGCGTCATTCATTCCCCGCTTGAGAATCGGTTGCGTATCTTAACTCGGTGATCTACGGTGTCCAGCGTTAGATACGGGTACGTACCCTAATCGAGAACAGGACCCCTGATGACCGACAGCGGCGTGGCGGAGAAGTCGTCGAGCGTGAGCACCGCGGGAATGCGGCGCATCCTGCCCGCGGAGATGGTGGAGCGGGGGGCCGGCCCGTTCGCCCCGCCGCCGGGCCTGCGCGGGCAGGGACCGGTCCGGCCGGTGGACCTGCTGAACGGCGCGCGGGCGTGGCTGGTGACGGGCTTCGACGAGGCCCGCGCGGTGCTGTCGGACGCGCGGTTCAGCGCCGACAAGATGCGCCACCGCGACGCCACCTCGCTCCGGCCGCCCGCGGAGCCGCCGCGGGGTGAGCGCGAGGACGGGGCGTTCGTCTTCATGGACCCGCCGGAGCACACCCGGTTGCGGCGGGCGCTGACGGGCCAGTTCACGGTGCGGCGAATGCGGCAGCTCGAGTCGCGGGTGCGGGAGATCGCGGTCGAGCACATCGAGGCGATGCGGGCGGCGGGCACGCGGGCCGACCTGGTGCCGGCGTTCGCACTGCCGCTGCCGTCGCTGGTCATCTGCGAGCTGCTGGGCGTCGACTACGCCGACCGCGCGGAGTTCCAGGAGCGCACGACGGTCGGGCTGAGCGCGACCTCGACCCCGCAGGAGCAGCTGGCGGCGCGCGGCGAGCTGCACGCGTTCATGCGGCGGCTGGTGTCGGCCAAGCGCTCCGACCCGGCCGACGACCTCCTGTCGGGCCTCGTCCACGACGCCGACCCGCCCCTGACGGACGCGCAGCTCACCGACATGGCCCTGCTCCTGCTCACCGCGGGCCACGAGACCACGGCTAACATGCTGGGCCTGAGCACGTTCGCGCTCCTCCAGCACCCGGAGCAGCTCGCGGCGCTGCGCGCGGACCCCGGCCTGATCGACAACGCGGTGGAGGAGCTGCTGCGCTTCCTGTCGATCATCCAGCTCGGGGTCAGCCGGGTCGCCACCGAGCCGGTGACGCTGGGCGGCGTGGACCTGCCGGCCGGCGCCACCGTCGTCATCGCCACCCCCGAGGTCAACCGGGACCCGCGGCACTGGCCCGACCCCGACGCGCTCGACCTGGGCCGCGCGCGCACCCCGCACCTGGCCTTCGGGCACGGGGTGCACCAGTGCCTGGGCCAGCAGCTCGCCAGGATCGAGCTGCGGATCGGGCTGGGCGAGCTGCTCGCCCGCCTGCCGGGCCTGCGCCTGGCCGTGCCGGCCGAGCAGGTGCCGGTGCGCGACGAGATGCTCGTCTTCGGCGTGCACTCGCTGCCCGTCACCTGGTCATGAGACTTCGCTGAAGCGGCGCAGCGTGTCCAGCCCCGACAGGCCGTAGACCTCCTCCACGGCGTCCGCCAGGAGGTGGCAGGTCATGAACCGGTCGAGCGGGGTGAGCCCGAGCCGCGTCAGGTGCAGGTACGTGTAGTTGAGCAGCACCCGGTAACGCCGGAAGGCCGGCGTGGCGAAGATCGCCTCGTGGTAGGCGGGGTTGTCGAAGACCAGGCGTTGCAGCTCGCTGGGGTCGCGGTGGCCCGGCGGGGGCGGGTCGCCCGGCCTCGGCTGGAAGGCCTCGCCAGGCTCGACCGTCGGCTGGACGAGCCTGCCGTCCTCCATCAGCGCCGCCACCCGCGGCCGGTACCGCTCCAGCAGCGCCGCCCACTCCCGGACGAACGGGACGGGCGGGGCGGCGACGTCGTCCAGGCAGGCGACGACGTCGCGCACGCGGCGCGTCAGGGCCGTGCGGTGCCCGGCGAAGGCCCGCTCGAACGACGCGCGGGCCCGCGCCGGGTCGGCCGCCCACGTGAGGTAGCCCTCGGCGTGCATGCGGAACGACAGGTAGCTGCGGTCGATGCGGCGCGCCGTGTGCGCGATGGTCAGCATGAGGCTCAGCGCCAGCCCCGTCCTGCCGTCGCGGCCCGCCCGCACGTGCTCCAGCATGCCGAACAGCAGCGGGGTCGCGTCCGTGTAGAAGGACGCCAGGAGGTCCGCCTCCTCGTCGCTGCCCAGCACGTGGCGGCGGGAGTCGTACGGCGCGTCGCGGATCGAGTTGTCCGGCGGCCACGGCGTGAGCGGGCCGCGCTCCTGCTCGCGCATGGCGAGCAGGCGGTGCCTGGGCAGGCTCGCGGCCGGGTCCAGCACGGTCGTGGACGGGTGCTCGCGCAGGTAGGCGCCGACGGTCTCGTCCACGCGCGGGCGCACCACCCGCCGCCAGACGGGCGGGGGCGCCTTGACGTTGATCCGCAGGTGCGGGCCCTGCCGCCAGTGGCGCAGCACGTACGCCGCCGCCACTTCGCCGCGCAGGCCGTCCAGCAGCGGGCGGACGGCGTCCAGCAGCAGGCCGTCCTTGTCGGGCGCGTGGTAGTGGACGTGCACGCTGTGCCAGGCGGGAGCGTCGTGGGGGGCGGGTGAACGGGTCAGGGGGACCACCTCCGGGGATCGGCCAGGCCTGCGACGGCGCGGGCCGCCAGGAACGTCGTGTGCTGTTCTGCCGCGGCGCGCAGGCCCAGGCGGTTGTGGAACAGATGGACGCAGCGCATGAGGATCAACGAGACCGTGCGGCGGGCTTGCGGGGCGGCGACGGCCAGGACGGCGTGCGGGGAGCCCGAGTCGAGAGGGGCGCAGCGGCCGGCGGCGTGGAGGGCGTCCAGGTCGGCGCGCAGGGTGCGCAGGGACGCGGCCCATTCGGACAGGAGGGGGCCGGCGTGGTGCGGGGTGGCCCACAGGGTCCGGGTCTGGGCGAGGAGGGCGGGCTCGCGGCGCCGCCAGTCCGCTTCCAGCTCGGACGACGCCTCACGGGTGGCCGTGGCCAGGCGGCGGGCGGCGGCGGGCAGGTCCGGTTCGCAGACGGCGAGCGCGATCGTCAGGGCCGCCAGGCCGATCGCCGTGCGCCTGCCCAGGTCCGTGCCGGCGCGCAACACGTCCAGGGCCAGGCGGCTCGACAGGGCGAAGTGCCGTTCGGCGGCGGCCACGCAGGCGGGGTCGCCGTACGCGTCGTACTCGGGGCGGTAGCCGATGAACGCCACCGAGCCCGGCGGGTGGAGATGTTCGTCGTAGGTCGTACGGCGTTCGCCGCGGGCCATGGCGGTGGCGAAGGCGCGGTAGGCGGCCGGGTCGACCTGGGGGGACGGGTGGGTGGTGAAGTGGGCTGCCGCCCGGTAGCTGATCATTTCCCGGACGTGGCCCGCGCGTGTGCGGTCCGGCACCTCCAGGCGGAGGCGTACGTGCTGGCCGCCCTCCCAGTAGCGCAGGAAGAACGAGTGGCGGACCGTGCCGTCCGCGGCCAGCTCGCGTGTCAGGGGGTGCACCACGTCGGTGATCAGGGGGTCGAGGTCGCCGAAGTGGAACAGGTGCGCGCTGACCCAGCGGTCTTCGGCCGTCATCGGCCCGGCTTCGCGGAGAGCTGCACCACGTACTCGGTGACGCGGGCGTCCGTGCCGTAGCGCGGGGCCTGCGCGGGGTCCGGCAGCGCCTCCTCCAGGACCAGCAGCGCCTCCGGGTCGCGCAGCGTGCGGACGAAGCCGGTCAGCAGCAGCGGGTCCGTGACGTCCACGTACATGGGCTTGCGGTCCTTGCTCAGCAGGCCCGCCAGCAGACCGCCCCGCAGGTCCACCACCCGGGCGAAGAACCGGCGAGGCACCTCGTGCTCCGCCAGCCACCCGGCCAGCCTCAGCAGGTACGCGGCCTCGCCTTCCCCCTTGCCCGGCGCAGGGAACAGCCCGGCCCGCATCCGCCACGCGGCCCGCGCGACCGTCAGCCGCCCGACGTCCATCCTCGGCCACCGCTCCACCGCCCCCTCGACCGGCGGCTCGCTCCTGGTGCGGAACACCCATCCGGGCACCATCGCCGTGGACGGCTCGCCGAACGCCCTCATCAGGAACTGCAGCCATGGCGGCAACCAGTACTGCGCGGTCATCCCCAGGTGAACCGGCCGGACCTGGCGGCCCGCGCCGTCGTACAGCACGACGCGGTCCTGTGCGGGGTCGTAGCCGACGGTCAGGCCGGCGGGGGCGACGCGCGGGAGGGTCGCGTCGGGGGCGGTGAAGGGATGGTCGAGGGCCAGGTCGGCGGTGGCGGGGCGGACGTTGAGGCCGCCGCCGGCGAGGCCGCGGCATTCGGCCACCAGGACGTCTCCCTGCCCGGCACGCAAGTGCTCGGCGGGCGGGGCCTCGCCGCCTGTCAGGGTCACGAGGCGGTGCAGGCGGGACAGGCCGCGTCCGTAGCCGGCGGAGATCGAGTTCACTACCGCGCGGATGCCGTCGGGGCCGGGTACGGCCTGGAGGTAGCAGCAGATCGAGCCGGGCGGGCGGATGAAGCCCGGCCAGTCCTGCGCCAGGGCGGTCAGGCGGGCGGCCGTCAGGTCCACCACGGCCGGCCCTGAGGCGCCAGGTTCCGCGCCGCCCCCGCCGCCTGCACCGGCCGCACCGCCGACACCGCCCGCAGAGCCCGCGCCGGGTCCTGCGCCGATGCGTTCCCAGAAGCCGCGTCGCAGTTCGGTGAGGCGTTTCAGGCCCGGTGGCGGTTCTGTGCCGGGGAGTGCGCGGGTGCCCGCGACCGGGTCGCGCAGCATGGCACGCAGCAGTGCCCCGCCCTCGCCCGGCGCCGCGGTGTGGATCTCGCGGTAGAGGTCCACGGCCGGGATCCGGGCGGTGGGGCCGTGCCTGTCCAGGAAGAACGCGGTGGCGGCGATCTTGACGGGAAGGTCGGGGTCGAACAGGCCGAGCAGGCCGCGCAGGGCGTCGAGGTCGTCGCAGACGGGGCGCCAGGCGGTCGCGTTCAGCCGGCCGGCCGTGGCGGGGATGACGGCGCTGTGCCACAGCAGGTTCTTGTCGGGGAGGGACGGGCCCGGTGGCAGCACCTCCCGCAGCGCCGCGCGCACGGTGCCGGCCGTCTCGGCGTCGTCGGTGGTGGTGCGCAGGGCCTCGGCGACCCGGAGCACGGCCTGCGTGTACGGCGCGGGACCGTCCTGCGCCAGCCACGACGCCAGCTCCCCCACCGGATCCGCGCCCTGCTCGTCGTACGGCGGAACGTACTCCAGCAGCCCCGCCTCCGCCAGCGGCTCGATGCCGGGGGCCGAGGCGAGGGTGGCGGCGGGCCGGTCACGCACCCAGGCGAGGGCCTGCCGCACCCCGGGGGTGGCGGGGACCGCCGAGAGGGGTTCGCCGTGCCCGGGGCTGAGGAACCAGATCCGGTGGCCGTCGTCGGCGGCGGACGGGTTGACGCGGAGCCGGGCCCGTTCGCGTACCCGCCGGTGCCGGGTGAGCACCGCCCACAGCGGGCGCAGGACCGCCCGGTCGAGCTCCGCCATGACCAGCCAGGACGGTTCGCCGCACGTCCGCACGGCGGGCCCGCCGGCCTCCCACCGCCCCAGGCCGCTGAGCGTGAACGTGGCGTACGGGCTGGTCTTGACGCTCGCCCTGGCCAGGTAGCGGGCCAGCCGCAGCAGTTCCTGGCGGTCGGGCGGGCGGTCGGCGGGGCCGGCGAGCCAGGCTTCGAGCCGGCCGGCCAGCACCGCGCTGCCCTGGGCGAGGCTGTGCCGGAACCCGGCGTCGGACACCGCCTCGCGCAGCACCGCCGTCTTCTCGCGGGACTCCTCCGCCAGCACGGCGGGCAGCGCCGCGCGCAACTCCCCGGCGCGCCGCCGCAGCGCGGCCCACGCGCCGATCCTGGCGGCCAGGGGCGGGGGCAGGGCCGCCAGCACCTCGCCGGACGTCGCCCGGCCGCCGGGGTCCCGTCCCGCGAACACCGCGCGCCGCAGCGCCACCAGCCCCGCCTTGACGGGGCCCGCCGCCACGCCGCCGATCACCTCGTGCAGCGGGACGGACAGCTCCGCGCCCTCGCGCCGCAGCCGGGACGAGGCGTTCGCGAGCTCGTCCACCAGCCGCCACGTCCGGACGCAGCGCATCCGGTCCAGCGCGGACACCGGCAGCCCCGCGACGCGGACGGCCAGAACGGGCGACAGTGCATAATCGGGGTCAGCGAGCCTCGCAGAGTCGCCGTCCCCCGCGACGGGGACGGCGTGCGCTACCTGGGTCAATGGAACGCGCTCCTTGAAGGGTTCGTCAGGGGCCGAGGGCGCCCACGGCACGGGCGCCCTCGGCCCTGCTCGTCATCCCGGTGGCCGTGCGCGGCTCACCGGAGGGCCGACGCCGGCCTTACAGCTCCGGAGCCCAGCAGCTCATCGCCGTCAGGTACGACGAGCAGTAGCCCGGGGAGGAGGAGGCGCCGGTCTCGATGGTGCCGTGACCCTCCGCCACGATGGAGTCGGCCGACACGACGTCGATCGAGTCGATCTCCAGGCCGCGCAGGTCGAGCTTGAGGTTCTCACTGGACATGGGTGTCTCCTTCTTGTGTGCGTGTTCTGCTACGGATGGTCACGCTGTCGTCGGGGTGGGCGTCACCTCCTCGTGGACGGGGCCGGGATCGGGCGGGTCACCAGGGGCCCGCCGGTCGGTGGGGTGCCCATCGCCAGGAAGGACAGGCTCCTCAAGGGGGTTCCGGTGAGGCCGAGGACCTCGTCGGTGGTCTCGTTCGCGCCGTCGGAGTGGATGCGGGCGGACAGGCCCAGCGCGGTGGCGGCGAGGGTGGCGCGGTGGGTGCGCAGGCCTGTCTCCAGCTGCTGCATGCGGTACCAGCGGTCGCCGAACGTCGCCGCGCCCGACAGGGGGTCGCCTGCCGGGATCAGGACGGCGGCGGCGCCGCGCAGGGCCAGGCGGGTGTTGGGCAGCAGCGGTCCCGTGGTCACGGCGTCGAGGTGGGTCGTGATCGTGGTCAGGGTGTGCTGGGCGGGGTCGTACCAGTAGGCGCCTCGGGGGAGGTCCGGCACGCGGAGGGCCAGCAGGCACAGGGCGGTGGTGGCGCCGGGGAGGTCGGACGGGAAGGGGGCGCAGGCTGCTGCCAGGACCGTGGTGAGTGCTCCCGGGGGGAGCGGGGTGGGGCGGTAGCCGGCTGTCGGGGAGGCGCGGCGGGATGTGGCCGGGGATGGGTGGGCTGTGGTCAGGGGGGTGGGGGCCGGGAAGGTGCGGGCCGGGCGGGCTGGTGGTCGCGGGCGCAGGCCGGCGGAGGGCGAGGCGGAGGGCGAGGCGGAGGGCGAGGCGGAGGGCGAGGCGGAGGGCGAGGCG
>NZ_VSEY01000087.1 GCF_008086045.1 Nonomuraea sp. PA05 | reverse complement strand
CCCCCCTTTCCCCCCCCCCCCCCCTCCCGCCCCCCCCCCCCCCCCCCCCCCGCCGCATCCTCTTCCGCTGTCGTCCAGAGCCGCACCGCCATCCACGCGACCCCGACCGCCGCCATCACCAGCCCACCCAGATAGACCGCCTCCGGCACCAGGTTCCGCAACGACCCGGGCACCATGCCCACCACGTACAGCACCACGGCCACCACCGGCATGACCCCGCTCCTGACCGCCGCCACCCCGAACGTCACCACCCCCACCAGCAGCACGGCCGACGTCACCAGAAACGCCCGCCCCGTCCCACCGGCCAGCAGCCCGCTCACGACCCCGCCGCCCAGGTACGGGAAAACGAAGTGCAACGTGTACTCGACGGCGAACGCCCCGGCCAGGCCGGCCGAGTTGAGCACGTACCCGACCAGGCCCAGCGTTCCTGACTTGGCGCGGATGAACAGGTAGATGCCGGTGATCGCTAGCAGGCCGGTCAGGGCCGCGAAGGGGGCGATGGCGTGGGTGAACGCTGTCTCTGCCAGTAACCCGGCCCGTCGGGCGGCGTTGACGATCAGTAACACGGCGCAGATGAACCCTGCCACCGCGGCGACTCGTTGAACACTCATGGAACGACTTCCTTTCTGAGCTTTTCTGCGTTCTTCTTGGTCTTTCGGCTTTCCTCTGGAGGCCTCCGCTGCTTTGGCCTTTTTGACGAGTCCCCAACGAGATCCCTGCACCACCTCAGCCAGGGGGAGCACCGTTCCTTGGCGACAGCGGCCCCTGGCTCGCTCGGTTCTGGCTCGCTCGGTTCCGGCTCGCACGACTCCGGCTCGCACGGCCCCGGCCTGCATAGCTTTGCCTCGCACGGCTTTGGCTCGCACGATCGTCCTGGCGAGCGCGGCCCCTTAGCGGGCCCCTCGCTGCCTCCTCTTTCGGCCTCTTCTATCGGCCGCCTCCTTCTACACCGCCACCTCCCTTGCCGCCTCCTCCTCCGCCCCTCCTGGGGCACTGTCCCCTCTCACGCACCCGCGCCCTCACGCACCCGCGCCCTCACGCACCCGCGCCCTCACGCACCCGCGCCCTTCGCACCCGCGCTCCTCCGGCATCCCGCGCCTCCGGCATCCCGCGGCCCCTGGGCATCGTGCACCCCCGGCAACCCGCGCCCCTTCGGCTCACGCGCCCGTCCGGCACCCCCTCCCGCAGCCCTCCCGCGACTCTCCGGCACCCTCTGCCTCATACGGACCTCGCCTCGCTCCTCCACCGATAACGCTTGTTATGATGCGCGTTATCACCCGATAAAGTGAGAAGGTGCCGAGAGCCGTAAGCACCTCGAAAGAACTCGGCGCACTGCGCCACAACCTCCTGGACGCCGCCATGCGCGTCCTGCGCGAACAAGGCGCGCCCTACCTCACCCTCCGCCGCGTAGCGGACGCCGCCGCCACCTCCACCATGGGCATCTACACCTGCTTCGGCGGCCGAGCCGGCCTACTGGAGGCGATCTACGAGCACGGCTCCCGCCTCCTCCACGAGGCGATGACCAACTCCCTCAACGGCCACACCGACCCGCTGTCCAGAATCATGGCGGTGGGCTACGGCTACAGGCAGTTCGCCCTGAGCGACCCAGCCCTCTACGCGCTGATGTTCGAGCGCCCGCTCCCTGACTTCGACCCTTCACCGGAGCGACGCACCGACGCTCTCCGCCGCTGCTTCGGCCTGCTCGTCGAGGCCACCACAGCAGCCGCCGCCACCGGCGCCATCCACTCCACGAACCCGGAACGCTCGGCCTACCTCGTCTGGACGACCATCCACGGCCTCGTCAGCATCGAGCTCACCTGCTCCCTCCGCACCCCGCTACCAGGCTGGTTCCTCAACTCCAAGGAGGAAGGCGAGCGCATCCTCGCCGACGGCCTCCGAGCCCTTCTCTCGGGCCTGACCTGACCGGCGCGCAAAATGACGCTGGCTGGCAGGGCACGTGCGAGCGTGTGTCCTGCCAGCCAGCCAACGAGCCGCCCGCCGTCTGTCACCCATGAGGTCCGTGCGGAAGATCGAAGACCTGACGGGAACGCCGCCGACGAACGGCTCTGCCAACCCGCCGCCCACTCGCGCGGCTCCAGTACGCGATCACCGAACGACCGCGCCACCCGCCCGCACTCCATGACGGCGGCATGCACTCAGGGAGAAGCGATGCAACTCACGGCGGTCAACTCAACGGGAAGCCCCTTGAGCGACGGATCCACCGAGGTCGACACCTCACCCGCACGGGACGCCAGACACTCCCCGGCACGAACCGGATCGACGACGGCACTCGCGGCGGGCGCGGTCGCGAACAGCCCTACGGTGGCCAGGGCGGTGGCCGCCAACAGGCGCGCGGAACGGTGCATCTGCATCCTCCCAAGAGAGAGTAACGGTTTGCACTCGTATAATTACACAGAGTAGTCATCGGTCAACAGTGCATCCCGCAAACTCCCCCTTCTCGCCATCGCCGCCGGGCTAGGCACACCGAGGCCGGGCGCGGTTGCGCGCAGTCTGCCAGTCCAAGCCACGCCGGCCGTCCCTCACGCCGGCGACGCTTGCCCTCACCAGCACAGACTCTGCGTGAGGCCCACCGCTACCGTCACGCCCCGCCACAACCCAAGCGCGCAGGTTCACCAGCCCACAACTGCGCAGACCCGGAGGCGTACGAGTGCGCGGGTGTTGGAGGTGTACGAGTGCGCGGGTGTTGGAGGTGTACGAGTCGTAGACGTAGGGGCGTACATGTGCGCTGGCCTGGAGGCGTGCAAGTGTGCTGGCGCGCAGTCCTGCGCCGAGCGACACGTTGACCCCCAGCCAGCCCGCGCCAAGAGACGCGTTCAGCCGATCGGCAGCGGCTGATCATCTGGGTCGTCGGCGAACCCCGGCACCCAGCGAATCACCTCATCCCGGAACCGCGCCGTCGTACCGAGCTGGCACAGCACCCCGATCCCAGCCGCATGCACCCGATGGATGAGTACGTACGACGGCGGGAGGTTGAGCTGGCGGATGACGTTGGTGGGCCGGAGGTCGGCGACGCTGGCGGCCTGCGCCTGGAGCCACTCCCGGCTGAACGTGAACTCCTCCACCGCCGTCGGCTCCACGTACGGGGCGAGGAAGGCGCGTAGCGCGTCAGGGTCGATGTCGATGTCCTCGCGGATGAAGCCTTCCTGGCGCAGGCCCGCCATGACGGTCTGCATGTCGCCCTGGTTGAAGATGCGCGTGAGCTGGCCGAAGGCTTTGGGGTAGCCCTCGGGGAGCCGGTTGACGGCGCCGAAGTCGAGGACGCCCAGCTTGCCGTTGGGCAGGACGCGGAAGTTGCCCGGGTGCGGGTCGGCGTGGAGCATGCCGACGCGGGCGGGGGAGCAGAAGAGGAAGCGGACGAAGAGCAGGCCGGCGTGGTCGCGCTCCTCCTGGGTGCCCTCGGCGATGATGCGCGACAGCGGGGTGCCTTCCATCCACTCGCTGACCAGCACCATCTCGTTCGCCGCCACGACGTCCGGGATGTGGAAGTCGGGGTCCTCGTGGAACTCTAGGGCGAAGGCGTGCTGGGCCTCGGCTTCGCGCAGGTAGTCGAGCTCCTCCGCGACCCGCTCGCGCAGCTCGCCCAGCAGGGCCTTCATGTCGAGGCCCGGCAGCAGTACGCCGAACAGCTTGCCCAGCCGGGCGAGCTGGGAGAAGTCGCCGAGCAGCGCCTTGCCCGCTCCCGGGTACTGGATCTTGACGGCCACCTCCCTGCCGTCGTGCCACACGGCCTTGTGTACCTGGCCGATCGAGGCGGCGGCCGTCGGACGGTCGTCGAACGACAGGAAGTGCTCCCGCCAGTCATCGCCGAGCTGCTCCGCCAGAACCTTGTGCACCGTCGAGACAGGCAGCGGCGGGGCGGCTTCCTGAAGCTTGGTCAGGGTCGCGCGATAGGGGCCGGCGATCTCCTGGGGCAGCGCGGCCTCGAAGATGGACAGGGCCTGGCCCAGCTTCATGGCGCCGCCCTTGAGCTCGCCGAGCACCTTGAAGATCTGTTCGGCGGTGCGCTGCTGGACCTCCTGGGCCACCAGCTCCGCTGACTTGCCTCCGATGCGCTTGCCGAGCCCCAGGGCGGCGCGACCTGCGAAGCTGATGGGAAGGGTGGCCAGTTTGGCCGAACGCGTGACAGCACGGCGCGGAAGATCGCTCACACTGATGCGCGGAACCTCGGCGAGATACCGCTTCCCCCCTTCGTGGTCGTTCTCTGAGCACGTCAGTCGCGGTCAGGTGCCATGACCATTCTTAGCGAATATGGATTGTTTCGCATACAACGACATTGAGGGTGTGCCTTCCACGACCGCCTTCTCCAGCGCCAATCAGGGGTTACGTCCATTGTGCCGTTGGTCACAGAGGGCTCCTTGCCGTCGAGGAAAGCGAGCGCGTGACCTGAGGCCTGGGCTGCGACGACGGTCGCGAGGGCCACGTCACACGCGATCTCTCCCGGCGGGTAGCCGCCCAGGCGGGTCGTGACGATCGGCCAGTACGGGTCGCGGTCGCGCCGAGTGAGGTCGAGGCAGTGCAGGCACGCCGTGTCGCCGGGGAGGACGAGTGGGCCCACGATCCCGTGACCTTCGAAGGCGGCTACCAGGAGGTGGGGGATGCGCAGGGCGTTCAGGTCGTTGACCAGCAGCATGTCCAGTGGGCCGACCTGGGAGAGGATGACGAGGTCCGGTCGGTCGGACTTGTCGCCGAGGAAGGTCCCGCCGGCCACCGCCTTGGCGCTCGGCCGGCACCGCTCCTCGGCAGGGCTGGGTGGTTTCTGGGGTGAGGCGGTGCCGCGTGATCGCGCGGGCGTGCCGCCGGTGCTTCGCTTCGCGGGCGGGGCGGCGGACGAGGGACTGGGGGACATTCTGTTCCCGGCGTCGCCCGGAGGCGCGGCGCGGGCGTCCCGTGGAGGCGCGGTGCGGGCACCTGGCGATGGGGTGGCGCGAGTGCTCTGTGCAGGTGTGGAGCGGGCGCCTGGCGGGGGTGTGGTGCGGGCACCGGGCGGCGTGGTGCGGGCGCCTGGCGGGGGTGTGGTGCGGGCACCGGGCGGCGTGGTGCGGGCGCCTGGCGGGGGTGTGGTGCGGGCACCGGGCGGCGTGGTGCGGGCGCCTTGAGGGGGTGTGGAGCTGGTGCTTCGGAGGGCCGGTGAGGCGGTGGGCTGAGCGCCGGAGGGGACGCCGCCACCACCTGCACCACGCGGCAAGGCGCCGGACCGGGAGGCCGCAGCCCCGCCACCCCTCACCGGCGGCCTCCCGAAGGACCGGCCGCCGGAGGACGAGGCCCTGGGAGGCCGTACGCCGTCAGGGTCGCCGGGCGGCACAGGAGGGACACCGGCGATATCGAGAGCCTCCCGATACTCCTCGGCCGTAGGTTCGTCGCTCTCCATCGGCATGCCACCCCCCGCCGTGAACCGCCTCGCGACCGCCACAGCCCCGTCCTCCCGGGACAAGCCCACCTCCGCCCATGAAAGCCCCCCAGGCGTGATGTCCTGGGGACGCGTCTCCTCGGGATCGAGGACCCGGAGATGGCCCACACCGGCGGCGGCGAGCAGGGCGACGATCTGGGCGCCGACGCGACCGGCCCCGTACACCCGCACGCGCGAGCGCCGCCGGCGCTCGAAGAGGGCGATCATGCCGTCGGGGGCGGTGGAGCCGAGGTCGAGGGCGTTCAGCTCGGGTTTGAGGCGGTCGCGTTCCGCCAGGGGGAGGTCGCGCAGGGCGCCGGGGCCGGTGGCGGCGTCGTGGAGGGCGCCCTGGGCGGCGAGCTGGTCGAGGAGGGAGCGGGCGCGGTACTCGTCGAGGCCCGCGAGGGCCGCCTCCCGCAGGACGGTCTCCAGATCGCGGGTGCCGTCGAGGCCCTCGACCCACTCCAGCACCGGTTCGGTAAGGCCGCTCAGCGTGACCGCGCGGAGGGGGTGGACGCCGAGTTGGAGGGTGCGCTCGTCGCGGAGAATGCGTCGCAGGGTGGGCTTCACACGTGGCCTCATGGCGGGAAAGGCTTCCACGACTGGGCAAGATCCCGAGCGGGTTCGGTGGCGGATGTGGATAACTTCAGGAATGGGTGCTCGGCCTGTGGATGAAGTAAATGACCACGCCGCATGGCAACCCGCGCGGGTTACGCTTCCCCGCATGAACGAGCTCTCAGTTGATCGCAAAGACGACGGGGTCGTACTCATCACCCTCAACCGTCCCGACATGCGCAACGCCATGACCGACACCATGACGGCCGAATGGCGCGCGACCATGACCGATCTGGCCACAGACCGGGACGCCCGCTGTGTGGTCGTGACGGGCGCGGGGTCGGCATTCTCCTCCGGCGGCGACCTGTCGTGGATCGGCGAGCGCGGCGCCGAGCCGGTGCCCCGGCTGCGCGAGCGCATGCTCGACTTCTACCGCACCTGGTTGATGATCACGGAGCTCGAGATCCCCACGGTCGCCGCCGTCAACGGACCGGCGGTGGGTGCGGGGCTGTGCGTGGCGCTGGCCTGCGACCTTGTGTACGCGGCCGACGACGCCAAGCTGCTGGCCCCGTTCACGTCCCTGGGTCTGCACCCGGGCATGGCGGCCACGCATCTGCTGCCGAGAAGGGCGCCCGGCCTCGCCCGGGAGATGCTGCTGGCGGGCCGGACAGTGACCGGGAGGGAAGCAGCGGATAAAGGGCTAGTAAATCAAAGTTTCCCGAAAAATGACCTAATGTCGGAAGTGGGCGGCATCGCTACGAAGATCGCCCAGAACGCGCCGATTGCCACAAGGCTCACGAAAGTAGCCCTCAACCAAGACCATCAAGACCTGGAAGCCGCTCTGAGGTGGGAATCCTTGGCTCAGCCCGTGACCATGGTCTCCGCCGACATGATCGAGGGCCTGAGCGCGCATCGGGAAAGGCGCATGCCCAAATTCACCGGCTCTTAATCATCTGACCAGCAGAAACAACGTCCACCCTCTGTGGAATTTCGCCAGTCTCGGCTACCGTGCATATGTGCCCCCCGAGACAGTCGAGGTTCGTCGCAGTTCTCGTCGCCGGCGTACGGTGTCCGCATACCGCGACGGCGACAAGACGATCGTGCTCCTGCCCGCCTGGCTGAGCGGCGAAGACGCGGATGAATGGGTGAGCCGGATGCTGGATCGGCTGGCCGCCAAGGAGAGCCGGCGAAGGCCGACCGACGAGGCGCTGCTGGAGCGAGCCAAGGAGCTTTCGGCGAAATATCTGAACGGCGAGCCCGACCCGGTGAGCGTGCGCTGGGTCGACAACCAGCAGCACCGCTGGGGCTCCTGCACTCCGGAGACCGGCACGATCCGGATCTCCACCAGGCTCAAGGGCCTGCCGGAATGGGTCATCAACTATGTGATCATCCACGAGCTGGTGCACCTGCTGGTGCCCAGCCACGGGGCCAAGTTCTGGGCGCTGGTAGAACAGTATCCGAAGGCGGAGCGGGCGCGCGGGTTCCTGGAAGGGTTCTCCGCGGCGGCCCACACGGCACCGGAGGAGTGTTGACGCGCATCGCCGCGGTCCTGGTACGACAGCACATGGCGCAGGCCGCGCCCCCAGGCGTCGATCCGGCGCGCTTCCTGGAGGCGGTGGCGGAGGACACCTACGAGGTCGTGGCGGGTCTGGAGCTCGTCACCCCCGTCCTGATCACCAGCGTTCCCGGCCTCGACGACATCGTCTGGCCCGGCACCGAGGTCATCACCGTTGCCGAGGACGAGCCGCTCAAGCACATCCTGGCCCGGCTCCAGGCCGGTCGGGAGCGTGTCGCCGGCGTCGATCAGGCCGGCCAGGAGGGCGTCAACAACGTCGTTCAGGCAAGTCAGGCAGCTCAGGTCGATCAGGCAGGTCAGGTCGATCAAGCAGCTCAAGCAGCTCAAGCAGCTCAGGCAGCTCAGGTCGATCAGGCAGGCCAGGCAGGTCAGGAAGCTCAAGCAACCCAGGTCGATCAGGTCTGTGTCGTGAGCGCCGACGCCCCCGACCTCCCCCCTCTCCTGATCGGCAAGCTGTTCAGAGAACTGGGCAGGGCCGAGATCACGATCTGCCCGTCGGAGAACGGCGGCGCCGTGGCCATGGCCTGCGCCCTGCCCGCCCCACCCTGGGCCGACCCCGACCTGGACGCGTACGACGTCGTCAAGGAGCTGCGCGCCCAGGCGCCGGGCCCGCGCAGGATAGCCACCACCCCGGGCTGGCACCGCCTGCGCACCCCGCAGGACGTGGAGCGTCTCGACCCGGGCCTGGAGGGCTGGGACAACACGAGGGCCCTGGTCAGGGCACGCTGAGCTCGGCCAGCACGGCCCGGTGGTCGGTGCCGGGCACGTCGCGCACGCTGACCTCCCGCACCCCGACCCGCTGATCAACCAGCACGTGGTCGATGGTGATGAGCGGCGGCACCCGCTTGTTCGCCGGCCAGGTGGGAATCAGCCCGGCGCCCACCTGATCGGCCGCGTCCTTGTAACCCCGTGACAGCAGCCCCCGCATGGCGGCGTGGTCGAGCGAGGCGTTGAAGTCGCCCGCGATGATCCGGATGCGGTCGGCCGAGGCCGAGGGGAAGGCTTCGAGCGCCGTGTTCCAGTCGCTCACCTGCGGCCCCAGCGGCGGGAACGGATGCGCGTCGATGAAATCGATCGGCTTGCCGCCGGGCAGCGCGATCGTCGCCGCGGGCATCTGGTGCCCGACGGGCGGCATGACGTCCCAGATCGCCTCGACGGGATGCACCGAGTAGAGGCCGCTGCCGCCGGCGCTCCACTCGTCCTGCAGCACCCGGTGCGGCATGATCTCCTTGAGCCCGGCCGCGTCGAGGTCGGCGACCGCGCCGGGGGTCAGCTCCTGCGTGCTCAGCACGTCGGGCCGGAACTCCCGGACCAGCTTCATGATCGTCGCGATGTCGGCCCTGCCGAACAGCATGTTGATCGTCATGACCTTGAACGGCCTGCCGGTGGTGGCCTCCGCGGTGCCCAGCGCCCTGGGCAGCACGCTGAAGCCGAGCGCCGTGGCCGACAGCAGCGCGACGGCGGTCGCGGCCCGCCTGCGCCCGATCGCGGCGATCAGGAGGGGGACGAGCGAGCCCGCCGCCGCGTACGGGGTCGCGGTCATGAGCTGCGTGGGCAGCGACCCACGCTCGAGACCGGCCACCCTGGCCACCGCCCAGGCGGCGAACGGTGTCACCGCGACCCAGGTCAGTGCCGTTGCGGGAAACTTCCTGCGCTTGCGTACGGGTGTCACGATCGTGCCGCCGACGGCAGAAGTCTCCACGCAGGCCCCCCTTTTGGAACGACGCAATCGGACTCTAGCCAAGCATGCGCGAACCCGTGCTGAGCGCGGCCTGTCCGCGTGCGGCCAATCTCCGTGTCGCCTCGTCGGACAGCTCGGGGATCTCGTCCACCGGGAACCAGCGCAGGTCGAGCGACTCCTCGCTGATCACGGCCTCGGCCCCGGCGGGCGCCACGGCGGCGTACTCGACGTCGAGGTGCCAGCTGCGCGGCGGGTGGCACCAGACGGCGTGCCTGTCCACCGCGAGCGGGCCGGGCAGCAGCTCCAGACCGGAGATCCCCGACTCCTCCCACGCCTCCCGCAGCGCGACCGCTGCCAGTGACGTGTCGGAGATCTCGCAGTGGCCGCCCATCGGCAGCCACATCTTGGCCTTCGGGTGCAGCGTGAGCAGCACCTTGGAGCCGTCGTGCGACAACACCGCGGTGGTCGCCGTCAGGTGGCCGGGCACGCACTCGCGCAGCATCGCGTCGTCGTGCGCGCGCAGGTGCTCGAGGAACTCGGCGCGCAGCGCCTCCTCCTCGGGCGTCGGCGCGGCCCAGGCGGACAGCACCTCCACCGCGTCGTCGTGCAGCAGGCTCAACCCTCGTCGCCCTTGCCCTCGCCGGAATCGGGACCCTTGTCGAGCTGTGAGATGTCCCACGCCGCCTCACCGCGGACGAACGCCTCGGGGTCGTCGAGGTCCTCGGCGGTCGGCATGAGGTCGGGGTGGTCCCACAGCCCGTCGCGGCCGTCGAGCCCGCGCTCGTTCTCCAGCGCCTGCCACAGCGCGGCGGCCTCGCGCAGCCGCCTGGGCCGCAGCTCCAGCCCGACCAACGTGCCGAACGTGAGCTCCGCGGGCCCGCCGGTGGCCCGGCGGCGGCGTACGGTCTCGCCGAGCGCCACGGCGGAGGGCAGCTTGCCCTGCGCGGCCTTGTCGACCACGGTGGCGACCCACCCCTCGACCAGGGCGAGCATCGTCTCCAGCCGGGCCAGCGCGGCCTTCTGCCGCTCGGTCTCCTCGGGCTTGAGCAGGTTGCCCCCGCTCAGCGCCTCCTGGATGGCCTGCGGGTTGTTGATGTCGAGCCCGCGGATCTGCTCCTCCAGGGCGGAGGTGTCGACCGTGATGCCCTTGGCGTACTCCTCGACCGCGCCGAGCAGGTGCGAGCGCAGCCACGGCACGTGCTGGAACAGCCGGTGGTGGGCGGCCTCGCGGAGCGCGAGGTACAGCCTGATCTCGTCGGCCGGGATCTCCAGGCCGTCGCTGAAGTGCGCGATGCCGCCGGGCAGCAGCGCGGCCGTGTCGGACAGCGGCAGGCCGATGTCGGTCGTGCCGACGACCTCGCGGGCCAGCGAGCCGAGCGCCTGCCCGATCTGCTGGCCGACCATCATGCCGCCCATCTGCTTCAGCATGCCCATCAGCGGCCCGGCCATCTGCTGGGCCTCGGGCGGCAGCCCGGAGCCGCCGAGCGCGCCGCCCATGGTGTCGACCATGCGCTCCGCGATCGGCTCGCAAAGCTTGCGCCAAATCGGGATCGTGTTCTCGATCCACTCGGAGCGGCTCCAGGCCTGCGGGGTCGACACGCCGCTGGGCAGCGTCGTCGCCTCGTTGAGCCACAGGTCGGCCAGGCTGAGCGCGTCGACGATCTGGCGGCGCTCGCCTTCCATGACACTCGGGTCGCCCTCGGCGACCACGGCGTGTCTGGCGATGTTCTTGGCCATGTCCCAGTTGACGGGGCCGGAGCCCTGCGGCGCCGACAACATGTCGGCGAACTGGCGCATCGCCTGAGCCATCTGCTCAGGGTTGCCGAACATGGCGAACGGGTTCTCGTTAGGGTCGTTTTCGCGACCTGGCAGGTCAGTCACCGGTCTACCTCATGCAGGATGGAGGAGGAATCCACATCCGCCACGTTAGTCGTCCGACGGCGGATCAGTGCAAAGTGAGGACCTGGTGCCTACCTCGAAACGCCCGCGTCAACCCGTCGTCGCCGTAACGGGCGCGGCCTCCGGCCTCGGCCGCGAGGTGCTCGCGAGACTCGTGAACTCCGCGGATTTCCGCAGAGTGGTGGCCATCGACGAAGAACGCGGTGACGTCCAGGAAGCCACGTGGAGAGTGATCGACGTACGAGATCCGCTCTTGGCGAACCGGATCTCCGACATCGACGTCCTGGTCCATCTGGCCGGTGACTACGCCGTCGACTCCGACCCCGCCGAGCGGCGGGCGTACAACCTGCGGGCCGCCCAGACGGTGCTGACGGCCAGCGCCGCCGCGCGCGTGCGCAGGGTCGTGCTGGTGACCAGCGCGATGGTGTACGGCGCCGCGCCCGACAACGAGGTGCCGCTGCCGGAGGACGCCCCGGTGGCGGCCGAGCCCGACACGGGCGTCGTCGGCGACTTCCTGGAGATCGAGTCGCTGGTACGCCGCTCGCTGCGCAGCCATCCCGGCCTGGAGGTGACCGTGCTGCGCCCGGCCGCCGTCGTCGGCCCCGGCGTCGACACGGTGATCACCCGCCACTTCGAGTCGCCCAGGCTGCTGACCGTCAAGGGCTGCAGCCCGCACTGGCAGTTCTGCCACATCGATGACCTGGTCTCCGCGCTGGAGCTGGCGGCGCGCGGCGCCGTCACCGGGGTGGTGGCGGTCGGCTGTGACGGCTGGCTGGAGCAGGAGCAGGTGGAGGAGCTGTCGGGCATCAGAAGCCTGGAGCTCCCGGCGGGCCTGACGTTCGGCACGGCGCAGCGCCTGCACCGCCTCGGCATCACCCCGGCCCCGGCGACCGATCTGCACTACGTCGTCTACCCGTGGGTGGTCGACTGCGCGGCGCTGCGGGAGGCCGGCTGGAAGCCGTCCTGGACGAACGAAGCGGCCTTCGAGCAGCTCCTGGAGCTGCGGGAGAACCGCACGACGGTGGTCGGCAGGCGCCTGCCGGTCAAGGAGGCCACGCTCACCGCCGCCGGCGCCACCGTGGCCGTGATCGGCACCGCCGCGATCGTCCGCCAAGTACGTAAGAAGCGACGCGGATGAACGGTTAGAGTCTTTCTCGTGGACGTCATCCGCTTGCTCGGCATTCGCGACACCTCGCTCTCCGTTGACGAGGTGCTGGCAGCCGTGGCCGACCACGCCGCGGGCGGCACCGCGTTCTTCGTGGGCACCGTGCGCGAGCAGGACCACGGAAAGCCGGTGACCAGGCTCTCCTACTCCGCCCACCCCTCCGCTGAGGCCGGGTTGCGCCAGGTCGCGGAGAAGATCGCGGCCGACTTCCCCGTGACGGCGATCGCGGCCGTGCACCGGGTCGGCGATCTGGAGCTGGGCGACACCGCCGTGATCGTCGCGGTGGCCGCGCCGCACAGGGACGAGGCGTTCAAGGCGGCCCGCCGCCTGATCGACGACCTCAAGGCGCAGGTCCCCGTCTGGAAGCACCAGGTGTTCGCCGACGGCGAGACCGAGTGGGTCGGCGCCGGCGAATAAGCTCATCGACATGTCACGACGCGCCCTGACCCTGCTGCTCGCGGGATTCCTCGTGCTCGCGCTCGGGGTGATCGGCGCGTTCCGCCCGGTGCCGTACGTCGTGCTGAGCCCCGGCCCGACGGAGAACACGATCGGCGAGGTCGACAAGAAGCCGGTGATCTCGATCGAGGGCAGGCAGACCTACCCGACCTCGGGCGCGCTGAGCCTGGTCACGGTGGCCTACCAGGGCGGCCCGGCGGCCCAGATCGACCTGCTGACGGCGCTGCGCGGCTGGCTCGACCCGACGGTGGCGGTGGTCCCGCAGGAGACGATCTTCGCTCCCGGCCGCGACGCGGAGGAGGTCGAGGAGGAGAACGTCGTCGAGATGACCAACTCCCAGGACTCCGCGACCGCCGCCGCGCTGACCGAGCTGAAGATCCCGTACACCGTGGGCGTGGGCGTGATGTCCACCGAGAAGGGCAAGCCCGCCGACGGCAAGGTGCGCAAGGACGACGAGATCATCTCGGTCGACGGCAAGGAGACCAAGGACTCCGACACCGTCCAGAAGGCGGTCAAGGCGCACAAGCCCGGCGAGAACGTCGTGCTCGGCATCAAGCGCGGCGAGCAGAAGCTCGAGGTCACCCTGCAGACCGTGGCCGGCCCCAAGGGGCAGACCATCGTCGGCCTGACCATGGCGCCCAAGTTCAACTTCCCGTTCGACGTGGACATCAACGTCGGCGACGTCGGCGGGCCGAGCGCCGGCCTGATGTTCTCGCTCGGCATCTTCGACAAGCTGACGCCCGGCGAGCTGACCGGCGGCAAGAAGATCGCCGGCACGGGCACCATTCAGCCGACGGGCGAGGTGGGCGCCATCGGCGGCATCGCGCAGAAGATGATCGGCGCGAAGGACGCCGGCGCCACGGTCTTCCTGACCCCTCCGGGCAACTGCGCGGAGGCACTGAACGCCGCGCCGGACGGCCTGCGGCTGGTGAAGGCGGAGACGATGCACCAGGCGGTGCTGGCACTCGACGCGCTGCGCACGGGCAAGGGCGAAGTGCCCTCGTGCGAGGCCGGCTGAAACTTCTGGCGATCGCCGTGCGTTAGTCGTAGGGCTGGCACAGCGGTGTAGGTTGCCAGACACGGACCGTTTTTCATCACGACGAGGGGTTGGCCTTGAGCTTCCGGACCCCAGGAGCCGGTAGGGCGATGCGCTTGCCCCGCCGACCGCGACTGCTTCTGCCTGTGGCGATCGCCCTCGTGGCGATCGTGGCGCTGTTCTTCCTATTCTCCGGCATCTATACCGACTATCTGTGGTACGACTCGACCGGCTTCACGTCGGTCTTCAGCGGTATGGTGCTGACTCAAATCGTGCTGTTCCTGGTCGGAGCGGTGCTCATGGTCGGCATCGCCGGCGGCAACATGCTGCTGGCGTTCAAGACCCGCCCGATGTTCGGGCCGGCGATCTTCGGTGGCGGCAGCGGCGCCGACCGCTATCGCATGGCGCTCGACCCCCACCGAAAGCTGATCTTCATCGTCGGCATGGGGCTGCTGGCCATCTTCTCCGGCTCCTCCTTCGCGGGCCAGTGGAAGACGTGGCTGGAGTTCAGCAACGGCGCGTCGTTCGGCCAGAAGGACAAGTTGTTCGCGATGGACATCTCGTTCTTCATGTTCGACTACCCGTTCATCCGGATGGTGCTGAACTTCCTGTTCACCGCCGTGATCATCTCGATCGTCCTGGCGGCGATCACGCACTACCTGTACGGCGGCTTCCGCCTGCAGTCGCCCGGCGTGCACGCGTCCAGGGCGGCCAGGGTCCACCTGTCGGTGCTGCTGGGCATCTTCGTGCTGCTCAAGGCCGTCGCCTACTGGATCGACCGGTTCGGGCTGGTCTTCTCCGACCGCGGGTACGTGCACGGCGCCTCCTACACGGACGTCAACGCCGTGCTGCCGGCCAAGACCATCCTCGCGATCATCGCGTTGATCTGCGCCGCGCTGTTCTTCGCCGGCGTGTTCAGGCCCGGCGGCATGCTGCCCGGCGTCTCCTTCGGCCTGCTCGTGCTCTCGGCCATCCTGATCGGCGGTGTCTACCCGGCGCTGGTCGAGCAGTTCCAGGTCAAGCCCAACCAGCAGGGCAAGGAGTCGGCCTACATCCAGCGCAACATCGAGGCCACGCGCGAGGCGTACGACATCGACAAGGTCGAGGTCGAGACGTACAACGCGCAGGCCGACCCGGCCGCCGTCCAGGCCAACGGCGACACCTCCGTCTCCGGCGTGCGCCTGCTGGACCCGGCGCTGCTCGGCTCCACCTACGAGCAGACGCAGCGCATCAGGGGCTTCTACAGCTTCGCCGACCCGCTCGACGTCGACCGCTACCCCGACAACACGGGCAAGCTGATCGACCACATCGTCGGCGTGCGCGAGCTGACGGGGCCGCCCACGGAGCAGAACAACTGGATCAACCGCGTACTCAAGTACACCCACGGCTACGGCTTCGTCGCCGCGCCGGGCAACAAGGTCGACTCCGGCGGCCTGCCCGCGTACGACGCCAAGGACATGCCGGTCAACGGTCCGCTGGTCGACAGCACCAAGCTCAAGGAATCGCGCATCTACTTCGGCGAGGACGAGTCGGCCTCCGAGTACGTGATCGCCGGCGGCGACCCGAACAACCCGCAGGAGCTCGACTACCCCGAGACGGGTGGCACCGGCCAGAAGAACACCACCTACACCGGCCAGGGCGGCGTGCCCGTCGGCTCGTTCTTCAACCGGCTCCTGTACGCCGCCAAGTACAGCGAGGCGAACATCGTCCTGTCGGGCGACATCAACGACGCCTCCAAGATCCTGTACGTGCGCAACCCGCGTGACAGGGTCGAGAAGGTCGCGCCGTTCCTGACGCTCGACGGCAACCCGTACCCGGCGATCATCGACGGGCGGGTCCAGTGGATCGTCGACGGGTACACGACGTCGAACGACTACCCGTACTCGCAGAGCCAGAGCCTCGGCGACATGACGCGCGACACGTCCACCGACCGCCGGGTCATCGCCCAGCAGCCGAGCGACAAGATCAACTACATGCGCAACTCCGTCAAGGCCACGGTCGACGCCTACGACGGCACGGTGAAGCTCTACGCGTGGGACGCCAACGACCCGCTGCTCAAGACGTGGAGCAGCGCGTTCCCCGGCATCATCACGCCGGCCTCGCAGATGAGCGCCGAGCTGCGCCAGCACGTGCGCTACCCCGAGGACCTGTTCAAGGTGCAGCGCTTCACCCTGTCGCGCTACCACATCACCGACCCGGGCGCCTTCTACGGCGGCCAGGACGTGTGGAACGTCCCCGGCGACCCGACCCAGGGCGACAAGAACATCAAGCAGCCGCCGTACTACCTGACCACCACGATGCCGGGCAGCAACACCCCGGCGTTCTCGCTGACCACGACGTTCGTGCCCCGGCAGGGGCCCAACCTGGCGGCGTTCATGGCGGTCAACTCCACGGCCGGGCCCGACTACGGGCGGATGCGGATCCTGCGGATGCCGCCGTCGAGCACCCCCATCCCAGGCCCAGGGCAGGCGCAGAACGCCTTCCAGAGCCGCTTCGCGGGTGAGCTGAACCTGCTCGGCGTGGGTGCCTCGTCGGTCCGCTACGGCAACCTGCTGACGCTTCCCTACGCGGGCGGTCTGGTCTACATCGAGCCGGTGTACATCCAGGTGACCGCGGGCGGGGGGCAGGAGCCGTACCCGATCCTGCAACGTGTCCTGGTGTCGTTCGGCAGCAAGATCGGTGTGGCGCGCACGCTGGAGGAGGGCCTCGCCGAGGTCTTCGGCGGCGAACAGACGCAACAAGTGCCGAGCGAGCAGCAACAACAGGCCCAGCCCAACACGTCCAACTCGGCGCTCAACTCGGCGATCAACAACGCCAAGAAGGCCTACTCGGACGCGCAGAAGGCGCTGCAGGCCACCCCGCCCGACTGGGACGCCTACGGCGACGCCCAGAAGCGGCTGGAGGAGGCGCTGCAGGCGCTGGAGGGGGCCAACGCGCAGCAACCGGCGCCCACGGCCTCGCCCACCGCCTCACCGTCGGCCTCGGCGTCGCCGAGCGCCTCGCCCAGTGCCACGCCGACAGGCTCGCCGCCCGCCACACCGGCGGCTTCGCCGACAGGCTGACGCATTCAGTTTGCGCGCGCCCCGCGTCGCCCGGTAGCCTACTAAGGCACAAGCGACGCGGGGTGGAGCAGTTCGGTAGCTCGCTGGGCTCATAACCCAGAGGTCGCAGGTTCAAATCCTGCCCCCGCTACCAAACAGAGGCCCGGGATCCGGAAACGGAGACCGGGCCTTTCGCGTGAAGTGCGCGGGTATCTGGTTCGAGCACTACTCAGAGGCCTGTATAGTTATTACTGACACACCGACGCGGGGTGGAGCAGTTCGGTAGCTCGCTGGGCTCATAACCCAGAGGTCGCAGGTTCAAATCCTGTCCCCGCTACCAAGAGAAGTCCTCGGTCGCCGGTTCATCCGGCGGCCGGGGACTTTTTTGTGCACGGAGAAGATGATTACATCATTACATGACTGATGAGGCTGTGCCGACGCTCTACGCCTGGGCGGGCGGCACCGAGGCTTTCGAGCGGCTGACCGAGGTGTTCTACCGCAGCGTCGTCAAGGACGACCTGATCGGGCCGCTCTTCGCGCACATGGACCCCGATCACCCGCAATACGTGGCGATGTGGCTGAGCGAGGTCTTCGGCGGCCCCGACCGCTACACGACCGAACGCGGCGGCTACCCCCACATGCTCCGCCACCACCTAGGCAAGGCGATCACCGAGCCGCAGCGCCGCAGATGGGTGAGCCTGCTCATGGACGCGGCCGACGAGGCGGGGCTGCCCGACGACCCCGAGTTCAGGGCCGCGTTCGCCGGATACGTCGAATGGGGCACCAGGCTGGCCAGGCACAACTCCCAGCCGGGCGCGACGCCTCCGGCAGAGGCCCCGGTGCCGCTGTGGGGGTGGGGAGTGGCGCCGCCGTACCAGCCGTAACCTGGAGGAATGAGAGGGCGGCTGCGCGTCTACCTCGGTGCGGCGCCCGGGGTGGGCAAGACGTACGCCATGCTGAGCGAGGCTCGCCGCGCCCGCGAGCGCGGCAAGGACGTGGTCGTGGGCCTCGTCGAGACCCACGGCCGCGCCCGCACCGCCGCCCTTCTCGACGGGCTCGACGCCGTGCCGAGGCGGAGCACGACGTACCGCGGCACGACCTTCACCGAGCTGGACGCCGACGCCGTCATCGAACGGGCCCCCGCGATCGCCCTGATCGACGAGCTGGCCCACACGAACGTCCCCGGCTCCCGCAACGCCAAGCGCTGGCAGGACGTCGAGGAGATCCTCGACGCCGGCATCGACGTCATCACGACCGTCAACATCCAGCACCTGGAGTCGCTGAACGACGTCGTCGAGCAGATCACCGGCGTGCCCCAGCGCGAGACCGTCCCTGACGAGGTGGTGCGCGGAGCCGACCAGATCGAGCTGGTCGACATGGCGCCGGAGGCGCTGCGCCGCCGGCTGGCCCACGGCAACGTGTACCTGTCCGAACGGATCGACGCCGCGCTCGCCAACTACTTCCGCGTCGGCAACCTGACCGCCCTGCGGGAGCTCGCCCTGCTCTGGGTGGCGGACAAGGTGGACGAACAACTCGGCCGCTACCGCCGCGACCACGAGATCGCCGGCACCTGGGAGGCGCGCGAGCGGGTGGTCGTGGCGCTCACCGGCGGTCCCGAAGGCGACACGCTGGTACGGCGGGCCGCGCGCATCGCCGCCAAGGGCAAGGGCGCCGACCTGCTGGCCGTGCACATCACCAGCGCCGACGGGCTGACCACGAAGGGGGATCCCGCCCATCTGGTACGCCAGCGCGCCCTCGTCGAGGGTCTGGGCGGCACGTACCACCAGGCGGTCGGGCACGACGTGCCGCGGGCACTGCTCGACTTCGCCCGCGGCGCGAACGCCACCCAGCTCGTGCTCGGCGCGTCCAGGAGACGACGGCCGCTCACCCGGGGCGTCGGCGTCACGACGGCCGCGCTGGCGGGGTCGATCGACGTGCACATCGTGCCGCACGAGGCGACAGGGGCGGGCCGGTCCGTGGCGCGGTCGGGGGCCGTGCTGACGCGCAGGCGGCGGGCGTCCGGCTGGGTGCTGGCGCTGCTCGGGATGCCGCTGCTCGCCGCCGCGCTCCTGCCCGCAGGGCTCACGCTGCCCAGCGAGATCCTGCTCTTCCTGCTGCTCGTCGTGGCCGTCGCGCTGACCGGCGGCATGTGGCCCGCGCTGACGGCGGCGGTGCTCGGGTTCGGGCTGCTCAACTGGTTCTTCACGCCGCCGCTGCACACCCTGACGATCGCCGAGCCGGAGAACGTGCTCGCCCTGGCCATCTTCGTGCTGGTCGCGGTCATGGTCAGCACGGTCGTCGACCTGGCGGCCCGGCGCAGCAGGGAGGCGGCGCGCTCGCGGGCCGACGCCGAGGTGCTGTCCACGCTGGCGGGCCACGTGCTGCGCGGCGAGTCGGCGCTGCCGTCGCTGCTGACCCGGATGCGCGAGACCTTCGGCCTGGTCGCGGTGACCCTGCTCGAACGGGGCGACGCGGCGGAGGGCGGCGGATGGCGGGTCGTGGCCACGTCCGGCGGAGTGCCCGCCACCAGCCCCGGCACGGCCGACCATGATGTCATGATCGACGACCGGCTGGTGCTCGCCGCGCGCGGACGGCTGCTGGAGGCCGGTGACCGCCGGGTGCTGGAGGCGTTCGCGGCGGAGGCGGCGGTGGCGCTGCGGCAGCAGCGGCTGCGGGAGGTCGCCGACCGGGCCGGGCCGCTCGCCGAGGCCGACAAGATGCGGACGGCGCTGCTCGCCGCCGTCGGCCACGACCTGCGCACCCCGCTCGCCTCCGCCATGGCCGCGGTGGAGAGCCTGCGCGGCACCGAGATCGCCTGGTCGGAGGAGGACCGTGCCGAGCTGCTCGCCACCGCCGACGAGTCGCTGATCAAGCTGAACCGGCTCGTGTCGAACCTGCTCGACATGAGCCGCCTCCAGGCGGGCGTCCTCGGCGTCAAGCTCGAACCGGTGGCCATCGAGGACGTCCTGCCGCACGCCGTGGACGACCTCGGCCCGCTGGGCGACCGCCTCACGACCGAGATCCCGCCCGGCGCGCCGGACATCATGGCCGATCCCGCGCTGCTGGAACGGGTGCTCGTCAACCTGATGGCGAACGCCCTCCGGTACAGCCCGGCCGGCCGTCCCGTGCTCGTCGGCGCGAGCTGGCACGGCGAGCACGTCGAGATCCGGGTCACCGACAGAGGCCCCGGCATTCCACCCGAAGCGCATGAAAGGGTGTTTCTGCCGTTCCAGCGGCTCGGCGACCGTGACAACCACACGGGAGTGGGGCTCGGCCTGGCGCTGTCGCGCGGTCTGACCGAGGCGATGGGCGGCACGCTCGTCCCAGAGGACACGCCCGGAGGAGGACTCACCATGACCGTCTCACTGCGGCGGGCCGCATGACCCGGGTGCTCGTGGTGGACGACGAGCCGCAGATCCTGCGCGCCCTGCGCGTCAACCTGGCGGCGCGGCAGTACGAGGTCGCGGTCGCCCCCGACGGCGGCACGGCGCTGCGCCAGGCCGCCGACTGGCACCCCGACCTGGTCATCCTCGACCTGGGCCTGCCCGATCTCGACGGCGTGGAGGTCATCCAGGGGCTGCGCGGCTGGACCTCGATCCCGATCATCGTGCTCTCCGGCCGGGCCGACAGCACCGACAAGGTGGACGCGCTCGACGCCGGCGCGGACGACTACGTGACCAAGCCGTTCAGCATCGACGAGCTGCTCGCGCGGGTGCGCGCCGTGACCCGGCGCACCGGGCAGCACGGTGAGGAGAACGCGACGGTGCAGGTGGGCGAGCACGTCGTGGACCTCGCCGACAAGACGATCTCCGGAGGGGTGCGCCTGACGCCCACCGAGTGGCACTTCCTGGAGATCCTGCTGCGCAACCCGGGCAAGCTGATCAGCCAGCGTCAGTTGCTGACCGAGGTCTGGGGCGAGGCGTACCTGAAGGAGACGCACTACCTGCGTCAGTACATGGCCCAGCTACGGCGCAAGCTCGAACGGGACCCGGCGCACCCCGACCACCTGCTGACCGAGCCGGGAATGGGGTACCGCTTCCAGCCGTAGGCGGTTCACGCCCTGCTGAGCATGCGGGCCGCCTTGCCTACGGCCCAAGCCATCAGCAGCAACCCGAAGATGACCTGGACGACGCGCATCCAGAACGGCGAGCCTTGGTCGGCATAAATCACGATGCCGACCCACATCAGGCCGAATATGCCGACCATGACGATTGCCGTCCAATTCAGCCCCCGCTGCCACATATGCGGAGTCTTACAGGCCGTCCGCCAAGGGTGGGTATGCCCGGAGTTGTCACCGCGTCAGCGCGTGGCAACTTTGTCCCGTTTGTTCGCGGGGCGGGCGATCCGGTGTGTTCAGCGGGGGAGCGCGCGGCCGGTGCCGACGCAGCGGCGCAGCCGCATGCCACGAGGACGCGGTTTCGGGGTCTCCGTCAGGCAGGCGAGCAACGCGGCCGCCGTGCGGGCGTCGGACAGGATGCGCTGGACGGCCTCGCCGTCCTCCGGCATCTGACCGCGCTCGGTCAGCTCGTGCTTGAGGAACGCCATGGGATCGGGCAGGTCCGCCAGGTCGGCGGCGGCGCTCGCCCTGGCCGCCGTCAGCAGGCGCAGGTAGTGAGTGCGCAGGACGGCCTCACGCATGCGAGCGTGTTCCAGGTCGTCGATCAGAGTCCTGGCGACTCGCAGTAGATCTCCGGCGTGCGTCGCCCCGTCGGCGAGGAACGCGCGGATGTCGTCGAACTCCGACCGTGTCATGTCGGCCACCTCCGAGAGCGCAGACTGCTCGTAGGTATTTCGTACCGGGGGGCGATTGCGGATGACTTGCCGTCGGCTTGCC
>NZ_VSEY01000086.1 GCF_008086045.1 Nonomuraea sp. PA05 | reverse complement strand
CCATTCAGCTCAATCGGGCAGAAGGGCCCCGCGCCGTGCCCGCCGCGTGGCGGTCAGCCCTCCGATCAGGCCGCTCACCACGCAGACCAGTACCAGTCCGGCGTATTGCGGCAAAGAGTAGGCGAACCATGGCACGCCGGTCGCTGCCTTGCCTAGCGCGGTGAGGCAGGCGACCGCGATGCCCGTCCCCAGCAGCGTTCCAGCGGCCGTCACGATCAACGTCTCCCAGATCACCGCCCTGGTGAGCTGCCGCGGTTTGGTCCCCACCGTGCGCAGCAACCGGATTTCCTCGGCCCGCTCGGTCATCGTCATCGCGGTCGCGTTCAGCACCGCGATCACGGTGTAGACCACGCCCGACCCCACCAGCATCGGTGCCGCCCACGCCGACGCCCCCGTACGGACCACGCCCGCCGCCGCGTCCGAGGTCGCCACGGCGAACAGGAAGGTGCACGCGAGCGCCACGGTCAGCATTACGGGGGAAGCGGCCGACATCGCCCGGCGTGGCTGGGTGATCAACGAAGCCCTGGCCAGCATCCCGGCGCCCGGGTCGAGTCGGGCCAGCACGGCTCCCAGCAGCCACCCGATACCGGCCAGCGCGACGGGTCCGAGCGCGGACGCGCCCACGGAGAGCGCCATAGCCGCCCCCAAGCCGGTCGGAAATGCGGCCACCGGTTTGACCTGAGGCACGAGATACGCCAGGGCGCTGCCCCCGCACAGCATCAACACCCCGATGACAGCCCTGGGCCAGGGCAGTAGCCGCCGCTGCGCCGCGCTCTCCCGCAGTACCTCCAAAGGCCCCACGCGCACAGCCTTGCGCGCCGCGATCCGGGCCGCCAGCAGCGTCACGGCCAGCCCGACCACCAGCGCCACGATGAACGGTCCCGGCGTCACTCCCACCGGAACGCCCGCGGGCGCCAGCCCGGTCATCCGCATGACCTCCGCCATCTTCACGGCATACGGCACGGCCAGCACGCAGCCCGCCACGCTCGCCAGCACGGCCAGTACCAGCGCCTCCGCCGTGACCAGCCGCCGCACCTGCCGCGGAGTCATGCCGACCGACCGCAGCAGCCCCCACGTCCTGCGCTGCCGCAGCACGTGCTGGCCCAGCATGCCGGCGACCACGAAGATCGACACGAAGCCCGACACCGCGGCCGACAGCACCAGCAACCCCATGACGCCGTTCAACTCGTCGCGCGCTCCGGCGCCGGCGACCAGCATGCCGCTGCCACCCACCAGCGTCACGGCCAAGAGCACCGCCGCGAACGACGCGGCGAAGCCCGGCCGATTGGTCCGGACGTTGTTCCAGGCCAGGACGAGTGTCACCGGCGGCCGCCCAGCCGCATGCCGATCTGGTCGACCGAGGGCCTGTCCAGGACGTCGACGATCTGCCCGTCGGTCAGGAACAGCACGCTGTCGGCCTGGGCCGCCGCCTGCGGATCGTGCGTGACCATGACCACCGTCTGGCCGAACGCGTCGACCGCTTCCCGCAGCAGTGCCAGCACCTCGTGTCCGGTGCTGCGGTCCAGCGCCCCCGTCGGCTCGTCGGCGAACAGCACCTCCGGCCTGCCGAGCAGGGCGCGGGCGATCGCCACCCGTTGCTGCTGGCCACCGGACAACTGCGCCGGGCGATGCCTCTCCCGCCCTGCCAGGCCGACCTGGTGCAGCAACTCGCGCACGCGGGACGCATCGGGCCGCCGCCTGGCCAGCCTGCTGGGCAGGATCACGTTCTGCCAGGCGGTCAGCGACGGCACCAGGTTGAACGCCTGGAAGATGATGCCGACCTGGTCGCGGCGCAGCACCGCCAGTTCCTTCTCCCCCAAGCGGGTGATGTCCTGCCCGGCGATGCGCACCGCGCCCGAATCCGGCCGGTCCAGCCCCGAGGCACACTGCAGCAGAGTGCTCTTGCCCGACCCCGACGGGCCCATCACGGCGGTGAAACTGCCGCGTGGGAAGGCAACGCTGACTTGCCGGAGCGCGGCCACCTCGGTTGCACCCCTTCCATATGTCCTGGTCACTTCCTCAAGGAGAACCGCGTGATCAATCATGATCAGCAGCGTGCCGGAACGCGCGCACCCTAACCATCCGGTATCTCCCCGAACGATCCCTGAGCCTGGCCGCATGTCTCCAGGGAGTCCGGGCACCGCGACAATCGAGGTGAACAGGCCGGTATGTGCCGGATGTGCAAGGCAGCTGGGGCCCGAATCGGGACACCGGCGACCTCGGCCACCTCGACAAGTTCCGCCAGGACGTGGCCTACCTCAGTTCTGCCTGGATCGGAACCTGCAAGTCCGTCCGGGCCAACACCGAGGGCCTCAACGGCAGACTCAAGGGACACACTCTTGATCTCGGTGACCCCAAAACCCGGCTCGCCCACGGCCGCGTCGCCCAGACGATCCTGGTCGCCTTGCTCGTCGCGGCCACCAACGACCACTTCCTCGATCAATGGCGCCACATCCACGAGCCCCACGACGAGCCCGTCACACTCACCTACACGCCGCAGACTCCAGCCGGGACCTTCGACGGCACACCACCCGCAGGCCAGAGCAGGCCACCACCCGCCCCATAAGCCGCAAACCCCACCACCCCGTCGCAGCGCCTCGCTCACCGTCGGCTTCGCCATACCCAACGGCCAGATCTCGCTCCGCCACCAGCGGCCTGACACCACCCGGGCCTTCCGGGCACCCGCTCCGCGGTCCCCAAACCAGGACGAACCCGATTCGGAAGCTCCTGAATCGACGAGATCCCGTCAACTTCAGTCCGGCCGTTTCAAGAACGGCCCTGGGTGGGGTGTTCACGAGTCTGGTCGACCTGGGTTTCCGGACGACCATAAAGATCGCTTCCCGGCCGGCGGGTGATCGCTTCCCAGGTTTCAAGCGGGAATGATCGTGCCGAAATGCCAACCCGGGGACGCGCCATCGGTGTGGCCGTAAGGGATGACCGCCATCCGTGACGCGTCGGTAACCGGGTGTCCGGGTGGAAGCGATTCGCCTGCCAGTGCCAAAAACGGAAGCGAGCCGGCCATCCAATCGATGTGCACCGCTCCGCTGTCCCCGAGTTGCAGATGCGGTGTGAGATCAATGTTGGCCACTAGTTCGCCTTGCTCGAACATCGCCACTTCTACCGATCCGCAGTCGCCGTCTCCGTCCGGGAGGACTGCTTTGAGGCGAGCAGCGAGATGATGATCGCAGGCCCAGCGCAGGACATCGAGATCACCGGTGACGACGGTGTCCGTCACGACGTCACCGTGCAGGGGATCGGCACTGTATGCGATCTCCAGCAGGTACCAGCTGTACCTGCCATGGGTGGGCCGGTCGCGATCCCTTCCTCCAGGCGTCTCTTCGGGCCAGCGGATCTCGGTGCGCAATGCCTGAAATCGCCTCGACCATTCCACGGCCTCTGGATGCTGCTGCCATCGCAGGGCGGTGGCGAGTAACCCCACGGCGAGAGAATCGCCCGGATCGATCGAGACTGCCTGCCGTGCTGCTGTGACCATCTCCTCCAGCAGCCGACGTCCTTCAAGGTCGGAGTCCGGCAGCGGAGGCTGGTGGATCGAGTGCTCGATGAGGTGGGAAGTCCAGTCCGCCTCACGGACCGCCAGCAAGCCGACTGCGGCCGACGCATTCGTCGGATCAGCCCGCAACACGTGTTCCAGTAGCCGTACGGCCTCGTTGTGTCGCGCTTGGATTGCCGTCGCCCAGATCTCCTCGGGTTCCTCCTCTTCGTCGCCGACCTCGTCGACCCAGTCGCCGTCGTATGGGTCACAGGCTCGCATTTCGCGCAGTTGCCAGAGCAACAGCGCAGCCAGCAGTGTCGCGGTGCCGCCATCGTCGGGGTCCAGTTCCCGCGCCTGTCGGAGAAGGGACTCGGCCGGTGATCGCTGTGCGGAACGGGGGTCATCGAAGAGGTCGATGGTGTTCCACTCGGGGGCGAAGCTGTGTAGCCATCCCAGTTGCGCGGCAGCTGTCGCATGACCGGCCTCGGCGGCCATACGCAGCAGCGTGCAATGTTCGTCGATGCGTCCTTCGCGCTTGAGATGTTCAGCCCTGTTCATGATGGTTCGGACGTTCTGATCCTGTGGCATGCCAGGATAGTAGTGATCGACTTCGGAGCAAGTGACGAGAACGACCTCGTCGCTGACCCCATCAGTCACCTCGGCGAAGATCACCGGTTCATCGACTGCAACAGGCGTCTTCCGCTGATGTGCGCTCGCCTTCCAGCCGGACGTCCGGCTTCAGGATTGGAACTGGCCCCGGTATGATCACTAGCTACCGGCCGCAGCAGGCCCCGCCGAAATGGGAACAGATCGCCGGGCACGTCCGGATGCTGGTCGCCGCCAGCGCCGACCGTTCCCCCTACCGGGTCGAGCGGCTGCTCACCGCGACCACCCGGCTGGCCGTGTGGTGTCACCGCTCCGGCCTGCCGGATGACCCGGAAGTGTGGCTGCGGCACGAGACGATCGACGCCTTCGTCCTGACCGGCTGCACCGACCTGGCCCCGAGCTCGGCGCAGACCTACCGGTCCTGGCTGCGGCACATGCGCGCCACGCTGGCCTGGCTGAAACGCGGCGAACAAGCGCCGCCGCCGATGAAAGCCCCCAAGACGGTCAGCCCGCCCTACTCGCCAGCCCAGCTCGGCCCCCTTCGCGGCTGGGCCGAACGCCTGCCCGGCCAGGCCAGAGGCGACGCTCCGGCGTTGATGGCGCTCGCCTTCGGCTGCGGTCTGACCTCCGGAGAAGTGGCCGCCGTCCGGACCGGGCATCTGCGCCGCCTGGACTGCGCGCGATCGTGGCCCGCGTCCCTGGCACAGACCGGTTGATCGTCTGCCGCGCCGCCTGGGAAGACGTCCTGGCCCACGCCGCCGAACAGCCGGGCGACGCCTTCATCTTCCGGCCCCGGCGCACCGCCCGGCACGCCAAGAACCTGTTCAGCTCCTGGACCGCCCGCCACACCCCGACCGGCGGCCTGCCCGCGCTGTCGGTACGCCGGCTGCGCTCCTCCTGGCTCGTCGAACTGCTGAGCGCCCGCATCGACCTGGGAGTCGTGGCCGCCGCGGCCGGAATGAGCACCTCCGCGCTGGCCCGCTACCAACATTTCGTCCCCGCCCTGGACGAACCCACCGCGGTCGCGCTGCTGCGCGGCCGCGCCTTGTGAGTACGGCGAAGCCACGCGCCTGGCCGCCGCGCACCACCCGAGCCCGAGCCACCCGGCCTCGGCCTCCTGCCAAGCAGACGGCGCAGGTCCCTGATGCCGTCATCAGCCACTACGCCCGGCTGCTGGAAGACTCCGGCATCATGGCGTTGATCGACGCCGAGCTCGGCCCACGCCCCGGCCCGGCAGGAGTGCCCATCCGGGCGGTGCTCGTCTGTCTGATGGTCTCGATCCACCACAGCGGCAAGGCCACCCTGGCCGAAGCCTGGCGGCTGGCCGCCTTCTGCCTGTCTACGACCGCCCGTGAGCATTTGGGACTGGACCCCGACCTGCCACACCCCGACGACCCGCACGCCTGCCTGGCCGACAACCGGCGTTTCTACCGCGCCTTCGACCGGCTCACCAGCCTGCTGGACCCGGCCCGCCACGACCGCCGCAGGCGCCTGCCCCAGCACGAGGCCGAGCTGCTCGCCACCGCCTGGCAAGACGAGAACCCGGACCACACCCGCAAGCGTGACCTGCTGCAAGGCATCGTCACTGCGCTCGTGCTCACCCCGGTCCGCTGGAGCAAAGGCCGCGGCTACCTGGCAGGATTTGGCGGCGACGTCGGCATCGACACCACCGCCGCCCCGGTCTTCGCCCGCCCACCCCGCGCCCGCCGCTCCACCGGCGAACTGATCGCCTCCACCGAGATCACCGCAAGCTGGCATCACTCGGCCGGGAACGACCCACCCGAGTACGGCTATTCGGCTACGCTCACCGTCGCCGCCCGCACCCGCTCGGCACACGGGTCCTTCCCGCAGCTGGCGCTCGGCCTGGTCCTCGACACCCCGCACAAACGCATCGGCGCCAACGCCATCACCACCCTGCGCCCAACTGGCCGGGCTCGGCCTGCCCGCCGCCTGCGCCGTCGTCGACCGCGCCTACACCGACCAGCAACCCGCCCACTTCGCCCAGCCCGCACGCGAACTCGGCTACCGACTCGCACTCGATTACAAAGTGGATCAGCGGGGAGTGCAGGGCAGCGCCCACGGCGCGCTGCTCATCGACGGCTCCCTGGCCTGCCCACTGATGCCCGACCGGCTCGCCACCGCTACCACCGGCCTGGACGACGCCGCCATCCGCACACCATCGGAAGAACTCACCGCGTTGATCACCGCGCGAGAGCCGTACTTGCTGCGCCTCAAACAGAGCGCGAACGCAGACGGCGCCATCCGCTTGCAATGCCCGGCAGCGGGCACCTCCCCTTCGGTTACCTGCCCCCGCTTCGACCGCCTCCACCAGTGCGGGCCCAGCCGACCCACCGCGGTCAACCTGACAGACGCTCGGCAGCGAGCCGCCCACCCTGCGGCCAAACCCCGCGTCTTGCCTCCGACCCCTGACCGCAAGAGCGGTGAACTGCCAAAGATCTGCCACCAGCACACCATCACCCTGCACCCCGGCGACCTCGGCCATCTCGACAAGTTTCGCCAGGATCTGCCCTACCTCAGCACTTCGTGGCGGGGGACGTACTCCGCGGTCAGGGCCATGACGGAGGGGTTGAACGGCCGTCTCAAGGGCCACGACCTCGACCTGAGTGATCCGAAGAACCGGCTCGCCCACGGCCGCGTCGCCCAGACGATCCTGGTCGCGTTGCTCGTCACCGTCGCCAACGACCATTTCCTTGACGCCTGGCGCCACGCCCATCAGCCCCCCGACGAGCTCGACACATCCGCCGACGTCCTCGAGCTCCCAGCAGAGCACATCGACCGCACGCCGCTCACGGGCCGGAGCCGGCCGCCACCGGCCCCATAATCCGCAGTTCAGATTGCCTTGTCGCAGCACCCAACCCGGAGCCGGCATCGCCATGCCCAGCGACGCGAACGTGGATCTCGACCAGCGGCCTGACATCACCTGGGCCTTCCCAGACACCCGCTCCGCGGCTCCCAAACCAGGACGAACCTGATTCGGAAACCCCTGAAACGACAAGATCCCGCCTGATCTCGATGATCAGACGGGATCCCGTCAACTTCAGTCCGGCCGTTTCAAGAACGGCCCTGGGTGGAGATGAGGGGATTCGAACCCCTGACCCCTTCGATGCGAACGAAGTGCGCTACCGGACTGCGCTACATCCCCAAGGACTCGACCAGATTAGCAAACTTCCAGAGGTCCTCGCGCCACCCAACTCAGTCCCCCACCGCCCGCTTGGGCGGTTCCGCGTACTGATCGAACAGAACATCCGCATGCAACGTCGTCAGATCAATGACCTCAGCCTCCGCCTCAGCGGCGGCCCGCCGCTGCTCACGCTGCCGCCGCAGGCGCTCAGCGCGCGTCTGGAGGACGCGTGCGCGCCGTTCGCCGTCCACCTGTACGGCGATGCGCAGAAACGCCATGTAGGCCAGCGTGATGACCACGGACGGCGCCACGCCCCACCACGGGATCACCTTCACGGCGGCGGTGACGACGGAGGCGATCACCAGGAGGGCGGTGAAGAAGAGCAGGCGCCGGCGGCGGGCGACGATGATGGCGCGGCGCCGGAGGCGGAACTGGCGGACGTCGACCTTCTCGATCTCCACCGGCGGCGTCTCGTCGTCCTCGTCGGAGTCGGGCGGGGCCAGGTTGTCGAGATCGGGGAGCTGGTGCTCGCCGGTGTAATACTCTTCGAGCTCGGCCAGCTCAGCGAGGTTCTGCTTGTCCTTGCGCAGCCACATCGGGATGAGGACGCAAAGCCACATCACGACGATTGCGAGGTAGAGGAGGACGCTGCTCACGACCACCTCCGGGCAGCGTGAAGACGCGGATGTGCTCGTCGCGCCTTCAATATGCTCACGTCACGCACCGTAAGACCGCGTGTCACTGATTGACGAGCATTCGGTGCGGTGTGTCGCGAGATCGTCAAACCTCTTCGACGGGGGAACCCCCGTGAGCGGCTGACTCACGCGCGCGACGCCACTGCACGAGCAGCCCGCCGGGAACGTCCTCAACGGTCAGCGCGTAGCAAATGTGATCGCGCCAGGCTCCGTCGATGTGAAGTTGGCGACGCCGAATGCCTTCTTCCCTGAACCCCAGCTTCTCAACCACTCTACGGCTGGCTTGGTTCTCGGGGCGGATGTTCGCTTCCAGCCGATGCAAACCAGTGGTGAAAAAGCAGTGGTCAACGGCCATGGCGAGCGCGGTGGGGGTGATCCCTTTGCCCGCCAGTGCCCCATCGACCCAGTAGCCGACCTGAGCAGAACGGGCGGAGCCCCACACAATGGCGCCCACGGTCAGCTGTCCCGCGAACCGCCCGTCGTACGTCACCACCCACGGCAGCGCCAGCCCCTGCCTCGCCTCGCGGCGCAGGGTGCCGACCATCGAGATGTACGGCCCGAGCCCCGTCCTGAACAGCGGCGTCTCAGGATTGCTCGGCTCCCACGGACGTAGCCAGTCGGCGTTGCGCAGCCGAGTCTCGCGCCACACGCGTACGTCGCTCAGCCGCAGCGGCCGGAGGCCTACCGGACCTTCGTTCAGGGTCACCGGCCAGCCACGAAGTCGATCCACATCTCTCATCATCCCCCTATCGGGCGCGATGTCGCCACGGATCAACGCGGCGCGATCGGATTCGCCGTCAGCGCGGGTGATCGCCTCCCTTGATCTGATCAACCGCATGGCGCAGAATCGGAGCCAGTACGGCGACGCCATCCCGTACGCCACCGGAGGAGCCGGGCAAATTAACGATCAAGGTGTTGCCTGCCTGCCCGGCCAGTCCGCGCGACAGTACGGAAGTCGGCACCTTTTCCCGATTCGCCAAGCGGATGGCCTCCGCAATACCGGGAATTTCCCGGGAAATTACCCGGGACGTCATCTCCGGCGTCAAATCCATGGGCGTCAGCCCGGTCCCGCCAGTGGTGACGATGACGTCGTAGTCGTCCGCGATCCCGTCACGCAGCGCACTTTCGACCGGCTCGCCGTCGGGCACCACCACAGGGCCGTCGACGACCTCGCAGCCGGCGTCCCCTCGGAGGAGATCGGCGAGCAGTGGCCCCGATTTATCCTCATAAATCCCCGCCGACGCCCGGTTCGACACCGTGATCACCAACGCCCGCACCGCACCCGCCTCTCACTCGGCCCTGAAGGATCTCACGCCTGATCCCGCGTCCACCGCCCCGTCTTCCCGCCCAGCTTCTCCTCCACCCGCACATCAGTGATCACCGCACCCGGATCAACCGCCTTGACCATGTCGATCAAGGCCAGAGCCGCCACCGACACCGCGGTCAGCGCCTCCATCTCCACCCCGGTGCGATCCGCCGTCTTGACCCTGCACGTGATCCCCACGCCCCAGTCCTCGACGTCGAGCGTCACCTTCACCCCGTGCAACGCGATGGGATGGCACAGCGGAATCAGGTCGGGCGTACGTTTCGCCCCCATGATCCCCGCGATCCGCGCCACCCCCAGCGCGTCGCCCTTGGGCACCTCCCCCGACCGCAGCAGCGCCACGGTCTCGCCCGACAGCAGCACCCGCCCCGTGGCCGTGGCGCTGCGGGCCGACACGTCCTTGGCGGACACGTCGACCATGCGCGCCGCCCCGGTCTCGTCGATGTGCGTCAGCTCACTCAAAGCCGCACCACCTCCACAGCAGCCCCGGCCTCCATCTCGGTCACGTCCTCGGGCACCACGATGAGCGCGTTCGCCGAGGCCAGCGCGGCGAGCTGGTGTGATCCCTGCCCGTGCGCGGGTGAGACCGTGCCGTCGGCCGCCAGCACGCCGCGCAGGTACGACCGCCGCCCGAACGGCGACCGCAACGGCCCGGTGGTCCGCGCGGTGACCGTCTCCGGCATGCCTCCCGGCAGGCCGCGCATCTTGTCCAGCGCGGGCCGTACGAACAGCATGAACGACACGAAGGACGACACCGGATTGCCGGGAAGCGCGAAGATCGGCACCTGATCGTCGCCCAGGACGCCGAACCCCTGCGGCATCCCCGGCTGCATCGCCACCTTCTCGAAGCGGACCGTGCCCAGCGGCGACAGCGCCTCCTTGACCGGCTCGTACGCCCCCATCGACACCCCGCCGCTGGTGATGATCGCGTCGGCGCGCACCAGGTGCGTGTCCAGCCGATCGAGCAGTACGCCCGGATCGTCCCCGACGGAGCCGGCGCGGAAGCCCTCGGCTCCCACCTCCCGGACGGCCGCCGTGAGCGTGTAGCTGTTGGAGTCCCAGATCTGGCCGGGCTGGAGCGGGCCGCCGGGCTCGACCAGCTCGGCGCCGGTGGAGATCACCACGACCCTGGGCCGCGGCCGCGCCCAGACGCGCCGCCTGCCCACTCCCGCGATGATCCCGAGCTGCGCGGGCCCGATCAGGGTGCCGGCCTTGAGCACGACCTCCCCGGTCTGCACGTCCTCCCCGGCCCGCCGGACCGCGTTGCCGGGCTCGGCGCGGCGATCGATGCGTACGGAGACGGTGCCGCCGTCGGTCCACTCCACCGGCACCACCGCGTCAGCCCCGGCAGGCAGCGGAGCGCCCGTCATGATGCGTACGGCATGCCCGGGCCCCACGGCCCGCAGCTCCACCGACCCGGCCGCCACGTCGTCGATCACCGGCAATGTGACCGGAATCTCCGACAGATCCTCGGCTCGGACCGCGTACCCGTCCATGGCCGAGTTGTCGAACGGCGGCAGCGGCACCGGCGAGGACACGTCCTCGGCCAGCGTCGCCCCCAGAGTCTGCTCCAGCTCCAGCTCAAGAGGGGCCAGCGGACGAACAGTGGCCAGAATGTCGGCCAGATGCGCGTCAACTGATTTCATCAAGGAACTCCCGCAGCCACGGCACGAACTCCGGCGCCAGATCCGGCCGATCCGCCGCGAACTTCACCACAGTCCGCAGATAGTCCAGTTTGTCGCCCGTGTCGTAGCGCCGCCCCCTGAACAGGACGCCGTGCACGGGGCCGCCCTCCTCGGAGCCGCGCGAGGCGAGCGTCCGCAGCGCGTCCGTGAGCTGGATCTCACCGCCACGCCCCGGCGGGGTGTTCTCCAGCACCTCGAACACCGCCGGATCGATCACATAACGCCCGATGATCGCCCAGTTGGACGGCGCCTCGTCGGCCGGTGGCTTCTCCACCAGGTCCGTGACGCGCACGACGTCCTCCTCGGCGGTCGCCTCGATGGTCGCCACGCCGTACAGCGAGACCTGCTCCCTGGGCACCTCCATCAGCGCGATCACGCTTCCCCCGAACGTGTCGCGCACCTCGATCATGCGGCGCAGCAGGTGGTCGCGTTGGTCGATGAGGTCGTCACCGAGCAGACAGGCGAACGGATGGTCACCGACGTGCTGCTTGGCGCAGAGCACCGCGTGTCCGAGCCCCTTCGGCTCGCCCTGGCGTACGTAATGCAGGGTCGCCAGGGAAGCGGGCTCGCGGACCTGGGACAGCCGGTGCTCGTCGCCCTTGGCCTCAAGGGCCTCCTCCAGCTCGAACGCGCGGTCGAAATGGTCCTCGATCGAGCGTTTGTTCTTGCCGGTGACCATGAGGACGTCAAGGAGCCCAGCGGAGGCGGCCTCCTCGACGACATACTGGATCGCGGGCTTGTCGACGATGGGCAACATCTCCTTGGGTGTCGCCTTGGTCGCCGGAAGGAACCGGGTGCCCAGACCCGCGGCGGGCACGACGGCTTTCGTCACAGGGTCGAAGTCAGCCATGAGTAGACCCTAGTGGAGGGACCTGTGGACAAGCTGAACCTGCGCCGCGAGCTGATCGCGGCGCGCACCTCCCTCTCCCCCGGACAACTGCGTGCAAACGCCATCAAGGTCCGTGAAACCCTGCTCGAACAGCCCTGGGTCCAGATGGCCGGTCTGGTGGCCTGCTACTGGTCAACGGGGTCGGAGCCGGAGACGCACGGGCTCGTGTTCGCTCTCTGGAAACATGGGGCCACAGTTATCCTGCCGGTGCTCCGTGAGGACAATGACCTGGATTGGGCGGTGTACGACGGGCCTGACACGCTGGCTCCCGGCCGCTTCGGGATCATGGAGCCGGTCGACACCCGCCGCGGCGTGGACGCCGTACGCACGGCCGCCCTCGTGATCGCGCCCGCGCTGGCGGTCGACCGGTGCACGGGGATCCGCCTGGGACGCGGCGGCGGTTCGTACGATCGAGCCCTGGCCCGCGTCGGCCCGAACGTCCCCACCGTGGCGTTGCTGCACGACGGCGAACTGATCGACGAGGTCCCGGCTGAGCCGCACGACCGCCGCGTCCGCTATGCGATGACGCCTTCCGGACTCACTAGGCTTATGTGAACACAGGGACGGGAGAGGAGCCAGATGACGCTTGATCTCTGGCTCCTCATCGGTGCCGCGACCGTCATCGCGGCCATCGCGTCCGTACGTCTCGCGCATCGCACCGGTCTGCCCAGTCTTCTCATCTTTCTCGGCTTCGGTCTGGCCCTGGGGCCTTCGGGGTTCGGGATCCCGTTCGAGAGCCCGCAGCTCGCCCAGCAGATCGGCCTGTCGGCGCTCGCGGTGATCCTCGCCGAGGGCGGCCTGACCACGAACTGGTCCCATGTGCGGCGATCCGTCCCGATGGCCCTGGTGATGGCCACCGTGGGCGTGACGGTCAGCATCGTCGTGGTCGCGCTGCTCGTCCAGGGGCTGCTCGGCATCGACGGCACCACGGCGCTGATCCTCGGCGCGGTGCTCGCCTCCACCGACGCCGCGGCCGTCTTCTCCGTGCTGCGCAGGCTGCCGCTGCCGCCGCGGCTGGCGGGCGTGCTGGAGGCGGAGTCCGGCTTCAACGACGCGCCCACGGTCATCGCCGTGGTGCTGCTCAGCGGCACGTCCCACTCCCAGGCGACGCTCGGAACGTTCCTTCTCGAGACGTCCGTCGAGCTGATCATCGGCGCGGCCGTCGGCCTCGCCGTCGGCCCCACCGGCGCGTACGCCCTGCGCCGCGTCGCCCTGCCCGCCTCGGGCCTGTACCCGATCGCCGTGCTGGCGCTCACCTTCGTCTCGTACGGCGGCGCCGTCCTGCTGCACGGCTCCGGCTTCCTGGCCGTCTACCTGACGGCGCTCATCCTGGGCAACTCCCGCCTGCCACACCGGGCCGCCACCAGAGGTTTCGCGGAAGGCGCCGCGTGGCTGGCGCAGATCGGCCTGTTCGTCATGCTCGGCATGCTGGCCGACGTGCAGGAGATGCCGTCGGCCATCGTCCCCGGCCTGATCACCGGCACCATCCTGGTCCTGCTGGCCCGCCCGCTCTCCGTCGTGGTCAGCTCGGGGCTGGCCTGGCTCCTGCGGCTGGGCTGGGTGAACTGGCGCGACCAGGCCTTCCTGTCGTGGGCCGGGCTGCGCGGCGCGATCCCGATCGTGCTGGCCACCATCCCCTGGGCGGCCGGCGTCGAGGGCTCCAAGGACCTCTTCAACCAGGTCTTCGTGATCGTCATCGTGTTCACCCTGCTCCAGGGGCCGACGCTGCCGTTCGCGGCACGCGTACTCGGGGTGTCCGCCCCGGGCGAGGCCCACGACCTCGCCGTGGAATCGGCCCCCCTGGAGGAGCTCAAGGCCGACCTCCTGCAGGTCAAGGTGCCGACCGGCTCCCGGCTGCACGGCGTGGAGATCTTCGAGCTCCGCCTGCCCGCCGGCGCCCAGGTCACGCTCGTCGTCCGCGACGGCAAATCCTTCGTCCCCGCCACCACCACCCGCATCCGCGCGGACGACCAGCTCCTCGTGGTCACCACCGCTTCCTGCCGTGATCAGGTCGAACGCCGCCTGCGCGCCGTCAGCCGCAGCGGCAAGCTGGCCGGATGGTACGGAGAGCGGGGGTTGGAATAGGTGTTTGGCCCTATCGGTTACCATTAGCAGTCGCATCGCTCGAGTGCTAGAGCTTGTTTAAGGAGGAGCGCGTGCCGACGTACCAGTACGCCTGCAACGACTGCGGTGAGCAGCTCGAGGTCGTCCAGAAGTTCACCGACGATGCGTTGACGGTCTGCCCCAATTGCCAGGGCAACCTGCGGAAGGTCTTCTCCGCGGTCGGCATCGTGTTCAAGGGCTCTGGCTTCTACAAGACCGACAACCGTTCGTCCTCGTCGTCTTCCTCTTCTTCTTCGTCCTCTGCGAAGTCTGGGGAGAGCAAGTCGTCGGACTCGGGTTCGTCCAGTTCGAACTCGTCCAGTTCGAACTCGTCCAGTTCGAGCTCGTCCAGCTCGGCTTCTACGCCTGCGCCTGCTGCCGCGTCCAACTGAGAACCCGCACGGCTTCCGATGCTGAGTGGAGCCGTGCGCCGATGGCGCGCCGCTGCTCGGTGCGGTGCCGTCCGTGGCGCATGTCCATAGCCCAGGGTCGGCCCGCGTTGGCACAGTCCCGCGCTGAGCAGCCCTGACGCCCGCTCAGCCGACCCCGGCATGGCCTCACGCCGCCCATGCGTACGCCACGCACGCCCAACGGCCATGCAGTGGCACACTGCACGTCGCACATCCGCGGGCCGTGCCCTCGCACGCCACCCGCCTCGCGTTCGCATGCCACAAGCCCGACGACCGCGCACCCGCCCGGCCCCGCACCCCACCCCGCGCCACCTTACGCCCGCACGACTGCACACTCCCACGCCGACGAGTTCCAGAGCCGTGCAGTAGCCCCCTCATGTCCGAGCGCCAGCCCGCTGACAGGCTCATACATGCTCATCTACCGGGGCATATGATCGGCGGCATGGCTCTACGACCGGTTCAGGTGAATATCAAGGCCCAGGACGACGCGGCGCTCGGCCGCTTCTGGGCGGAGGCTCTCAACTGGCGCACCTCCAGCGAAGCCCCCGGTGTGACCAACCTCGAACCTGAGGGCTTCTCCTGGCCGGACCCCAACGCGTTCTACATCGACCTCGTCACCGTCCCGGACCCCGAAACGGTGAAGTACCGCGTGCACTTCGACCTCGCCACCACCTCCCTCGCCCACCAGGCGGAGCTGGTCACGCGGCTGAAGGATCTCGGCGCGACGCCCGCCGACATAGGCCAGGGCGACGTCCCGTGGACGGTTCTGGCCGACCCCGAGGGCAACCTGTTCTGCGTGCTGGAGCCCCGGGAGCTCTACCGAGACACCGGGCCGATCGCCGTAGTAGTGGTCGACTGCGCCGACCCGCACACCATGGCCCGGTTCTGGGACGAGGCCCTGGACTGGACCCTGCACGAGGTCACCGACAATCACGCGCGCCTGCGCTCCGCCAAGGACTCCGGCCCCTACCTGGAGTTCCTCCGCACACCGCCCGGCGGACAACCCGTGGCGAACCACATCCATCTCGACCTGCTGCCCGACCCCATCGACGGCCAGCAGGCGGAGGTGGCCCGGCTACTGACTCTGGGCGCCACCACCGCCGACGTGGGCCAGGGCGATGTCTCGTGGAAGGTCCTGGCGGACCCGGAGGGCAACGAGTTCTGCGTCCTCGGCCGCGGCTGACGGACACAACCGGCTCCTCGGACGTCGCCGACATCTCCCGCACAGCGACATCGCCGGCACCGGCGGGGCCGCCGTCCGACTTGCGCAGCAGTCCTCTGTTGATCTGCGCCCGGCGGCGGCCATCCACGCCCCCAATGCACGCGCAACGCTTATGCCTGCGCGCCTGCCCCCATGCGCGGCACTCACGCCTGCATATCCGCCTCCATGAACGCCTGCTTGCTCAGTCCCGTGAACGCGGCCCCCAGGCCCGCATGGCCCCATGAACGCGACACCACGCCTGCATGCTCAGCCCCATGAACGTAGCCCAGGTCTATCCACAGCCCTCCCCGCCCCTCGCCGAGTTATCCACAGAACGCCGTTCGCCTTCCCCCGACCCACCACCGCTCCGGCTACTCTCTGCGCCATGGTCACTCGCGCAGATATCGGCGTAATCGGCGGTTCAGGCTTTTACTCCCTGCTCGACGACGCGGAGGAGGTAGAGCTCGCCACCCCCTACGGCCCTCCGAGCGATGTAGTCACCGTCGGGCGCATCGGCTCCCGTTCCGTGGCGTTCATCCCGCGGCACGGGCGAGATCACCGCTTCCCGCCACACCGCATCCCCTATCGCGCCAACCTCTGGGCACTGCGTTCGCTCGGCGTCCGCCAGGTGCTCGCGCCCAGCGCCGTAGGTTCGCTGAGAGCCGAGTACGGGCCCGGCGCCATCGTCGTCCCCGACCAGCTCGTGGACCGCACTTCTGGACGTCCCCAGACCTATTACGACATCGACGGCGCCGTCCACGTCTCGTTCGCCGACCCGTACTGCCCGTCGGGCCGCGCCACGGCCGTGGCGACGGCTCGCGCGGGCGACTGGGCCACGGTCGACGGCGGCACCTTGGTGGTCATCGAGGGCCCGCGCTTCTCGACCCGTGCGGAGTCGCAGTGGTTCGCGAGCAACGGCTGGTCGATCGTGGGCATGACCGGCTTCCCCGAGGCGATCCTGGCCCGCGAGCTCGCGCTCTGCTACACGTCCGTCTCCCTCGTGACCGACCACGACGCCGGGGTGGAGGCCGGCCAGGGCGTGACCCACGACGAGGTCCTCGAGTTCTTCGCCCAGAACGTCACCCGCATGCGCACCCTGATCTCCGAAACCGTGCAATCCCTCCCGGAGGAACGCACCTGCCCCTGCGGCTCGGCCCTGGACGGCATCAAGCTCCCCTTCGAGCTACCGTGATCCAGTCCTGGCTGTCGCGCCACGGCCGTCGCCGCCGCCTCATCGCGGCGGCGCTCGCCGCCGTCTCGATCGTCGCGGCCTTCATCGCCACCCGCCCCGCCGGCTCCGCCCCCACGGTCCTGGTGGCCGCCCGCGACCTCTCCCCCGGCCCGCTCAACCCGGCCGACTTCCACCCCGCCGCCCTCACCCCGCCACCCGCAGGAGCAGTACGAACGATCCCCGCAGGCCAGACCCTGGCCACTCCCATGCGCAGAGGCGAGCCCCTCACCGACGCCCGCCTCCTCGCCGCCTACCGCCTCCCGCCGGGCCTGGTGGCCACACCGGTACGCATAGCCGACGCCGCGGCCGCTGCCCTGATCTCCCCCGGCTCGACGATCACCCTCCTGGCCGCCTACGACGAGGCCACCCCAGCCCGCCAGCTGGCCCAGGACACCACGGTCCTATCAATCCCGAAGCGACCTCCTGCCTCGGACACCAGCAGATCCGACGGCACCCTGATCGTCCTCGCCACAACCCCCACCCAAGCCGCCGACCTCGCGACCGCCCAGGCCCACGCCCGAATCTCCCTCACCATCAAACCTAACTCTGGGTAATCGTTCAGATACGATTCACTCCCATGAACGGATTCAAGAAGTTCCTCATGCAGGGGAACGTCATCGACCTGGCCGTGGCCGTGGTCATCGGGGCGGCCTTCAACTCGATCGTCCAGTCGTTCGTGGCCGACCTGCTCACGCCACTGATCTCCGCGTTCGGCGGCCTGCCCGACTTCTCCTCACTCAAGGTGACAGTCGGTCAGTCCAACTTCATGTACGGCAACCTCATCAACGCGCTCATCTCGTTCCTGCTGATCGCCGGGGTGGTGTACTTCCTGGTCGTGAAGCCGTACACGCACATCAAGGAGCGCGCCGCCGCCAAGGTCGAGTCGAAGACCCGCGACTGCCCCGAATGCCTGTCGGAAATCCCCAAGCCCGCCTCCCGCTGCGCCTTCTGCAGCGCGGAAGTGGCTCCGGTCTGATCGAAGGGAGAAGATCTCAGAGCAGCGTATCGATCTTGGGATCGTACTCCCAGTGCCACGGCTCGAACGGGCTGCTGTAGGCCCAGGAGGGGTGGAACCACCCGTACCTCTTGGAGTTCTTCTCCATCCAGACGAACTCCGCGGACCCGGACCTTTCCACCCCACCGCACAGGTCCACAGCCAGCCCGAGCCCGTGGTTGCTCCGCCCCGGCACCGCCGCGAACCCCGGCCGCCGGTAGTAGACCGACTGCTGCTCGGCCAAGCTCCGGTACGCGTCCGTCACGCACATGGACTTCCCGAACCGCTGCCGATAAGCCTCATTCAGACTGACGAACGCGATGGTCGCATCGGCCCGCAGACTGAACCCCTTCTGCTGCAACGGACACAGCATGGCCTTCGGAATCAGCCCGTTCGGATACTGATCGGCCGTAGCGGCCCGAAGCGGATTGCACCCGAGCGCCGCCCGCCCCACCTTGTCAATCTTGATGCCCAGCTTCACCAGCGCCGCCGTCAGAGACTTCACGATCTTGTCAGACCGCTGCCGCAACGTGTCCACCTCAGCAGCCAGCTGCGCCTCAGCCAGCAGATTCCCGGCCCGCAACTCCTGCGCCTCACCGGCCAGCCGCTCGGTCTCCTTGTACAGCGCACTCGTCTGCTCGACGGCCTGCTGCCGTACGGCCACGATCTGATTGGCGTCCATCAGCGCGCGCAGCGTCTTCTCATCGGCGCTCCCCGACAGGAACGGCACGATCCCCCCGGCCATGAGCGGCTGCTGATACAGCAACTCAGCCATCTGCGACACGGGCTGCCGCATCACAGCCAACCGCCGCTCAAGCTCCTGCAGCGCGGTCAGCTTGCTCTTGAGCTCCTTCTCGGACGCCGCGATCTCGGCCCGCCGCTTCTCCAACGCCTTGGTGGCGTCCTCAAGCTCCTTGGCCGACTTCTCAGCCTCTTTCCGCAACGCGGTCAGATCGGCTGGATCCTGTCGCACGACCTCCCGCCGAACCCGCTCCTCAGCCTGAGCCGACACACCACCCAAGGGCACGAGAAGAGAAGCCACCGCCATGACAACCGCGATCAGACCCGCTGATCGAGGGGCTGGCACGTTCGACTCCTCCGTTTGCAATCTCATGACCCTGGTCAGGCACGCACGTTACTACAGCCCCCCGAGTGCCCGGACCGAACTCCGAAGAGCTGTTATGAGACAAATAGCCCACTTTGCCCAGCGAGCCCCGCCCCGCACCCACCTGCCGACTTCCTACAGAGCAGCTCCACACCCCCTCATATAGATCACTACGCCGCTCCCCCACCCCCGGTTCAAATCCCCGGCAGCCAGCTATCACCAGCCCCCTCCCGCTCCCGATCCCTGCACAACTCCCACAACCAGGTATCCACCCACTCCCCCGGACACCCGCCCTGACTCCGCACAGGCGCCGGCGTAACAGGCTCCTCCTCCACAACCTCCGGAGCCCTCTCCCCGACCTCCACCCTCGGCACCCGCTCAGGCACCTCCCGCACCGGCGAAGGCATCGCCGCCGCATACCGCCGACTAGGCCGAGCAGGCGCCGGCACCAACACCGGCTCGAACGCCACCCTCACCACCCCGCCCGTTCCATCCCCAGCACTAGCGGTAGCGGTCCCCTGCTCAAACCCACGCATCTCCCCCGCCAGCAACCCTCCCGCAAGAATCGCCGGCGCCAGCAACGCCCCAAACAGCACCACGGGCCGCCGACGGGCCTGCACGCATCGCCTCCTGGTCACAGCGTCAGACGGTAGCCGTGCCCGATGCGCAAGAATCTGATCACTTGTCATGCCTTTACCGCAGCTCAGAGCAGCCATAACCAACGTTGCGAAAGTGGGGGTGGGGGTGCGTCACACGCAGTGCCAAAGTTTCGCTAGGCTTACGGGAGTCCGCCTCCGTAGCTCAGGGGATAGAGCACCGCTCTCCTAAAGCGGGTGCCGCAGGTTCGAATCCTGCCGGGGGCACACATCTCGACCAGGAAATTTGGTCTCTGACCTGCGGTTTCTCTGCCGCAGGTCTTTTGCTTATCAGACCCTGGTTAGGTAGCCGAGAGCACCCGTATGCAGCCGTAGGACCTTGATCACGGGATATATACGGGATGATCTTGATTGCGTTTTCCCAGCTCAGGGAAACAGTTCGGCTTCCTGACGGCGAGCGAGGAGACTGCGACAAAGACGGAAGGCGAGACAACCCACATGGTCGCACAGAAGGCAGGGCTGAAGGAGGGCTGAGCCCCGCAGCCCGGCGTGGACCTATGGAGTACAAGATCCAACTGCGGCAGGATGAGGACCATGGTCGCGTACTGGTGGTCGCAGCGGTCCGATGAGAACTTGTTCATGGAGATCACGCGACGAGACGACATCGGCAGCGACGTGAAAGCGCCCATTGCCGCTCGGGGCGGTGTGAGCACCCCCGGCTACGCACTGGTCAGTGCCGTCCAGGCCAACAACCTTGTCATCCACTACGACAGCGCCGCAGAGCAGATTGTCGGCGTCAGCCGCGCGACAGGCGAGCGGTACAACGAGCCGATCTGGTGGGTTGCACGCGGCTCCTACGCGAGACAAGCCGGCGCCAAGCCTGAGTGGCTCCCCGGCCTCGTCGTTGCGCTCGCGGACTATCGCCCCCTGGCCGAACCGTTGCCCTTAGCGATACTCCGGCAACGCCGATTAGCCCTCTTTGCGGTCCGAGATGCCTTGCAGGCAGAGTTTCCACGACAGCGGCTCTACTTCCCGTGGATCCAGTATCAGGACTCTCTACGGACCTGGCAGACCTACCTCGCCAAGTGCCCGACCGCAGTGCTCGATGTGCTCCCAGAGGTGAAGGAAGCCGTGGAGGCACTCGTCGGCGACCGGCCCCCTACAGTTCTCACTCGGAGCGGCGTTGAGGAGGCCGAACGTGAGGTCGCCGCTGCCGCCGGTCGCCCGCGGAAGTCTCGCAAGGGCCAAGGCTTCGCCACCGACCAGCGGGTGAAGGTAGCGGTTGAGACGCACGCGATGAACGAGGCTCTCCTGCACTACAACAAGCTCGGCAAGGTCACAGACACCTCGCGCACCGAGAGCTTCGACTATGTGGTCGAGATCGACGGCCTCTCATGGCACGTCGAGGTGAAGGGGACGACCGGCGATCCGCAGGAAATTCTCCTTACGCCGAACGAAGTCCAGCACGCCAAGGAGTACCCGCACGTGGCCCTGTTCGTGCTGAGCAACATCGCCGTGAAGCGCGACGATCAGGGTGAAGTTTCTACGAGCGGGGGCACAACCTCGATATTTCACCCTTGGTCACTAGATCAAGCTCGGCTGTCACCCATCGGGTACAAGTACCAGCTGCCAGAGGACGGCCAGAAATCTGAGGCCTGATGGGCGAATCACGACGTGCGCCGCAGGCAGGTTCTATGCGCGGTAGCCGGCAATCGGCGGCGTCCAGACTGCCGGGAGGAGCTCTGTCGCCCTCCGGTACGCGCGCTTGAGAAACTCATGCCGCTCGGCCGCGGTGGCGCCGGTCTGGGCCATGAGTACTTCGCGCAGCGGATGACGTGATTCGATGAGGTCGTTGTTACGCACTTCGAGCCACGGCATCCACGTCTCGTGCGGAGCTCGGTCCCGCTTGGCGCTGTTGCAGAACCAGCAGGCCAAAACAAGATTCCAAATGGCATCTACATTGGGGCCATCCCACACGCGGGTGAGCAGCTTATAGGGCAGGACGTGCTCAACGATGGGTCCAGTGCCTACGGTCTGGGTCATGAGCTCGTTGCAGTAGGCGCAGCGACCATCCTGATATCCGCTGAGGGCGGGGACCACGCCGGTCACGTTTTGCCGGCGCTGCTTGGACTGGAGCACCAGGGCCTGCTGATCACGGTCATAGTCAAGCGACGGGCCCAAGACCCCATCGGAGATCCCGGTGGCCCACGCCGTCTCCACCAGTCGCCAGCGAGCGGCGGTCTCTGCGCCCAGGTCCTGGGCCTGTACCGATGCGGCGAGTTCGAGCAACTCGTCGCGTAGTACGAGGCCCGGAGCTGCGGAGTTCTTGCGCTCGTCCTCATAGAAGCTCAGTGGCGCCTGATCACCGCCCAGCTTGGGGAAGGCGTCGATGACGTTGCTGAAGCCAAGCTGGACCGTGCGCCGGTGCAAGGTGTCGCGGTCGAGTTCGCCGGTATTGAAGGCACGGCAGGCGTCCAGGAATCGGCTGCGGGCCGCGGTTCCCTGCCGGGGCTGACGCTGAAGGGCTTCACATAGGAGTGCCGCGTACGGCGGTGCCAGTTCTTCGAGCGTCACATGGTTGCGGCCGGTGGCGGCGACCTCCAGCAGGGCCGCGCCGAAGGCGAACTTGTAGGTGGCCGAGTTCGCGCCGTACAGCACGATGGCACGCCATACGCTTTCACCGGTGACCACACCGCGGCGGTAGTCCATGCGAGCAGTATCGGGTAAGGGGGCGACAGTTTTGGGCGCGGAACAGACGATCGTCTACGGCAAGCTGGTTCGTGATGAGATTCCACGGATCATCGAGGCCGCGGGCAAGACGCCCACGGTGCGTGTGCTGGGCGAGTCCGAAGTGATCCCCGCCTTGACGGCCAAGCTCGCCGAGGAGGCCGAGGAGTTGAGGCGTGCCGAAGCTAGTGATCTTCTGGAGGAGCTCGCCGACATCTACGAGGTTCTGGTGGCCCTGACTGCAACGCTCGGATACTCCGACGAGGAGGTCAAGGAGGCCGCCCAGCTCAAGCGAGCCAAGCGAGGCGGCTTCGGGCGCCGGCTCTGGCTGGACGAGGTGAGGTCACCTGAACAGTCATAGGAGCTTGGTAACGACCACGTTGGGGCTTCGAGCAAGGCGCCTGTACCTGATCAGACCCTGTGACGAACACGAGCAGTCGATCTAATCTGATCCAGTCGTCACAGTGGACCGCGAGCCGACCACAATGCGTTGGCACGTGTCCGGCTGTCCCGGTTCAGAGCGGAGGGCTGATCAAGGTGGCGGGTGGTCGTAGCGAGTGGGAACGACGTCAAGCAGCTCTTCGCCGCGAGGCCGAACGACAAGCTCGTGAAGCTGAGAAGTTCGCCAAAGAGCAGGAACGCGAGCGCCAGCGCCAACATCTGGAACGCCAGCAGTCCACGGCAGAGCGGAAGACGGCCGAGGTCGCCCAGCGCATCGAAGAACTGGATCGCGTCTTGCTCTCAGCGCTTCGAGTGCTGCCCCTCTCCTTTGACCAGATGCGAGTGGCCAGCTCCGTACGGCCATTCGAGCCAGAGCCACGCCTGACCGTCTCCGAGCCGGCCCCTAATTGGGCCGCGTACCAGCCTGCACCCCCATCCGGCTTCGGCAAGATCTTCAAGAGCAAGGACCGCTACGAGCGGGCCCTCGCCGAGGCTCGCGCACGTTACAACAGCGCGACCGACAGCTATCAGCAACGTGTGCAGCAGCGGATGAGCGAGCTGAATGCCGCTCGCAGCGCCTACGACCATCAAGTGGCCGAGGAACAGAAGAAAATCGCAGACGCCAACGCCCGGCTCAACCAGATCCGTACGGACTTCGATGCCGGTCGGCCAGAAGCGTTGGAATGGTTCGCGTCGAAGGTGTTGGAACGATCGATATACCCGAAGGGCTTCCCCAAGCTCTTCCAGGTGGCCTACCGCCCCGAGAACCACGACTTGGTCGTCGAATTCGAGCTCCCGCCGCAAGGCGTCGTGCCGGAGGTGCGCGCGTACAAGTACATCAAGAGCCGAGATGCCATCGACCCGGTCCCCCGGCCCCAGACGGAGGTGAAGCAGCGTTACGCCAAGCTTCTCGCCTGCGTCGCGCTCCGCGCCCTGCACGAGATCTTCACCTCTACGCCCCGCGAACTCGTCGAAGCGATCGTGTTCAACGGCCGCCTCAACACCATCGACCAGGCGACGGGCAAGAAGGTACGCCCTCACCTGCTGAGCGTGGAGGCCGAGCGGGCCGAATTCGAGGACCTCGTCCTCGCCGACGTCAATCCTGTGGCATGTCTGAAGCGGCTCAACGCCCTCGTGTCGCCGAACCCGTACGACCTCGAAGCCATCGAGCCGTTCATCACCTTCGACCTCAAGCGGTTCCGATTCTCCGAGGACATGGACGTCGTGTCGGGACTCGACTCGCGCCGCAACCTGCTCAAGCTCTCGCCCACCGAGTTCGAGCACCTCGTGCGGGAACTGTTCGTGGCGATGGGGGCCGAAGCATGGACGACCATCCCGTCCAAGGACGGCGGAGTCGACGCCGTGGCGACGAGCGACAACCTCTTCTTCGGAGGCGTCTGCCTCATCCAGGCGAAGCGGTGGTCAGGGCTCGTAGGTCTCGACGCCGTTCACGCACTTACGGGCGTGATGGCCGATCACAACGCGACCACGGGCGTCCTGGTCACCACTTCGTGGTTCGGCCGGGCGAGCGAGCAGTTCGCCCAGCGCAACAGGGTTACGCTCATCAACGGCGCAGAGCTCAAACACCTGATCAAAAAGCACCTGAACATCGACGTCATCCCAGGCACCACACCGCCGCGACAGGCCAAGGCCTCCAACAATAGACAGACTGGGCGACCCGGGCCTGTTATCTAGTGAAGCCGCGCCCCTCCATCGCGACTCGCTATGGGTGGGGCAAAGCGGATGTACGAGCCGAGGCTGCTCGGATAGTGTCCGGTCGTGCGCCTTGGTGCGACTTCGAGAATGTTTGCCGCGGCACTTGTCTGTTCCGCGGTCCTGACGGGTTGTTCTGGTGAGCCGGAACCACCGCCACAGGCGGAGGCTACCAAGAAGCTCGTTGCAGATGGAGATGCGGTCGCGACCTGGCTCGGACCGCGCGTTACAGGACTGACGAAAGAACGGGCAGACGGTCCAGACCGGAACTCATCTTGCGGACCCGACCAGCAGCGACGTTTCTACATTGCCAAAGGCGACTTCACGGATCCCTCCAAGGAGAACCCTCTCAGCCTGGTAGGGACGTTGAAAGGCGAACTCCTCAGCAGGGGCTACCACGACGAGGTGGTCGACAATCTCGACCTCTGGGAAGACGACACGAGCGTTGCCGTACTGGTCGACCCAGAAGCTCGATTGACCTTCATACTCTTCGCTCGTGCAGACTCCAAGCCTAACGTCACAATCGTCGGCAAGACCGAATGCTACCCTCGCGCCGGCTGACCCCAATCACACCGGACCGGTCACCTGCGCAGCTTCCTTCCGAAGCTGGTCGGCGCGGCGACGAAGGGCCTGGGCGGTTGCCTGGCACGAGCTTTCCAGATCACCCAT
>NZ_VSEY01000085.1 GCF_008086045.1 Nonomuraea sp. PA05 | reverse complement strand
AGCCATGCCGGGCGGCGGCGATATGGATTTCTAAGCCGCTCCCAGGACTACTCCCGCCGTAGCCGCATTCCCCGAACACGTAGGGCGCGGGTGCAGGGTGCTCGGTCTGGATGCGCGGTGTGCGGATCTGAGCGCGGCATGCAAGGGGATGCGGCGCACGAGGTGCGGGACGCAGCGCCTCCAAGGCACGACCGTGCGCGGGCGCGGGCGTACGGGCGGGCGGGCGTACGGGCGGGCGGGCGTACGGGCGGGCGGGCGAGCGTGCGGGCGGGCGTGGCGACGCTGGCCCACTGCTCGGACCAGGCCAGCCGTGATCGCGTGCGACCGTGGCAACGTTGAACGGCCGCCCGATGAGAACGTCGGTTACCGCGCGCGCCCGTACCAACGTCGAACGGCCGCCCGCTGAGCACGTTCGTTACCGCGCGCGCCCGTAGCAACACTGATTGGCCGCCCACCCAAGACGCCCGTTACCGCGTGCGCCCGTAACAACGCTGGTCGACGGCCCGGCTCAGGCCGTCCGGTCCGCCCGTCTCCAGGACGGACTGTTCCAGGCGGTGCCCACGGATGGCGAGATCCGTGTAAGGGGCGCGCGAGTAGTCCCGGCACAGGGTCTTGGAGACGATGGAGTCGTTGGTCACGAAGTGCAGCGCCCCTCCAAGGTCGAGGAAGGTCGTCATCTGCTCGTCCATGGTGATGACATAGCCGCTGAGCACCCGCCGGCCGGTCGCCGCCCCGGCCCCGTCACCGACCTCCACCGCCATCACGGGAAGGATGGGGATGCGGACGAACTCCAGCACCACGATGGCGGCCAGGCCCAGGGCGAGCAGGGAGGCGACCGCGGTGGTCGTGCAGTGGGCGACGCGGCTCGGCAGGGGGCCGTTCACCAGGAGGGCGAACGGCGGGAGGAGGCCGAGCAGGATGACCATGACGTCCTGGCGCGCCATCGCCTCCTGCGCCAGCGGCCAGCTGAACACGTAGAACACGACGATGGCGCCCGCGCCGATCAGCGAGGTGCAGGCGGCGACGAGGCCGTCCTGGGCGGGGAACCTCAGCTGCAGTTCGACCGTGGCGAGGATGAGCGCGATCGACAGCAGGATCGGCAGGAACTGGATCTCCCACGTCAGCGCGGCGACGATCACGCTCGCGCCGAGCACCCAGCCCGGGATGTACGTGCTGAGCCGCGCCACGCGGTACCGCAGCGGGTCGTCCACGCTGAGGCGCAGCAGGGATCCGGCCAGGCGGAAGCCCAGGGCCGCGGCCGGGAGCAGCCACAGCACCGTGAGCAGCAGAGCGGTGATGAGCCCGATCGGGTTGAGGTGCTGGACGATGAGTTGCGCGTTGTCCACGCTTTCGTGGCTGAAGTACCAGATGCGCAGCATCAGCAGCAGTGACGGTATGGCGGGCAGCAGGGCGATCTGCCACTGCCGGTCCTTGGGTTCGGACGCGCGCGAGGGCGCCTCCGCGTCGCCGGTCACCATTCACGGATCTCCGGCCGGGGGACAGCGGGCGGGTCGGCGATGGCGACCTGCTGCCGCTGTTTCAGGACCAGCTCGGCGGGCGCGAGGTGTTCCGCGTACAGGTTGCGCCATTCCCCGCTGGTGGTGATGCGGTGCAGGGCCAGCTCGACCAGCGTGTGCATCGCGTCGTTCGGGCCTGTGTGGATGCCCCACCGTTCCGCCGGGTCCAGGGTGATGTCGTGGATGCGCAGCGTATCGGGGTCCTGCGCGACGAAGCCGGCGAGGATGGCCGCGTCGCTCTGCACCGCGTCGTACTCGCCGTCCTTGAGGCGCTGCACGCAGTCGCTGATGCGGAAGCGGCCCATCGGGATGATGCCCAGCTCGCGCAGCGGGCCTTCCGCAGTGGACGCGCCCAGCGTGCACACCTTCTTGCCTTTCAGGGCGGCCATGCTTTCCAGCGCGCCTTCGAAGTCGGACCTGGTGAGCACGGCCTGTGTCGTCTCCAGATAGGCGGAGGAGAATCGCACGCCTTCCTTCACCCGCTGTTCGGTGATGCTGTAGCTGGCCACCACGAGATCCACGGTAATGTAGCCGCCGTCCTTCTTGGCTTGCCTGTCGTCCCGGTGTTCTATTTCGATCGGGACGAGATCCACCTTGTCGGGTGGATAGCCCAGCTCGCGCGCGACCGCGTACGCGATGTCGATGTCGAACCCCGTGCAGGTGGACGTGCACAGGGCGATGCCGGGAAGGTCGTCCCTGACGCCGATGGTGAGCCGCGCCTTGCCCTGCAGGCCCGCCCGGACCAGCAGGTCCTGTTTGGACGGTGCGATGGAACGCACCACCGCGAAGGCGCTGACGGTCACCAGGAGCACCACGAGGATCAGCACACCGAAGACCGTCAGCCGCGCCCGGACCTTTTTCGTGCGTCGAGCCGCTCGGGGTCTGGTTTGTTGTTGGACGTCCATTTCTCCCTGCCGATGTTCGACCGATTTCGATCGCCCGGAAAGCCGAAGGCGCCGGCCATCGTGACCGCATTTCCCCGGGCGCCCTCCCGGAAGTGCGCGACCCGCTACGATGCGATTACGGAATGCCCGCGGCATGATGACGGCCCTGGTGCGGCGATTCATTGCTCAGTGCGCCGGATATCTCGATCAATGGGCGCGAACATGTCGGGTTTCGAATGTCGCAGCCCCTGTCGTGGCCCTCGGTTCCACTGTTGTGTCCGGCGCCTCAGCACCGCAAGCCACCTGAACAAGCGTCGAACACGCGCGGAACACGAGACGAGGATCAGCACAAGATGACCGATGGCGGCAGGCCCGCCCCGCATCCCGCGCTCGCCGACTTCGCCAAGGGGCTGCAGGCGTTACGGCAGGAAGCCGGCGATCCGACCTTCCAGCGGCTCGCGAACGGCACCGGCACCGGACGCACCACGCTCTCGCAGGCGTTCAACGGCCGGATCCTGCCGAGCTGGGGCACGGTGAAGGCGTGGGTAGGCTGGCTCGGCGGCGACGTGGACGCCTGGCGAGGCCGGTGGGCCGCCGCCAAGGCGGCCATGCGGGAGACCGCGCGCGACTCCGTACCCGAGCCCGAGCCTCCGGCTGTGCACCTGCCCGCCGCGGCCGGGCGTTTCGTGGGCCGCCATCACGAGCTGGCCGCGCTGACGGTGCTGCTCGACCAGGTCTCCTGCGGCCAGGGCGCGGCGGTCGTGGCGCTGATCGGTGGCAGCGCGGGCATCGGCAAGACCACCCTCGCGGTGCACTGGGCCAGGCAGCACGCGGACCGCTTCCCCGGCGGCCTGTTCTACGTGGATCTGCGGGGTTTCGGCCCGGACGCCCCCATGACCGCGCCCGAGGCGATCCGTGGGCTGCTGTCCTGTCTCGGCGTTCCCGACCGGGAGATCCCGTCCGGCTTCGACGCGCGGGTCGCCCGCTTCCGCTGCCTGCTGGAGGGCAGGCGCAGCCTGCTCGTCCTGGACAACGCGCGCGACACCGACCAGGTGCGGCACCTGCTGCCCGGTTCGCCCACCTGCATGGTCCTCGTCACGAGCCGGCGGGAGCTGGGTGGCCTGATCGCCCGTCACCGAGCCGCGTACCTGCGGCTCGACCTGCTGACCGCCGCCGAGGCGCACCGGCTGCTGGTCGGGTTCCTGGGTGAGGGGCGGGCCGGGGCCGAGGCGGGGCCGCGCGGGAGTTGCTCGCGTACTGTGCGGGGCTTCCGCTGGCGGTGTGCATCGTCGCCGCCCGCGCCGTGATGCGGCCGGAGGTGCCGCTCAAGGTGCTCGCCGGTGAGCTCGGCCGGGAGCGGGGCCGCCTGCGGGCGCTGGCGACGGGAGACGGCGGCGACACGGACATCTCCGCGGTCTTCTCCTGGTCGTACCAGGCGTTGCCGGCCGACGCGGGCGCGCTGTTCCGGCTGCTCGGCGTGCATCCCGGCCCTGACCTGGGCGTCGCGGCTGCGGCCTCGCTGGCGGGCCTGGCCGAGGCGGACGCCGCGGGCCTCCTCGCCGAGCTGGCGCGGGCGAGCCTGCTCGCCCGGGACGCGACGGAACGGTTCCGCTGCCACGACCTGCTGCGCGCGTACGCCACCCAGTTGTCCGCGGACGAGGACGGCGAAGAAGAACGCACCCGAGCCCTGCACCGGACCCTCGACCACTACCTGCACACCGCCTACTCGGCCGCCCTGCTGCTGTCGCCCGGCCGGGAGCCGCCCGCGCTCCCCCGGCCCCGAGCCGGAGTCACCCTCCACCGGCCGCAGGACGTCGAGCAGGCGATGGCCTGGTTCACCCGGGAACACGCCAACCTGCTGGCGGCCGTCCGCCGAGCCGCCGGCCACGGGTTCGACGAGCACGCCTGGCGACTGGCCGAGGCCTGCGGCGACTTCTTCGACCGCCAGGGACACTGGCACGACTGGCTGGCCGCTCTGCGCATCGCGCTGGCCGCGTCCGAGAAACTGGGCGATCGGGGCGCGCAGGCCCGCACGCGCCGGGACCTCGGCCTGGCATGCACGCGCCTGAGCCGGTACGCGGAGGCCGAGACGCACTTCGCGGCGGCGATCGAGACGTTCCACGACCTCGGCGACCCCGTCGGCGAGGCCCGCGCCCACATCCATCTGTCGTACGTCCGCGAAGAGGAGGAGCAGCTTCTGGACGCCCTCGCCTCGGTCGAGCGGGCCTCGCGCCTGTTCCTGCGCGCCGGGCACGGGACGGGGCAGGCCACGGCGCTCGACACCATGGCGAACTACCGGCTCAGGCTGGGCGACGATCGCGAGGCGCTGTCGCTGGCGGAGCAGGCGCTCGGGCAGTTCCAGAGCCTGGAGGATCCGTACGGCGAGGCCAGCGCGTGGGACAACGCCGGCCGGGCCCACCACGGCCTGGGCCGGCCAGGAACGGCCGTCACGTGTTTCCGCAAGGCGCTCTGCCTGTGCAGGCAGGTGCACGATCGGTACGGCGAGGCGTACATCCTCCACCATCTCGGCGACAGTCTGCTCGTGCTCGGCGACGGGTCCGGGGCGGGGGAAGCGTGGAGCCAGGCGCTGGACATCATGCGGGAGCTGGGGCATCGCGACACCGAGGAGTTGCGGGCCAAGGTCGCGAGCCTGGGCTGATCCTGCGCGGGGTCACAGGGGGCACGCCGGCGGGCGTCGTGTGGCGAGGCGCCGTGCACGCCTTCCAGGATCCGGGGACGCCGGCGCGACTCGGCGGGGCGGCGTCCCGTCTCGGTGGAGCACCGCCGACCGGCGCCTGCCTGTGCCCGGCGGCGATCGTCCTCCGGCGCCGCGACCTGTGAGGCAATGCGCTCACCGGGGCGGAAGTGGACAACGGTTCGCGCGGCATGATCACATATGGCGCTGTTCGCTTCCTTCTCGGCACGAAAGGCCGAACGTGATCAAGAAACGTCTGGCGGGGCTGCTGGCTCCGCTCGCCTTACTTCTCACCACCGGCGCGGCGGGCGCGTCCGCCAGTGACGGCGCCCCCGCCCCCACGGACCCAGGACCGGTCTACGCGACCGTCACCGACACGAGCGGGAAGCTGTCCCTGCAGACGTTCGGGCGTCCGGACGGCAAGGACATGGTGTTCAGGATCTCGGGCTCGGTGTACGCCAACATCGAGGGCAACAGCCTGGACCCGGCGATGCGGCACGGCCAGAAGCTGTTCAACATCGAGGGCTACAACATCCGGCGGCTGTACCGGGTGCCCGACACCAACCAGCTCTACCAGCTCTCCCGGGAGATCGTCTTCTACACCGACCCGGCGGATCCGCAGCGCGTGCTGCGCGAGTGGAAGAACCCGATCGACGGCAAGACGTACCCGGTCGTCCCGATCAACAACGACACGGTGAACTTCGGCCCGTTCACGATCACCCCCTCCTACGCGGGCCCGCCGCTGCAGCAACTGCACGACGAGACCGTCTGGACGAGCGACATCCCCGTCCGGACGAACTTCGCCACCACGCTCGGCGAGCAGTTCGGCCTGGTCGGCGGCGTGTACGCGGCGCAGGAGATGTTCGACTTCTCCGTGGACAAGCGCGAGGTGGCGGCCCGCACCGAGGCAGGGGTGCCGGACGGCGCGATGAAGACGAAGATCAGCTGGGCGCGGACCAGCCCGTGGGCGCCGTTCATGTGCCTGCCGGAGACCGCGGTGCGCGGCCAGCTCACCTACCACGCCCGGAGCTGGTCGCTCGGCTCGTACGCGGCGATCGAGCCATGGCTGCGGGCCGAGATCGAGGCGAGCCACCCGCTGTACAAGGCCGCTCCCGCCCAGCCGGGGCCGAGCGAGAACTCCTGGACCTCCTTCTACAACAAGCAGCTCGGCAAGGGTGCCACCACCTGGGCGAGCTGGTGCGCCGCCAACGGCCACGCCTGACCGCCACCGCCGGTCACGGCACGGGATGCGGTGTGGTGCGCTCCTCCGCGGCCATCAGATGGTCGATGAGCGCCAGCAGCACATCGCGTCCCGCCCGCCGGTCGCGGGCATCGCAGAGCACCAGCGGCACCTGCGGGTCGAGGTCCAGGGCCGCGCGGATCTCCTCCGGCGTCCGGTCCCTGACGCCGTGGAAGCAGTTGACGCCGACCACGAACGGGATGCCGCGGTTCTCGAAGAAGTCGATGGAGGCGAAGCTCACCTCCAGCCGCCGGGTGTCGACCAGGACGACGGCGCCCAGCGCGCCGTTGACGAGGTCGTTCCACATGAACCAGAAGCGCTCCTGGCCGGGCGTGCCGAACAGGTAGAGCACGAGCTCGTGGTTGATGGTGATGCGGCCGAAGTCCAGCGCGACGGTGGTGGTGGACTTGCCGCTGAGTCCCTCCAGGTCGTCCACGCCGACGCTGGCGTGCGTCAGGTACTCCTCGGTACGCAGCGGGGCGACCTCGCTCACCGCGCCGACCATGGTCGTCTTGCCGACGCCGAACCCGCCGGCGACGAGGATCTTGACTGCCAGGGGAGCACGGGCCTGGTGCTCAGAGCTTGCGTAGCCCATCCCTCACCGCTTTCAGGATTGTGATGTCGGGAAGCCTGCTCGCCGGGGCGAAGGCCAGCGGCGGCTGGGCCAGCACGTGACCGGCCTCGACCAGATCCTCGATGAGGATCTTGGTCACGGAGACCGGCAGGTGCAGGGCGGAGGCCAGCTCCGCCACCGCCAGCGGCCGCCGGCACAGGTCCAGGAGGGTGTGATGCTCCGGCTGCATCTTCCTCAGGTCGCGTCTGGACGGCGGAGCGCCCGCCGCGGCCGCCGTCACCATGGTGATCAGGGTCAGGTCGTCCCGCTGGGTGGCGGTGCGGCCGCTGGTGATCGTGTAGGGGCGGACCAAGGGCTCGTCGGTGTCGTCGTCGAAGTCCTCCGTCCAGTGTTTCATCCGGGTCTCCCCGGCCTGCTGGTCATCGGCGGGCGCGCCCCCGTGCCGAGCTTCTGGCCGACCTGCTGGATCAGGGTGTGCATCGCCTCGCTCATCACCTCGGCGTCCACCTCCTGGGAGGCGACGACGGCCAGGTGGGTGCCGCGGCCCGCCGCCGTGATGAACAGCCACAGCTCGGCCAGCTCGATGATGACCTGGTGGACCTGCCCGCCGCCGAAGAGATCCCCGGCACCCCTGGCCAGGCTCTGCTGGCCGGTGGCGATCGCGGCCAGGCGTTCCGCGTTGGCCCGCTGGATGGTCCTGGACTGGCTGATCACCAGGCCGTCGTCCGACAGCACGATGGCGTGCCGGGTGCCGGCGACCTCATTGACCAGGCGGTCCAGGAGCCAGTCCAGGTCGGCGTTGGTGGCGGTGGTTCGCTGCGTCATCATCGATCTTCCGTCGTAGGGGAACCGGCCTCGGAGTCCGGGTCCGGAGGCGTGGGGAAGGCGTCGTCACCGGTCCGGCGCCGGCGGGACTGCCGTTGGAACGCACCGATTGTGGCACCGGATCGGCGTGGCTGATCACGAAGCGGGCCGGTGTCCTGCTCGGCCGGCTCCTCCGTGGTCACCGGCCTGCGGAGTTCGGGGGCCAGGCTGGCCTGGCGGACCCTCTGGGGCAGCGGCTCGGGCGCGCCGCCGTGGTCCGCGGCCCCGTTCTGGTTCGGCGCCCCGTTCTGGGCCGTCGCCTGGGCGGCCACGTGGGCCATCGCGCGTCCCCTCGAACGAGCGGGCAACGGCTCGCCTTCACGAGGCGCCTGGACGGCCTCCACGGTGTCCGGCTGCCGGGCCGTCCCGGCCGGGGGAGGCTCCTCCTCTTCCGGGGCCTCGACGATCATGGCCTCGGGGAGCAGCACGACGACGCGGGTGCCGCCGTAGGCGGAGGAGCGCAGCTCGATCTGCAGGCCCAGGTTCGCCGACAGGCGGGCGACCACGTACAGGCCGAGCCGCGCGTCCTCGGCGTGCGTCATCACGTCGAGCTCGGGCGGCGAGGCCATCAGCTCGTTGGCGGCGGCGTACTGCTCGGGCTCCATGCCCAGGCCGCGGTCCTCGATCTCCACGGCGACGCCCCGGCTGACCGGCGCGGCCCGCACCTCGACCGGGGTGATCGGCTTGGAGAAGGCGGTGGCGTTCTCCATGAGCTCCGCCAGGACGTGCACCAGCGGGCCGACCGCGCGCGCGGCCACCCACGGCCCGCCCTCGACCTCGATCGAGATCCGCCGGTAGTCCTGGACCTCGCCCTGCGCGGCGCGCAGCACGTCGAGCAGGCGCACCGGCTTGCGCCAGCGCCGCTGCGGCTGGCCGCCGCCGAGGATCACCAGGTTCTCCTCGTAGCGGCGCAGCCGGGCGGTCAGGTGGTCCAGGTCGAACAGGCCCTCCAGCACCTCGGGGTCCTCGTGCCTGCGCTCCAGCTCGTCCAGCTTCTTCAGTTGCAGGCCGATGAGGATCTGCGTGCGCCGTGCGATGCGCTGCAGCATGCGCTGGAAGCCCCGGTGCTGCTCGGCCTGCCGGACGGCGGTGGCCACGGCGCTGCGGCGGGCCAGGTTCAGGGCGTGGCCCAGCTCGCCGAGCTCGTCCTGGGTGGGCTCGATCATGTGGGCTTCGGCGTCCACGTCCACGTCCTGGCCGCGCTCCAGCCGGGCGACCACATCGGGCAGCCGCTCCTGCAGCTCCAGGGCGTCCTGGCGCAGGTGGTCGATGCGGCGGCGGAGGATCCTGGTCAGCCGCCAGCTCGTGAAGATCACCAGGCCCAGCGCGAGCAGGCCGACGCTGCTGATGACGACGAACACCGTGAAGATCATGTCGGCGTGGCCGTAGCCGATCGCGCTGACGTTGTCGAAGCGCAGCCGCAGCAGCTCCAGCACCTGCTGGGTGACCGTGTCCGCCGACGAGCGCCACATCGACCTGTTGCCGCGCAGGGTCACCTGCCCCACCTCGGTGGCGCTGCCCGGCGTGACGAACTGCCCCTCCAGAACGGTCAGCGTCTGCCAGGCCTGGCTGTTCATCAGCCCCGAGTACCTGGTCTCGTTGCCGCTCAGCCCCGGGAGCACCCGCGTCTGCAGGAGGTGCCTCCTGGCGCCGATCGCGTCGGTGACCAGGCGGTACTCCTCCCTGGTCAGGCGCTTGCTCTCCCAGCCGCGGGCCAGCAGGGCGTCCTCGCGGCCGAGCGTGTCCACCACCCAGAACAGGTCGACGAGCAACTGCGCCTTGTTGCTCACCTCGCCCTCGTCGGTCCGGCTGAGCACGGTCAGCACGCCGATGGCCGACTCGATGAGGCCGCTGTAGTAGTCGTACGACTTCTGCGCGTCCGCCCACCGGGCGTCCACCGACCGGCGCTGCTCCGCCAGCCGGCCCAGGCTGTTCGCCGTGCGGGCGACGGCGTCGGCGAGCCCGTCGGGGGCGTCACTGGTGTCCAGCGACGACAGCGGGAGGAACGCGTTCACCGCCCGGTCGGTCGCCGCGCGCGCCGTGGCCAGCTCACCGGCCGAGCCTCTGCGCAGGCCCGCCTGGAACTCGGCGGTCAGCCTGCGCTCGGCGTCCAGACCGAAGAACAGGTCGGACGCGGGCTTGCCGGCCAGCGAGGTGGCCAGGTCCATCTGGACCTTCTCGACCCGCCACTGGCTGAAGAGCTGGTTCATGCCCGACGCCAGCAGCGGGGTGAACGTCAGGCTGGGCACCAGCACGATGATGAGCAGCACCGTACGCAGCGACAACCGCCGCACGCCGGCCGGTTTCCGCGGCCCGGCCCCGTCGCCCGCGGCCCCGGCTCGTGGTCGCCTGCTCCTGCCCCATCCAGTCACGCGCGGGACGCTCCTCGCCGGTTGGTGTAGCTGTCATGGACGATCTCCGTGCAGGTGATCGGTGCCCGATCGTAGCCATGCGAGAGATGAGCCCGAAAGCCCCGATTTCGGCGCTACGGAAGGAGTTCGGCGGAAGGCCCGGTCACCGGCCTGATGAGGCGTGCCGACGAGGCCCTCGTGTGCCGCATCGGCGGGCGAGGGCCGTCCAGTCGGCGAGGGCGCAGGTGCTCCAGGCCGGGCAGGAGGGCGGCGAACTGGTCACAACCGTCCGCCGCGTCGCCCGTCCAGGGGGCCGGCGACTGGCGTTGGAGTCTTCGCCGCACGCCCAGGCGGAGCGGATCCGGGACGGGGCACGCATACGGCACCCGGGCAGCGTCTCCCGGGAGGCGCGCGGAGGGCACCCGAGACGCGGCGCGAGCCGCCGCCGTTCTAAGGCTTCCCGGCGTCGGTGGTGAGCTGGGTCAGGCCCGCGCGGGCGAAGTGGAGCACGCGGTCGACCAGGGCGGGCAGGTCTTCGCGGTGGCGGGCCTCGCGGGTCGTGTACAGCTCGCGCAGGCCGCCCACCACGGCGTACGCGGTCAGGCGGGGGGCGAGGGCGTCGGGCGGGAGGCCCAGGTCGTTGCCGATGGCGGCGGCGATCAGGCGTTCCAGCTCGTAGTAGCTGGCGCGGGCGCGGGCGCGCAGGTCCTCGTCATCGGCGATCAGGGCGGCGCGTTTGGTGCGCAGGGACCAGATCTCGCCCGGTTCGCGGCCCTGCTCGGCGTCGTGTCCGTCGAGGGCGCGCATCGTGTCGCGCATCCACTCGCCGACGGCGTCCAGCGTGTCGCCAGGCCGGGGGGTGAGGCGGGCGGCCAGTGACTCCGGGTCGAACGGGTCGTCGGCGAACAGCAGGTCTTCCTTGGTGGGGAAGTGCAGCGTGACGGTCCGCGTCGCGACGTCGGCGTGCTCGGCGATCGCCGCGATGGTCGTGTTGCGGTAGCCGTTCGAGGTGAACAGCTCCAGCGCCGCAGCCTGGATCCGCTCGCGGGTCTGCCGCTTCTTCCTGTCTCGCCTGCCCTCCATACCCAGAAGCTTAGCATGCTTGGAATTAATGCAGTCTGTACTACTGTTGCAATGGAAGGCATTCAGGTTGAGAGGTGGAGACGATGTCCAAGACGTGGTTCATCACCGGAACGTCCAAGGGGTTCGGACGGGAGTGGGCCGAGGCCGCGCTGGAGCGGGGCGATCGGGTGGCCGCCACCGCGCGCGATCTCGACGCCCTGCGTCCCCTCGTCGAGCGGTACGGCGAGGCCGTCCTGCCGCTGCGGCTCGACGTCACCGACCGCGCGGCCGTGTTCGCCGCCGTACGGCGGGCGGCCGAGCACTTCGGCACGCTGGACGTGGTGGTCAACAACGCCGGTTACGGCCACTTCGGCATGGTCGAGGAGCTGACCGAGGCCGAGATCCGGGCCGAGATGGAGACCAACTTCTTCGGCACGCTGTGGGTCACCCAGGCCGTCCTGCCTGTGCTGCGCGCGCAGGGGCACGGCCGCGTCATCCAGGTCACCAGCGAGGGCGGGGTCCGGGCGTTTCCCGGGATCGGCGGCTACCACGCCTCGAAGTGGGCGGTGGAAGGGCTGTCGGAGTCGCTGCGCAAGGAGGTCGCGTCCTTCGGCATCGACGTGATCTGCCTGGAGCCCGGGCCGTACTCGACGGACTTCGGCGGCGGGAGCGTCCGGGCGAGCGCCGAGCATCCCGACTACGCCGGGGTCCGGGCGGCGACCGCGCCCGAGTGGGATCTGGGGGATCCGAAGGCGACGCGCGGGCCGATCCTGGAGCTGGCCGACACCGACGATCCGCCGGCGCGGGTCTTCTTCGGGAAGTCGTACGAGGTGGTGGCGGGTGAGTATGAGGAGCGGCTGGCTACGTGGCGCAAGTGGCAGCCGGTGTCGCTGGCGGCGTTCGGCTGAGCGGCCGAGGGCGTCGCAGGTCGGGTGCCGAGGCGGGGCCGGGCTGGTCGCGGGCCGGGCTGGTCGCGGGCCGGGCTGGTCGCGGGCCGGGCGTCGCGGGCCGGGCGTCGCAGGCCGGGCGTCGCAGGCCGGGCGTCGCAGGCCGGGCGTCGCGGGCCGGGCGTCGCGGGCCGGGCGTCGCCGCGGTGGCGGGCGGGGGCGAAGCGGTGGCAGGCGGCTCGGTCGTGTGGTGGTGGTCAGGTGTCGAAGCGGCGGCGGGCCGACTCGATGTGGCCGAAGTACTCGTGGGTCCAGCCGCAGATGAGGTCCACCGTCGCGCGCAGGGCCTGGCCCGGCCGGGTGAGGGTGTACTCGACGCGCGGCGGCACCGTCGGGTGCACCTTCCGCTCGGCCAGGCCGTTGCGTTCGAGCATGCGCAGGTTCTGGGTGAGCATCTTGTGACTGATGCCCTCCACCTCCTTGCGTAGTTCGCTGAAGCGGAGGGTGCGATCGCCGAGGGCCTCGATGATGAGCAGCGCCCATTTGTTGGCGACGTCCGAGAAGATCTCACGGGCCAGGGAGTCGGCGCGCCTCAGGTCCGCCTCGTCGGACAGGCTGCTGACCTGCTTGCTCACCATTTGGTTCCCCAGTCACTGAAAAGTGCGTTCTTCCACGTCAGCGCACACTCTCCTACAGTTCCTCAGTAACCGCAAGAGAGCAAGGAGAGATCGCGTGGCTGTTACGCTCATCAACCCCGACGGACATGTGCGCGTCCCCGTCTACCACCATGTGGCGGTGGCGACGGGGAGCAGGCAGGTGCACATCGCGGGGCAGGTGGCCTGGGACGAGAACGGCGAGCTGGTGGCGCCCGGTGATCTCGCCGGGCAGGTGGTGCAGGTTTATCGCAACGTCGCCAAGGGGCTGGCCGCGGCGGGGGCGACCTTTCATGACGTCGTGCGGATGACGTGGTACGCGGCGGGGTGGAAGAGGGAGATGTACGACGCGTTCAACGCGGGGATCGAGCAGGCGGCGCGGGAGTTCGACATCGCCACGCCGCCTGCTGCGCTGATCGGGGTGGAGGTGCTGTTCGAGCCGGGCATTCTCATCGAGGCCGAGGTGACCGCGGTCGTGGAGTGAGGGCGGGCCTCAGCGTGCACCGCCGACGAGCTGAATGAGCCCGCCTCGTCTCAGCGTGCGCCCTCAACAAGCTGGACATGAGCCGCCTCGTCTCAGCGTGCGCCTTCAACAAGCTGGATGAGCCGCCTGGTCTCAGCGTGCGCCTGCGATGAGCTGGGTGAGTCGTCGTGCCTCCTGGACCAGGCGGCTCGATCCCTTGCGGCCCGCGACCGCCGCCACCTCGGGCAGCTCCGCCCGTACGCCCGCGATCCTGGCCGCCCGGGCCCCCGCCGCCAGCAGGTCGGCAGCGCCCGCGCGGGGACGCTCGCCATCCCTGGGCAGCAGGCCCGCCAGCACGCCCGAGATCACCGCCCACACCGCCTCGTGCGCCCCCGCCTGGGTGGCGTCGTCCAGGACGGAGACCACCCGGTTGAGCTTCACGAAGTCGGCCGTGACCAGGGTCGTCACCGCCTCCGCGAAGGCTTCGGCCGGGATCTCGCCGCGGGCGGCGAGGGTGAGGAAGGCGTCGGTGGCGGCGGCGCGTTCGGCCGGGTTGACGTGGTTCATGCCGCACACCAGGGCGTGGGCGGTGGCGGCGCCGATGGGGCCGTCGCCGTGGGCGAGGGTGGTCAGGACCTGCGTCTGGCGGTCGTTGGAGTCCATGGACCACGGCAGGTAGCCCACCAGGTGGGCCGCGGCGACCTCGCGGTGGGCGGGGAGGGCCAACGGCCACCAGGTGAGTGAGTACGTGTGGCCGTTCTGGACCTCGAACAGGGCGCGGATCTCGGCGGGCAGGCTTGGATCGGGTGGTGTGAGGGTGCCCTGGAGCATCAGGAAGCCGCCCGTTCTGTCCACGGCGACGGTCGCGGCAGGGTCGGGCATGCCGCCGTCGCGCATCCACGCGGCGCACGTGCGCCCCGCCTGCGACGTCAGCCTGGACGCCCGCTCGATGTCGGCGGGCTCAATGCGGCGCGACGTCAGCTCGGACGTCAGCTCGGACGTCAGCTCGGACGTCAGCTCGGACGTCAGCCCGGACGTCAGCCCGGACGTCAGCTCGACGTCGGCGGGCGCGGTCCGGCGCGGTAACCGAAGCAGTGCCTGGGCCAAGTCGGCCGGAAGCGCCTCGATTCCCGCGGACTCCAGCCGCTCCAGCCGGTCCAGCAGCACGGACGGGTCGAGGTGGCCGGTGCCCGACGTGGGCGTGGCCAGCAGCACCGGGTAGCCGGTGCCCTGCTCGAAGGGGGTCACCAGCTCCATGGCGCGGCGCCGGTAGAGCTGCTCGATCGCGCCGGGAGCGTCGGGGTAGCGGCGCCGCCGGGGGCCTTGCGCCGTCAGTTTCCTGCTGCGCTCCGGGGCGGCGAAGGCGAGGAACGCCCGCGACACGGCGGTGTAGAGGCTCTCGTGGACCTCCCGGCCGTGGTCTCCGTACGTGGCCGGGTCGAACGGGTGCCACCAGGGCCGCAGCGCCTGCCTGAGCCGTTCGGGATCGCGGTGCGACCATTCGGCCAGACCCGCGAGGAGGCGTTCGAAGAGGTACACGTCCGGCGGCCAGCGGAAGGCCTCCAGCTCCACGACGAGCTCCTCCGGCGAGGCGATGGGCGGCGGCAGCGGTGGACCCTCCCCCGCCGACAGCGGCGGCGCGGCGGGCGGGGCCGCCTCGGCGATGCCGCCGCCGTACGCCGCGGAGATCTTCTCGCACAGCTCAGCGGGCAGGTCGGCCGCGGCCTGCCGCACCGACTCGTGACCGGCGGGCCCGGCCTGCGGCGCGAGCCGGACGGCCAGGCGCACGGCGCGTTCCTGGAGCGCGAGCGTGTCCTGCGTGAAGATCGTGGACAGGGCGTCGAGGACGGTGTCGGCGCGGCCCGCGTCACGCAGCACGGCGTCGCCCGCCCACGACACGGCCGCGCGCAGCAGCTTCTTCTCCGGCCGGAACGCCAGCGCCCCCATCGCCTCGGCGAACAGCTCCTCCGGGAGCCGCCCCGCCTCCTCCAGCCGCCGCAGCTGCGCCAGCGCCACGTCGGCGACCGTGACGGGGCCGGCGGGCAGCAGGCCCGCGTAGTCCCTGGCGTAGCGGGCCGACTCGTCGATGTCGAGGTCGAGCCGGTCGTGCAGGCCCGCGAGCTCCGCGCGCGCCGCCGGGCCGTCGCGCAGCAGCCGCCGCACGACGGCGTCGATGACGGCGGCGCGGTCGAGCAGGCCCTGGTGGACGAGGTGCACGACCGTCTCGACGACCCGCCAGAGCGAGGTCTGGGCGAGGGCGTCGAGGTCGAAGATGCGGTGCCCGTACGCGGCCAGCAGCGGGTCACGGCCCGCCGTCTCCGGGTGCAGCCTGCGCAGCCAGCCGACAACGAACGGCTCTTCGTCCGGTGGCTCCATGCCCGTCTCGCGGACGAGCGCGGCGGCGAGCTCCCAGTGCCGCGGCTGCGGCAGGCGCATGCGGGCGGCGACGCGGCGGGCCACGTCGGCCCGCCACTCCACCGGCCGCCGCCGCAGCAGGCCGAGAAGCAGCTCGATGTCGGCTTCGCCGAGCCAGCGGGGCAGCTCGCGCCGGAACAGCCACGCCGTCACGGCCGCCGCGCCGCCCATGCAGGCCACGCCCGCCACGAGGAGCGGTCTGCCCTGCGCCGCCCACTCCCGCCATCCGGCCGTGCGGGCGGTGGCGGTCACGTAGCCGGGCAGCTCCGCCGCCACCTTCCTGCGGGCCGGCTCGTCCAGCGTGACCAGGTACGCCGCCAGCCCCGCGGCGTCGCCGGACGTGACCCTCGCGAGGGTCTCCTCCCAGGCGGACGCGGGCGTGGGAGAAGAGGGTCGGGCGCTCGTGTGCGGCGCCAGCGCTTGTGCCATGGACCGGGACCCTAGCGGGCGGCCACGACAAATTCCGGGTGCCGGAAACAATGAAAACCGTTGTCAGGGACATGTCATACTATGTCCCGCCATTGAGCGAGCGGAGGGTGATGACTCAGGCGGTGGAGCGGCGCGGCACCGGGTGGCCGTGGGCGTTCGTGGTGCTGGCCGGGCTGCTGGTGGCGGGCAGGTTCTGGCTGGCGCCGCTGCTGACGCATCCGGCGCTGCAGACCTGGGCCACCGTGTTCGTGGCGGTGTGCGTGCAGGCGCTGCCGTTCCTGCTGTTCGGGGTGGCGCTGTCGGCGGCGATCACCGCGTTCGTGCCCTCGTCTTTCTGGACGCGTGCGCTGCCTCGCCACCCCTACGCGGCGGTGCCGGTCGCGGGCGTGGCCGGGGCGGTGTTACCGGGGTGCGAGTGCGCGTCGGTGCCGGTCGCGTCCGGGCTGATGGCGCGCGGGGTGGCGGCGCCCGCGGCGCTGGCGTTCCTGCTCGCCTCGCCCGCGATCAACCCCGTCGTGCTGGTGGCGACAGCCGTCGCGTTTCCCGGCCAGCCGTCGATGGTGGTGGCGCGGTTCTGCGCGTCCCTGGTGGTGGCGGTGCTGGCGGGGTGGATCTGGGCGCGGTTCGGGCGTGCCGAGTGGCTGCCGGCGCCGCGCCGGACGGCCGCCGCGCACGGGCATGGCGGGCGGTGGGACGCGTTCGTGGGGGCGATGTGTCACGATCTGCTGCACGCGGGCGGGTTCCTGGTCGTGGGGGCGCTGGCGGCGGCGACGCTGAACGTGGTGGTGCCTCGCGAGTGGCTGACCGCAGTGGCCGGGGTGCCGGTGGTGTCGGTGCTGGTGCTGGCGTTTCTGGCGGTGTTGTTGTCGATCTGTTCTGAGGCCGACGCGTTCGTGGCGGCTTCGCTGACGGCGTTCTCGCCGACGGCGAAGCTGGCGTTCCTGGTGGTGGGGCCGATGGTGGATCTGAAGCTGATCGCGTTGCAGACCGGCACGTTCGGGGCGGCTTTCGTACGGCGGTTCGTGCCGCTCACGCTGGGCCTGGCGATCGGCGTCAGTTTCGTGGCCGGATGGGCGCTGCTGTGAGCGGGCGGGCGCGGGTGAGCCGGGTGTCGGTGCTGTGAGCGGGCGGTCGCAGGCGAGCGTGCTGCTGGTGCTGGGGGCGACGTTGCTGGCGGTGTCGGCGTTCTCGTCGATGTACGCCAACTACGTCCGCCCCGGGTACCGTCCGGCGCTCGTGGTGACGGGTGTGGCCCTGGTGCTGCTCGCGATCCCGGCGTTCCTCCGGCGCGGGCGCGCGCCCCGGGTGGCGTGGCTGCTGGCGGCGCCGGTGTTCGCGATCGTGGTGGTGGTTCCGCCGCCCCTCGGCTCGTACGCGGCCAGGAACGGCGTCACCGCGCCCCCGCCCGCCATCGGCTACCGGGCCCTTGGGGACGGGGTGGCGGAGCTGACGCTGGGCGAGTTCACGGGGCGGGCCATGGCGGGGCGGTCGCTGGCGGGCCGCCGGGTCAGCCTGACCGGGTTCGCGGTGCACGTGCCCGGTGGCTGGTACGTGGCGAGGATGCGGATGGCCTGTTGCGCCGCCGACGCGTTCGTTCTGGAGGTGGCCGTGGAAGGGGATCCGGCGCCGCGCGAGGATCAGTGGGTGCGGGTGACCGGGACCTGGGTTCCTCGTGACGAGCCTGCGATCGAGGTGGACGAGGTGGCGCCTGTCGCCGTGCCTGAGGAGCCGTACGAGCTGACGTGAAGCGATTGTCCGAATCGTTGCTGCTGCTCCTGGTCGGTGGTGCGCTGCTGCGGATCTCCGTCTTCTCGGCGGACTACGCGAACTACGTCAAGCCGGGCTTTAGGCCGCTGCTGATCGCGACAGGGCTGGCGATGGTCGCGCTGGCGGTCGCGGTCGCGAGAGCGTCAGCGAGAACGAGAGCGGGCAAAGGCACGCCGCTGGGCACAGGCGGGGCGGGCACAGGCGAGGCGGCGGGCACAAGCGCGGTGCCAGGTGTGGTGCCAGGTGTGGTGCCGGGCGCGGTGCCGGGGGCGGTGCCGGGCGCGGTGCCGGTGCTGGGGCGGCTGCGGGAGGGGCGGCACGAGACGGCCGCGTCTGACCCGCTCATGGCGGAGGAGCTGCACCTGGCACGCATGCTCGGCCGCACCCCCAAACCGTTCGCCCCACCGCCGGCGCCGGACACCCCGCACCGCACGCCGGCGGTGGCGTGGCTGCTGATCGTGCCCGTGTCCGCGATCCTGCTCATCGCCCCGCCCCCGCTCGGCTCGTACGCCGTACAGCAGGCAGGCACCCACACCCCCGCCCCTCCCCCGCCCACGATCGTGGACGCGGAACGCGAACCACTCAAAAGCGGCCGGGTGAACGTGCTGACCATGCTGGAGTTCGCCGACCGCGCCTGGTACGGCCGCTCCCTCAAGGGCAGGACCGTCCGGCTGACCGGCTTCGCCGTCCCCTCGGCGCGCGCGGGCGAGTGGTATCTCGCCCGGATGCGCATCGGTTGCTGCGCCGCCGACGCCATGATCATGAAGGTCGCGGTGCGCGGCACGCCCGCCCCTCCCCCGGACACCTGGGTGCGGGTCACCGGCGTGTGGGATCCGGCGCGTCCGGGCGAGGTGCCCGCGCTGGCCGCCGACCGGGCCGAGCCGATCGAACGGCCGGAGAGCCCGTACGAATGACTCTCAGCGCCGCCAGTAGCCGCAGAACATGATGTGCTCCTTCGGCACGCCGCCCCGCACCCAGTGCCGCCGCAGCCCCGTGGCCAGCCCCGACTCCCCCACCACCCAGCCGTAGAAGGGCTCTTGGGGCAGCGGCAGGGCGCGGGCGGCCGCCAGGGCGAGGGTGCCGGGCGCGGCGGCGTGGGATTGGCGTACCAGCCAGGTCACCTCGACGCCGTCGGGCGCGTCGAGCGGCTGACGGTCCTCGGGAGCGGGGATCTCGGCCAGCGCGTGGCCGACGGTGTCCGGCGGGAGGGAGGCGAGGATGCCCGCCATCGCGGGCAGCCCGCTCTCGTCGGCCACCAGGACGACGCGTCGCGTGCCCGGCGGCGGGTTGAAGCCGACGCCTTCGTCGATGATGGCCACGCTGTCGCCGGGCGCGCAGGTCTCGGCCCAGATGGCGGCGGGCCCGGCCGTGCCGTCGGCGGCCGAGCCGTGCAGGACGAAGTCCACGTCGATCTCGGGGCCTTCTGGTCCGTCCGGGCGGTAGGCGCGTACGGAATAGTTGCGCAGCACGGGGCGGGAGGTCTTGGAGATCGTCAGGAACTTGGCGTAGCTGAGGGTGGTGAGCCGGCCGGGCAGGCGGGCCAGCGAGTCGGCGGCGACGGGCAGGAAGAGGCGGAACCACTGGTCGTACCCCATGGGCACGAAGCGTCCGGCGTCCCCGGCGCCGAGCGTGACGCGGGCGAAGTGCGGCGACAGGCGCTCGCGGCGGAGCACCTGGAGGATGAGCAGTTCGGAGGTCATGGGCTTGATCCGGCTGGTGTTGAGGTTGCTTCTGACCATGCGGGCTCCTCGGCGTCGGGGGGTGGGGCGGGCGGCGAGGGCCTCCCGCCGTGCGGACGGGCTCAGCTTCCGGACAGGGCCTTGACCAGGTCGTCCAGGACGATGCCTGCGGCCGGCGGCGCGCCGCGGGTGCTTCTCCATCCAGCTCGGGCCCTGCGGGTTCCAGCGGACGATGCTCACCTCGGCGGGCTCGATCTTGCCCTTTGGCCTCGGTGACGCGGGCGACGTCGAGCTTGTTGAGCGTGCTGGCCACGGCCATGAACGACGGCTTCCAGTCGTCGGTGGACGCCATCGTCACCACGGTGGGGCCTCGACGGCCTTGTCGATGACCGGTTGCAGGAGGTTGCCCACGATCGGGATGCCCCGCACCTCGCCGGCCAGGTACGCGGGGGGCGTGCCGATGCCCTGCCCGTTGGTGATGCCCACGGGCTTGACCCCCAGGGCCGGCACGGAGTCCAGGTCCTCCTGGGTGAGGATGACCACCCGCTGGGGCGCGGCCGGGACCTTGATCAGGGTGCCGGTGGCGTCCTTGACCTCGCGTACAGCGGCGGGCGTGGAGGACACGCCGCACGCCACGGCGGCCAGGACGGCGGCGGGGGCGAGGAGAAGTCCGCCGAGCCTGCGGAGAGGGGCCATGCGAGCTCCACGAGTGAAGTTAGGGAAGGCTTGCCTATTTTAGGTTAGCCTTACCTTATGTTTAAGCAAGCGGACTGGGTGCCCTCGTGCTGCTCGCCCTGTGCGCGGCCTCCGTCCTGACCGGCGCGGGCCGCGTCGCACCCGGCCAGGTCCTCGCCTACCTGATCGGCGCGAACGCGGGCGCCGCACTGGGCGTCGTCACCGGGTTCGTCGCCGCCGGCGCGCAGACTGGCGGCGCGTACCTGGCGTGGGCGCTCGGCGGGGCACTCGCCGCCACCGGGGTCGTGCTGGTGCTCGGCCCGCGGATGTCGCCGCTCAAGCTGGTGCTGGCCGGCGCGGCGCTGGACGGCGCCGAAATCCCCGTCGGGGTCGTCACGAGCATCCTCGGCGGCCCCTTCCTGCTGTGGACCCTGATGTCAGACCGGAGGTCGTGAACCATGACGCCTGCAACCCTCGCCGAGTCGGCCACGCCCGTCATCGAGCCCGCGGACACGCCGGGCAAGTGCCGGGTGACGTTCCTGTGGGAGGCGGGCTCCGCGGCGGAGCGGGCGGTGGTGCTGATCAACACCGTGACCGACCGCGACAGGCACGCGGGTGACATCACGGGTCACGTCATGACGCCGCTGCCCGGCACGGACCTGCTGCACCTGACGTACGAGCTGGACGCCGACCTGCGCGCCGGCTACCAGATCCTGCCGTGCGCCACCCTGCCGGGCACCGACAGGGAGTCCTGGCTGAAGGTCATGCGTGCCGCGCTGCCCGACCCGCGCAACCCCCGCACGGTCCCGAACTCGCCCGACCGCCACCCCTCCTCGTTGCTGGAGCTGCCGCAGGCCCCGCCGCAGCCCTACCGCGACCCCAGGCCCGGCGTCCCCCGGGGGCGTGTGACGGAGGCCCGGGTGGCGGGGCGGCGGGTGTGGGTCTACGCGCCGCCCGGTCACGGTAGGGGGCCGTACCCGGTGGTGGTGCTGCTCGACGGCGAGGTGTGGGCGGGGCGGATCGGCCCCACGCTCGACAACCTGATCGCCGACGGCCACCTGCCGCCGGCCGTGGTGCTCATGCCCGACTCCATGGACCGGCCCACCCGGCGCCGGGAGCTGGCCTGCCACGAACCGTTCGTGCGCTTCCTCGCGGGCGAGCTGCTGCCGTGGGCGGAACGCGAGTGGCAGGCCGGCGCCGACCCCGGCCTCACCGTGATCGCGGGGCAGAGCTTCGGCGGGCTGAGCGCCTCCTACGCCGCGCTGGTGGCGCCCGAGCGGTTCGGCAACGTGCTGTCGCAGTCGGGCTCGTACTGGTGGAGCGACGACGACCCCGAGTGGCTGACCCGCAGGTACGCCCGCGCGCCCCGCCTGCCGGTGCGTTTCCACGTGGAGGTCGGCGTCCTGGAGTGGATGCTGCTGGCGGAGAACCGCCGCTTCGCCGAGACGCTCGCCGGCCAGGGGTACGAGGTGAGCCTCACCGAGTACAACGGCGGCCACGACCCCGCCTGCTGGCTGGGCGGCCTGGCCACCGGCCTGACCACGCTGGCGGCCGGCTGGCTCTGAAGATGGGGAACCCCGGGCGGCGGGACGCCTCCGCGCACATGGGCGCCCGCCGCCCGGGGTCGATCATGGTCGCGGTGCCCGTGCCGGGCCGCGCGGGCGCGGGTCCGTCCAGAAGGCGGCGACGCAGGCCAGGCAGGCGGCGCGCGAGTCCGGCCCGAAGCGCACCGACCAGCCCTCGGGCACGGCGGCGAAGCCGGGCCAGACGAAGTGCTGTTCCTCGTCGTCGGCCACCACGAGGAACTCGCCGTCCGGGTCGTCGAAGGGGTTCACGTGTCGAGCTCCCGGAGCCGGGCCGCGACGATCGCGCCGATCTCGGCGATCGGTCCCGGCTGGGTCATGTCCTTGTGGCTGCAGGCCACGTCGTGCGCCTCGATCGCGCCGGTCACGTGCGGGCGCCAGGCGTCCGCGGTGAGGGTGTCGTCGACGGTGTCGACGGTGGCGCGGAAGAACAGCACGTCGCCGTCGTAGGCGCGGGTGTCGAGGCCGCGTACCAGCCGGTTGGTGTTGAGGCAGAGGTCCTTCAGCTCGGTGAGCGTCCCGGCGGGCAGCCCGGCCAGCGGGCTGGCCTCGCGGCGCAGGATCTCCACCACGCGGTCCAGCGTGAGCGCGGCGTCGGGCGCGAAGCCGCCCATGGTGAGCAGCGCCTCCAGCGCCTCCGCCTCGTCGGACGGGGGCAGGTCGCGCATGCCCTCCGCCGGGTACGCGTCCAGCACGGCCAGCAGCGCCACCCGCTGCCCGGCCAGCCGGAGCTGCACGGCCATCTCCTGCGCGATGATGCCGCCGGTCGACCAGCCGAGCAGGTGGTAGGGGCCGTCCGGCCGGATCAGCCTGAGCTGGGCCACGTAGTCGGCCGCCAGCTTGCGCAGCGAGGCGGGCAGCCCCTCGCGGCGCGCCTGGAGGCCGTAGATCGGCCGGTCGGGCACGTGCCGGATAAGGCCGCCGTAGCACCAGCTCAGCCCCCCGGCGGGATGCACGCAGAACAGCGGCGCCTTCGAGCCGGCCTCGCGCAGCGGCAGCAGCACCTTGAGCGGGTCCCGGCGGGCGCCGCCCTCGACCAGCGCGGCCAGCCCGGCAGCGGTTGGCGCCTCGAACAGCGCGCCGATCGGCGCCTCGGCCCCGAACACCTCCTTGACCCTGGCGGCCAGCCGCACCGCGAGCAGCGAGTGCCCGCCGAGGTCGAAGAAGCCGTCGTCCACGCCCACCCTGGGCACGCCGAGCACCTCGGCGAACAGCGCGCACATGGTCTCCTCGCGCGGCCCGTCCGGCAGCCGTCCCGTCCCGGCCGCCGCCCGGGGGGCGGGCAGGGCGGCCCGGTCGAGCTTGCCGTTGACGGTGAGCGGCAGCGACGGCACCTCGACGACGGCGGACGGGACCATGTACGCAGGCAGGGTGCGGCTCGCGTGGGCCCGCAGGTCGCCGACGTCGCCCGAGGTCACGACGTAGCCGGTCAGGCGCTTGTCGCCCGGGCGGTCCTCGCGGACGATCACCGCCGCGTGGGTGACGTTCGGGTGGCCGAGCAGCGCCGCCTCGATCTCGCCCGGTTCGATGCGGAAGCCGCGCACCTTGACCTGCTGGTCGGCGCGGCCCAGGTAGTCGAGCGTGCCGTCCGGCAGCCAGCGGGCCAGGTCGCCCGAGCGGTACATGCGCGAGCCCGGACGGCCGAACGGGTCGGCCACGAACCGCCCCGCGGTCAGGCCGGGGCGGCCCAGGTAGCCGCGGGCCAGGCCGTCGCCCGCCACGTACAGCTCGCCCGCGACCCCGGCGGGGACCGGCTGCAGGGCGTCGTCGAGGACGTAGATCCGCAGGTCGGGGATGCCGGTGCCGATGGGGCTGCCGTGCCGCCGGTCCGGCGTCAGCACGTGGTGGGTGACGTGCACGGTCGTCTCGGTGATGCCGTACATGTTGACCAGGTGCGGCACGTCCGGCCTGCGGGCCCGCCATTCCTCCAGCCTGGCGGGCTCCAGGGCCTCGCCACCGAAGATCACGTACCGCAGCGCCAGGTCGCGGCCGTCATCGGCGGCGGCGAGCTGGTGGAACGCCGGCGGGGTCTGGTTGAGCACGGTGACGCGCTCGCGTTCCAGCAGGTCGAGGAGGTCGCTCGGAGAGCGGCTCACCTCGTACGGGACCACGACCAGCCGGCCGCCGTACAGCAGCGCGCCCCACAGCTCCCACACCGAGAAGTCGAAGGCGCAGGAGTGGAACAGCGTCCACACGTCGCCGGGCCCGAACCCGAACCAGTGGTCGGTGGCCGACAGCAGCCGCACCACGTTGTGGTGGGTGATCAGCACGCCCTTGGGGCGGCCGGTGGAGCCGGAGGTGTAGACGACGTACGCGGCGTCGCCGGGCCGCAGGTCCGGTTCCGGGTCGTGGTCGAGCCAGTCGTCCAGGCCGGCCAGCCAGCTCTCGTCCACCACGCACACCGGGCCAGCGTCCGCGACCATGAAGTCGACGCGGTCGGCCGGGTGCGACGGGTCCAGCGGCAGGTAGGCGGCGCCCGCCTTGAGCACCGCCAGCAGCGCGGCCACCAGGTCGGGCGTGCGGGGCAGCGACAGGGCCACGATCGCGCCGGGGCGCGCCCCGTACGCGATGAGCTTGTGCGCCAGCCGGTTGGCCCGCGCGTTCAGCTCGGCGTAGGTGAGGTCGCCGACCGCGACGGCGTCAGGGGTGCGGCGGGCCTGCGCCTCGAACAGGCCGGGCAGCGTCGGGCCCGGCTCGCTGACCAGGTCGCCGTTCCACTCCTCGACGAGCGTGCGGCGCTCGGCCGGGTCGAGCAGGTCGAGGCGGCCGATCGGCCGTGACGGGTCGGCCAGCGCCTGCTCCAGCAGCCGGGTCAGCCTGCGGGCGACGGCGCGGGCGGTGCCGCGGTCGAACAGGTCCTCGCTGTATTCGAGGAAGCCGGTGCCGGACGGGCCGAGGCTCAGCGTGAGGTCGAACTTGGCGGTGCCGGTGTGCACGGGGCGCACCCCGTCGAGGTCCTGAGCGTCCTGGTAGACCAGCATGACCTGGAACAGCGGGTGCCGGTTGCGGGCCCTGACCGGGTTGAGCGCCTCCACGAGCCGGTCGAACGGCAGCCCGCCGTGCTCGAACGCGGCCAGGTCGGCGGCCTTGACCCGCTCCAGCAGCTCGGCGAAGGCCGGGTCACCGGAGGTGTCGGTGCGCAGCACGAGCGTGTTGACGAAGAAGCCGACGGCGCCGTCCAGCGCGCTGTCGTCCCGGCCCGCGACGGGGGTGCCGATCGGCAGGTCGGTGCCCGCGCCGAGCCTGGTCAGCAGCGCGGCCAGGGCGGCGTGCAGCACCATGAACACGCTGGCGCGCGCCTGACCGGCCAGCTTCCGCGCCGCCTCCATCAGCTCCGGCGGCAACGTGACGGGCACGGTGCCGCCCGCGCCGCCCGACACGGCGGGCCTGGGCCGGTCGAACGGCAGCGCGAGCTGATCGGGCAGGTTGCTCAGGGTCTCCCGCCAGAACGGCAGGCCGATGTCGGTCAGCTCGCGCTGCCAGAGCGTGTAGTCGGCGTACTGGACGGGCAGCGGTTCGAACGCGGGCGCGGCGCCCCTCCTCCGGGCCTCGTAGGCCGCCAGCAGGTCCTTCACCAGCGGCCCCGCCGACCAGCCGTCGCCCGCGATGTGGTGCAGGACCAGCATCAGCACGTGCTCGTCCGGGCCGAGGCGCAGCAGGTGGGCGCGGAACGGCGGCTCGGCGACCAGGTCGAAGCCGCGGCGCGCGATCGTCCGCATGGCCTGGCCGGGGTCGTCGGGCTGCCAGACGGGCAGCGGCACGCTCATCCGGTCGCGGATCTCCTGGTACGGCACGCCGTCCCGCTCGGGGAAGACCGTGCGCAGGATCTCGTGCCTGGCCACGACGTCGTCGAGCGCCTGCCGCAGCGCGGCGCGGTCCACCCGGCCGGTCAGGCGGACGGCGAGCGGGAGGTTGTACGTCGGGCTGGGGCCCTCGATCCGGTACAGGAACCAGAGCCTGGCTTGCGCGGACGACAACGGGATGGTGTCCGGCCTGGCGCGCCGGGTCAGGGGCGGGCGGGGCACCGTGGTCGTGCCCAGCCTGGTGACCAGCTCGGCGGGGGTGGGGGTGGCGAACACGTCCGCGATGGGCAGGGTCCTGCCGAACGTCTCCCGCACCCTGACGGTCAGGCGGGCGGCCAGCAGGGAGTGGCCGCCCAGGTCGAAGAAGCCGTCGCAGGGGCCTGCCTGGGGCAGCCCGAGCACCTCGGCGAACAGGGCGCACATGGCTTCCTCCGCCTCGTTGTCCGCTTGCCTGCCGGTGGCGGCCGAGGTCGCGGGGGCGGGGGCGGGGAGGGCGGCGCGGTCGAGCTTGCCGTTGGGGGTGCGGGGCAGCCTGTCCAGGAGGACGAACGCGGCGGGCGTCATGCCGGAGGGCAGGCGTGCGGCGGCGAACGCGGCCAGCCCGTCCATGTTCCCCTGGGGCACCGCATGAGCGATGAGGCGGTCGCCGTGCACCGCGACGGCGGCGGCCGACACGGCTTCGTGCGCTTCCAGCACGGCCTCGATCTCGGCGGGCTCGATCCGCAGGCCGCGCACCTTCACCTGGTCGTCGGCCCTGCCCAGCAACTCCAGCCGGCCGGGCGCGGCCCAGCGGGCGCGGTCGCCCGTCCGGTACACGCGGGTCCCGCCTGGAGCGGCGACGAACCGTTCGGCGGTCAGGCCGGGACGGCCGAGGTAGCCGCGCGCCAGCCCGTCCCCCGCCAGGTACAGCTCGCCGGCGCCGCCGGCCGGCACCGGCTGGAGGGCGTGGTCGAGCACGTGCACGCGGGTGCCGGTGGTGGGGCCTTGCGTGCCGTCGCCCAGCCAGGTGTAGGCGTCCACGGCGGACTCGGTGGGGCCGTAGTGGTTGACGGCCGTGGTTCCGGCCCGCTCGGCGAGGGCGCGCCACAGGGGCTCCGGGACGGCCTCGCCGCCCACCACGACGATTCTCGGCGGGTCGGTCAGCAGGGCGGGGAGTTCCTTGAGGTGGGAGGGGGTGAGGTCGAGGTAGTCGATGGCGTGGTCGCGGACGTACGCGGTGAGCGCCTCGGGGTCGCGGTAGACGTCGTCGGGGAGCAGGTGCAGCTCGTGGCCGCCGATCATCCACAGGAGCGGGTCGAGGGCGGCGTCGAACGAGAACGACGCGGTGTGGGCCACGCGCAGCCGCCGGACTATGGGGAACAGGCGGTCGCGGTGGCTGCGCAGGAGCGCTGCCAGGCCACGGTGGGTGCCTGCCACACCCTTGGGGCGGCCGGTTGAGCCGGAGGTGTGGATGACGTAGGCGGGGTGGTCGGGGTGGGGAAGTCGCGCGCCGGTCAGTGGCGCGTCGCTGAAGACGCGCGGGTCGGAGGCGGGCGGGTCGGAGGCGGGCGGGACGGAGGCGAGCGGGACGGAGGCGAGCGGGTCGGAGGCGAGCCACTCGGGGGTGAGGACGATCGACGGGGCCGCGTCGGCCAGCATCAGCTCGCGGCGGCCGGGCGGGTAAGAGGGGTCGACGGGCAGGAAGGCCGCACCGCTGCGCAGCACCGCGAGCAGCGCCACCACCAGGTCGGGCGAGCGCGGCAGGGCGACGGCGACGACCTGCTCGGGCCCCGCGCCCGCGGCGGTCAGGGCCGCGGCCAGCCGGTCCACGCGCTCGCCCAGCTCGGCGAAGGTCAGCGCCTCGTCGCCGCACCTCAGCGCGGTCTCGCCGGGGGTGGCCCGCACCTGCTCCAGAAACGCCTCCACGACGGTCGCGAAGCGCCCTGCCGCGGCCGCGGACGTCCCGCCGTCCAGCCCCAGCGCGTCCCGATCCTCCTCCGTCAGCAGGGACAACCGCCCGATGGGCGTGTCCGGCGGGCAGGTGCCCAGCGCGGACAGGAAGGCGGCCAGGCGGCGAGCGTGCCCGGCCAGCGCCTCCCGCGTGTAGAGGGCGGCGTTGCCGTCGAGTTCGAGCGTCAGCCGATCCCCGTCCAGCAACAACGCCACCGCCAGGTCATCGACCGGCCCGGCGCCGAGGTTGGTCACCACCCCGCGCGCCCCGCCGAACTTCACCTCGGACGGGAACGGCTTGATGTTCAGCAACGGCCCGAACAACGCCCGGAAGGTTCCCCCCAGCCCCAGGTCCCGCCGCAGGTCCTCGATCCGGTACCGGCCGTGCCGCCGCGCCTCGGCCATCCGCCGCGCCGCCTCCCCGACGAGCGAGGCCACCGTCCGCCGTGGCCGCACGTCGAGCCGCACCGGCAGCACGTTCACGGTCAGGCACGGCACGCGCAGGGCGGCCCCGCTGCGGTTCGTCAGCGGCAGCCCGATGAGCACGTCCGTGGCGCCGGTGAGGCGGCCCAGGTAGCAGGCGAGCCCGGCGGCGGCCACGTCGGCCCAGGTGGCGCGGGTTTCGCGGGCAAGCTGCTCCCAGTGCCCGGTGGGCGAAAGGGGCTCACGGCAGCGGACGACCTCGCGGGCCGTCATGGCGGGCGGGGCCGCGAGGCCCGCCCGGTTCGGGGGGCCG
>NZ_VSEY01000084.1 GCF_008086045.1 Nonomuraea sp. PA05 | reverse complement strand
CTAGAGCTCCGCCGGCACGACGCGGTCGAAGGCGGCCTTGAGCCCCGTCACGTCGAGCACCCGCTGGAGCACCCCGTGGACGCCCACGATGCCTAAGGAGCCGGCGTGCGCGGCGACCCTGCGCTGGTGCTCCACCAGCACCCACAGGCCACTGGAGTCACAGAACTCCAGCTCTCCCGCGTCGATGACGATCTGCACCAGACCCTCGGTGAACAGCTGGACCAGAGCGTCCTTCAACAGTGGCGCCGTGAGCTTGTCGAGGTCGCCGGTGAGGCGCACGAGCGCGTCGCAGCCGCCGCGCTGCACCTCGACGTTGAGATCCGCCACCTCCCGAACGTACACCCCTGTCACCACAGCCGCTATCGTGGTTTCGGCACAGGAGGGTTCGCATAGTGGACGAGTGCAGCCGCCTTGAAAGCGGCCAGGTCAGCGATGGCCTCGTGGGTTCGAATCCCACACCCTCCGCCAGAATTTCCTGGGCTTCCAACCTGACCTGAGCCGCCTACGTCAAGCCAGAACTGTGTGGCGGCATCGGTAATGTCACACAGAGTAATTGGACGGCTACTTTCCGTATGGTTCTCAGTTCATACGGGAGGTCTTCGTGCGACGCATCACCCGCAAGATCGGCGCTCCGCTCGCCGCACTCGCCGTCCTGGCCACGGCCACGCCCGCCACGGCCCAGCAAGCCGCACCAGCGGCGTACTTCGTGATGACCGACATCACCCGCGAGGAGTTCGTCGTCCAGCTCACCGATCCCGGCAAGATCCGGCACGCCCGCGACCTGGTCCACGGCGAGACGCGGGAACGGCCCCACGTCGTCGGCAGGATCGTAAAGCGGCAGACTCCGTACAACCCGCGCTGGAGCTACCACTACAACCCCGACACCGTCGACTTCTTCGACGCGGCCATCGAGGTGTGCGACGCCACGATCCCCTACGTCGAGGACAACCTCGACGAGGCGGGCGGCGCGTTCCTGCCCGGCCTCGTCTTCTGCCCGTGGACCTCCCGGCTCGTCAGGGAACTGCCCGCGCCGTAGCCCTGTGGCGTGCCGCCGGTGCACAGGCATCGGCGGCACGCCCCGGTCACTCCCTGACCCCCGCGAAACCGTCGCCCACGCAGGCTGCGAGTTGCAGGTACGCGTCCCGCGTCGGCTCCTGGAGCCGGTCCAGGTCGATCTCCGCGCCCTCCTCCAGATGCGGGTCGTACGGCACCCGGATCACCGCGCGGCACCTGGCGGCGAAGTGGGCCTCCAGCTTCTTGATGTCCACCGCGGACTTCGAGCGGGGCCTGACGCTGCACAGCACCACGGTCGCGTTCTTGACCAGGTCGGCGTAGTGGTGCGCCTCCAGCCAGTCGAGCGTCGCGGACGCGGCCCTGGCGCCGTCCACGGACGGGGAGCTGACCAGCACGATCTGGTCGGCCAGCCCGAGCACGCCGCCCATCGCGGAGTGCAGCAGGCCCGTGCCGCAGTCGGTGATGCAGATGGAGTAGAAGTTCTCCAGCACCTGCGAGACGGCCTGGTAGTCGGCGCCGCTGAACGCCTCCGAGACCGACGGGTCGCGGTCGGAGGCCAGCACCTCCAGCCGCGACGGCGCCTGCGAGGTGAACGCCCTGATGTCGACGTACCGCTTGACCTGGTCACGCTCGTTGAGCAGGTCGCGCACGGTGGCAGAGGTCTCCAGGACGAGCTTGTCGGACAGCGTGCCCCTGTCGGGGTTGGCGTCCACCGCGATGACGCGGTCGCCGCGCATCGCGGCCAGCGTGGCGCCGAGGCCGACCGTGGTCGTGGTCTTGCCCACGCCGCCCTTCAGGCTCAGTACGGCCACGCGGTGGTGGCCGGCCGTGACCGGGGTGCGCGCCCTGGTGATCAGCTCGCGCTGGCGGCGCACCTCGGGCGGCTCGCCGGGCTTGATCCAGCCGCCGGACGCGCGGTACACCAGGCGGCGCCAGCCCTTGGAGGGGGCGTTGCGCCGTCCGCGTAGCAGGGACTCCGGGTCGAGGCTCTCGGCGGTCGGGCGGCCGGTGACCGGCGGCCTGGGCGGGGCGGTGAAGACCGGGGTCGGGGCGGGGCGGCGGCGCGGCGCGGGCGGGATCTCGCGTTCGGCGGGACGCCACTCGGGCTGCTCGGTCCACCGCGTCCGCTGCTCGGGCTCCTGGCGGCGCTCGTCGGCGTGCTGGGGCTGCTGGCGGCGCTCGTCGGGCCGGGGCTGCTGGTGCCGGTCCTCAGCCTGCTCGGTCCACTGCGGGCGGTCCTCAGGCTGTTCGGTCCACTGCGGGCGGTCCTCAGGCTGATCCGTCCAGGACGGGCGCTCCTCGGTCCACTCGGGACGGTCGCCGGTCCACTCCGGGCGGTCGGACGGGCGCTCGTTCCAGTGGGAACGGTCCTGCTGCTCCGACCACGTGAGCCGGTGCTCCTGGCCGCCGCGGGTCTCGGGCTCGTTCCAATGCGGGCGGTCGCTCCTCGGCGTCGTCTCCGACGACTCGGCCCACTGCGGCAGATCGGCACGCGCCACCGCCTGCGTGGAGTCCGCCGCGGCGGGCTCCTCCGCGGCCGGGGCGGCCGGCTCCTCCCAGGACGGGCGCTCGTTGCCCGGCTGGGTGTCCGCCCACGCGACCTTCTCCTCGGCCGGCGCGGCGGGCTCCTCCCCCGCGCGTACCGGCTCCTCCGCACGTACCGGCTCCCCAGCACGTACCGACTCACCTACCGGCTCACCTGCACGTAGCGGCTCCTCCGCGCGGACCGGCTCATCGGCCGCGGTCTCCTGCGCGGGGCCTGAACCGGTCTCCTCGGTCGCCGGACGAGGCCAGTCGGGAGGCGTCACCCAGGCCGTCTCCTCGCCGGAGGGCGGCCACGTGGTCTCCTCGGGCCGCTCAGGCTCGACGGCCGCCTGCTCGGGCGGCGTGAACGACAGCGAAGGGTAGGCGTCGGTGTCGTCGGGCCGCGGCAGCGGCTTCAGCGGCGTGTGGAAGGGGTCGTCGGCGGGCGCCGCGGGCTCCTCCTTGACGGTGGCCCTGCCGAGCCACTCGCCGGCCTCGCTCTCCCGCTCGGGGACGTCCTCGGCCGCCTCGGCGCCGTACACGGAGTCGACGGCCGCGCGGAACAGCGGCGGCGTCGGGGTGTCGTGGTGCTGGGGAACCAGCGACCACGGGTCCTTGGGGTACGGCGAGGCGATCGGCTCGTCGGCGGCAGCGGCCGAGGCGGTGACAGGGACGGGGGCCTCCTCCGTCTCCTTGATCGCATCCAGCCAGGCCAGCTGTTCCTCGAGAGATTCCTCTCGATCGTGTCTTGCCACCGTGTTCCCCCTCGGGTGGGTCTAAAGGGGCAGCAAATACCTTGCAGATTAACGCCATGGCTGACCGCGCAGCCCGGCAACCCACAACTTCTTTGCCCGGCTACCGTGGTTCGCATGCGAGCCATTGAGATCGCCGCACCGGGCGGACCTGAGGTTCTGGAGTGGCGCGAGGTGCCGGAGCCACCCGTCGAGCGCGGGGACGTGCTCATCGACGTGACCGCCTCGGCGGTCAACCGAGCGGACGTCCTGCAGCGGCAGGGCTTCTACGACCCGCCGCCAGGCTCCTCGCCGTACCCGGGGCTGGAGGTCTCCGGGGTGGTGGCCGAGGTCGGGTCGGACGTGGAGCAGTTCAAGCCGGGGGACGAGGTGTGCGCGCTGCTCGGCGGCGGCGGTTACGCCGAGCGCGTAGCCGTGCCGTGGCAGCAGGTCATGCCCGTGCCCGACAAGGTGTCGCTGCGCGAGGCCGCCGGGCTGCCCGAGGTGGCCTGCACGGTCTGGTCCAACGTGTTCATGGTCGGACGGCTACGCAGGGGCGAGACGCTGCTCGTGCACGGCGGCGCCAGCGGCATCGGCACGTTCGCGGTGCAGCTCGCCAAGGCGCTCGGCTCGCACGTCGTGGCCACCGTCGGCTCGGCGGAGAAGGCCGAGCGCGTCAAAGAGCTGGGCGCCGACGAGGTCATCAACTACCGCGAGGAGGACTTCGCCGACAAGGTACGCGCCGACGTCATCCTCGACATCATGGGCGCGAAGTACCTCGCGGGCAACGTCCGGGCCCTGCGCGCCGGCGGCCGACTGGTGATCATCGGGCTGCAGGGCGGGCGCAAGGGCGAGATCGACCTGGGCGCCATGCTCTCCAAGCGCCTGTCGGTGCACGCCACCACGCTGCGCGCCCGTCCGGTCGACGAGAAGGGCGTCATCGTGCGCAGCGTCGTCGACAACGTATGGCCCCTGGTCGCGGCGGGTGCGGTACGTCCCGTCGTGTACGCGGAGGTCCCCATGTCCGAGGCGGCGCAAGCTCACCGAATGTTGGATTCGGGAGAGCACGTCGGCAAGATCCTGCTAGTACGGTGAGTGTTATGAATGCTGAGGACAACAACACCCCCCACATCGTGGTGGTGGGCCCCGACTTCCAAGGTCAGGGCGATAGCGGCGAAGAAGATCGCTCGGTCACCAACCTGGTCGAGCAGCCCGCCAAGGTGATGCGCATCGGCAGCATGATCCGCCAGCTCCTCGAAGAGGTCCGCGCGGCCCCCCTCGACGAGGCCAGCCGCAAGCGGCTGAAGGAGATCCACGAGTCCTCCATCAAGGAGCTCGAGGACGGGCTGGCGCCGGAGCTCGTCGACGAGCTGGAGCGGCTCTCGCTCCCGTTCACCGACGACAACGGCACGCCGCCGAGCGAGGCGGAGCTGCGCATCGCGCACGCTCAGCTGGTGGGGTGGCTCGAAGGGTTGTTCCACGGCATCCAGACCACGCTGTTCGCTCAGCAGATGGCGGCTCGGGCCCAGTTGGAGCAGATGCGCAGGGCGCTGCCCGGCGTGCCGGGCGACGAGGGCCCGCGCCCGCACGGCGGCTCCGGGCCGTACCTGTAAGGGGGCGGCGCCCACCGCTTTCCGGACGGGCACGGCCGCATTCCGGCGCGGCCCGCTTCGGCGCGGCCCAGCGCCCGGCCCCGCCGGAGGCACGGCCCGGCGCCGGTTACCGGTAGAGCTCCTCGATCACCCGGGCGACCCCGTCATCGTCGTTGGCCGCGGTCACGTGATCGACCGCCGCCAGCACGTCGGGATGCGCGTTGGCCACTGCGTAGGACGTACCTGCCCAGCTCAGCATGGGCAGGTCGTTCGGCATGTCACCGAAGGCCACGGTCTGCGTGTCCTTGATCCCGTGCTCCGCCGCGAACGCCGCCAGCGCGCTGGCCTTGGTCACGCCCTGGGCGCTCATCTCGATCAGCCCTCTGCGGCTGGAGTGGGTGGCCGTCACCAGATGCCCCACCAGCTCGTCCACGACGGGCTGGAGCTCGTCCGCGTTCATGGCCGGGTGCAGGGCGAGCAGCTTGGCGCACGGCCGGGCGGTCACCGAGTCGACCCTGACCGCCCCCAGCCGGCGGTCCAAGCCGCCCAGCAGGAAATCTGACTCATGCGCAAAACCGGCTTCATACTCGACCGAAAATACGAGTTCGGACACGTTCGCTCTTAGCTGAGCGACGACTTCCTCGAGTACCTCCACAGCGATGAGGTGAGATTCCACTATCCGTTCGGTATGGAGATCGTAGATCAGGGCCCCGTTCGCACAGATGGCCAGGCCACGGTGGCGTACGGCGGCGGCCACCCCGCCCATCCACCGGGGCGGACGCCCCGTGACGAACGCCAGCACAGCCCCTGATTCCTCGACCTTGCCGAAGGCGGCGACCGTCCGGGGAGACACGGTTCCGTCGGTGCGCAGGGCGGTTCCGTCGAGGTCGGTGGCCACTAGACGCGGCGCGGGAAGACTCTGCATAACAGGTTCCAGTTTGCCCGGTGATGCCGCCTGACAGAAATCTTCCTGAGGACGGGAACACCAACGCTCCAGAATGGTGTTAGATGTGATGGCGTTGTATTAGCTGATCCCGTAGTGAAAACCAGCATGACTTTGTCTGAGCCACCCCGGGTGCTTGCTGTACGACACACCGGGACCCACGAGGTGTGGGTCCCATAGATTCACATCCTGAGGGAGAGCTTTTATGGCTCAGGGAACCGTCAAGTGGTTCAACGCCGAGAAGGGCTTCGGCTTCATCGCCCCGGACGGCGGTGCGCCGGACGTGTTCGTTCACTTCTCCGAGATCGTCGGCAACGGCTACCGCAGCCTTGAAGACGGCCAGCGGGTCGAGTTCGAGATCACGCAGGGCCAGAAGGGGCCGCAGGCCTCTCAGGTCCGAGCCATCTGACCTGTAGTAGCGAGATAGACCGGGGTTCGCTTCCAGCGGGCTCCGGTCTTTTGCTTGCCCGGGGCCGTCCGAAACCCCGAGAGGTGAGAGAAAGATCACGGAGCCGGTGACGGATCGGTCACGGCTGTGACTCGACTCACACACCCCTTGAACCAGCGGCCACGCCCAGCCATCGACCTGAGTATGAGGTACGCGTGGTTGTGTCACCCCGTGACCGTTGCCGGGGTCATCGTGCTTTTGGTCAACGACCACCTTCTGAAGCAGGCCTGGCCCGGGTTCGTCACGGGCAAGCTCAGCGACGTCGCCGGGCTGGTCGTCGCGCCCGCGATGCTCGCCCTGCTGTTCCGGCGACGGGCCGATCTGACGGCGACCGTGCTCACCGGTGTGCTCTTCACGGCCGTGAAAACGACGGAGACGGGCGCGGAGGCCGCGTCCTATGCCTGGACCCTCGTGGCGGGCCCGTCGCGCGTCCTGGCGGATCCCACGGACCTGCTGGCCCTGCCCGCCCTCGCCCTGGCGTGGTGGGTACGCCGGAGCACCCTCGACCGGCCCTCCTCGGCCCGCTGGCGGATCATCGTGACGACGCCCCTGGCCGTGCTCGCCGTCGCCGCCACCGGCGCCGCAGCCCCGCCGCCGTCGGCCGAGATCGTCGAGGTGGAGGGGAGCAGGGTCCACGTCCACACCAGCCTCGACGGCAGGCTGACCTCCGAGGACGGCGGCCGCACCTGGACGCAGGCCACCGACGGGCCCACCGACGGGCCCGCCGACGAGCGGGACGAGCGCGGGCAGAGCGCCCAGTGCGTGCCCGGCCAGGCCACCAGGTGCTACCAGGTGCTCAAGGACCGGCTGGGCGTCGAGCAGTCGGACGACGGCGGCACCACCTGGCGTCCGGCGTGGGTGCCGTCCGGTGACGAGCTGCAGCGCCTGAGCAGGCAGTACGACGTCCCGTCCGGCCTGCGCTCCCGGTCGCTGGCCGTGGTGCCGCAGGAGGGCGGGCACCACGTCGTCGTGGCGAACGGTCTGGCCGGCATCGTGGTCCGCGACACCTCGGGCGCGTGGCGGCGCGTCGGCTGGCCCGGCGCCGGGTCCCCCCAGGTGAACCTGGAGCCCGAGTGGCGCCTGGCGCTCTTCCTCGCCATCTGCATGATGTTCGCCGGCGCGGGGGCCGGGCTGCGCCGCTACGGCCTGGCCTACACCTGCTCCGCGCTCGCCGGTTGCCTGGGAGCGCTGCTCCTGGTCGGCGCCGGCTCCTTGCAGGACGCCGCCTTCGCCGCCGGCGTGCCCATCGGCTTCCCCAGCCTGCTCCTGACCGTTTCGGGCGCCGTGGCCTGCGTCGTGCTGGCGGGCGTCGGCCAGGCACGGCTCACCCCTGTCGCGATCGGCATGCTGGCCGCGCCGCTCGTCTTCGGGGCCGTCTACCTGCCGTTCACGTGGTGGGCGGAGGGGACGCCGGACTCGTACGGGGTCGCGGTCGCGCTCGCCGCCCTGCTGACCGGGCTGGTCGTGCTGGCGAGCGCCGCCGCCGTCAGGAGCGACGCCCGCCGCGCGAACTCCGGCGACCAAGAGCCCCGCCCCACCGGCACGTGATCCGGCCGCACCTCACAGCACGCGTGATGGGGCCGCACCTCACAGCCCGTGATCCGGACGTGCCTCACAGCGCGCGTGATGCGGGCCCACCGCACCACGCGCGTGTCGTGGGCCCTACTTCACGGGCTCCAGCACGTCACTTCACGGGCTCCAGCACGTCGAGCCCCACGTACGGACGCAACGCCTGAGGAACCACCACGGAGCCGTCGGCCTGCTGGTGGTTCTCCATGATCGCCACGATCCACCTGGTCGTGGCGAGCGTGCCGTTCAGCGTCGCCAGGTGCTGCGGCTTGCCGTCCTTGTCCCGGTACCGGACGGCGAGCCTGCGGGCCTGGAACTCGGTGCAGTTGGACGTCGAGGTCAGCTCGCGGTACCGCCCCTGGGTGGGGATCCACGCCTCGCAGTCGAACTTGCGAGCCGCCGACATGCCCAGATCGCCCGCCGCCGTGTCGATGATCCGGTACGGCACCTCGATCTTGGCCAGCATGTCCTTCTCCCAGCCCAGCAGCCGCTGGTGCTCCTCGTGGGCGTCCTCGGGACGCACGTACGAGAACATCTCGACCTTGTCGAACTGGTGGACGCGGATGATGCCCCTGGTGTCCTTGCCGTACGAGCCCGCCTCGCGACGGAAGCACGACGACCAGCCCGCGTAACGCAGCGGCAGCTCGTCGGCGTTGAGTATCTCCTGGGCGTGGTAGCCGGCCAGCGACACCTCCGAGGTGCCGACCAGGTAGAGGTCGTCCTCGGGGAGCCGGTAGATCTCCTTGTCGTGGGCCACGTGGAAGCCGGTGCCCTGCATGGTCTCCGGCTTGACGAGCACCGGCGTGATCATCGGCGTGAACCCGGACTCGATCGCCTGCTGCATGGCCATGTTGAGCAGGCCGAGCTGCAGCCGCGCGCCGACGCCCTTGAGGAAGAAGAACCGCGAACCCGACACCTTGGCGCCGCGCTCCATGTCGATGGCGCCGAGCGCCTCGCCCAGCTCCAGGTGGTCCTTCGGCTCGAAGTCGAACGTGCGGGGCTCGCCGTACGTCTCCAGCACGACGTAGTCGTCCTCACCGCCGGGCGGTGCGCCCTCCTCGACGATGTTCGGCACCGTCTGGAGCACCTCGTCCAGCTCGGCGCCCAGCTTCTCGGCCTCCGACTCGGCGGTCTTGACCTGGCCCGCGAGATCCTTGGCGCGCTGGAGCAGCGCGGCCTTCTCCTCGCCCTGCGCCTTGGAGACCGACTTGCCCATGCTCTTCTGCTCAGCGCGCAGAGACTCGAACGAGGTCAGCGCGGATCGGCGGCGCTCGTCGAGGTCGAGCAGCGTGTCGACGACCGAGTCGTCCTCACCGCGGGCACGCTGCGACGCCCGTAGCCGGTCGGGGTCCTCACGAAGGGTACGCAGGTCAATCACAAGGAAAGGCTACCGGCGCGCGGAGGCGCCGCGCCCCTGCTTTCTCCCGTACGCCCGCGCGATCCGCCCGCACCGCCCCGTGCCCAGCGCCCCTGGCCTGCGGGACGCACGCCCGGCCGACCCGAACCCGCCCGCCGGTCGCGCTCAGACCTCGCCCGTCCGCAAGCTCATGGAACCGTGCTCAGACCTGCCCGGCCCTGATCCTCGCCAGCCAGTCGCCCGCCTCCGCGAACTCCGGATCGGACGTGCCGCGCTTGATCTTCGGCGCCACCCCGTCGGCCCGCGGGTAACTCCCCAGGAACCGCACCTCACCACAGATCCGGTGCAGCCCGGCGATGGCCTCACCCACCCGGGCGTCGGCGACGTGCCCCTCGAAGTCGAAGTGGAAGAAGTAGCGCCCGATCCCGTCACCGGTCGGCCGCGACTCGATGCGCGTCAGGTTGACCCCGCGCACGGAGAACTCGGTCAGCATCTCCAGCAGAGCGCCCGGATGGTCGTCGGCCAGGAAGACCACCAGCGTGGTGCGGTCGGAGCCGGTCGCCTCGGGCAGCGGCCCTGGACGGCTCACCTTGACGAACCTGGTCACGGTGTCGGACCTGTCGCCGATGTCGGTGGCCAGCTCCACCAGCCCGTAGTGCTCCCCTGCGATGCGCGCGGCGATCGCGGCGTCGTACGGCGAGCCGGGAAGCGACACCTCCTGCGCGGCGGCGGCCGTGGAGGGGGCGGCCACCACGACGGCGTCGGGCAGCTCACGCGCGATGAAGGCGCGGCACTGCGTGATGGCGGCGGGATGCGTGTAGACCCGCTTGATGTGCGGAATCTCGGTGTCGGGCCTGGCCAGCAGCGAGAACTGCACCGGCAGCAGCAGCTCGGCGTTGATCAGCAGCGGCTCGCCCCAGGCGAACTCGTCGAGCGTCGTGGTGATCGCACCCTCGATGGAGTTCTCCAGCGGGACCACCGCGCCGTCGGCGTCGCCGGAGCGTGCGGCGTTGAGCGCGGCGCTCACGGTCGCGCAGGGCAGCCGCTCGGCGATGGGGTCGAGGAGCCGCAGGGCCTCTTCGGTGAAGGTCCCTTCCGGTCCGAGATAGGCGAGTCTGGGCATACTTACAGGCTATCCGCAGGTGGACGGCACCCGCGGCCATTTCACCCGCCGACCTGTGGCCGCGCGGCCCAGAGAACGCCCGCAGACCGGCGGCCGAGCGGTCTCAAAGCAGTTCGGGGGCCCGGCAGGCCACCACGGGGCCGTGCCCGAGCCGCGCCGCCCGCACCGCCTCTTCCTCCTCCGGAGACAGCGGCTGCTGCCCCTTTCCGCCCACCACCGTCCGCACGTAGGTGCGGGTCTCACTGCGCCCGTTGATGGACGTCAGCACGATCCCGTCCCCCAGCCCGTTGATCATCGCCACCGAGAACGACATCCGCCCGGTCATCTCGGCGAGCGCGTCGTACTGGCACACGGCGACGTCCCGAACCGCCTTGAGGTCGCCCCGGCCCTCACTGATCTGACGGAAGAGCAGGCGCTGGCAGTCCTCCACCGTGGCCTTGGCCTGGCGCAGCGCCAGACAACCGATCATCACGCCACTGATCCCGGCGACGACACCCACGATCACCCATGTGGTAACGAGCACGGCACAGAGGGTAATGGTTCGGTCAACCGATCTGTCGGCGTTTCGGAAGCCAGGACACCAACAACCACACCAGAGCCACCGCTCCCAGCCCGAACCCGTTCTGGACGATCTTCCCCAGCACCAGGCTGACCCCTGGGATCTTGGCGGAGATCAGCGCGCTCCCCCACCACGGCACCGGCACCACGTAGTACAGCCACACCCCGGCGGCCACCCGCAGCCTGACGGGGTCCCGCCCGTCACCCACGATCGCCGCGAGCACCACGACCACCCACGCCAGGTGGTGGATCCAGGCGACCGGCGACAGCAACACCGCCATCAGCCCGACCAGCGCGACCGCCGTGAGTGTGTCTCCTCTCTGGTACGCGTCCCGCGCCCCCCGGAACCCGAACCATCCGACCACCGCCACGATCACCAGCCAGATCAGCGAGGTCATCCACTCCTGCGGCAGGTACAGCCGGATCAGCATGCCCCGGATCGACTGGTTCGTGGTGGCCGCGTTCGCGCCGAGCCGTTCAGGGTCGAGCAAAGCCGAGAACCAGAAGTCCACCGCGTCCTGCGGAATCACCGCGAACGGCAGCAACGTGAGCAGCGCCGCCGCGAACGACGCCATGAAGAACGTCCGCCACTGCCGCGTGATCAGCAGATAGATCAGGAAGACGCCGGGCGTCAGCTTGACCGCCGTCGCCAGCCCGATCAGGAACCCCCTCGGCCACCACGGCCGCCTCGCCACGCAGTCGACCAGGCAGAGGGCGACCAGCAGGATGTCCACCTGCCCGAAACGTACCTGGTCCCTGATCGGCATCAGGTACGTGCACATCACCATGAGCAGCGCGAACAACCACGGCGCGTACTTCCGCAGCGAATCCCGCTCCAGCACCTGCCGGAAGGAGAACCACACGGTCACGGCCAGCGCCACGAAGACCCCGGCCGTCCACACCCACTGCGCCGTCTCCCACGACATCGCCGCCAGCAGCACGGCCAGCATCGCGGCGATCGGCGGGTACGTGAACGGCAGCAGTTGCGGGGCGGGCGTGTAGTAGTCGTACACCGGGCGCCCGTCGAGCAGCATCTGCCCGCCGGTACGGTAAACGTCCAGGTCAACGAGTCGCTGGTCGTCGGGGTTCGTCAGCCACTGCTGCACCAGCGGCACCGCGGCCGCCGCGACGACGAGCACCACGATCGCCCACGCCCACCACTGCCGCCGGATCACCCGCACCTCGCCACTTGTCACGGTGTGGCACGTTACCGTGGCTGTTGTTGATCGAGGGGCAGACTACTGGGGGTCCTTGCATGCCGAACGCCACGCCGTACCCGCCTCAGGGCCGGTACGTGGCCCGTCTCGGCCGCCACGCCACCCGCGCCCTCACCACCGCCTTCCTCACCCTGGCCCCCCTCATCGCCACCCCCGCCCTGAGCGCCGCCGCCACAACGCACCCGGGCTGGGGCCTGAGCGCGAGCACCGCCGCACACACGAGCACCGCCGCACACACGAGCGCCGGCGCACACACGAGCGCGACCGCAAGCGCCGCCGCACACACGAGCGCGACCGCAAGCGCCGCCGCAGCCGTGACCCACGCCCCACCCCAGGGGCGCGTGGCCCTCATCGGCGTCCCCGGCCTGGAGTGGAGCGACCTCGACGTAACCAGAACCCCCAACCTGTGGCGGCTGGTGTCCCAGGGCGCGTCGGCCTCCCTCTCCACCCGCGCGGTCCCACCCCCGGAGCGTGGCATCACCTGCCCCACGGCCGGCTGGCTGACCGTCTCGGCAGGCCAGCGGGCCGGCACCGAGGGCAAGGGCTGCCCGGAACCTCCCGTCCCCCAGCCCAGCGGCGACGGCGCCACGGTCCCGAACTGGGCCGCCCTGGCCGCGTACCAGGCGGAGACCGGCTACGACGCCAAGCTCGGCACCCTCGGCGGCCTCGTAGCGGACAGTGGCGGCAAGGTGGCCGCGATCGGCCCGGGCGCCGCGCTGGCGGCAGCCGACAGGTCCGGAAATATCGCCAAATACGCCCCCACCCTCGACGCCCTGGGCGACCCCACCCCCTACAACCTGATCGTCCTCGACGCCGACGACCTCGCAACCGCCTGGGCCAAGCAGCCCCTCGACGAGTACGGCGTCCCCACCCCTCTGCCCACACCCGCGCGCCAGGCCGCGGTGGCGCAGGCGGACCAGCGCATCGGCGCCCTCGTCAACCGGCTCCCCGCCGACACCACGATCCTGGTGGCAGGCGTCTCGGACGTCACCCCGAACGCCCACCTCCACGTCGCCATCGCCACCGGCCCCTCCCCGGACGGCCCGCCGTACCCGCACGGCCACCTCACCGCGACCTCCACCCGCCAGGACGCGCTGGTCGCCATCACCGACCTCACCGCCACCACCATCCAGCTCCTGGGCCTGCCCGCCGCGCCCGAGGTGGTCGGCCGATCCTGGCAGGCGGGCGGGCCCGCTCCCGCCACGACGTCCGAGACGGTGACCGAGCTGGCGGACGGGGATCTGGCCAGTCAGGTGTTGCGGGAGGTGCGGGGGCCGTTCTTCGCCGTGCTGGTCGCGGTCCAGCTCCTCTTCTACGCCTTCGCCGCCCTCGCCCTCCGCCTACGCCGCCGCCGCTCACCCGCCACGACCACAACCCGTGGGGATGCCCAGGGCACGGAGGGCGCGAATGCGAAGAACACCGGCGCGGAGGTCACCGGCGCGGAGGCTCGCCTGGGAGCGGACGCCGACCTGGGCGCGGAGGCCGGCCCGGGGGCAGGCACACGCGCAGGCGTGGGCGGGGTGGGGGTGGAGCCGGTGGGGGGTGTGAATGCGAGCACCTCCAAGCTCCTCAGAGCCGTCCAGGTCGTAGCCGTGATCAGCGGCGCCATAGCCGTATCCACCTTCCTGGCCCAACTGGTCCCTTGGTGGACCCTCCCGGTGCCGATGTTGGCGGTGATCGTGACGATCCTCGCCATCGCCGGCCTGATCACCGGCCTCGCCTTCGCCGGCCCCTGGCGTTCGCACGTGATCGGCCCCCTCACCATCGTCGCCGCCATCACCTCGCTCGCTCTCCTGATCGACGTCATGACGGGATCGAAGCTGCAGGTCAACGCCGTGACCGGGTACGAGCCCGTGACCGGTGGACGTTTCTACGGGTTCAGCAACATCGCTTTCGCGATCTACGCCACCGGCACTGTCCTGGGGTTGGCCGGGGTGGCTCAGTGGCTGCTCGGGAGAGGGGTGGCGAGGGTTGTGGTGGTCGGGGTGTGTGCGCTTTACGGGGGGTTCGCGATCTTCGCGGACGGGTGGCCTTCGTGGGGGGCGGACTTCGGTGGTGTTCCGGCGTTCGTGATCGGGCTGGCCGTTTTTCTGATGTTGTTGTCCGGCAAGCGGGTGTCGTTGCTGCGGCTGGTGCTCGTGGGGCTGGCGGGGGCGGCGATCGTGGGGGTGCTGTCGGTCGTGGACTGGTTGCGGCCGCAGACGCAGCGGACTCATCTGGGCAATTTCGTGCAGCAGGTCATCGATGGTCAGGCGTGGACCGTGATCGGTCGTAAGTTCGGCGCCATGGTCGGGGTCACCGTGGGGAACTGGTCGTTGACTCTCCTCTCGCTGGTGGCGCTGGCCTTCCTGTTCCTGGTGCTGGCTCGGCCGTCGCGGTGGGGGGCCGCGGCGCTCGGGCTGGCCTACCGTCAGGCCCCGACGTTCAGGGCGGGGCTGTTCGGCGCGCTGACGTGTGCCTTCGTCGGCTTCTTGATGAACGACTCCGGTATCGCCATCCCCGCCATGGCGCTCACGGTGGCGGTGCCGCTGACGCTGGCGGCGTGCGTGCGGGCCCTGCAGCTCGCCACGCCCACACCACCAGCAGAGCGGTCAGAGCCAGCAGCGCCCAGGCGAGCTGAGGCCTGAGCACCTTGCTGAGCCAGTCGAGATCGACCGGCACCTCCTGCACCCTGGCAGGCAGGTACGCCAGCGACAGGACCAGCAGGTGCCCGGCCACGAACGTGTCCAGGGCGGAGGCCGCGACCAGGGCGAGCAGCCCGAACGCCAGCCCGTCGTACCAGGGCAGGATGTACGGCGTCGCGAACAGATAGGCCACCACCAGGCAGGCCGCCACCACCGGTGCTCCCAGTTCCCCGCCCGGGCCCGCGCCGAGCAGCCCTCTGCGTGCCGCCAGGCGGAGCAGCGCCCAGGCGATGAGCGCCAGCAGCAGGAGGGAGCCGATCTGGATCTCTCCCCGGTACGCGCTTCCGGTGCCGACGATCGCCTGCAACCAGCCCTGGACGAGCTTCCACGGCGACGCGTGCGAGATCGACTTGCTCGTCCTGGTCATCGGGGCGATCGCCTCCGGGCCGACGATCGCGTACCCCACGACCACCACCGCGACCGCGCATCCCGCCATGAGAGCCAGACGGGCGGGGCGGCGGCGCAGCTCCCACGCCGGGCCGAGCGCCACCAGGCCGGCGTTGACCTTGATCGCCACCCCGAGGCCCAGCAGGACGCCCGCGCCGACGGGGCGGCTCCTGGCCAGGAGGGCGGCGACCATGCAGGCGATGGCGAGGGTGTCGACGTGCATGCCCGCGACGAGCTGGTAGAGCAGGAGGGGGTTGACCGTCCAGAGCAGCGCCGCGCGCAGGCGCTTGGCCGGGTCGTGCCTGGTGAAGCGGTCGATGAGCAGGGCCGTCGCGATGAAGGCGGCGGCGTTGACCAGGGCCAGGATGAAGATGGTCAGTCTGAGCGAGTCGCCGCCGATCCAGCTCGCCAGCGCCTGCACGGCCGTGGCGATGGGGCCATAGACGCTGGGCTCTTCTCGCCAGGGCTTCTCCACCGCGTCGGCGATGGGGTCGCCCGGGAGGTCGATGGCGCCGTGTGTGTACGGGTTGAGGCCGAGCGTGACCATGCGGCCGTAGGCGGCGTAGTTGAGGTGGTCGGCGGATCCGGAGGGGGGCAGGAACGCCAGGATGCCGGCGGACAGGCAGCCGAGGAGCACGAGGGATCGCGGGTCGGGCAGCCGTGATCTGCTGGTGGCGTGCGGGGAACCCGGCGGGCCGAGGGTGTGCAGGGCGGCCAGCAGGCCGAGGCCGCCGAGCAGGATCGCCAGCGCCGCCAGGGCGATCACCAGGTGCGGCGCCGGCTGGGTGCCCAGGGAGTAGGGCGGTTGCCAGGACGGGCCGCTCAGGGCGGGGACCACCGCCGATGGGCCGAGCAGGCCGATGGTGATCGTCAGGAGGATCGAGACGCCGATCGCCGCCATGGCGGCCCCTGCCGCCCGGGCCGGTGCGTGCGTGCGGTGCGTCTGCGAAGTCACCGGGAAATTCCAGCACACTCGGGAGAGGCGTTCCGACGAAGCACGGTCACCTGTGGATACCGGCGGCGAAGTCATGGTTACCTGTGGACGGCCGCTCCGGGAGTGCGGCCACCACCTGTGGACAACCCGGCTCGCGGCGCCCGCGCGTCACTCCCCGGTCAGCCCGTCCACCGACTCGCGGATGAGGTCGGCGTGACCGTTGTGCCGCGCGTACTCCTCGATCATGTGCACCAGAATCCACCGCACACTGACCCTGCGCCCGTCCGGCCAGGCACGCCCGGACAGGCGGCCCAGGCCGCCGTCCGCGAGTGCCTCGTCGAGCAGCAGCCGCGAGCGGGACACCGCGTCCTGCCAGAGGGCGTGCAGCTCCTCAGGGGTGTCCTCGGCGGCCGAGTGCCACTCCCAGTCGGGGTCGCTCTTCCAGTCCACCGTGGTCCACAGCGGCTGGCCCTCGCGGTCGTGCAGATGGACGGAGAACCAGTGGTTCTCGACGTACGACAGGTGCTTGAGCATCCCGCCGAGCGTCATCGACGACGCGCCCACGGTGGCCTTGAGCCCGGACGCGTCCAGCCCCGCGCACTTCCACGCGAGAGTGGCGCGGTGGAACTCCAGGTAACCCACGAGGGTGGCGAGCTCGTCGCCGTCGAGGGGAGGTTCCGGACGACCCTGCTCATCGATGTCGGGCATGCCGGAAGTGTAGGGGCAGGCCGCTCAGCGGCGATGCCGGAGCTTGCCGAGGTTCTGGACGACCACGGGCTCCCGCACCGCCAGCGCCCGCGCCACGTCCCGCAACTGCCGTGCCCGGTGCAACTGGGCGCGCCAGTCGGTGCCGGTGGCCCGGTGCGCCATGTCCACCTCGACCTCCGCGACGCGGTACCCCTTGCGGAGCAGGTCGATGGTCAGCGCCGTCTCCACCCCGAACCCGTGCGCCAGCGGACGCGCCGCCTCGAACGCGGCCCGCGTGAGGCAGCGTTGCCCGTTGAGCGGCTGGGCGGGGTCGAAACCGGTGGCCCGGCGGATGCCCTCCTTCGACAGGCGGACGACTAAGCCGTGGCCGCCGAGCCGCACCCGCGTGGTGAACACGGCGATCGTCATGTCCGCCTCGCCCTCGCGCACGGGCGCGATGAGCGGCGCCGCGGCCTGGGCCGTGTCGCCGAGGTCGGCGTCGAGGAAGAGGAGGTGACGCGGGGCGGCGTCCTCGTCGAGGAGGCGTACGGCCTCGGCGCCCGTCTCCATGGCGGCGGCCTTGCCGCGGTTGCGGCTGTGGCGCACCACCCTGGCTCCGGCCGCGCGGGCCACCCTGCCGGTCTGGTCGGACGAGCCGTCGTCGACGACCACGACGAGGTCGACGCCGGGCAGCGCCGCGGCGGCCTTGACGGTGGCCGTGATGCGGTCCGCCTCGTTGACGGCGGGAATGATGACCGCCGTGTCGCCGCTCACCGGTCATCGCCTCCGCGATAGCTGCTCGTCGCGTCCACCCTCACCGATTGTCGTCGTCTCCTCGCCGACACCGCCTCGTCCGGCCATCGCCTCCGCGGCGACGTACGAACCGTCATGAGCCCTCTGCGATGAGAAACTCCTGCGGTACCTCGTCGTGCACGGTGAACACCGAGTCGAGACCCGTCACCTGAAGGATCTTGCGTACGGCGGGCCGCGGGGCCGCCACTTCCAGCGCCCCTCCCTGCTCTTTCATCCGCTTGAGCGCCGAGAGCAGCACGTTCATCCCCGTGGAGTCGCAGAAATCCACGGCGGACATGTCGATGACCACCCGGCTAGGCCCGTCCTGCAGCAGCCGAGTGAACTCGGACTGCAGGTGGGGCGCCGTATAGAGGTCGATTTCTCCGGTGATGGCAACGAGTGCGCACCCGGCATGTGATCGAGTCGAGACCTTGAGCTCCACATGGGCAGGCTAGCGGCGCGAGCGCTTCCGGTCACGTTGTCACGCCGATAGGGGAACCACAGGTTTTTGTCCTCCGTTTGGGCTCCATGAAAACGGAGAGTACGCGAAGCTTGACAGCGTGACACGGGAACCGCCACCGCTTCGTGGAGAAGGAGGGGCTGGGGCACGACCGACGGGCCCCGCATCGATGAACGCAGAGAAACCGGAAGACGCTCAGCGCCAAGGGCTCCGAGAACGCCTGGAGACCATCCTCATCAGCACAGAGAAGGCGACGTCATGGCATGACCAAGCAGGACGCCTGCGCGGCCTGGTCAACCACGAAGGCTATGTCCCCATCCGCACCAGGCTCGCGATCGAGGACCTGGAGTTCCTCGCCGGGGCGCGCACCGAGTTGCTCAGGTTCTCCGAACTGGGGCTGCGGTTGCTCGATCTGCACCAGCCGCGCGACGCGGGGGGCATCACGAGTGACACCGCCCACCCGATACTGCGCTGCCGGAGCTGCATGTGGCGCTGGCCGTGCCCGACGTTCCGGGCGATGGCGGAGTCGTTCGGCGAGCCTCGGGACCTGCCGGAAAGCGCCTGATCAAGGGGAAGAACCGAGCAGGACGCCTGCGCGAGGCGACGGAGAGGTCAGCCGCCGACCAGGGGAAGCCGGATCTCGAACCGGCACCCCGGCCCGTCGTTGACCACCTCGATCACCCCGTCATGCGCCTCCACGATCCCCTGCGCGATGGCCAGCCCGAGCCCGGCCCCTCCGTCAGCGGTAGGGGTACGAGCCGTCTCCCCCCGGAAGGCCACCTCGAACACCCGGGGCAGGTCCTCCTCGGGTATCCCCCCGCAACAGTCGGTGACCGACAGGCAGGCCATCCCCGAGGCGTCCACCCCGGCCCTGAGCACCACGCTCTGGTCGGACGGCGTGTGCCTGATGGCGTTGACCACCAGGTTGCCGAGGGCCCTGCCGAGAGCTCCGGCGTCCGCCTCGACGGGCACGGCGGCCGACGCCTCGGCGGTGAGCACCACGCCCTTGGCTCTGGCCAGCGGCTCCGCGCCGGCCAGCGTGTCGGCGACGAGGTCGGCGAGCCCGATCCTGGCCCGCGACAGCCGCAGGGCCCCCGCGTGGATGCGTGACAGCTCGAACAGGTCGTCCACCATCGCGGACAGCCGTTCGACCTCCAGCTTGATCTGCCCGTGGTAGCGGGCGACGGTCTCGGGGTCGGAGACGACGCCGTCCTCCAGCGCCTCGGCCATGGCGCGCATGCCTGCCAGCGGCGTCCGCAGGTCGTGGCTGACCCAGGCGACGAGCTCCCGCCGCGCCTCCTCCAGGGCCCGTTCCCGCACGTACGCCTCCTCCAGGGTGTTCGCGATGGTCTGCAACTCGGCGGGCAGCCCTCCCGGGGCCACGAACGGCGACCTGCGCACCGCCTCGACCAGCCGCCTGCTCTCCCCGACCACCCGCCTGGCCAGCACGAACGCCACGCCCAAGCCGACGAGGCCGCCGACCGCCACCACGCTCAGCACGAAGTCCTTGGTCGCCCCCTCGATGATCATCTTGTTGATGATCGCCACGACGCCGGCGAGCGTGGCGGTCACGGCGACCACCACGACCACGGCCAGCATCACCCCGATGGACCTGGTACGCAGCCGCCACATCAGCCAGATGCCGGCCAGCGCGATGAGCAGCCCCAGCCCGGCCGTGACGGCCACGATCATGGGCAGGTCGCCCGGCCTGGGCATCAGGGGCCCTCCATGGGCTCGTACCGGTAGCCGACCCCCCAGACGGTGACGATCCTGCGCGGGTCCGTGGGGTCTGGCTCGATCTTCTCCCGCAGCCGGCGGACGTGCACGGTCACGGTGGAGGAGTCGCCGAACGACCATCCCCACACCTGGTTGAGCAGCGCCGACCGGCTGAACGCCTGGCGCGGGTTGCGCATGAGGTGGGCCAGCAGGTCGAACTCGCGGGCGGTCAGCAGCACCTCCTCGCCGCGCAGCCGTACCTCGTGGGCCCCCACGTCCACCACCAGGTCGCCGTCGCGCAGCACCCCGGTGCCGCCGGTGACGGAGGCGCCGCGCGCCCGCCGCAGCACCGACTGCACGCGCAGCGCCAGTTCGCGCGGGCTGAACGGCTTGACCACGTAGTCGTCCGCGCCGGTCTCCAGGCCGACCACGCGGTCGATCTCCTCGCCGAGCGCGGTCAGCATGATCACCGGGACCGGCCAGCGCTCCCTGAGCTTCCTGCACACCTGGAGCCCGTCGATCTTGGGCAGCATCAGGTCGAGCACCATGAGGTCGGGCGGCCGGGCCAGCGCCCTGCGCAGCGCCTCCGCGCCGTCGCCGACGCACTCGACCTCGTGCCCGTCGCGCTCCAGATAGCGCGCCACGACCTCGGACACGGTCGGATCGTCGTCGACCACCAGGATGCGCGTGTTCACGATTTCACGGTACGGCCGCGACGCCCGGAAGTGAGGCGTACGTCATCGCTTCGTAAGGCTCGCGGATCATGTCCCGAGGACGTACGGTGGCTCTCATGGGTAGAGTCGTGATGCTCGTCATAGGGACCTTGCTGGGTCTCTTCGTGCTGTTCAACTTCCTGCTGCCGATGCTGGCAGGCCTGATCAAGCTCGCCTTGATCGTCGGCGTCATCGCGGTCCTCGTCTTCGTGGCGGTCGCCGTGGTGGGCAAGTCCTCCCGGTCGCACTGACCTTGACGCAGTTCCTGTTCGATCCGTGGCTGGTGGGGATCACCATGGTGGCGATCCTGCTGCTGGCCACGTGGGCGGCCACGCTGCTGCCCACACTCAGCGGAGAGCCGGCGAGCTTCCCGCTGTCCTACGCGCGCCGCACGGCCTTCCAGCGGCAGCGCGACCCCGACGCGGCAGGTCGGTCGCGTCCACGAGCGCCTTAGGCGTGCCCCGCTTCCGCCTTCCGTAAGCGGGGCTCTCTCTTCGACGAGCGAGCCCGGACATCCCCCTCAGAGGAACAGGGCTCATGATCGATTCTCTTGTCACGTTCGTCATCAGCATGTCCGGCGGCAGTGCCGCACTCGGGATCGTGCTGTTCACGCTGGCCGTGCGGCTCCTGCTGCTGCCGCTCAACGTCCGCCAGGCCCGTACGATGAAGATCCGCGAGAAGCTCGCGCCGAAGTTGCGTGAGCTGCAGAAACGCCACGCGCGCAACCCGGAGCGGCTGTCGCGGGAGCTGAGCGCGCTGTACGCCAAGGAAGGCACCTCGCCGTTCGCCGGGTTCCTGCCGATGCTGGCGCAGTTGCCGTTCATGTGGCTGATGTACTCCGTCGCCACGCATCAGACCGCGCTCGTCGGTCACCAGCTTTTCGGGGCACCACTGGGACAGCAGGTCGCCGGGGTGATCGCTAATTACGGTCTGGTCAGCGGACCGGTTTTGGTCTTTGTATTGGTCATCGCGCTGGTCGCAGCGGTGGCCTGGCTCTCCGCCCGCCAGATGAAGATCGCCGAAGAGCAGCCTGAGCTGATGAAGAAGATCATGCGGCTGCTGCCGTACGGCTCCGTGGTGGCCGCGCTCGTGCTGCCGCTGGCCGCCGGGCTCTACCTGCTCGTCTCGACGGCATGGGCCGTCACCGAGCGGGCGGCTCTCAACAGGCGACTCCAGCCCGCCTAGCCACAGCAGTGGCTAACTGACCTCACGCAGGGCCGCCACCTGCCCGTTCACCGACTGGCTCGGAGCGGGCAGGATGGCCCAGACGGTGGTCGTGTCACCGTCGTGCCGAACCCCCCAGCTCTCCGCCACGTACTCCACGATGCCCAGCCCCCGGCCCCCGAGTGAGGACAGGGTCGGGCGGCCCGCCCGCGGCTCGGTGGCCGCACCCCCGTCGCTCACCGCCACTTCGATGTGATCGTCGCTGCGCAGCCAGGCCACTCTCACCATGCCCGACGGCAGCGGATGCGCGTGCCGCAGCGCGTTGCTCAGCAACTCGCTCACCACCAGCACGGCATCGTCGATCGCGGCGGCAAAGACCCCGCAGTCCTGCAGGTCAATGCTCAGACGCTGGCGGGCGACGGCAACGCTGGACGGCGCGTACGGCAGCAGCACCACGCTTGACACACCCACCTCCCCGTTACCCGTGCCCCCCGCGGGAACACTCCCCGGTACGACCGAAATGCCCCGTTACTCGATCCCAGAAACCGCATCTCGATCACAGCTTGTACACATTGGACGATAGATCAGCTCAACCGTGACCACCTCGTTACCGCATCGGTGTGTCGGATCGGATAGGGGAAGCACACCTGAGTACAAGTCGCATTCTGGTGCCCCCTCCCGGCCTCGGATGCGCGCTGACATCTCCTCCCTGTGCCCTGGCGAGACTGCGGACGATGTAGAGCCCGAGCCCCACTCCACCAAACCGTCTCCGGTCGCCGCTGTCCACCTGGACGAACCGCTCAAAGATCCGCTCCCGGTCAGGCGGGGCGATACCGACTCCCTCATCATCGACCACGACGACCACGTTGTCCTCTTCCGGCCAGGCGCCGACGGTGATGAGACCGCCCCTCGGCGAGTACTTGAACGCGTTCTCCAGGAGCTGGCCGAGAATGATGTCGGTGGCCAGCGGGTCGCCCAGCACGTACGGCAGCCCGTCCGGCAGCTCCACCTCCACCCGGTGCTTGTCCGACAGCGCGGGCAGCCCCAGAGTGGCCCCGTGGATCCGCCCGGCGAGGTCGAACTCCTCGATCCGCACCTTCAGCTCGTCGGCCCCCGCCCTGGCGCCCAGCAGCAGGTGGTCCATCAGCTCGCCCAGCGACCTGGCCCGCTCGGCGATCGTGTGCACGGCCGAGCGGCGCTCGGGGTCGCCCATCTTGTCCCAGCGCGAGTCCAGCGTGCTGGCGAACCCGCGCACGATCGTGATCGGCGTCCGCAGCTCGTGGCTGGTGGTGGCCAGGAACAGGTCCTTGGCCTCCTCCAGCTCCTTGGCCGCGGTCACGTCGCGGAAGTCCACGACGACCTCGCCGGTCTCCTCGATCTGCGCGCTGACCACGTCCAGCCACCGCCCGTTGTCGAGCTGGAAGGTGCCCTTCTCCCCGGCCACCGGCACGGGGAACGGCGGCGGGCCGCCGATCACGGTCTCGCCGCGCAGCGCGGTCAGCTCGGCCGCCGCCGGGTTCCAGCGCACCACGCGGCCGCTCTGGTCGAGCACGGCGATGCCGTCGGCGCTGGCGTCGAACACGGCCCGCTCGTGCGCCCGCTGCCGCACCGCCTCCTGGTAGGCCACCGCGTTGCCGACCGCGATGCCCGCGTGCCCGGCCAGCAGCTCCAGCAGCTCCAGCTCCAGGTGTCCCGGCGTGCTGTTGGCGAACAGCGCGTAGAGCGCGCCGTACGGCCGGCCGCCCACGGCCGCCAGCCCCAGCGCGATCGTGTGCAGCCCGCCCAGCCGCGCCCACACCAGGTCGTCGAGCCCGTTCGACTCCAGCATCACGGTCTTGCCTGTGCGTAAAAGTTTGTCCACCAGGCTCGTGCGCAGCTCGGTGGTGGTCCCCCTGATCGAGGCGGGCAACTGGTACGTGCTGACCAGCCGCAGCCGCTCCCCCTCGATGAGCACGAACCCGCCCGCGTCCGCGCCGGTCAGCTCGGTCAGGCTGGCCGAGATCCGGTCCAGCACGGCCGACAGCTCCAGCTCGGAGTTGATGTCGCCGACCACGTCGGTGAGCCGTCGGACGAGCCTGGCCCGGCGCGCCACCCGCTCCCTGGCCACGTGGTCGGCCAGCGCCGGGTGGTAGACGCACACATAGCCGGCCACGGCGCTGCCCAGGCGCAGCGCGCTGATGTCCACCCGCAGGTCGAGCAGGGTGCCGTTGCTGTGCAGGCGCCTGGTGCGCAGCGAGACCGGCTCGCCGGTGCGCACCCGCTCCAGCGCGGCGGTGTGCTCGGTCGTCAGCTCGTCGGGCACGATGGGCGGCCTGCGCCCGACCACTTCCTCCGCGCTCCAGCCGAACACCCGCTCCGCCGCGGCGTTCCAGACCAGCACCGTCTGGTCCCTGTCGAGCGCCACGACGGCGTTGGGCGAGCTGGCGAGCGCCGCGCGAGCGATCTCATCGTCACTACCGGCCCATTCGTCCCCCACCACTCCATAGTGCACGCGGTGCGGTGGGTGCGTCGGGAGATCCGTCCGATACGCTGCGGTCACGGTGATTCCCGGCGGTGAGGGGTGCGAGGCATGTCGAGCAACGATCTCGATGCCCTGTTGCGGGTGACCTCCAGCACCTATCGCGGCGAGACGCCGCCCGACATCGCCTTCGGCACCTACGACGGCGCGGTGGGCAGGCTGGTGCTGGCCGTGACCGGCAAGGGCGTCGCGGCCTGCAGCTTCGAGGCGGAGAACGACGTGTACGAGCTGCTCAGCAGGCACGTGGGCACGTTCATCGGGCCCGAGGCCAGGCGGCTCGACCCGGTGCGCAGGGAGCTGGACGCGTACTTCTCCGGGCGGCTGCGCACCTTCACCGCGCCGGTGGACCTGCGGCTGGCCACCCCGTTCGCGCGTTCCGTGCTGCAGAAGACCATGGCCGTGCCCTACGGCACCACCACGACGCTGGAGCAGATCGGCGAGAGCATCGGCCGGCCGCGCGCGCTGCGGGCGATCGGCAACGCGCTGGCCTCCAACCCCGTCTGCGTGATCGTGCCCTGCCACCGGGTGGTGCGCGAGGACGGCGCGCTCGGCGACTACGCGGGCGGCCAGTCCGCCAAGCAGCACCTGCTCAACGTCGAACGGAAGGCCTCCGCAGCACCAGGCCGATGAGCAGGGTGACCACCGCGGCCACCAGGGCGCCGCCCAGCGCCCCGTTCATCCACACCTGCCGGGTGAAGCCGATGGCCCCGCGCGCGTCCTCCCAGAACTCGTCCCACGCCGCGATGGTCGGCGTCGAGGTCGTCAGCCAGTAGGCCGCGAAGCCGAGCGCCCACGGCACCAGCATCGGCCAGCGCGAGGGCGCGTACTCCGCGGTGTTCCAGCGGCGGGCGCCGCCCAGCAGGAAGTAGTCCACGGCCAGCACCGCGAACATCGGCACGAACACCGCCCCGATCACTCCCAGGAACGCGCCGTACGAGGTCACGTCCACGAGCAGGGCGATGACGACGGTGAGCACCCCGATGACGACGGAGAAGACGCGCCGGTCCACGCGCGGCATCAGGTTCTGCAACGAGACCGTGGTGGAGTAGACGTTGGCGAAGGACTGGTCGGTCTCGCGCAACACCAGGATCGCGAAGAACAGCGCGCCCAGCGGCACCGCGACGAACGTGCCGAAGACGGCGTCGGCGTTGCCCGCGATGGCCACCGCGTAGACGCCCAGCCCCAGGCAGGCCACCTGGGCGATCGTGTAACCGCCGACCACCCCGGTGAAGGCGGCGCCGGTGGAGCGCGAGTGCCGGGCGAAGTCGGCGGCCATCGGCACCCACGACACCGACAGGGCGATCACGTAGTCGACCGCGGCGGGGAAGGCGGTCCACGTGCCGCCCTCCTGCGCGGGCGCCTCGCGCAGGAAGAACCAGGCGAACCAGATCATCGCGATGATCACGCCGATGGTGACGTACCGGCGCAGCACGCGGATCGAGCCGAGCGGCCAGATCGACAGCGCGGTGGTCAGCACCCCCGCCACGATCACCCACACCGCGTACGGCACCGCGGGGAAGATCGCGCCCGCGCCCGTGGCGATCACCCACAGCTCGAAGGCGCCCCAGCCGAGCATCTGCACGATGTTCAGCAGCGTCGGCGCGTAGGAGATGCGCGCCCCGAACAGCCCGCGCAGCAGCACCATGGACGGCTGCCCCGTCTGCGTGCCGGGAATGGCCGACAGGCCCACCATGGCCGTGCCGATCAGGCTGCCCACCACGGTCGCCATCAGCGCCGCCGCGAGGCTGAGCGGGGCGTCGCCGAGCGGGTTGACCAGGAACATCGCCCCGGAGAAGCCGAGGAGGCTGACGCCGAGGTTCGCCCAGAGCGCGCCCTGGTCGAGCACGCCCAGCGTCCTCGGCGGCCGGCCTTCGAGTGTCAGTGGAACTTCGTCGGCGACATGCGTCATCGCACACTCCCTACGCCGGCATTACCCGGACAGGTTCAGGCGGTCGGCAGCGGCTGTGTTGCTGCCCTCTCAGCCCGGCACCCCGAGCTCCCGCGACGATCTGTAGTTTGTGCCCTCATCATGCCCCAATGGCGGCCAAACCGCCATAGTGGGCGACTTCAGGCGACGTACGGCGGCTGCCCCGTCTCACTCACCATCGGCTTGCTCGCCGACTCCCACGCCTGCATGCCGCCGCCCACGTTGACCGCGTCACGCCCGAGCTGGTTGAGCCAGGCCGCCACGTTCATGGACCGGCCGCCCACCCGGCACACCACGTAGACCGTGCGGTCGGCGGGCACCTCCTCGACCCTGCCCTGGATCTGCGTCATGGGGATGTGCACGGCCTCCGGGGCGTGGCCGGCCAGCCATTCGTCCTGCTCGCGGACGTCGAGCAGGTAGGCGTCGGAGGGGACGGCGGTGGCCTCGATCTCAGGAACGGTCATGGCTCCATCATCTCGCGCCGCGCGTCGTAGGCGGCACGCGCCGCGATGATCTCCTCCTGGTGCCGCTCGGTCCACGTCACCAGCGACTTGATGGTCTCGTGCAGCGTACGGCCGAGCGGCGTCAGCGCGTAGTCCACGCGCGGCGGCACCACCGGATGGACCGTCCGGCTGACCAGGCCGTCGCGTTCGAGCTGGCGCAGGGTGACGCTGAGCATGCGCTGGCTGATGCCGTCGATCTCGCGGCGGAGCTGGGTAAAGCGCAGGCTCTGGCAGTCGAGCAGGGCGATCACCAGCAGCGACCACTTGTCGGCGATGCGGTCCAGGATCTGCCGGACCTCGCAGTCCTCGCGCACGTCCCACTGGCGCACGTCGTAGTCGTCGTCCACGGTGCCTTCGCAGTAACTGAGTGATCTCAAAGTGCCGTCTTCCACAAGATTTCATGCTGTCGCATGATGTGGGCGGTTACAAGAGATAACCGACCTGCCTATTCGTAACCGGGGGTTCGTTGTGCCTGTCACCGCCCGCACCTGGGGCGTACTGATCGTGCTGTGCGGCGCCATCTTCCTGGAGGGCATCGACGTGGCCATGCTGAACGTCGCCCTGCCGTCCATCCGGGCCGACCTGGGGTTGTCCACCGGCATGCTGAGCGGGGTGGTGAGCGCGTACGTGCTCGGCTACGGCGGCTTCATGCTGCTCGGCGGCCGGGCGGCCGACCTGCTCGGCCGTCGGCGGATGTTCCTGCTCTGGCTGGTGGTGTTCCTGCTCTTCTCCGGGCTCGGCGGCTTCGCGACCGAGGGGTGGATGCTGCTGGTGGCCAGGTTCGTCACCGGGGTGGCCGCCGCGTTCATGACGCCCGCCGGCCTGTCACTGATCACCACCAGCTTCCCTGAAGGCCCGCAGCGCAACCGGGCCCTGCTGGTCTACGCGGGCACGGCCGCGGGCGGCTTCGCGCTCGGGCTGGTGATCGGCGGGCTGCTGACCGCGATCGGCTGGCGCTGGGTGTTCTTCGCCCCGGTGGCGCTGGCGCTGGTCATCCTGCTGGCCGCCATCCCCCTGATCAGGGATCAGGGGGCCCCGCCCGCGGCGGGCGGCTTCGACGTGGCGGGCGCCGTCAGCATCACCGGCGCGATGATGCTGCTCGTCTACGGCGTCGTACGCCTGGAGCACCTCTCGGACGGCCCCCTCCTGACCATCGGCGCCTTCGCGGCCGGCCTGGCCCTGCTGGCGCTCTTCGTGGCCGTGGAGCGCCGCTCCGCCAGCCCTCTCGTCCGGCTCGGCATCCTGCGCTCACGCCCGCTGGTCCGCGCGAACGTGATGGCCGCGCTGCTCACCGCCTCGTTCTTCGGCTTCCAGTTCCTGGTCACGCTCTACCTGCAAGAGCTGCGCGGCTGGTCCGCCGTCCAGACAGGGCTGGCCATGCTGGCGGCGGCCGCGGACGTGGTGCTGGCCCCCGTGCTGACGCCGTGGCTGGTCAACCGATTCGGCAACGCCAGGGTGGTGCTCGGCGGGCTGCTGTCGGGCCTGCTGGCCTACGCGCTGTTCCTCGGGGTGGGCCTGGACTGGACGTACGCGGCTATGCTCCCGTCGATGCTGCTGCTCGGCCTGATGTTCGCCTTCGTGTACGGACCGCTGACGATCGTGGCCACGGACGGGATCGCCGAGCACGAGCAGGGACTGGCCGGTGGGCTGATCAACTCCTCGTTCCAGTTCGGCGCGGCCCTGGGCCTGTCGATGGTGACCGCCGTCAACGTCGCGGCCCTGGGCGGGATGACGGGTGCGGAGGCCGGTCTCGACGCGATGCGCACGGCCCTGGTCGTGCCGGTCACGGCCACGCTGCTGGCAGCGGTCATCGCGGTCGCGGGCCTGCGTGCCCGGGTCCGTGAAGGGGTGCTGAGCGCTACTTGAGCAGCTTGGACAGGCGGCGGTCGGCCAGCGGCTTGCCGCCTGTCTGGCAGGTGGGGCAGTACTGCAACGACGAGTCGGCGAACGAGACCTCCCTGATCGTGTCGCCGCACACGTCGCAGGGCTGCCCCGCCCGGTTGTGCACCCGCAGGCCCGACTTCTTCTCCGCCTTCAGGTCCTTGGCCGCCAGCCCGTGCGCGCGCTCGACGGCGTCGCGCAGCGTGGTGACGATGGCCTCGTGCAGGTCGGCGATCTGCGCGTCGGTCAGCGTCCCCGCGATCTTGAACGGGGACATCTTGGCGGCGTGCAGCACCTCGTCGGAGTAGGCGTTCCCGATGCCAGCGATCACCTTCTGGTCGCGCAGGAGACCCTTGATCTGGGTGCGGTTGCCGCCGATGATCCGCTTGAGCGCGTCGACGGTGAAGGACTCGGCCAGCGGGTCGGGCCCGAGCGTCGCAACATGAGGGATCTCGTCCGGATTTTTCGTGACATAGACGGCCAGCCGCTTCTGGGTCCCCGCCTCCGTCAGCTCGAACCCCGGCGCCAGGCCCTCGTCGTCGGGCGCGAGCCGCACCCGTACGGCCAGCGGCCCCTTGCCCGGCCGCACCGGCTTGGCCCCTGACAGGTCCTCACGCCAGCGCAGCCACCCCGCGCGGGCCAGATGGATGACCAGATGCAGGCCGTCACAGTCGAGGTCGAGGAACTTGCCGTGCCTGGCGACCCCCGTGACGGTCAGCCCGCCGAGCGCGGTGACCGGCGGGTCGAACGTCTTCAGCGCCTGGATGGCGACCACGTCGACCCCGAGGATCGTGCGGCCGACCGCCCGCTCGCGCAGGAAGCCGGCGAGTGACTCCACTTCGGGAAGTTCGGGCATACCCTCAGGGTACGTGCCGCATCCGACGT
>NZ_VSEY01000083.1 GCF_008086045.1 Nonomuraea sp. PA05 | reverse complement strand
TAGGAAAGGGCCCCGATTCGTCGGGGCCCTTTCTTTTTTGGTGCAACGAGGGCCACTCCCAGCAGCCGGAGTGGCCCTCTCTTGCGTTCGGGGACCGTATGGGTCAGACGCGCAGCCACAGGGCGGGCACATTGGGAGGTTCCCAACCCGCCTGCGACTGGTGCCCCTGCAGGCACCGGTAGGCCGCGCCGCCGTAGGTGACCCGGTCACCCGCCTGGTAGGTCACCCCAACCTGCCAGGTGCCGCCGCCCGGAGGCGGACTTGTCGGTGGGTCCGTGGGCTGGGTGCCCGGGACGTTGAGCACGAAGTCGAACGTGGCCTCCCTGCCCGTTCCCACGGTCCTGACGTTCATCAGGAGGCGGGGGTCGAAGATGGTGTCGGTGTTGTTGCGCGGCTCGCCGGGGAAGTAGAGCTGCGTCGTCAGGATGGGCCGGCCGGGGGCCTGGGCCTTGACGTGGATGTGCCTGGTGCGGCCGGGGTAGAGGCCGGGCACGATCGTGGTAAGCTTGAAGGCGCCCTGGGCGTTGGTGTACTGGTGGCCGCGGAAGTTGTAGGTGATGTTGTCGTAGGCGCCGCTGTTGTCGGCCTGCCAGAAGTCCAGCAGCACGTTGGCCAGCGGCTGGCAGGCGAGGCCGAAGACGTACCCGCTGACTGTGAGAGGGGTGCCGGCGCCGGGCAGGACGGTGCGCTGCGGCGAGTTCGGCTTGAAGTAGGGGCCCTCCGTCTGCGGGATGGTCGGGTCGTCGCCGTCGTCGCAGTACGGGGTGGGGGTGAGCGGGATGCCGCTCTGGGCCGTCTGCCGGGCGAGGGCCGGCACCTGTCCGACGAGCAGGGGGACGGGTGTCGCTATGAGTGCCGCTTTGAACAGCGTCTTCCTGCTGATGGCGCCTGGCTTGTCCGCGCGAGTGTGCTCGCCTTCCACGATTGCCTCCTCAAGAGCGGCCCGCCGGGGGGTGGGGCGGGCTGTTTCCCAAGGTGGCATCGGGGGCGTCCGGGTAGGTACCCTCCACCTTTCTATCTGCTCGGCAATATGTTCGCCCCGCGTTCGGACCGCTGCCGGCGGTCAGTAGGGTTGAAGGGTGGATTATCGTGCGGTAGAACGCGCGATCCTGGATCGTGGCGTCGAGTGGGATTTCGAGCCGACGCTCGATCGGATCGCGGCCCTTCTTGACCTGCTGGGCTCGCCGCAGCGGGCGTACCCGGTCATACACATCGCGGGCACCAACGGCAAGACGAGCACGGCGCGGCTGACCGAGACGCTGCTCAGGGAGCGCAACCTGCGGGTGGGGCGGTTCACCAGCCCGCACCTGGTGTCGATGCGCGAGCGGATCACCGTGGACGGCGAGCCGCTCAGCGAGGAGCGCTTCGCGCAGGTCTACGAGGAGGTCATCCCGTACGTCGAGCTGACCGACTCGCAGGGGCGGCGCATCCAGTTCTTCGAGCTGCTGACGGCGATGGCGTTCGCGGCGTTCGCCGACACGCCTGTCGACGTGGCCGTCATCGAGACCGGCATGGGCGGGTCGTGGGACGCGACGAACGTCGCAGACGGCACCGTGTCGGTGATCACGCCGATCTCGCTCGACCACACCGATCGGCTGGGGCCGGACATCCCGAGCATCGCCGGTGAGAAGGCGGGCATCATCAAGCCCGGCGCGACCACCGTCCTCGCGCAGCAGGAGCTGGCCGCCGCCGAGGTGCTGATGCGACGGGTCGCCGACGTCGGCGCGGTCGTCGCCCGTGAGGGGCTGGAGTTCGGCGTGCTGAACCGCGAGGTGGCGATCGGCGGGCAATTGCTCACGCTGCGCGGCCTCAAGGGCGTCTACGACGAGGTGTACCTGCCGCTCTACGGCGCACACCAGGCGAGCAACGCCGTGTGCGCGCTGGCCGCCGTCGAGGCGCTGACCGGCGGTGACGATGCGCTCGACGTGGAGCTCGTCCGCGCCGCGTTCGCCCAGGCGTCGTCGCCGGGGCGGATGGAGGTCGTGCGGCGCACCCCGACGGTGGTGATCGACGCCGCGCACAACCCCGGCGGCATGCAGGCGTCCCTGGACGGGCTGCACGAGGCGTTCGACTTCGCCAAGGTGATCGGCGTGGTCGCGGCCATGCGCGACAAGGACGTCGAGGCGATGCTGGAGCTGCTGGAGCCGATCCTCGACGAGATCGTCGTGTCGCGTAACTCCTCGCCCAGGTCGCTGTCGGCCGAGGAGCTGGCGGCGCTGGCCGGGCCGCTGTTCGGCGAGGAGCGCATGCACGTCGTCGAGCGGCTCGACGACGCCATCGACATGGCGATCGGCATCGCCGATGCCGAGGGCGAGTTCAGCGGCACGGGCGTGCTCATCACCGGGTCCGTCGTGACGGCGGGCGACGCCCGGTTGCTGCTCAAGGCGGACGGCACATGATGAACTTCGAGGTCACCCCCGGCATGCGCAGGCTCGGCGCCAGCGTGCTCGGCATGGAGGCGATCGTGGCCGGGCTGGTCACGCCCGTGGCGATCGGCGTGGGCGAGGTCGAGCCGGCGGTCGCCGTGACGGTCGGCATCGGGCTCGCGGTGCTCTGCGTGATCGCGGCAGGCCTGCTCAAACGGCCTTTCGGGTACGTGCTCGGCAGCGTCGTGCAGGTGCTGGCGATCTGCACGGGCTTCCTGGTGACGGCCATGTTCTTCCTCGGCGTGCTCTTCACCGCGTTGTGGATAACGGCGATTATCGTCGCTCGCCGTGTCGAGGGCGCTACTTCCCGCTAAAGTCGGCCTACATGGCCGTCCCCCCAATCACGCGGCCGCCGCATCAGGCGCGCCTCAGACATCCCTGGTTGCTCGACACGTTGCTCGGGCTCCTCGTCGTGGCGTCGCTGCCTCTGGCGGTCGTCGCGATCCCCAACACCCTCTCCGTCGTCGCCGGGCTGCTGCCGCCCGGCCTCGACCAGGCCGGGCTCATGCGGACGAACGGGCTCGCGCTGCCCGCGCTGATGCTGGCCGTCCCGCTGGCGGGGGTGGCGCTGCGGCGCGTGCCCGCCGCTCACCTGCTGGTCGGCGGGCTGGCGCTGGTGGCGCTGTCCGACGCGGCGGGCGGGTACGCGGGCTCTGAGCTGCTCGTCGGCGCGGTGCGCGTGCTGCGCGGCGTCGGCGCCGGGCTCGTCCTGACCACCACTCTGGTGGCCGTGTGGGACCGTGTGGCGGTCCTGCGGGCCCTGTGGGCGGGTGTGCTCGGGCTGAGCCTGCTGGCGGCGCAGGCGTTCGCGCTGTGGCCGCTCGACGAGGTGAGCAGCTGGCGGGTCACGCTGCAGCCGTATCCGTTGGTGACGGGGGTCGCGCTCGGCCTGGCCGCGGTTCACCTGGTCGCATGGATGCTGCTCGGGCGGCCAGGGACGCCCGTCCCCGACCTGCGCGATCGCGGGCGGCTGCTGCTCGCGGCCGTGCCCGCCGCGGCCATCGCGGTCGTGGCGATCAGCACGGCGAGCGAGGGCTGGCGGGCCGTGCCGGTGATGCTGCTGGCGGCGGTGGCGGTCGTCGGGCTGCTGGCGCTGGCCTCGATCGGGGGCACGCGCAGCCGCACTCCGGCGTACACGATGGTGGCGGTCGGCGTCGTGCTGCTGCCCAGCGCCGCGCAGGTCACGCTGGTGGAGATGGGCGGTCTCGGCGGTCCCGGGCTGCGCGGCCTGTGGGTGCCGTACGCCGCGGCCGGGCTGCTCGCGGTGGCCGCCTCGGTGCTGGTGCGGCTGTTCACCCGGGCAGCCGCCCGCTGGCTGGCGCCCATGGGGCTGCTGGCGATGGTGGTCGGGCTGTGCTCGGTGCGGCTCGTGGTGCCGTCGGCCGAGGGGATGGTGCTGGCCGTGCCGTTCAGCCTGCTCGCGGTGGGCGCGGCGGTGGCGCTGACGGCGGCGCTGCAGGAGGCGGAGATCGGGGCGGCGGTGTTCGGGTTGTCGCTGGGCTGCACGGGGGTGCTGGCGGGGTTCCTGCTCGGCACGGGCGTGCAGATGTCCATGCTGGACGGGGTGCGGTCGGCTCAGGAACTGGTCGACAGCTTCGTGGGTGCGCTGCACTGGTGGGCGTTGATCGGCGGTTTCCTCGTGGTGGCGATCATCGTGCTGGCCGCCGTGATGGCCCGGCGTTCCGGCAGGGGCGCCCGTGCCGAGGAACCCGCGCCGCCGGTGGAGCCCCCCTGCGCGGGCATCCCCGTCATCCCTCCCGCGGACGTGCTGCTGGTGCCGGCGCCGGATCCGGCCGACGAGGCGGAGGAAGAGGGGCCGACCGGGGCGATCCCGCGGGTGGTGCTGCCCGTGTCGGCCATGGGCGCCTTCGACAAGGCGGGAGTCGCCGCCGGGGGAGAGGGCCCCGCCGTGCCGCCACAAGGGCATTCGCCGGAGGACGGCGCGGCGTCCTAGGCTTGGTTCCGCTGCCGCATCGAGGGCGGGGCCGGGGACGGTAAGCTGAGGGCCCTGCCACGGCGGCGCGTGGGCGCGTGCCCCCGCGACGCGTCTTCGCGGCCAGGCCGATGCCTGTAGCCGCGACCCCATTCTGTTCGAAGGAGAACTTCAAGTGTCCGAGCGCACTCTTGTCCTGATCAAGCCCGACGGGGTTAAGCGCGGCCTCATCGGTGACGTGATCGCCCGTGTGGAGCGCAAGGGCCTCAAGGTCGTGGCGATGGACCTGCGCACCCTCGACGCCGACACCGCCAAGGCGCACTACGCCGAGCACTCCGAGCGGCCGTTCTTCGGTGAGCTCGTCGAGTTCATCACCTCGGGGCCGCTCGTCGCCATGGTGCTGGAGGGCCCGCGGGCCATCGAGGCCTTCCGCGCGCTGGCCGGCGCCACCGACCCGGTCAAGTCCGCTCCCGGGACGATCCGCGGCGACCACGCCCTCGAGATCGGCGAGAACGTGGTCCACGGCTCCGACTCGCCCGAGTCGGCCGCCCGTGAGGTCAAGATCTTCTTCCCGGACCGGTTCTAGTCCGTTCCCGGTTTCTTACGCGCGCCCCCGCGGCTTCGGCCTCGGGGGCGCGCTTATTTGTCGCCCATGCTGTCAAAGGCGAGTGGCGGAAGCTGGTGGGAGGTGGGCTGCCGACCGGATTTTTGTCGGGCGCTTACCGTATGGTTTCTCGCGGTTGGTTGTTGGATCGTTCCAGCCTCTCGACGGATGTTGTGGTGCAATCCGGGCAAAATTGCGGTTGAGGTAGGGGCTGGAGATTTTTGATGGGCGCGATGGCTCATTGCGCGCATCGGTGGGTACGTCACGTTACGATTCGAATTCGATCCGTAGTCATTCGCGAACGACGTTACGGAGGGCTCCGTTCCCCATGGGCAGCAAGCTCGCGTTCCTCGGCCGTGACATGGCGGTCGACCTGGGCACCGCCAACACGCTGGTCTATGTGCGTGGTCGTGGCATCGTGCTCAACGAGCCATCAGTCGTCGCGATAAACACGGCGACCGGCAAGATCGTTGCGGTTGGTATCGAGGCTAAAAGAATGATCGGCCGCACACCTGGCAACATCATCGCGGTCCGTCCGCTCAAGGACGGTGTGATCGCGGATTTCGACGTCACTGAGCGGATGTTGCGATATTTCATCCAAAGGGTGCATCGGCGGCGACATTTCGCCAAGCCGCGCATCATCATCGCCGTGCCGAGCGGCATCACCAGCGTTGAGCAGCGGGCGGTGAAAGAGGCCGGCTACCAGGCGGGGGCCAGAAAGGTCTACATCGTCGAGGAGCCCATGGCCGCCGCCATCGGCGCCGGGCTGCCGGTGCACGAGCCGACGGGAAACATGGTGGTCGACATCGGTGGCGGCACCACCGAGGTGGCGATCATCTCGATGGGCGGCGTGGTCACCAGCCAGTCGATCAGGATCGGCGGCGACGAGCTCGACCAAGCCGTGATCGCGTTCGCCAAGAAGGAGTTCTCGCTGATGCTGGGCGAGCGCACCGCCGAGGAGATCAAGATAGCCATCGGTTCCGCGTGCCCGTTCGGAGAGGAGGCGCACGCGGAGGTCCGCGGGCGCGACCTGGTCAGCGGGCTGCCCAAGACGATCATCGTGTCCAGCGAGGAGATCAGGAAGGCCACTGAGGAGCCGGTCAACGCGATCGTCGACGCGGTGAAGACCACGCTCGACAAGTGCCCGCCCGAGCTGTCCGGCGACATCATGGACCGCGGCATCGCGCTCACCGGAGGCGGCGCCCTGCTCAAGGGGCTCGACGAGCGGGTCAAGGCCGAGACGGGCATGCCCGTCCACCTGGTCGACAACGCCCTCGACTCGGTGGCCATCGGGTCCGGCAAGTGCGCCGAGGAGTTCGAGGCCCTTCAGCAGGTCCTGGTGCCGGAGTCGCGACACTGATGAGAGATTCACGCCGTGCCCGGCTGATCCTGGGAGTGCTGCTGGCGGCAGCGCTGGTCATCCTGACCGTCGACCACCGCACCGGCGACAGCTCGCCGCTGCGCCCGCTGCGTGCGGCCGGGTCCTACCTGTTCGGCACGGCGGAGCAGTTCGGCGGCGGGGTGATCCGCCCCGTGAGCACGTTCATGCACGCGATACTGACCGCGCCCGCCGCCAGGGAGCGCATCGAGACGCTGAAGGCGGAGAACGCCGAGCTGCGCCGCGGCCTGCTGGCAGGCAAGCTCGACGCCGACCGCGCCAAGGAGCTCGACAAGCTGGTCGGGCTGGCCGGGGCCGGCGGCTACAAGGTGGTGCCGGGCAACGTGATCGCCAGGCGCGGGCAGCCGGGCTTCGAGGACGCGGTGCAGCTCGACATCGGCACCGCCGACGGGGTCCGGTCCGAGATGACCGTGCTCAACGCCGACGGGCTGGTCGGGCGGGTGCTGCACGCCTCGTCCCGCACCTCCACGGTGGTGCTGATCAGCGATCCCGCCTCGGCCGCGGGGGCGCGGCTGGAGGGCGGCAAGGAGATCGGCGTCGTGCACGGGGTGGGGGAGCACGGGCGGCTGGTGCAGTTCCGGCTGCTCGACTCCACGGCGGCGATGAGCAGGGGCGGGCGGATCGTGAGCTTCGGCTCGCAGCACGCCAGGCCGTACGTGCCGGGGGTGCCCATCGGGGTGATCGAGCGGGTGGAGTCCACGCCGGGCGAGCTGACGCGCATCGCCTACGCGCGGCCGTACGCCGATCTGACGGCGCTCGACGTGGTCGGCGTGGTGGTGGAGGCGCCGAAGCGGGATCCGCGTGATGCGCTGCTGCCCGCCAAGGAGGGCTCGCGGTGACGCGCAGGGGGCGGTCTTGGTGATCGGGGGCGGTCGGGCGGATGCGGTGGCACGCGGGGCCGCGGCACTGACGGCTGGGGGTGTTCGGGTGGCGCGCGGAGGCGCGGTCGTGGTGATCGGAGGCGTTCGGGCGGGGTCGGCGTCCAGAAGGGGGGAGCGGTGATCGGGGGTGTTTCCGTGGTGCTGGCGATGCTGGCGCAGGTGATGCTCGTCAACCGGGTGCCGCTGCCCGCCGGGGGCGCGCCCGACCTGGTGCTGCTGGCCGTCATCGGGGCGGCGCTGGTGCGGGGGCCGGGGCCGGGGGCGGTGCTCGGGTTCTTCGCGGGGCTGCTGGTCGACGTCATGCCGCCGTCCGCTCACCTCATGGGCCAGTACGCGTTCGTGCTGGCGCTCGTCGGCTACGTCGCCGGGCGAGGCGCAGGAGGCCCCGTGACGACCGTCGTGCTGTGCGTGCTGATGGCGCCACTGCTGGCGGCGGCCGTGGGCGGGCTGATCGCCGACCCACGGGTGACGGTGGCCACGCTGACCGAGCAGGTGCCGGTCACGATCGTCTACACGCTGCTGGTCTCGCCCGTCGTGATCTGGCTGACCACCAGAAAGAGATTCGCGACATGACCAGGATGCGGGCCCGGCTGCTGGCGTTGCACGTGCTGGTGCTGACGCTGCTCGTGGTGCTGGCCGTGCGGCTGTGGCAGGTGCAGGTCGTGCGCGGGCAGGAGTTCGTGACGCGGGCCACCGAGACCAGGACGCGAGCCGTGATCGTGCCGGCCGTGCGCGGGCAGATCCTCGACTCGTCGGGCCGGCCGCTGGTGCGCAACAAGACCGCGCTGGTCGTCTCCGTGGACAGGACGCGGCTGTCGAGGATGAAGGACAGCGGCGTCAAGGTGCTGCGCAAGCTGTCGGAGGTGCTCGGGCGGCCGGTGTCCGACCTGCAGCAGCGCATCACGCCGTGCGGGCCAGGCGTGGGCAAGCCGTGCTGGACGGGGTCGCCGTACCAGCCGGTGCCGCTGGACGAGAAGGTCGACACGCGCGAGGCGCTGCAGATCCTGGAGCGGCAGGAGGAGTTCCCCGGGGTGACGGCGGAGATCCACTCCGTCAGGCAGTATCCCGGCGGCAGGGCGGGCGCGCAGATGCTCGGCTACCTGCAGCCGGTCACCGAGGCTGAGCTGGAGAAGCGGGAGGGATTGAAGGCCAGCTTCTCCGGGGTCGACCTGGCGGGGCGCGATGGGCTCGAATACGTCTACGACGACGCGCTGCGGGGCAAGGCCGGGCTCCGCAGGGTGCAGGTCGACCGGATGGGCAAGGCGCTCGGCGTCGAGGAGCAGATCACGCCCATCCCCGGCGACCACCTCGTGACCAGCATCGACTCGCGGGTGCAGGCGGTGACGGAGAAGGCCCTGGCCAACGCGATGAAGTCGGCGCCGTCGGCCGACGGCGGGGCCGCGGTGGTGCTCGACGCCCGCAGCGGGCGGGTGGTGGCGCTGGCCAGCGCGCCCGGCTACGACCCGGAGATCTGGGCGGGCGGCATCTCGGCGCGCGGCTACCAGTGGCTGCTGTCGGACAAGTCCGGCAAGCCGCTCGTGTCGCGGGCCATCAACGGGCAGTTCGCGCCCGGTTCGACGTTCAAGGTGTCGTCGGTGTCGGCCATGCTGCGCGCCGGATACCCGCTCAACGGCCACTACTCCTGCCCCGGCTCGTACGCGGTGGGCGGCCGGGCGTTCAACAACTTCCGCGGCATCCCGCTGGGCACGCTGAGCCTGCACACGGCGCTGGTCAAGTCATGCGACACGATCTTCTACCGGGCGGCGTACGAGCAGTATCTGAAGGACGGCGGGCGCACCCCGAAACGCAAGCCCAAGGAGGTGTTCGCCAACACGGCGCGGGCCTTCGGCTTCGGCAGCCCGACCGGCGTCGACCTGCCGGGCGAGTCGGGTGGGCGCATCCCTGACCGGGCCTGGAAGAAGGAGCTGTGGAACCAGACCAGCGCGGTCAACTGCGAGCGGTCGCGCAAGGGGTATCCGGAGGAGAAGGACAGGGCGCGGGCCGAGTTCCTGAAGCGGCTGGCGCTGGAGAACTGCACCGAGGGGTTCCTGCTGCGGCCGGGTGACTCGGCCAACTTCTCCATCGGGCAGGGCGACGTGCTGGTCACGCCGATGCAGCTGGCCAGGGCGTACATGGCGCTGGTGAGCGACGGCAAGGTGCGCAGCCCGCGCATCGGGTGGGCGCAGGTGCGGCCCGACGGCAAGGTGGTCAGGACCATCCCCGTGCCGGTGGTGGGCAAGCTGCCGATCAGCGAGAAGGAACGCCTCTACATCAAGCACGCGCTGAGCCAGGTGGCCGCCGACGGCACGGCGGCCGGGGCGTTCGCCGGGTTCCCGATGAACAAGGTGCGGGTGGGCGGCAAGACCGGCACCGCCGAGGTCTGGGGCAAGCAGGACACCTCGTGGTTCGCGTCGTTCGCGCCGACGAAGAACCCGCAGTACGTGGTGGTGGCGATGGTCTCCCAGGGCGGGATGGGCGCGCAGACGGCGGCTCCGGCCGTACGGGCGATCTACGAGGGGATCTACGGCATCAAGCGCAAGCCCGCGGTGTCCAACGGCGGGCGGCTGACCACGAGGCTGCCGCGCTTCGCGCCGGACGGGATGGTGATCCGGGGATGAGCACGCGTAGGGGAGGCCGGGGGTGATGGCGCGGACGGCGGCCGTCCGGAGGCCCTCACTGATGCGGCGGATCACCGCCGAGAACTCGACCGTGCGGCGGCTCGACGGGCTGATGCTCGTCGCGGTGGCCGGGCTGTGCGTGATCGGCACGCTGCTGGTCTGGTCGTGCACCAGGACGTGGGCGCCGGGCTCGACGGGGCTGGTCAAGAAGCACCTGCTCAACGAGACGATCGGCGTGGTGCTGTGCGGCATCGTGGCCATGGTCGACCATCGGGCGATGCGGGCGTACGCGCCGCTGGTGTTCCTGCTGTCGCTGGTCGGGCTGGTGCTGGTGATCACGCCGCTGGGCGCGACGATCAACGGCTCGCACTCGTGGATCCTGCTCGGCGGGGGCTTCGCGGTGCAGCCGTCGGAGTTCGCCAAGGTCGGGCTGCTGCTCATCATCGCGATGCTGCTGGCCCAGCCGGCCGAGGGCAGCGATCGGCCGCGCGGGCTCGACGTGACGCTGGCGCTGCTCGCCTCGGGGCTCACGATGGGGCTGGTGATGCTCCAGCCTGACCTGGGCACGGCGCTGGTGCTGGCGGTGATCACGGCCGCCGGGCTGATCATCGCGGGGATGCGCAAGCGGTGGGTCGGGGTGCTGACGCTGGTGGCGGGCGCCGGGGTGTTCTCGGTGTTCTACTTCCAGATGCTGGAGCCGTACCAGGTGGCGCGGTTCACGGCGTTCGTCGACCCGAGCGTCGACCCGCGCGGGGTGGGCTACAACAGCACCCAGTCGATGATCGCGATCGGCTCGGGGCAGTTGCTGGGCAAGGGGCTGCTCGGCGGCGGGCAGACGACCGGGCGGTTCGTGCCCGAGCAGCACACCGACTTCATCTTCACGGTGGCGGGCGAGGAGTTCGGGTTCCTCGGGTCCGTCACGGTGGTGCTGCTGCTCGGCGTGGTGCTGCTGCGCGGGCTGAAGATCGCCAGGCAGTGCGAGGACCGGTTCGGGACGCTGGTCGCCGGCACGATCGTGTGCTGGTTCGCGTTCCAGACGTTCATCAATGTGGGCATGACGATCGGGATCATGCCGATCACGGGTCTGCCGCTGCCCTTCGTGTCGTACGGCGGCACCGCCACGTTCGCCAACCTCATCGCGGTCGGGCTGTTGCAGGCCATCAGGGTGCGCAGCCAGTCGTTCAACTAGCGGTATGTTCCCGGCCATTCCGGCGCCCGGAGCGCATTGAGTAAACGTCGAGGGCCCTGCCACCGCCTGAGCGCCGCTACCCTTGACGGTATGCCTGTCGAGTCGATATTCCACCGCCTGGAAGCGCTGCTGCCCAAGGTGCAGAAGCCCATCCAGTATGTCGGGGGTGAGCTCAACTCGACCGTCAAGGACTGGGACTCGGCGGACGTGCGATGGGCGCTGATGTACCCGGACGCCTACGAGGTCGGGCTGCCCAACCAGGGCGTGGCCATCCTCTACGAGATCCTCAACGAGCTTCCCGGCACGCTGGCCGAGCGCACCTACGCGGTCTGGCCGGACCTGGAGGCGCTCATGCGGGCCGAGGGCGTCCCGCAGTTCACCGTGGACGCGCACCGGCCGGTGCGCGCCTTCGACGTGCTCGGCGTGTCGTTCTCGACCGAGCTCGGCTACACCAACCTGCTCACCGCGCTCGACCTGGCCGGCATCCCGCTGCGGGCGGCCGACCGGGGCGAGGACGACCCGATCGTGCTCGCGGGCGGCCACGCGGCCTTCAACCCCGAGCCCATCGCCGACTTCCTCGACGCGGCAGTGCTCGGCGACGGCGAGCAGATCTCGATCGCCATCTCCGAGGTCATCCGCGAGTGGAAGGGCGAGGGCAGCCCCGGCGGGCGTGACGAGCTGCTGATGCGGCTCGCCGAGTCCGGCGGGGTCTACGTGCCCAAGTTCTACGACGTCGAGTACCACCCCGACGGCCGCATCAAGCGGGTCGCGCCCAACCGGGCCGACGTGCCGTGGCGGGTGCACAAGCACACCGTGATGGACCTCGACGAGTGGCCCTACCCGAAGAAACCGCTGGTGCCGCTGGCCGAGACGGTGCACGAGCGGTTCAGCGTGGAGATCTTCCGCGGCTGCACGCGCGGTTGCCGGTTCTGCCAGGCCGGCATGATCACGCGGCCGGTGCGCGAGCGCTCGATCACCACGATCGGCGCCATGGTCGACAACGGCATCAAGGAGTCCGGCTTCAACGAGGTCGGCCTGCTGTCGCTGTCGTCCGCGGACCACTCCGAGATCGGCGAGGTCGCCAAGGGCCTGGCCGACCGCTACGAGGGCACCAACACCTCGCTGTCGCTGCCCTCGACCCGGGTCGACGCGTTCAACATCGACCTGGCCAACGAGTTCTCCAGGAACGGCAGGCGCTCGGGCCTGACGTTCGCGCCCGAGGGCGGCTCGGAGCGCATGCGCAAGGTGATCAACAAGATGGTCACCGAGGAAGACCTGATCCGCACCGTCAGCACCGCCTATTCGCAGGGCTGGCGGCAGGTCAAGCTCTACTTCATGTGCGGGCTGCCCACCGAGCAGGACGAAGACGTGCTCGGCATCGCCGACCTGGCCAAGAAGGTCATCCAGGCGGGCCGCGAGGCGACCGGCAGCCGCGACATCCGCTGCACGGTCTCCATCGGCGGATTCGTGCCCAAGCCGCACACCCCGTTCCAGTGGGCCGGGCAGGCCGATCACGAGACCGTCGACAGACGGCTCAAGGCCCTGCGCGACTCGCTCAGAGGCGACAAGAACTACGGCCGGGCCATCGGCTTCCGCTACCACGACGGCAAGCCGTCCATCGTGGAAGGCCTGCTGTCGCGGGGCGACCGCCGGGTCGGCGCCGTGATCAAGGCCGTATGGGAGGACGGCGGCCGTTTCGACGGCTGGAGCGAGCACTTCTCCTACGAGCGCTGGATGGCCGCCGCCGAGAAGGCGGGCGTCGACGTCGACTGGTACACCACGCGCGAGCGCGAGGAGAACGAGGTCCTGCCGTGGGACCACCTCGACGCCGGGCTCGACCGCGAATGGCTGTGGCAGGACTGGCAGGAGGCCGTCACCGGCGGTGAGGTCGAGGACTGCCGCTGGACCCCCTGCTACGACTGCGGTGTCTGCCCCACCATGGGCACCGAAATTCAGATCGGCCCCACGGGGCGCAAACTCCTTCCTCTGACGGTGGTCTAGCGCGCTCAGTGGGCGAGCCGTGTCACGGCGTACACGTTCATCCGCCGCAGCGGCTTATCCTGAGACGAAGGAACTCTTACAAGGGAAGGACGACAAGCTCTGAAACCTGTTCCCGAAGGGCCTCCGCCCGCGCCCACGGTGCAGCGCCTGCGTGTGCGTTACGCCAAGCGCGGCCGTCTGCGCTTCACCAGTCACCGCGACATCTCGCGGGCCGTTGAGAGGGCGGTCCGCCGTGCCGGCATTCCGGTGGCCTACAGCGCGGGCTTCTCGCCCCACCCGAAGATCTCCTACGCGGGCGCGGCGCCGACCGGCGTCGCCAGCGAAGCCGAGTACCTCGAGATCGGTGTTACCACGCCGTGCGACCCCGGCCAGGTCAAGCAGAGCCTGGACGAGTCGCTGCCTTCCGGGCTCGATGTGCTCGACGTCGTGGAGGCGGGGCAGGGTGGGCTGGCCGACCGCTTGGAGGTCTCCGACTGGGAGGTGCGGCTGCCCGGTGCCGATCGCGAGCTCGCCGAGGTGGCGGTGCAGAAGTTCCTCGCGGAAGGCACGGTGGAAGTCGAGCGCCTGACCAAGAAGGGCCCCCGCCGCTTTGACGCGCGGCAGGCCGTCCTGAGGCTCACGGTGTCCGAGGGAACAGACAGAACCGCAGCTCAGGTGCGTGGGGAGCCGTGTGTCATACTGCGCATGGTTGTTCGGCACATGACGCCTGCCGTTCGACCCGACGATGTGCTCACAGGGCTGCGCCTTGTGGCCGACTTCGCGCCGCCGGTTCCCCCCGAGGTGACCAGGCTGGCGCAGGGGCCGCTCGACGCGAGTACCGGTGCACTTGCCGACCCGCTCGACCTGGACCGCGACATCACGCGCGGCGGCGAGGCGGGACCGGCGGGTGAGCACGTCGCCGGTTGAGGGAGTGACCGGCATGTGCCGGGCACGCCCAGTGCGCGGCGCGAGCCGGGCACGACCGCTGACAGGACTTGGCGTCGGCGCGCTCGCTACGGGAGCGCCGGCGGACAACGAGACACGAGGGCTCCTGCGCGGCGCGGCGACGCGCCCGGGAGCTGACGGGAGAGCGCCCGCATGCTCGACAACGAGCCCAACGCCGGGGCCACTGGCTCTGACGGGGAGACAATTGAACAGCCCGAGGTGACCAAGCGTCGCCGCTCCGCCAGCCGCCCCGCGGGTCCTCCGCCGGAGTTGCCGGAGGAGCCGGCCTCCGCACCGGTCACGAGTGCCGCCGCGCAGAACGCGCCGTCCGTGGCCGACGTGCAGGCGGTGCAGCGTACCGCCGCGCAGCGTGCCGCGGGTGAGCCCGCGGCCGGGCTGCTGGCCGCCGCCGCGAGCGGCGCCGAAGGGGTGAGCCCGGCCGAGGCGGCTGTCGCCGAGGCCGTGGCCGACGCGGAGAAGCCGAAGAGGGCTACCAGGACACGTTCGACCGCGACGACCACGCGGCGGCGTACGACGAAGAAGGCCGAGGCGGAAGCCGCGGAGGCGGCCACTGAGGCTGCCACTGGGGCTGCCACTGGGGCTGCTACTGGGGCTGCCGCTGAGGAAACGGCCGGAGAGGCCGTCGCGGAGGCGCCGGTGAAGCGGCGCAGGACGCGCAAGAAGGACGAAGAGGTCGCCGCGCCCGCCGCTGAGGCGGCCGAGGCGCTGTCCGTGGAGGACTCCGCCGCTCGGGCCGGGGGGGCCGAGGCAGGCCCCGTCGCGGGGGGCGAGGTGGTCGCGCCGTCCGGTGGTGGCGAGGCCGCGGCACCGTTCGGGGACGAGAGTGTGGCCGCCGGGGAAGCCGCTGCCGGGACGACGCGGCGTCGTACGCGTAAGGCGACGACGGCGAAGACCGGGAAGGCGGCCGCCGCGGCCGCCGCGGCTGAGGCGTCGGCCGGTGCTGGAGCGGCCGGTGGCGAGGCTGCCGGGGCCGGGGCGTCCGGTGCCGCCGGTGGCGTGACCGCTGAGGCCACTGAGGCGGCGCAGGCTGAGGCGGCGCGGGCCGCTGAGGCCGCGCGGGACATCGTGGCCGACGGCGAGGGCGACGACGAGGACATTCTGGAGATCCTGCCCGAGGACGAGCCGCTCGACGACGAGCCCGCCGGCGAGGACCTCGACGAGGACAGCGTCCGGCCGAGCCTGCTCGCCGACCCGTTCGGGCTGACCGCGCGCAGGGACGTCGAGGCAGGCGGCGCCGCGTTCCAGCGGCCCGCGGCCATCTTCGCGCCGCTGTTCCAGGCACCGGACCCCAGCCGCGCCAAGCCCGCCGCGCAGCGCAAGGCCGAGCCGCCGCAGCCCGCTGCTCCGGAGCCCGAGGAGGAGGTCGAGGAGCCGGTCGACGAGACCGTGACCGAGGACGAGACCGACCTCGACACCTCCGACGAGCAGGAGGAAGAGGAGGGTGGCAGCCGCCGTCGCCGTCGCCGCAGGGGCGGCAGGGGCCGCGGCAAGGCGCGCGAGCGTGACGAGGCCGAGGACGGCGAGGAGTCCGAGGACGAGGGCGACGAGGAGCAGGCGGAGGAGGCCCAGGAAGAGGAGTCCTCCACCTCGCGCCGTCGCCGTCGCAGGCGTCGCCGTGGCACCGACGAGGGCGCGGAGCCGTCCAGCGACGACCCGCCGAACACCGTGGTGCGCATTCGCGCGCCGCGCTCCGGCCGTGCGGCGGCGCTCGACACCGCCACCGACGGCGTGCAGAGCGTGCGCGGCTCGACCCGGCTGGAGGCCAAGAAGCAGCGCCGCCGCGAGGGGCGCGAGCTCGGCCGCCGGCGTCCGCCGATCATCACCGAGTCGGAGTTCCTGGCCCGCCGCGAGTCCGTGGACCGCATGATGGTGGTGCGCAGGCAGGGCGATCGCACGCAGATCGCGGTGCTGGAGGACGGCGTGCTCGTGGAGCACTACGTCAACCGCGAGGCCAGCCAGTCGTACGTCGGCAACGTCTACCTCGGCAAGGTGCAGAACGTGCTGCCCTCGATGGAGGCGGCGTTCGTGGACATCGGCAAGGGCAGGAACGCCGTCCTGTACGCCGGTGAGGTGAACTTCGACACCGCCGGGCTGGAGGGCCAGCCGAAGCGGATCGAGTCGGCGCTGAAGTCCGGCCAGTCGGTGCTCGTGCAGGTCACGAAGGACCCGATCGGGCACAAGGGCGCCCGCCTCACCTCGCAGATCAGCCTTCCGGGGCGTTACCTCGTGTACGTGCCGGACGGGTCGATGACCGGCATCAGCCGCAAGCTGCCCGACAAGGAGCGCACGCGGCTCAAGAGCATCCTCAAGAAGGTCATGCCGGAGAACGCGGGCGTGATCGTGCGCACCGCGGCCGAGGGCGCCTCCGAGGACGAGCTGGCCCGCGACGTGGCCAGGCTGTCGGCGCAGTGGGAGAACATCCAGAAGAAGGCCAAGTCGGCCAGCCCGCCCGAGCTGCTGTCGGCCGAGCCCGACCTGACGATCCGGGTCGTGCGTGACGTCTTCAACGAGGACTTCACGAACCTGGTCGTCCAGGGCGACGACGCCTGGGAGACGGTGGACGAGTACGTCAAGTACGTCGCTCCGCACCTGGGCGAGCGGCTGTCGAAGTGGGACGACGGCGACCACGGCGACGTGTTCGAGTCGTACCGGATCGACGAGCAGCTCGGCAAGGCGCTAGAGCGCAAGGTGTGGCTGCCGAGCGGTGGCTCGCTGGTGATCGACCGTACCGAGGCGATGACCGTCGTCGACGTCAACACCGGCAAGTTCACCGGCCAGGGCGGCAACCTGGAGGAGACCGTCACCAGGAACAACCTGGAGGCGGCCGAGGAGATCGTCCGCCAGCTCAGGCTGCGGGACATCGGCGGCATCATCGTGATCGACTTCATCGACATGGTGCTGGAGTCGAACCGCGACCTGGTGCTGCGCAGGCTGCTCGAATGCCTGGCGCGCGACAGGACCAAGCACCAGGTGGCCGAGGTCACCTCGCTGGGGCTGGTCCAGATGACGCGTAAGCGGGTCGGTCAGGGGCTGCTGGAGGCGTTCTCGACGCCGTGCGAGTGCTGCAACGGGCGTGGCCTGCTGGTCTCCACGGAGCCGGTCGAGAGCAAGCCTGAGCCGCGCGGCACGCAGGGCAAGATGGCGGTCGAGAAGGCGGTCTCGGACAAGGTTTCCGCGGCCAAGGACTCCTCCAGCCGTGATACCGTGACCGGTGCGCTGGAAGACGTCCCGGCCGAGGACGACCAGGCAAACCAGACTTCCGGCAGAGGGCGGCGACGCTCCCGCCGAGCCAAGTCTTCCGAGTAGCCGCTCGGCGGACTTCCGACGATCCGTCCGGTTCGCCTAGGGCACCGTTAATCCGGTACCCTGGTGGATCGGTGCGTCAGGTGACGTGCCCTGTTGGCGCGCTTACTTCGGTTCGTCGGTTTGAGACCGGTCGAATGACGGGCGCAGCATTCGGCGGCCGCCTCTTCGTGAGGCGGCCGAGGGTCGAAACGAAAACCAACAGTGAGTCAGTAGAAGGGTTCCGCGGTGTACGCGATCGTTCGTTGCGGCGGCAGGCAGCAGAAGGTCTCCGTCGGTGACGTCCTCGAGGTGGACAAGGTCGCCGGCGAGGTCGGCTCTTCGGTTTCGCTGCCGACGGTGCTCGTCGTCAACGACGGCGATGTGACCACGGAGGCGGGCAAGTTCACGGTCAACGCCGAGATCCTCGGTGAGACCAAGGGCCCGAAGATCCGCATCCTCAAGTACAAGAACAAGACCGGTTACAAGAAGCGCCAGGGTCACCGCCAGCGGTACACCCAGGTGAAGATCACCGGTATCGAGCAGGCCTGACGGGAGTTTTGAGAGATGGCACACAAGAAGGGCGCGTCGTCCACCCGGAACGGTCGTGACTCCAACGCCCAGCGTCTGGGCGTCAAGCGCTTCGGTGGCCAGCTGGTCAACGCGGGCGAGATCATCGTCCGTCAGCGTGGCACCCACTTCCACCCCGGCGACAACGTCGGCCGTGGTGGCGATGACACGCTGTTCGCGCTGGCCGCCGGTCACGTGCAGTTCGGTGTCAAGCGCGGCCGCCGGGCCGTGAGCATCGTCCCCGTCGCCGAGTAGGGTTTCCCGCTCGGCCTTCGGGTCTGTTGCTTCAGGGGTGGATCGACGCGATCTGGTGTCGATCCACCCCTTGGCGTTTTTCAGGGGGTTCGGCCTCCGGTGTTGGTACGAGTGAGCCCCTGACGGGGTGATGGAGGATGCGGGGATGCCGGACTTCGTGGACCAGGTGGTCCTACACATCACGGCCGGTGACGGGGGGAACGGGTGCGCCTCCATCCACCGGGAGAAGTTCAAGCCGCTGGGCGGCCCCGACGGAGGCAACGGCGGGCGGGGCGGCGACGTGATCCTGGAGGTCGACCCCAACACCGCCACCCTGCTCGACTACCACCGCCGCCCGCACCGCAAGGCGGAGAACGGCAAGCAGGGCCAGGGCTCCAACCGTGACGGCGCCAACGGCGAGGACGTGATCCTGCCCGTGCCGAACGGCACCGTGGTGAAGGACGCCGCCACCGGCGAGGTGCTGGTCGACCTGGTGGGCGCCGGCACGCGGTACGTGATCGCGCAGGGCGGTCACGGCGGGCTCGGCAACGCCGCGCTGGCCAGCACCAAGCGCAAGGCGCCCGGCTTCGCGCTGCTCGGCGAGCCCGGCGACGGCCTCGACGTGACCCTGGAGCTGAAGAGCGTCGCGGACGTGGCGCTGGTCGGGTTCCCCAGCGCCGGCAAGAGCTCGCTGATCGCGGCGCTGAGCGCGGCCAAGCCGAAGATCGCGGACTACCCGTTCACCACCCTGATCCCCAACCTGGGCGTGGTGACCGCGGGCGAGAACGTGTTCACCGTCGCCGACGTGCCCGGCCTGATCCCCGGCGCGTCGCAGGGCAAGGGGCTCGGGCACGAGTTCCTGCGGCACGTCGAGCGGTGCGACATGCTGGTGCACGTCATCGACTGCGCCACCATGGAGCCGGGCCGCGACCCGGTCACGGACTACGAGGTGATCGAGGCGGAGCTGCGGGCGTACGGCAAGCTCGAGGACCGGCCCCGGATGATCGTGCTGAACAAGGCGGACGTGCCCGACGCGCGGGAGCTGGCCGAGATGGTCAGGCCCGAGTTCGAGGCCAAGGGGCTGCAGGTGTTCACGATCTCCGCCGCCACGCACGACGGGCTGCGGGAGCTGACGTACGCGATGGGCGAGTGGGTCGCGGCGGCCAGGGCCAACAAGCCGGTCGAGGAGCCCACGCGGCTGGTGATCAGGCCCAAGCAGCTCGGTGACGCCGGGTTCAAGGTGCGGCGGGTCAACGACAACCTGTTCCAGATCACCGGCGAGAAGCCGGAGCGGTGGATCCGGCAGACCGACTTCAGCAACGACGAGGCCGTCGGGTTCCTCGCCGATCGGCTGGAGCGGCTGGGGGTCGAGGTGGAGCTGGCCAAGGCGGGCGCCAAGGCCGGGGCCGAGGTGGTCATCGGGCCGATGGAGGGCGGGTACGTCTTCGACTGGCAGCCGACGCTGAGCGCGGAGTCGGTGCGGCAGGGGCCGCGCGGCACCGACATGCGGCTCGGCTGACACACCGGGGGCGCGCGGACGGGGCCGTGTGGGCGGAAGGCTCGCACGGTCGGCCCGCGGGCACAGACAGCGGGCAGCGCTCGGACAGCGCTTGGGCAGCGCTCGGACAGCGCGGCAAGGCTCGGGCAGCACGCTGGCGCGGGCCGGGCCTGGGGTAGCGCGCCAGCGTGGCGGGGCGCTGGCGTGGCGGGGCGCTGGCGTGGCGGGGCGCTGGCGTGGCGGGGCGCTGGCGTGGGCCGGGGCTCAGGTGCGGAGGGTGGCCTCCGCGCCGCCGTCCGCGTACAGGATCTGGCCCGTCATGAACGAGTTGGCGGCGCTGACCGTCCACGCCAGCAGCGACGCGACCGCGTCCACCGGGCCGGGGAAGGCCAGGGGCTGCGGCATCGCGGCGGCGACGAGCGCGCGCGTGCGCGGGTCGTCCAGGAACGCGGTGCGCGCCGTCAGCGTGTCCACCACGCCAGGCGCGACCGCGTTGAGCGGGATGCCGGATTCGGCCCACGACAGGGCGGCGCGGCGCAGCCACCGGTTGAGCGCGAGCTTGCTGGACGGGTAGACGGCGCGTCCGTGCCCGGCCTCGACGAGCGCGCGGGCGGCCGTCGCGGCGGCGTCCTCGTCCATGGTGAGGCAGGCCTGCGCGAGGCCCTCGTCGGCGGCCACGATGGCGCTCAGGGACGACACGGCGACCGCCCTGGGCTGCTCGGCGGCGGCCAGGAGCGGGCGCAGGCCCTCCAGGGTGGCGATGGTGCCGAAGAAGTTGAGCCGGACGGTGAGGTCGGACGGGAGCGCGAGCCCGGCGACGGCGACCACGCCGTCGATCCTGCCGCCCGAGGCCGCCGCGACCCCCGACACCAGGTCGTCGCGGCCCTCCGGCGTGGTCAGGTCGGCGAGGACGTCGGCGTCGCGCACGTCGCAGCGGATCACTTTCGCGCCGGACGCGGCGAGCTGGTCGGCGGTGGCCGCGCCGATGCCGGAGGCGGCGCCGGTGACGGCGTAGATTCGAGTTGCCATGAGCGAAAAATTACATTCATTGCAGTAATGCAGTCAATGCAAACAAAGCGGTAATTCGGTAGCGTCGGCCCTCCGGCGAGCCGATAGGCTCACTTACGTGCGGGAACAGATCAGCTCTGCGTCGAAGGTCGTCGTCAAGGTCGGCTCCTCCTCGCTCACCACCCCCCAGGGCATGATCGACGTCGACCGGGTCGACGCCTTGGTTGACGTGCTGGCGGCCAGGCGCCGCACCGGGACGCAGATCGTCCTGGTGTCCTCGGGAGCGATCGCGGCGGGCCTCGGCCCGCTCGGGCTGAGCGCGCGACCGCGCGACCTGGCCACCCAGCAGGCCGCCGCCTCCGTCGGCCAGGGCGTGCTGGTGGCCCGCTACACCTCTTCCTTCGCCCGCTACTCGCTGCGCGTCGGCCAGGTGCTGCTGACCGCCGACGACATGATGCGGCGCGCCCACCACGCCAACGCCCAGCGCACTCTGGCCAGACTGCTGGAGCTGGGCATCGTGCCCATCGTCAACGAGAACGACACCGTGGCCACCGACGAGATCCGCTTCGGCGACAACGACCGTCTCGCGGCGCTGGTCACGCACCTGATCCACGCCGACGCGCTGGTGCTGCTGTCGGACGTGGACGCGCTCTACGACGGCCCGCCCAGCCGCCCCGGCTCGCAGCGGCTGGCCGAGATCCGCGGCCCGGAGGACCTGGCCGGGGTCGAGCTGGGCAAGAACGGCGCGTCCGTGGGCACCGGCGGCATGATCACCAAGGTGCAGGCGGCCAGGATCGCCACCGGGGCGGGCGTGCCCGTGGTGCTCACCGCGGCCGCCCACGCCGCCCAGGCGCTCGCCGGAGCCGACGTGGGCACCTACTTCCACCCCGGCGGCCGCCACCCCGGCACGCGCCTGCTGTGGCTCGCGCACGCCACCACCGGGCGCGGCCTTCTCCACCTCGACCAGGGTGCCGTGGAGGCCATCGTGGGCCGCCGCAAGTCGCTGCTGCCGGCCGGGGTGACGGCGGTGGAGGGCGAGTTCGCGGCGGGCGACCCGGTCGACCTGTGCGGCCCTCAGGGGCTCGTGGTGGCCCGCGGCCTGGTCAACTTCGACGCCACCGAGATCCCGGGGCTGCTCGGGCGCTCCACCAGGGAGCTGGCCAGCACGCTCGGTCCGGAATATGAACGCGAGCTGATCCACCGCGACGACATCGTCATACTGGAAACCCACAACTAGATCGGCCCCCCAGAGGAGCGCGTGATGTCCGAAGAGTTCCTGAAGGTCGCCCGCGCGGCACGAGAGGCCGCCGCCGAGCTGGCCCCGCTGCCGCGGGCGCCCAAGGACCGGGCGCTGCGCGCGATCGCCGACGCGCTGGTCGCGCACGCCGCCGAGATCGTCACGGCCAACGCCGAGGACGTCGAGCGGGCCAGGGCCCAGGGCACCTCCGAGGCGATGATCGACCGGCTGCGCCTCGACGAGGCCAGGGTCGGCGCGATCGCCGAGGCCGTGCGCGAGGTGGCCGACCTGCCCGACCCGGTCGGCGAGGTGGTGCGCGGCTCCACCCTGCCCAACGGGCTGGAGTTGCGCCAGCTCAGGGTGCCGCTGGGCGTCATCGGCATCATCTACGAGGGCCGCCCCAACGTCACCGTCGACGCCGCCGCGCTCTGCCTCAAGAGCGGCAACGCGGTGCTGCTGCGCGGCTCGTCCAGCGCCTACTCCTCCAACACCGCGCTGGTGAAGATCATGCAGGACGCGCTGGAGTCCACCGAGGTGCCCTCCGGCGCCGTCCAGCTCGTGCCCGGCCAGAGCCGCGACTCGGTCAAGGAGCTCATGCGCGCCCGCGGGCTGGTCGACGTGCTGATCCCGCGCGGTGGCGCGTCGCTGATCAACTCGGTGGTCGAGGAGTCGACGGTGCCGGTGATCGAGACCGGCGTGGGCAACTGCCACGTGTACGTCGACGCCGAGGCGGACGTCGACCTGGCCGTGCAGATCCTGGTCAACGCCAAGGCGCAGCGGCCGTCGGTGTGCAACGCCGCAGAGACGTTCCTGGTGCACGCCGACGTCGCCGACGCGTTCGTGCCCAAGGCGCTGGAGGCGCTGCGCGAGGCGGGCGTGACGGTCCACGGCGACGAGCGGATCGCCGGCTACGGCTCCGGCGTCGTACCCGTCACCGACGACGACTACTACGCCGAGTACCTCTCGCTCGACATCGCCGCCGCCGTCGTCGGCTCGCTGGAGGACGCGGTGGCGCACATCAGGCGCTACGGCTCCGGCCACACCGACGCCATCGTCACCCGCTCGCAGCGGGCCGCCCGCAGGTTCGTGTCGCTCGTCGACTCGGCGGCCGTCGCGGTCAACGCCTCGACGCGGTTCACCGACGGCGGCGAGTTCGGGTTCGGGGCGGAGATCGGCATCTCCACCCAGAAGCTGCACGCGCGCGGCCCGATGGGGCTGCCCGAGCTCACCTCGACCAAGTGGATCTATACGGGTGAGGGGCATTTGCGCACGTCAGAAGGCACGGTGGTGGCCGGTTGACCGGCGTGTCGGCCTGACCGGCGCGGGGTGCCGTGGATTGACTGGGGTGCATGGAAATTGTCGTCGCCCTGGTCTTCTCGGCCGCGGTGCTGTTCGGCGCCGACCGGCTGCTGCTCTGGCTGGAGAGCCGCGGCCACGTCAACTGGCGCAGGAAAGGCCGCCGCCGGTTGTCGGACGAGCCCACGGCCGGGCTCGACAGCATGCTCTCCGATCACACACGCCGATAATCCTTCGGCGTGCCTCACACGGCAACTCGCGCACCGGCGCTAGGGTTGTGTCCCTTATGGGCGCGCCGGGCGGGGAGGGACGGTGAGCAAGCTCGGCAAGGTCGGGCCGTACACCCTGGTCGAGCGGCTCGGCCGGGGCGGCATGGGTGAGGTCTACCTCGCCGCCACCCGCCGTGGCGAACATGTCGCGCTGAAGGTCCTGCACGATCTGGCCGAGGACACCACCTCCCGCGTCAGGCTGGAGCGCGAGGTTCGGGCGCTGCGCAGGGTCGAGAGCCCGTACGTCGCCAAGGTGCTCGACGCCGACCTGGGCTGCGCCAGGCCGTACCTGATCATGGAGCACATCGAGGGCGCCACGCTGCTCGACCGCGTGCGCCAGAGCGGCCCTCTGGACGTGTCGCAGCTCGTCGACATGGCCCAGGGCATCGCCGCCGCGCTCGCGATCATCCACGCGGCCGGGGTCGTGCACCGCGACCTCAAGCCCGGCAACATCATCATGGCCGACCGCGGCCCCGTGCTGATCGACTTCGGCATCGCGCAGGTGCTCGACGCGACCCGCCTGACCATGACCGGCACGTTCCTCGGCACGCCCGGCTACACGGCGCCCGAGATCTTCGCCGACGAGCACGTCGACTCGCCCGCCGACGTGCACGCCTGGGCCGCTACGGTGGCCTTCGCGGCGACCGGGCGGCCCACGTTCGGGCGGGGCACGGCCGAGGCGCAGATGTACGCGGTGCTGAACGGGCAGGCCGACCTCAAGGGCGTGCCCGTCGAGCTGCTGCCGCTGGTGCGCGCGGCGCTCAACAGGGAGCCGGGCAAGCGGCCCACGGCGGCGCTGCTGGCCGACCGGCTGTCCCGGCTGGCCAAGGCCACCAGCACGGCCGACGGCGAGCCGGCGACGGCCGGTGGGCGCACGGGCGACGTGGCCGAGGAATCGGGCAAGGGCACGGCCGTGCGCAGCCGTACCGCCGAGGACGCCGCTGCCCGGGGCGAGGCCAAGGCGCGCAGCAGGCCCAACGCGGTGCCCGCGGAGGGCAAGGTGCCGGCGCCGCGCGGGCGCACCGGCAGCAGGCCCGCGCCGGACGGCAAGGGCGCTCGCAGCGCGTCCGACGGCAAGGGCGCCCGTTCTGTGCCCGATGGGAAGGGCACCCGCGCTGTGCCCGATGGGAAGGGCGCCAGGGCCGTGCCTGACGGGAAGGGCGCGGCGGCCGTGGCACGCAGCCGTGCCGAGGGCAAGGTGCCGGCGCCGCGCGGCCGTACCAGCGTGGACGGCAAGAGCACCGGCCCGCGGCCCAAGATGGCCGCGTCGCGGCAGCGTACGGCGGCAGCCGTCAGGAGCAGGACGGCGGCCAGGCCCGGCACCGCGTCGGCCACCACCCTGCCCGCGGGCAACGGCGCGCTGCTGATGCTCGCGGTGCTGGCCGTGCCGTGCGTGGTGGCCTCGGTGATCTGGCCGATCGCCTCGATCGCGATCACGACCGTGTTCGTGGTGCTGACCAGGACGCTCTGGATGAGCCACTGGATGGTCAGGAGGCGCAGCGCGCGGCGTACGCGGGTGACGTTGCGCGTGCTGCTCTTCCCGCTGGCGCTGGCCGGGGCGGCGATCACGGCCGTCGTGTGGCCGGGAGTGCCCGTCGCGGTGGCGTCGGGCGGGGCACTGTGGGCCACCGGCGGCGGTCAGATCGACTCCGACTGGTGGCAGCAGGCCGCGCCCGTGACTGTGGCCGGTGTGGTGTTCGGGATGTTGTGCGGTGGGATCACCGGGCGGGAGATCGAGCGGATCGGGCACCGGCTGCCTGACCTGCGCAGGGAAGGGCTGCGCGCACTGGCCGTGCTGGGCGGGTTCGTCGCCCTGTGCGCCGCCGCCGTGCGCGCCATCGCCCTTCTGCTTTAGCGGCCGTTGTAGCGGCTTCTCCTGTGTCAGCGGCTTCTGCTGTGTCAGCGGCTTCTGCTGTGTCAGCGGCTTCGACGACGGCCCGCCGCTGTGGGACGGCGGGCCGTGCGCGGCTGATCACGTCGATCGGTCGCGCTGGAGTCAGCCCTGTGCGCAGCTTCGCGATCAGCACCATGGTGTTGCGATCAGTGCTGATTTCGGGGCTGCGGTCAGCCCTGGCCGCCGTCGCGGCGGGAGAAGCGGTTGAAGATGCGCTCGCCCGCGTTGACCGCGCCCTCGGCCACGTCGCGCAGCACGCCGATGAACGGGTCCTGCGACTGCTGCCAGGAAGCGCGGTAGGACTCGGCCGCCGCCTTGATCTCCTCGGTCACTCTCGCGTTGGGGTCGTCCTCGCGGCGGGGGTAGTCGCCGCCGAGGATCCGCTCGTACTCGCCGCTGCGCTGCCACTTGTCCAGCTCCGCCACGCGCACCACCGCGAACGGGTGGGTGGTGCCGAGGAGGTTGAGCACCTTGAGGAAGCCGTCGCGAAGGTCGCCCGCGGTGTCGTACTCCTGGTACTGCTCCAGGAACGCCTCGATGTTCATCTCGTGCGTGTAGTCGCCGCCGGCGAGCTTCATCAGCGCGCGCTTGGCCGCCTCGGGGTTCTGCCCGACGAGCAGGCCGCCGCGGTCGGAGGACAGCTCGGACTTGCGGTACCACTCCTCCAGGCCCGCGACGATCGCGCGCAGGCCGATGTAGCCGAGCGGGATCCAGGCGACGCGGGTGGCGAGGCGGGTGAGGATGTCGAGCATCGTCCGGTAGACCGCGTGCCCCGACAGGATGTGCGAGGTCTCGTGGCCGATGACGAAGCGCTGCTCCTCCTCGTTCATGAGGTTGAGCAGACCGGTGGTCACGACGATGAACGGGTCGTCGAAGCCGATGGCCTTGGCCTGGACCTGCGGGTCCTGCTGGACGTAGATCTCGGGGATCCGGTGCAGGTCGAGGGTGTAGGCGGCGTCGCGGCCCATGTCGTAGAGGGAGCGGAACTGGGTCTCGCTCACGCGTACGGCCGACGCCAGGTACATCAGGCGCAGCCGCCGCTCGCTGATGAGGCCGGACATCTGCTTGAGAACCGTGTCGAACCCACTCAGCTTACGCAGAGCGACCAGGGCGGACCGGTCTGCGGGGTGTTCGTAGGCTCGGGACGAGATGCCGGGCAGTTGGACGCGGTTGCGGTCCGGGGTGGTCGTCATGCCCGGCATGCTACGTCCGCAACGGAAGTGATGCGCGGTCATCACGAAGGGGGGTCCATTCATGTTGAGGGAAAGCGTCCGCGTAAGGTCCGTTTCATGATGAACGCGCCTAGTGTGCAGGGGATGCGACGCGTGGGCGTGATGGGCGGGACGTTCGATCCCATCCACCACGGTCACCTGGTCGCGGCCAGCGAGGTGGCCCACCACTTCCAGCTCGACGAGGTCGTCTTCGTGCCGACAGGACGGCCGTACCAGAAGTCGGAGCGGGTGGTGTCCGCGCCCGAGGACCGTTATCTGATGACGGTCATCGCGACGGCGTCGAACCCCCGCTTCTCGGTCAGCAGGGTGGACGTGGACCGTCCTGGGCCGACGTTCACGATCGACACTTTGCGTGATATTTCGGATATTTACGGGCCGGATGCTCAGCTCTTCTTCATCACCGGCGCCGACGCGCTCGGCGCGATACTCGACTGGCAGCAGGCCGACGAGCTGTTCGAGCTGGCACATTTCGTCGGCTGCACCCGTCCTGGACACACCCTGCACGACCCCGGCCTGCCGGAAGGCCGCGTCACGTTGCTGGAAATCCCCGCACTGGCCATTTCCTCGTCAGAGTGCCGTCAGCGCGTGGCAAAGGGCGAGCCGATTTGGTATCTGGTGCCCGATGGAATCGTCCAGTACATCAACAAGCGCGGGATGTACCACACGGCCGACTGACATGGTCCGCAGATACACAGGTGAGGGGTTTCGGGCTGGAAGGGTACCCTCAACATAAGGGCATGCTGCCGACACAGGAGGACAGACCCGCATCGTGACCGCATCTGACAGATCCGTCCAGCTCGTGCGCATCGCCGCGGAAGCCGCGGCCGACAAGCTGGCCGATGACATCCTCGCCTACGACGTGAGCGAACAGCTCGTCATCACCGACGCCTTCCTGCTCTGCTCCGCCACCAACGACCGCCAGGTACGCGCCATCGTCGACGAGATCGAGGAGCGGCTGCGCACCGAGGCCGGCGCCAAGCCCGTACGCCGTGAAGGCGAGCGCGAGGGCCGCTGGGTGCTGCTCGACTTCATCGACATCGTCGTCCACGTCCAGCACGAGGAAGACCGCACGTTCTACGCGCTCGAACGCCTCTGGAAGGACTGCCCGGCCATCTCGCTGCCGGAGAGCGTCATGCAGGCCAACCTCCAGCGGGCGCGCGCGTGAGCCAGGGCAACCCGCGAAACCGCGAGGCCGCCGTATGAGCAGGCGGATCGTATGTCTGCGCCACGGGCAGACCCTGTGGAACGTTGAACAGCGTTTCCAAGGCCACTCCGACATCCCCCTCGACGAGACCGGCGTCGCGCAGGCCGCGCGAGCCGCTTCGCTGCTGGCCTCGCTGCGGCCGAGCATGATCGTCTCATCCGACCTCATGCGGGCCAACGACACCGCCCTGGCCCTCGGGCGGCTCGTCGGCCTCGACGTGGCCATCGACAAGGACTTCCGCGAGCGCGGTGGCGGCCAGTGGGAGGGCCTCACCCGCGCGCAGATCGCCTCGCGCTGGCCCGAGGAGTACGCCGCTTGGGAGGCTCCCGACGGCGAACCCGTCACCGACGTGGCCGCCAGGGTGGCGACCGCCATGCGCCGGTGGGCGGGGCGGGTCGACGACGACGGGCTGCTGGTCGTGGTGTCCCACGGTGCGGCGCTGCGGCTGGGCATCTGCGAGATGCTCGGGCTGCCTGAGCAGTTGTGGCCGGCGGTGGGCGGGCTGGGTAACTGCTCGTGGTCCGTGCTGCAGGAAGGGCGGAAGGGGTGGCGGTTGCTGGAGCACAACGCCGGTACCTTGCCCGAGCCGGTGCGGAGCGACGACAAGCCTGAGGCTGAGGCCTAGGAGGCGTGCGGCTCGGGGGCCGTGCGGCTTCGCGGGTTTTGCGTTCCTTGTGTGGGGGCGGTTGTGCCTTGGGGCATGGGCCTTGAGGGTTGTCCTTCTGGTCGTGCTTTCGGCCCACGTTCTTGGACCGTGTCCCCGGGGCCGGGGCTCGCACTTCTGGGCTGTGCTTTCGGCCCAGGCTCTGGTGCATGCCTTTGGCCTGATTTTGGGGCCATGCTTTCGGGCCGTGTCTTCGGGCCGTGTTTGAGGTTGTGCCTTGGGCGTACGACTGGTGGGCTCTGGGCGGCCGACATACAAGGGGCGATCTCGGACGAATCATCCGGCGACAGAACATCGCGGCGGCCTGGGACGGCGGGCCGCCGGCCGTCGGGGGAGGTTCGTCGATGGAGATCCAGTCACTACGCTATGCGGTCACGCTGGCCGAGGAACTGCACTTCGGGCGGGCCGCGCAGCGGCATTTCATCGCGGCCCAGCCGTTCGGGCGGCACATCCAGCGCCTGGAGCGGGAGGTCGGGCGACGGCTGTTCGAGCGTACGAGCCGGAAGGTCGCGCTCACACCGGCCGGGGAGCGGCTGGTCGCCGAGGCCCGCAGGGTCCTGGCGGCCGTGGACGGGCTGGCCGAGGCGGTCCGGTCCTGCGAACTGGCGGGCTGTGACATCGCAGCCGCGGGAGATCGTAACCTTTCCCGCTGATGATGACCCCGCGGGTGCCGTGGTGGAGTCGAAGCCATGGGAAACCAGCACAGGGGGCCCGACGCGGCGGCCCTGCACGAGATCGTGCCGGGGGTGCACGCGTGGGTGCAGCCCGATGGCACCTGGTGGGTCAACAACGCCGGCGCGGTGACCGGAGACGACGGCACGATCGTCATCGACACCTGCGCCACTGAGGCACGTACACGGAGATTCCTGGACGCGCTGGCCGCGGCCACCGGCGGCGCTCCCATCAGGGCGGCCGTCAACACGCACCAGCACGGCGACCACACCCACGGCAACAGCCTGCTTCCCGAGCAGGCCGTGATCGTGGGGCACGAGAGCGTGCGCGAGAGCGTGCTCACGGACTTCGTCATCGACGGGTGCCCGCCGTTCTGGTCGCCGGTGCCTGACTGGGGCGGGGTCACGCGGCGGCCACCGTGGCTCGTGTTCGGCTCCGAACTGACCGTCCACAGCGGCGGGCGGCGGATCGACCTGCTGCATCCCGGCCATCCCGCGCACACCGCCGGCGATGTGGTGGCCTGGCTGCCGGAGGAGCGCGTGCTGTTCACCGGGGACCTGCTCTTCCACGGCATCACGCCGCTGGTGTTGATGGGGTCCGTGGACGGGGCGTTGCGGTCGCTGGACTGGCTGGCCGGCTTCGGCGCCGAGCACGTCGTGCCCGGGCACGGACCGCTCGCGGACGCTGCCGCGTTGCCTGGCATCTTGGCCGAGCACGAGCGGTACTACCGGTTCGTGGCCGAGATCGCGGCTGATGGGATGCGGCGGGAGCTGAGTCCGCTGGATGCTGCTCGGTGTGCTGATCTGCGGGCCTTTTCTGGGTGGTCGGATGCTGAACGGCTCGTGCTCAACCTTCATCGTGCGTATGCCGATGCGGTGTGTACCGATGTGGATCTGCTGGCGGCCTTTGGTGACGCCGTGTCGTGGAACCGCGGGCCCTTTCCCACGGCCGTCTGACTGAGGAGGCTGTGAGGACGTTCGGTCACGTAGGCGGGTCGTGAGGGCGGCTGGGGCGGGGTGCTGGTTTCGCAGGAGATGTACGCCTGACGTCGGTGTCGTCGGTGTCGTCGGTGGCGCGGTGGCGCGGTGGCGCGGTGGCGCGGGGGTGCGGGGGTGCGGGGGTGCGGGGGTGCGGGGGTGCGGTGGCGCGGCGGGGGCAGGGGGCGGTGCTGGGGTGCGGGGGGGTGGCGGGTCTGGGGGGGGGGGGGGGGGGGTGGGGGGCGGGGGGGGTGGCGGGTG
>NZ_VSEY01000082.1 GCF_008086045.1 Nonomuraea sp. PA05 | reverse complement strand
CCCTCACCCCCCGTCACCACCAGGGGAAGCTGCGCCGTCCACCCACCCGTGAGCGCCGGCCCGAGCAGCCCGGTCACCACCGCGACCCCCACCAGAACGCCCCCCGGCACCCCCTCCACCATCCCGCCGACCACAGCCACCAGCCCGGCCGCGTACCCGGCCAGACACCACCCCAGCACCCACCCCGGCCGCCGGGCCCGATCGAGCAGCACCCCGAGCAGCGGCCCGCCGACGGCGGCCGACACGGTCAGCCCTGCCAGCACCGACGAGGCCAGCAGCGGCGACCCGGTGACGGCCAGCCCGGTGACGAGCAGCGCGGGCCCGGACATCTCATCACCGGTACGCGCCATCACGGCCCCGGCCATGTAACGGGTCAACATGGTCAGGACGTTACATGAACGCGCACCGCCCCGTACGTTAGGCGGGCGTCCTCCAGGGAATGAGAACTCGGGCTCAAGCTCCTGAGCTGGGCGTTCACCCATGCCGGGGAGGGGCGGCCTGCACGAACTGCGTGCGTGCAGGCCCACCGGCGACCCTCAAGCCAAACCGGCCCTCAGACCGAACCGACCCTCAAGCCGAACCGGCCTTCAGGCGAGGCCGACCTCAGGCCGAGCCGATCTCAGGCCGAGTCGCCCCTCAGGCCGAGTCGACCCTCAGGCCGAGCCGCCCCTCAAGCCGAACCGCCCCTCAAGCCGAACCGGCGATCAGGCAGAGCTGGCGATCACCGCGAACCGCGCCCCGAACGGATCGGCCAGGAACGCCATCCGCCCGACCCCCTCCGTGGTCATCGCCTGAGTCTGCGTCGTCGCGCCGAGCCGCTGCGCCAGCGCCACCGCCGCATCGCAGTCGGCCACCTCGAAGTACGGCAGCCAGTGCGGCCGATCACCGGACTGGAGCTGCGCGAGCCCGGCCGCCGCCGACGACTCGTCGCCCTCCGCGGGCGAGATCACGGGGTACGACGTGTCGCCCATCGGCAGGTCCTCGATCCGCCAGCCGAACACCGACTGGTAGAACGCGCGGATGCCGACGGGGTCAGGCGTGTACAGCTCGACCCAGCCCAGCGAGCCGGCGTCCGTGACCAGCCCCAGCCCCTTGGTCGCGCCAGGCTGCCAGACCGCGAACGACGCCCCGGCCGGATCGGCGAACAGCGCCATCCGCCCCTGCCCCGCGATGTCGTAAGGCGCCGCCAGGACGGTGCCGCCCGCCTGCTCGATCGCCTTCGTCATGGTGTCGGCGTCGGGCGCCTGGAAGTACGTCAGCCATGCCGGGGCGCCCCGGGCCGGGCCCTCCGGGCTGATGCCGGCGACCGTCCGCCCGCCGAGCTGGCAGAAGCGGTAATTCCTGTGCTCGGGACCCAGCGAGACGAGATCCCAGCCGAACAGCCCGGTGTAGAAGGCGGCCGACGCCTCGGGGTCGGGGCTGCTGACGTCGACCCAGCAGGGGGAGCCGGGTAGGTAGTGCGTGGTGAGCATGGCCTGCTCCTTCGCGTGACGAAGCGGTGGGTGGCCTCTTCACCTCTGGTGCGGGCCGAGGGCCGACGCCACTCATATCCGGTGCCTCCCAGCGTTGCACGACCTGTCGATCGAAAAGGTGCCTTCGCGCAAATCGAATGGGTGTTTGAAGTATCGCATACACTCGACCCCATGACAGCCGCGTTCCAAGCCTCTTTGCTCGCCCTCGACGAGGAGCTCGGCATCGGGCCGCTCGGCGGCACCGTCCGCCGCACGCACCTCGACCACGGCGCCTGGATCGACCTGCGCCCGGCCTGGCTGACGGGCGCCGACACCCTCTTCGAACGCCTGGCCGAGCACGTGCCGTGGCGCGCCGAACGGCGGCGCATGTACGACCGGGTCGTGGACGTGCCGCGGCTGCTCAAGTTCTACGACGAGAACGAGCCCTTGCCCGACCCGATCCTCGCCGACGCCCGCCGCGCCCTCGACGGCCACTACGGCTCCGAGCTGGGCGAGCCCTTCCGGACGGCGGGCCTCTGCTTCTACCGGGACGGGCGCGACAGCGTGGCGTGGCACGGCGACACCATCGGGCGGGGCAGCACGGAGGACACCATGGTGGCCATCGTGTCGGTCGGCAGCCCGCGGTCTCTTCTGCTGCGGCCCAGGGGTGGTGGGGGGTCGATCCGGTACGAGCTGGGGCATGGGGATTTGATCGTGATGGGCGGGAGTTGCCAGCGGACCTGGGAGCATGCGATTCCGAAGACCTCACGGCCGTCGGGGCCGCGCATCAGCATCCAGTTCCGGCCTCGGGGAGTGCGTTGACACCGACGCGCCGCCGCGACACGCGCAGCCCCTACTTGACCGTCAGCCGGGCGACCCGCCCCTGCTCTCCCGCCGCCCAGCACGACCGGTCCCCCGCACAGGCCACCGTGTCGAACGACCCCCCGTCGAAGTTCTCCCAGACCCTCCCGCCCGAGTACGTCACGTCACTCCCGGAAGGCCCCACCGCCACGGCGGCGAAGGGAAGCTGAGGAAGCCACGCGACCCCCGACCGATAAGCAGGCGGCGGCACGGACGACGGCTGCCAGGAGTCACCACCGTCACGGCTGACCGCCCCGGCGTTCGGCGACTGCTGTTCGGGCCGGTAGTCGCCACCGACGGCGATGCCCCGGTGCCGGTCGCGGAAGGCGAGCCCGAAGACGCCGCGGGCCGGGTCCCCGCCGGGGATGGGCGCGTCGGCGACCGTCCAGGTGCGGCCGCGATCGCGTGAGTGGAACACGCGGGCCCGCGAGGCCCCGCCGCTGGCCAGCCAGACGTCCCGCCCGCCAGGCGCGGCGACCAGGCACTGCCCGCTGGCCGCGAACCCCGCCTCGCCCGGCAGCGCCTCCGGCATCCCGTCGGCCGGGAGCACCTGCCAGCTCCGACCGCCGTCTCGCGTGGACAGGATGCGGAACCGGCCGTTGACCGGGTCGCTCATGGCCAGGCCGTGGCGGTGGTCGAAGAAGGCCATGCAGTCGTAGAACGCCTGCGGCTCGTCGTTCCTGAACGTCTCCGCCCAGGTCCTGCCGCCGTCCTGGGTGCGGTAGACGCGCGAGTCGGTGCCCGCGCCGATGGACAGGGCGACGGCACGGTTCGCGTCGAACGCCTCGATGTCGCGGAACTGGAGCGCGGCCGTGTCGGGCGGGGAGACGTTCTGCCAGGTACGTCCGCCGTCCACGGTCTTGAGCACGGTCCCGGCCGAGCCCGAGGCCCACACCACGTTCCGGCTGACGGGCGACAGGCCGCGCAGGCGCGCGGTCGCCCCCGTGTCCTTGAGCTCCCAGCCGAGCCGGGGCGGGCCTGCGGCGTGGGCGGGGAGCGGGGCGGCGAGCAGGAGGGACGCTGACAGCGCGCCTAACGCTATTCGAAGCTTCATGTCGGGCAAACTAGCCCAAAGGATCAACAGGGTCCATGGGGGTCAGGCGGACTGGTGGGCGGTGCCCCACGAGAGCAGGGCCGAGGCGGTGGTGAAGCGGCGGCTGGAGACCGACTCGTCCAGCAGGACGCCGACCAGCACCCGCCCGTCCGACTCGCCCGCGAACGCCAGGCAGTACCCCGCCGCCCTGGTGAAGCCGGTCTTCAGCCCGATCGCGCCCGGGGTGCCGAGCAGGCGGTTGGTGTTGCTCCAGTCGTAGGAGCGGTGCTCACCGGTGGCGTCGAGGTCGTGCCGGCGGGTGCCGGCTACCTGCTTGATGAGGGGGATCCGCAGCGCCTTGGCCGCCAGGACGGACTGGTCGCGCGCGGTGGAGTAGCCGTCGCCGCCGGGGGTGGGCAGGCCGTCGGCGTTGACGTAGTGGGTGTCGTTCATGCCGAGCGAGCGCGCCGTCTCGTTCATCCGCGCCACGAAGCCCTGGACGCCCGGCCCGTACGCGCGGGCCAGCGCGTGGGCGGCGTCGGCGCCGGAGGGCAGCATCAGGCCGTAGAGCAGCTCGCCGACCGTGAGGCGGTCGCCGGGGCGCAGGTCGGCGGTGGTGCCGCCGCCGTCCTCCGCGTACGCGACGTCCGCGCGCGTGATCCGCACCACGTCCGTGGGCTTGGCGGCCTGCAGCACCACGTACGCGGTCATGGTCTTGGTCAGGCTGGCGATCGGCATCCGCTCGATACCGCTCTTGTCGTACAGGACCTCGCCGGACGAGGCGTCCATGAGGTAGGCGGCGCGACCGTATACGGCGGGCGCGTCGCCGTCCATGGAAGTGGCGACGGCGGTGGAGGGGGTGGTGGCATGCGCAGAAGCGGGCCTGGTCAGCCCTGTGACCAGGGCAAGAGCGCCCGCCATGGCGGTCAGAAAAGCTTTCCGATGACGCATGGGGCACAGAATGCCGCCCGCCTTGGGGTGGTTTTGACCAAAAAGCGCCAAATTTCGTGACTTAACGCCCCGAAAACCCCTACAGCGCCGAGAAAGCGGAAAAAAGGTAAAAAATCGCGGCTAGAGGCGTGCCACGCCCCCGAGGACCCGCAGGTCGATCCGCCGAAGTACGGCGGTCAGCGTCCATGCCAGAAATTGTCCGCGACGCGCTCGCCCGCCGCCAGCTCGGAGAACAGGTCCTCCCACAACGGCATCACCTGCTCGGGCCCGTACGCCCGCGACGTCCTGCGCGCCGCCCGCCCCATCCGCACCCGCAGCTCCCGGTCGGCGATGACCCGGTTCAGCGCGGCGGCCAGCGCGTCCACGTCCCGTGGCGGCACCAGCACGCCGTCCACCCCGTCGGTCAGCACGTCCTTCGGCCCCGTCGGGCAGTCGAAGGCGACCACGGGCAGCGCGTGCGTCATCGCCTCGATCATCACCATGGGCAGCCCCTCGAAGCGGGAGCTCAGCGCGTACACGGAGGCGTCGGTCAGCTCCTGCTCCAGCCGGTCCGTACGGCCGGGCAGCGACACGTGCTCGCCCAGCCCGTACTGCTCGATGAGCCCGGCGAGCTGCGCCTTGCGCGGCCCGGTGCCGAAGATGCGCAGCCGCCACTCCGGATGCTCCGTCACCACCTGCGCGAACGCCTCGATCAGCAGATCGAACCCCTTCTGCGGCACCAGCCGCCCGGCCGCGATCACCACGGGCTCGACCTGCCGGGACGGCCGCTGCTCGACCTTGTGCACCGCGTTCGGGATCTGCACGATCGGGGTCCTGGGCAGCAGCCGTTGGTACTCCAGGCGGTTCGTCCTGGTCAGCACGGTGATCGCGTCGAAACGGTCGTAGTAGCGGGTGATCTCCCTGCGGATGGTGTCGGGGTAGGCCGACAGGTTCATGTGCTCCTGCGCGACCCGGATGACCGTCTGGTGGGCGCGCCGGGCGGAGATCAGGTTGAGCGCGGGCCGGGTGGTGACCAGGATGCCGTCACGCAGCCCCGAGACGTACTCCATGGCGGCCCACTCCACCCGCTCGGTGAAGTAGTCGGCCGCGAACTCGCCGCGCGGCACGATCTTCCCGCGCACCCGGCGCCAGGCCTTGCGCGCCACCGAGTCGGGCTGACGGCCGCCGCGCTGGTCGACCAGGGTGCTGACGGTGATCCGGGGGTCCAGACTGAACTGGGGGTTCTCGCGCCGCCGTACCAGGCTCACCAGCTCGACGTCGTGGCCGGCGGCGGCCATCGCGTTCGCCTGGTTGACCACCGTGCGGATGGTGCCGCCCATGCCGAAGGCGTGCAGCATGAGGTAGCGGATCTTCACGGGCGGCGCTCACGACGTGCGCGGCCGGGCACTCCGGCGTCCGGACCAGCGGGAACGGGAACTCGGGGCCGATTCATGCAGAGGCAGACTACTCGGCGTTCCTGGTAGTTCCCTGGCAACGCGGAAGCAGGGGCTCCCGGCAGCCGCCAGGTTCGCCACCCGCGCGCAGGATGATCAACTAGCCTGGCGGGTGACGAGGCGAGCGCGAGGCGAGGGGTGCGGCATGGACGGCGTACGGCCGGCGGACGAGGTGGTTCTCGGCAGGGTCGCCGAGCACCTGAGCGCCGCCACGGGACAGCCGTGGGAGGTCCGCGACGGCCAGGCCAAGGGCCCCGGCACGCTCGCCGTCCGCCTCGGCGCCGACCACACCGGCAGCCCCGCCCACCTCGACCTCGACTTCGTGCTCAACGCCGACCGCCCGCAGGACACCACCGTCTCCGACTGCGTGACCGGCTACGGCGCCACCGTCGAGGAGTCCGTGGACCGGGCGATCCGGATGTGGCTCGGCACGACCGGCGGCGCCCTGCTGGAGCTGGTCGTCCAGGACGGCTCCCACGCGGCCCACTTCGCCCCGGACGACCCCGACGGCTTCCCCGGCTGGCACGCCATCCACGGCGGCATCGTCGGCTGGGGCACGGGCGACGAGCACGACTCGGTGCAGCGGTGGGCGGTCCAGCACGTCCTGCTGCCGCATCTGGCGCCGGCGCTCAAGGGCACCCTCGAACGGGAGCACCTGGTGGGGGTGAAGGCGTTCTTCGGCGGCGGGGACGGCTCGGAGACGGCCGAGGTCCGGGTGAACGGCGTCCGTCACGAGGCGGGGTCGCGGGCGCTGGCCGAGCTGGAGTGGCCCAGGCCGGCAGGCGGCGTCTCGTACGCCCGCACGTTCGTCCTGCTCGTCCATCAGGAATGACTCGCAGGGGGAGCGACCCGCGCGCCCGCACATGATCAAGAGCCGTTAGCCTGGCCAGATGGCGCTGCGGGCGAACCTCATCGTGATCTACACCGGCCGGGTCGAGGAATGCCGGGCGTTCTACGGCTCACTCGGCCTGGACTTCCGGCCCGAGCAGCACGGCGACGGCCCCCGGCACTACGCCGCGGTGCTGGACGACGGGCTGGTGGTCGAGCTCTACCCGGCCGCCCCCGACCGGCGGACCGGACGGTTGCGGCTCGGCTTCGAGGTGGACGGCCTGCAGGGGCTCAAGGCGGGCAGCCACGTGCTGGAGGACCCCGACGGGCGCGCCGTCGAGGTCCTCGTGCGCGACGCTCACTGACCGGCGAGGCCCGTGTGCGCCACGCCCCGGACGATCTGCCGCTGGAACATCACGAACACGACCAGCAGCGGCAGCCCGGCCAGCACCACCGACGCCATGATCTGCGCGTACCGGAGCCCGAACGTCCCCTGCACCACGTTCGCCAGCCCGACCGGCAGCGTCATCGTGTTCGGGTCGGTGGAGACCAGGAACGGCCACAGGAAGTTGTTCCAGGTGTTGATGAACGTGAAGATCGACACGGCGGCCAGCACCGGCCGTGACAGCGGCAGCACGATGGTGAAGAAGACCCGCCACCGCCCGGCCCCGTCCACGAAGGCGGCCTGCTCCAGCTCGGGCGGCACGTCCTGGAAGAACTTGACCAGGATGTAGACGATCAGCGGCGCCGCCACCTGCGGCAGGATGATGGCCCACCAGGTGTCCACCAGCCCCAGCGTGACCATCTCCGCGAACAGCGGCGCGATCAGCACCTGCGGCGGCACCATGATCCCGGCCAGGATCAGCGCCAGCAGCACCCGCTGGCCCCTGAACTGGGTGCGCGCGAACCCGTACGCCGCCATCGCGGAGAACAGCACGGTCAGGAACGTGACGATCACCGCGGTGACCGTCGAGTTGATCGCCCACTTGACGATGCCGCCGGTGCCCAGCACCAGCGCGTACGAGTCGAAGGTGATCTCGCTGCCGAACCACTGCAGCGGCAGCTTGGTGGTCTCCTCCTCCGGCTTGAGCGAGGTGGCCACGGCCCAGAGGACCGGGGCGAGCCAGATGGCCGCCAGGATCAGGGCGATGACGAGCAGGATGAGCTGGCTGACGCTGAACCGCTTGGTCACGACGCGGCCTCCTCGCGCTTGCGGAACAGCCGGAGCTGGCCCAGGGAGACGATGACGATCAGGGCGAACAGGATGTACGACACGGCCGAGGCGTAGCCGGTGCGGTAACCGGTGAAGCCGACGTCGTAGGCGTACTCGATGATCGGCCGGGTGGAGTCCTGCGGCCCGCCGCCCGTCATCAGGTAGATCTGGTCGAACACCTTCAGCGACGCCACCAGCTGCAGCACCACGATGAGCGCGGTGGTGCGGCCGAGCAGCGGCAGGGTGATGGAGCGGAGCTTGTCCCAGGCGGAGGCGCCGTCGATGGCGGCGGCCTCGTACAGGTGCTGCGGGATCGACTGCAGGGCGGCCAGGTAGAGCAGGAAGTTGAAGCCGACCGTCCACCAGACGGTGGTCAGCACCATCGACCACATGGCCACGGCCGGGTCGCCCAGCCACAGCACGTCGGTGCCGAGCGTGCCGTTGATCAGGCCGTAGTCGGGCGGGTAGATCATCTGCAGCCACAGGATCGACACGACCGCCGACGGCAGCAGGAACGGCCCGAAGAACGACAGCCGCCACAGCCACTGCACGAACCGCAGGTTGTGCACCAGCAGCGCGAACACCAGCCCGAGGAACACCAGCGGGATCGTGCTCAGCACGGTGAAGAGCACCGTGTTCCACAGCGAGCGCCACATGCGCGGGTCGCCGAACGCCTCCAGGTAGTTGTCGAAGGCGACGAAGTGGTTGTTGCCGCCGGCGATGTTCACGCTCGACAGGCTCATCTGGAAGCCGAGCAGCGTCGGCCAGACCAGGAAGGCCACGTAGATCAGCAGGAACGGCGCGACGAACACCATCCCGTGCTGGGTCCAGCCGCGCCGGACCTTGGGCGTGGCGACGGGGGCGGCGGTCGGCGGGGCGGCGACGGTGGTCGTCATCAGCGCTCCTCGTCGGGGAAGGGGTTCGGCGCGGTCAGCAGCCGGTTCATCGCGGCCTTGGCGGCGGCCAGGCCGTCCTCGGGCGTGCGCGACCCGCCGATGATCGGGGAGAACGCCTCACCGAACTCGATCCACATGCGCGAGGCCGAGCCGGCGAACCACGCCTGCGGGTCGAGCGCGACCTCGGTGATCACCGAGCGGTATTCCGACTGTGGCTGCAGCGCGAGGTAGTCGGGCTCCTCCAGCGCCGGCAGGTACGCGGGCACGTGCCCGGCCACCGCCCAGTCGGCGCTGTTCTTGACCAGGTAGGCGATGAACTCGTACGTCGCCCGCTCCACCTCGGGATCTCGGGCGCGCTGGTGCGGTAGCACGAAGGCGTGGCAGTCGGCCTGCGCAGACCATCCGCCGAAGACGCTGGGGAAGCGGGTCATGCTGAACGGCGTCTTGCGGTCCTTCAGCCCGGTGGTCTCCCAGTCGCCGTTCCACAGGAACGCCGCCTCGCCGTTGGTGAATTTGGCGACGGAGGCGCCGTAGTCCGTACGCCAGTCGCACAGCCCTTCCTCGCCGAGCCGCCGCATGAGTCGCAACGCGTCGAGGGCCTTGGCGTCGTCGATGGCGATCTTGGTGTTGTCCGGCGTGAGGAGGGACCCGCCGCTCTGCGAGTACAGCGACCACCACACGCGCCAGGGGCCCACGGTGCCCAGGCCGAGCGCGTCGAAGGCGAGCGGCGGCTTGCCGCCCATCACCTGCTTGACCTTGTTCAGCTGGGCGATCAGCTCGTCCACGCCCTTGGTAGGGGTGAGCTTGCCGTCAGGGCCGAGCACACCGGCCTTCCCGCACAGGTCGGTGTTGTAGTACAGCACCATCGGGTGGGCGTCGAAGGGGATGGCGTACAGGACGCCGTCGAGCTGGGCACGCTCCCAGATCGGCGGGCTGAAATCGGTCGCCCGCAGGCCGACCTCCTCCATCAGCTTGGTGTTGATGGGGTCGAGGATCCGCCCCGCGCCCATCCCGGCCAGCCGGGCCAGGTGGAAGGTGGCCAGGTCGGGCGAGCGCCCGCCGGAGCCCGCCATGGCGATCTTGGTGTAGTACGGCTCGCCCCAGGCGAGCACGTTCTCCTCGACGAAGATGCCGGGGGCGTCCTTGGCGAACGCCTGGACCATCTGGTTCATGATGATGCCGTCGCTGGCGCCGAGGAAGTGCCAGTACTGCACGCGGGTCTGGGACGAACCGAGCCCCACGGGGATCGCGCATCCCGTGGCGGCGGCACCGAGCAGTGCGAGGCTGCCGCCGAGAAGGTGCCGGCGGGTGATATCGGGGGGACCGTGCACTGGGGCCTCTTCCTTCACCGAGCTATCGCTTGGCCATGTTCTCGCTAACATCCAGGAGGTTCAGGGCAGCCATGAATGGGCCTTCCGCGCACGGCGCGAAGGCGATAGGGCGAGCCGTCCGGGTCACGGAGGCCACCGCGCGGACCCCGTTGTTTCTGCGGGGTTACCCGAGTGTTAGCGGTAACAAGCAGCCTGTCAAGGGTCCGCCCGCAACCGGTTGCGGCGGCCCGCAACCCCTTGACCCGCTCCAGTGATAACGCTAACAATCGGGAACCACGTAACGCCCGAGAAACAGGGAGCTCCCTCCGTGCATCAGGCCAGACTCACCCTCGACCCCGCCTTCAAGGTCGCCCCAGTACGGCGGCGCACCTTCGGCACGTTCGTGGAGCACCTCGGCCGCTGCGTGTACACCGGCATCCACGAGCCCGGCCACCCCACGGCCGACGAGGACGGCTTCCGCCGCGACGTCCTCGACCTGACCAGGGAGCTGGGCGTCTCCACCGTCCGCTACCCGGGCGGCAACTTCGTCTCCGGCTACCGCTGGGAGGACGGCATCGGCCCGGTCGCCCAGCGCCCGCGCCGGCTCGACCTGGCCTGGCACAGCACCGAGACGAACGAGGTCGGCGTCGACGAGTTCGTCCGCTGGTGCCGCAAGGCCGGCGTGGAGCCCATGATGGCCGTCAACCTCGGCACCCGCGGCATCGCCGAAGCCCTCGACCTGCTCGAATACGCCAACCACCCCTCCGGCACCACCCTGTCCGACCTGCGCGTCACCAACGACGCCAAGGAGCCGCACGACATCAGGATGTGGTGCCTGGGCAACGAGATGGACGGCCCCTGGCAGACCGGCCACAAGACGGCCCGCGAATACGGCAGGCTGGCCGCCGAGACCGCCCGCGCCATGCGCATGATCGACCCGGCACTCGAACTCGTCGCCTGCGGCAGCTCCAGCTCCAGCATGCCCACGTTCGGCACGTGGGAGGCCGAGGTGCTGGAGGAGACCTACGACCTGGTCGACTACATCTCCTGCCACGCCTACTACGAGGAGCGGGACGGCGACCTCGGCAGCTTCCTGGCCAGCTCGACCGACATGGAGTACTTCATCTCCTCCGTCGTGGCCACCGCCGACAGCGTCGGCGCCCGCCTCAAGTCCCGCAAGAAGATCAACATCTCGTTCGACGAGTGGAACGTCTGGTATCTCTCCCGTTTCCAGGACGCCGGCGCCCCGCAGGACTGGCCCGTCGCCCCGCCCCTGCTGGAGGACCACTACCACCTGGCCGACGCCGTGACGTTCGGCGGCCTGCTGATCACCCTGCTGCGCAACAGCGACCGCGTCACCGCCGCCTCCCTCGCCCAGCTCGTGAACGTCATCGCGCCCATCATGACCGAACCCGGCGGGCGCGCCTGGCGCCAGACCACCTTCCACCCCTTCGCCCAGGCGTCCCGCCACGCGGCCGGCGACGTGCTGCGCGTCGAGCCGGACTCGCCGGTGTACGAGACGAAGGCGTACGGAGAGGTGCCGCTGCTGCACGCGGTCGCCACCCACTCCGCCACGGAGGGCACCACGCTGTTCGCCGTCAACCGGTCGGTGGACACACCGCTGTCGCTGGAGATCGACGCCCGGGCGCTCGGTGGCGTCCGCATCGTCGAGGCCAGCACACTGACCGACCCGGACGTCTATGCCGGTAATTCGGCTGACGAGCCCGGGCGGATCACGCCGCGGGCGAATGCGGACGTGGAGGCCGATCCGTTGCGGGTCCTGCTGCCTCCGGTGTCGTGGAACGTGATCCGGCTGGCCTAACGCGCGGGCGCGGCGCCGGTGCTCTCGCGGACGACCAGCTCGGGCTCGACCAGCCGCCGCGCCTCCGGCTCGGCCCCCGCCATCCGGTCCAGCAGCATGTGGAACGCGTGCCGCCCGACCTCACCGAAGTCCTGCCGTACGGTCGTCAGCGGCGGCCAGAAGTACGCGGACTCGGGGATGTCGTCGAACCCCGCCACGCTCACGTCCTCAGGCACCCGCCGCCCCGCCTCCCGCAGCGCCCGCAGCACGCCCAGCGCCATCTGGTCGTTGGCCACGAACACGGCGGTGACCTCGGGTTCGGTGGCGAGGCGGCGGCCGAGCTGGTAGCCGGAGCGGGAGCTCCAGTCGCCGCGCAGCACCTCGGGCACCGGCCGGCCCGCCGACTCCAGCACGCTGCGCCAGCCCTCGATGCGGCCGTTGGCGTCGAGCCAGTCGGCGGGCCCCGCCACGTGCCACACGCTGTGGTGGCCGAGGCTGAGCAGGTGGCGGGTGACGCGGGCGGCGCCGGCCTGCTGGTCCACCTTGGCCACGGGGACGGGGATGTCGTCGCCGGCGTCCACCGCGACGACGGGCATCTCGGGCGGCAGGTGACGCAGCCCGTCGGCGGCCGACTCGTGCGGCGCGACGATGATCACGCCGTCGACCGCCTGCGTGCGCAGCCGCTGCACGCCTTCCTCCATCGACCTGCGGTTGAGCGAGCTGAGGCTGGCGATGCTGACGTTGTAACCGGCGTGCCGGGCGGCCTGCTCGATGCAGTAGAGCGTGGAGGCGGGGCCGTACAGGGTGGTGTCGATGCTGACCACGCCGAGCACGCCGGAGCGGCCGGTGACGAGCTGGCGGGCGGCCTGGTTGGGCCGGTAGTCCAGCTCGCGGACGGCGGCCAGCACGCGGGCCCTGGTCTCGGCGCGTACGAGATCGGGCGTGTTGAGCACGCGCGAAACGGTCATCGTGGAGACTCCGGCGAGCACGGCGACGTCCATGAGCACCGCAGGCCTGCCCGGTTTGGATTTCACCGCGGCTCACCCCCTCAGCGGTAACGCTAACAGGCGGAGGGGGCAAGCGCGCGATCATTATGCGCGGGTCGCCGGGCGGGCGCCTGGACCGCGCCCGCCAGGTCGTCCGCCGCGTGTCAGACGGGCCGGATGGACCACTGCTGGCAGTTGTTGTTGAGCCAGCTCCACTGCCGCACGTCGGTGCCGTCCGCCGTCCCGCAGTCGGCCACGTCCGCGACCTTGCCGGTGGCCGCGTTGACGATCCGCACCCATCCCCCGGACGCCGTGTACACGAGCCGGAACCGCTGGCACGTGTTGTTCAGCCAGCTCCACTGCCGGATGTCGGTGCCGTCGGCGGCGGCGCAGTTGGCGATGTCGGCGACCTTGCCGGTGGCCACGTTCACCAGCCGGCTGGTGTCGTCGGCCTGGTCCTCGACGCGCCACCGCTGGTTGGCGCCGCCGTTGCAGGTCCATTGCTGGATGTTCGCGCCGTCCGCCGTCCCGCCGCCCGCGACCTCCAGGCACTTGCCGCTGTTGCGGTTGACCAGCGTGTACGCCGTGGGCGTGGCCGCCGTCTCACCGGCGGGCGCGGCCAGGGAGGCGCCGGTGGCGACGGGGGTGCCGAAGTTCGGCGTGCCGTCCGAGTTCCAGGTGAACTTCTGTGCCCGGGTCGTGCGGTTGTTGTCGCACCCGCCGCCGCTGGAGCTGTTGGCGTGGTAGACGATCCAGTTCTCGGCGCCGTTGGGTGAGGTGAAGAAGCCGTTGTGGCCGGGGCCGTACACGTTGCCCGAGCGCTGGAACACCGGCGTCGCCTTCTTCACCCAGCTCGACGCGCTGAGCGGGTTGCCGCCGTTGTGGGTGAGCTGCCCGAGCTTGTAGTCGGGCCCCCAGCAGGCGCTGGCCGAGTAGATCACGAACGTCTGCCCGCCGCGTTGCAGCGCCTCCGGCCCCTCGTTGACCGTCCCGCCCTGCGTCTCCCAGCTGTAGGTGGGGCTGGAGATCCGGCTGAACGTGCTGGAGCTCAGCGTGTACGGGTTGCTCATCGGCGCGATCACCAGGCTCTGCTGGCTGCCCGCGATGAAGCCGCTGCCGAGCAGGTACAGGGAACCGTTCAAGGTCATCGGGCTGGCGTCGATCAGCCAGCCGCCCGGCGTGAGGTTGGAGCCGGACAGCATGCTCCGGTACGTGTACGGCCCGAGGGGGTCGCTGCCCGCGCTCTCCAGCACGTGGGTGCGCTGGCTGTCGCAGCAGGCGGCGCCGACCGCGCCGGCCGAGTAGTAGATGTACCAGCGGCCGTTGAACTGGTGCAGCTCAGGGGCCCAGAAGTTGGTGCCGCGGGAGGTGGTGGTGTCCTGCCAGACCTGGATGCTGGGGGCGGTGCCGAGGCCGCCGAGGGTGGGGGAGCGGCGGACGACCAGGGTGTTGGTGAAGCTGGTGGTGATCAGGTAGTAGTTGCCGTCGTACCAGGTCAGCCAGGGGTCGGCGCCCTTCTGGGACTTGATGGGGTTGGTGTAGGAGGTGGCCGCCTGGGCCGGCGCGGTGCCGGGGACCACCAGGGCTAAGAGGAGGAGTGACAGGGCTGCCAGGATTCTGCGGAGCATGCGGGACTCCTTGGTAGCGCTAACATTTCGCGGCGGTTTTGCGGAGGTGCCGCGATTGTTAGCGCTCACGTAGGGAGTGTCAACGGCAACTGAAACTTTCACCTCTCTGTTGGAACCCCAACTGCGCTCCCTATTGTTGATCAGCCTGATGATCCCTAGGCGAAAGAGGAATCCTTGTCCCGATTAGCCTTCCTGGCCGCGATCGCCGTCCTGATCACCGGATGCGCGGCCACGCCGCCCGCACCCGTGCCCACGACCTACAGCCCCACTCCCTACTTCAGCCCCTCCCTGGAGATGGCCGGCGACGGCGGGAACGACGAGTTCATCCAGATCTGCGCCCGCAAGAAGACACGGGTCAGGGTCAGTAACCGGCCGTGCGACGACGCTGAGCCGGGTCACGCCTGGTACTTCCTCTCGGTGGACGAGCAAGTTCCCGCCACGGGCAAGAAGGCGAAGAAGGGCTCGTTCAAACGGCCGGACGGCATCACCTACCGCGCGCCCGCGAAGGGCGGCCTCGGCAGGGCCGTGATGATCGAGGACGAGTACGTGGACCATGTGGAGGTGTGCACCCTGAAGCGCACGCGCGTCAGGGCCTCGGACGTCAACTGCGACCACGGCGAGAAGGGCTACGACTGGTACTACATCCGCATGGACGGATACGTGCCGCCCATCGGGAAGAAGGCGGAGGAAGGCTCCTTCTTCACAGTGCCGTACGAGGACCCGTACCGCGCGCGCAGGAAGGGCGGGGACGCCGTGGACGCGGCGATCGGCTACAAGGACGCCGACGCCCCCGCGCAGGAGGAGGAAGAGGGAGAGCAAGAAGAGGAGTACTGCACCTCGACCGTCAACGGCCAGTGCGTGCAGACCAACCGCTGCACGGAGACCGTCAACGGCGTGTGCACCAGGACCGAGGACGGCGCTCTCGGCTCGACCTCGAAGAGGTGCCGCAACGTCTTCGTCGGCAAGCGGTGGACCCAGCGTTGCGGGCGCTGAGCATGGAAAACCCCGGACTCGAAGAGACCGGGGTCTGTCGCGAATGGTGGACGATACTGGGATTGAACCAGTGACCTCTTCCGTGTCAGGGAAGCGCTCTCCCGCTGAGCTAATCGTCCTTGGAGGTGGCGACGGGATTTGAACCCGTGTGGACGGCTTTGCAGGCCGCTGCCTCGCCTCTCGGCCACGCCACCGAGTCAAACCCTCTCCGAGCGGAAGACGGGATTCGAACCCGCGACCCTCACCTTGGCAAGGTGATGCTCTACCACTGAGCCACTTCCGCGCTGTTGCCTGGTTAACAATAGCGCGTTTCTCGACCGGATGCTTACTCGTGCGCCTGCCGGCCCTCCTTGCGGAGCTGGCGGGCCACGCTGCGTTCGGTGGCGGGGAGGCTGAGGAAGATCTCCAGGATCCGCGTCAGTCGGTGGACCTCGATGCGGTGGAAGGCCGGGCCCTCCGAGCGGGCCAGCAGGAGGGACAGCGCCAGCGGGGGGAGCGGGGCGTGGATGAGGTGCAGGCCGCCGTCCCGCGTCACGGCCGTGGGGCGGGCGGGGACCTCGTCCGGGATGGCCAGGTCGTGCGGGGCGCGCCAGCTCGCGTAGACGAGGCGGCGGTCGGCGGCGGTGGCCGCCCAGTCGGCGCTGAACAGGACAGGGAGCGAGTCGACGAGCGTGGTCAGCGCGCGGTCGCCCGCCGTGGTGATGTACTTCAGTATCTCCAGCTCCGGGTACGTGCCCGGCGCCTCGCGGGTGGTCCAGATGCCTTCGACCGTCACGCCCTCGACGCTCTGCAGGCTCTTGAGCAGGGCCTGGCGGGGCGTGCTGTCGGGGCAGAAGACGGTGATGTCGTCGACGGCCTGGCCGGCGCCCCGGTCGAGCACCGTCACCTGCGTGATGTCGGCGCCCGCCACGCCCAGGACCTTGGTGACCTGCGCCAGGGAGCCCGGCCTGTCGGGCAGCGCCACGCGCACTCGAAGAAGCATCCATCCCCCTCAACCGAAGATGCCGGTCACAGACTATCCGCGAATACCGGTTGCGGCTTGACCTGCGCTACAACTGTTGGAGTGAAGATTGGGCCGATTGAGGTGTGGCCGCCCGTGGTGCTCGCGCCGATGGCGGGCATCACGAACGCGCCGTTCCGGGTGCTCTGCCGAGAGCAGGGCGCAGGGCTGTTCGTTTGCGAGATGATCACGACCAGGGCCCTCGTCGAGCGCAATCCCAAGACGATGCGGATGATCAGGTTCGACGAGACGGAGAAGCCCAGGAGCATCCAGCTCTACGGGGTGGACCCCGCGGTCGTGGGCCGCGCCGTGCGGATGATCGCCGAGGAGGACCTCGCCGATCACGTCGATCTCAACTTCGGCTGCCCCGTCCCCAAGGTGACCAGGCGCGGCGGCGGGTCGGCGCTGCCGTACAAGCGGAATCTGCTGCGCCGCATCCTGCGCGAGGCGGTCACGAACGCGGGCCCGCTGCCCGTGACGATGAAGATGCGCAAGGGCATCGACGACGACCACCTGACCTACCTCGACGCCGGCCGGATCGCCGTCGAGGAGGGCGTCGCCGCGATCGCGCTGCACGCCCGCACCGCCAAGCAGCACTACGGCGGCGTCGCCGACTGGGAGGCCATCGCCCGGCTGAAGGAGGCCGTGCCCGAGATCCCCGTGCTGGGCAACGGCGACATCTGGTGCGCCGACGACGCCCTGCGGATGGTGGCGCGCGCCGGCTGCGACGGCGTGGTGGTCGGGCGCGGCTGCCTCGGGCGGCCGTGGCTGTTCAAGGACCTGCAGAACGCGTTCGACGGCAGCCCCGAGCGGGCCCGGCCGACGCTCGGCGAGGTCGCCGGGGTGATGGCCAGGCACGCCGAGGGGCTGACCGAGTGCTTCGACATCGAGCGGTACGCGCTGGCCGACTTCCGCAAGCACGTCGGGTGGTACCTGAAGGGGTTCACTGTCGGCAGCGAGCTGCGGCGGGAGCTGACCACGGCCGAGTCGCTCGACGGGCTGCGGGCCGGGCTCGCCAAGCTGGAGCACGATCAGCCGTGGCCGCCGAACACGGACACGCCACGGGGCAAGTCGGGGGAGCGGGCCAAGGTGCTGCTGCCTGACGGCTGGCTGGACGATCCCTGGGACTGCCCCGTGCCGGACGGGGACGCCGAGTCGGATATCTCCGGCGGCTGATCAGTGCGGGCCGGCCGTGACCTCCGTGCCGCAGGGGCCGCCGCCCACTGACGCTTCGAGCCGTACCGGCTCGCCTGACATGGTGAGCGTCGGGTAGTACTCCGCGATCCGCTCCGCCGAGCGGCCCACGTAGTGGCAGATGAAGCTGCGGCGGAAGCGGTCGCCCGTGCTGTTCGGCTCCGAGCCGTGCACGAGGCTGCCGTTGAAGAAGAGCACGTCCCCGGGGTTCATGTCGACGGGAACCTTCTCCAGGCCGGGCGGCGGCGGCACGTACTCGCGGGTGAACGAGACGCCCTCGTCGGCCTCCTCCGGGCAGAACAGGTCCATGAGGTGGGTGCCGGGCACCACCTCCAGGCCGCCGTTGGCCCGGTCCACCCGGTCGAGCGCCACCCAGGCGGCCACGCAGGTGCCCGGCTCGACGCGGAGGTAGAAGTTGTCCTGGTGCAGCGCCTGGCCCCTGGCGCCGGGCGGCTTGAAGTAGAACATGCTCTGGGCTGCTATCGGCTCCTCGCCCAGGAGATCGCGGAGTATCGCGCCGATGCGCCGGTCGAGCAGGAAGCGCAGGGCCACGTCGTTGACCTGGTGGGGGTGCATGATCCGGGGGTAGTCGCGCAGGATGTCGTACGGCTGCCCCGGCGCCTGCGGCTGCGGCGCGAAGTGACCCGGGATCGGGCCACCGGCGTGCAGGGCCATGAACTCGTCGCGGAGCTCGGCCACCTCTTCGTCCGCGAGGAGACCGGGCACCAGCACGTACCCCTGATCGTGGAAGTCGTTGAGCCTCATGCCTCTCACGCTAAGGAGCGCGGTCGTGCGACGGTATGCCTGTGACCGCTGAGGACCTGTCTGTTCCTGCTGCCGAGCTGATGATCGTGGGCCACTACGACAAGGCGGCCGGGTACGCCACGCGGCGTTCCGGAGGTTCGCCGAGCTGGTTGTTGTTGTGGACCGAGGCGGGGGAGGGGCTCGTCGAGCAGGGCGGGGCGGCGTTCCGGGGGGGGGCGGGGGATCTGGCGGTGCTGGGGTCGGGGGTGGCGCAGCACTACCGGGTGTCGCCGGGGGCGCAGCGGTGGCGGTTCTGGTGGGTGCATTTCCAGCCGCGCGCCGCCTGGACGGCGTGGCTGGGGCCGCACGCCGTGGGCGGTGGGTGCCATCTGGTGGCGGCGGTGTCGGAGGCGGTGCACGAGCGCATAGGGCTGGCGTTCGTACGGGCGTCGCAGGACGCCCGCTGGACGCCCGACATGCCCGCTCCCCGCGGGGTACGGGCTCCGGCGGTCGTGTCCGGCGGGGCGGCGCGGGAGCTGGTGCTCGGTGCCGTGGAGGAGGTGCTGGTGCTGGCCACGGCGAGCGTCCGGCCCGAGGGCAGGGGCGAGGAGGGGGACGAGCGGGTGCGCCGGGCTCTGGCGATCATCGCGGCGGAGCCGGGCGCGCCGCATTCGGTGGCCTCGCTGGCCCGCGCGGTCGCGCTCTCGCCGTCCCGCTTCGCCCACCTGTTCGCCCAGGTGACAGGGCAGACGCCGATGCAGGCCGTGCGCGGGGCGCGGGTGCGGCACGCGGCGGGCCTGCTGGAGGTGACGGATCTGGACGTCGGGCAGGTGGCGGCGGCGTCCGGCTTCGTCAGCCCGTTCCACTTCAGCCGGGCCTTCAGAAGGGAGTACGGCCTGCCGCCCCGCGACTACCGCGCCCGTCTCCGGGGGGAGCAGGTCATCGGGTGAGCGGCAGAGGGCCCTTGTCGGGGGTGAAGAGCTGCTCGTCCAGGTGGTCGACGGCGTAGTCGATCGCGCCCACGACCACGCACTCGTCCCCCAGCGTGGAGGCGCGCACCTCCGGCAGCCGCATGCACCGGCGTTCCAGCCGCGCCCGCAGCCGGTCGAGCAGCACGTCGGCCGAGCGGGAGAAGCCGCCGCCGAGCACCACCATCTGCGGGTCCATGATGAGCACCATCGCGGCCGCGCCCACCGCCAGGTCGTCGACGTAGCGTTCGACGGCCTCGACGGCGACCGGGTCGCCGTCGCGGGCGGCGGCGAGCGTGTAGCCGGCGGCGTCCTCCGGCGGGGTGCCGGCGGGGACGCAGGCGCACGTGTTGAGGTGCTCGGGCGCGTCGAACCAGCGGGCCTCGGGCAGCATGGAGATCTCGCCGGCGGCGGCGCCGAAGCCTCTGTGCACCTTGCCGCCGATGATCAGCCCGGCGCCCATCCGCCTGCCGACGTGCAGGAACACCACGTCCCGCGCGCCCTTGGCGACGCCCCTCCTGGCCTCGGCCATGGCGGCCAGCCGGCTGTCGTTCTCGACGATCACCTGGCAGGGGAACAGCTCGCGCAGCGCGCCAGCCAGGTCGAGGTCGCGCCAGGCGGGGACGGCGGCCGAGTAGATGACGCGGCCCTCGACGTCGATGACGCCGATGGTGCCCACCGCGATCAGCCACAGGTCCGCCACCGTCGTACAGCTGAGCGTCAGGCAGCCGGAGACGGCGCGCTCGATGGCGGTCAGCCGCTCGGCGAGCGGCGCGCCCGGCAGGACCGGCTGCCGAGTCTCGGCGAGGATCCGCCCGTCGAGGTCGGACAGGGCGGCGCGGATGTTGTGACCCCCTATGTCCACGCCCACCAGGTAGCCGCTGTCGGCGCGGAAGCGGTAGCGGCGGGCGGGCCGGCCCATGGTGCCCTGGCTCGGCGGCACCTCCTCGACCCAGCCCAGGGCCATCAGCTCGTCCGTGACCTCCTTCATCGACGGCCGGGACAGGCCCGTGCGCTCGGCCAGCGCCGACAGGGTGAGCGGCCCTGACCCGCGCAGCTCGCGGATCGCGGTGAGCGAGTTGAGCTGCCGCAGCCGGGACAGGTCGCCGCCGCGTAGGTCCGCCATCGCCGTCCTTAATGTAGGTCTCCTATGTAACCAAGAATTATGCCAGCGATGAGCGGGTGGTCGCGCGCCGTTCGCATCCTGAAAAGTCCGTAAAAATCGGGCGTTGACCCTCCGGAGGGCGTGCTGCTACTAATGAAGCGCTCCTTCGTAAGTCGGCAAGGAAATGAGGACTTGATGCCGTTCGAGGACGTCGGAGAGGTCAGGTGCCTGCCCAGCGAGGCGCGGGTGTTCGAGCACGGCTGGCAGTCCTGGAGCCCCTCGGGCCGCTACCGCTGGACCGACACGCCGCCCCGGCCCGCCACCGGGACGATCCAGGTTCTCGCCTACCGGCCGGAGACCCCCGTCCCCGACGGCGTCTTCCAGGGCGAGGGCCTGCTCGCGATCGAGCCGGGCGACGGCTCCGTCGAGTTGTGGTCGGCGCCCAGCACGGCGCAGGTGCCCTCGATCAGAGCGCGCGAGGAGGGCGGCCGGGTGGTGGTCTCCGCCGACGGCCCGGTACGCCACCACCGCGCCGAAGGCGGCCTCGGCCAGGTCCTGCGCGGCTGGGCCGACACCCTGGCCCCCGGCCGGGCCTTTCCCGCCGTCCCGCCCATGTGGTGCACCTGGTACGGCTACTGGGGCAAGGTCACCGACGCTGACGTGATCGAGAACCTGGAGCTGTCGGAGCGGCACGAGTTAGGCGCCGACATGTTCCTCATCGACGACGGCTACGAGGCCGAGATCGGTGACTGGCTGGAGTTCAGGCCCGAGTTCGGGTCGCTGGAACGGGCCGTGGACGCCGTGACAGGAGCCGGGCGCCGGGCGGGCATCTGGACCGCGCCGTTCCTGGTCGGTCACCGCGGCCGGATCTTCCGTGAGCACCCCGAGTGGCTGGTCGGCGGCGCGTACGCGGGCCACATGTGGGACCAGGACCTGGCCGTGCTCGACGTCACCCACCCCGAGGCGGCCGAGCACCTGGTGAACGTGTTCAGGACGCTGGCCGGGATGGGCATCAGCCACTTCAAGCTCGACTTCGTCTACGCCGGGGCGCTGGCGGGCAGGCGGCACGAGGACCTCGACCCGATCGCCGCGTACCGGCTGGGGCTGGAGCTGATCCGGCGCGGCGCCGGGCCCGGCGCCACCCTGCACGGCTGCGGAGCGCCGATGCTGCCCAGCATCGGGCTGGTCGACGTCATGCGGGTCAGCCCCGACATCGCGCCCACCCTGCAGCCCAAGTCCGGCGACATCAGCCAGCCGTCCCAGCTCGGCGCGCGGCTCACCGGCGCGGCCCGCGAGTTCCTGCACGCCCGGTGGTGGGTGAACGACCCCGACTGCATCATCCTGCGGCCCGAGGTGGAGGCGCGGGAGGAGTGGGCGGCGCACCTCGGGGGGACGGGCGGGCTGCGGGGGTCGAGCGACCCGATCGCGGCGCTCGACGCGTGGGGGCTGGAGACGACCAGGCGGCTGATGGTGCCGACGACCACGGACCCGTCGTGACCAGCCACACCGCCAAGCACGAGGGGCGGGCGCGTGGGGTGCGGGCGGCCGCGCCACCGAGGCCCGCGCGACGCGGAGGCGGCCCGCACGCCTACCTGTTCATCGCCCCCAGCCTGTTCGGCGTCGTGGCGTTCCTGCTACTGCCCATGATCATCGTCCTCGTCCTGAGCCTGTTCGACTGGGAGCTGCTGTCCGCCCCGGAGTTCGTCGGCCTGGACAACTACCGCCGCCTGGCCGGCGACGGCGAGACCTGGCACTCGCTCGGCGTGACCATCGCCTACGTCCTCCTGAGCATCCCCCTGCAGACCGCGCTGGCCCTCGCCCTGGCGGTGCTGCTGGACCGCCGGATCAAGGGCGTCCGGTTCTACCGCTCGCTGTTCGTGGTCCCGTGGATGGCCACGCCGATCGTCCTCGCGCTCGTCTGGAGCTGGATCTTCGACCCGCGCGACGGCGCGCTCAACCGCGCGCTGGGGCTGGTAGGCGTCACGGGCCCGGACTGGCTGTCCGACCCCGCCTGGGCGCTGCCCGCCGTCGCGCTGGTCAGCGTCTGGCAGTACACCGGCTACAACATGCTGTTCTTCCTGGCGGGGCTGCAGGGCATCCCGAAGGAGCTGCACGACGCCGCCGCCATCGACGGCGCCACGCCCGCGCAGCGGTTCTGGCGGGTGACGCTGCCACTGCTCAACCCGACGATGTTCTTCGTCACGGTGACGAACCTGATCGGCGCCTTCCAGGTGTTCGACACCGTGTACGCGATGACGAACGGCGGCCCCGGCCGCAGCACCGAGGTGCTCAACTTCCGCATCTTCGAGACGGCGTTCAAACAGTTCGACTTCGGCTACGCCGCGACCCTCTCCACGCTGCTCTTCTCGATCATCTTCCTGGTGACGGTGGCGCAGGTCAGGTTTTTCGGCAAGCGCACCACCTACGACCTGAGCTGAGGCCGTCATGAGCAAGCGCATCCCGCTGTACGCCGCGCTCACCGTGGGCGCGTTCGTCTCCGTCTTTCCCTATCTGCTGGTGCTGCTGACCGCGTTCAAGACGCAGGCGCAGCTCGGCTCGACCGCGCCGTGGCTGCCGGGCTGGCCGCCGACCGGCGGCAACGTGGCCGCCATGCTCGCCGGCGACTTCCCCCGCTTCCTGCTCAACACGGCCGTCATGACGGCGCTGCTGACGACGGGGCAGCTCGTGTTCACCACGTTCGCCGCCTACGCCTTCGCGCGGCTGCGCTTCCGCGGCAGGGAGGTGCTGTTCTGGCTGTTCGTGGCCACGATGATGGTGCCGAGCGCCGTGACCATGATCCCGCTGTTCCTGATCATGCGGGAGCTGGACCTGGTCAACACCTGGTACGGCCTGCTCGCCCCGTACGTCCTCGGCACCCCGTACGGCATCTTCCTGATGCGCCAGTTCTTCAAGGGCCTGCCCGCCGGGCTGGAGGAGGCCGCGCGCATCGACGGGGCGGGGCCGCTGACGATCCTGCTGCGCGTCATGCTGCCGCTGTGCCGCCCGGCGCTGGGGACCCTGGCCATCATCACGGTGATCTCGTCGTGGAACAGCTTCCTGTGGCCGCTGATCATCACCAGCGGCGACGACACCAAGGTCATCACCGTGGCGATCGCCACCCTCAAGGACGGCATCGGGGTGGACTACCACCTCATGATGGCCGGCAGCCTGATCGCGCTGGTGCCCATGGTGGCCGTCTTCGTCTTCTTCCAGAAGTACATCGTCAGGTCGGTGGTCCTCACCGGCCTCAAATAAAAGAGGTCAGCGGATGAAGAACAACCCCCCGATTCGCTGCGCGCTGCTCACCGCCGCCATGCTCGCCCTGACCGCCTGCGGGTCAGGAGGTGGCGGGCAGGAGAAGGTCACGCTGACGTACCGGCTCTGGGACGACCAGCAGAAGGCCGGCTACGAGAAGGTGATGGCGGCCTTCGAGAAGGCCAACCCGGGCATCGACGTGGAGATCGAGCTGCTCCCGTACGACCAGTACTGGACGAAGCTCACCGCCGACGCGGTCGCGGGCACGGCGCCGGACGTGTTCTGGATGACGCCCACCCAGTTCCCCGAGTACGTGACCAAGGGCGTCCTGGCCCCCGTCCAGGTGGACACCGCCAAGTACCACCAGACGGTGGTGGGCTCGTTCACCTACGAGGGCAAGCTGTACGGCGTCCCCAAGGACTGGGGCACCGTCGGCCTGCTCTACAACAAGGACCTGTTCGACAAGGCCGGCGTCGAGATGCCGGACAAGCTCACCTGGAACGCCGACGGCACCGGCACGCTGCTCGACACGGCGCGCAAGCTCACCGTGGACGAGGCGGGCAAACACCCGGGCGAGGCCGGGTTCGACCCGGCCAAGGTGAAGACGTACGGCTTCGCCTCCTGGAACCACTACCAGACGCAGTGGATGAACTGGGTCGCCTCCAACGGCGGCAAGCTGGTCGACAAGCCCTTCGGCAAGTACACCTTCGACGACCCGGCCTCCGTGCAGGCGCTGCAGTTCGGCGTGGACCTGGTGAACAAGCACCACGTGTCGCCGCCCGCCACCCGGACCAACCCGCCGACCGGCAAGGTCACCGACATGTTCAAGGCGGGCGAGATCGCGATGTTCCCCGCCAACAACGCGCTGCTGCCGTTCGTGGCCCCCGAGTCGTCCTTCGAGCTGGGGGTGGCGCCCATGCCGGAGGGCCCGGCGGGCCGCGCGGTGAACCTGAACGGCCTGGCCGAGGCGGTCTCCGCCAAGAGCGAGCACCCCGAGCAGGCCATGAAGCTGGCCACCTGGCTCGGCACCGAGGAGCCGCAGAAGACGATGGCCGACGGCGGCTACGTCTTCCCCGCGCTCAACGGCCTGTCGCAGGGCTACATCGACTACTGGAAGGCCAGGAAGGTCGACGTGACGCCGTTCGCCGAGGAGGCGGAGGGCACGACGTTCCCGCTGCCGATCACCACCGGCTTCACGGGCTTCGAGACGAAACTTAACCAGATCTTCAACGAGCTGTACCTCGGTGACCTCTCTCCGCAGGAAGCCGCAGGTCAGGCTGTCGCCGAAGGCAACGCCACCGTCAAGTGAGGACCCCCATGATCTCCCGGCGCACACTGTTCGCCGGGGGCGCCGGCCTGGGCTTGTCCGCCGCACTGGGGGTTCCCCCCGTGCGCGCGGCTGCCCGGCGCGCCCCTCTGTCCGACCCCTTCCAGCTCGGCGTCGCCTCGGGCGAGCCCGCGCACGACGGCGTGGTGCTCTGGACCCGCCTGGCCATGGACCCGATCGCGCCCGACGGCCTCGGCGGCATGCCGGACCGCGCGGTCTCCGTCCAATGGCAGCTCGCCAAAGACGAAAATTTCCGGCATGTCGTACGACGCGGCGCCGAGGTGGCCCGCCGCGACGCGGCCCACAGCGTGCACGTCGAGCTCGACGGGCTCGACCCGGGCGCCGAGTACTTCTACCGCTTCAAGGCCGAGGGCGAGATCAGCCCCGCCGGCCGCACCCTCACCACGCCCGCCCCCGGCACCCGGAGCAGGCCGCTGAACCTGTCGTTCACCTCCTGCGCCGACTACCAGTCCGGCTGGTTCACCCCGTACCGCAGGATGGCCGAGGACCAGCCCGACCTGATCGCCTTCCTCGGCGACTACATCTACGAGTACGGCGACTACAAGTACCCCGTCCGCGACCAGGCGGGCGGCGAGTGCCTGGACCTGGCCGGATACCGCCTGCGCCACGCCCAGCACAAGGCCGACCCGGAGTCGCGGCTGGCCCACGCCATCGCCCCCTGGGTCGTGGTGTGGGACGACCACGACATCGAGAACGCCTGGGCGGGAGACGTGCCCGAGCAGCCCGACCCGCCGTTCCTCAAGCGCAGGGCCGAGGCGTTCCAGGCGTACTACGAGAACATGCCGCTGCGCCGCGCCCAGAAGCCTGACGGCTCCTCGCTCAACCTCTACCGCAGCATCCGCTGGGGCTCGGTCGCCAACCTGCACCTGCTGGACACCCGCCAGTACCGCGACCTGTACGCCTGCACCGGCAGGAGCGGCACGGTCGGCCCCGAGTGCCTGGACCGCTTCGAGCCCAACAGGACCATGCTCGGGCGCGACCAGGAGGCGTGGCTGGACGACCGGCTCAAGCGCTCCCGCGCCACCTGGGACCTGCTCGGCCAGCAGGTCTTTTTCATGGAGATGGACTGGACGAACGGCGAGGGCAAGGGCTACTCCAACGAGGGCTGGGACGGCTACGTCGCCTCCCGCGACCGCCTGACCGCCGCCATCGACACCTACCGCCGCAACGCGGTCGTGCTCACCGGCGACGTGCACTCCCACTGGGCCGGCGAGGTCAAGCGCGACTTCCGCGACCCCGAGTCCAAGTCCGTCGCCGTCGAGCTGGTCACCACCTCGGTCACCAGCGCGGGCAACGGCCTCGACGAGTACCCCAACACGCAGGTCCTGCTGAACGAGAACCCGCACGTCAAGTTCTTCAACGGCCGCCGCGGCTACGTGCGCACCAGGATCACCGGCCAGGAGATGAAGGTCGACTTCCGCTCGCTGTCCCGCGTCACCGAGCCGTACGCCCCCGCCTACACCTCCGGCTCCTTCGTCATCGAGCCCGGCCACCCCACGCTGAACCCCGCCTGACAGGACCCCCATGCGCACGATCAAGGCCGCCGCCGCGGTGGCCCTCCTCAGTCTGCCCTTCTTACCCCTGCCCAGCGCCGCGGAGACGGCGGCCGCCCCGCCGATGGGCTGGAGCAGCCGCTCGCTCGGCTGCTCGGTCTCCGAACAGTCGGTACGCCAGGCCGCCGACGCCCTCGCACCCCTGGCCCCGCTCGGCTACCGGTACGTCATCGTGGACGACTGCTGGCTGGCCGCGCAGCGGGACGGCGCCGCCCTGGCCCCCGACGCCACCCGCTTCCCCGGCGGCATCGCCGCGCTGGCCGAATACGTGCACGGCAAGGGACTGAGGCTGGGCCTCAGCCTGTCGGCCGGCACGAAGGCCTGCACCGGCGGCGGCCCCGGCTCGTACCGGAGCGAGGCCGCCGACGCCGCCCAGGTCAAGGCGTGGGGAGTGGACTACGTCAAGTACGACTGGTGCAACGTCCCGGCGGCCGACTTCCCCGGCCAGAACGTGCAGCAGATCGCCCAGGCCCTCTACCCGCCGATGCGGCAGGCGCTCGGCCAGGACGTCGTCTTCGCCATGAACAACGAGGACGGCAGCACCGTGCCCTGGCTCTGGGGCAAGGACGCCGGCGCCACCACCTGGCGCACCAACGTCTACAACCGGCCGATCGCCGACTCCTACGCCACCATGGCCGACATCTGGGAGACCAACCAGCTCAGAGCCGAGTACGCGGGCGGCGGAAGCCATGCCGACCCCGACCTGATCCAGGCCGGGCGCGGCGGGATGACCGAGACCGAGTACCGCGCCCAGTTCACCCTGTGGGCGATGGGCGCGGCCCCGCTGATCTTGCAGGCCGCCCCGGCGCAGGCCCCGGCCTCGGTCGTCGCCAACCCCAAGGTGATCGCCGTGGACCAGGACCCGCTGGGCGCGCACGGCAGGCTCGTCTCCTCCGACGGCTGGTACCACGTGCTGTCCAAGCCGCTGCGGAACGGCGACCGGGCCGTCGCGCTGTTCAACGAGAGCGACCGCGCGGCCGTCATCTCCACGGACCTTGGCGGACGGCACCGCGTCGAGGACCTGTGGACCGGAGCCGTCTCCGCCACCACAGGGAAGCTGGCCGCCCAGGTGCCCGCGCACGCCGCGCTGCTCTACCGGGTCAGTGCGAGCCGTGAGCAGGCGCCGCCCGTGGTGACGTTCGAGGCCGACCCGCCGCGCTTGCTCGGCGAGGACCGGCCCTCCGTGCTGGAGCCCGGCGTGACCGGCGAGCTCGTCACCCGGGTCACCAACACCGGGGCCACCGCCCGGCTGCGCGACGTCGAGGTGACGGCGGAGGTGCCGCAGGGCTGGCGGGTGGAGGCCCGCACCCCCGCCAGGACGTCCAGGCTGGACGGCGGCGAGACGTTCACCGTCAGGTGGGCCGTCACCGCGCCCGCCGAAGGCACCCACCAGCTCACCTTCCGCCAGGGCGAGCGCAGCGCCACCGCCGTCGTCCTCGTCGCCAGGGCGCCGGGGCCCGGCCGCACGTACCTGAGCGACCTGGCCTGGACGCGCGCCGCCAACTACTTCGGCCCGGTCGAGCGGGACACCAGCAACGGCGAGCGGGCCGCCGGAGACGGGCGGCCCCTCACCATCGAGGGCGTCGCCCACGCCAAGGGCCTGGGCACCCACTCGCCCGCCGACATCGAGTTCTACACCGGCGGGCGGTGCACGACGGTCACGTTCCAGGCCGGGATCGACGACGAGGTCGGCGCCGCCGGGTCCGCCGGGTTCGAGGTGTGGGCCGACGGGGGCCGGGTCGCCTACTCCGGCCTGCTCACCGGTGCCATGCCGGCCCGCGAGGTCACCGCGCCCATCGAGGGTGCCCGATTCGTCCGGCTGGTCGCGACCAACGGCGGCGACAACGCCACCTCCGACCACGCCGACTTCGCCGACGCCACCATCACCTGCCAGTAAGGAGCCTTCATGATCGTTCCCAAGCCCGTCAAGCAGGAGCCGAGGCCGGGCGCGTTCGTCCTGGACGAGCGGACCTCGCTGACCGCCGATCCCTTGCTGAGCGAGGTGGCGGCCTGGCTGCGCGGCGAGCTGGCCCCCGTCGCGGGAGGGGAGCTGCTGCCGGGAACCGGCACGGAGCCGCTGCCGGTCACCGGCGCGGAGCCGCTGCCAGGAAGGGGCTCGGGCACGATCACCCTCAGGCTGGGCGACCTGCCGCCCGAGGCGTACCGGCTGACGGTCGGCCAGGACGCCGAGATCGTCGCGGGCGGCCCCGCCGGGGCGTTCCACGGCGCGCAGACGCTCCGGCAGCTCCTGCCGCCCGCCGCCTTCAGGAAGGCCCCCGCCGGGCGGCTCACGGTGGCGGGCACGTACGTCGAGGACGCGCCGCGCTTCCCGTGGCGCGGCTGCGTGCTCGACGTCGCCAGGCACTTCCTCACCAAGCACGAGGTGCTGCGCTTCATCGACCTGATGGCCCTGCACAAGCTGAACGTGCTGCACTTCCACCTCACCGACGACCAGGGCTGGCGCGTCGAGATCCGCCGGCACCCCCGCCTGACCGAGGTCGGGGCGTGGCGCAGGGAGAGCCAGACCGGCTGGAACGGCGCCATGGACGGCCGCCCGCACGGCGGCTACTACACCCAGGACGACCTCAGAGAGATCGTCGCCTACGCCGCCCGCCGGCAGATCATGGTCGTCCCCGAGATCGACCTGCCGGGGCACACGCAGGCCGCCATCGCGGCCTACCCCGAGCTGGGCAACCTCGACACCCCGCTGGAGGTGCGCACCACCTGGGGCGTCGGCGTGAACGTGCTCAACGTCGAGGACACGACGCTCAAGTTCTTCGAGGACGTGCTGGACGAGGTGCTGGAGCTGTTCCCGAGCCCGTACATCGTGCTGGGCGGTGACGAGGTGCGCAAGGACCAGTGGCGGGCCAGCCCGTCGGCGCAGCGGCGCATCGCCGAGCTGGGGCTGCGGGACGAGGAGGAGCTGCAGAGCTGGTTCATCCGCCGCTTCGGCGGCTACCTGGCGGCGCGCGGGCGGCGGCTGGTCGGCTGGGACGAGATTCTGGAGGGCGGCCTGGCCCCCGGCGCGGTCGTCGCCTCCTGGCGGGGCGAGCTGGGCGCGGTGGCCGCCGCCAGACGCGGCCACGACGTCATCAACTGCTCCAACACCTCGCTCTACCTCGACTACCGGCAGGATCCTGGGGAGCAGGAGCCGGTGCCGTTCGGGACGGTGCTGACGGTGGAGGACGTCTACGCCTTCGAGCCGATCCCGGCCGAGCTGCGCGGCGACCCGGCCGCCGCGCGCGTGCTCGGCGCCCAGTGCGGCGTCTGGACCGAGCTGATCGACTCGGGGCGGCGGGTGGACTACATGGCCTTCCCGCGCCTGGCCGCCTTCGCCGAGACCGTGTGGAGCCCCGCCGGGCGCGACCTTCCCGGCTTCCGCGAGCGGCTGGCGGCCCACCTGCGGCGGCTCGACGCGATCGGCGTGGAGTACCGCAGGGCGGACGGCCCGCTGCCCTGGCAGACCAGGCCCGGCGTGCCGGGACGGCCGGAGACGCCGGAGCGGTGGCAGGCCAAGCTCGACGCCTGGACGAGCAACCTGCGCTAGAGCCGCGCTACAGCTCCACGGGCCCGCCGCTGCGCCAGTAGACGTTGTCCTCCCGCGACAGCAGGTCCTCATCCACCAGATAACGCCGCAAGGCCGCGTAGTCGTCGTGGAAGGCCCGCAGCGCCACGTTCACGTCCTTCTCCGGATAACGCACGCCCGGCTCGAAGACCCGCGCGATGTAGCGCAGCACCACGAGTCGTTTGTCGCGCCGCATCGCCGTCGTCGTCAGCCGCCCGTCCACCAGGAACGTGCGCAGCACCCGCTCCTCAGGGCTGAGCGGCTGCGGCGGCTCGGCGTGCGCCCGCAGCAGGTCGCGGAAGCGCTCCGGCGTGGCATGCCAGGCGCCGCTCTCGTCACGGGCGGCCAGACCACCGTTCTCCAGCTTCCGCAGCGCCTTGGGCGACAGGCCGCCGGTGGCGCCGAGCACCAGGGAGGCGAAGGTCTTCAACGTGTCGTCCTGGTAGAGCAGACCCAGGACGCGTCTGATCTCTTCGTCGTTCACTCATACCATTTTGACCCATGATCGCAGCACTGATGCTGGCGGCCACGGTCGCCATCCCGAACAACTTCCTGCTGTACGAGAAGGAAGCCGCCAAGAAGGACGACGACCCCGAGACGAGCTGGGCGGCCACGAGCAAGACAACCGCCCCGCTGGTCGTCAACCCGTGCCAGAAGGCCGCACTCGGCCGGACCGGGCGCACGCAGGCCAGGACGCTGACGTACACGGCCGTGCCGGACTACTCCAAGTCGGAGCAGGTCGTGCTCTACACGACGCCGGCGGCGGCCGCGAAGGCGCTGCGCGACCTGGAGGCCGCCGTGCGCGCCTGCGGCACCTCCGGCTACCGCTACTCCGCCACCGCCGTGGCCCTGGGCGACAAGGGACTGATGGTGACCGGGCAGGCTTACCAGCGCAAGAAGCCGGCCATCGGGGGCGAGCGGGCGATCGTGACCCGCCGCGCGAACGCCCTGATCATCTACACCGTCGCCGGCGAGTGGGGGAAGCCCGCCAAGGCCGACTTCAAGCGCCAGACCAGCGACGCCAAGCGCATGCTCGCCAAGATTTGCACCCTCGCCGACTG
>NZ_VSEY01000081.1 GCF_008086045.1 Nonomuraea sp. PA05 | reverse complement strand
CCCCCAAAAACAACCCCGCGCCTGCTCTCGGGCCGGGGGGGCGCCCGGCCGGTCCTCCTCCTGGCGGGGGGCGGCGGGGCCCCCTCCCCCCCCCCCCCCCCCCTCCTCCCCCCCCCCCCCCCCCGCCCCACCCCCCCCCGCCACGTCCGAACCACCGCCCGCCCCCGCCGAGTCGGACGAGCCCGCCCCCACCGAGACCCCGCAAGACACCCCGGCGACCTCGAAGCAGGCCCAGCCCGGCTCGCCGATCACCCACCAGGAGTTCACCGACTGGAACTTCGCCCTGGGCGGCATCAAGTTCAAGGCCGACAAGGTCGGCGGCTGGACCTACAGCTCGTGCGCCCCGGTCGACGGCCAGGGCGTCCTGGTCAAGAACAGGTGCCGGCGGGCGGTGCAGCTCGCCTACTCCGCCTACAGCGGGCACCTCAAGGCCGTCCAGGTCCTGATGGCCTTCCCCACCGGCCAGGCCGCCAAGACGGCGGCGGACCGGCTGGCCAAGCTGTCGTCGGACGCGGTCAAGTGGCGCCAGGACAAGGCGCTCACCAGCTACGTCTACGGCAAGATCCTGTCGGGCGCGTCCAAGAACTACGTGGTCGTCACGATCGTCACGGCCGACAAGTCGGCGAAGGCCATGGCGCCGAACTTCCACGCCTACCTGCAGACGGACCACACGAGCTACTTCGAGCTGCGCGACCAGACCATCACGAGCTGACCCGCCCCTAGGGCACGCGGCCGGACGCCGATACCGTCGGCACCATGTTCGACTCGCACCACGACAGCATCGAGATGACCAGGCCGGCGGGGCACCGATGATCGGCGCCATCGCGGACGACTTCACCGGCGCGACCGACGTGGCCGTGGCGCTGCGCCGCCGGGGCATCCGCACCCTCCTGTACTTCGGGCTCCCGCCGCAGGGCGCCGAGTTCCCCGAGCACGACGCCGTCGTGATCGCGCTCAAGACCCGCACGGCCCGCAAGGCGGACGCGGTGGCCCGTTCCCTGCGCGCGCTGCGCTGGCTGCGCGCGCACGGCGCCGCCGATCAGGTCTACTTCAAGTACTGCTCCACCTTCGACTCCACCCCCGAGGGCAACATCGGCCCGGTGCTGGACGCGCTGGCCGACGCCATGGAGGCGGCCGTCGTCCCCATGACGCCGAGCTCCCCCGAGCACGGCCGCACCCAGTACAACGGCTACCTGTTCGTCGGGGACGTGCTGCTGGGCGAGTCCCACATGCGGCACCACCCGCTCACCCCGATGACCGACTCGTACCTGCCTCGTCTGCTGGAGGCGCAGAGCGCGTACCGGTCGGGGGTGGTGACGCTGCCGCACGTGCGCGGGCAGTCGGTCGGGCGGCGGCTGGCCGAGCTGCGCGAGCAGGGCGTGCGGTACGCGTTCGTGGACGCGCTGGAGGACGAGGACCTGATGACGGCCGGTCGCGCGCTGGCCGGCGCGCCGCTGGTGGCGGGGGCGGCGGGGCTGGCCGGCGGGCTGGCCGCGGCCCGCGCGGGAGAGGGACGCGGTGCGGCGCCCGCGCCCGAGCCGTCCGGCCCTGCCGCCGTGCTGGCGGGCAGTTGCTCGGCCCGCACGCTCGAACAGGTCAGCGCCATGATCCAGGCGGGCAGGCCTGCCCACCGGCTCGACGCGCTGGCCGACCAGGACGCGGACTCGCTCGCCAGGCGCGCCCTGGCCTGGTACGACGCCCTGGACGAGGACGCGGGCGCCCCGTTGATCTACTCGTCGCTGGAGCCCGCGAAGCTGCGCCGTGTCCAGCAGGCACTCGGCGTGGACCGGTCGGCCGCGCTCCTGGAGGCCGCCATCGGCCGCATCGCCAGGGGGCTGGTCGAGCGGGGCGTCGCCCGGCTGGTCACGGCGGGCGGCGAGACGTCCGGCGCGGTGGTGAGCGCGCTCGGCGTGCCCGGCGGCGTGATCGGAGCGGAGGCGGCGCGCGGCGTGCCGTGGATCTTCGCCCCGTCCGGTCCCGCGCTGCTGCTCAAATCCGGCAATTTCGGCGAGCCTGACCTGCTGCTGGAGGCTTCGCGCTGAACAAGTCGCTCGCCGATCCGGACAACTGATCGTTACGCTGGCTGCATATTCGCCGTATCGGAGGAATATGGAGAGCTCATGGCGTTTCTCCTTTCCGGGGCGATCCTTTGATCCCCCGGCTGTTTTCCCGGCGTCCCTTCGACAGCGCGTTATTCTGCGGTTTTCTCGGCGTGGCCGGCCTGCTCGTCATCGCGGAGGCGGCCGGCCGGCTGGGGCTCGTTTCCACCGTGCAATTCCCGCTCGCCTCGACGGTGCTGGTCACGGCGGCGGGGCTGGCGGCCGACCCTGAATTCCTGCTGGACGTCGGCGCCACCTTCGCGGCGTGGGCGCTGGGGCTGACGCTGACGGTCGCGCTCGCCGTGCCGGCGGGGCTGCTGCTCGGCAGCGTGCCGGCGGTGGAGCGGGCGTTGCGGCCGGTGATCGAGTTCCTGCGGCCGATCCCGTCCGTGGCGCTCATCCCGCTCGCGGCGTTCGTGTTCACGGAGCGGCTGGACATGAAGCTGGCGATGATCGTGTACGCGGCCACCTGGCCGATCCTGATCAACACCATGTACGGCCTCAGGGAGGTCGATCCGGTCGCCAAGGAGACCCTGCGGTCGTTCGGCTTCGGGCGGCTGGCGGTGCTGCTGCGGGTCTCGCTGCCGAGCACGGCCCCGTTCATCGCGACGGGGGTGCGGGTGGCCGCCACGATCGCGCTCATCCTGGCCATCAGCACCGAGCTGCTCGCGGGCGGCTCCGACGGGATCGGCGCGTTCATCAACCTGGCGGGCAGCAGCCCCGACGGGCTCACGCTGACAGTGGCCGCCACCGTCTGGGCGGGGCTGCTCGGCGTCGCCACGAACGGCGCGTTCGTCCTGGCCGAACGCCGCGTCTTCCACTGGCACCCGGGAGCGTCCGCATGACCGTGCTCAGGCGCCTGGCCGGGCTGTGGATCGTGCCGGTGGTGCTGCTCGGCTGGGAGCTGGCCACCCGCGCCATGCAGCACCCGTTCTTCCCGCCGCCGTCGATCATCCTCGCCCACATGCGCGAGCTGTGGTTCACCGGCTCCCCCACCCGGCTCTGGCTGAACGACACCGCCCTGGCCAACTTCCCGCAGAGCCTGAGGCGGCTGCTGGCGGGATGGGCGCTGGCGGGCGTGGGCGGGGTGGCGGCCGGCGTGGCGATCGGGCGTTCGCCGCTGCTCTACCGCTTCCTCGACCCGATCATCCAGTTCGGCCGGGCACTCCCCGCACCGGCGTTGCTGCCGATGTTCCTGGCGCTGTTCTCGACGGGCACCCGCATGCAGATCGCCACGATCACGTTCGGGATCGTGTGGCCGGTGCTGTTCAACGCGGCCGACGGGGCGCGCAGCGTGGAGCCGCAGCACCTGGACACGGCGCGGGTGTTCGGGCTGACGCGGGGCCAGCGGCTGCTGCGGGTGATCCTGCCGTCGGCGGCGCCCAAGATCTTCGCGGGGCTGCGGCTCAGCCTGTCGCTGGCGCTGATCCTCATGGTCATCGCGGAGTTCTTCAGCACCGAGGGCATCGGATTCCAGCTCAGAGCCGCGCAGCGGGCGTTCGACCTGCCGGGCGTGTGGGGGGCGATCGTGCTGCTCGGGGTGCTGGGCTATCTGCTGAACCAGGGCTTTCTGCTGCTCGAGAAAAGGGCGCTCATCTGGCATGACGCAAAAATGTAGCGACTTTGACACAGGTCACGGTTAGGCTCGCAGATCGGCCTTTGCCTAAACGCGTTTACTCCCTGAGGAGCGTTCATGTCAGGTCAGCGATTCCTGCCCGCCCTCTGCGTCGCCGCATTACTGCTCACCGCGTGCGGCGGGGGCGGAAATTCGGTCCAGCGAACCAACGGCCCGGAAAAGGCCGAAATCAGGATCGGGATGTTGCCGCTGCCGGAGGTGGCGCCCATTCAGATCGCCATCGACAAGGGCTATTTCGCCGCCGAAGGGCTCAAGGTCGAGACAGAGCTGATCTCGGGCGGGGCGGCGGCGATGCCCGACCTGGTCTCCGGCAAGCTCGACGTGCTGCACAGCAACTACGTCTCCGCCCTGCTCGCCTCGGCCAGCGGCACCGTCAAGGTCAAGATCGTCGGCGACGCGTACGCCGCCCAGCCCGGCAACTTCCTGCTCATGACGAAGAAGGGCTCCCCGATCACCCAGGTGGCCGACCTCAAGGGCAGGACGGTCGGCGTGAACACCCTGAACAACATCTCCACCCTGTCCGTCAGCGCCCTGCTCAAGCCCGCCGGGCTGCGGCCCGAGGACGTGAAGTTCGTCGAGCGGCCCTTCCCCGAGATGGCCGGCGCGCTGGAGAGCGGCCAGGTGGACGTGGCGCTCCTGCCGGAGCCGTTCCATCAGGCGGCGGCGAAGACGCTCGGCGCGGTCATGCTCAGCGACCTGTTCACCGGGCCGCTGGCCGACTTCCCGATCGCCGGTTACCTGGTCACGGACACCTTCGCCCAGCAGAACCCGAAGTCCGTGGCCGCCTTCCAGCGCGCCCTGCGCAAGGCGACCGAGCTGGCCCGCTCGGACTCGGCCGAGGTCACCGCCGCGCTGCAGAAGTACACCAAGATCGACCAGGCCACGGCCTCGACGATGAAGCTCGGCGGCTTCTCCACGGCGGTGGACCCGGCGCGGGTGCAGCGCGTGGCGGACCTCATGCTCGAGTTCGGCTACCTCAAACAGCGGTTCGAGGTGTCCTCGATCCTGGCCGGGGGCGCCTCCGGATGAGCGCGGGCGGGGCCTGTCGCACCCCACCGTGACGGGCCCGGCCGCTACCCCAGCAGACCCAGCTTGCGGGCCTCGGCGGCGGCCTGGGTGCGGGTGGAGACGCCGAGCTTGCCCAGGATGTTCGACACGTGCACGCTGACCGTCTTCTGCGCGATGAACAGCCGCTCCGCGGCCTCCCGGTTGGTCAACCCCTCGGCGACCAGCCGCAGCACCTCGACCTCCCGCGCCGTCAGCCCGGCATCACCGGACCCGGCCCCGGACGCGGAACCGGAACCGTGCCCGGCCCCCTGCCCCGGCCCGGCGAAGCGGGCCCGGCGCCCGAAGTCGAGCAGCGCGTTCTCCAGCGGCACGGCCCCGAGCCTGCCCGCCGCCTCCCTGGCCAGCTCCCACTCCGCCTGCGCCGCCTCGCGCTCACCGGCGGCCAGCAGCGCCTCGGCCAGCCGCCAGCGGGCCCGCGCGCTCTCGTACACGAACCCGAAGCCGAACGCCTCCACGACCTGCCGCCACAGCTCCACGTCGTACCGCCCGTGCACGCGGTGCCACTCGGCCTCCACGCGCAGCGCCCAGGCCCGCCCCTCGGGCCCCAGGTGTACGCCCTCGCCCGTGGGGCCGGACTCGATGGCCAGCCGGGCGTGGGCGCGCAGGTCGTCGGCGCCGTCGGTGACGCCCAGGTCGGCCAGCGCCCACAGCCCCACGGCGGCCATCCGGATGTTGCCCGCGTCGCCGTCGATCTGCGCCGCGATGACCGCCCGCACGTGGTCGAGCGCCGCCGCCGGGTCGCCGCGCCACAGCGCGTGCTCGGCCGCCAGCCCCCTCGACATGTACGAGACCAGCTCGTCGGACCAGAAGGGCCGCAGCCAGCTCAGCCGGTCCTCGACCGCGGGCAGGCCCCGCGCCACTTCGATGAACAGCGCGAACGACGACAGGGTCGCCTCCGGCACCGTGCCCACCCTGGCGCCGAAGCCGACCGCGACCGCCTCCGCCTGGTCCCACTCGCCGGCCACGTAGTGGATGAGGAAGCGCAGGAACCGCAGGTCGGTGCCGTAGGTGCTCCACTTGAGCCCGTTCTCGGAGGCCACCTTGATGCCGTCGTCGGCCACCTCGGCGGCGTGCGCGAGCAGCCCCTGCTCGTAGTGGATGCGGGCGTGGTGGAAGCGCGCCCGCAGGTCCATGGCCAGGTCGCCGCTGGGCCTGGACATGGCCGAGTCGACCAGCTCGTGGGCCCGCTGCACGTCGCCGCGGTACTCGACGACGATGGCCTGGGTGAGCATCGCGCCCACCTCCGCGTCCCTGGCCCCGGCCTTGCGGGCGGTCTCCAGCGCCCCGTTCGTCAGGGCCTCGACCTCCTGGTGGCGCGGGCTCCACACCAGCGTGCGGGCCTTGGTGGCCATGGCGCGGGCGAGGGCCGCGTCGTCGTCGGCGCTCGCCACCGCGCGTTCGGCCGCCGCGATCGCGCCTTCCGCGTCGTCCGACTCGTACAGATAGTAGGCGAGCCGCTCGCTCACCTCGGACGTCTGGGGCAGCGCCTTGAGCTGCACCACGGCCCGGTGCTTGTCGCCGCTGTCGGCGGCCATGACGGCGCTGCGGAAGGCCAGCTCCAGGCGGGTCTCCCCGGCCAGCCGCTCGGCGTCGTCCACCCGGTCCCACAGGCCGAGCGCCCGGTCGTAGTGACTGTGGGCCTCGGCGGGCGCGCCGACCCGCTCGGCCTCCCTGCCCGCCTCGACGGACGCGGCCAGCGCCCCTGCCAGGTCGTGCCCCGCGAGGTGGTGGTGGGCCAGCTCGGCCGGGGAGGTGAGCAGGCGGGCGAGGGCGGCGTGCAGCCGGGTGCGCTCGCCAGGCAGCAGGTCGGTGTAGACGGCCTCCTGCAGCAGCGCGTGGCGGAAGGTGTAACCGTGGCCCCGAACCTTGAGCAGCCCGCGCGAGACGATCTCCCTGACCGCCTCCTCGAACTCGTCCAGCGGCAGCCCCGACACCTCGCGCAGCAGCTCGTCCTCCACGCGGCGGCCGGCCACGGCGGCGGCCCGCAGCACCCGCTGACCGGCCTCGGAGAGCACCTCGACCCGCGACATGAGCAGGCTGGCCAGGCCGTCGGGCAGGCTGTCGCCCTCGGCCATGGCCGCGAACAGCTCCTCGGCGTAGAACGGGTTGCCGTCGGCGCGGGAGACGATGAGCCCGAGCCCCTGGGCGTCCACCTCGCCCAGGGTGGTGACGTAGTCAGACATCTCGCCGGAGCCCAGCGGCCCCAGCTCCACGCTCATCACGGTGGGCAGGCGCTTCAGCTCGGCCAGCACGGAGCGCAGCGGATGGCGGCGGTGCAGGTCGTCGGTGCGGTAGGTGCCCACGACGCAGACCCGCTCGCTCTGCACCATGCGGCTGAGGAAGACCAGCAGGTCGCGGGTGGAGCGGTCGGCCCAGTGCAGGTCCTCGATCACGAAGAGCACCGGCTGCACGTCGGCGAGCAGGCTGAGCAGCGAGCCGAACAGCCGCTGCTGGGTGAGCCCCGCCGACGGCGCGCTCTCCGTGCCGGGCAGGAGCTGGCCCAGCATGGGGTGCGCGGCGGCGGCCTCACGCACGACCGGCTCGGCGCCGCGCAGGGCGTCGGCCAGCGGCAGGTACGGCAGCGCGTCGCCGAGCTCGGCACACTGCCCGACCAGCACGTTGAACCCGCGCTCGCGGGCCTCCCCGGCCAGCTCGGTGATCAGCCGGGTCTTGCCGATCCCCGCGTCACCGCCGACGAGCGCCACTCCAGCGACGCCGTCGCCGGCCGCGGCCAGCACGCGCACCAGGCCTGCCAGCTCAGTGGAGCGCCCGACAAGGAGACCGTTCACGTCAGAAACTATGCCATGACGCTCTGACAGCTGATTGGTCCGGGATTCCAGTGGGAGATTGGCTCTCTTTCGACAGACCAAAACCATCCTACGCTGCTCCTTTGTGATATCCCCCGCAACCTTCGCGCTCTTCCTCACAACCTCGGCGGTCCTGGTGCTCATCCCGGGGCCGAACCACCTCTACATCACCGCCAGAGGCCTCTCCCAGGGCCGGGCGGCGGGTCTCGTCAGCGCGCTGGGCGTCGAGGTGGGCACGCTGCTGCACATCGCGGCCGCTGCCGCGGGCCTGTCGTACGTGATCGCGCAGTCGGCCACGCTGTACACGATCATCAAGTGGGCCGGCGTAGCCTACCTGGTCTACCTGGGCATCCGCGCGTTCACCACCGGCAAGGCGGTGGAGGCGGGCCGGCCTGAGCCGCAGCCGCTGCGCAAGGTGTTCGTGGAGGGCCTGCTGGTCAACGTGTTCAACCCGAAGACCCTGCTGTTCTTCCTGGCGCTGCTGCCGCAGTTCGTGCACCCGGAGTCGGGCTCGGCCGCGCTGCAGGTGGTGGTGTTCGGCCTCACGCTGCTGCTCCTGGGGCTGATCTCCGACGTCGTGTACGCCCTCACCGCCGGCGCCCTGGGCAGGCGGCTCGACCGCGCGGCCAGGAGCATGCGGTACGTGAGCGGCGTCGTCTACCTCGGGCTGGGGGTGCTCACGGCGTTCACCGGGAGAGCGTTCACCGGGAGAGAATGAGCCGCATGGCGCCGAGGAAGCAGCAGGAGATCTTCGATGCGACGATGCGGCTGGTCGCCGAGAGGGGCTACGACGGGCTGACCGTCGAGGGGGTCGCCGAGCGCTCGGGCGTCAACAAGACGACGATCTACCGGTGGTGGCCGTCGAAGGCGGCGCTGCTGGGGGCGGCGCTGGTCGAGTCGGACGTGCTCGGCTTCGACCCGCCCGACACGGGGAGCCTGCGCGGCGACCTGGTGGCGCTGGTGGAGGGCGTCAGGCGGCTGCTGACCGAGCCGCCGGGCAGCGACATCGCGGTGGCCGCGCTCGGCGCCGCCGTCCGCCATCCCGAGCTGGACGCGCGGCGCTTCTTCGCCGACCGGTTCGCCAGGGAGCGGGAGATCTTCGAGCGGGCGGTGGGCCGGGGCGAGCTGGCGGCGTCGGTGGACCCGATGCTCATCGTCGATCTGCTGGCGGGCGCGGTGTGGATGCGGGCGGTCTTCCGCGGGCTGCGGCTGGACGACGACTTCGCCACCGACGCGGTCGCGGCCCTGCTCGACGGCATCTAATAGCCGACCGTTTCTATGACGGTCGGCATCGGTAATATCACCAGTCATGCCCGTGATCCATTGATCCCCCTGACCCCCTGTGCGAAGGTCGCGGCACCGAGTCGAGCGACCCCAGGAGGATTCATGAAGCTCGGGCAGCTCATCCGACGCGCCACCGCGACCGGGGCGGGAATCGTGCTGGCCGGCACGATCCTGACCGTGCCGGCCGCGCCCGCGCAGGCCGCCCCCGGAGGCTCAGGACCCTATCCGGCCGACTACGAGACCACCCTGCGCCTGCCCCGCCACACGGTCTACCGCCCCGCGACCCTGCCCACGGGCGTGCGGCTACCCATCGTGGCCTGGGGAAACGGCGCCTGCCGCGCCGACGGCACCTGGTTCGAGAACTTCCTCAAGGAGCTGTCGTCCCACGGCTTCCTGGTCATCGCGAACGGGCGCCCCGGCGGCACCGGCAGCACCGACGCCGACATGCTGATCGACGCGATCGACTGGGCGATCGCCGAGAACAGCCGCACCACCAGCAGGTACCGCGGCAGGATCGACACCACGAAGATCGCCGTCATGGGACAGTCGTGCGGCGGACTCGAAGCATATGAGGTGTCGGACGACCCGCGCGTGACAACAACCGGCATCTGGAACAGCGGCATCATGAGCGCGCTGGACAAGGCTCAGCTCTCCCGCCTGCACGCGCCCATCGGCTACTTCATCGGCGGGCCCAGCGACATCGCCTACGAGAACGCGCTCGACGACTGGAACCGGCTGCCCGCCGGGCTGCCCGCGTTCATGGGCAACCTGGACGTGGGGCACTTCGGCACCTACTCCCAGCCCAACGGCGGCGAGTTCGGCCGGGTGGGTGCGCTCTGGCTGAAGTGGCAGCTCAAGGGCGACGCCACGGCCAGGGCCGCGTTCGCAGGGCCGAACTGCGGGCTCTGCGCGGGGCCGTGGCAGGTCAGGCAGAAGAACCTGTCGTGACCGGCTAGAGCGACAGCGCGGCCGGGATGCGGTCGAGGACGGGGTGCGGCACCAGCCCGTACGCGTAGAAGTCCACCGCCAGCGCCCCGGCCGCCTTGGCCCCGCGGGCCTTGGCCACCAGCCGGTCGGTGGAGTCGCTGTCGGGATACCCGGGCCGCAGCACGGCCCGCACCTCGCGGTCCTTGCCCACGGACCGCAGGTAGGCGCCCACGTCGTCGGCCACCCGCGCCGCGTCACGCGCGTACGCCAGCACCCCGAAGGCGGGCACCAGATCGCCCAGCGCCACCAGGTCCACCCCGAGCTGCCACGCGTCGTGCGCGGCCAGACCGGGCGTGGGGAGCCCGTCGGTGTACCCCTTGACCGCCCCCGTCGAGTCGATGAACACCAGCTTCGAGCCCTCGGCCGCCACCGCCGAGGCCACCTCCGACACCAGCGTGGTGACCGTCTCGGAGCGGGCGCGGGCGTAGGCCACGACGTCGGGCCCCGCGTACGCCGTCAGCGCCGCCCTGGTCACCTCGCCCTGCGCCGGCGGGTCGCCGTCGAAGACGCCGCCCACGATCCGCGCGCACTCCTCGCGCGCCACCTCGGCGTTCACGCCCAGGTCGGTGGCCCTGCGCATGCAGTAGTCGCAGAAGCAGAGCGCGAACAGGTAGGCGTCCATCGGCCCGAGCGGCACGAAGGAGCGCTGCGGCTTGAGCGGCCTGAAGTGCAGCGACTCGGCCACCACGCTGTCGACCCCGAGCCTGGCCACCGCCCTGGCCAGCGCGACGGCGTAGTCGCGCACGTCCGGGTGGGCGGGGCACAGGTCGGTGAGCGAGCCGCGGTCGCCGAAGCAGTCGCGTACGGTCACGTCGGGATGTTCGGTGCCGATCGTGGCGTTGCGCAGGAAGACCGTCCAGCCGTGCAGCTTCATGGACCGTTTCGCACAAGCCTCGCGAAGCCCGTCGAAGGCATCCAGGTAGCCGGGCACCGGAGCCAGCCTGAGCCCGTCGAACAGCTCCGGCGGCGGGGTGAAGTGCGCGCCGTCGTGGCGCAGCGTCAGCCGGGACAGCCCGTGCGGGGTGACGTCGCGGGAGGCGTGGTGCACGGCGCCGACGGTGATGCCGGACACGCCGTACCCGCTGATCCTGTCGAGCACCCGCTCGACGCCCTCGCCGCGCAGGTCCTCGACGAAGACGTACACCGAACTGTCCACAAGCAGACCTTAAGCGCTCTTGTGCGCGACGAAGTCGATCTCCACCAGGATGTCCATCAGGTCGGACCCCACCGTGGTACGTACGGGGTACGGCTGGTTGAAGTACGACTTGTACACCTCGTTGAACGCGGCGAAGTCGCGCTTGAGGTGCTGCAGATGCACCGTGGCCTTGACCACGTCGTCGAAGCCGAGGCCGTGGGCGGCCAGGATGGCGCCGAGGTTCTGCATGGTGCGGTGCGTCTGGGCGGCCACGTCGTCGCCGACGACCTCGCCGGTCTGCGGGTCGAGCGGGCCCGCGCCGGAGGTGTAGACGAAGTCGCCCACGACGAGACCCTGGGAGTAGGCGCCGACCGGGGCGGCGCCGTCCGTGGTCCGGAGCTCCTTTTTCACTGCATCTCCTAGAAGTTCGTGCTTATCGTGCCAACGACACGGTAGTCCCGGTCCACCAGCGGCAGAACTCGCCACTTGTCGAACGCCGTGCAGGGATGGGAGATGCCGAAGGCCAGCAGATCACCGGGCTTGAGCCCGGTGGCGCGGACCACGGTGTGCTGATCCTGCATCTTCACGATCGTCACGCCGCCGCGGCGCGGGATCGGCAGGCCCTCGTCGTAGGGGGCGTCACGCTTGCCCATGCCCACGATGGCCAGCCCCGGCTCGGGCACGGACAGCACGTGCGCCCACACCTCCAGGGCCGGGCGCAGCTCGCCGTCGATGCGGTTGAACGGCGTGCGCTCGCGGTAGTAGCCGTCGTCGTGGGTGACGTAGGCGCCGCTGCGCAGCAGGATGCGGGCCTGGGTGGCGACCAGCTCGCGGCCGATCACGTCGAACCACTGGCTGCCGCCCACGGTGAGCACGGGGTTCTTCACGCGGACGTACTCGACGGCCTCCTGCAGCCCGTCGAGGTACTTGCGCACCTCCGCGCCCGTGCGTAGCCCGCCCTCGTAACCGGCCACGCCCGCCAGCTCGACGCCGGGCGTGGCCTGCGCGTACGAGGCCACCTCCAGCAGCTCGCCGAGCGTCCTGCAGCCGGCCCTGCCGCCCTCGTGCCCCAGCTCCACCAGCACCCTGAACGGCCGGGAGCCGGCGTGCGCGGCCAGGATGTCGACGCCGGCGACGGAGTCGGCGAAGCTGAGCAGCTCGAAGCCCGGATCCCGCTCCAGCTCGTGGGCGGCCCAGGTGAGCCCGGCCGGATCGACGATCTGGTTCGCCACCAGGACGCGGGCGGCGCCGAACGACCTGGCCGCCACCGCCTGCCGGGGCGTGGCGACCGTGAGACCCCACGCGCCCGCCGCGAGCTGCATCGCGGCGATCTCCGCCGACATGTGCGTCTTGGCGTGCGGCGCCAGCTCCATGCCGTGGTCGCGGACGAACGCCGCCATCGTCGAGACGTTGTGCTCCAGCGCGTCCCGGTGCACCACCATCGCGGGAAATTCGAGCCCGCCGTCGAAGACCGACTGACCGAGGATCGCCGGCACAACACCCCCTCTGATTCCGGCTCCGACCTTATCGCTCACAACGGGCGCGGCGCGCGCCCGGCCACCTCTCACAAGGGCCGCGACGCATGCCCGGCCACCGCTCACGAGGGCCGCAGCGCGCGCCCCGGGGTCGCGCCCGTCAGCTCGCCGCCGGCCAGCACGCGCACGCCGGACACGAGCACGTCGTCCACCCCTTCCGCCGGTGTGCGCGGCTCGGGGTAGGTGGCCAGGTCGCCCACCGTGGCCGGGTCGAACACCACCACGTCGGCGGCGAACCCGCGCCGCAACAGCCCCCGGTCGGCCAGCCCGAACCGCCTCGCCGGATGCGCCGACAGGTGCACCGCCGCCTGCTCCCACGTCCAGTCGCCCAGCTCCCTGACGTGCCGGCCGAGGAACCTGGCGAACGCGCCGAACCCGCGCGGATGCGGATGGCCGCCCACGTAGATGCCGTCGGAGCCGCCGGTCTGGGACGGGTGCCGCAGCATCCGGCGTACGGACTCCTCGCCCTCCCGCCCCTCGTCGGGACGGGTGATGACGGCGCCCGCCTCCAGCCGCGTCTCGATCAGCAGCCTGCGGCAGAACGCGGCCGGCTCCTCCCCGGCCCGCTCGGCCGCCGCCACCAGCGTCAGCCCCTCGGCCCAGGCCAGGCCCGGCGCGTGCGAGATCGTCACGCGCGGCCACACGCCGGACAGCGACGGCCACCACTCGTCCAGCGCGTCCGAGGCGATCATCTCCAGCGCCGCCTCCGTGTCGGCGCCCGGCACGTGGTCCGGCAGCACCAGCATCGCCAGAATCGTGTTGCCGCGCAGGTAGGGGTAGGTGTCGAAGGTGAGGTCCACGCCCTTGCCCAGGGCCTCCTCGACCAGCGGCAGCAGCACGCCGGCCGGCCCGTGCAGGTGCGAGACGTGCACGGCCGCGCCCGAGCGCCCGGCGATCTCCGCCACCTCGGTCATGCCCACGCCGGCCCGCTCGCCGTAGGCACGCATGTGCGTGACGTACGGCAGGCCCTTCAGCGGCGCGCACAGGGCGGCCAGCTCGTCCGCGTCCGCGTAACGGCCCGGCAGGTACTCCAGCCCGCTCGACAGCCCGACGGCGCCCTCCGACAGCCCCCGCTCGACGTGCCGCAGCATCGCCGCCAGCTCCTCGCGCCCCGCCCGCTCGGGCGAGGGGCCCATGACGTCGTAGCGGATCGTGCCGTGCGGCAGCAGGTACGCGGTGTTCAGCGCCACCGCCCTGTCGTAGCCGGACAGCAGGCCGGCCACCGTCAGCGGCCCGTCCGTCAGCGCGCCGTTGACCGCGGCGAAGTACCGCGAGACGTAGGCCACGGTCGCGGCCGAGCCAGGCGCGAACGACAGCCCGTCCTGCCCCAGCACGAACGTCGTGACCCCCTGCCGCAGCGCCGCCCGCTGCACGTCCGCGTCGAACACGGCCGCGTCGCCGTGCGCGTGGCAGTCGACGAAACCCGGCGCGACGAACCGCCCCACCGCGTCGATCACCGTGCCCGCCCGCGCGCCGTCGAGCCTGCCGACGGCCGCGACCCGGTCGCCCGCGATCCCCACGTCCGCCCGGTACGGCGGGGCGCCCGTTCCGTCGAGCACCCGCCCACCGCTGATCACTATGTCGAAGGTCACTCCTGGATTTAATCAGGGACCCGCGTCTCCACCTTCGAGCAATCGAACTCGTCGCGCACCGGCCGCTCCGCCAGCACGTCGCGGGCCAGCGAGCGGGCCAGGTTCCAGCCGTTCCACGGGTCGGGACGGTCCAGCCCGTTGGCCGCCACCACGGCCGACAGCACGCAACTGCGCTGCGGCTCGGGCAGCCGGTCGAGGGCCGGCACCGCCTCCGCGCCCAGGTCGCCCAGGTAGTCGGAGTCCATCTTGGCGGGGCCGCGCACCTCCACCTGCGTCTGCGCCACCCGCAGGTCGGGGTTGACGACCGCGAACGCGCCCAGGCTCAGCCCGGTGATCAGCACGATCGTCCGGGGCAGCCAGCCTGAGCCGCGGCCCAGCAACCGCGCCGCGCCCGCCAGCAGCACCAGCGCGAACAGCGCGCCCAGCCACCACACCGTCGCCTGCACCGACAGCCGCAGCCGCGACAGGCCGTAGGCGTCGGTGTAGAGGTTCATCCGGTGCAGCGCCGAGGCCAGCACCACCATGGTCAGCCCGCACAGCACGCCCAGCAGCACCGCCAGCAGCCAGCGCTCCCGCCGCTCCACCCTGAGCAGCCCGGCCGCCACCGCCACGATGCCCAGCACGAACACGCTGACCACCACGAGCTGGAAGAAGCCCTGCCTGGCGTACTCGGCGTAGGTCAGGCCCGCCGTCTTCAGAACCAGGGTGTTCCCGCCGAACAGCGCCGTGATCTGCACCGCCACGAACGAGGCGAACAGCAGGTTCACCGCCGTCAGCGGCACCAGCCAGACGCTCGTGCTCACCCTGAACTTCGTCTCGGGCCCCACCGGGTCCACCACCGGCCGCAGCGCCACCAGCACCACCGCCGCCAGCAGCACCCCGAACAGCGCGAACAGGAAGATCCGCCCCGGCATCGACTCGGCCCAGTCGGGGGCCGTGGTCAGCCGCTCCACGTACGAGGCGAACACCGCGTCCGCCGAGGAGAACAGCAACCCGAACACCAGCAGCAGCACCGCCGTGATGCCCAGCGCGGCCACCATCGGCAGCACCCGCCGCCTGGCCGTCAGCCGCTTCAACGGCTGCGCCAGGAACCACGGCACAGGACCGAGCGCCAGCAGCACCGAGACGCCGCCCCTGATCACGCCCAGCCAGCCGGCGCCCGCGCCCGACACGGCCAGCGCGCCCAGCCCGGCCCCCGCCACGAGCAGGATCCCCACCAGCCAGTCCGCGTCCCGCACCGCCGCCATCGAGATCAGCCAGTACGCCGTCGCGCCGAACGCCACCGTCCACGGCGTCATCCGCCGCAACACCGCCGGCAGCGCCGCCGCGCCCAGCACCATCGCCACCAGCACGATCCCCAGCCCCACCTGCGCCTCGGGCAGCGCCACCGCCGCGAACACCCCGGCCCCCGCCGCCGCCGGCAGCAGCCACCTGGGCGGGTCCGGCAGCTCCGGCCTGGGGAACAGCGGCGGCGGCACATACGGCGGGACAGGGCCCACCTGGCTCCGGTACGGGACCGTCGCCTGGTACGCCGCGGCCGCCGCCCTCCGGCCCGAACCGGCGCCCATGGCGGCGCCCACGGCCGCCAGCAGGGCCGTGCAGCCGACCAGGGTGATCAGGGCCATCCCGTCGCCGATCGTCACGCTGGCCAGGACGGCGGCGAACATGCCCACCAGGACGCCCACCAGGAGGCCGATGACGCCGCCGCCGAACATCCTGGCCAGGTTCGTGCCCGGGGTGGGGGGGTTGGGCGGCAGGTACGCGCCCACGGGCCCGCCCACCGGCCCGCCCATCAGGACACCGCCCGCCGGGACACCGCCCACCGGAACACCACCCACTGGAACGCCGCCTGCCGGAACGCCGCCTGCCTGGGCACCGCCCGCCGCCACACCCGCCGCAAGGCCGGTCGCCGCGCCGCCCGCGGTGGCGCCGGTCGCCGCCACGCCGCCCGAAGCCGCCACGCCACCCGAAGCCGCCACGCCACCCGCCAGGCCGCCCGCTGCGGCGCCCGCTGCGGCGTCGCTCGCCACGCCGCTGCCCGCCACGCCGCTGCTCGCGTCAGCGCCACTCGCCGCGGCCTCGGTCGTCGCCAGGCCGCTCACCGCATCACCGCTCGCCGCAACCCCCGCAGCCACGTCGGCGGGAACGCCTTCACCCACCGCCTGCTCCGTGGTGCCGCTCTCGCCGGACACCGGTGGCGAACTGACAGCCTCACCGGTCACACCATCCGCCATCGTCGTCCTCCCTGGTAATGCGACGACCATCCGGCACCCCGAACAGTCGTCGATCCGAATGGACCCCCCGTGCAGCTCGACGATCTCCTTCACGATGGCCAGCCCCAGCCCGGCCCCTCCCGCGTCGGCGGCCCGCCCCGCGTCGAGCCGGGAGAACCGCTCGAAGACCCGCCCCTGAGCCGAGGCGGGAATCCCCGGCCCCTGGTCGGCGACGGTGACCCGCACCTCGCTGCCCTCGGCCGTGCCCGCGACGGTCACGACCCCGCCGGGCGGGCTGTGCCGTACGGCGTTGTCGAGCAGGTTGGCCAGCACCTGGGCGAGCAGGTCGGGGTCGGCGCTGACGACGAGGTCGGCGGGGGCCGACGGCCGGATGACCACGTCCTCGCGCGCCAGCGACACCTCGCGCACCGCCTGCTCGATCAGCGGCGCCAGCTCGACGGCCTCGGCCTCGATGAGCCGGGCGCCGGAGTCGAGCCGCGACAGGTCGAGGAGCTGGGCGACGAGCCGGCCGAGCCGTTCGGTCTGGGCGAGCGCGGTGCGCATGGTGACGGGGTCGGCGGCGGAGACGCCGTCCACGACGTTCTCGAGGACGGCGCGCAGGCCGGTGATGGGGGTGCGCAGCTCGTGGCTGACGTTGGCGACGAGTTCGCGCCGCTGCCGGTCCACCTCGCCGAGGTCGGCCGCCATCGCGTTGAACGCCCTGGCCAGCTCGCCCACCTCGTCGCGTGAGGTGGCTTGGACGCGCAGGGTGTAGCTGCCCTTGGCGACGGTCTGGGCGGCGCTGGCCATCTGGCGCAGCGGCTTGGTCATGCCCATGGCCAGCACCTGCACCATGATCAGCGCCAGGATGACGGCGACGGCGATGCGGACCTCGCGGGAGAAGCCGGAGTTGATGCCGACCTCGTTCACCACGAACGCGGTGCCCACGGCGAGCACGATCACGATGCCGAGCTTGACCTTGATCCGGCCGAGGAAGTCGAGGGGGTTCATCGCCGCACCAGGGCGTAGCCGACGCCGTGCACGGTGCGGACGACGTCCGAGCCGAGTTTGCGGCGCAGCGCGCGGACGTGGCTGTCCACGGTCCTGGTGGCCGCCGCCTCGGAGAAGCCCCACACGTCGGACAGCAGGCGGTCGCGCTCGAAGACCTGGCCGGGCCGTTCGGCCAGGCGGCGCAGCAGGTCGAACTCGGTCCTGGTGAGCTGCGCCTCGACCCCGGCCACGAAGACGCGGCGGGCGGCGGTGTCGATCTCGACCTCGCCGACCCTGATCACGGTGTCCTCGGCGGCGAGCTGGGCCGCCCGCTCGACCCGCCGCAGCAGCGCGTGGATCCTGGCCACCAGCTCACGCATGCTGAACGGCTTGGCCAGGTAGTCGTCGGCGCCGACGCCCAGGCCGACGAGCACGTCGGTCTCGTCGCCGAGCGCGGTCAGCATGAGCACGGGCACGGGCCTGGCGGCCTGCATCCTGCGGCACACCTCCAGGCCGTCGAGCCCCGGCAACAGCCGGTCGAGGATCACCAGGTCCGGTTCCGCGTTGCCGTACTGAACGAGCGCGTCCTGCCCGTCACCCGCCACCCTGACGTCGAATCCCTCTGCCGCCAGGCGGTTGCGTACGGCCAGCGCGATCGTCACGTCGTCCTCGACCACGAGGATGCGTCGCTGCTCTGCCACGTACGAAAGCCTAGAAGCGCCCTGTGCAGACGACACTCCCAAATCCGTGCACAAACCGTGCAGACTTGGCGGGTGGACACCGCCGCTTACCTCCGCCGTCTCGGCCTGCCCGGCTTGCTCACCGCCCCCACCAGCGCCGAGTCGCTGCGCGCGCTGCACGTCGCGCACGTCGAGAAGGTCGCGTACGAGGCGCTGCAGATCTGGCTGGGCCGCCCGACCACCGTCGATCCCGTCGAGTCCGCCGAGCGCATCATCGGGGGCCGCGGCGGCTACTGCTACCACTTGAACGGCGCGTTCTCGCAGCTCGCCAGGGCGCTCGGCTACCAGGTGACCCGGCACTACGGCGGCGTGCAGGGCCGCGGCAAAAAGCCGGGCCTGACGGGCAACCATCTGGTGCTGACGGTGCGCGGCCTGCCCTCTGACGGCAATCCGGGCGGTGAGTGGCTGGCGGACCTGGGGCTGGGCGACGCGCTGCACGAGCCGCTGCCGCTGGTGGCGGGCACGTATCGGCAGGGGCCCTTCCAGTACGTGCTGCGGCCGTCGGAGGTCGTGCCCGGCGGCTGGCGGCTCGATCATGATCCGGCCGGCTCGTTCGAGGGCATGGACTTCGGTCTGACAGCGGTGGAGATGTCGGTGTTCGCCGACAAGCATCGGGAGCTCACCACGTCCCCTACGTCGGGGTTTGTCCGGGTGGCGACGGTGCAGCGGCGGGACGCGTACGGCGTGGACTCGCTGCGCGGGCTGTCGCTGACGCGCCTGGGCAGGGGCGCGCACTCGGTGATGCTGGACACGGCGCGCGACTACTACGCGGCGCTGGCGGACGTGTTCCTGCTGCCGCTCGACGACGTGAGCGCCGGGGAGAAGGACAAGCTCTGGCGCAAGGTGTCGGAGGCGCACGAGAGCTGGCTGGCGGGCGGCGCGGCATGACGTCGGCGTGCGTGTCGCATGGGTGAGACGAGGAAGCTGAGCGGCCGTTACCGGCTGCTCAACCCCCTGGGCGCGGGGTCGGTGCGCCTGGCGTTCGACGAGGTGCGGCACCGTGACGTCGCGGTCAGGGAGCTGCGGGTGCCGCCGGAGCTGCGCGACTCGGCACTGTTCGAGGCGCGCAGGGCCACGGGGCTGCGGCATCCGTCCGTGGTGCGGGTGCTGGACGTGCTGATCGAGAACGGCGCGCCGTGGCTGGTCATGGAGTTCGTCTCGGGGGTGTCGCTGGAGCAGGCGGTGCGCTCGCGCGGCCCGCTGCCCGTGGCGCAGGCGGCCAGGGCGGGCGTCTGCGTGCTGGCGGCCCTGAGCGAGGCGCACGCGGCGGGGATCGTGCACGGCCGGGTCGATCCCGGCAACGTGCTGCTCACGGCGACGGGGCGGGCGATGCTGGCCGGGTTCGGGTTCCCCAGCCTCAGCACGCTGCCCTCGGCCGACCTGTGGTCGCTGGCCGCCACGCTGCACTTCGCGGTGGAGGGCCGGCCGCCGGGCCAGGTGCCGGCCGCGGGCGCCGACCCGTTCAGGTCGCTGATCAGGGCGATGCTGCATCCTTCTGGCCCGCCGGCGGTGGAGGTGGTGCGCGAGACGCTCGACCGGCTGGCCGTGGACCGGCCGCTGGACGCGGTGATCGAGGCGTCGGGCCCGCTGCCGCCCGCGCGGGTGGCGGCGATCGGGCTGGCCGTGCTCGACCGGCTGGTGGCGGGCGGCGGTTTCCACGGCGGCGTGCAGCCGGGCAACGTGCTCGTGGACGCCTCGGGGCGGGCGTGCCTGCTGCCGTTGCCGAGGTCGGGAACGCTCCCGGCGTACACGGCGCCGGAGGGCGCGGCGACGCGGACGGCCGATCTGTGGTCGCTCGGCGCCACGCTGTTCACCGCCGTCGAGGGCGCGCCGCCCGCGCCGGGAGCGCCGCTGACCAGGGCGGGCGCGCTTGCTCCCGTGCTGCTCAGGCTGCTGTCGGGCGACCCGTCGCAGCGCCCGGCAGCGGACGAGGTGCGCCGCGAACTGCTCGCGATCGTGGCCGGCGAGCCGCACAACATTTGAGATACATCGCGACACGGAACCTCGCGGAGGGTTCACACGTTGGACAGGCGACGCAGAATGTGGGAGAGGCGGGGCGCGCGCTCCGCGTTCGGAGGATGTTGAGGATGTCGCCAATACAGAAGTACGCGATTGGCGCAGGCGTCGCGGTCCTGCTCTCGTGGATCATCTTTCCCGGTTGGGTCACCCTGCTGGTCGTCCTCGGCGTGGTCGCCGCCCCGGTGGTGGGTTACCTGATGCTCGACCCGTCGCAGCGCGAGCGGCTCAAGAGGGCGCGCAGGCGCGGCATCGGCCACTAGCCCCTGGTTCGCGGCGGGGGCCTCAGGCCTCCGCCGCCGCCAGCGCGCCCTGGACGCGCTGGGTCACCCTTCTCTCCACGTAGAAGGACAGGAACGGCACCGTGCCGCCGAGCATGACCCCGGCCATGTACGGCCACGACCAGCGCGCCTTCATGCCCAGGTTCATGACCGCGATCAGGTAGATCATGTAGAGCCCGCCGTGGATGGGGGCGATGATCTTCGACATGGCGGCCTCGCCGAAGCCGTACCGAAGGACCATGCCCACGCAGAGCACCAGCAGCATGACCCCGACCACGTACGCGAGCACCCGGAAGGGTTTGAGAGCCGATTCCACCGTTAACCTTCCAGAACCATCTCAGGGGACGACTTGCCGCGGTCCCGGTCGCTCCGCACGGCGTCGCGTACGAAGTGGAACCACATGAAGACGGCGAATCCAGCGAAGATCCACCAGTTGGCGGCATAAGCCAGGTTACGCCACGTGAGCGTGCCGCCGACCACGGGCGGAGCCACCTTGACCTGCGCCAGCGAGCCGGAGGCGGGCTGCGCGACGACGAAGCCGGTGCGGACCTGCTGCCCGGCCCACAGGTTGACCAGCTCGCCCGTGGACACCGTCTGCACCTGGCCGGCGGGCAGGCCCTCGGCGCGCCGCTGCACGCTGTCGGTGCCCTGCTGCGGCCGCAGCCGCCCGGCCACCGCGACCCGGCCCTGCGGTACGGCCGCCACGGCGGGGTCGCCCGGCTGGGCCACCCAGCCGCGCACCACCGGCATCAGCGTGCCGTCGTCGAGCCGCAGCGGGGTGAGCACCCAGTAGCCCTCGCCGCGCGAGACGTTGCCGCCCGGCGCGTCCACGTCGGCCTGCCGGTCGGCGACCAGGAGCTGGCGGCCGGGCTCGTAGACGCCCTCGGCGGTGACCCTGCGGCCCACGTGCTCGCCGTTCATCTGGGCGCCGGGCCTGGCGAGGGTGGCGACCGCGACGGGCTCGGGGTCGGTGGAGACACGCGGCTTTCCCGAATCCTGGAAGACGCCGAGCTGCCAGCGGCCGAGCAGGATGAACGAGACCAGGACCCCGATCGTGAGCAGGTGCAGCCCCATGAGGCGCGGCGAGAACAGGGTCCTGAGCATGCTTCCAAGCTATCCGGCGGGTGGGGTGGTCCCCTAATCAGCCCATCACTACGGATCCCGCCAAAAGACGCAAACGTCGCAGGCACGCACGCTAGGCTGCTCCCCATGTCTGACCAGCACATCGACCCGGCGGGCAACACCCAGGCCTTTCGCGCGTTCGCGAACGCGCGCGAGCAGGAGTCCGTGGCCAAGCCGAAGAAGTCGCCCCTCGTGCCCATCATCGCGGTCGTGGCCGTCATCGTGATCATCGGCGTCGCCGCCTTCCTGCTGCTGCAGTAAGACAGCCGACAGTTTCACCCGCCGCGGAGCCGTGGCGGGTTTTCGTCGTTCCCGTCAACGGCTACATTGGACTCATTGTCCAATAAGTCCGGGAGGAGCCCGTGCCAGGGATCGTGATCGTCGGGTCCGGATTCGCCGGGATCTGCATGGCCATCAACCTCAAACAGGCCGGTTACCACGACTTCGTCATCCTGGAGAAGGCCGCGGAGCCGGGCGGCACCTGGCGCGACAACACCTATCCCGGCTGCGCCTGCGACGTGCCGTCGCACATGTACTCCTACTCGTTCGAGCTGAACCCCGGCTGGTCGCGGATGTTCTCGCCGCAGGAGGAGATCCAGGCGTACCTGCGGGCCTGCCTGGTCAAGTACGGCATCACCCCCCACGTCAGGTACGGCAAGCACGTCGTGTCGATGGAATACGACGACGCCGCCAGGTCATGGACGGTCACCACGGAGGACGGCGACACCCTGCGCCCCCACGCCGTGGTCTCCGCCATCGGCGCCCTCCACGTCCCGAAATTTCCGGACCTGCCGGGGCGGGAGAGCTTCGCCGGGCCCGCGTTCCACTCCGCCGAGTGGGACCACTCGGCCGACCTGACCGGCAAGCGCGTGGCCGTCATCGGCACCGGCGCCTCCGCCGTCCAGTTCGTCCCCCAGCTCGCCCGCACCGCCGGGCACGTCACCGTCTACCAGCGCACCGCCCCCTGGCTGCACCCCAAGCCCGACTTCGCCTTCTCCCCCGCCGCCCGGCGGCTGCTGCGCCTGCCCGGCATGGCCAGGGCCCTGCGCGCCGGCATCTACTGGGCGCTGGAGACCCGGGCACTAGGCTTCGCCGTGGACCCCCGCCTGATGAAGGCCCACGAGCACCTCGCGCTGCGCCACCTGCGCGCCCAGGTGCCCGACCCGGACCTGCGCCGCGCGCTCACCCCCGACTACCTCATCGGCTGCAAGCGCATCATCATCTCCAGCGACTACTATCCGGCCCTGACCAGGGAGAACGTCTCCCTGGTCACCGACGGGATCACCGAGGTCCGCGAGCGCTCGATCGTGGCGGGAGCGGCGGAGCGCGAGACCGACGCGATCGTCTACGGCACCGGCTTCAAGGTCACCGACGCGCTCACCGAGCAGCGGATCATCGGCAGGGACGGCCTGAAGCTCCAGGAGGCCTGGCGCGACGGCATCGAGGCCTACCTCGGCATCACCACCTCCGGCTTCCCCAACCTGTTCTTCCTGCTCGGCCCCAACACCGGGCTCGGCCACAACTCGGTCGTCTTCATGATCGAGTCGCAGGCCCGCTACGTCGTCAAGTGCCTGCGTCTGCTCTCCCGCACCCAGGCCAGGGCCGTGGACGTGCGGCCGAAGGCGCAGCGGGCGTTCAACGACCGGCTGCGGGCCAGGCTCGACCCGCTGGTCTGGAACGCGGGCGGCTGCCGCTCCTGGTACCTGGACGAGCACGGGGTGAACCGGACGATCTGGCCGGGCTTCTCCTTCGAGTACTGGGCGCGCACCCGCAGGGTGAAGCCCGGCGCCTACGAGCTCATCTACTAGCGGAGACCACCAGCGCGCTGCCCCCGCCCCGGCGGGACGGCTCGGCCACGGCCTGGATCCGGCTCCTGCCCAGGAACTCCAGCGCCGTGGCGGCGCCGATCTCCGGGTTCGGCGCGAAGGAGTGCCCCTTGGCCTCCAGCTCCGCCTGGTAACGGGCCAGGAACGCCGGCTCGGCCTGCGTCTGCGCGGTGTTGCGCTGGGTGGCGCGCGGCGCGGCCAGCGCGTCGGGCAGGCTCATGCCGAACTCGTACCGGTTGACCAGAATCTGCAGCACGGTCGTGATGATCGTGGAGCCGCCGGGCGAGCCGGCCGCCAGCACCGGCCTGCCGTCGTCGAACACCAGCGTCGGCGCCATCGACGAGCGCGGCCGCTTGCCGGGGCCCGGCAGGTTCGGGTCGCCCGGGGCGGGGCCGAAGGTGAAGTCGGTCAGCTCGTTGTTGAGCAGCACGCCGCGGCCCGGCACCACGATGCCGTTGCCGCCGGTCGACTCGATGGTCAGGTTGTAGGCGAGCACGTTGCCCCAGCGGTCGGCCACGACCAGGTGCGTGGTCTCCGGGCCCTCCTGGGCGACCGGCGTGGCGGCTTCTGTGGCGGGCGGGCAGCCCTCGTACGAGCCGTCGGGCTGCCCCGGCGCGGCCGGGTGCGGCATGGCGGTGTCGCCGACCAGGCACGCCCGCTCCTTGGCGAACCCGTCGGACAGCAGCTCGCGCAGCGGCACGCCCGGGATGTCGCCGACGTACCTGCCGCGGTCGGCGAAGGCCAGCCTGGACGCCTCCAGGTACTCGTGCAGGCCCACCCGCGGCAGCGCCTCCAGGATGTTCAGCGCCTCGCCGACCGTGGAGCCGCCGGAGGAGGGCGGGGCCATGCCGTACACGTCCAGGCCCTTGTAGGAGATCTTGGTGGGCTCGCGCATGAGGGCGCGGTAGGCGCGCAGGTCGGACAGCTCCATCAGGCCCGGCCTGACGTTGCGGGTGCTGCCGGGGGTGACCGGCGGGTTCTTGACGGTGGCCACGATCTCCTTGCCCAACTGGCCGCCGTACAGCCAGCCGGGGCCGCGCCTGCCCAGCTCGCGGTAGGTGGCGGCGAGCTCGGGGTTCCTGAAGACCGAGCCGACGGGCGGCGGGGCGCCGTTCGGCAGGTACAGGGCGGCCGTGGAGGCGATGTCCTTGAAGCGGGTGGCATTGGCGGCGGTCTGGTCGTAGAAGGTCTGGTCGACGACGAAGCCCTTGGAGGCCACCTCGATCGCGGGCTGGAGCGCCTGTTTGAGCGAGAGCGTGCCGAACCTGCGCAGGGCCAGGTCCCAGTTGGCGACCGTGCCCGGCACGCCCGCCGACAGGCCGCTGGTGACGGCCTCCTCGAACGGGATGCCTTCCAGCGAGGTGGACGTCATGGCCTGGGGAGCGGTCTCCCGGCCGTCGATCGTGAACACCTTGCGCTGCCTGGCGTCGTAGTACACCATGAAGCCGCCGCCGGCCAGGCCGGCCGAGTACGGCTCCGTGACGCCCAGCACCGCGCCCGCCGCGACGGCGGCGTCCATGGCGTTGCCGCCCCTCCTGAGCACGGAGATGGCGGCCTTGCTGGCGTCGAGGTCGACGGTGGCCACGGCGCCGCCGTACCCTTCGGCGACGGGGACCTTCTGCGGGGGCTGCGCCAGCGCGGCGGGCGCGGGCACGAGCGAGACGAGGACTGCTGCTGCGGGAATGATCGCACGGCGCATGCGTCCACGATGGCCCAGGTACGCCCGTCGTGGTAGGGCCTCCTCACACATAGGGATGATGCGCTGGTCAGAAGGGGTGATCTAGCGTGGGTGGCGTGCGTAGGAAGCTCGGGTTCGACCCCTATCTCGCCCTTATCGTGGCGGTCGCCCAGATGGTGATCGGCAGGGGCGCCTCGTGGGGGCAGCGGGAGGTGCGGGAGCCGCTCGACCTCTACGCGATCGGGCTGCTGCTGGTCGGCCCGCTGGCGGTGCTGCTGAGCCGCCGCTACCCGCTGCTCACGACCGCCGCCGGGCTGGCCGCCTGCGACCTGTTCCTGATCGGCGGGTACGCCTACGGCCCCAGCTTCATCAGCCCCGCCGTCCTGCTCGTCCTCCTCGTGCTGCGCGGCAGGAGGCTGATGGCCTGGGTGATGGCCGGGATGACGCTGCTGTCGTTCCTCACCTACGCCTGGATGGTCGGCAACCGCGACATCTTCCACAGCGTGTGGATCCTGACCTCCATCATGCTGCTGATGGTCGTGGCCGAGCTGGTCAGGAACGTCAGGGAGCGCAGGGCCGAGCGGGAGCGGGTCGCGGAGGAGGAGGCCAGGCGGCAGGCCAGCGAGGAGCGCCTGACGATGGCGCAGGAGCTGCACGACGTGCTGGCGCACAACATCTCGCTCATCCACGTGCAGGCCTCGACCGCGCTGCACCTCATCGACGCCAACCCGGAGCAGGCCAGAACCGCCCTGGCCACGATCAAGACGGCCTCCAAGGAGGTGCTCGGCGAGATGCGCTCGGTGCTGAACGTGCTGCGCGAAGGCGCCCCCCGATCCCCCACGGCCGGGCTCGACCACCTCGACGAGCTGATCGAGCGCTCCGGGCAGGACGTGACGGTCAAGCGCGTCGGCTCCCGTCCGCTGCCGTCGCAGGTGGAGCGGGCGGCGTACCGGATCGTCCAGGAGTCGCTCACGAACGCCGCCAGGCACGCGCCGGGCGCAGCGGTGAACGTGCGGCTGGAGTACGGCGAGCGTGAGCTGACCGTGCGGGTCGCCGACACCGGCTCAGGCGCTCCCGGCGCGCTGTCGGAGTCGGGCAGCGGCAACGGCATCCCCGGCATGCGCGAGCGGGCTTCCGCGCTTGGCGGCACGCTGGTCGCCGGGCCTTCCGGCACCGGCTTCCAGGTCGAGGCCCGGCTGCCCCTACCTGAGGAGACGTCGTGATCAAGGTTCTGCTGGCGGACGACCAGGCGCTGGTCCGCGCGGGCTTCAAGGCGCTGCTCGACGCCCAGCCCGACATGACCGTGGTGGCCGAGGCGGCCGACGGCGCGGAGGCCGTCCGGCTGGCGGGCGAGCACCAGCCGGACGTGGTCCTCATGGACATCCGCATGCCCGGCACCGACGGCCTGACCGCCACCCGCCGGATGCCGCCCGGCCCGCACATCATCATCCTGACGACGTTCGAGCTGGACGAGTACGTCTTCGAGGCGCTGCGCGGCGGCGCCAGCGGCTTCCTGGTCAAGGACACCGAGCCGGCCGAGCTGATCCAGGCCGTGCGGGTGGTCGCGGCCGGCGAGGCGCTGCTGTCGCCCAGCGTGACCCGCCGGCTGATCGCCGAGTACGCCTCCCGCGCCAAGGAGCCCGTCACCGCCGACGGCCTCGACCAGCTCACCGAACGCGAGCGCGAGGTGCTCGCGCTGGTCGGCACCGGGATGACGAACGACGAGATCGCGGCCAAGCTGTTCATGTCGCCGGCCACCGCGAAGACGCACGTCAGCCGGGCCATGATGAAGCTGCACGCGCGTGACCGGGCCCAGCTCGTGGTGATCGCCTACGAGTCGGGGCTGGTCAAGCCCGGCTGGCTGTGACCCCCGCGCCGAACCAGCGCCCGGCCGCCTCGGCCAGCCCGTCGGCGCCCGCCCAGGCCACGTAGCCGTCGGGGCGGATCAGGAGGGCGTCGGCGGGCGGGGTGGCGCAGCGGGCGTGCACGACGTCGATCCAGTCGTCGTCGAGGTCCGTCCCGCCGCCCAGATCGAGCAGCACGGGCCGGGCCCGGCGCATCAGGTCGGCCACCCGGCCGCCGCCCGCCAGCTCCAGATCGGGCACGAACCGGCCGACCAGGGGATGCTCCTGCGGCCCGTACGGGACGCCGGAGTCCTGCAGCAACCCGGCCAGGTGCCGGGCCGGCTCCTCGAAGGCGAACACCTCGCCGAGCAGCGCGCGCAGCGCCACCCCGTCCTCGCCCTCCACCCGGTCGACGGCCGCCTGAGCCCGGGTGTGCAGGAGCGTGCGCTCCCCCACGAGCCGCCGCTCGGCGTCGTAGGTGTCGAGCAGGCTGTCCGGCAGGCGCCCCCGCAGTACGCCGCCCAGCTTCCAGGCGAGGTTCACCGCGTCCGTCATGCCCACGTTGAGCGCGGAGCCGCCCGCCGGGAACAGGTGGGCGGCGTCCCCCGCCACGAACACCCGCCCGGCCCTGTACCGCTCGGCCAGCCGGGCCTGGGCGACCGTGCTCGACAGCCAGATCGGCTCGCCGAGCGGGATGTCCCTGCCCAGCACGCGCCGCACGGCCGCGCGGAAGTCGGCCGGCGTGACGGGGCCGTCGGGCAGCCCGCCCGGCTCCCGCACGCCGGCGATGAGCACGCCGTCGTGCAGGGAGGTGAGCAGCACGCGGCCGTGCGGCGTGCGGTTCCAGCCGGGTTCGAGCCCGTCGGTCTCCAGGCTCTCGAAGACCTTGACGTCGGCCTTGAAGTGGCCGACGACCAGCCCCTCCTCGTCGGTGGTGCCGGGGAAGGCGATCCCGGCCCACTCCCGTACGCGGCTGCGCCCGCCGTCGCAGCCCACGACGTACCTCGCGCGCAGTTCCGTGTCCGCGACGTGCCTCGCGCGTGGTTCCGTGTCCTCGACGCCGAGCGTCACCCCCTCCTCGTCCTGCGCCAGCGAGCGCACCTCGCAGCCGCGCCTGATCTCGACGCCGAGCTCCCGCGCCCGCTCGGCCAGCAGGTGCTCCAGCCGCGGCTGCTGGATGAGCAGCAGCCGCAGCGGGATGTCGTCGATGCCCTCGAACCTCAGCGGCACCCCGGCGAACGGGAAGCCGGCGGCGCGGCCCGAGAACGGGCTGCCCGCGCTGAAGCGCTCCAGCAGCCCCCGGTGGTCGAGCACGTCCACGATCTGCCCGCCCAGCCCGTTGGCCTTGGGCAGGTCGCTCGGCGCGGCCCTCTTCTCCAGCACGACGGGGCGCACGCCGGCCAGCCTCAGCTCGCACGCGAGCATCAGCCCGACGGGGCCCGCCCCCACGATCAGCACATCTTCCATGCCTGTCAGGCTAGATTGACAAAATTCGAGCTGTCAAGCTAGCCTGACAAGCGTGGACGTTAGAGAGCTGACCGAGCGGATCCGCGCCAACGACCCCGCGATGGGGCTGCGCGCGGTCGGAGCGCTGCACCGGCTGGCCGAGCAGGTCGAGGCGGTGTCCGTGGCGCTGGCCAGGGAGCAGGGCTGGACCTGGGAGCAGATCGGCGACGCGCTCGGCATGTCGCGGCAGTCGGTGCACGCCAAGTACGGGAAATGAGGGGGCTGACGATGTTCGGCTGGCAGAAGAGCTCCGTGACGGTGATCGTCAAGGCGGCGTTCGAGGAGGCCAGGCTGCGCGGCGACCGGCGGCTGGGCACCGAGCACATGCTGCTCGGCCTCCTGCACCACGAGGAGTCCGCGCGGGCGCTCGGCGTCGACCTGGCCGCCGCCCGCGCGGCGCTGGAGGACCTCGACCGGGCCGCGCTGCGCATGCTCGGCCTGGAGGTGGGCGACCTGCCCGACACGCCGCGCAAGCACCCGGCCGTCCCGGCCACCGCGCTGACCTCCAGCGCCAGAGCGGTGCTCAACGACGCCATCAAGGCCACGAAGGTGAAGACCAGGGACGCGGAGGCGCCCCGGCACCTGACGCTCGGCCTGCTGGCGCAGAAGCGTCCCGACCCCGTCGCGCAGCTCATCGACCAGCTCGGGATCGACCGCACGGCCGTGCGCGAGCGCATCGCCTGATCGAAATCCGCTTGATCGGCCGGGCGGCCCCCTGACAAGGTCGGAGGATGCGCACCTACGACGAGCTGGTACGCGAGGCCGACACCGTTTCCGTGGACGGCTGGGACTTCTCCTGGCTCGACGGCCGGGCCACCGAGGAGCGGCCCTCCTGGGGGTACGCCAGGCTCCTCGGCGAGCGCATGGCGCGGGCGCGGGTCGCGCTCGACATCCAGACCGGCGGCGGCGAGATCCTCGCCGGGCTGCCCACCCTGCCCCCGGTGACCGTGGCCACCGAGTCGTGGCCGCCCAACCTGCGGCTGGCCGCCTCCCGGCTACGCCCGCGCGGCGCCTGGGTGGTGGCCGACGACGAGGAGCCGCGCCTGCCGTTCGCCGACGCGGCCTTCGACCTGGTGACCAGCCGCCATCCGGTGGAGACGTGGTGGGCGGAGATCGCCCGCGTGCTCGCGCCCGGCGGCTCGTACTTCTCCCAGCAGGTCGGCCCGTGGAGCGTCGCCGAGCTGACCGAGCACTTCCTCGGGCCGTTCGACGGCGGCCACCGCGACCCCGCCCGCGCCAGGGTCGCGGCCGAGTCCGCCGGGCTGGAGGTCGTGGACCTGCGCTCCGAGCGGCTGCGGATGGAGTTCCGCGACATCGGCGCGGTGATCTACTTCCTGCGGAAGGTGATCTGGATCGTGCCCGGCTTCACGGTCGGGCGCTTCGCGGACGAGCTGCGCTCTCTGCACGAGCGGATCTCCGCCGAAGGCCCGTTCGTGGCCCACTCCGCGCGGTTCCTGATCGAGGCGAGGAAACCTGATGGCGCGCCTGCGTGACGTGGTGGTGGACGACCTGGAAGTCCTCGGCGGGCGCGGCCTACCCCCGCTGTCGTACGGCAGGCCCGCCTGAAGCACACCTGAGGGAGCAGCACGAGCAGAGCCCGCCGTGCGATTCGCCGCGCGGCTCCTCCGGCGACGCTTGAGACACACGTCAAGGAGGAGACATGAACACTCTGATCATGGCGGGCCCGCACTGGGGCGCCGCCGGCGGCATGGCACCGTTCTTCCCGCTCGTCTGGGTCGCGCTCTGGGCCGCCTTCATCACGCTGGCCGTGGTGGCCTGGCGCAGGGGCTGGTGGGGGCCGCGCAGGGCGAGCGCGCCCGCCTCGCCGACGACGTCCGCCTCGCCTACGGCGTCCGCCGAGCAGATCCTCGCCGAACGGTACGCGCGCGGCGAGATGACCGACGACGAGTACTTCGAAAGGATGTCTGTGCTCAGGGGCGGTTCTTCCTAAACCTCACCATCAGTGCGACAACTGTCACTGGCCGCATTCAAGGGGTCGCGTTACCTTGCGAGTAACCGGCCCGAGAGAGAGTGAGGACGAGGATGCGGTCCATCGCCAAGTTCTGCGGCCAGTGCAGTTGCGGGTGCCCCGAGCTGTTCCTCGACGAGACGGCCCCCGCCGGGCGCCAGGTCGTCATCGTGGACGACTTCGGGCAGCGCGTGGAGATGAGCCTCGACCAGCTCGGCTCGATCGTCGAGGCCGCCAAGAGCGGATCGCTCGACGACCTGGCGCTCGCCCGCTGACCGTGCAGACCCTCACCCTGCTGGCCGGCGGGGTGGCCGCCGGGCTGCTCGCGGGGACCGCCACGTGCACGGCGGCGCAGGGCGGGCTGCTCGTCGGCCTGACGGACGGCCGCAGCGGGCACGATCCGGCGCTGGTGGGCTGGTTCCTGGCCGGGCGGCTGGTCTCCTACACCGCCGCCGGGGCCCTGCTCGGGCTGCTCGGCTCGGCCGTCAGCCTGCCGCCGCAGGCCAGGGCGGCGCTGCTGGTCGTGGCCGGCATCACGGTCGTCGGCTTCGCGATCCGGCTCATGCGGCGTACGGGCTGCTCGGCGCCCGAACCTCCGCCCCCGTCCCGCTACCGGGCGCCGCTGCTCGGCGCGGCCACCATCCTGGTGCCCTGCGGGGTGACGCTCGGCGTCGAGATGATCGCCGTCTCCAGCGGGTCGCCGCTGGCGGGCGCCGCCGCCATGGCCGGGTTCGTGCTCGGCACCGCGCCGGCGTTCGCGCTGCTCGGGTACGTGCTGCGGCGGGTCTCCCGGACCCGGCTGGCCCGCTGGGCCGGGCTGGTGGCCGTGGGCGCCGGGCTGTGGACCGTCGGGGCGGGCGTCAGCCTGGGCGGCTGGCTCGCCGTCCCCGCCGCACCCGCCGCGACGGGGCCGCGAACGGACACCGTCACCGTGTTCGCCACCCGCGACGGCTACCGGCCCTCCACGGTGACGGCGCGGGCCGGCGTGCCCGTCCAGATCGTCTTCAAACTGGTCGACCGGGGCTGCACCGGCACCGTCGCGATCGGCGGGCGCGACGTCGCACTCCCCGCCACCGTGCGGCTGCCACCGCAACCGGCGGGCTCCCTGCGCTACGTCTGCGGCATGGGCATGTACACAGGCTTCATCCACTTCTCTTAGAGGCTTCGGCGATTACGGTTCGCGATCGGGCGATCACGTGCCAGTCTGTCGCCATGCCTTGGCAAGGAGAGGTGGGGTGGCCGTCCGTACCGGCGCCGCGCGTGGGCGACGAGCCCGAGCTGATGGCCGCCGCGCAGGCGGGCGACGCCCAGGCCGCGCACCGGCTC
>NZ_VSEY01000080.1 GCF_008086045.1 Nonomuraea sp. PA05 | reverse complement strand
GCGGGGGGGAGGGGGGGGGGGGGGGGGGGGGGGGGGGGGGGGGGGGGGGGGGGGGGGGGGGGGGGGGGGGGGGGGGGGGGGGGGGGGGGGGGGGGGGGGGGGGGGGGCGGGGGGGGGGGGGGGGGGGGGGGGGGGGGGGGGGGGGGGGGGGGGAGCGGGACGGCGCCCAGTTCGTCGCGGAGGAGTGCCGCGTTCGGGGTGCGGTGCCGGGGGTCGGTGGCCAGGGCGCGGCGGAGGACGGCCGTCAGCTCCGGCGGGACGCCCGGGATGTCCGGGACGGGGAGGCGGTGCAGGGCGAGGATCATCGCCAGGTTGGGGACGCCGCTCTCCGGGAAGCGGGGCGGGCGGCCGGACAGCAGCGCGTAGACGGTGGCGGCGAGCGCGTACACGTCCCCGGCGGGCGTCGGCTCGGCCAGCTCGAATGCCTCGGGCGGCGCGTAGGACGGGGTGAGCGACTCGCGGGTGACCGAGGCGTCGGGGCCGGAGGCGGGCATGGTGGCCAGGCCGAAGTCCGAGAGGGCCACCTGGCCGTACCGGTTGAGCAGGATGTTGGCCGGTTTCACGTCCCGGTGCAGCACGCCCTGCGCGTGTGCGGCGGCGAGCGCGTCGGCGATGCGGGCACCGACGTCCCTGGCGTCGGCGGGGGAGAGCACGCGACCCGCCAGCGACCCGCCAGGGCACAGCTCCAGCACCATGTACGGGCGCCCGTCCGGCAGCACGCCCGCGTCGTAGACGGGCACCACGTGCGGATGGCCGGACAGCGCGCCGGCCGCCGTGACCTCGCGGAGGAAGCGGCGCTGGTCGCGTTCGGACAGCAGCACCCGGTTGTCGACCTTGAGCGCCACCTCACGGCCGACGGCCGACTGCAGGGCGAGGTAGACCACGCCGAAGCCGCCCTGGCCCAGCACGCCCTTGATCTCGTAACCCGGGACCGATAATTCCGACACGCGCGGAAGCGTACACGTGTGCGGTCAGGGGGCAGGCAGGAGTTCGGGGAGAAGATCGCGCAGGCGGGCGGCGTACGCACGGGGGTGGGTGAGGTTGCCGTTGTGTCCGCCGGGGAGCATCGCGACCTCGGTGCCCAGGAGTGCGGCCAGTTCGTCGGCGCAGCGGCGGTCGAAGACGGCGGGCGGGGTGGTGAGGCCGGCGGCGGGCAGGATGCGGGTTCGGCAGCCGGTCAGGTCGAGGTTGTCGTCGATGACGGCGGTGAAGTCGTGGCGGATGAAGTGGTCGAAGTTCGCCTGGCGCTGGGCGGTCATGGGTTGCGGCGTCAGACCGGGCTCGGCACCCCCGCCGGCCGGGCCGCCCGTGATGCCGAGGACGCGGGCCACCTCCTTGATGGCGGGCCCGAGGCCGGCTTCGAGGTAGAGGTCGCGGATCTCCGTCAGCTCGGCCCGGTGCCGGTCCCGTTCGGCGGCGGGCAGAAGCCAGGGCGAGACGGGCTCGTGGGCGATGAGCAGGCTGAGCTGCTCTGGGTGGCGCATGGCCAGGTGCAGCCCGATGGAGGCGCCCAGGCTCAGCCCCAGCATGATCACGGGCTGGTCGGTGAGGTGGGCCAGCAGGCGGTGCACGTCGTCGGCGTGCTGCCGGACGCTCGCCGCCGTCCCGGTGCTGCGGCTGAGGCCACGCCGGTCGTAGGTGATCACGGTGTAGTCGTCGGCGAGGTGGTTCACCAGGTCGACGCTGCGGTCGGCGTCCCCCTCGCCGCTTTGGGAGATCAGCAGGCACGGCCCCGTGCCGCGGGTCTGGTAGTGGAGGTCGGCATCGTGCACGCGCAACATCGTCATGCCGCCGACTCTAATTCATCAATTCTGATGTATCAAGTTTGATGGATTACTTGCGGAGCTGCGGGATGAGCCGATCCGCCAGTTCCTCCAGGGCGGCCACCGTCTCCCGTACGCGCTGAGGATCGTCCGTGCCCAGCGCGGCGGCCAGCGCGTCGTCGATCGGGGTGTCCCGCACCCGCGTCACCCGATCCGACACCTCGGGCGCCTCCCGGATGATCGTGCGGCGGCGGTCCCTGGGATCGGTCTCGGCGATCACCGCTCCCACGGTGCGCAGCCGTCCGATGGCGGCGGACACGGCGCTCTGCGGCAGCCCCGTCCGGCCGGCGATCCCGCCCACCGTCGTCTCCGGGTGGGCGCGCAGGTCGCTCACGACGATCAGGACGGTGCGGGCGCTCGTCGAATGCTCCCCGATCCCCTCGGACGGCATCGCCTCCTCGCCGATCTTCATCAACGCCCGGCCCAGCAGGAACAGCTCAACCCCATTCACGCTACGCAACATACCCGCGCGGCTCGATAGGGTCGGGTGGCGTGACGACGGAGCTGGAGTGCCTTGCCGAGCGGCTGCGCGAGTTCGCGCGGGTCAGGGAGTGGGAGCAGTTCCACACTCCGAAGAACCTGGCGATGGCGCTGGCGGGTGAGGTCGGGGAGCTGGTGGCGGAGTTCCAGTGGCTCACCGCCGAGGAGTCGCGCAGGCCCGATCCTGAGGCGCTTGCGAGGATGCGGACCGAGCTGGGTGACGTGACCCTCTACCTCGTGCGGCTGGCGGACGTGCTGGGGGTGGACCTGCTGGAGGCGGCTCGGGCCAAGCTCGACGACAACGACCGCCGCTACGACGCCGATCTCTACCGCGGCTCCGCGAGAAAGGCCCCACCGTCCTGACGCGCGCGGGCGTGGTCCGCAGGGCGCGCGGGTGTGTGGTTCGCAGGGCGCGCGGGTGTGTGGTGTCGAGCGAGTCGCGCTGAGGACGCCGTCCGCGGGGCGCGCGGCGACGGGTCAGCCGCGCTGGAAGTGCCAGAACAGCATCGACGGCCGTCCGGCGATGGCCGCGTGCGCCGCCTCGGGGGCGAGGTCGCACAGGGCCCACGGCCACACGTCCCACCGCTCCAGCACCTCGGCCCGCTCCCCCGGCTCACCCTCCGGATGCAGCGGCTCCTCGCACCGCCGCACCAGCAGCCCCGCCGCCAGCGCCGCCCGTACGTAATCGCCGACCAGATGCCGGTAGGTGGCCACCCTGCCAGGCCGCCCGTCAGGCAGTCGTACGGGCGGCACGACGCCCCGCGCGACCCCTTCCGGATGGATGTCGGCGGTCACCACGTGCCCACCCGGCCGCAACACCCGGGCGAACTCGGCCAGCACAGGACCCAGCACCGGCACGTGCGTCAGCGCCAGCGAGCAGACCACCAGATCGACGGACGCGTCCGCCAGGGGCAGCGCGCAAAGCTCACCCAGCCGGAGCTCCGCCTGCGGCACCCGTGAACGCGCCCGCTCCAGCATGTCGGGCGAGCTGTCCACGCCGTGCACCCGGTGGCCGCGACCGGCCAGGTAGGCGGCCAGACGGCCGGTGCCGCACGCCGCGTCCAGCGCGTCACCGGCGGGCAGGGCGCCGACGATCTCCCTGATGAAGGGCTCGTCGAGGTCGAACGCCGCGTTCGGGCCGTCGTAGGTGCGCGACCAGATCCGGTAGCCCGGCACGGTGTCCACGCGGGCGACCTCCACGGCGGCGCCGGCCAGGGAGTCGTCGTCCAGGAACTTGCGGATCTCGGCCAGCCGGGCCTCGACGAACGCGCGGTCGTGCTCGCCGGTGAAGGACCGCATCAGGGCGATGCCCTCCAGGCCGAGCACGTACGCCAGCGGATGCTCGTAGATCACCGGACCACGCTAACGACGCGCGGGGCGCGCGGGCCATCGAATATCGCGGAGCCCTTGGCGCACCTGACGTTTGTCGGAGGCTTCTCGTAGGGTGACGGGCATGCGATTTGGGGTGCTTGGCCCGCTGGCCGTCTGGACCGACGCCGGGGAGACCGTCACGGTCCCCGGCCTCAAGGTCCGGGCGCTCCTCGTGGACCTGCTCGTCCACGAGGGCCATCCGGTGTCGGTAGACCGGCTGGTCGACGACCTGTGGGGCGAGGAGCCGCCGGCGAACCCGGCGGGCGCGCTGCAGGTGCGCGTCTCCCAGTTGCGCAAGGCGTTCGAGGACGCCGAGCCGGGCGGTAAGAACCTCGTTGTCTCCCGGGCCCCCGGCTACCTGCTGCGCGCCGACGACGGCGCCGTGGACGCCGTGCGCTTCGCCGACCTGCTGGCCAGGGCGGAAGCCACGGACAGCCCCAGGACCAAGGCCGGGCTGCTGGCCGACGCGCTGGCGCTGTGGCGGGGGCCCGCGTACGCGGACTTCGCCGACGAGGAGTACACGAGGTCGGCCATCCACCGTCTGGAGGAGCAGCGGCTGTCGGCGCTGGAGCAGCATGCCGAGGCGCGGCTGGAGCTGGGCGAGCACGGGCTGCTCGTGGGCGAGCTGGGCGACCTGGTCAACCGCCACCCGCTCAGGGAGCGGCTGCGCGCCGTCCACATGCGGGCCCTCTACCGGGCCGGGCGGCAGAGCGAGGCGCTCGCCAGCTTCGGCGAGCTGCGGGAGCGGCTGGCTGACGAGCTGGGTCTCGACCCGGGGCCCGAAGTGGTCGCGCTGCATCAGGCGATCCTCGGGCAGGACCCTGCGCTGAGCGTGCCCGCCGACCGGCCCGTCACCAACCTGCCCGCCGCCGTCAGCAAGCTGATCGGCCGGGACGAGGCGTTGGCTGAGGTGTGCTCGCTGGTCGAGGAGGAGCGGCTGGTCACGCTGACCGGCAGCGGGGGTGTCGGCAAGACCCGGCTGGCGCTGGAGGCGGCCGACCGGCTGCTCGACACGTTCGCGGACGGGGCCTGGCTGGTGGCGCTCGACCAAGGGCCCCGGTCGCCGGCGGAGGCCGTGATGGCGGCGCTGGACATCAGGGAGGAGGCCGGCGTGCCGACGGCTCCGGGCGACGCAGGCTCAGGAACGGCCGCCGGGGCCGGTGGGGCCGGGGGCGCCGACGCCGCCCTGGCGGCGAGGCTGGCGGCCGTCCTGCGCCCGCGCCGCATGCTGCTGGTCCTGGACAACTGCGAGCACGTGGTGGAGCAGGTCGCCGAGCTGGCAGAGGTGCTCCTGCGGGCCTGTCCCGGCCTGCGCATCCTGGCGACGAGCCGCGAGCCGCTCGCCGTGGCGGGCGAGGTGTTGTGGAGCGTCCCGCCGCTGAACGTCCCCACCGGCGCCGACCTGGCCGTCATGGCCCGCTCCGACGCCGTGCGGCTCTTCGTGACCAGGGCCGCCGCCTCGGCTCGCGGCTTCCGGCTGGAGGCGGGCAACGCGCAGGCCGTCGCCCAGCTGTGCCGCAGGCTGGACGGCATCCCGCTGGCGCTGGAGCTGGCCGCGACCAGGGTGCGGGCGCTGGGCGTGCAGGGCGTGGTGGCCCGGCTGGACGACAGGTTCCGGCTGCTGGCCTCAGGGCAGCGGGGCGCGCCGGCCCGCCAGCAGACGCTCACCGCCGTGATCGACTGGAGCTGGGACCTGCTGTCGGACGAGGAGCGCGTCGTCCTGCGCCGCCTGGCCGTGCACGTCGACGGCTGCACGCTGGAGGCCGCCGAGTCCGTCTGCGGCAACGCCGAGACCCTGGACGTGCTGGACCTGCTGGCCCGGCTGGTGGACCGTTCGCTGGTGGTGGTCGTGGAGGGTGCCGCCGGGGTCAGGTACCGGCTGCTGGAGTCGGTGTCGGAGTACTGCCGCGCCAGGATGTCCGACGCGGGCGAGCTGGACGCCGTACGTCACGCGCACCTGAACCACTACCTCGACCTGGCCTTGCGGGCCGAGCCCGGCCTGTACGGCCCCGAGCAGCGCGACTGGCTGCTGCGTTTGGACGCGGAGGCGGCCAACATGCGGGCGGCCCTCGACACGGCGGCGGCCCGCGGCGACGTGCGCGGCGCGGCCCGGCTGGTGAACGCGCTGGCCTGGTACTGGTTCCTGCGCGGCAGGCTGGCCGAGGGCCGCCGGGCGATGGCGCAGGCGCTGGCCGTCCCGCGCCACGACGGCGACGCGGCGCGGGCCAGGGCGGCGGCGTGGGAGGCGGGGTTCGCCCTGTGCCTCGGCGAGCAGCCCGACTGGCGGCCCGTCCTGGATGCTGTCGAGGACGACGCGGAGCGCGCCAGGGCCAGGCTCTTCGTCGGGCTGCAGGTGGACGACATGCCGGCCGGGCAGGAGCAGACGGAGCTGGCGCTGGCCACGTTCAGGCAGAACGGCGACCGATGGGGCATCGCCACCGCGCTCACCCGGCAGGCCATGGACGCCTTCACCCTGCGCGACCAGGAGGCCATCGAGCGGATCGCGGGGGAGAGCGCCCGCCTGTTCACCGAACTGGGCGACAAGTGGGGCCTGCTGCGCGCCACCGAGTGGCTTGCCTCGCTGGCCCAGATGCGGCGCGACGCCGACGAGGCCAACCGGCTGTTCGGCGAGGGGCTGCGCATGGCCGAGGACCTGGGGCTGTGGCCCGAGGTGGCCACCCACACCGCGTGGCTGGGCTGGGTGGCGCTGGAGAACGCGCAGTTCGACCGCGCGATCGAGCTGTGCGGGAGCGCGCTGAAGCAGTCCGAGGCCCAGGGCTACAGCAAGGGCTCGACCATGGCGGAGATGGGCGTGGCCTACGCCGCCCGCAGGTCGGGCCGGCTCGAACTGGCCGAGCGGCACCTGCTGCACCTGCTCGAACCGCTGTCCCGCGACCCTGACGGCGATCCCGCGCTGCACCTGCCCGACACCCTGATCGAGCTGGGCTGGCTCACGGAGCTGCGCGGCGACCTGGCCGGGGCCATGGCGCTGCACGCGGAGGCCATGGCGTTCGGCTGGAGGATCGGCGACCCCAGGACGACGGTCGGCGCGGTGGAGGGCGCGGCCGCCGCGGCAGGGCCCACCGAGAAGTCGGCCCTGCTGCTGGGGCTGGCGGCGGCCACCAGGGAGAGCTACCAGGTTCCGCCGAACGCGGCCGAGTTGGCGGACATCGAGCGGGCCACCGTGCGCACGCGCGAGGCGCTCGGCGAGCAGGCGTTCGCGGCGGCGTTCGCCCGGGGCGGCACCTACAAGCTGGACGACGCCCAGGGCCTGCTCTGATCGTGCCCCAGAACGGCACCGGAGCTGCTCCGATCGTTCAAGTGGGCGGCCAGGCGGTCGAAGAACTCGATCCAGCCCGCCCTGGCCCCCTCGGCGTGCTCCTGGTCGGTGTTGACCCCGTACTGGTGGAACCGCATGGCGGTCCCGCCGCCCGCGTCGGCGAGGACGACGGTCACGATCGAGGCGGGCCCGTCGCCCGGCTCGTCGGGGTCGCCGGTCGTGAACACCAGCCGCTCCGGCGCCACCACCTCCCGGTACGTCCCCTCCAGCGTCACCTCGAACCCCTCCTCACCCACCAGCGTGGCCCGCCACACCCCGCCGGGCCAGGCGTCCAGCGTGATCCGGCCCACCGGCGTGGCCAGCGTCGCAGGCCCGAACCAGCGGGAGAACCGCTCAGGCTCGGTCCACGCCGCCCACACGTGCTCGCGAGGCGCGTCGAAAAGGCGGGTGAGTTCGTACTCGGCGGTCTGGGTCATCGTGCTGCCCTCCTTGGTGTCGATGACTCCACGGTGACCGGACGGGCTTACGATCCCCTTCTCGCGACCTTTAGGCGGTGGCAGGCTGGAACCCATGAGGATCATCCGCGCCGCGCAGGTGCTCACCGGGCGTCCAGGAGAAGTGATCGCGGACGGCGAGGTCCTCATCGACGGAACGAAGATCGTCTCGGTGGGGCCGCGTGGCAGCGCGGGGGAGGCGGGCGAGGTCCTCGACCTGCCCGGCCACACGGTGCTGCCCGGCCTGGTGGACGCGCACGTGCACCTGGGGTTCGACGACAAGGTCGATCCGGTGACCAGGCGCAGCCCGGAGAGCGACCACCACCTGCTGCTGCGGATGGCCGAGAACGCCCGCAAGCTCGTCTCCGCCGGCGTCACCACCGCCCGCGACCTGGGCGGGCGCGGCTTCCTCGACGTGGCGCTGCGCGACGCGATCGAGGAGGGCCTGGCCGTCGGCCCGCACGTCGTGGCCGCCACCCGGCCCATCACGATCACCGGCGGCCACTGCTGGTACATGGGCGGCGAGGCCGACGACGAGCCCGCCATCCGCCGCGTCGCCCGCGAGAACCTGCGGGCCGGCGCCGACTGCCTGAAGGTGATGGCCTCGGGCGGCCTGATGACGCCGAGCGCGCCGCCGAGCTGGGTGCCGCAGTACAGCACGGAGCAGCTCCGCGTGGTCGTCGAGGAGGCCGCCACGCGCGGCAAGCACGTCGCGGCGCACGCCCACGCGCACGCCTCCATCCGCGGCTGCGTCGAGGCGGGCGTCACCACCATCGAGCACTGCTCGTTCTTCACGCCGTCCGGCCACCAGTACGACGGCAAGCTCGCCGACCTGGTCGCGTCCAGCGGCACGTACGTGTGCCCCACCGCGCACGGCGTCGTCTCGCGGATCGTCGAGGTGCACGGGCAGGCGATGCTGGACGCCTGGCTGGCCGGCATCGCCGCGATGCGCGACGCGGGCATCCGGGTGATCGCGGGCACCGACGCCGGGTTCGCCGTGGGGGACATCGCCAACCGCACCGATGGGTATGTCGGAGGCCTGGAGACGTTCGCGTCGGTGGGCTACCGCAACGCGGAGATCATCGAGCTGGCCACCGTGCTGGCCGCCGACGCGTGCGGGGTGGGCGAGGTCGCCGGCAGCTTGGATCCGGGCAAGCGGGCCGACCTCATCGCGGTCGCCGGCGACCCGCTCGAACGCATCTCCGCCTTGCGCGACCTCGCGCTCGTCCTGGTTTCGGGCCGGTCGGTCGGGCAGGCAGGTGTGGACACCGTCACCGCGTCCGTGGGTTGAACGTTCCTGAGAGGAGACCTGATGCTGCCCTGGTCCGTCGAACTGGCCGGCCGCCTCGACCACCACGTCGTCGAGAGCGACCTGCTGCGCGGCAACCCGCTGGGCGACCCGCACGAACGGCCGCTGGTCGTGTACGTGCCGCCCGGGTACGACGACGCGCCCGGCCGCCGCTACCCGGCCCTGTACGTGCTGCTCGGCTACACCGGGCACGTCGGCATGTGGTTCAACAGGGCGCCGTTCCGGCAGCCGTACCCGGAGCTGGCCGACGCCATGTTCGCGGCCGGCGACGCGCCGCCCGCCATCGTCGTGTACGTGGACGCGTGGACCGCCCTCGGCGGCAGCCAGTACCTCGACTCGCCCGCCACCGGCCGCTACCACTCGTACCTGCGCGACGAGATCGTCCCCTTCGTGGACGCCCGCTACCGCACCGTCGCCGACCGCGACCACCGCGCGGTCACCGGCAAGTCCAGCGGCGGCTACGGGGCGATGGTGACCGCCATGCTCGCGCCCGACGTGTTCGGCGCGCTGGCCACCCACGCGGGCGACGCCCTGTTCGAGGTCTGCAACCGGCCGCGCTTCCCCGTGCTCGCGCGCAGGCTGCGCGACATGTACGACGGCTCCTACGACAAGTTCCTCGCCGACTTCCGCGGCCGGCTGGCCGGCACCAAGGACGGCGACTTCGAACTGCTCGAAATGTACGCCTACGCTGCCGCCTACTCCGCGGACGGCGCCGTCCGCATGCCGTTCGACGACACCGGCGCGGTCGTGCCCGAGGTGTGGGAGCGGTGGCTCACCCTCGACCCGGTCGTCATGGCCCGCGAGCCGCGTCACGCCGAGGCACTGCGCTCGATGCGGGCCGTCTGGGTGGACGCGGGGAGCAAGGACGAGTACTACCTCGACTTCGCGGCCGTCGCCTTCCACCGGGCGCTGGAGGAGGCGGGGGTGCCAGGGGAGCGGGTGCACTTCGAGTTGTTCGAGGCGGGGCACGGGGGCATCGAGTATCGCTACCCGCTCGCCCTGGCGTGGCTCTCCCACCGTCTCACGCAGGACCTCGCTGACCCCCGGTGATCAGCTCCAGGACCTGCTCCAGCTCACGGGCCGAGGCCCGCGCCGAGCTCCACGCCGCGCGCAGCCCGTCGTCGTGCCAGCGCGGCACCACGTGCACGTGGTAGTGGAAGACGTCCTGCCCCGCGACCGCGCCGCTGTTGTGCCGCACGTTCACGCCGTCGGGAGCCAGAGCCGTCCTCAGCAGTGCGGCGACCCGATGCACCATGCCGGCGACCTCGCCGTGCGACGCCTCGGAGATCTCCCACACGTCGCGCGCGTGGACCCGCGGCACCACCAGGGTGTGCCCGGGGGCGGCAGGCCTGCGATCCAGGAACGCCACGGCGTGCTCGTCGGCCAGGACCCGGTAGGACGGCGATCGACCGGCCACGATGTCGCAGAAGACGCAGTCGCTCATCCCACGATGGTCGCACCACCCCCGCCGGTCAGTCGCTCTCCAGGACGTGGCGCAGGTAGAAGTCCGGCTTGGCGAGGAAGCGCCGCCAGTGGTCGACCACCTGGAGCTCGTCCCACTCGGTGCTCCTGATGCCGTCCTCGCCCAGCTCCACGATCTGGGCGCCGGGCAGGGCGGACAGGATCGGCGAGTGGGTGGCGCAGATGATCTGCCCGCCTTCGCGCACGACTTGGTGCAGGAGGCCGGCCAGGCGCAGACACGACTGGAACGACAGGGCCGCTTCCGGCTCGTCCAGCAGGTAGAGGCCCGGCCCCGCCGGCATCCGGTCGAGAACCGTGAAGAACCCCTCGCCGTCCGGCTCAGCCTCATCAGGTGCGCGCCGCGCGCGGCGGCCCTGCCACGCCCCGCCCGCCCAGGACGCTAGGCTGCCGCAATGGATCTGAAAGAGCAGGTACGCGAGCTGCGCCTGCAGGGCAAGTCCCCCAAGGAGATCGCCCGCGCGCTCAAGGTCTCCCCGTCGGTCGTGGCGCCGCTCGTCCGCGCCATCGCCACGGAGACCGCCGAGACCGCGGCCCCGGCCGAGGCCGAGGTCGTCGGATGCTGGACGAACGTGGGCTGGAGCGAGGGGCTCGGCCTCGACCCGGCGCGCGGCTGGGTGGACGAGGCTCCAGGCTCCGGCGTGGGCGGCATGGTGTGCGTGCTCGTCGCCCGGCGGCACACCTGGGACCGGCTGTCGGTGTGCGGGTACCTGGCCGACGTCTACTGCATGGGCGTCAAGAGCGTCATCGGCCCGGACGTGCTCGACGACCGCGACCTGGTGCGCTTCCGCGAGTACTTCTTCGGCGAGTACCCAGGCTGGCAGGAGGTGCCGATCGAGCTGGCCAGGCACCTCGTGTTCGGATCCATCGACCACGCGCGCACGCTCGGCTTCGAGCCGCACGACCTGTTCTCGCTCGGCTCCGACCTGCTCGGCAAGTGGGAGGAGGAGTCGGCCATCACGTTTGGCCGCGACGGCAAGCCGTTCTACGTGGAGGGCCCGGAGGACGACGCCGCCAAGGTGCTGCGCACGCTGCGCCGTACACTCTCCGACGACCAGTTCGGGTACGTCACCGCAGGCCGGTGACCCGCAGCGTCAGGTTCAGGCGGCCGGAGGCCAGCCCGGTGGCGGGATCGCCGGTGCCCGGGTAGACCTTCGGCACGCCGTGGTAGGCCAGGCGCGACGGCCCGCCGAACACGAACAGGTCGCCCGAGGTGAGCCGTACGTCGGTGTACGGCCGCCCGCGCGTCTCGGTGTTGCCGAAGCGGAACAAGCAGGTGTCGCCGATGCTCAGCGACACCACCGGGGCGTCTGACCGCTCGTCCTTGTCCTGGTGCATGCCCATCTTGGCCTGGCCGTCGTAGAAGTTGATCAGCGCGGTGTCGGGGTCGTACTCCATCTCGTGCCCGTACGCGCCGGCCACAGCGCGGCGGCCCAGCTCGGCCAGCCACCCCGGGAGATCCGCCACCCGGCGGCCGTTCACGTCGTGGGCGACGCGCGTGTACCTGTACGGCTGCCAGTGCCAGCCCAGGCACACGGTCTGCACCGACATGACGCCGCCGCTCGGCAGCACGGTGTGCCGGATCGGCACCGGGCCCCTCGCCCACTCGCGGCACGCCTCGACCAGGTGGCGTTGCTCGTCGAGCGTCAGCCAGCCGGGGACGTGGACCGCGCCGGGGGCGATCTCCCTCATGGGCAGGGGGATCATGAGGGCTCCTGGGTCGCGTGCACTCTCACCAACCTACGCTGCGCCGCCTCGTGAGGTCGTGCGCCGCCCGTACAGCCGAGCCCTCCGGTGCCCGCCCAGCGTGCCGGGCACCGGGCTCGCGTACGGCCGCCCATCCGCGCCGATCAGCGTGAAGACCGCGGGCACCCGCGTGGTGCTCCTCACCGGGTTCACTTCGCGTCGTGCAGGACGAGCCCGAGCGTGTGCCGCAGCCCGGACCGTACGGTGCTCACCCCGTGCCGCACCGGCGACGCCGACCAGCCGCGCGACGACCGCACGGGACGGTCACGCGTGGTGAAGATCAGCCCGTGCCCCTGCGGCAACAGCGTCACCGTGGCCCGCGACTGCGCCCGGGGCCGCTGCTCCACCAGCAGGAACTCGCCGCCGGTGTAGTTCTCGCCCGGCTGGTCCAGCCCGATCACCACCTGCAGCGGGAACACCAGGTCTCCGTAGAGGTCGCGGTGGAGGGCGTTCCAGTCGTTCTGCCGGTAGCGCAGGAGGATGGGGGTCGGGCGGGTCTGCCCGGCACGGTGGCACATGTCCAGCCATTCGGCGAAATCGTCCGGCCAGGGGGCCGGCTGGCCCAGCCTTGCCGCCCAGTCTCTGGCGATCGGCAGGAGCCTCGGGTAGAACGCCGCCCGGAGCTCCCGTACCAGGGGTGGGAGCGGGTGGTCGAAGTAGCGGTACTGGCCGGCGCCGAAGCGGTGGCGTGCCATGTCGATGGTGGCGCGGAAGAAGCCGGTCTCGTCGTACAGGGCGGAGATCTGCGCGCACTCCTCGGGGGTGAGGAGCCGCGGCGTCAGCGCGCACCCGTGGGCGTCCAGCTCGGCCGCCAGCTCCTCCCAGCGAGCGCCCGCCAGCCGCGCCGAACTCCCGGCGGGCGGCTTCTCACGCTCGGAGCCCGCCAGCAGCGGCGAGCCCTCGGCGGGTGGCTCCTTCCAGTCGGCGCTTGCCAGTCTCGTCGCCCTCGCGGCCGTCGGCCCCTTCCCTCCACCGTTCACAGCGTGCTCCAGAGCTGGGGCTGCAGCACGCCTTCCAGCGTGAGCAGCGCGTGCTTGCGTTCGAGGCCGCCCGCGTACCCGGTCAGGGCGCCGTCGGCGGCGATGACGCGGTGGCAGGGCAGGAGGACGAGCAGCGGGTTCGCGCCGACGGCCGCCGCGACGGCGCGGATCCGGTCCGTGGACGCGCCGACGCGTGCGGTCAGCGCGCCGTAGCTGGTCGTGGTCCCGTACGGGAGCCGCGCCAGCTCCGCCCACACCCGCTCCTGGAACGCGGTCCCGCGCGGGGCGACCGGCAGGTCGAAGCGGGTGCGCTCACCCGCGAAGTACTCCCCGAACTGCCGCTCCGCCTCCGCGAACACACCCGGCTCAGTCCGCAGCCCCGCCCGTCCCGAGGCCACGTCGAACGACACGCGGGTCAGCGCCGTGCCGTCCCCCACGAGCAGGATCTCGCCCAGCGGGCTGTCGATCGTCGTGTAGATGTCCATACTCTCTTCAACACCACACCCACCCCCGAAGGTCGGCGGTTTTCGGACGTCGCGGCAGCCGCCTCCCCTGACGTACGCTCACCTTGATCTGCGAGCGAGGAGTGAGGCATGGCGGAGTCGCGCGAGCACACCTTCACCGGCACGAGGGGCGGCAACACGGTCCGCGAATGGCCCCATGAGCGCCCGCGGTACCTCGCGATCCTGGTCCACGGCTACGGCGAGCACATCGGCCGCTACGAGTACGTGGCCGACCGGCTCGTCCACCACGGCGCCGCCGTCTACGGCCTCGACCACATGGGGCACGGCAAGTCGGAGGGCGACAGGGTGCTCGTCGAGGACTTCGAGGACGTGGTCACCGACGTGCACGCCGTCGAGGAGCACGCCAGGAAGGAGCACCCCGGCGTGCCCGTCGTGCTGATCGGCCACTCGATGGGCGGCATGATCGCGGCCCGCTACGCCCAGCGGTACGCCTCCGGCCTGGCCGCACTCGTCCTGTCGGGGCCGGTGATCGGGGAGTGGGAGGCGGTGCGCACGCTGCTGGCGTTCGAGGAGCCGCCGGACGTGCCGATCGACCCGGGCACGCTCTCCCGCGACCCGTCGGTGGGCGCCGCGTACGCCGCCGACCCGCTGGTGTGGCACGGGCCGTTCAAGCGGGCGACGCTGGAGGCGTTCGCGACGACGCTGGACACGATCGCCAAGGGCGGCACGTTCGGGGCGCTGCCCACCCTGTGGGTGCACGGCGACGACGACCAGCTCGTGCCGCTGCCCGCCAGCCGGGCGGGTATCGCGGCGGTCAGGGGCGGCGACCTGACGGAGCGGATCTACGCGGGGGCCAGGCACGAGGTGTTCAACGAGGTCAACAAGGACGAGGTGCTCGACGACGTGACGTCCTTCATCGATCGCGCCCTGCCGCGAGCCTGACCCGTCCACCGCGACCGTCCTGGCTCGCGGCGAGCGTGATGTCCGGCCCGTCGCCCTGCGTGCCGCGCTTGGCACGCGGCGAGCGTGGTGTCCGACCTGCCGCCCTGCGTGCCGCGCTTGGCACGCGGCGAGCGTGGTGTCCGGCCCGTCGCCCTGAGTGCCGCGCTTGGCACGCAGGGCTGGACGTCAGCGGACGGGCAGCCAGACGTGCCCCGCCCCTCGCTCACGCGACAGCTCGATCTTCCAGCAGCCCGCCTTCGGAAACACGAACCCGGTGCCCCACTCCTGCCCGGGACGTCGCCACGTGGACCCGGAGTGTTCCTCGGGGCCCCATTTCTGTTCGGCGGTCGTCCCGTCGGGCAGGGCGGCGCGGACACGCAGCGGCCCCTCGCCGGTCATCCGCCACACGATCTTGACCTCCTTGCCCGGCTTGAGCGGCGTCGCGTCCACGAACAGCAGCCCCCACAACTCCGCGTCCCGCGCCGTCCCCCGCACCTCGGGCAGCGGCCCGCCCTCGAGCACCGGCGTGCCGTTGCACCCGACCCCGGTGGCCGTCGGACGCGGACTCGCACTCACCCCGGACGCCGACGCCCCACCCGAAGCAGCCCCGTCAACGGGGGACAGCGCTTCAGCGGCACACCCACCGGCCACCACCCCGACAACCACAGCCACCCCACTCATCACCCATCGCATCGAACGAACCTCCTCGCCCTCCATACCTCGATCCCGGGCAGTAGGTTCCGACCTTTCGAGTTCCGTGAGAACCGCTGGTTCGCCGACTTCCGCGCCCTGCGAACTCCCTGACTCCCTGACTCCCTCGCCACCTTCAGAGATCTCGTCGCGCGTCGTCATCTCCCTGTTCGCCTTCCGCCTCGCCAAGCTCAACGGCGGGGACGAGCCGCCGGCGAACCATGAGCACACCTGGCAGCTCGGCACCCTGATCCGCGCGTCCGGGCCGAACCCCCGACCCGGGCGCGCAGCCGGGCATGCCGTGTTGCGCTAAGGCCCGCGACCAGGAGCCAACGGCCGTCCCACCCGCCTACGAACCCCCGAAGACGGGCAACGTGAGCGCCGACGGACGCTCGGCGTCCTGGAAGATCTCGAACCGCGTCGGCCGAGTACGCACCGCCTCCTCAACCGCCTCCCCGGTCCCGTGATTACGCGCGAACCGCGGGAACGCCCCGCCCGCCACCTGCACCCGCAGCCGATGCCCGCGCAGGAACCGATACCCGGTCGGATGCAGCTCCACCTCGGCCTTGACCACGCCCTCGCTCCCGGCGGGCAGCCGCAGGATGCCGTCCGTGACGTTGCGCGACACGCCGGTCTCGTCCACGTCGCACAGCCGCACGAACAGGTCGGCGTGCCCCGTGTCGGTCCGCACGTACACGGTCGCCGAGACGGGGCCGATCAGGTCGAGGTCGCGGGGGAGCGGCGCGCCGGTGTGCACGAGCACGTCGGACCGGGCCTCGACGGCGCGGTTGTCGCGCTGCTTCGACTCCCGCATGTCCAGCAGTGGCCCGCCCACGGAGCGGGTGGGGTGCGCGGGATCGTAGGTGAACACGCCGGGCGCCCCCTCGCCGGGCGCGCTCCACCCCAGCCGCCCGTACGGGAGCAGGTGCAGCTCCGTCGGGACGGACTGCGGCGGCGGCCACCGGTCGAAGTCCAGCCAGCGGTCGGCCCGCTGCAGGTAGAGCCGCACGGGCAAGCGCTGGAGCTGGGCGGTGTCGCCGAGCAGGTGCGCAGACAGCCACGACACCTGCTCGGCCAGCAGCGCCCGCATCACGCCCAGGTCGTGCCCCCAGGGGCCGATCAGGATCCGGCTGCGGTTCCCGGCCTCGCGCAGCGCGGCGTAGTCGCGTAGCTGCGCCGGCAGCAGCAGGTCCCACCAGCCGGTGACCATGCTGGTCGGCGTCGTCATCTTCACGGCGGCGGCGCTGTTGTCGGTGTCCGCCCAGAAGGTGTCGCCCACCCCCGAGTGCGCGGCGGCCTCCCGCAGGAACGGCACCTGCTTCCCGATCGCGGCCACGTCCGACCTGCCGATCGGCACGTGCGCCATCGCCCGCCGCACCCGCCGGTCCCTGCGCGGATCCGGCAGCAGCCCGCCCAGCGGCGCCTCCTCCTGCGTGCCGATCAGCGACGCCCAGGTCAGCAGGTTGTGCAGGGCGAACACCCCGCCCGGATAGAACGTCGTGGTGAACTCGCTGGCCGTCACCCCCAAGCACATCGCCTCCAGCGGCGGATCCAGATACGGCCCGACCGCCCACTGCGTGAACCCGACATAACTCGCCCCTGCGGTCGCCAGCCTCCCGTCGCACCACGGCTGCTCCCGCAACCACGCGGCCGTGGCCAGGCCGTCCTCCTTCTCCTGGTGGAACGCCGAGAACCGGCCGCCCGAGCCGAACGTGCCCCTGGCGTCCTGCACCACCACCTGCATGCCGCGCCGCGCCAGAATCCTGGCCGTCCCCTTCGCATCCAGCTTGTGCTTTCCGTACGGCGTGCGCATCAGCACCACCGGCAGCGGCCCCGACCCGCGCGGCCGGTAACGATCGGCGCGCAGCACGACCCCGTCGGGCATCGGGACGGGGAGGTCTCGGGTGATCTCGATGTCGGGAGTGGTGGCCTCCGGCAGGCCGAGAAGCTGATCGAACAGTCTGCTGAGCATCCCCATGGCAGATCCTTCCGCTCCAGCCCCAGAGTACGACCCAGCCCGGCCGGTGGCCCGCTTCCTGCGAGGCGATGACTTTTCGGCTCGCCTCCGGTCTTCATCCACGAGGAGGCGATATGAGCGACCAGAGACGGGCACTGATGGCGGGCGTGGCGCTGCTTGAGCGGGCCATCGACTACTCGCTCGGCAGCCTGCGCATCGTGACCCCGGCGGCTCTGTGCCGTCCTACGCCTTGTGCGGGGTGGAGCTTGCAGGAACTGCTGAAGCACCTGGATGACTCCCTTCAAGCCTTGAACGAGGCCGCCACCGGCCACCTCACCACCGGCCACCTCACCACCGGCCGGCCCACCGCCGCCGATCGGCTGAGGACCGAGCGACCGCCCGGCCGGCGCCTCGCCGCAACGCCGCCTGCGCACGACGACGGCACCTCGCCCGCACGCGGGGAGGCCGGCATCTTGCCCGGACGCGGCGACGCCGGCGAGCCGTCCGCGCGCGGCGGAGCAGGCGTGCCACCCGTGCGCGGCGGAGCAGGCGTGCCACCCGTGCGCGGCGGAGCGGGCGTGCCACCCGTGCGGGCGGCGAACCTGCCACCCGTGCCCAGGGCGGCGGACGTGCCGTCCGCGCGCGGGGAGGGCGGGGTGTTGTCCGTGGGCGGTGACGTCGGCGTCTCGCCCGCGCGGCTTCACCCCAACCCCGCCCTCACCCTGCGAGACACCGCCACGGAAGTCCTCGGCCGCTGGGCCGCCGCCACCACGGCCGACCTCATCACCGTCCACGACCGCCCCCTGACCTCCCCGATGGTGGCCGCGGTGGGCGCCATCGAGGTCGCCGTGCACGCCTGGGACGTGGCGAGGGCGTGTGGCGAGCACCATCCGATCCCGTCGCTTCTGGCGGAGGAGCTGCTGGATCTGGCCCACCTGTTCGTCACCCGCGCCGACAGGCCCGCGAGGTTCGGCCCGCCCGTGACCGTGCCCATGTGCGCCCCCGCCCAGGATCACCTCCTCGCCCACCTCGGTCGTCACCCCGCCTGGCCCGCCCTCGGCTGAGCGCTCACCCCGACGAAGCGCCCACCCCGACGAAGCGCCCACCCCACGAAGCCCCCACCCCACGAAGCGCCCATCCGGCCCGGGCGCCCGCGTCAACCAGACGCCCACCCCTCACATCCGCCGCCCCTACGCCGTACGATCACCATGTACGGCAAAGTCACACCACAGTTCGCGACACCACAGTTACCGGAACCCGCGACGTCCCGCCCGATACGGTGAGAAGATCGGGAATGGCCGCCCTGTCACGGGACGACCACGCAAACCACACCGTGCCACCAGGGACGGAAACTCTTCCGGCCGATCCGCGAGGCGGGCGCACGCGAGATGCCGCGGATCCGGCCGACCAACGTGGTGGCGACGACCGTTCTTCGTGCGGCCGTCGCCACCACCACGCCGCCCGCCCGCGACGAGAACCACGCATGACGACGCGCGCTCACAGGAGGGTCTGTTCGCCCTCCGAAGCCGGCGGCACGTCGTCGCCGTGCAGCGTCCGCAGCACCTGCTCGCCGTACTTGGCCAGCTTGTTCTCCCCGACCCCGTTCACCTTGCTGAGCTCCGCCAGCGACGCGGGCGCCTGGGTGGCGATCTCGCGCAGGGTGGCGTCGTGGAAGATGACGTACGCGGGCACGCCCTGCTCCTTGGCCGTGGCGCCCCGCCACGAGCGCAGGCGTTCGAAGACGGCGGCGGCCTCGGTGGGCAGCTCGGCGGCGGGCTGGGCGGACTTGCCGCCGGAGGCGGTCTTGGCGCGGGCCGGGCGGTGGGCGTCGCGGCGCAGGCGTACCTCGCGCTGGCCGCGCAGCACCGCCGCGCTGTCGTCCGTCAGCACCAGCGCGCCGTAGTCGGACTCCACCGCGAGCAGGCCCTGGGCCAGGAGCTGGCGCACCACCCCGTGCCATTCGGCGTTGCCCAGGTCGGCGCCCACCCCGAACACCGTCAGGGTCTCGTGCCCGTGCTGCAGCACCTTGGCGGTCTTCTTGCCGAGCAGGATGTCGACGACCTGGCCGACGCCGAACTTCTGGCGCCGCTCCCTGAGCAGCCGCAACACGGTGGACAGCACCTTCTGGGCGGGGACGGTGCCGTCCCAGGACTCGGGTGGGGTCTGGCAGGTGTCGCAGTTGCCGCACGGCTGGGAGCCCTTCTGCCCGAAGTAGTCGAGCAGCATCATCCGGCGGCAGCCCACGGTCTCGCAGAGTGCGAGCATCGCGTCGAGGTGGAGCACCTGGCGGCGGCGGTGGGCGTCGTCGCCCTCCATCGCCATGCGCCGGTGCTGGACGACGTCATTCAGCCCGTACGCCATCCACGCGGTCGCGGGCAGCCCGTCGCGCCCCGCCCGCCCGGTCTCCTGGTAGTAGCCCTCCAGGGACTTGGGCAGGTCGAGGTGGGCCACGAAGCGCACGTCGGGCTTGTCGATGCCCATGCCGAAGGCGATGGTGGCCACCACGATCAGCCCGTCCTCGCGCAGGAAGCGGGACTGGTGGTGGGCGCGGGTGCGGGCGTCGAGCCCCGCGTGGTACGGCACCGCCGCGATGCCGTTGTCGGCCAGGAACTCGGCGATCTTCTCCACGGAGGAGCGCGACAGGCAGTAGACGATGCCGGACTCGTCGGGGTGCTCGGTGCGCAGGAACTCCAGGAGCTGGCGCTTGGGCTCGCTCTTGGGCGCGATGCGGTAGTGGATGTTGGGCCGGTCGAAGCTGGCCACGAAGTGGCGGGCCTGCTCCAGGCCGAGCCTGGAGGAGATCTCGGCGTGCGTGGACGGCGTGGCGGTGGCGGTCAGCGCGATGCGCGGCACGTCGGGCCACAGCTCGCGCAGCCTGGACAGCTCCAGGTAGTCGGGGCGGAAGTCGTGACCCCACTGGGCCACGCAGTGGGCCTCGTCGATGGCGAACACGGAGATGTCGCCCCTGGCCAGCAGCCGCAGCGTGGCGTCGACGCGCAGCCGTTCCGGCGCGAGGTAGAGCAGGTCGAGCTCGCCGGCCAGGAACTCCGACTCCACGAGCTGCCGCTCGTCGAAGCTCTGCGTCGAGTTGAGGAACCCCGCCCGCACGCCGAGCGCACGCAGCGCGTCGACCTGGTCCTGCATCAGCGCGATCAGCGGGGAGATGACGACCCCCACGCCTTTGCGCACCAGGGCGGGGATCTGGTAGCAGAGCGATTTGCCGCCGCCGGTGGGCATCAGGACGAGGGCGTCGCCGCCCGTCACGACGTGGTCGATGATCTCTTGCTGACCCGCCCGGAACGAGTCGTAGCCGAACACGCGGTGCAGAACCTCGGTGGGGGTATCCATGCGGCTACCTTACGTGTTCGGGGGTGAGCGGATCGTCAGTTCCGCCGATGGCGGAGAGGCGGTAGGGGCGGTGTTCCCAGAGCCTCCCGGCGATGGTAACCGCCACGACCGACAGCCCGTAGGCGATCAAGGCCGCCATGACAGCCCGTAGGTGACCAAGGCCGCCATGACACCCGGTAGGCCTGGCTAAGCGGCTGCCGGGCGCGCTCTGGCGTACATGACGAGTGACAGCGCCCCGAGCACGCAGGCCCCCGCCACCGCCCCCATCACCGCCGGATACCCGGCAACCTGCGCGATCCCGGCCGCCACCAGCGGCGCCACAGCCTTGGCCACGGTGATGGGCAGCGCGAGCGCCCCGCTGAGCGACGCGTACGCGGCCGTCCCGTACCGATCGGCCAGCAACGCGGGACGGGCGATCGTGCCCACCCCGAACCCCAGCCCGAACAGCACCACGGCCGCCACCGCCCCGGCCGCGTCCTGCCCGACCAGCGGCAGCAGCACGGCGGCCAGCCCCTGGAGCCCGAACATGCCCGCCGTGATCAGCGCGACGGGCCAGCGCGCCTGCAGCCCGGTGGTGACCAGCCGCCCGGTCACGGACAGCACGCCGAGCAGCCCGGCCACCCCGGCCGCGAACACGGGCTCGTGCCCGAGTGTGATGAGGTAGGTGATCAGCAGCACCCCCATGACGGCCACGGCGCCGGTCTGTGTCAGGAAGGCCGCCGCCAGCAGCCAGAACGGCCGCTCGCGCAGCGCCGCCCCGACGATCTCGCCCCGGTCCGCGTGGGCGGGCGCGCTCCGGTTGCGCACGGCCAGCCCGTGCAGGGGGACGGCGATCAGCGCGTACCCGACGGCCAGGATGACCAGTGCCTGCCGCCACCCGTACAGCTCGACCAGCAGCCCCGTCAGCGGCAGGAAGATGCTGGACGCGAACCCGGCCACCACGGTCACCGCGAGCAGCGCCCGCGACCGCCGGCTCGCGTCGAACCAGGCGACGATCACCGCGAACGCGGCCTCGTACAGCACCATGGCGGACGCCACGCCCAGCAACCCGCACACGAGGTAGAGCTGCGCCACCGAGTGCACCTGCGACCAGGCGAGCACCGCCAGCGCGCCGAGCGCGGAGCCGAGCGTCATCAGGCCGCGTCCGCCGCGCCGGTCCAGGAGGCGGCCGATGAGCGGCGCGACGAGTCCCGACACCAGGACGGACAGCGTGATCGCCCCGGTGAGCTGCGCGACGCCCGCATGCAGTTCGCGCGACATGGGCGGGATGAACACGGAGAACGCGTAATAGAGAATGCCGTATCCGGCGGTCTGGGTGATCGCGAGTGCGCCGATCATTCGCGCCGGCGCTTTCGGTCCTGCGAGGGCGATCACGATGTGATTTGTTCCCGTTCACCTGCTGTAAATACGGTGATAAAAGTCACTTCGCCACCGAAAAGATAAAGAGAAATGCGGCCATGCCGTCATAACGTCGGATCATGACTGTTTCGTACGTGGTGACCGGCGGCGGGCGCGGCATCGGCAGGGCCGTGGTCGAGCGCCTGCTCGGCGACCGGAGCGTCGTGGTGGCCGTCGAGCGCGACAAGGACGCGCTCCGCTGGGCGGGCCCGGGGGTCGTCCCGGTGATCGGGGACGCGGCCGACGAGGAGGTGGTCGCCTGGGCGGCGGACCTGGCCCAGGAGTCGGGCACCCTGGCGGGCTGGGTCAACAACGCAGCCGTGTTCCGTGACGCCTCCGTGCACTCGTCCCCGATCTCCGAGGTCAGAGCGCTGATCGCGGCCAACCTCGACCTGGCCGTGGTGGGCTGCGCCACCGCCGTGCGGCACTTCCTGGACGCCGGCACCCCGGGCGCCATCGTGAACGTCACCTCGCACCAGGCCACCAGGGCCGTGCCCGGCAGCCTGCCCTACTCCACGGCGAAGGCCGCGACGGAGGGGCTGACCAGGGCGCTCGCGGTCGAGTACGGCAGGCGCGGCATCCGCGTCAACGCCGTGGCTCCCGGCTCGGTGGCCACGGAGCGGTACGAGGCCACGCGGACGCCGCGGCTGGAGTCGGAGCTGGCCAGGCTGCACCCGCTGGGCCGCGTCGCGACCCCGGCCGAGGTGGCCTCCGTGGTGGCGCACCTGCTCTCCCCGGACGCCGCCTTCGTCAACGGCGCCACGATCCCGGTGGACGGCGGCCGTACGGTGCTCGGACTGGACCCAGAAGCTCGGGAATGAAAACCGTTGCCACTTGGTTGCAGGGGCCATGAAGAAGAACCTGCACCCCGACTACCGCCCCGTCGTCTTCCGCGACCCTAGCGTCGGCTTCGCCTTCCTCACCCGCTCGACCCTGACCAGCGACAGGACGGTCGAGTGGGAGGACGGCAGGACGTACCCGGTCATCGACGTGGACGTCTCGTCCGCCAGCCACCCCTTCTACACGGGCCGCGGCCGCATCCTCGACACCGCCGGCCGCGTCGAGCGCTTCAACCAGCGCTACGGAAGGGACAAGTGAGGCAGGATGTGACGTGTGCTTGACTCGCCGCTGTCCGCCCGGTTAGAGCGCTCCCGCCGGATCCTCGTCGCCGGCGCGGGCGGCGGCTCCGACGTCTACGCCGGGTTACCTCTGGCCCTATCCCTGCGGGAGGCGGGCAAGGAGGTGCACCTGGCGAACCTGTCGTTCAGCCACCTCGACGCCCTCGACCTCGACGTCTGGCTGTGCGAGGACGTCGCGGAGATCCGGCCCGACACCGAGGCCCGCGACTGGTACTTCCCCGAGGGCTGCCTGTCGCGCTGGCTGGCGGCGCACGGCCAGCCGTCCACCGTCTACGCCTTCCCCAAGGTGGGGGTCAGGCCGCTGCGCGCCGCGTACGCCAGGCTGGCCGAGCACCTCGGCCTGGACGCGGTCGTTCTGGTGGACGGCGGCACCGACATCCTGATGCGCGGCGACGAGGCCGGCCTCGGCACCCCGGCCGACGACATGGCGAGCCTGGCCGCCGCCCACGCCCTCGACGTGCCGGTGAAGGCCGTGGTCTGCCTGGGCTTCGGCGTGGACGCCCACCACGGCGTCAACCACGTCCAGGTGCTGGAGAACCTGGCGGCCCTGGAGCGCGAGGGCGGCTACCTGGGCGCGTTCTCCGTCTCCAGGTCCACCAAGGCGGGCGCGCTCTACCTCGACGCCGTCGCCCACGCCCAGGCGGAGCTGCCGGCGTACCCGAGCATCGTGAACGGCTCGATCGCGGCGGCGGTGCGCGGCGAGTTCGGCGACGTGCGCTTCACCGACAGGACGAAGGGCAGCGAGCTGTTCGTCAACCCGCTGATGGCGATCTGCTTCGCCGTGGACCTCGACGCGCTGGCCAGGCGCTCGCTCTACCTGGACCGCCTTCAGGACACCGTGCTGATGCGCCAGGTCGTCTCCGTGATCGAGGCGTTCCGCGACGAGGTGACGCCCCGGCCGCCGAAGATGTTCCCGCACTAGAGCAGGCCCATGGCGTCGGCGAGCGCGTCCATCTCGGCCGTCAGCAACGCCTCCCCGACGCCCGTGAACGGCCCCCGCAGCTCCACGCTCAGCACGCCCTGCAGTCGCGCCCACACCAGCACCGTCGCGGGCGGGCCGCCGCCGGGCGCCTGCGCGAGCACCGGCTGGAACGGCCTGAGCACCTCCTCGGCGCCCGGCAGGGTAGGCGCCGAGGCCACCAGCCGGTACAGGCCCGGATGCGCCACGGCCCAGTCGTAGAACGCGCGCGCCAGCGCGTGCAGCCGCTCGCGCGGCCCGCCCTCCGAAGTGGCGGCCCCGGCCTGCCGTACGGCCGCCGCCAGCTCGCCCAAACCGTCGTCCACCAGCTCCGCGAGCAGCTTGTCGCGCCCGGCGAAGTACTTGTACAGGGCGGGCCCCGTCATCCCCAGCCGCCTGGCCACCGCGGTGACGTTCAGCTCCTCGCCCCCGCTGATCTGGGCGAGCGCGGCCTGCTTGATCTCCCTCCTGACCTGCTCCCGGTAACGCTGTCGCGGTGTCGCCATGCCCTCATTATCCTGAGTTTCCGTTCCGGCACACACTGTGATCACCAAGGCCAGGGCATGCGCGGGCTACCCGTGGGTAAAACACGGTCATCGGCGTGAGAGCAGTGGTGGTGTGATGAGTCTCTCCGGAAGGGAGCGCCGTATTCTCGCCGAGATCGAGCGAGCCCTCGAGCGAGACGACCCCGAGCTGGCCAGGCGCGTCGCGGCCATCAACAGGATCGAGGCAGGTGGCGAGCCGCTGCCCTCGCAGCCGTACGGCGACCGGCTGCGCATGTGGGCGCTGGCCCATGTCTGGGCGCTGTTCTGGGCCGCCGCGCTGGTGATCCTCCTACTGCTGCTGGCGGTGCTGACGACCTGAGCGGTGATGCCGCAGCACCACCAGGCTGGTCGCGGCGCACAGGGCCACCAGGGCGGCGATGGCGGCCTCCCAGCGCCACACCTCCTCGCCCGTCCGTACGGCCATCACGGTGCAGAACACGGCCGCCACGACCCCGAACGCCAGCGCGACGATCGACAGGACGCGCCGGGCGCCCACCGGGCTGCGGGCCGTCAGCGGCTCGGTGCCCTCGCGGTTACGCAGCCACATGGCCTCCTCCTCACGCCAGGCACCTCAGTGCCGAGGCGATGCGCGGGTCGAGGTCGTGCGAGGCGGGCAGCCGGCCCACCGTGGCCTCGACGAACTCCGGGTACGACAGCGTGGCGGTGACCCCGTCCACGGCGGCGAAGATCTGCTCGGCCGTCTGGTCCACCTGCACCTTGGCGTCCTGCTCGGCCAGCACGAACCGGCCGACCGCGACCCGCCACAACGCCCGGCCGTCCACCTCGTCGTCGGCGACGGGCGCGCCCACGTCGTCGGCGTGCGTGGCGTACTCGGAGTCGTAGTGGAAGGCCTGCCGGCCGACGGGGTAGGGCCCGGCCATCGTGTCGAGCATGGCGTGGCCGCCCAGCTCCCGCATGCGCTCGCGGGTCTCGCCGTTCTTCGTGCGCCACTCCGTCAGGACGTCCTCCACGGGCAGGTCCCTGCGCGCGCTCACGCACCACTCGTTGAAGTCGTTGTAGCCGCCGATGCCCTCGTCCGCCAGCCGGCCCATCAGGTCCTGCACGGTTCCGTCGAGGCAGGCGTGGTTGTACATCTCCTCGCCCGCCAGGTGCGCCAGCACGTCGCGCACCGACCAGCCCTCGCAGCGGGACGCCCGCCGCCAGCCGGCGTCGTCGAGGCCGGCGAAGTACCGGTCGAGCCTGGCTGCCTCGGCGTCGAAGATGTCGAACGGGTTGAAGTCTTTGAGCAGGTCGTCGGCCATACCCGGACGCTACCCCTCACGTCCTGACTTTATCTCCCAGGGCAGTCCGGACCCGGCCGTACTCGCCCGCGCAGGACGGCGCGCGTTCGGCCGGCACCCAGCCGCCCTTGGCGATCTTGCCGTACTTGCCGGTGTCGGCGCCGTAGAGCAGGCAGGCGAACGTGGCCGACTCGGCCATGCCCGACAGGTGGTCGATGCCGGTGTGCCCGGCGAGCAGGTGGCGGGCCTCGGCGGCGGCCACCACGCGCTTGGGCGTGTCGGCCACCAGGGTCAGCGCGGCGAACTGGTCGGCCTGGGCGTCGCTGTCGGTCATGCCGTTGAGCGTGGTCAGGGCGTGCCCGAGCTGGTGGTGGAAGAGCACGGACAGGGCGCCACGCACACGCTTGTCCGCGGCCTTCTCGCCGGTCTCCTCGGTCTCGGAGATGCCCTTGATCGTCCGGTTCACCTGGTCGACCAGCGCGTAGCAGATCGTGATCTCCCGCTTGTCGTGGTCCCAGGTGGCCTTCGGCTCGTCGCAGTCGCGGGCCACGACCTTGACCGGCTGCGGCAGCCGGACGTCGGTCTTCAGCGCGTCGCTCTCCTTCAGCAGCCGCTCGGCCTTCTCTGCGCGCGGTGAGCCGGGGCGCTCGTACCGGACGGACACCTCCGGCGAGGGTGCCGCTCCCAGCGTGCTCGTCATGGTGAGGACGAGGGCGATCACGGGATGCGGCATGCGTGTGCTCCTTCGGGGGTTCGATCAACGCAATGGGACTTCCCATGCGGCGATCGGATGATCGCTAAACCTGCCGAAGGCGAAAAAGCCGGAGGCCCAGCCCCGAAGGACTGGGCCCCAGCATGGTGCTTCCTCAGTACCTGGCGGTACTAGCGGCGCCAGGAGTAGACGCGCACGTAGTCCGAGCGGCTCTTGGCGCCCTCGAGCTCGTCGTCGCCGGCGTACACGGCACGGAAGGTGCCGCTCTTGTAGGCCTTGGTCTTGGCGTAGAACTTGCCGCCGCGACCGGTCCAGTCGGAGGCCACCCACTTCCAGCCACTGCGGTAGTTGGCCTTGTAGTAGATGTTCACCTTCTCGCCGCGGACGCCCTCCCAGCCCTCGTCGTCGACGAGGAGGCGGCCGGAGAAGTAGATCGACTTGCCCTTACGGACCTTGGAGGGGTCCGCGCTGAAGCGGGAGATCGTGGTGTCGAGCTTGCCCTTCTCGACCTCGACCGAGAAGAACGCGTCGTCCTTGGCGATCTCCTTGCCGTCCTTGTCGAAGGCCACGGCGGTGGCCTTCCACTTGCCGGCGTAGTCGTTCTCGTTGAACCCGATGGCCCAGCGCCAGCCTTCGAGGTCCTTGACGTCCTTGGTGCGCAGCGTGCGGAAGTTGTTCTCCGCGGGCGCGACGCTGAGCTCGACCTTCTGGACGTCGGAGCTGGCGCCGACGTCGAAGTACGCCGTCGTCTCGGAGCCCTTCTTGACCACGACAGGGTTCGGGCTGATGTCGCGGATCACGAGCTGGGTGTCGGCCTTGGTGGCGGCGGAGGCGATCCCCGCCCCGGACACCAGCATGGCACCGCCGATAGTGGCGGAAAGGATACCTACTGCGATCTTCTTCATGAGGGTGCTGATTCCTCTCCCCGTATTGACTTCGGAGCCGACTTCGGGGCGGCCGACTCCCTCTACTACTTTGAGGCACGATCAAGGGAAAAGGTTGGCTAAAGTTACGAAAAATATTTGATCACGGCCTTAACCAGGGCATATGCGGAAAAATCTCTTTTTGTCGACCTTCACCGACTACAGTCGGGGCTCATGACCGACGTCTACACCCTGGGCGAGCCGCTGGGCGTGGTCTCCAGCGGTCGCGTCCGCCACGAGAGTGAGGCCAGGCTCGACGTCTGCGGGCCCGAGTTCACGCTGGCCATCGGGCTGGCCAGGCTCGGTCACCGGTGCGCCTACCTGGGCAAGGTGGCCGACGACGAGCTGGGCGCCAGGGCGCTGACCGTCCTGCGTGGGGAGGGCGTGGACGTCTCCGACACGCGCGTCGCCGAGGGCGCGCGCACGGGACTGCTCCTGCGGGAGTCGCGCGTGGGCCGCGAGCTCTGCGTGACCCACTACCGCACCGGCTCGGCCGGCGCGCTGCTCGCGCCGGGCAACGTGCCCATCGACCGCATCGCCGCCGCCCGCATGCTGCACGTCACCGGCCTCACGGCGGCGCTCGGCAGGGACGCGCAGGACGCCGTGCGCGCCGCCGTCGCCGCGGCCAGGAGCGCCGAGGTGCCGATCTCCTTCTCCGTCGAGTACGTCCCCGAGCTGTGGCCGTCCGTGCGCGAGGCAGAGGAGGTGCTCAGCGAGCTGGCCTGCGAGTCACACCTGCTCTTCCTCCGCCAGGACGAGCTCGACCTGGTCAAGCTCGCCCTCACCCCCGAGCGGGAGGTCGTGGTGGACCGGGGCGCCAAGGGCGTCAGCGTGCGGGCCGACCGCATGCGTTACGACGTCCAGGGCTGGCAGGTGCCCGTGGTGGACACCGCCGGAGCGGGGGAGGCGTTCGCCGCCGGCTACATCAGCGCCGCGCTCGACGGCCTCATCCCCCAGGAACGCCTGCACCGCGGGGCGCTGCTGAGCGCCGCCGCGGTGTCCAGCGTGAGCGACTGGCAGGGGTTGCCCACCAGGGCCGAGCTCTAGTTGATGTTGAGCGTGAACGTGGAGGTCGTGTTCTTGATGTTCTGCGCGTTGTTGCCGAACCGCAGGTTGCTGAACGTGGCCGAGCCGACCGCCGGGCCCTGGCCAGGCTCGGGCAGCTCGTTCACCCAGATGCCGAACCCGGACTTGGCGTCGAACGCGTCACCGCTCTTCTGCGCCCCGCTGATCGACACGTTCGTGAAGACCGTGTCCTTGATCGGGTTCAGCGGGGTGGTGGGGCTGGAGTAGCCGGTCTGGAACATGATCCCGCTGTACGTCGGGTCCACGATGTCCAGGTTGCTGACCCGGATGCCCTGGAACACCTTCGAGGAGGAGAACAGCCACATCGCCGGGAACGTCTGCTGACCCCAGAAGTGCCCTCCGGCCCGGACCAGCGAGATGTTGTCGAAGGTCGTGGGCGGGCTGGCGCCGAAGCCGTGCATCGGGATCCCGAAGTCCAGCGAGCTGATCGTGACGCCCGAGTACACCAGCGTGTCGGCCACGTAGATGTTCCTGAACGTGTTGTTGTAGCCGCCGTACACGGCCAGGCCCGCGGCCCGCCAGGTCAGCAGCGACGTCAGGTTCTCGTAGACGTTGCCGAACTGCTCGCCCGAGTTGTTGTCGATGGCCGAGAACAGCGCGAAGCTGTCGTCGCCCGTGGATCTGGTCTCGATGTTGGTGACGTGGTTGCCGGTGCTGCCGTTGGTCATGTTCAGGCCGTCGGCGAACACGTTGCGGATCCGCGAGTTCCTGATCGTCAGGTTGTCCACGTTCGAGCCCCACAACATGCAGATCTGGTGCTCGATCCAGACGTTGTCGATCGTCATGTTCGCCACGTTGTTGAAGTCGAACACCTTGCCGGGGCCGTCGATGCGCTCGACGTAGTTGCCGAAGTAGGCGAAGCCCGTGAACGCCGAGCCGTTGGCCGTCGCGTCCGCCCGGAAGCCGATGTCGGTGTTCGACTGGCCGGACGGCGCGTGGAACCTGGTGAACCAGGGGCCGGCGCCGACGACCCTGATCGCCTTGCCGTACACCTGGAACTTGGAGTTCGTCTGGTAGTCGCCGGGCGGCAGGTAGACGCCGGTCAGATTGGCGTCCATGCGGGCCTTGTCGAGGGCGTTCTGAACGTCCTGGTGACCGAACCCGGCCGGGACGGCGTACTTCGCCGGGTCCGGGTTCGCGGCCTGCGTGGCCAGCTCGAAGTCCACGAAGTCGATCGCGTAGTTCAGCGAGTTGGCCGCGTCCTTCTGCAGCCTGATCCTGCTGCCCTTCGGGACGGTGGTGCCGAGCAGCAGGTTCGCCTCGTCGTAGATGTGCCTCGGCGGGCCGGAGCCCGGGTTGTTGTTCGGGCTCGCCTCGGGGCCGTACAGCCAGGCGTAGCGCGAGGTCAGGTTGATCGCCTTGAGGAAGGAGCCGTTGACGTAGACGTTCAGCGTCGAGCTCTGCCCGCCGCCGCCCGGCGCGTCCGGCATCGAGAAGCGGGTGACCAGGGTGTTGGTGTCCGCCCTGGTGGTGAACTCGACGTAGGCGCCCGTCTGGTTGAGCGTGACCGCCCGGCGGCCCGACGCCTCGCCGGCGATCGTGCCGATCTCCCTGCTCGGGCCGACGCGGGCCGCGCCGCCGCCGAGGGTGGCGTCCTCCGCCTCGTACGTGTCGTACGGCATGTTCGCGCCGCGGCCCACGAACAGCGGCAGCGTGCTGGTGTTGTTGGCCCGCTTGACCGGCAGCTCGTTGGCGTCGTCGGCGAGCACCGTCCTGACCGTGTACTTGCCGTTGGCGGCCGTCCACGTGCCCAGGGTCACCGGGCTCGTGGTGGCCCCTGCGGCGATCGCGCCGCTGGTGGAGCCGGTCAGCGTCCTGACGACATTGCCCGCCTCGTCGGCGACGGTGAGCGTGATGCCGTGCGCGCCGCCGCTGGAGGCCACGGTGCCCTGGTTCCTGATCGCGACGGAGAACGTCACCGTGGTGCCCGCGGCCGGGTTGCCCGGCGTCCAGGCGACCGGGGAGGCGATCAGGTCGGCCGTGTCCACCGGCCGCACGGTCAGGGTGCCCGTCGTGGCGTTGTTGCCCTCGTTCTGCTCGACGACCTTGTTGTCCTCGTCCACCTTGGCCGAGAGCTGGTACGTCCCCGCGTCCCTGGCCCCGATGCCGGCCGACACGGTGGCGGACGCCCCCGCGGCCAGCGCGCCCACGGCGGCGCTGCCCACCTTGGTGTCGCCCGCGTAGAAGTTGACCGACGTCGCGGCGGAGGCGGCGGTGCCGGCGTTCCTGACCGTCGCCGACAGCGTCACCGTGTCGGTCTCGACCGGAGACGCGGGGGAGGACGCCAGGCCCGACACGGTCAGGTCGGGGTTCGGGGCCGCGGTGCCGAAGATCTGGAACTCGGCCACCTGGCCGCTCGGCGCGCCCGAGTTGGCGGTGAACTGCAGCCGCACGTCGGCGGCCTTGCCGGTGACCGGGATGGTCACGCTGTTGCCCGAGGCCGGGTCGAAGGTGTAGGTGGCCTGGGCGAGCAGCGTGCTGAAGCCGGTCGCCGACTGCTCGCGGCCGAGCACCTGGAGGGTCTGGGTGCGGCGGCCCCAGGCCGGGTCCGGGTTGAGCTTGAGCACGATCGACGACAGGTCGGCGTTCGCGCCGAGCTGCGCGGTGAGGGTGGCCGGGTAGGCGGCGCCCTCCCAGTAGGTCTGCAGGTTGTCGTCGTTGGCGTTGGCGGCCACGTACGTGTGGGTGTGTCCTGACTCGGTCATCGTCTTGCCGAGTGCCAGGTTGGTGCCGCCGGGGCCGGGACCCGGATCGGTCTGGGTGGTGCCCCACACCTCCAGCTCCGAGAGCTGGCCGGCGGGCCAGCCCGAGTTGGCGGTGATGTGCACGCGGACGTGGCGGGCGGTGGTGCCGGCGGGCAGCGTGACGGTCGCGGCCGGGCTGATGGTGTACGTGGCCGAGGCCGCGAGGGTGGTGAAGCTGGAGCCGTTCGTGCTGCCCTGCACGGCCAGCGTCTCGGTGCGGCCGGGCCAGCCGGCGGGCAGCTTCAGCACCACCTTGCTGAGGCTCGCGGTGGCGCCGAGATCGACCTGGACCCACTGCGGGAAGGCGTTGTTGGCCGACTCCCAGTAGGTGGCCTGGTCGCCGTCGGTCACGTTGGCCGGGCGGTAGACGTCGTTGAAGCTGCTGGCGGTCGCGGTCTTGCCGGCGGCGAGGTTGGTGTCGGCGGCGGCGTGCGCGGGGGGTGCGGCGAGGAATCCGATGAGTAACGTAAGGGCGGCTAACAGAGCTCTCATGGGGGTGTGGCCCTTCGGGTAAGGCGGATGGCCGAACCATAGGATGTCGAGCAGATAGCCGCAATATTTCGACTACATTTCGCAAACAGTTGACTGACTCTGAGGGTGCGCTGCCGTCTCCCGCCGCTGGTCAGAGCCCGGGAAGCGGCCGGAACACCGGCGTGGACGCAGTGCAAGCCACGACGTTCGATGCACGTAAGCCGTTGCAAGCACTTGCGCTGAAGGCCGTATAGTTTGCGCATGACGCGACGACTCGCAGAGGTGGCCAAGAAGGTCGGAGTGAGCGAGGCGACCGTGAGCCGCGTGCTCAACGGCAAGCCGGGAGTGTCCGACGCGACCCGCGAAGCCGTGCTGACGGCGCTCGACGTGCTCGGCTACGAACGCCCCACCCAGCTCCGCGGCGACCGCGCCCGCCTCGTCGGCCTCGTGCTCCCCGAGCTGCAGAACCCGATCTTCCCCGCCTTCGCGGAAGTGGTCGGCGGCGCCCTCGCCCAGCAGGGCTTCACCTCCGTCCTGTGCACCCGCACCGTCGGCGGCGTCTCCGAGGCCGACTACGTCGACCTCCTGCTCCAGCAGCAGGTCAGCGGCGTCGTCTTCGCCGGCGGCCTGTACGCCCAGGCCGACGCCTCCCACGGCCACTACGAGCTGCTGCACGAGCGCAAACTCCCCGCCGTCCTGATCAACGCCGCCGTCCAGCACCTCGACTTCCCGCAGGTGTCGTGCGACGACGTGGTCGCCGCCGAGATGGCCGTCGCCCACCTGCGGGCGCTCGGGCACGAGCGGATCGGCATGGTGCTCGGGCCCAAGGACCACATGCCGTCGCGGCGCAAGCTCGAGACCTTCCGGGGGGTCGGTGGGGATGAGGAACTGGTGGAGCGGGCGATGTTCTCGCTGGAGGGCGGGCACGCGGCGGCTGCCCGGCTGGTCAAGCGGGGGGTCACGGGGGTGATCTGCGCCAGCGACATACTGGCTTTGGGGACCATTCGCGCTGCTCGCCGTGCTGGGCTTGCCGTTCCTGCCGACATTTCGGTCATCGGGTTCGACGACTCGGCGTTGATGAACTGCACCGAGCCGCCGTTGACGACTGTGCGGCAGCCCATCGACGCCATGGGGCGGGCGGCGGTGGATCTGCTGGTGGCGCAGATCGACAAGGCTGTGGTGCCGGCGGATGAGCTCTTGTTCGAGCCCGAGCTCGTCGTACGCGCCTCCACAACCCGCGCCCGCCCCTGACCCCCCGCCCCCCCCCCCCCCCCCCCCCCCCCCCCCCCCCCCCCCCCCCC
>NZ_VSEY01000008.1 GCF_008086045.1 Nonomuraea sp. PA05 | reverse complement strand
CGCTCGACCTGCGGGAATTAATCCCTGCCCCCTTTCGGAGACAACCCCTCTAACTTACCAGCCGATCCGAGTGGACGCGCACGCCTCACCGAAGTGGTGGAGTCTGGAGGTGGCCCCCGAGCGGGGCCGGCGATCAAGCCGCCCCCTTGGGACTGCTGAACTCTATGTACGCCTACGGGAACCGTCAAATCGATGGTTCGCCCTGCGCACACGGGTAGGAACGGGTGCGTGCGAGATCAATCCGTGCCCCGGGCGCTCATCATCCTGCTGGGCATCGCCTCCGCAGTGGTCGTGCTCTTCGGCGTCCGCGAGGTCGCCTCCATCGCCGGCCCCGTCGTGCTCGCACTCGTGCTCGTCATCGCCGTCTCCCCCGTGCGCGGCTGGCTCAACACCAGGAAGGCCCCGGTCTGGCTGCAGGTCGCCGTCCCGTTCCTGATCGTCGTGCTGGTGCTGATCGGCATGGTCGGCATCCTGACCATCTCCGTCACCCAGCTCGTCTCCCTGCTGCCCACCTACACCGACCAGTTCGAGCGGCTCCTCGACGACTCCGAGCGGTGGGCCGCCGCCCACGGCATCAGCAACGACGTGCTCAACAAGGGGCTGCAAGCGTTCGACCCCGGGCGGGTGCTGGGCCTGGCGCAGAGTCTGCTCGGAAGTCTGATCGGAATTCTTTCCGCGCTCTTTCTCATCGTGGTGTTGTTGCTGGCGATGTCGCTCGACGCGCCGATGACGTCGCGCATTCTCACCACGGGGGAAGGCAGCCGGCCGCAATTGGTGACGGCACTCGCGACGTTCGGGCACAAGACCCGGCGTTATCTGATCGTCTCCACCGTGTTCGGGCTCATCAACGCGATTCTCGACATGATCGCCCTATCCCTGCTGGACGTTCCGCTGCCGCTGCTCTGGGGTGTGCTCGCGCTCATCGCCAACTACATCCCGAACATCGGCTTCGTCATCGGGCTGCTGCCACCGGCCATGCTCGCCCTGCTGGACGGCGGCGTGCAGACGATGCTGCTGGTGATCGCCGCTTATATCGTCATCAATGTCGTGACGCAGTCGTTCATTCTGCCGAAATTCCTCGGGGACGCGGTCGGGCTTTCCACGACGATGACGTTCATCTCGTTGATCGTGTGGACATTCGTGCTGGGGCCGCTGGGGGCCATTCTCGCCATTCCGCTGAGCCTGCTGACGCGGGCCTTGCTGATCGACAGCGATCCGAGTGCCAGATGGGTGCAGGCGCTGGTGTCGGGACGGCTTCCGCGCGCGGGTGATCTCGGGCAGCGGTGAGTCAGGTCAGAGGAGGCGGCTCAGTTGTACGCCGCTGAGTCGCTTGACGTCGTTGGACAGGTGGGCCTGGTCGGTGTAGCCGGCCGTGATCGCCACCTGTGCCAGGGGGATGCCCGTACGGGCCAGGCGCAGGGCGTGCTGGAAGCGGATGATGCGCTGGAGGGTCTTGGGGGCGTAGCCGAAGGCGAGGAGGCTGCGGCGGTGGAGTTGGCGTTCGCTGTAGCCGAGGTCCCACGCCACCTCGGCCACTGTGCGGCCCTCGCCCAGGGCGGTGGCGATGGCGGGGGCGGCCGGGTCCACGGATGGTGCGGCGGCGGTGGGCGACAGGCGTCTGGCCACGGCCGCTTGCAGGAGCTGGAGCCGGGCTTCGACCTGGGCTCGCAGGCTCGCGAACGCCAGCGCCTCAGGCAGGCGTGCCAGGGTGCTCGTCCCCCGCTCCGCGAACGCGACTGCCTCAGGCAGGCGTGCCAGGGTGCTCGTCCCCCGCTCCGCGAACGCGTCCGCCTCAGGCAAGCGCGCCGGGGTGCTCGCCTTCCGCTCCGCGAACGCGTCCGCCGCGTGGGCAGGCCGCCTCCGAGGCGAAGGTGCCGTGCGCCAGGTCTCCGCTGCCTTCGTCAGCTCCGTCAGCAGAACGGCCCCCACGGGCAGGTCGCTCAACGGGACGCGGCGGTCGCGCAGTTCCTGGAGCGGCAGGCCGAAGAAGTCGCCCACCGCGCCAGGTCTGAACCGCACCCCGGCCAGGGTCTCCCCGGCGGCGATGGTGGCCGGCATGGGCCCCGTGTCCGGGCCCGCGACGTACAGGCCCTCAGCGCCCCAGATGAGGTCGACGCACGCGTCGGGCACCACGAGCTGCGTGCCGGCGGCCTCGCTGATGCGATGCCACCCGCAGGCGACACGGCCGGCCAGGCCGGCGCTCGGGGGCCGTTCGACGTACATGCCCCCAACGTACGCGAGGCCTCCGACAGAAGCGCCGCGGCAGAGGCGCCGCGACGGACGGCGGCGCCTGACACGCGCAGCCCCGGACGGCGGCGTCGCCTGACACAGGCAGCCCCGGACGGCGGCGCCTGACACGGGCAGCCGCCGGCGGCGGGGGCTCAGCCGGGCAGTCGCCCGTAGGCGCGCAAGGTCTTGAGGCGGAGCAGCGTGACGTAGCCGCCCCACTCGTGCTCCACCAGCGGCGTCCACATCTGCCAGTTCCCGCCCCAACCACCCTCGGCCGACTGGGCGGCCAGCATCGCGTCGAGGCCGGCGTCCAGGACGTCCTGCTCGAACAGCGGCAGCCGCAGCGGCTCCGGCGCGAAGTCGAGGGGGAAGTGCGCGTGACCCGGGGTGTTCAGGTCGAAGGTGACGGTGGCGAGGATGGCGTCGCGCAGCCGGGCGAACTCGGACTCCGCGCGCCTCCTGTCGGGCACCTGGTCGAGGAACGTCACGGCGGCGCGGGCCGCGTACGGTTCGAGCTCCTTGGCCGCGTACAGCTTCGACCAGCAGAAGTCGGTGGCGGCGTCGAGCCAGGGGTGGGTGACGGCGTGCTTGTGCAGGAGGGCGACGATGGAGGCGGTCGGGATGAGGTCGCCCGGCGGGTTGTCGCCGCACTGCCACCAGGGGGCGCGCACGGTGTCGCGCACGGAGGGCAGCACGAACGGCACGCCACCGTCCCCCGTGGTGATGGAGGAGAGGTACTTGCAGGCGGCGGGCACCATCGGCGAGTCGAACGCGTCGAGCTCGTCGAGGATCCAGAACGCCACCTCGACCGGCTCCGGCTGGCTGCCGGGGCCGCGCAGGTCGGGTTCGAGGGCGTTGCCGAAGCCGCCGTCCTCGTTCTGGTAGCAGCTCAGCACGTCGAGCACGCGGGTGCGGGAGCCGCCCCTGAACAGGGCTTCGAAGCGGAATCTGTCGAGCAGCCTGCCGTGGTGGTGCAGGTACAGCTCCGCCCGGTCGATGACGTCCATGATGGCGGTCCTTCCGTTGTGGGAGTAGCCGGTATTGACCGCGAAGGTATCCCCTTGCCGACGTCGTTCTCTTGTAACAATCGGACACGGGAAGAACGGCGTCAGGGCGCGGACAGGGCCTCCGTGGGTGACATCCGGGCGGCGCGGACCGCGGGGTAGAAGCCGGCGGCTCCGCCGATGACGAGCGTGGCCACGACTCCGCCTGCCATGGCCCAGACCGGCACGATCGACGGCCATCCCTGGAGGCCCGCGTACGCGGCGGTGACGCCGATGCCGAGCAGCACCCCGCCGATGCCGCCGATGGCGGACAGCAGCAGCGACTCGGTGAGGAACTGGACGCGGATCTGCCCGCGGGTCGCCCCGAGCGAGCGGCGCAGCCCGATCTCGGCGCGGCGCTCCAGGACGGAGATGACCATCGTGTTGGCCACGCCCACGCCGCCGACCAGCAGCGCGACGCCACCGAGGCCGAGCAGGAGGGCGTTGAGGGTGGCGTCCGTGGCCTGTTTGGCGGCCAGCACGTCGGAGGGGCGGGAGACCTCGACCTCGTTGGGCTGTTCGGGGTTGGCGGTGGGGCCGAGCACGCCGCGCACCTCGACGACGTGCGCCTCCTGGGCCCTGGCGTAGATGGTGGTGGCGTAGCCGTCGAAGCCGAGCCGTTCCCGCGCGACCGGCCAGCCGATGAGGGCGGCCGTGTCGAGCTCCGGCGCCAGGGGTGCGGGGGCGAGCACGCCGACGACGGTGAACCACTGGCCGCCGAGCCAGACGCGCTGGTCGGGGCCTGCCTGGACGACGCCGAGCCGGTCGGCGGCGGTGGCGCCGAGCACGGTGGCCGGGTAGCGGTGGGTGGCCTCGTTCAGCCAGGCTCCGGCGGCGACGGTGGCTCCGACGTCGCCGATCAGGTCGAGCCGGGCGGCGGTGACGGAGAGGCTGCCGCTCTCGGCCTCGGGGACGTGGTCGTTGCGGTAGACCTTGGCCCCGGTGGTGCCGATCGCGGTGACGGCCGTGACGGGGGCGATCTGCCCGACCATGCCTTCAGCCTCTGCGGGCAGGTGGGAGGCCTCGCCGAACAGGGTCTTGCCGGGTGACACGGTGAGCAGGTTCGTGCCGAGGGCGGCGAGCCGGCGGTTGAGGTCCTCCTGGCTGGAGGCGGAGATGCCGACGACGCCGAGCATGGCGGCGATGCCGATGGCGATGCCGAGCGCCGACAGGAACACGCGCAGCGGCCGGGCGCGCAGGCCCGCGCCGCCGACCCTGACGACGTCGCGGGGGCGCAGGCGGGCGGGGACGAGAGCGGGGGCGGGGGCGGTCACGTGACCACCATCCCGTCGAGCATCTCCACCTGGCGGGGCAGCGAGGCCGCGATGTCGCGGTCGTGGGTGATGACGACCACGGTGGCGCCTGCCGCGTTCAGCTCGCGCAGCAGCTCCATCACGCCGGTTCCCGAGCGGGAGTCGAGGTTGCCGGTCGGCTCGTCGGCGAGCAGCAGGCGGGGGCCGCCGACGACGGCGCGGGCGATGGCGACGCGCTGCCGCTCGCCGCCGGACAGCTCGTGCGGCCGGTGGCCGGCGCGGTGCCCGAGCCCGACGCGTTCCAGCGCCTCGTACGCGCGCGACCGCCGCTCGCGCGGCGACGGGCCCGCGTACAGCAGCCCGTCGGCCACGTTGTCCAGCGCGGGCACCCCGGCGGCCAGGTGGAACTGCTGGAAGACGAAGCCGATGACGTTCGCGCGCAGGGCGGACAGCTGCCTGTCGGTGAGCGAGAGCACGTCGTGCCCGGCGATGCGGACGGTGCCGCCGGACGGCCGGTCGAGGGTGCCGATCATGTTGAGCATCGTCGACTTGCCGGACCCGGACGGCCCGACGATGCCGAGCAGCTCGCCGTGCTCGATGCCCAGCCGGACGCCGCGCAGCGCGGCGACGCCGCCGTAGTGCTTGGTGACGTCGCGCAGCTCGGCGATCATTTGGGCACCGCCACGGTTGCGCCTTCCGGCACGCCCTCGACCTCGACCTTGCCGTCGGCGAACATGCCCACCTCGACCGCGGTGTAGCGGGTGGCCGTGCCCTGCACGACCTGTACGCCGTAGCCGCCCTCCGCCAGGGCGAGCAGCGCGCCGACGGGGACGGCCAGGACGTTCTCGCGGCGCTCCGAGACGATGGTGACGTCCACGGGGGCGGCGTCGTACGACTTCTTCAGCCCGCTCACCGACACCTTCACCTCGACGGTGGTGGCGGTGTCGTTTCCGCTGGTCGTCTCGGTGGCGACGGTGCCCACGGCCGTGACCTTCCCTTTCACGGTGGCGCCGTCGGGCAGCTCGACGGTGGCGGGCATGCCCTTGGCGACGAGGTGCTCGTCGGCGACGTCGAGGGCGACGCCGACCTCGCGGGTGGTGCCGGTGGCGTCGAGGACGGGGCCGCTCGCGGTGTCGCCGAGTGCCTTGCGCAGCTCGGCGACGCGGATGCGGCCGTCGGCCACGACGACGTCGCCTGGCTGGACGGCGCCGGTGACGTCGAGGCCGAGGTCGTCCTGCCAGTCCTCGACCGCCTCCGCGGTGGCCCAGGTGAACGTGTCGTCCACGTCGAAGCCGTCGTAGCCGAGTTTGTCCAGGTTGCGTTCGAGCAGTTCGACGTCCTTGCCTTCGACGCCGTCGCGCAGCTCGCGGTACAGGGGCATGGTGCCGTACAGGAGGGGGCGGCGGTCGGCGTCCACGCTGTAGACGGCGTGGCCCCTGGTGACGGTGGAGCCTTCCGCGGGCAGCCAGGTGATGGTGCCCTGTGACTTGGCGGCGACGGTGACGGTGTCGCCGTAGCCGAGGGTGCCGTCCACAGTCTTGGTCGCGGTGAGGGTCGTGCGGGTCACCTGGGCGGTGGCCGGCGGGGTGCGTCCGGCGACGGCGGTGCCGGCGCTGTCGCCGCCGAAGCCCACGGCGGCGGCCCCGACGGCGGCGGCGAGCAGCGCGGCGGCGCCCGTCCAGGCCAGGGCCCGCAGCGGGTTGCGCCCTCCCGGTGGCAGGGCTCGCCCGGCCTCGGTCACTTGGTGGCTCCCATCGAGGGGAAGCTGCCGCGGCACGCCTCGAACGCCTTCTGGAAGGCCGGGTCGTCGCGCTTGATGGAGCCCGCGCCGCCGCCGAAGGTGCCGTCGGGGCCGGGGTCGGGCATGTCCACGCCGTTCTCCCGCATGCACCGGGCGAGCGCGCGGAGCTGCTCGACGTCCTCGGGCGTGGCGGCCCGGCGGTCCTTGAACGGGGCCAGCTCGCGGCAGGCCTCGATGGCCTTCTTCGTCTTGCCGTCGGCCTTCCCGGCGATCACCGCGAGGCCGCCGCTGCCGTCGGGCGCGGGGTCCTCCATGGGCACGCCGTGCTCGCGCATGCACTGGGCGAACTTCCTGCCCTGTTCCTGGGGGTCGGCGGTGGCGGTGGGGCTTGCAGCGGAGGTGGGTGCGGCGCTGGAGGCGGTCACTGAGGCGACGCCGGTTCCGCTCTGCGAGGTGCCGCAGCCCGCCACCAGGGTGGCGAGGAGGGCTGCGGCGAGGAGTGTCCTTGTCATGGCTCCGAAGGTGCCGAGCGCTGTTCAGAGCGGGCTCGGAGTCACCTCGGAGCCAGGTAGGAGTACCCGGAAGGTGGCGCCCCTGCCGGGCGCGGTGTCCAGCTCGACCCGGCCGCCGTGGGCGCGCACGATGGCGGCGACGATGGCCAGGCCGAGCCCGGCGCCGCCGTCGGCCCTGGATCTGCCCTGGCTGACGCGGTAGAGGCGGTCGAACAGGTGCGGCACGTGCTCGGGCGGCACGCCGGGGCCGGTGTCGGAGATCTCCAGCACGCCCAGGCGCCCCTGACCGCCGACCCTGACGGTGACGGACGCCTCGGGCGGGGTGTGGCTGAGCGCGTTGCCGACGAGGTTGGCGGCGACCTGGCGCAGGCGGGCCTCGTCGCCCACGACGGAGACGGGGGTGAGCCTGCCGTCCAGCCCGGCCAGCCTGACCTGCCGGTCCGGCACGCGTACGCGGGCGTCGCGGATGGTGTCGGCGGCGACTTCGAGCAGGTCCACGGGATGGCGGTCGAGGGGACGTTCCTCGTCGAGCTGGGCGAGCGTGAGCAGGTCGTTGACCAGCACGCCCATCCTGGCCGCCTCGTCCTCGATCCTGCGCATGGCCTCGTTCGCGTCGCCGCCGCCCCTGCGGTGCAGCTCGGCGAAGCCGCGTACGGAGGTGAGCGGGGTGCGCAGCTCGTGGGAGGCGTCGGCGAGGAAGCGGCGCATGCGGGCCTCGGAGTCGGTTCTGGCGGCGATCTCGGACTGGAGGCGGTCGAGCATCACGTTCATGGCGGTGGCCAGGCGGCCCGGCTCGGTGTGCGGGTCGGCGGCGCGGACCCGGCGGGCGAGGTCGCCGCGGGCGATGTGCCCGGCCGTGGCCTCCATCCTGGTCAGGGGGCGCAGGCCGAGGCGTACGACGGCGTTGGCGCCCAGCCCGAGCAGGAGCAGCACGACGGCGCTGACGGCGGCGGCGATGGCGATGGCGGCGGTCTGGGTCTGCTCCAGCTCGGTGAGCGGCTGGGCGAACACCATCGTGCCGCCGTCGGCGAGCCGCATGGCGCGGACCCGCCAGGAGGGCCCGCTGGTGCCCGGCACGGTGTAGCTGACGCCGATCTCGATGTGGTCGATGACCGGACGGGGCTCGGAGCCGCTCTGCGACTGGAGGGAGCCGTCGGGGCGGTAGACCATGATCTCCGGCAGCGCGGCCAGGCGTTTGGCGAGCACGTCGTTCCAGTCGCCGGCGGCGGGCCGCTGGGTCAGCACCTGGATGGCCTTGACGCTGGAGAGCTTGGTGAGCTGCTGGAGCTGGCCGTCCACGCGCTCCATCAGGCTGCCGCGCAGCAGCGCGATGCCGGCGACGTTCGACAGCACGAGGGCCAGGGCGGCGAGGCCGAGCACGGCCATGACGAGCCGGGCGCGCAGGCTCCAGGCTCTCATCGGGGGGTCCTCAGGGTGTAGCCGACGCCGCGCACGGTGTGGATGAGCTGCGGCTCGAACGTGTCGATCTTCTTGCGTAAGTAGTAGACGTAGGACTCGACGATGCTGGAGTCGCCGTCGAAGTCGTAGCGCCAGACGCTGTCGAGGATCTGCGCCTTGCTCACCACCCGGCCGGCGTTGGTGAGCAGGTATTCGAGGAGGTTGAACTCGGTGGGCGACAGGTCGACCGGGACGCCCGCCCTGCGCACCTCGTGGGCGTGCGGGTCCAGCTCCAGGTCGGCGTAGCGCAGCACGTCGGGCTCGGGGGCGGCGCGGCTGCGGCGCAGGATGGCGCGGATGCGCAGCACGACCTCCTCCAGGCTGAACGGCTTGGCCACGTAGTCGTCGGCGCCCAGGGTGAGCCCCTGCACGCGGTCCTCGACGCCGTCGCGGGCGGTCAGGAACAGCACGGGGACGCTGTCGCCGAGCCGCCTGGCGACCTCGAACCCGTCGAAGTCCGCCAGCATCACGTCCAGCACCACGATGTCGGGCCTGAACTCCCTGGCGGCCGTCACCGCCTGCGCGCCCGTCTCGGCCGTCCTGACCTCGAACGAGACCAGGCGCAGCGTCTGGGAGAGCAGGGCGCGGATGTTCGGCTCGTCGTCCACGACGAGCACCCTGGCCGGTCGGTTCATGCTCCAAGGTCTACCCGAGTCACTTCAAAGCCGGCTCAAAGCGTTTATTGAGTTGCCCGGCCGCGAGGCCGCCGCCTACCGTGGCGGGCATGTCATGCATGTTCACCTGCCAGGTTTTCATTCGCATCCGCCGCGGCCGGGCTCTGGCCCGCTAGCGGACGCGGTGACTTCGCACACCTGAGCTGAGCGTCCGCAGGCGCGCCCAGGGCCCTTCGAGACCCATTCATCTCGAGGACCCGGAAGGGCAGTGCTGTGGCGCAGAATTTCGCGCACGGAAACTATTCACACACTCAGAAGAAGGCCAGGAAAGGCGGCGGTGGCGGTCGCACGCCCACGGATCGGGCGCGGCGCGAGCTGTCGCAGAACTTCCTGGCCGACAGGCATGCCGTCGAGCTGATGATCAAGGCGGCCGCACCTGAGGGGCTCGTGCTGGAGCCCGGGCCCGGCGAGGGGGCGCTCACGCTGGCGCTGGCCGAGGCGGGCGCGCGGGTGATCGGCTACGAGCTCGATCCGCGGCTGGCCGGCCGGCTGGCCTCGCGCACGCGCGGCGACGCACGCATCGAGGTCGTCAGGGGCGACTTCACGGCCGCGCGGGCGCCGCGCGAGCCGTTCGCGGTCGTGGGGAACATCCCCTACTCCGTCACGTCGAGGATCGTGGACTGGTGCCTGCGGGCGCCCGCCCTGACCTCGGCGACGCTGCTCACCCAGCGGGAGTACGCCCGCAAGCGCACCGGCGACTACGGCCGGTGGAGCCTGGTCACGGTCGAGTCGTGGCCGTGGTTCGACTGGCGGCTGGGCGACACGGTCGGCAGGGAGAGCTTCCGCCCTGTGCCGTCGGTGGACTCGGCGATCCTGCGCCTGGAGCGCAGGCCCGAGCCGCTGGTGCACGGCCGCCGCTCCTACCAGGAGCTGGTGGAGCTGGGCTTCGGCGGGGTGGGCGGCTCGGTGCGCGCCTCGCTGAAGACCCGCTACGACGGCGTGGACGCCGCGCTGGCGGCGGCCGGGGTGGCCCGCGACGCCGTCGTGGGCCACGTCCATCCCGGCCAGTGGGTCACGCTGTGGGGGCGCCTATGCCGGTGACCTGACGGGGAGCGGAGCTTCTCCATGCCGGGGCCGCCGCGATGTGGCGGCCCCACGGCATGGCCAGCGCGAGGATCGGCAGCAGCACGATCGAGGCCCGCGACCAGTACGTGTGCTGCAACCACCAGCCGTTGACGTCGAACTGCGTCATCACCAGGTAGCCGTAGCCCGCCCACAGCGAGCAGCCGATGATGGCCGGCCAGGCGAAGCGGGTGGGGCGGGCGATCAGGAACGGCATGAACCACAGCAGGTACTGGGCGCCCAGCCGGGGCGTCACGACCATGAACACGAGCAGGATGGCCGTGGTCATGTCGATCGGGTCGGCCCGCCGCCACCAGAGGATGACGAGGATGACGCAGACGTAGATCAGGTTGGTGCCGAACGAGGCCATCGCCGGCTCCAGGGACCAGCTGCCCTCGGTGAGCCACGGGGTCCAGCCCCACTCGCCCACGATGGGCCGGATGTCGCGGATGGTGTCGATGACCGCAGGAAGCTGGTTGATCGACGTGCCCGCGAAGATCGGCAGCGTCACGAAGAAGAAGATCGGCACCGCGCCGGTGGTGAACAGGGCGGCGATCCTGGAGCGCAGGTTCGGCAGGAGCAGCAGGAAGCCGGGGATCAGCCAGATCGGCCAGCTCTTCGCGCACAGCGCCAGGCCCATCAGCACACCGGCCAGCAGACCGCGCTTGAGCTGGGCGCGGTCGTCGGGGCCTGGCAGCAGCGCCCGGTGCAGCATGCCGCCGCGGCCGATGACCCGCGGGACGGAGGCCCGCACGCCGTACGCGGCCACCCCCGCGCGGACCTTGCCGACCACGTCGGTGACCATGCCTGGCCGGTCGGGGTCGCCGGGCCCCCTGGCCACCACGAACGCGGCCACGCCGAACACCAGCGCGACGGGCTCCACCTGGCCATGGACCGAGGCGATGAGCACGGCGAGCGGGTTGAGCGCGTACTGCAGGGCGCGCAGCGACGCCTTCGGGCCGCCGGCCAGCTTGGCGACCAGCGGGATGAGCACGATGTCGGCGACCACGGTGACCAGGCGCCCGGCGTACTCCCACGGGATGCCCAGCCACAGCAGGATGCCGTACACGTACGGGATGGTCGGCAGGAAGTGCCAGCCGCCCTCGCTGGCCAGCACCGGGTCCTCACCCCGCAGCACGGCCTCGCCCGCGGGCTTGAAGCTCTCGACGAAGTCGACGGGCTGCCAGCTGTCGATGGCGGAGGTGTACATGATGAGCACGCGTACGGCGACGCCCACGACGATGGCGACGGCCAGAGATGGCCGCCAATCACGCCATTGGGCGACGAGGGCGAGCACGACACCGGCGACGAGGACGATCCCCGTGAGAACTGCGTAATCCATGGCGGCCTCTAGCCTGCCGTAACCGGGGGGCTACTGCCACCTGCGCTTCCAATTCTTATCCCCGACATGCCGACACGTATCCCGATACGACATCACCGTCTGTGTTGAACTTTTTCCATGGGGGGATCGCAGGTCAACCAGGCACTGGTCAGGCTCTACTTCGAGGTGAGAGATGGGTTGCGCGACCCGGTCGCGGCCTGGGCGAAACTCACAGGGAACTCACAGCTCTACCAGCGAGCCCGAGGAGAGAGGCGGGTTCCGCTGGACGACGCGACGGCGGCGGAGCTGACGGCGGCGGCGATGGCGTACACGGCCGCCTGTCACGGAGCCGAGCAGGTGGCGGCGCTGGCCACCTCGCCGCTGGCGCGGGTGGTCGGCGGGCTCGGCGGGGCGGTGCTGACCGAGCATCCGTGCGCGCCCGAACAGGTGCTGGGGCCGCGCTTCTGCGGCCCGGGGGCCGACGACTGGGCGCGGGCGGCGCACGTGCTGCTGTGGGGGGAGAACAACCGGCTCGTACGGAGCGCGGACACGCCGTGGGTGATCGCCGGGCGGTACAAGGGGCAGAAGGTGGTCGCGATCGGCACCCACCCGACGCGGCTGTCCGACGAGACGCTCGTGGTCCGGCCGGGCACGGACGGGGCGCTGGCCATGGCCATGGGGCACGTGCTGCTCAAGGAGTTCTTCCTGGACCGCACGCCGTTCGCCGAGCACGCCATGGCGCGCACGGACCTGCCCCTGCTGGTGCGGCTGCGCGAGCGGGAGTCCGGGTACGTGCCCGGCGGGCTGACCGGCGGCGCGTACGGGCGGCTCAGCCTGTACGGCGGCGAGACCGTGGAGGTGCTGCTGCCGCGCTTCGACGACGGGCCGGGGGTGCTGCGGCGCGGCGTGCCCGTGCTGCGGGACGGCGGCGAGCTGGTGACGACGGTGTTCGACCTGGTGCTGGCCGGCTACGGGGTGGCGCGGCCCGGGCTGCCGGGCGTCTGGCCGGACGGGTACGAGGACCGGGCGCAGCCGTACACGCCCGCCTGGCAGGAGGCGTACACCGGGGTGGCCGCGTCGCGGGCGCTGAAGACGGCGCGGGAGCTGGGGGTGACGGCGGAGAAGACCGGCGGGCGGTGCGTGATCGTGCCGGGGCGGCTGGAGACGCCGCACGCCGACACCGCCTACCGGGCGATGCTCGCGCTGCTGGTGCTGACCGGGTGCGGCGGCGGGTGGGCGCAGGCCGGGCAGGAGGGCATCCCGCTGGTGCCGTACCTGTGCCTGCACGCGTGCGGCGAGGACCGCTCCGACGTGGGCGCGCTGAGCTGGGCGCTGGCGGAGGGCCTGTTCGCGCGCCGGTCGGCGCGGTCGGTGCTGCTGGAGGCGGTGGCCGACGGCTGGCCGATGGCGCCGCCGCCGCGCGTGCTGGCCCTGCCGAGGCCGATCTACCCGCTGCCGCCCGGCGTGGACCTGCTGATCGGGCCGGACGAGCACTGCGACCTGTCGCCGCCCGACCCCGAGCTGGTCGCCGAGACGCTGGCCAAGCTGGCCGGCGGCATGACGCTGGCCGAGCCGGGCGGCGCGGCCGAGGCCGGGCGGATGCGGATGCTGGTGGATCACGCCTGGATGCACGAGTACGGCGAGGCGCTGCCCACCTACCGCCCGCCCGGCCTGGGCCTGCCGGTCAAGCCGACGCAGCTGGTCAGGTGAGCCCGTTCAGGTACGCCCGATGGCTGCGGGAGAACTCGTGCCCGTTGTACCGGTCCCAGTTGATCGACCAGGTCATCAGGCCGCGCAGGCCCGGGTAGACCCCGCGCGGCCGGTACGTCCCGCAGTTGCTCCCCTTGGCCAGGCAGTCGAACGCCTTCTGCACCTCCGCGACGCTGGTGAACCCGTTGCCCGCGTTGACCGAGGCGGGCAGCCCGATGGCCACCTGGTCCTGGCGCAGCGGCGGGAACACGTTGGCCGGGTTGCCCATGATCGGGAAGCCGGCCAGCAGCATGTCCGTCATGGCCACGTGGAAGTCGTGCCCGCCCATCGTGTGGTACTGGTCGTCCAGGCCCTTGATCGGGCCCGAGTTGTAGTCCTGCACGTGGAGCAGGGTCAGGGCGTCGCGCATGGCGTGGATGACGGGCAGGTAGGAGGCGCTCCTGTTGTCGGCCGCGCCGTTCGGGCCGGGGCCGTAGAACTGGTAGCCGAGCTGGACGAAGAACGTTTCCGGGGCCATGGTCAGGGTGAACTTCGCGCCGTAGCGGCTCTTGAGCGTCTTCAGCGCGGAGATGAGGTTGACGACGACCGGGGTGGTGGGGGCGGCGAGGTTGGTGTCGCCGGGGTTGAGGTAGAGGGAGTGGCCCTCGAAGTCGATGTCGAGGCCGTCGAGCCCGTACCTGTCGATGATCGCGGAGACCGAGGCGACGAACGTGTCGCGGGCCGCCGTGGTGGTGAGCTGGACCTGGCCGTTCTGGCCGCCGATCGAGATGAGCACCTTCTTGCCCTGGGCCTGCTTGGCCTTGATGGCGGCGATGAAGTCGGCCTCCGGCTCGACGTTCGGGCATTCGGCGGCCGGGCACTGGCGGAACCTGATGTCGCCCGAGGTGACGGAGGTGGGCTCGCCGAAGGCGAGATTGATGACGTCCCACTCGGCCGGTACATCGCTCATACGGATATATCCGGACCCGTTGGCGAATGAGGCGTGCAGGTAGCCGACCAGGACCCGCTTCGGGAGGTCACCTCCGCCACCGCCGCCGCTGGTCGTGGTGCCGGTGACCGGGGCGGAGTAGGCCGAGCAGTTGCCCGCCGCGTCGCACGCCCTGACGCGGAAGGAGTAGGACGTCTGCGCGGTGAGGCCGGTGGCGGTGTGGCTGGTTCCGGAGACGGCCGTCGGTGTCACGCTATTTCGGGACACTTCGTAGCGGGCCACCCCGATGTTGTCGGTCGAGGCCGCCCAGGTCACGTTGAGGCTGGAGGCGGTCGCGCCGCCTACGGCCACGTTGCCCGGCACGGTGGGCGCCTGCGTGTCCGGGGTGCCGCCGGGCCCGTCGAGCACCACGTCGTCGGCGTAGTACGCGCCCTGGCCGTACCAGCCGTTGACGTGGATCGTCACCGACGTGGTGGAGGCGCCCGTGGTGAAGGACGTCCTGAGCTGGCTCCACTGGCCGCCGGGAGAGCCCCACGTGCTGGCGTTGACGCCTGTGCCGGTGGCGCCCAGGAACACGTAGTTGCCCTGCACCCAGGCCGAGAGCTGGTAGGTGGTGCTCGGCTGGACGGTCACGGACTGCTGGCAGCGGGCCAGGTCGTTGCCCTGCGGGGTGGCCTGGAGCGCGCGGGCGCCCCCGTGGACCGGGGACGACACAGCCTGGGCCGCCGCGCAGGACCAGCCGGTCAGGCCGTCCTCAAAGCCCGGATTTATCGCGATATTTGCTGCGAAGGCGGGAGTGGCGTGGAGGGCGAGGAGGGCGGCGGCGAGCAGGACCGCCGGTGCTCGGAGTTTCATGGGTCTCCTCACTGCGGCCCGCCCCCGGGGTACGGGGGGCGGGCCGATCAGCGGGCTAGAAGCCGGCGGTGATGCGGGTGAACTCCCAGTCGGACTGCGCGATGCCGCTGCAGTTCGAGACCACGCCGCCACCCGGGCAGGGGCGGTCACGGTTGACGGCCCAGTAGGCGAGCCTGGTCAGGCCCTTGGACCTGGCCCAGTCGCGGATCTGGGTCCAGGTCGCGACCGAGGTCATCTCCTGCTGGTCGGACAGGCCGTTCATGCCGGAGATGCCCATGTGCGCGTAGGCCTGGGCGTCGGCCCAGCCGAACGCGCTTTTGAGCGCGTTCTTCAGGCCCTCGGAGGCGTTGACGGTGTCCTGGTAGATGTTGGAGCTGCCGAAGTCGAACGGCATGATCGTGTAGTTGTCGATCGGCACGCCGAGCGCCCTCGACTGGTTGATCAGGCGGATGCCGTGGCTGTTCGGGCCGGTCCGCGTGGTGCCGAAGGTGACGACGACCTTGACGTTCGGGTTGTTCGCCTTGACGATCTTGAGCGCGTTCAGGATGCGGTCCTGGACGGTGTAGTTCTCGAACTCGTCGGTGTTCTCGATGTCGAAGTCCACGACGGCCGGGCCGACGGCGTTGATGACCTGCTGCACCGCGTTCGCGAACGCCTGCGGGGTGGAGCAGTTGGGGCCGAGCTTGTTGCCCTGCCAGCCGCCGAAGGAGATCTGGACGCTGCCGCCCTTCGACTTGATCGTGTTGATCGCCTGCTGGTCGGCGCCGCCGGTCAGCGCCCGGTTGCCGTCCCAGGCGGGGGTGCAGCCGCCGCTGGACAGGATGAAGGCCATCGTGAACGACTTCACGCCGGTCGCGTCCATGACCGTGCCGGGGTTGGGCGGGTTGCCCCAGCCCATGTAGAGGTAGGGCGCGCCGGCCATCTTCGTCGGGTTCTCGCCGCCACCGCCGCCGGCCGAGGTGGTCGCGCTGACCGAGTTGCTGACGCCGGACAGGTTGCCCGCCGCGTCGCGGGCCCGGACGGTGTAGGTGTAGCTGGTGCTCGCGGCGCGGCCGGTGTCGGTGAAGGAGGTGCCAGTCACCGTCGTGACGAGGGTGCCGCCCCGGTAGACGTTGTAGCCGGTGACGCCCACGTTGTCGGTGGAGGCGTTCCAGGCCAGGGAGACGCTGCTGGAGGTGACGCCGGTCGAGCGGAGGTTGCCGGGCACCGACGGGGCCGTGGTGTCGTTGCCGCCGCCACCGCCCGATCCCTGCTTCCAGAGGGCGGGCACGTTCGGCGGCTCCCAGCCGGGCTGGGAGGTGTGCGCCTGGATGCAGGTGTAGTCGACGCCGTTGTAGGTGACGACCGCGCCGATGGCGTAGGAGGTCCACGGCGCCCAGGCGGCGGCGAGTTGCTGCACCGCTCCGTACGCCGCGGGCGCGGCGGAGGTCAGCCCGGCGCCGGTCAGCGCGAGGACGAGGCCGGCCACCAGTGCGGTGAGTTTGCTACGAAATTTCATGGCATTCCCTGGAGGTGGGGCTTGACGGTCTTGGAGAACGACCAGTTGTTGCTCGCGTCCCAGTTGATGGACCAGGTCATCGCGCCCCTGATGTCCGGGTAGGCGCGCGGTGGCACGAAGCTCCCGCAACTGGTGCGCTTGGCCAGGCAGTCGAGCGCCTGGTTGACGAGGGCGGGCGCGACGACGCCGCCGCCCGCGGCTCCCGGCCCTGCGGGCAGGCCCAGCGCCACCTGGTCGGGGCGCAGCCCGTTCTCCAGTTGGATGCAGGCCAGGGCGGTCATGAAGTTGACCGAGCCCTGCCCGTACGCCTGGGCCTGGTCGCAGCCGAGCATGGAGCCGGAGTTGTAGAACTGGGTGTGCACGACCGTGAGGATGTCCTTGATGGACAGGGCGAGCTTGAAGTACTCCATCCCGGTCGACTGCATGTCGATGGTCTGCGGGGCCATCGTGATGATCAGCCCGGAGCCGGCCTTGGCGCGCAGCGACCGCAGCGCCTGCGCCATGTAGGTGGCGTTGAGGCCGTTCTCCAGGTCGATGTCCACGCCGTCGAAGCCGTAGCTCTGCATGAGCGCGTACACCGAGTCGGCGAACCGCGTCGCCGCCGCGGCGCCGGCGACCTGCACCCGGCCGGCCTCGCCGCCGACCGACAGGATCACCTTCTTGCCGCGCTGGTGCAGGGCCTGCACGTCGGCCTTGAACTGGGCGTCGGTGTAGCCGCCGACCGCGGTGGCCAGCCCTGGATCGACGGCGAAGACGACCTCTCCGGCGGTGGCCGTGGCCTCGCCGAAGGCGATCGCGACGAGGTCGTACTCGTTCGGCACGGCCGCCAGCTTCAGCTCGGTGGCGGCGTTGACGAAGTTGTGCCAGTAGCCGGTGAGGAAGTGCCTGGGCAGCGTGCCGCCGCCCGTGCAGCCGGTGGTGGTGGCGGTGACGTCCTGGCCGGGCGACTCGCCCTGCGCGTTGTACGCCCTGACCGTGTACGTGTGGGTCTCGCAGGCGGCCAGGCCGCTGATCGTCGCCGTGGTGGCCGTGGTCGTGGTCCTCAGCGCAGCGCCCTCGTAGACGCGGTAGCCGGTGACCGTGCCACTGGCGGCGCCCCAGCTCAGGCTGATCGCGCTGCCTGTCGCGGTGGCGCTGACGGCTCCCGGCGTGCCGGGCACCCCAGGGTTCGTGCTGCCGCCGCCGCACGAGGCGCCGTTCAGCGTGCAGCCGGTGATGCCGGGGAAGTTGCCGGGGCTGCCGTTGAAGCCGAAGCTCGCGCTGGCCCCTGGCGCCAGCGGGGAGGCCCAGCTCGGGTTGGTGAAGGTGTAGTGCTGGCCGGTCTTGGTCATCACCGCGTCCCAGGCGGAGGGGATGGTGAAGCCGGCGGGCAGGTCGAACTGGACGTTCCAGCTCGGCAGTGCGGTGGTGGTGCCGTTGGTGACGGTCACCTTGCCTTCGAAGCCGGAGCCCCAGTCGGCCACCTTGACGAAGGTGGCGGTGGCGGCCGCGGCGTGGGCGGGCAGGGCTTGCAGGCCGAGGGCGAGGGTGGCGAGTGTGAGGAGAATCGCGCGTAGTCTCACGGGTTCTTCCTTCAGGGGAGGTGCGTGCCGTACGGCTTGCGCCGGGGGGTGAGAGCGCAAGCCGTACGGCACGGCCCGCGGAGGTGATGGCACGGGCCTTCGGGGGGATGTCGGCGCGAGTAACCTTGCAGCGGTTGTTAGGTTTTGTCCGATTGATGATTACTTTTAGGAAAGTTTCCTAAGAGTTGTCGCGATCGTAGCTTTGACACCGGATCCTTACAAGACCCAAACACGACTCCGCCGCACGGGGGCCGGAATCCCGTGCGGCGGAGTGGGGGTGGAAGGTTACGGTTGCTGGGTGATCCTCACGTCGTCCACACCGGCTTCGACCAGGGACGCTCCCGAGGCGTCGGCGGCGTCGACGAGGATGCGGACGGTCTGACCGGCGAACGCGTTCAGGCTCGCCGAGGCGGTGGCCCAGGCGCCGTTGCGGTTGGTGGCCGCGCCCGCCTGGTTGAACACCGTCGAGGTGGTGTTGCCGACCACGCGTACGCGCAGGTAGTCGGCGGTGGAGGCGTTCGAGCCGTGCGCCAGGTACCACGAGAACGACAGGTTCAGCGCGCCCGTGGCGGGCAGCGTGATCGGCGGCGACTGGATCGAGGTGATCCCGCCATCGATGTCGTTCGCGCCCGCCGAGGCGCCCGCCAGGCGGCCGGTGACCAGGTCGTTCGTGCCGCTGACCGTGGTGCCGAGCTGCTTGGCGCCGCTGGACGTGGTCGCCTCGGGGTCACCGCGCTCCCACTGGCCCAGGGTCGCCGTGTCCGTGGCGCCCGGGTTCGCGGTCCAGCCCGTGGCCGACTCGAACGTGTCCTGGTAGACGGTGATCGGCGGGTTGCCGGTGCCGCAGTACTGGGCCTCCTTGCCGATGATGCGGTAGACGCAGTCGGAGTACTCCAGGAAGCGCAGCACCGCCTCCCTGTTACGGGTGGTCTGGGGCACGATTTGCTCGTCCGGCGGGTAGAAGCCCGGGTTCGAGCCGGTCGGGTACATCTCGAAGGTGAAGCTGAAGATCTTGTAGACGCCCCACATCCAGTCGTCGATGGTGCCGTCGGTGATGTAGAGGTCGCTGGCCTGCTCGGGCGTGTACCCGTTGGTGGAGGCCATGTTCTGGCCGAGGGTGGCGTGCGCGTCCCTGTCGTCCTGGGTCAGGCCGGGGGCGGTGTCGTTGAAGGTGTAGCCGTATGGCCACAGGATGAGCTCGCTGTAGGTGTGCCAGTCGATGTGCGACTTGATCTGCTGGACGCCGCCGACCACGCGGCTGCGCACCCAGTTGGCCGCCGCCCTGACCTCGGGCGCCGACTCCGCGCTCGCGCCCCGGTACGTCTCGCTCGACGTCGTGCCGGACGAACCGCCGCAGCAGCCCCAGTTGTAGGCCCAGTTGCGGTTCATGTCGGTGCCGACGGCCGACGAGCCCGAGTTGGGCTGGCGGTTCTTGCGCCAGGAGCGGTAGGTGCCGGTGGCGATGTCGTACTCGCCGCCGTCCGGGTTCATGTCCGGCATGATCCAGATCTCCCTGGTGTTCACCAGGTTGGTGATCCGCGCGTCGCTGCCGTAGTTGTCGGTGAGCAGGTGCATGATGTACAGCGCCATCTCGACCGTGAGGTGCTCGCGGGCGTGCTGGTGGGCGGTGAACAGGACCTCGACCTCGTTCTCGTCCGTGCCCACGTTGTCGCTGATCTTGATGAGGCGGAGATTCCTCCCTTCGTGGGAGGTGCCGTAGTTGGCCTGGCTGATGAGGCCCGGATGGGCCGCGACCAGGGCGTTGATCTCCGCGTTCATCTCCGCGTAGTTGTGGTACTGCGAGTCCGCCGGCGGGAAGTCAAAGGCGTCGGCGGACGGGGGTGTCGGGCGCGGCACCTCCGCCACCCGGTAGCCGAGCCGCCTGATGGCGGAGACCTCGGCCTCCGTGGCCGTGACCAGGACCGAGTCCGTGGCCACCTCCTCGATGGCGGCGCCCGTGGACGCCACCGCACTGCGTTGCTGGGCGTTCGCCGGGCCGGACACGCGGTACTGCTTGTTCGCCGGCGGCTCGGCGGTGGCACCCGCGCCCGTCATGCCGGTCAGGCTGATCAGGCTGAGGGCTGCCAGCAGGATGACTAAACGGCGTTTCACCTCGTCCTCCTCAGGCGCTCGGGATGGGGTTGCTGACTCGCGCCTGAACTGAGAGTGATGACGTTGACAGACCTAGGAAAGGCCCAAATTTACGGACATCGGGATCAGGGTTTCCTGTAGGGGCTTCCTGGCCAGATCGGGCACCTCGCCGCCGTCGGCCGCGTACCCGACGGGGAACAGGATGTAGGGCCGCTCGCTGGGCGGGCGGCGGCAGATCTCGCTGAGGAAGGCCATCGGGTTCGGCGTGTGCGTGAGCGTGGACAGACCCATGACGTGCAGCGCCGTGATGAACAGGCCGCAGGCGATGCCGACGCTCTCGTTGACGTAGTAGTGCCTGACCTTCTCGCCCTCGGGGGTCAGGCCGTACTTCTCGGCGAAGCAGACCACCAGCCAGGGCGCCACCTCCAGGTACCCCTTGTCCGAGCTGGTCTCCATCGGCTCCAGGGCCGCACGCCACTCGGGCGGCAGCCGCCCGCCCTCGTAGTTCTGCCGCTCCTCGATCTCGGCCGCCTCGCGCACGCGCCGCTTCGTCTCCGCGTCGCCGATCGCCACGAACTTCCACGGCTGCTGATGCGCGCCCGAAGGCGCGGTGCCGGCGGCCCGCACAGCCAGCTCGACGCACCGGTACGGGACCGGCTCCGCGCTGAACTGCCGCACGCTGCGCCGCCGGTCCACCAGCCGGTGGAACTCCTCGCCGCGCCTGACCATCTCCTCGGGCGCGTAGCGCTCCGGCTCATAGGGAACGAAGGGGTGCTGGTGCTCCATAAGATCCGAAGTCTCGGCCCGGTTGCCGCATCTGACAACAGCGCCCCTCGCATGCTGCCGATCCGGCAGTGAAACCCCGCTTTGGGAGACGAATATGCCAGCACGCCGCCACGGTCTCGACGATCTGGACCGCGACCTGCTCCGCCTGGTCGCCGAACGCCCGCGCAGCGGCCTGCTGGAGATCGCCCGCCTGCTGGGGGTGGCGCGCGGCACCGTGCAGGCCCGGCTGGACCGCATGGTCGCCGACGGCGTGATCACCGGTTTCGGCCCCGAACTCTCCCCCGCCGCGCTCGGCCACCCGGTGCAGGCGTTCACCACGCTGGAGGTCGAGCAGGCGGCCCGCGAGCACATCTCGGCGACCCTGGAGGCGATCCCCGAACTGCTCGAGGCCTACATCGTGACCGGTCCCGGCGACGTGCTGTGCCGGATCGCGGGCCGCGACCACGAGCACCTCCAGCAGGTCATCGACCGGATGCTGGCCGTGCCAGGGGTGCGGCGCAGCACCACCGTCATCACGCTGTCCACGGTGGTGCCGCACCGTGTGATGCCGCTGACAGGTCCCTGACAGGCCGATGCCAGGGCGGCCCGGCACCGTTCCTGGCATGAAGTACGCGATCGAAGCAGAAGGGCTCGCCAAGCGGTACGGCGACAAGGCCGCACTCGACGGCATCGACCTCAACGCCAGGACCGGCACCGTGCTCGGCGTCCTGGGCCCGAACGGCGCGGGCAAGACCACCGCCGTACGCATCCTCGCCACCCTGATCGCCGCCGACGCGGGGCGCGCCCTGGTCGGCGGGCACGATGTGACCCGCGAGCCCGGCAAGGTCCGCGAGCTCATCTCGCTGACCGGCCAGTACGCCTCCGTGGACGAGAAGCTCACCGGCACCCAGAACCTGGTGCTGATCGGCCGGCTGCTCGGCCTGTCCAGGGCGGCTGCCCGGGCCAGGGCCGCGGAGCTGCTGGCCCGCTTCGGCCTGGAGGAGGCGGCCGGCCGGTCGGCGGGCGGTTACTCGGGCGGCATGCGCCGCCGCCTCGACCTGGCCGTGAGCCTGGTCGCCAGGCCGCGGATCCTGTTCCTCGACGAGCCCACCACCGGCCTGGACCCGCGTGCCCGCGGCGACCTGTGGAACACGGTCAGAGGGCTGACCGCCGACGGCGTGACGGTGCTGCTGACCACCCAGTACCTGGAGGAGGCCGACCAGTTCGCCGACGACCTGCTGGTCATCGACCGGGGCCGGGTCGCGGCGTCGGGCACGCCCGCCGAGCTGAAGGCGCTGGCGGGCGGGCACCGGCTCGACGTCAGGCCGCTGCACGCGGAGGACCTGGAGAAGGCCGGGAGCATCCTCGGCGTCCGGGCCGCCGACGGGCTGCTCACCCTGCCGGTCCACGACCTGGCCGCGCCGCCCGCCCTGCTGCGGAAGCTGGACGACGCGGGCATCGTGCTCGCCGAGCACGCCCTGCGGCTGCCCTCTCTGGACGACGTCTTCCGCACCCTCACAGGAGAGAACCGATGATCACTGCTGTCTCCCAAGGACTGACGCTGGCCTGGCGCAGCCTGATCCCGCTGAGGAACAGCCCGGGGCAGCTCCTCGGCCTGCTGTTCCAGCCCGTCTTCATGATCGTCATTTTTGTCTACCTGTTCGGCGGCGCGGCCGGCGGTGACCGGGCGGGGGCGGTGGCGTACATGCTGCCCGGCGTGCTCGTCCAGGTCGCGCTGATGGCCACGATCACCACCGGCATGAACCTGGCGACCGACATCGGCAACGGCGTCTTCGACCGGTTCAGGACACTGCCGATCGCCAGGTCCGCGCCGCTGACCGGCCGGATCATCGCGGACCTGCTCACCATGCTGATCACGGTCGCGATGTCGCTGTCCGTCGGGTACGCCGTCGGCTTCCGCATCACCACCGACCCGCTGCGCGCGCTGGCCGGGATCGGCCTGGTGCTGCTCATGACCACGGCGCTGAGCTGGGGCTCGGCCTGGATCGGGCTGATCGCCAAATCGGTCACCTCGATGCAGGGCATGGCCACGGCCGTGCTGCTGCCGCTCACGTTCGGCAGCAGCGCCTTCGTGCCCGCCACCGACATGCCGGGCTGGCTGACCTGGTGGATGGGGATCAACCCGGTCTCCCACCTGGCCGGCGCCCTGCGCGGCCTGCTGGGCGGCGGGGCCGCGGCGGCCGACATGTGGATCACCGTCGGCTGGAGCGCCGCGCTGCTCGCCCTCTTCACGCCCCTCGCCCTGCGCGCCTACAACAGGAGAGTCCGATGATCGAGACCACCGAGACCATGACCACCCGTGACGGCGTGCGGCTCGTCGCGACCGCGTGGCGGCCCGGCGGGCCGGGGCCCTTCCCCGTGCTGCTGTCGCGCACCCCCTACGGCCGGGGCCTGGCCGGGCCGGGGTTCCACCTGGACGTGCCCCGGCTGGTGGCGGCCGGGTACGCGGTCGTGGCGCGGGACGTGCGCGGCACCGGCGACTCGGACGGCGAGTTCCGGTTCATCAGCGGGGAGGCCCGGGACGGCCACCCCGGAGGACAGGCAGGCGTACCTGGCGGCGGCCTCCCGGCTCGGCGAGCTGTTCGACCGGCTGCCGCTCGCCGACCAGCCCCTGCTGGCCGACCTCGTCCCCTTCTACTCGGCCTGGACGGACACCCCCGGCCCCCGCGCCCCGCTCTGGCGGGACGGCGTCGTGGACCACTCCCGCATCGACGTGCCCGCGCTGGTGAGCACCGGCGGGTACGACTACTTCCTGGACGCCTCCATCGAGCACTGCACGCTGCTGCATGGCGACTCGCGGCTGACCGTGGGCCCGTGGACGCACTTCACCCACGACCGGGACATCTGCGGCCGCGACCACGGGGAGCGGGCGAGCCAGGACGCCGTCGACTGGACCGGCGTCCACCTCGGCTGGTGACAGTCCGGCTCGGCGCGACCTCGAACGCGTTCCTGCCGGGTCACCGGATCAGGATCGACCTGGCGGGCGCCAACTTCCCCCGGTTCGCCAGGAACCCCGAGAAGGGCACCACCACGGTGCACGCCCCCTCCTACGTCGTGCTGCCCACCGTCGCGTAAACCTCGGACATGCCCATCGCGGCGCCCGCCTCGAAGCAGGCCAGGAACCGTTCCGCGCCGAGCGCGGCCCTGGCCGCCTCGACGCCCTCGGCCGTCTCGGGCGAGCCGTCGGCCGGCTCCACCACCGAGGCGGCCCCGAACAGCACGGCCGCCCGCTCCTGGTCGCCCCCGGCCTGCGCGATCAGCCCGAACCCGGCCAGCGTCACCGACTGCAGCGGCCTGTCGGGGACGAGCTCGCCGAGTGTCCGCAGCGCCCGGCGGTGCTCGGCCAGCGCCCCCTCCACGTCCCCGCTCCACAGCAGCGCGCGGCCGTAGGCGGTCCTCAGCGCGACCTCGAACTGCGTGACCGGCACGACCTCCGGCAGCAGTTCGAACAGGTCCCGGTACAGCGCCAGCCCGCGCTCCAGGTCGCCGACGCGGACGGCGTGCCCGGCCTCGGCCTGGCCGAGCTGCATCCGGGTGAACGCGCTCGCCTCACCGCCCACGCCGTCCCGCCGGTGCTCACCCACGCCGTCCCGCAGGTGCTCACCCACGCCGTTCAAGCTGGCCCGCGCCCTGGCCAGGTCCTGGCCCGCACCTTCCAGATCACCGGCCCTGGCGCGCAGGTCCGCCAGCCTGACCAGCGTGGAGACGGCCTCGTCGGCGCTGACCCACGGGCTGGTGAGCTCCCAGGTCTCGGCGATGAGGTCGCCGGTCGGCGCGCCCCGCTCGGCCCGGACGGTGGCCAGCCCGAGCAGCGACTCGGTCAGCCCCCACCGGTCCCCCAGCTTCCTGAACCCGGCGACCGCCCGCTCCAGCTTCTCCTCGTCGCGGCCCCTGCCGCCGATCATGAGGGCGGAGCTGGCCAGCCAGAGGTCGTCGCCCGCCACGTAGGAGTCGAGCAGCTCGGTGGCGTGCTCGTCGAGCCCGGCGGCGAAGGCCATGACGACCTTGCTCAGCCGGAGCATCGGATGCACCGGCCCCTCCCGGTCCGCGAGGTCCACCAGATCCTCGATCCGCCGCCACAGCGCGCGCATCGCCTCCCGGTCGTTGATGATCGAGCCGAACCGGTCGACGCCCCAGGCGAACACGCACGCCGTGTACGCGCCCGCCAGGCCGGGCGGCGGCGTCTCCCCCACCAGGTCGAGCACCTGCGTGGCCCAGGCGGCGCTCTCCCGCCGGTAGCCGCACATCCACCAGAACCAGTTCAGCCCCGCGCACAGCCGCAGCGCCAGCTCGGCGTCCCGCTCGTCGAGCGCCCAGCGCAGCGCCGCCGCGAAGTCGTCGCGCTCGGCCGCCAGCCGCTCGATCCACTCGATCTGCGCCGCCGTCCGCAGCTCGGGGGTGGCCCGTTCGACCAGGTCGCGCAGGTACACGGCGTGCCGCCGCCGGTACTCCCCGGCCTCGCCCGCCTCCTCCAGCCGCTCGGCGGCGTAGGCGCGGATGGTCTCCAGCATCGCGTAGCGGCCCTCGGGCGTGACCTGCACCAGCGACTTGTCGGCCAGCGCGCCCAGCACGTCCGCCGTGCCGCCGCACACCTCCTCCACCGCCTCCAGCGTCGCCCCGCCCGCGAACACGCCCAGCCGCCTGGCCAGCACCCGCTCCTGGTCGTCCAGCAGGTCCCAGCTCCACTCGACCACCGCCCTGAGCGTCTGCTGGCGGGGCAGCGCGGTCCTGCTGCCGCCCGTCAGCAGCCTGAACCGGTCGTCGAGCCGGTCGGCGAGCTGCCGGGGCGTCATGGTGCGCAGCCGCGCCGCCGCCAGCTCGATCGCCAGCGGCATCCCGTCGAGCCTGCGGCACAGCGCCACCACGTCATCGGCGTTGCCCTCGTCGAGGGTGAACGCCGGGCGCGCGGCGGTGGCGCGTTCGACCAGCAGCCTGACGGACGGGTACGCCGCCGCCGTGGCCGGATCCGCGCCGGCGGGCGGCGGTTCGAGCGGCGGCACCGGGGCCAGGTGCTCGCCGGGCAGGCCCAGCGGCTCCCTGCTGGTGGCCAGCACGCGCAGCGCCGGGCACTCGGTGAGCAGCCGCTCGGCCAGCTCGGCTGCGGGGCCGACGAGGTGCTCGCAGTTGTCCAGGACGAGCAGCGCCCGCCGCCCCGCCAGCGCCTCCACGGCCACCGCGACGGGATCCGCCGCCCTCCCGTAGGCGAGCCCGGCCGGATCCTGCGCCTGGTGGCGGACGGGTTCCTCCTCGGCCGCCCGGTAGCGCGGCCGGTCCTCGCGCAGGCCGAGCACCTCCAGCAGGGCCCCCGCCACGTCGCCCGGCTCGCTGACCGGGGCCAGCTCCACCATCCACACCCCGTCGAGCCCGCCGCCCGCCATCCGCAGCGCGACCTCGGTGGCCAGCCGCGTCTTGCCCGCGCCGCCGGGGCCGACGAGCGTCACGAGCTCCGCCCTGTCGAGCAGGCCGAGAAGCTGCTCCAGCTCCGCCTCGCGGCCGATGATGCCGGTCCTCGGCGCCCGCACATTGCCCTTGTGCCGTACGGGACGCCGCACGGAAACGCCTTCCCCAGGCGCGACAGCCCCAGGCGCGGCGGGCCCTGACACGACGGCCCCGGACGCGGCGGCCCCCGGTGTGGCGGCCCCCGACACGATGGCGAGGTGGGCGGCGCGCAGCTCGGCGCCGGGATCGACGCCCAGCTCGTCGGCGAGCGTGCGGCGGGTGCGCTCGAACAGCTCCAGCGCCTCGGCCTGACGCCCGGCGGCGGCCATCGCCCGCATGGCCAGCGCGCACAGCCGCTCCCGCAGCGGGTTCGCCGCCACCTCGGCGCTCAGATCGACGGGCAGCCCGGCGGACAGCCGCTGCCGCGCCCGCGTCTCGACGGCGGCCAGCCGCTCCTGCTCCAGCGTGGCCGCCACGTTGGCCAGCCGAGGGACGGCGGTGAGGTCGGCCAGCGCGTCGCCGCGCCACAACTCCAGCCCCGCCCCCATGGCCGACAGGCGTCTGAACCGCAGCGCGTCCACGTCGTCCTCGGCCACGGCCAGCGCGTACCCGCCCGGCCTGCTCTCCACCACGTCATGCGGCAGCAACGCCACCCGCAGCCGCCTGACCAGCGTCTGCAACGCGTTCGGCCCGTTGGCGGGAGGGGCGTCCGGCCAGAGCGCGTCGATCAGCCGTTCGGCCGTGACGGTGTGGCCCGCTTCGAGCGCGAGGAGCGCCAGGAGCGCGCGCAGCCGGAGGCCGCCGACCGCGATCGGCCCGTCGTCCCCTTCGACCTCCATCGGCCCCAGGATCGATATCCGCACATGTCACATCTTGCCCGTTCAGACCTGCATCAACGTGATGGCCCCGGCCGCCACCAGCGCCAGCGCCCACATCCGGTCCACGTTGAACCACGCCCGCCGGAGCACCGTCAGCCCCGCGACCCGGTAGACGACCACGGCGATGACCCCCGCCACCGTGAACATCGCCAGCGTGTGCAGGGCCGCCACGCCCAGCCCTCCGGAGGCGGCGTGACCGGCGTGCCCCTCCGCCCGCATGCCGGTGAAGACCGGCAGCAACATCAGCCCGGCCCCGTGAGCGGACGACATCAGGAACGACCAGCAGGCCAGCTGCCACAGCGACAGCCGCATCCCCACCCACCGGAAGTGCCGGCGCGACAGCAGCCGCCACAGGCCGAACCCCACCAGCACCACCCCGCCGCCGACCGACAACACGGTGCCGGTGACCAGGGAGCCGGTGGCCGCCACGACCAGGGCGACCAGGGCCACCGAGGCGAGGTGGCCCAGGGCGATCATCGGGATCGACTGCAGCAGCCGGTCCATGCTGCGCTCCTGCAGACCGCGCGCCACGGCGAAGAGCCAGCCCATGGCCGGGTTGAGGCCGTGGAAGGCGCCGAGCAGGAGCACGGCGGCGAGCGTCACGGGTAGCAGTAGGAGTCGGAGGAGGCGTCACCGCCCTGCAGCCGCACCTGGTGGGGGCGCAGGCCGCGGAAGTCGTCCCCGTGGGGGAAGAAGCGGGTGTCGAAGGTGAACGAGTCCGTGTCGATCTTGGCCATCCAGGCGCCCACCCCGTCGGGGTAGAACTGGTCGTCCCAGGCGCCGTACAGGGAGTTGGTCAGGTAGACGCGGCGGCCGTCGCGGCTGACCTCGACCATCTGCGGCCCGCCGCGGAGCGGGAGCGAGGGGTCGGCGGGGTGCGGGTCCTCGCGGCCGATGCCGCCCACCCGCAGCGAGGCCAGCTCGACCGGCTTGAACGGGTCGGACACGTCGAACTGCTTGATCTCGCCGGTGCCCCAGCAGGAGACGTACAGGCGCTGGTCGTCCACCGACAGGTCGATGTCGCTCACCAGCGGCGGCACCGCGCCGAACGGCTGCAGGATCGGCGGCAGGCGGCTCGGGTCGGCCGGCTCCGCGGGGATGGAGATGACCTTGCGGGCCTGCCAGCGGCCGTTCTCGTGGAACCAGGTCCAGACGGACGCCGACAGGTCCTCGACGCTGACGACCACGCCGGCGAAGCCGTACAGGCGGGTCGGGTCGTGGGCGGGGCGCAGCTCCAGCGGCATCTGGTGCTCGTCGCCCAGGTCCACCTCCTGCACGTGGCTTCGCTTGCGCAGGTCCCAGAAGTGCAGTTTGTGACCGTACTTGCGGCCGAGCAGCAGCTCTCCGACCAGCCCCTCCTCGATCATCGACGGCGTGCCCCACTCTGAGGAGACGAGCACGTCCTGGTTGATGTGCCACCAGAAGTCGTAGGCCAGGTACTGCGGCCCCCGGTCCAGCTCCCACTGCCCGAGCACGTCGAACGAGGTGTGGTCGAGCACCGCGATGCCGCCGGGCCCGTCCCTGCCGTCGGCGCCGCCGAGCGCGGACACGTACAGGCCCTCGGGGCCGCAGTGGACCGTGTGCGGGCGCGAGTAGCCGGCGCGGCGGGCCAGCGTCTCCGGCTCGATCACCTTGACCAGCTCGGGGCTGATCCGGTCCTTGGTGTCGAAGATGTGGATGCGCGAGGAGCGCAGGCCGGGCACGACCAGGTAGCGCCGCTCCACGTGCGGGTGCGGCGCGTTCGGGCACAGGGCGCTGCTGCACGCGTTCCAGCCGAAGTGGTGCAGCTCGTCGCCCGTGTCGGGCAGGTCGGTCCAGCCTGCGACGGTGCCGTACGCGGGCGAGGACGGGTCGGTGTCGATGACGGCGATGGCGTCCGGCCGGGCACAGCTGCGGTCGAACGCGGCGACGTACGCCAGCTTCTCGGCGGGGGCGCCGGCGGCGTCTCTGGGGGATGGATAGAACGTGGGATCCGGAGTCCAGAGGGTCATCTCTCCAGATATAGACCGATTCCCTACACGGTCAATAGGTAATGATCTCCGCGATGCGCTCGACCAGACCGTCCGCGTCGAAGCCGATCGGCTGCCACAACACGTGGTCGGCGCCCAGCGCCCTGGCCCGCGCCAGATCCTCCGCCACCTGCTCCGCCGAGCCGGTGAGCGGCCCGCGCTCGTCCAGCGGCCTGTCGCTGATCGTGCCGTTCACCTGGATCACCAGCGGGCCCTGCCCGCCGGCCTTGCGGTAGGCCTCGACGCCCTGCCCGAGCAGGTCCCAGTCGAACACCACCGTGGCCAGCCCCATGCCGAGGGCGGCCACCCGCTCGACCGCGGCCGGCGCCGCCGCGCCGCCGAGCAGGGTCAGCCCCACCGGCTTGGGGCCGATGCCCGACTCCGGGATCGTGTAGAAGCGGCCGGAGAAGCTCACCGGGTCGGGGCCCCAGCACGCGCGCATGGCCTCGACGTGCTCCGCGAAGCCCGCCCCGCGCCGCTTGACGGGCACGCCCACCCCCTCGAACTCCTGCTTCATCCAGCCCTGCCCCAGCCCGGCCCACAGGCGGCCGCCGCTGAGCCGGTCGAGCGTTGCCAGGCGCTTGGCGAGCACGACGGGCGGGTGGAACAGGGCGTCCACGACGTTGGTGCCGAGGCGGATCGTGCTGGTCCTGGCCGCGAGGTAGGCGAGCGTCTCCAGCGGGTCGTACACCGAGGAGCTCTCCTCCGGCAGCGGGATGACCTGCTCCAGGCCGAGCATCCACGGCTCGGCGGGCCGCAGCAGGCGCTCGTAGGCCCACACGGCGCCGAGCCCGGCCCGCTCGGCCGTCTGGGCGACGCGGACCAGCTCCTCCGGGCTCGCCTGCGGGCCCGTCACGGGAAGCGCGATTCCGAGATCCATCTCGTGCTCCTTCCTTGTCTGCGTTTCTGACCAGCGCAAGGGCGGAAAGTCATCGGTTTACAGGTGCCGGGTTTCGTGATGCATTCGGGAAATGACCGTGCATGGCACTTGTGACCCCATGTTCTCCCAGGTGCGCGAGGAGTTCGAGGCGAACCTGGAACACCGTGGCGAGCTGGGCGCCTCGGTGTGCGTGATCGTCGACGGGGACGTGGCCGTAGACCTGTGGGGCGGGCAGGCGGCGCCCGGCCGTCCCTGGGCGAGCGACACGATCGGGCACGTGTGGTCGTGCACGAAGGGCGCGACGGCGCTGTGCGCCCACGTGCTCGCCTCGCGCGGTGACCTCGACCTCGACGCGCCGGTGATCCGCTACTGGCCCGAGTACGGCGTGCGCGGCAAGGGCGGCACCCTCGTCCGGCACCTGCTCTCCCACCAGGCAGGCCTGCCCGCGCTGCGTGAGCCGTTGCCGCCCGGCGCCTTCTACGACTGGAAGCTGATGGCCGGGCGGCTGGCCGAGCAGGAGCCGTTCTGGGAGCCGGGGACCAGGCACGGCTACCACGCGCTCACGTTCGGCTATCTGGTGGGCGAGGTGGTGCGGAGGGTGAGCGGGCGTTCGCTCGGCACGTTCTTCCGCGAGGAGGTGGCCGAGCCGCTCGGGCTGGAGTTCTGGATGGGGCTGCCCGAGGAGCAGGAGGGGCGGGTGGCGCCGACCGTGCCCGCCGATCCGCCGCAGGCGCCGGCCTCGTTCTACCTCAAGGCGTTCGGCGATCCTGCGTCGGCGCAGGCGGCGGTGCTGGCTCACGAGGGCGGGTACATGGCCGCCGGCGAGTCCGACAGCAGGGCCGCGCACGCCGCCGAGATCGGGGCCGTCGGGGGGATCACCAACGCGCGGGGGCTGGCGGGCCTGTACCGGCCGCTGTCTCTGGGCGGCGGCGACCTGGTGAGCGCGGAGCACCTGGCGCTCATGTCGCTGACCGCCTCCGCGGGCGCCGACGCGGTGCTGCTCGCGCCGACCCACTTCGCGCTGGGCTTCGTCAAGTCGGTGGACAACCGGCACCTGCCCGAGCCCGACAGCGAGGGCGTGCTGCTGTCGCAGAGCGCGTTCGGGCACGTGGGGATGGGCGGCTCGATCGGGTTCTGCGATCCGGCGGCGCGGCTGGCGTTCGGCTACACGATGAGCAAGCAGGGCGCGGGGCTCGGCGTGAACCCGCGGGGCCAGGCGCTGGTGGACGCGGCGTACCGGGCGCTCGACCACCGCCAGTCGTACGGAGGCATCTGGTACGCACCCGACCACTAATCACCAGATAACGTGATATGTCACCAGTTCTTCCCCAGGAGCAAGCGGCATCATGTTCTTCGGCATCACGGATTTCTGGGCCTACGTCATCGGCGCCTTCCTGATCATCCTCCTGCCCGGCCCGAACTCCCTGTACGTCCTGTCCTACGCCGCCCAGCACGGCGTCCGGCAGGGATACCGGGCCGCGGCGGGCGTCTTTGTCGGCGACACGGTGCTGATGTTCCTCACCGCCGCCGGCGCCGCCTCGCTGCTGCGGGCCAACCCGCTGCTGTTCACGATCGTCAAGTACGCCGGCGCCGGCTACCTGGCGTGGATCGGCTTCCAGATGATCCGCGGCGCGTGGAGGTCGTGGCGCTCGGCCCGCGCGGAGGGCGCCCCCGTGGCCGCCGTCAAGACGGAGGCCCGCACGCGCCCGTTCCGCAAGGCCCTGACGATCAGCCTGCTGAACCCGAAGGCCATCCTGTTCTTCCTGTCGTTCTTCGTGCAGTTCGTCGACCCGTCGTACGCCAGCCCCGCGCTGTCGTTCGTCATCCTCGGCACGGTCATCCAGCTCTTCAGCTTCCTCTACCTGACCGGCCTGATTTTCTGCGGCACTTTCCTGGCCGCGCAGTTCCGCCGGCACCGCAGGATCAGCGCCGGGCTCACCTCCGGCGTCGGGGCCGTCTTCCTGGGGTTTGGCGCGAAGCTCGCCACAGCGTCACTCGGATGAAAGCCGCATTCAAGGTTGCGCTGTTTTCGTGGAGACAGATGGAACGCGTCAAAAGAGGCGGTCCCATCACTCCGCCTCAGGTACGGTAAGCCACCGGCGCGCTTCCCGGGGCGGCGGTGCTGGCCGCATCGGTGACATCGTGCGAGCCATCTGGAATGCCTGGTCCCCCGAAGCCCGGGTAGACGTCGATCGTCGGCCTATCTGCGGAGCAGCCTTGAACCATCCACCGGTCACCCTCCCACGCCTCACCGCGCTCGCCCGGCAGGCGGCTCCCCGGCTGCTCGAAGGCGTGGTCGCCCCCCTGGCCGTCTTCTACCTCGCCATGGTCGCCCTCGGCTTCCAGTGGGCGCTGGCCCTCACGGTCGCCTGGGTCTACCTGGGCGTGGCCTGGCGGCTCGTCAAGCGGGTCAAGGTGCCCGCCACGATGTACCTGGCGGCGTTCGCGATCACCATCCGGGCGATCGTGGCGTTCTGGACCGGCACCTGGATGTGGTTCTTCATCCAGCCCGAGATGGGCACGATCTGCATCAGCATGGCCTTCCTCGCCTCCGTGCGGCTCAACAAGCCGCTGGTGCAGAAGCTCACGCTCGACTACATCCACCTGCCGTCGGCGGTGCTCAAGCACGAGCGGGTGCGCAGGTTCTTCGCCAGGATCACCCTGCTGTGGGCGTTCGTGCTGCTGATGAACTCCACGCTGAGCATCTTCCTGGCGGTCTACGAGTACCTCGGCGGCTCGCTCGGCGCGTTCATGATCATGCGCACCTCGGCGGTGGCCGTGATCAGCGGGACGGCCATCACGTTCTCCGTCATCGCCTTCAAGCGGCTGCTGCACCGGCTGCACGTCTCCCACGCCTGAACCGCACCGCTAATTCTCGCGGGGCAGCGACACGACCAGCTCGAAGCCGTCGCCCGCCGGCCCGGCGCTGAGCGTTCCTCCCGCCAGCCGTACGCGCTCGCGCAGCCCCGCCAGCCCCAGCCCGCCCGTCCTGGCGGTGGGCCGTGAACGCGGCGGCCCGTTGCGGACGAGCACCTCGTGCGGCCCCACCGAGACCGACACCTCGGCCCCCGGCGCGTGCTTGGCGGCGTTGGTCAGCCCCTCCTGCACCACGGCCCCGGCCAGCCCCGGCACCGGCCCGGGAGCCAGGTCGAGCGAGATCGACATGCCGGAGTCGGCGGCCCTGCGCACCAGCTCCGATACGTCCTCCCCCACGGGGGACAGCGGCGCCGCGTCGCCGTCCTCGCGCAGCAGCCCGATGATCTGGCGCAGCCGCTCGGTCGCGTCGGCCGCCGCGAGCCGCAGCTCCCCCGCCGCCTTGACCTGGGCGGGGGCCAGCCCGTGCGCCAGCTCCAGCCCCGCCGCCCTGACCGCGATCAGCGCCAGGTCGTGGCCGAGCGAGTCGTGCATCTCCCGCGCGATCCTGGCCCGCTCGCGCATCCTGGCCTGCGCCTCGGCCGACAGTCTGGCCTGCCGCCGCTGCTGCAGCAGCTTGCGGCGCAGCACCCCGAACAGGTACGGCACCAGGTAGGTGCCCGCCACCGCGGTGATCATGGACACCCACAGGGCCAGATCGCCGCCCTTGCTCAGCACCACCACCACGCCGACCAGCGAGATGACGCAGAACGCCAGCAGCGCGGGCCACCCCTTGGCCATCCGCCGCCCGGTCAGGTACGCGTACCAGGCGATGAACGGCGACGTCGCCAGCAGCGGCAGGATCTTCACGTTCCGCCGGGGCAGCAGCCAGCTCAGGTCCACGGTCGCGAACCCCTCGCTGAACCGCCACGGCCCCAGCGGCAGCAGCAGCACCAGCGCGGCCAGGGGGTAGGGCCGGCCGACGAGCACGGCCACCGCGGCCAGCCCCCAGCGCGGCACGGTCACCGCGCCGAACCCGGCGGGGTCCTTGAACGGGTCGGGCCCCATGGCGGCGACGCACACGCCGAGCGCGACGAAGAGCAGCACGTCATAGACCACCTGGCGGCGGTTCTCCCGGCGAAAACGCTTCACGGCACCGACGTTATCGGCGGCCAGGGGATGCGGCTGCCGACCGACGTCAGGTGGCACCCCTGACGAAAGTCAGGGTGGGGCGCCGTCCACCACCCAGGTAGGGCTAGCCCCACCACGAATGCGCCTATCTCCACTCCTGCTTCCGCCTGCGCGAACCGGTTTGATCGTAGATGTCATCCGGAGATCGCACGCCGGCCCCCGACGAAAGTAGGGGGTAGTGCGTGCCGATCGTCCGATGTGCCGTGACCTGCGGGGTTTCTACCTTCAAGGGGTATCGGCCCTGATCCGTATCGGGGAAAGGGCCGCGTTCGACCGGGGGCATCCCCGATGTCCCCGGACGTCCCACGCCAGCAGGCTGTGGGGGTGCCCTAACGATCGGAGTACACGCTCATGTCGCACGCCATACTCGACCTCGTCGAACAGGTGATGTCGTCGCCGTGGTTGTATGTCGCGCTGTTCGCCCTGGCGCTGCTCGACGGGTTCTTCCCCATCGTGCCCGCCGAGACGTCCGTGATCACCGCGGGGGTGTTCGCCGCCACCGGCGAGACGAACCTGGCGCTGGTCATCGTGGTGGCCGCGCTCGGCGCGTTCGCCGGTGACCACATCTCCTACCTGATCGGCAGCAAGTCGGCACGCAGGCTGCGCGACAAGAAGGCGTTCGTCTGGGCACGCGGCGCGCTGGCGGAGCGAGGCGGGCTCGTCCTGGTCGTGGCCAGGTACATCCCCGGCGGGCGCACCGCGACCACGCTGACCATGGGCGCGGTACGGCATCCGCTGCGCTCGTTCACCTTCTTCGACGCGATCGCCACCAGCTCGTGGGCCGTTTACTCCGGGCTGATCGGCTTCTTCGGCGGGATGGCGTTCGAGAACGACCCGATCAAGGGACTGCTGCTCGGCCTGGGCATCGCGCTGTCCGTCACCGCCGTGGTGGAGATCGTGCGCTGGGTCAGGAAGCGTCGCGCCATCAAGGCTTCCCCGGAACGTCTTCCAGCGGACACGTCCGTTTGACCCTGCCTGGCAACCATCCGTGTGAAAGGAGTGCGCATGACTGTGCTGGCCGCGGTGATCGCCCTGGTCGGTTCGCTGTTCTTCGCGCTCGGGGCCGCGCTGCAGCAGTTCGAGGCGGTCGGCTCCGCGAAGCCTGGGCTGCTCGCCCTGCTCAGGAGGCCCCGCTGGCTGCTGGGCGGCGTGGCCATCCTGGCGGGTGGCGGCCTGCACATCGTCGCACTCGGGCTCGGGCCGCTGACGATCGTGCAGCCGATGGGCGTGGCCAGCCTGCTGTTCGCGCTGCCCATCGCCGCCACGCTGCACGGCCGCAGGCCGTCGAGCAAGGAGCTGACGGCGGCCGGGGTGGTGGCGGCGGGGCTGATCGGCCTGGTGCTGCTGGTCCCCGAGTCCGACGGTCCCACCTACCTCGGCCCGGACGGCGTGCTGACGCTGCTGGGCGTGGCCGGGATCGCGGCCGTGCTGCTGTGGGCCGGCTCCAGGGCGGCCTCGGCCGCGGGCCGGGCGGCGCTGCTCGCGACCAGCTCGGGAGTGCTGTACGGCGCCACCGCCACCCTCGTGCGGGTGCTGGTGGACGGCGCGTGGAACTGGTGGTACCTGCTGGCGCTGCCGATCCCCGCGCTGCTGGCGCTGATGATGCTCCAGCGGGCCTACGCCGTCGGGCACTTCGGCGTCTCCTTCGCCTCGCTGCAGGTCGCCGACCCGCTGACCGCGGTGGCGTTCGGCGCGCTGCTGCTCGGCGAGCCGCTGCCGACCGGGATCCTGCCGGTCCTGGCGGCCCTGCTGACCGCCGCGGGCACCGTCGCCCTGGCGCGGACCAGCCCGCTGGAGGCCCATCGCGAGCCCGCATGAGGTTCCCCCGTCCACGGCTCTCCCCAAGCCACCACTGAAACCGGAGTTCATCCAGATGGCCATGCCCCTGCACAGCGTCCCCGACCTGACCGGCACGCTGTCCCCCGCCCCCGAGCGCCCGCGCCGGATCCTGATCTCGTCCGACACCTACCCGCCCGACGTGAACGGCGCCGCCTACTTCACCCACCGCCTGGCCACCGGCCTGGCCGCGCGCGGCAACCAGGTGCACGTCATCTGCCAGTCCGACCAGGGCCCGGCCAGCGCCGACGTGTGCGACGGCGTGATCGTGCACCGGCTGCGCTCCGCGCCGCTGCTGGTCCACCCGACCATGCGCGTCACCGTGCCGACCAGGCTCGACCGGCTCGTCTCCATCATCAAGCCCGACGTCCTGCACACCCAGGGGCACTTCGTGGTCGGCAGGGCCGCCATGGCCGCCGCCCGCCGGGCCGGCGTGCCGATCGTGGCCACCAACCACTTCATGCCCGACAACCTCTTCCAGTTCGCCCACATCCCCGCGCGGCTGCGCGAGAAGGCGGGCCGGCTGGCCTGGCGCGACTTCAGCCGCGTCTTCGGCCGGGCCGACCACATCACCACGCCCACCCCGCTGGCCGCCAAGCTGCTGTCCGACCAGGGCTTCGGGCGCGGCGTCGAGCCCGTCTCCTGCGGCATCGACCTGACCAGGTTCCACCCGCACGCCGAGCCCAAGGCGTGGGCGCGCAAGATGTTCGACCTGCCCGACCGGCCCACCATTCTGTTCGTCGGCCGCCTCGACGAGGAGAAGCGCCTCGACGAGGTGATCCGCGCGCTGCCGCTGGTGCTCAACGAGACCGACGCCCAGGTCGCCTTCGTCGGCAAGGGCAACCAGCGCGAGGAGCTGGAGCGGCTGGCCAGGCGCATCGGCGTGAGCGAGCGGGTGTTCTTCCTCGGCTTCGTCGCCGACGAGAACATGCCGCAGGCCTTCTCCGCCGCCGACGTGTTCGCCATGCCCGGCGTCGCCGAGCTCCAGAGCATCGCCACGCTGGAGGCCATGGCCTCGGGGCTGCCCGTGGTCGCCGCCGACGCGATGGCGCTGCCGCACCTCGTGGACGACAACGGCTACCTCTACCAGCCGGGCGACGTGGTCGCGCTGGCCCGGCACCTCACCGCCGTCCTCGCCGACGACGGGCTGCGCGCCCGCCTCGGCAAGGCCAGCAGGGAGCTGGCACTCACCCATGACGACCAGGCGTCTCTCGCCCGGTTCGAGCGAATCTATGACGAGGTGATGCGATGACCCCCAGGCAGGGCATCTGGGGCACGGTGCTCGGCACGCTGGTGTCCGCCGCCGCGCTCGCGTACGCGGACGTGGCGCTGCCCACCCAGGTGCTGCTCAGTGACTACGCGCTGGTGTCCGGCGGGCTGGTGCCCGTCCTGATCGGGATGCTCGCGCTGGCGGCGGCCTGCCTGTGCCTGGCGTACGGGCTGGCCACCACCGACCCGGCCCGCACCGCGCCCACCCGCGTGCTGCTGGTGGCCGGGGCCGCGGGCCTGATGATGAGCGCGATCTTCCCCACCGACCCCGGCACCTCGCAGATCGGGACGGTGTCCGGCGAGATCCACCGCTGGTCGGCGGCCGTCGTGTTCACCTCGCTGCCGGTCGCCGGCTGGATCCTGGCCAGAGGCCGCAGGGCCACGCCCGGCTGGAACGCGGTGCGCGCCCTCAGCGTCGCCGCCGGGGCGACCCTCGCGATCTACCTGGCGGCCCACCCCGCCTCCTTCACCTCGACGCTGATCAACGGCGGCGGCTACTACGGGATGCTGGAGCGCGGCGTCGTGCTGGCCGAGATGGCGCTGCTCATCGCCATGGCGCTGACCGCCCTGCCCGTCCGGGCCGCGGTCCGCAGCGAGCCCGTTCCCGCCGAGGAGCCCGCGCCCGCCCGCGACCCCCAGGAACGGCTGGCCGCCTGACACACTTCGACGGCCGCCGAAAGAACCTCGCCCTAGCGTGAACCCATGCTCATCACCCGACATGCCGAAGCCCAGGCGGTGCTCTCCGACACCAGGTACGTGCCGCCACCCGTACGCCAGGACGGCGCGGAAGGGACGCTGGCCTGGCTGCGCGCCCACGTCTCCCGGTTCAGCACCGGCCCCGCGCACGCCGAGCGGCGCCGCGAGCTGGTCGCGCTGCTGAGCGGGCTGAACCCCGCCGCGCTGCGGTCCGCCGCCGAGGCGCTGACCAGGCAGCGGGGCGGCGACTGGCGTGGCGTGCCGGTGGCCGTGCTGGGGGCCGCGCTCGGGGTCGCCGACACCCGGGCCGTGCCCGCCGCAGCGGCCGGTTACCTGTCGGGCGAGGAGAGCCCGCAGGCCGACGCCGCCGTGGCCGAGCTGCTGAAGCTGGCCGGAGTACCCGTGATCACCCTGCTGCTCCAGGCGCACGCCGCCACCGAAGGCCTCATCGAGACCGCACTCAAGCACGCCGCGAAAGACCAGGACATCGACATGCTGCTGTGCGAGACGCTGAGGCAGGACCCGCCTCTCAAGGCCAGCCGCCGGCTCGACACCCGCACCGGCGACGAGGTGACCATCGACCTGGTGGCCGTCAACCGCGACCCCGACGCGATCGACCCCGCGCTCGGCCACGTCCCCCACCTCACCTTCGGCCACGGCGTGCGCCCCTGCCCCGCCCCCGAACACGCGCTCGCGCTGGCCGCGGGCGTCCTGGAAGGGATTCTCAAGTGAACTTCCACGACCTGCACCGCCCCGGCGACCCGCTGCTGCTGCCCAACGCCTGGGACTACGGCTCCGCCGCCTACCTGGCCGCGCACGGCTTCCCCGCGATCGGCACGACCAGCCTCGGCGTGGCCGCCGTACACGGCAAACCGGACGCGGCCGGCGCCACCAGGGCCGAGACGATCGAGCTGGCCGAGGCGATCAGCGGCCTGGGCGTCCTGGTCACGGTGGACATCGAGGGCGGCTTCAGCGACGACCCCGCCGAGGTGGGCGACCTGGTGGCGAGCCTGGCCGCACTGGGCGTGGCCGGCGTCAACCTGGAGGACGGCCGGCCCGACGGCACACTCCGGCCCATCGAGCTGCACCAGCGGATCATCGAGGCCGCCAAGGGACACGGGGTGTTCGTCAACGCCCGCACCGACACGTACTGGCTGGGCGACGGCGAGGGCACCTACGAGCGGGTGGCGGCCTACGGGCACGCCGACGGCGTCTTCGTCCCGGGGCTGACCGACCTCGACGAGATCGCGAAGGTCGCGGCGAGCACCCCGCTGCCGCTCAACGTGCTCCACCAGCCGAACGGCCCGAGCCTGGCGCTGCTGGGCGAGGCCGGGGTCGCCAGGGTGAGCACCGGATCGCTGCTCTACCGGGCCGCGCTGGGCGCGGCGCTGGCGACGGCGCTCGCCGCCCGCGGCGAGCAGGCCCCCGCGATCCCGTCGTATGCCGAGATCGTCGCCGGCTTGCCGCGATAATCGAAGCATGCGCTTCCAGATCCTCGGGCCCACGAACGTGCTGGACGAGGACGGCCGGCCGGTCACGCTCGGCGGCCCCCGCGTACGTGCCCTGCTGACGCTGCTCGCCCTGCACGCCGGCCGCGTCGTCGGCGCGGAGCAGCTCGTGGACGGCATGTACGGCGCCCGCCCCCCGGAAGGCGTGGCCAACGCGCTGCAGTCGCAGGTGTCCCGGCTGCGGCGGGCGCTGGGCAGGGAGCTGGTGGAGTTCCACCCGGCCGGATACCGGCTGGTGGCCGATCCCCGTGACGTGGACGCGCGCAGGTTCGAGCTGCTGACCGCGGAGGGCCGGGAGGCGCTGGCCGCCGGTGACCCGCGGCGGGCGGCGGCGCTGCTGCGGGAGGCGCTGGAGCTGTGGCGGGGCGCGCCGCTCGCCGACGCCCCGCACGCCGAGGCCGCCGCCGCCGGTCTGGAGGAGCTGCGGCTGGCCGCCACCGAGGACCGGGTGCAGGCCGACCTCGACCTCGGGCGGCATCGCGAGCTGGTGGCCGAGCTGAGCCAGCTCGCGGCCGGGTATCCGTTGCGCGAGCGGCTGCGGGCGCAGCTCATGCGGGCTCTGTACGGCAGCGGGCGGCAGGCCGAGGCGCTCAGCGTTTACGAGGAGACCAGGAAGCTGCTGGACGAGGAGCTGGGTGTCGAGCCTGGCGCCGAGCTGGCCGCCGCCCACCTCGCCGTCCTCAGAGCCGACCCCGCCCTCGGCCCCGTCGCGGGCCTCGCCCCGCCCGTGAGCCCGGCCTACCCGGCCGTGCCCGCCGCCACGCACGCCGTCCCACCAAGCGCGCCACACGCCGCTCCGCCAGGCGTGTCGCACGTCGCTCCGCCCGACGCGTGGCAGGCCGCCTCGCACGCCGCCCCGCCGGGCTCGTGGCAGTCCGCCACACCAGGTGCGTCACACGCGGCCGTCGCAGGGCGCGAGCGTCCTGGGGTGCCCGGGACGCGAGGTCAGGCCTGGCAGCGGTCCAGGCAGGGGCTGCGGGCGCAGCTCACCAGCTTCGTGGGCCGCACCGACGAGCTGGCGCAGCTCGGCGCGAGGCTCCAGGACTGCAGGCTCGTCACCCTGATCGGCCCGGGCGGCGCGGGCAAGACGCGGCTGGCGACCGAGGCGGCCGAACGGGAGCCGGGCGACGTCTGCTTCGTCCCGCTGGCCCCCGTCTCCGACGCCGACGGCGTGCCGCAGGCGGTGCTGGCCGCGCTCGGCATCCGCGACGCCGCGCTGAAGCTGCACGAGCGCCCCGCCCTGGACCCCTGGGCCAGGCTCGTCACCGCGCTGGCCGACCGCGAGCTGCTGCTGGTCCTGGACAACTGCGAGCACCTGGTCGCCGCCACCGCCGAGCTGGCCGACCACCTGCTGGCGAACTGCCCCGACCTGCGCGTGCTGGTGACGAGCCGGGAGGCGCTGGGCATCACGGGCGAGTCGATCCTGCCGGTGGCGCCGCTGCGGCTGCCGCCCGTCGAGACGGACGAGCCGCTCGGCTATCCGGCTGTGCGGCTGTTCGCCGACCGCGCCGCCGCCGTGCGCCCCGGTTTCGTGGTGGACGGGGACAACGCCGCGCACGTCGTGCACATCTGCCGGGCTCTCGACGGGCTGCCGCTGGCGATCGAGCTGGCGGCGGCACGGCTGCGCACGCTGTCGGTCGCCGACGTCGCGGCCCGGCTGGACGACCGGTTCAGGTTGCTGGCCCGCGGCAGCCGTACGGCGCTGCCCCGCCACCAGACGCTGCACGCGGTCGTGGCGTGGAGCTGGGACCTGCTGGACGAGAACGAGCAGGTGATGGCCAGGCGGCTGAGCGCCTTCGTGACGGGAGCGCGGCCGGAGGTGGCCGAGCGGGTGTGCGGGCTGCCGGAGGAGGTGCTCTTCTCGCTGGCGGAGAAGTCGCTGGTGGAGTTCGTGGACGGCCGGTTCAGGATGCTGGAGACGATCAGGGCGTTCTGCGCGGGGCGGCTGGCGGAGTCGGGCGAGGAGCACGCGGTCCGCGACGCGCACGCCCGCTGCTACCTCGACCTGATCATGACGGCGGACCCGCTGCTGCGTACGGGCGCGCAGCTGGAGTGGCTGGCCAGGCTGGATGAGGAGAGCGGCGACCTGGACGCGGCCGTGCGCTGGGCGACCGCGTCCGGGCAGTTCGAGCTGGGCCTGCGGCTGCTGGCGCAGAGCGCCTGCTACTGGTGGATGCGCGGCCACCGCACCGCCAGCGCGAGCCTGGCCGCCGCGCTGCTGGCCGCGCTGGGCGAGACCCGCGTCCCCGGCCTGGAGGAGGAGTACGGCATGTGCGTGCTCGTCATGGCCTGGGCCGGCGGGCGGGACGAGCTGCTGCGCACCCGGCTGGAGGAGGTGCGGCGGCTGCTGCCGATCGACTACCTGCCGGTGCGGGTGGAGTTCATGATGATGTTGCTGTCGATGTTCACCGGGCCGCCCGCGGACTTCGGCGCGATGCAGCAGTTCTACATGGACAAGGTCAGCGGCCTGACCCATTGGAAGAGGGCGCTGGCGAGCTGCGGCCACGCGTTCGTCCTGCAGATCCTCGGCCGGATCGACGAGGCGCTGGAGCACTTCGAGGCCGCCCTGGCCGGGTTCAGGGCGATCGGGGAGCGGTGGGGCATGGTGCTGGTGCTGTCCGGGCTGGGTGCGTTGCGCCAGTTGCAGGGCGACTACCGCAGCGCGCACGCGCTGGCCGACGAGGCGCTCGAACTGGCGCGGGAGCTGGGGGCGGCCACGGAGATCGCCGAGGGGCTGTGCCGGCGGGCCGACGCGCGGTTCGCGCTGGACGACGTGGCGGGGGCGCGGGCGGACTACGAGCAGGCGGCCGTGCTGTCGCGCCGCAACGGCTCGATGGAGATCCTCGCCTGGTCGTGGCTGGGGCTGGGGCTGGTGGCGCTGCGGTCCGGCGAGCCGGGGGCGGCTCGTCCCCTGCTGGTGCGGGCGCGCGAGGTGTGCCCCGACGGCTGGTACAGCACCGAGGACACCCGCGCCCGCATCGACGCCGCCCTGGCCCGGATCTGCGGCGCACACACCGGGCAGTAGACGCGGTCAGCGAGCGGTAGGTCCGTCGTCAGCCGCGCCGATCACGATGTGCGGCATGAAGAACAAATGGTCCTGCCTGGCCGTCGCCTGCCTGGCCACGCTGCTGCTCTCCCTCGACCTCACGGTCCTCCACCTGGCGCTCCCCCGCCTGGTGGCCGACCTCGGCGCGACCTCGACGGAGCTGCTCTGGATCAGCGACATGTACGGCTTCGCGCTGGCCGGCCTGCTCGTCACCATGGGCAACCTGGGTGACCGCATCGGCCGTAAACGCCTGCTCCTGATCGGGGCCGTCGCGTTCGGCGCCGCCTCCGTGGTGACGGCGTACGCGCCCACCCCGGAGCTGCTGATCGCGGCCAGGGCGCTGCTGGGCGTGGCGGGCGCGACGATCATGCCCTCGACCCTGTCGATCATCCGCAACGTGTTCACCGAGCCGGGTGAGCGGACGGCGGCGGTCGGCATCTGGAGCGGGATGAGCGCGGCGGGCTTCGCCGTCGGCCCCGTGGTCGGCGGCCTGCTGCTCGACCACTTCTGGTGGGGTTCGGTGTTCCTGATCAACGTGCCGATCATGGCGGTGGTGGTCGTCGCCGGCTTCCTGGTGCTGCCCGAGTCGCGCAACCCGGACGCGGGCCGCATCGACCTGGTGAGCGTGGTGCTGTCGTTCACCGGTGTGGTGACCGTCATCTACGCGGTCAAGGAGGCCGCCCACCAGGGCGTCGGGCACGCGGACGTGGTGGCGGCGGGCGTGGCGGGGGTCGCGCTGCTGGCGCTGTTCGTGTGGCGGCAGACGAGGCTGGCCGAACCGCTCATCGACGTGCGGCTGTTCGCGCGCAGGGCGTTCACCGCCTCGATCCTGACGAACCTGCTGGCGATCTTCGCGATGTCCGCCATGATGCTGATGTTCGCCTGGTACCTGCAGCTCGTGCTCGGCTGGTCGCCGCTGCAGGCGGGGCTGGCTCAGCTTCCCGGCGGGCTGAGCGGCGCGGTGGGCGGCGTGCTGGCCGCCAGGCTCATCCGCCACCTCGGCAGGAACGGCGTGGTCGCGCTGGGCCTGGCCATGAACGCGGGCTCGTTCCTCTACTACGCCACTCTCGGCACCGAGTTGAACTACCTGACGCTGCTGCCCGTCATGGTGATAGGCGGCATGGGCGTCGGGTTCGCGTTCACCGTCAACAACGACAACGTGCTCGCCACGGCGCCGCGGCAGCGTGCGGGGGCCGCCGCCGCGGTGTCGGAGACCTCGTTCGAGCTGGGCGGGGCGCTCGGCATCGCGATCCTGGGCACGGTGCTGACCAGCGCGTACCGGGCCTCGCTGGAACTGCCCGCCGGGGTGCCGGGCGAGGCCGCCGGGGAGTCGCTGGCCGGAGCGCTGAATGTGGCCGCCGCGCTTCCCTCCGAGCAGGCCGGCCAGCTCGTACGTGCGGCGCAGGCGGCCTTCCTGGACGGCGTGCACCTGACCTCGCTCGTCACGGCGGGCCTGCTGGCCGTGGTGGCGGTGCTGGCGCTGGTGGGGCTGCGCGGCGTGCCGAAGGAGATCCCGGAGGAGGTGCTCACCGCGGCCCACTGACCGCCCTCGGCTCAGGCCTGGCCGGGCTCAGGCGATGGGGTTCGTCGGGCAGGGGCGGGTGGTCGTCGGGGACAGGCCGTCCAGCCGGTGGCCGATCATCCGGGCGATGCCCTCGATGGTCTGGATGCCCGTCCCCTCCCCCGGCTGCCGGTCGGTCTGCACGGACAGCAGCAGGTCCCGCCCCGGCCCGACGACCCTCCCGTAGCTGGTCACCGCCCACGTGTTGTGGATGAACGGCCGGGGCGTCCACCCGTTCTTGAGCGCCACCCGGTCACCGGGCCTGGCGGCGGCGCTGACGCCCCACGCCTGGTCCTTCTGCACCCGTTCCATCAGCCCGAGCACCATCCCCCGGTCGGCGGCGCTCAGCCCCTTGCCGCCCCTGATCAGCACCTTGAGCAGGCGGATGCGGTCGGCGGGGCTGGTGTTGGTGCCGCCCCAGTACTTGCTGGGCCCTGGTGTGGTCTCCTTGAGCCCGATCCTGGCGTAGAAGTCGCTCATGGCCCCGCCGCCGCCGACCCGCGACCACAGCGCGTCGGCGGCGCTGTTGTCGCTCTCGCGGATCATGCGGGAGGCCAGGTCGCGTTCTCCCTGGTCGAGGCGGGAGTCGCGGCGGGACAGCAGCGCGGCGAGGATGTCCACCTTGGCCCCGCTGGCGGTGATCATGTCGTGCTCGTGCTCGCCCTGCCCCAGCCGGACGCCGGTGACGAGGTCCTGCGCGCCGTAGACGATCCGTCCCGGCCGGTCGCGGACGTAGGCGGCGAGGTCGCGTTCGAGCCGCGCCCGGGCGACGCCGGCCGCCCGGTTGTCACGATATTTCAGGACGCATCGCGCTACCTTGACCGGCACCTCCACCGCGGCGGGCACGACCGGCGCCTTGCCGGCCCCGCAGCCGGCCGCGACCGCCAGCCCCAGCCACGCCATCCACTTCCCACGCACGCACGAACCCCCGTGATCTCGTCGGGGGTCGTACGCATGATGCCCGGCCAGGCGGCCCGCCCCATCACGCCAGGCGGTTTCCTGGCGAGACCTTCAGCACCACCTTGCCCAGCGCCTCAGAGGTGTTCGCCCAGGAAATCAGCGGTGGCGTCCACGGCCTGCGTCACGTACGGCTCGCGGTCGTAGAGGTCGATGTGCTGCTTGGCGTCCACCCAGACGATCCGCTTTGGCTGGTCGAGCCGCTTGAACACCTCCTCCGCCCCCTCGGGCGCGCAGAACCGGTCGACCACGCCGTGCACGATCAGCCCGGGCTTGGGCGACAGGAAGTCGCTGCCGGTCATGTTGTCCATGGTGAGCAGCTCCAGCACGCCGGCCCTGGTGACCTCGTTCGACCAGAGCGGCGAGGCACCGCGCTCGGTCCCGTAGTACGCGTACGGCTCGTCGCCGGGCATCGCGGCCTCGCCGTGCTCGGCGACGGCGGGCAGGTACTCGACGGGCCCGCCCAGGTCCTGCCGCTCCAGCACGTCCAGGTAGGGCGCCAGGTCGGCGCCGCGCATCGCGTAGGGGTTGTTGTAGGCCCCGGCGATCCCGGCGAACACCTTCACGCGGGGGTCGAAGGCGGCGAACTTCAGCGCGTACCCGCCGCCGAGGCAGACCCCGACCGCGCCGATCCGCTCCCGGTCCACCTCGGGCCGCGATCGCAGGAACGACACCGCGGCCCGCAGGTCGTGCAGCTTGCCCTGCGGGTCCTCGTGGCGGCGCGGCCGCCCTTCCGACTCGCCCCAGTTGCGGTGGTCGAAGGCCAGCGTGGCGTAACCCCGCTCGGCCAGCCGCGCCGCGTACAGCCCTGTGACCTGGTCGCGCACGCCCGTGAACGGCCCCGTGAACACCAGCCCCGGCCACGGCCCCACGCCGTCCGGCACCCGGAGGTCGCCGGCCAGCGTGAGACCGTCCGCCACGAATTCCACTCTCATACGCACAAGTGTGCGCTACGAGTCGAACCCGAGCCCCATCCGGTCGAGCGCGCGCAGCCACAGGTTGCGCCTGCCCTGGTGCTGGTCGGCCTGCGCGATCGACCAGCGGGTGAACTGGATCACCCCCGACCGCACCGGCTCGGGCGGGAACGGGACCGGCTTCTCCTTGACCATCCGCAGCTCGGTGCGGTCGGTGGGCTTGCCCGACAGCAGGTCGAGCATGACGTTCGCGCCGAAGCGGGTGGCGCCGACGCCCATGCCGGTGTAGCCGGCGGCGTAGACGAGCCGCCCGCCGTGCGCCTGCCCGTAGAAGGCGCTGAACCGGCTGCACGTGTCGATCACGCCGCCCCACCTGTGGGTGAAGCGCACGCCGTCGAGCTGCGGGAAGGTGTCGTAGAAGTGCTGCGCGAGCTTGACGAACGTCTCGTCGCGCTGGTCGTACTCCGGCTTGACCAGGCCGCCGTTGTAGTAGACGGCGTCGTAGCCGCCCCACAGGATGCGGTTGTCGTCGGTCAGCCGGTAGTAGTGGAACTGGTTGCCCGAGTCGCCGACGCCCTGCCTGTTGCGCCAGCCCACCTCGCCGAGCTGGGCCTCGGTCAGGGGCTCGGTCATCAGCACGTAGTCGTACACCGGGACGACGAAGTGCTTGAGCCGCCGCAGCAGCGGCGGGAACACCCCGGTGCCCAGCGCCACGTGCCGCGCGCCCACCGAGCCGTGCGGCGTGCGCAGGGTCATCGTCGTGCCGTCGTCGCTCAGCGAGCGGACGGGGGTGCGCTCGTGGACGCGTACGCCGAGCCGCAGGCACGCCTCCCGCAGCCCCCACGCCAGCCGCGCCGGGTCGAGCATGGCGCAGCCGCTGCGCTCCCACAGCCCGCCGAGGTAGGTCGGCGAGTTCACCTCGGCCCGCACCTGACCCTGGTCGAGCGGCAGGTAGCCGAGGCCGAGGTCGGAGATCAGGTCGAGGTGTTCGTTGAGCCCGTCGAGCTGCCACTCCTCGGTGGCGACGTGCAGCTCGCCGGTGCGCTCGAACGAGCAGTCGACGCCGTAGCGCTCCAGCGTGCGTTCGATCTCGTCGAGGTTCTCGACGCCCATGCGTTCGAGCCGGTCGATCTCCTCCGGCCACCGCTCCAGCCCGTTGGCCAGGCCGTGGGTGAGGGTCGCCATGCAGAAGCCGCCGTTGCGGCCGGTGGCCGCCCAGCCGATCCTGCGGCCCTCCAGCAGGACGACGTCCAGCGAGGGGTCGCGTTCCTTGGCCATCAGGGCCGTCCACAGCCCTGAGAAGCCGCCGCCGACCACGACCAGGTCGGCGGTGGTGTGTCCGAAGAGCCGCGGCTGCGGCTCGGGTCTGGCCGGGCTGTCCAGCCAGTACGGCTTGCGCTCCGCGTCAGCCAGCGCCTTCAGCGGATCCACAAATCCCACTTCCCTTACGAAAGTCTGAGTTTTATGAAGATTGCGGGACCAAATAGGTGATCACGCGCGGGTTCCCCCCGCCGGAATCCGATCTCGCCTCCCTGTTCTTGGCCAAGGTGAAACCCCTCCGCGACCTGCGGAGGGGAATCCGGAAGAATGCTCTCAGCTACGGCGGCGCGCCGCGACCGCGTTGCCGATCGCGATGAGCACCCCGATGCAGAAGATCAGCGTACCCATGACGTTGACCTGCGGCGGGATGCCGGTCTTGACCGCGCCGACGATCCACAGCGGGAAGGTCACGGTCGAGCCGTTGACGAAGCTGGTCACCACGTAGTCGTCGATGGACAGCGCGAAGGCGAGCATCCCGCCCGCCAGCACACCCGGCATGATCGCCGGCAGCGTCACCTGCCGGAACGTGCCCCAGGGCGTCGCCCCCAGGTCCCTGGCCGCCTCCTCCAGCGAAGGGTCCAGCGTGACAACCCGCGCCCGCACCGTGACCACCACGAACGACAGCGAGAACAGCACGTGCGAGATGATGATCGTGTTGGCGTCGCGCGGCACGTTCCCCGAGACGAACAGCGACAGCAGCGAGGCCCCCATGACCAGCTCGGGCGTGGAGATGGCGGCGAAGACCAGGAAGTTCGTCGCGCCCTGGCCGCGGAAACGGTGCCTGCCGAGCGCCAGCCCCAGCATGGTGCCGATCACGACCGTGATGATCGTGCTGACCACGGCGATCACCAGCGAGTTGCGCAGCGCGACGGTCAGGTCGGAGATGTCGAACAGCTCGGTGTACCAGCGCAGGGTGAACCCCTGCCAGGTGGTGTTGGACTTGCTCTTCTTGTCGTTGAACCCGAACAGGATCATCACGGCGATCGGCGACGACAGCCAGACGATGATCAGCCACGTGTAGATGTGCAGCAGCCGGTCGCCGGTCCTGGTGCCTCTCATCGGGCCGCCGCCTCCAGCACGTTCTCCGTCCCGAGGGCGCGGGCGTAGATGAAGATCCCGACCAGCAGCACCGCCATCAGCGTGAACGACAGCGCCGAGGCGGTCGGGTAGTCGAGGTTCGTCAGGTACTCGGTCTGGATGATGTTGCCGATCATCGTGGTGGACGTGCCGCCGAGGACGGCGGCGTTGATCGGGTCGGCCGTGGCCGGCACGAACGTCATCAGCACCCCGGCGAACACCCCCGGCAGCGACAGCGGCAGCACCACCCTGCGGAAGGCCGCCGCCCGCGTCGCGTACAGGTCCTGCGCCGCCTCCACCACCCGCGGGTCCACCCGCTCCAGCGCCACGTAGATCGGCAGGATCATGAACGGCAGGAAGTTGTACGTCAGCCCCGCGATCACCGCGAACCCCGTGGCCAGCACGTGGAAGTCGTCGGGCAGCAGCCCCCAGCCCTTCAGCGTGCCGAACAGGATGCCGTTGTCCGACAGCAGGAAGTTCCACGAGATCGTGCGCAGCACGAACGAGACGAAGAACGGCAGCAGCAGCAGGAACAGGTACGTCGACTTGCGCGCGCCGGCCTTGAAGGCGATGAAGTACGCCACCGGGTACCCGATCACCAGCATGGCCACGGTGGCGAGCCCGCCGTACACCAGCGAACGGACGAGCTGGGTGCTGTAGCGGCCGATCGCGTCGGTGTAGTTGGAGAAGCTGAACGTCATCGCGAAGCCGTCGATGGCGTTGCCGGTCTGCAGCGACACCGACGCCATCGCGACCATGGGCACGACCAGGAAGATCGCCAGCCACATCCAGCTCGGCAGGGCGAGCAGGTAGGGGGTGAGCCGCCGCATCGCTAGGCCTGGGTGATGGACTGGAAGATCGGGTTGAACACCTGCTCCTGCTGGGTGGTGAGCTGGGTGTAGTTGTGCAGCTTGGCGTAGTCGGCCTCGGACGGGAACATGAGCGGGCTGCTGACCATGTCCTCCAGGGCCTTCTTGTCCTCGCCCTTCGCCGTCTTGGCCTTCTCCCGCAGCAGCTCCTCCACGGCGGGGACCGGCGTGACGTACTGGATGTACTCGTCCAGCTCGGCGGCCACGGCCGGCTGGTAGAGGTAGTCCATCAGCATGAGGGCGTCCACCGGGTTGGCCGCGCCCTTGGGGATGAGCATGTTGTCGGTCCAGATCGTGCCGCCCTCGGCGGGCACCACGAACTTCACCGGCTCGCCGGCGAGCTGCCGCTGGAACACGTCGCCCGACCAGGCCATGGTCAGCCAGACGTCGCCCTTCGACACCGCGTCGATATACGACTGATCATAATATTTCCGCACGATTCCGGCGTCGCTCTGGGCCTTGAGCTTCTCTCCGGCCTTGCGCCAGTCGGCCTCGGTCGACTTCTCCGGGGCGATGCCCAGCGCGATCATGCCGAAGTTGGCGATCTCCTGGGCGTCGGCCATCATGCCGACCCGCCCCTTGTACTTCGGGTCGAACAGCGACTCGATGCTGGTGATCTCCTCCTTGACGAACTCGGTGTTGTACGCGATGCCCGTCACACCCGAGGTGTAGGGCACCGTGTACTTGTTCCCCGGGTCGTAGGAGCGCTCCTTGTACTTCTGCCCTGCGTTGGCCTGGAAGTTCGGCAGCTTGGTGTGGTCGAGCGGCACCACGTAGCCCAGCTCGATCATGTGCTGGAGCTGGATGCCGTTCGTCATGACGACGATGTCGTAGCCCAGCGACTGACCGGCGCGCAGCACGGGGTCGGCCTTGCCGAAGAACTCGGCGTTCTCCTGGATGACCTCCTTGTATTCGTACGTGATGCCGGTGTCCTGCTTGAACTTCTCCAGCGGGCCCTTGTCCTCGGGCATGTACTCGGGCCAGTTGGCGAAGACGACCTTGCCGTTCTTCTTCTGGCTCGCCCAGTAGTCGGCGACGGCGTCGGCCTTGGGCGGCGCCGCCTTCTGGCCCTGCACGCCACAGGCGGCCAGGGCGAGGCCGGCGGCGGAGGCGCCGGCCAGCCTGAAGACGTCACGACGGGTGCGGGGCTGCGTCATTCCACGCAGGAGGAGGGGGTTCATGAGGTGCTGTCATCTTCCAATCACGTACGAGTGCTGCGCCTGCCACGACAGCCAGACGGAGTCGCCCCGCTCCGCCGTCGCCGTGGCGTCGTGCACATTCTGCTGGAACACGGTGATCTCGGCCCCGTCAGCGAGACTCACCGCATAGCTGTTATACGTGCCGAGATACACCACTTCGGCCACGGTGCCCTTCACGGCGCTGAGCCCCTGCGCAGGCTCGTCCGTGCCGATGGTGATCTTCTCGGGCCGCACGGTCACCGTCACCTCGCCGTCGGCGCCGGGCACCAGCACCCGGCCGCCGCCGACCTGCAGCACACCGCCGGTCGCGGCGCCGGTGAGCAGGTTGGAGGTGCCGATGAAGCCGGCCACGAAGGCCGTGGCCGGCCGCTCGTAGATTTCGCGCGGCCCGGCGAGCTGCTCGACCGCGCCGTCGTTCATGACGGCGATGCGGTCGCTCATCGTCAGCGCCTCGCTCTGGTCGTGCGTGACGTACACGAACGTGATGCCGACCTCGCGCTGGATGCGCTTGAGCTCGATCTGCATGGCCTGGCGCAGCTTCAGGTCGAGCGCGCCGAGCGGCTCGTCGAGCAGCAGCGCGCGCGGCCGGTTGACCAGGGCCCTGGCCAGCGCCACGCGCTGCTGCTGGCCGCCGGAGAGCTGGCGCGGCATGCGCTTGCCCCGGTCGGCGAGGTCGACGATCTCCAGCATCTCGCCGACCCGCTGGTCGATCTCCGCCTTCGGCGTCCTGCGCTGCTTGAGGCCGAACGCCACGTTGTCCCAGACGCTCATGTGCGGGAAGAGCGCGTAGGACTGGAAGACCATGTTGACGTCGCGCTTGTTCGGCGGGACGTTCGTGACGTCCTGGCCGTACAGCTTCACCAGGCCCTTCGAGGGCGCCTCGAAGCCCGCGATCATCCTCATGGTGGTGGTCTTGCCACAGCCGGAGGGGCCGAGGAGGGAGAAGAACTCCCCCTCCTCGATGCCCAGCGTCACGCCCTTGACTGCCTGGACGACCTCGCCATGCGAGTGGTACTCCTTGACGACGTCCGCAAGCTCGATCGCACTCAGCCCGGTCATTTCCAGGTTCGTTCCTTGCCGCTATTCGCCGATGTAGTGCATGACGTGCTTGACCCTGGTGTAGTCGTGCAGACCGAACACCGACAGATCCTTGCCGTAGCCCGAGTGCTTGAAGCCGCCGTGCGGCATCTCCGAGACGAACGGGATGTGCGTGTTGACCCAGACCACGCCGAAGTCGAGCCGGTTCGACATGCGCATGGCGCGGCCGTGGTCGGACGTCCAGACCGAGCCACTCAGGCCGTACCTGACGTCGTTGGCCTTGGCCAGGGCGTCGGCCTCGTCGGTGAACGTCTGAACGGTGATCACGGGACCGAAGACCTCGTTCTGCACCATCTCGTCGTCCTGGCGCAGCCCGTCCACGATCGTCGGGGCGAAGAAGTAGCCCTTGTCGCCGACGCGGTGGCCGCCCGTGAGGACCTTGGCGTGCGCGGGGACGCGCTCGATGAAGCCCTGCACCTTGGCGAGCTGGTTCTCGTTGTTGAGCGGCCCGTACAGGGCGTCCGCGTTGTCGAGGTCGCCGGTGACGGTGCCGGCGGCGGCCTCGGTCAGCGCGGCCACGAACTCGTCGTGCACGCTCTCGTGCACGAGCACCCGGCAGGCGGCCGTGCAGTCCTGGCCGGCGTTGTAGAGGCCGGCGGTGGCGATGTCGGCGGCGGCCCTGCGCAGGTCCTTGACGTCCTCGAAGACCACGACGGGCGCCTTGCCGCCGAGCTCCAGGTGCACGCGCTTGAGGTCGTCGGCGGCGCTCTTGGCCACCGACATGCCCGCGCCGACCGAGCCGGTGATCGCCACCATGGCGGCGGTCGGGTGGCCGACGACCAGGGCGCCGCTCTCGCGGTCGCCGGTGACGACGTTGAAGACGCCGGGCGGCAGCACCTCGCCGAGGATCTCGGCCAGCTTCAGCGTGGAGACCGGGGTCGTGTCGGACGGCTTGAGCACGATCGTGTTGCCGGCCGCCAGCGCCGGGGCGATCTTCCAGACCGCCATCATCATCGGGTAGTTCCACGGCGTCACCTGGCCGACCACGCCGATCGGCTCGTGCCTGATGACGCTGGTGTGCTCGGCCAGGAACTCACCCGCCGTCGGGCCCTCCAGCGTGCGCGCGGCGCCCGCGAAGAAGCGGAAGTGGTCGGCGGCGATCGGCGTCTCGTCCTCGGCCATGCGGGCGCGGGGCTTGCCGGTGTTGCGGCACTCGGCCTCGTTGATCTCATCGGCCCTGGCGTCGATGGCGTCGGCGACCTTGAGCAGCAGGTTCGCCCGCTCGCCCGGGGTGGTCCTGCCCCACGACTCGAAAGCGGCGGCCGCGGCGGCGAAGGCGGCGTCGATGTCCTCCAGACCCGAGACGGGAGCCTGGACATAAGCCTCGCCCGTGCACGGATCGATGATGTCGGAGTATCGGCCGCTCTTGGCGTCCACGAACTCACCGTTGATGAAGTTCTGCAGACGGGTGGTCAAGGTTAACGACCTCCTCGTGAGGTGGCTGAGTTGCCGCGACTCTGACAGAGCAGATGCATCACGACAAGGGATTTCGTGGTGAAGATATCAAATTGCTACGAATTCGCTTGACAGACCGCGAAGAACTGACAACATGTCGCACCAGGACGGCAACCCGGCGGGAACGCCCCCGTAACGCCGGACCGCTAGGAGGAAACCGCTCAATGACGACGCCGCCCCGCGTACGCCGAAACAGCGCGAGCTCCGGCAGCCCGGTGGTGCTGGACGACCTGTCCAAGCAGATCATCGAGCAGCTCCAGGCCGACGGGCGCAAGCCGTACGCGGCCATCGGCAAGGCGGTCGGCCTGTCCGAGGCCGCCGTCCGCCAGCGCGTCCAGCGGCTCCAGGACGCCGGCGTCATGCAGATCGTCGCGGTCACCGACCCGCTCACGCTCGGCTTCCCCCGGCAGGCCATGATCGGCGTCAACTGCGAGGGCGACCTGGAGAAGGTGGCCGACGAGCTGGCCGGCATCGAGGAGATCGACTACGTGGTGCTCACGGCGGGCTCCTTCGACGTGATCGTGGAGGTGGTCTGCGAGGGTGACGGGCACCTGCTGGAGATCCTCAGCAAGATCCGCGCCATCCCCGCCGTACGGGCCACCGAGTCGTTCGTCTACCTCAAGCTGCGCAAGCAGACGTACTCCTGGGGCACCCGCTAACCGACCCGGGCGACGGCCCGTACGGGTGAGCCGTCGCCTCCGGTGATCCGCAGCGGGAACATCGACACCTCGATCTCCCGCGCCCCGATCAACCGGTCGAGGCCGTACAGGTTCTCGGCGATGACGGCGTGCGCCCGCAACAGCTTCTCGTGCGCGGGGAATTCGGCTGCGGGCGTCGGATCCACGCTGAACGCGTCGATCCCGACCGTCCGGACACCGCGCTCGACCAGCAGTGCGGCGGCCTCGGCGGTGAGGTACGGATGGCCCTGACGCCCGAACGGCCAGCCGGTGACCACCAGCACGATCACGCCCGCGCGGACCTCCTCGAAGAACTCGGGGCCGATCGTCGGCCCCCGCCCCCGGGCGTCCACCACCGTGGCGGGGCCGTGGAAGCGCTCCAGCGGCAAGTCGTCCAGCGTGGGCAGCGAGTCGTCGATGTGGAAGGGCGCGTCCACGTGGGTGCCCGAGTGGGAGCCCAGGTGCAGGCCCAGCACGTTCACGCCGTCGCGGGCCACGGTGAGCGCCGGGCCGACCGAGACCTCAGGGTCGCCCGGGTAGACGGGCATCCCGCTCTCGATCGGCGCCGACAGGTCGAGCAGCGTCATCACGTCACCAGCTCCACGCTCAGGTCGAGCAGGCGCGTCACGTCGCCGGCTCCACGATCGGCAGCACGGGGGTGTCGGCCGAGCGGACCAGGCGCGGCCCGTCAGGACCGTAGACCTCGCGCGGCTCGGGGAAGATCGCCAGCAGCGCCAGGTAGAGCAGCCCGGCCACGGCCAGGCCGACCGGCAGCGAGATGTCCACGCCGCCCGCGAGGTTCCCCAGCGGCCCGACGAACTGGCCAGGCAGGTTGACGAACAGCAACGCCAGCCCGGCCGAGACCAGCCAGGCGCTCAGCCCGCGCCAGTTCCAGCCGTGCGTGAACCAGTAGCGGCCGCCCCGCTGGCGCCGGTTGAACACCTGCAGCGCCTCCGGGTCGTACCAGCCACGCCGCGTCACGTAGCCGAGCATCATGATCACCATCCAGGGTGCCGTGCACGTGATGATCAGTGTGGCGAACGTGGAGATGCTCTGCGTGAGGTTCGCCGCGAAACGCCCGACGAAGATGAACACGATCGACAGCGTGCCGATGAACACCGTGGCCTGCACCCGGGAGAAGCGCGGGAAGACGCTGGAGAAGTCGAGGCCGGTGCCGTACAGCGAGGTCGTGCCGGTGGACATGCCGCCGATCAGCGCGATCAGGCAGACGGGCACGAAGTACCAGCCGGGCGAGACCGCCAGCAGGCCGCCGACGTAGTTGGGCGCGGCCGGGTCCACGTACTCGGCGGCCTTGGCCGCGATGATCGAGGCGGTGGACAGGCCGAAGAAGAACGGCAGGATGGTGGCGATCTGCGACAGGAACGCCGCCGCCATCACCCGCCCGCGCGGGGTGCTCGCCGGGATGTAGCGGGACCAGTCGCCCAGGAACGCGCCGAACGAGACCGGGTTCGACAGCACGATCAGGGCCGCGCCGATGAACGAGGGCCAGAACAGCGCGTCACCCGGCTGGACCGCGCCGGCGTAGGACGGGTCGAAGTCCCCGGCGAAGGCGAAGACGCCCAGCACGAACAGCAACGACGCCGCCGCGACCGCGATCTTGTTCACGAACAGCATGAAGCGGAACCCGTACACGCAGACCACCAGCACCAGGACGGCGAAGAGCCCGTACGCGACCCCGTACGTCAGGTCGGTGTCCGGCAGCCCGGCCAGCCGGTGCGCGCCGCCCACGAGCGCGTCGCCCGACGACCACACCGAGATGGAGAAGAACGCGATCGCGGTCAGCAGCGACAGGAACGAGCCCACCACGCGGCCGTGCACGCCCAGGTGCGCCGAGGAGGAGACGGCGTTGTTGGTGCCGTTGAGCGGCCCGAACAGCGACAGCGGCGCCAGGATCAGCGCCCCCGCCACCAGCCCGAGCACGGTGGCCGCCAGGCCGTGCCAGAACGACAGGCCGAACAGGATGGGAAAGGCGCCCAGCACGCACGTCGCGAACGTGTTGGCGCCGCCGAAGGCGACCCTGAACAGGTCCACGGGGCGGGCGGTGCGGTCGGCGTCGGGGATGCGCTCGACGCCGTAGGTCTCGATCTCCGTGAGGGAGCCGCTGCTCATGTCTTCTCCTGGAGCGCCAGCAGGCTGACGAGGTCGTAGGCCACGTGGGAGGCGGCGATCGAGGTGATCTCCGCGTGGTCGTAGGCCGGGGCCACCTCGACCACGTCGGCCCCGATCAGGTTGAGCCCGGCGAGACCGCGCAGGATCTCCAGCAGCTCGCGGCTGGTGAGCCCGCCGGCCTCGGGGGTGCCCGTGCCGGGGGCGTGCGCGGGGTCGAGCACGTCGATGTCGATGGAGAGATACAGCGGGCGGTCGCCGACCCGCTGCCGCAGCAGGTCGATCACCTCGTCCAGGCCGCGCCGCAGCACGTCGGCCGCGGTCACGATGCCGAACCCGAGCCGCCGGTCCTCCTCCAGGTCCTTCTTGCCGTAGAGGGAGCCCCTGATCCCGACGTGGCTGAGCGCCTCCGTGTCGAGGATGCCCTCCTCGACGGCCCGGCGGAACGGGGTGCCGTGCGTGTACTCGGCCCCGAAGTAGGTGTCCCACGTGTCGAGGTGCGCGTCGAAGTGCACCAGCGCCACGGGGCCGTGCTTCCTGGCCGCCGAGCGCAGCAGCGGCAGCGCGATCGTGTGGTCGCCGCCGATGGTGACCAGCTTGGCGTCCAGGTCGTCGGCCGCGCCCTCGATGGTCTCGATGGCGGCGCCGATGTCGAACGGGTTGACCGCGATGTCACCGGCGTCGGCGACCTGCACCCGCTCGAACGGGGACACGTCCAGGCCCGGGTGGTAGGGCCGCAGCAGCCGGGACGCCTCCCGTACGGCGGCGGGCCCGAACCTGGCGCCGGGCCGGTAGGAGACGCCGGTGTCGAAGGGCACGCCCACCACCGCCACGTCCGCCCGCTCCACCTGGTCGAGGCGGGGCAGGCGGGCGAAGGTGGCCGGGCCCGCGAAGCGCGGGACCTTGCTGGAGTCGACGGGACCGAGGTTCATGCGCCTCAGTGTTCGTCACGCCTCTGACCTGCGGCAATTGTGGGCGCCACGAAGTACTACGGTGTGTGTTGTGGCTGACCACAAACTCACCGTGGAGGATCTTCTCCGCTCCCCCGCGCTCCAGCTCCGCGTGCTCGCGGGCGAGGCCGGGCTGTCCCGCTCCGTGTCGTGGGCGCACGTGAGCGAGCTGGACGACCCGACGCCGTGGCTGCTCGGCGCCGAAGTCATCATGACCACCGGCATCGGCGTGCCCCGCACGGCCGCCAGGCAGCGGGCCTACCTGGAGCGGCTGGACGACGCGGGAGTCTCGGCGCTGGCCCTGTCGGCCCAGCTCCACGTGCCGCCGCTGCACCCGTCGTTCTTCGAGGCCGCCGAGGAGCGCGGCATGCCGGTGCTGGAGGTGCCGCTGGCGGTGCCGTTCATCGCGATCGCGCAGGAGGTCGCCGCCGCGCTGCGGGAGGACGCCAGCCACCGCCTCGGCGCCCAGCTCCAGGTGTTCGGGGCGCTGCGCTGGCTGGCCGCCGAAGACCTGGACACGGCCACGCTCTTCAAGCGCCTGGAACGCCTGTCCGGCTACGACGTCTACCTGTCCACCCGCTCGGGCCGCCCCCTCCTGCCCGGCGTACCGGTGCCCGCGCCGGCCGTGCTGCCCGCCACGCCCGACGCCCCGCCCACGATCCCCGGCGGCTTCGTCCTGCCCGTCTCCGCCCCGGGCGGCCCGGCCGGCTACCTGGTGGCCTTCGAACGCGAGGGCGCCCGCCCCGCCGGGCTGGCCGTGGTCCAGCACATCGCCACGGTGGCCGCGCTCCAGGTCGCGATGGCCAGGCACGAGCGCGAGACGCTGCGCAGGGAAGGCGCCGAGACGCTGGCCGAGCTGCTGCAGGACCTCCTCGACCCGCCTGCCGCCCGCCGCCGCCTGGCCCGCCTCGGCCTGTCCATGGACGCCGACGCGGCGCTGCTCGTCGTGCGCGGCGTCCCCGACGACGCCCTGCGCCGCGCCCTGGACGACCTGCCCCATCTGATGCTGCGCCGGGGCGACGACCACTACCTCCTCGGCCCCTCCTCGCTCGGCCCCGCCGTCGCCGCCGTCCCGGGCGTCGCCGCCGGCATGAGCCGCCCCTTCCCGCCGGGAGAGCCGCTCCGCGTGGCCCAGCGGGAGGCCGCCTGGGCGGCCACGCACGCCGCCGAGTCCGGCCGGGCCCTCGTCCTGTACGGCGACGACACCACCGGCCGGTGGCTGCCCGAGGACCCCGCCACGCTGACCGCATTGGTGGAATACGTGCTGGGCAAGGTGCTCGCCTATGACGAGGCACACAATTCGTATTTGCTGGCTTCCGTACGGACCTGGCTCGAACATAACCGCCATATGCGCGACGCCGCCGCGGCCCTGCACATCCACCCCAACACGCTGGCCTACCGGCTGCGCCGATTCAGCGAGCTCACCGGCAGGGACCTGGAGTCCAGCGCGGCTTTCGCCGAGGTCTGGCTGGCCATCCGGGCCGCCCGCCAACTCGGGCTGCACAACTGAGCGGGCGCGTTAGTCACCACCCCGGTTCGGCATTTATCGGCATTTCATTCGGCCAAAGTCCCGTCGTATCATCGCCACAGCGGCCAAGGAGGGACTTTCTATGGCGCAACCGGCTCGCGCGGTCGGCACCGGGCTCGCGGAGCTGACTGACCTGACGCTGCTTCAGCTCATCGAGGTGGACGAGGCGACCCTCGACCGGGCAGTGCGCGGGATCGTCGGGCAACGAGGGCCGTGGGACCGGCTCTGGCAGGAAGAGGGCGGCCTCGGCCACGGCACCGTCCCGTGACCGCCGGCACGTACGAGCTGTGCGACCGCCTGGCGGTCGGCGACCCGACACCCGAGCTGCTGGAGCGGCTCGGCGGCTTCCAGCTCGCCAGGAACCAGGTGCTGCTGACCGCGCTGGCCGAGGTGTCGCTGTCGATGAGCGACGCGGGGGAGGCGGTGGAGCTCGGCCGGCAGGCGGTCGCCAGGATGCCGGGCGACGTCAGCGCCCGCACGCTCCTGGCCTACGCGCTGTGGCAGGCGGGGTCGCCCGCCGACGCCGAGGCGGCCTACAACGACGCCCTCGACCTCGACAGGAACGCCGCCAGGGCGCTCTACGGGCGGGGGCGGGTCCGGATCGCGCTGCGGGACTTCCGTGGCGCGCTGGCGGATCTGGACCGGGCGCTGGCGCTCGGCCTGTCCCGCTCGGAGGAGGACCGCGCCAGGGCCGCCCGGGAGGAGGCCCAGCGCCACCTGGGCCTCTGACCCGCGCCAGCCCCGCCCGCGCGAGATCACCCGCGCGGGGTCAGTCCGAGAGCTGCACCGTCGCGATCTCCCAGCCGCCCAGCGGCAGCCGGAGCGTCCCGTCAGTCACGTCGAGCGGCTCCCCCGGACGTCCCCGCAGGTCGGCCCGGCGTGCCCGGGTGAAGCGCCCGCCGATCACGGCCTCCGTGTCCGAGGAGGTGAGCGCCACGACCCGCAGCTCCCGCCACCCGTCACGCTCACGCAGCGACGTCATCACCACCCCCTCCCCGTCGACCGACAACCCGGCCGCGGGCGAGGGCAGCGGCAGGCTCCGCTCGCCGAGCCCCGGCACCACGAGCAGGTCGTGCCGGAAGGCCTCCGCCTGCGGCACCACCTCGTCCCATCCCTCCTGGTAAGGCATCAGCGCCAGGCTCACCGACCGCAGCCCGCGGGACTGCGCCGCGGGCGTGGGCAGTTGCGGCCCCGCCGGCTCGGGGCGCGAGACGTTGCGGTTGCGGGACAGGTAGCCGACCGAGCGCAGCAGCGTGAGAGCCAGCTCCCCGTCCACCACCTCGTACTCCGTCACGTGCTCCAGCAACGCCGCCACTCCCCCGGCGGCCACCCACGACGAGGCGGGGAAGGTCGGAAGCGGCGTCTCGCCGCAGCCGCCCTCCGCGGTGAGCCCTCGGGTGACGACGGCGAACTGCCCTTCGGCGTGCGACTGCGCGGCGGGCCTGGGCAGCGGCACGTGCAGGCGCACCCGGTGATCGTCGCACCGGTTGTCGAACGTGATGCCCAGCCGGACGAACGGCTCTCCCGAGCGCAGCTCCACCCGGGTGGTGAGGACGATCTCCTCCATCCTGGCGCCGCGCGTCAGGGCGGGCACCTCGGGCGCGCCCTCCAGACCCTCGCCCGAGGCGGGCCACAGGTACGTGCGCCGCACGTCCACGACGGCGACCAGCGGCCCCGTGCAGACCAGCTCGAAATCCGCGTCCACCGGCTCCGACACGATCAGGTCGCTCAGCGGCGGCGCGTGGTTGTAGGTGTCGCCGACGTCGCCGCCGTCGACGATGCGGCCCGCGCCGGTGACGGTGGTGCCGTCCTGGCCGACGAGCGTGAGGCTGCCGTCGACTTCGATCGTGACGCGCAGCAGCCCGTTGTCCAGCACCGTCGTGTCGCCGCGCACCGGCAGGGGCGCCGAGTCGGAGCTGAGCCAGCAGGACGGGTGGTGCAGGCCGGGCAGCCGCTCCACCTGGTCGCCGCCGTACACGCGCTCGCGCGGCGCGGGGCGCAGGCTGGTGTGGCCGAGCGGCGGGGCCTCGACGAGGGCGGCCACCGTGCGGCGCGGCTCGGCGAGGATGCGGACACTGGTGATGCCCGCGGCGGCGGTACGCAGCTCGTCCGGGTCGATGACGACGGAGGTCTGCCTGGCCACGGTGAACGTGAGGGTGCCGTCCTCGACGGTGTAGCCGGTGATGTGCTGCCCGTACAGCTCGGTGCCGTGGATCAGGGTCAGGGCCGTGGCCAGGTCCATCGGCTCGTCGAGCAGCAGCGTGGCGGCGTACTCCAGCGGCTGCACCGGCACCGGCGCGCCCGACGGGTCCACCAGCGGGTCGGCGCCGGCCGTGTCCACGATGACGACGCCGTGCCGGGGGGCGGGGGTGGGGTTGACGACCAGCACGCCGTCGGACGGCACCGCCTCGGCCAGGCGGGCGGTCACCATGTCGCGGACGGCCTGCCCGAGCTGTTCGGCCTCGGCGATGCGGGCGGCGACCTGCTGGGCGGTGTCGTCCACGCCGCAGCCGGTCACGGAGTCGTGGCCGCTGGCGTCCACGAGCCGCCACCAGGCCATGTCGAGGAAGCGGCCGGGCCATTCCGCGCCCCAGAGCGCGGCCAGCGGCTCGGCGTAGCGCTCGACCATCCGCTCGGCGCGGCCCATGGCCTGCTTGACGTGGGGGCGGACGGAGATGACGCCGGGCAGGATGTTGGCGCGGGCGTGGGAGCGCAGCTCGCCGTGCACCCGCGGCAGCCCCGCCACGTCGCCGGAGTACGCGCCGATGTATCCGGACAGGGTGTCCATGCGGGCGCCGATCTCGGCCACCATGCCGGGCAGCCCGCGCACGGGCGCCGAGTGGTCGGTGCCGTACATCGCCAGCAGCGGCCCGTCGGGCCCGTGCCACTCCCGCATGGTGCGTACGAACCCCGCCGCCCGCTGCCCGAGGCCCTCCGCGTCGGAGAACAGGTGGGCCCCGTTGCCGTAGCCGCCCGCCGGCAGGTACTGCGTGCGCAGCGCCGTGCCGTCGGGCGCCACCCAGGCGAAGGCGTCCGTCGTGACGGCCTGCGGCACGCCCCGGTAGACGCACGCGTGCAGCAGCCCGGCCTTGCGCAGGATCTGCGGCATCTGCGCCGTGTGTCCGAACATGTCGGGCAGGTAGCCGACCGGCATGGCGCCGCCGAGCTTGTCCGACCTGGCCATGCCCAGCTCCAGGTTGCGCACGATGTTCTCGCCCGAGCAGAGGAACTCGTCGAGCAGGATCTGCCACGGCCCCACCGCCAGCCGCCCCGACTCCACCAGCGCCGCCACGCGGTCGCGGTTCTCTGGCCTGACCTCCAGGTAGTCGTCCACGCAGGCGAGCTGACCGTCGAGGGTGAAGTGGTAGGCGGGCTCGCGCTCCATCGTGTCGAGCACCTCGTCGAGCAGCGCCACCAGGCGCAGCCGGAAGCGCTGGAAGGGTTCGTACCACTCCCTGTCCCAGTGCGTGTGCGGTACGACGACGATCTCCGTGGTCACGCTGCCTCGCCTCCCAGGGGCAGATCATGCTGTACGGCGTAACGCGCCGCGATGCGCTGCGCCGTGACGATGTCCTCCAGCCCGCCGCCCGCGTCGGTGAGCGGCGGCTTGCCATCGTTCACGTAAGCATGGAAGGCGGCGAGTTGTACCTCGAACGCCTCGGTCACTTCACGCCAGTGCGTACGGCTCTCGCTCCCGGACACCACGGTGAGCCTGGTCGGGGCGTTCATCAGGTAGGGCGAGGGGAAGACGAGCTCCAGCGAGCCCCGGTCGTGGTGGATGGCCACGGTCTCGCGGTAGGCGGGGTAGTCCTCCAGGTAGTGCCAGCGGATGGAGAAGCGGCCCCGTACGGGCAGCGTCCCGGAGATCTCGATGGAGCCGGGCGCGGGCCCCCACGTCTCGACGTGGGAGATCTCTGCCGGAGAGCCGGTGAAGCGCCGCAAGAGCGACAGGTCGTGGCAGATGGAGCCCAGCGCCACCCCGTACAGGTGCCGCACCTGCTCAGGGGCCTGCTCGCCCAGCGCCCGCGACACCAGCTCGCCCTCGGCCGCGCGCAACGAGGCCAGCAGACCGGCGTCCACATCGCCCGCCTGCGTCAGGTTCGCGAACGCGAGCTGCGACTCCCCGCTCGGGTGCAGCACGGTCACCTCGACCGCCCTGATCACCTCGGGCCCGCCCAGCTCGGCCAGGAGCTCCTCGGCCCTGCGCACGGCCGGGTCGTACTGCTTCATGTAGCCGACCATCAGCCGCCCCTCGGGCAGCGCCGCCACCTCGGCCCTGGTCAGCGCGAGCGGCTTCTCGCACAGCACCGCGTACCCGGCGGCCAGCGCCTGCCGCACGGTCTCGCCGTGGGAGCCGGACGCCAGCACGACGACGGCCTCGAACCCGCCCTCGGCCAGCATCTCCGCCACCGCCGTGTACCGCCGCGCCGCCCCCAGCCGGTCGCCCACGGCGTCGGCCAGCGTGCGCGACAGGTCGCAGACGGCGCTGACCTCGAACAGGTCCCGCCGCCTGGACAGCAACGGCACGTAGACCGCCTGCGTGACGGCCCCGCACCCGACAAGCGCGATTCTCAAAGCCCCAAGTCCTTCAGCTTCCGGCGGTTGGCCGCCTGGTCGGCGATGTTCTGGGCGACCGTGCGCCGCCCGGGGAGAGTGTCCTGCTCGATCACGATCCAGCCCGCGTAGCCGATCTCGTCCAGCGTGCGCACCACGGCGGGCAGGTCCAGCTCGCCCTCGCCGAGCGGGGCGAACCCGCCGCGGCCCATCAGCTCGCGCAGGTCCACGCCGTCGGCCAGGGCCTGGGCGAGGATGGTCGTGTCGCCGTCCTTGACGTGCACGTGCCCGACCCTGTCCGCCCAGGCGCGCAGCGCCGCGACCGGGTCGCCGCCGGCCAGCAGCAGGTGTCCCGTGTCGAGGCAGAGCTGCACGTCGGTCAGCTCCAGCAGCCGCTCGACGTCGTCGGGCGTCTCGACGTGGGTGCCGAGGTGGTGGTGGAAGACGGGCTCGAACCCGCGCGCGCGGCACCGCTCGGTCGTGTCCTGGATCCGGGCGGCGAACGCGGGCCACTCGGCGGCCGGCAGCCCTGGAGCGGTCCCGCCGGGCCGCGCGAACCGTTCCGGCGTGCCGGGGCAGGCGATCGTGGGCCGCGGCGGCAGGTCGCCCGGAGGCGCGGCGGCGAACACGTCCAGCGCCGCCTCCAGCCCCGGCAGCGCCTTGCCGTAGCCGTCCGCGTCGTGGAAGGGCAGGTCCACCCAGCCGCCGCAGAGCAGCAGCCCGGCCCCGGCCAGCCGGTCGGTCAGCTCGGAGCCGGTGCCCAGGTAGCCGATCGGCCCCGAGTCGATGCCCTCGTAGCCGGCCTCGGCCAGCGCGCGGACCATCTCGTCGGGGGTCAGCGGCGGCGGGCCGTCGCTCAGCTCGAACACGCCGAAGCTCACGGGGGCGTTGGCGACTTTCCTCACGCGCATAGGGCGATCACCTCGTTCTCGTAGGTCTCCAGCCGGTGGGGTCCGTCGATGGCGGGCAGCAGCGCGCGCTCGCCGCGGACCACCTGCCGCGTGCCGTCGGGGCGTACCAGCACCAGGCCGTCGGCGTCCAGGACGAGCAGCTCGTCGCCCAGCCTGAGCAGCAGCGGCCCGCCGGGGCCGGTGGACACGGCGGTGCGGCCCGCGCGCACGCCCTCCAGCACGGCGTGCGCGCCCACCGGCCCCGCGTGAGCGCCCGACGGCTCCGCGCCGGTGTTCTCAGCCAGCACCCAGGTGGTGGGCGAGCCGGGCAGGCCGTCGGAGCCGTGCGTGTGGAAGTCGCTGCCGCCGATCGCGATCACGTCGTCGCGCCAGGCGTCGGCCCAGGCCAGCGGGGCTCCCCAGCGGCGGTCCCACCACCCGGAGCTCCACACCTCTGCCACGCGCGGGCGGCGGCTGATCGGCAGCAGCCAGGCGCAGTCGCCGCCGAGCGGGTGGTTGATCGAGATCAGCCCGCCCGCGCGCTCGGCGTGCTCGACCCAGGAGTCGGCGGGCTCGCGGAAGTCCACCCAGCCGACCTCGCCGAACACGTTCGCGTGGCCCCGGTCGGTGGTGACCTCCTGGCCGGGGATGAGCGTGACGCCCCGGTCGATCGTGGCCAGCCAGGGGTGGTGGCTGGTCGTGTTGTGGTCGGTGACGGCCAGGAAGTCGAGCCCGCGCCCGCGGGCCAGCTCGGCCAGCTCGGCGATGGTGAGGGTGCCGTCGCTGTGGACGGTGTGGGCGTGGAAGTCGCCCGCGTACCAGCGCAGGCCGCCCACGTCCGGGATGTCGCGGCGCGGCGGCCGTTCGCCGTGCGGCGGCTCCCCGGCCACCGGCTCGGGCGGCGCGGCCCGCTCGAAGGAGATGTCCAGCGTGTAGTCCAGGCCCTGCGGCGGGATGCGGTGCAGGCGCAGCCACACGTTCCAGGTGCCCGCCTCGGGCTCGCCCGGCAGGTAGCCGGGGGTGGCCCAGTCGCGGGTGATCGTGTACTCGTCGCGCGCGCCGCCCGACCAGCCGCGGAAGCCGCCGGGGGCGCCGCATCCCAGGTCGATCACGCCCTGCGACCTGTCGTAGGAGAGCTTCACGTGCACCGCGGCCGTCCCCGGCGGCACCTCGAACGGCACCTCGCGCAGGATGCGCTCCAGCCGGTCGTCCAGCGACCAGTGCCCCCTCACACGAGCTCTCCGTTCCGGTAGACCAGCGCCCGGTCACGCCGGGGCAGCGCGTAGCCGTCGTCGCCCACCGCGGGCTCGCTGCCCTCGGGCACCACGACCTGCACGGTCACGTCGTTGACGTCGAGGGTCACCAGGTGGGAGGCGCCCAGGTTCTCCACGATGGCCACCTGCCCGCCGAACGCGCCCTCCGCGGGCTCGGCCGAGTAGGCCAGGTATTCGGGCCGTACGCCGTACACGATCTCCTCCCCATCGGACAGCGGTCCGCCGGCGGAGGCGGGGACCGCGATCTTGCACCCTGCCACCTCCAGCGTGTCACCTCGCACGGCGCCGTCCAGCAGATTCATCGGGGTGGAGCCGATGAACCCGGCCACGAAGGTGTTGGCGGGCCGCTGGAAGACCTCGGCCGGAGTGCCGATCTGCCGGATGTGCCCGGCCTCCATGACCGCCATCCGGTCGGCCATCGCCAGCGCCTCGGCCTGGTCGTGGGTGACGAAGACGGTGGTGACCCCCAGCTCGCGCTGGAGCTTCTTGAGGAACGTGCGGGCCTCCAGCCGCAGCCGGGCGTCCAGGTTGGACAGCGGCTCGTCGAACAGGTACGCCTGCGCCTGCGTGGCCATCACCCTGGCCAGCGCGACCCGCTGCTGCTGCCCGCCGGAGAGCTGCCCGGGCCGCCGGTCCATGAGGTGGTCGAGCCCGAGCCTGGCCCCCACCTCGGCGGCCTTGTCGCGGCGCGCGTCCTTGGCGACCTTCTTGATGCGCAGCGGGTAGGCGATGTTGTCCGTGACGTCCATGTGCGGGAACAGCGCGTAGTCCTGGAACACCATGGCCACGTCCCGGCCGCCCGGCTGCACGCCCGTCACCTCGCGCCCGCCGATGACCACGGCGCCGCCGGTGGCGGTCTCCAGGCCGGCGATCGTGCGCAGCAGCGTGGTCTTGCCGCAGCCGGAGGGCCCGAGCAGGGCGAAGAACTCGCCGTCGGGGATGGCCAGGTCGAGCGCGTCGAGCGCTTTCACCCCGCCGGGATAGACCTTGGTCAGCCCGCGTAGTTCGATGGCGGCCATTAACGCTTGATCCCTCCGTGGAAGCGGAAGCCGTACTTCTTGCTGACGAACAGGTACATGAGCACCACCGGGATGGAGTAGAGCAGCCCGAACGTGGACAACATGCTGAGGTTGGCCTGCCCGCCCTCGGTGTAGAGCGTGTACGTGATCACCGCCGCCGGTTGTTTCTCCACGTCGCTCAGCAGCAGGTACGGCATGAGGAAGTTCCCCCACACGTTGGCCACGGCCCACACCGCGATGGTCGCCAGCCCCGGCCGTACCAGGGGGACCACCACGTGGCGCACGATCTGCAGCGGCGAGGCGCCGAAGACGCGGGCCGACTCCTCGTACGACTTGGGCGTGGCGTCCATGAAGTCCTTCAGCATGAAGATCGCCGCGGGCAGCAGGCCGCCGGTCAGGATGAGGATCAGCCCGAGCTGCGAGTCGATGAGGTTCAGCTCCACCGCGAGCTGGAACAGCGGCACCATGGCCGCCGTGCCGGTGATGATCGACGACAGCAGCAGCAGCGCGTACAGCAGGGCGTCGCGGCCGGGCAGCCGAACCCGGCTGAGCGCGTAGGCGGCCAGCGCGGAGAAGAGCACGACCAGCAGGGCGGTGCCGACCGACAGCACGACCGAGTTCCACAACGACGGCAGCGCGTACGGGTGCTCCACGACCGCCAGGAAGTTGTCCCAGGTGAAGTCGGGCACCGACACCTCGTAGGTGGGGTCGGTGGTGAAGGGCGCGGTCACCAGCCACAGCAGCGGGATCGTGAAGAACGCCAGCAGCACGGCGATCAGCGTGCAGAACCCGATCCGGCCCAGGACGAACCGCGTCATTTCTTGCTCCGCAACAGCCGCAGGTAGAACACCGCGACGACCAGGTTGATCAGCAGGATGATCGTGGAGACGGCGGCGCCGTAGCCCAGCTCGCCGCCCTGCAGCGCCACCTTGTACACGTGCACGGCCAGGATCTCCGACTTGCCGTCGGGGCCGCCGGCGGTGAGCAGGAAGGGGGTGAAGTCGTTGAACGTCCACAGGCTGATCAGCAGCAGGTTCGTCAGGATGTGCCCTCTGATGTGCGGGAACACCACGTCCCTGAGCTGCTGCCAGCCGGAGGCGCCGGCCAGGCGGGCGCTCTCCAGGTGCGAGGGCGGCACGTTGCCGAGCGCGGCGCCGTACAACATCATCGAGAACGCGGTGCCGCGCCAGGTGTTGAACACGATGATCGACAACATCGGGTGGTCAAGCAGCCAGGCGGTGCCGGGGATGCCGAGCAGCGCGTTGAGCGTGCCGCCGTCGCGGTCGAGCAGCGCCACCCACAGGAACGACACGATGGCGCTGGGCAGGATCCAGGCCAGGATGACCAGGCCCTCGACCGCCCGCTTGAGCGGGCCGCGCCGGTCGCGCAGCAGCCACGCGATGGTGAAGCCGAGCCCGACCTGCCCGATGACGGCCGAGCCCAGCACGAACTGCGTGGTCAGCCAGGTAGAGCTCCAGAACGTCGGGTTCGCGACCGCGTCGAGGAGATTGCCGAGGCCGACGAACTGCGGCTCGGCGGCGGCGATCCCCGTCAGGCGGTAGTTCGTCAGGCCGAGGTAGAGCACCCAGAGCGCGGGGAAGACGAGGAAGGCGGCGATCAGCAGCAGGGCGGGGGCCATGAAGACCCCTGCCCGCGCCTTGCCCAGGCCCGCCGCGTCCGAGCTGTAGCGGGAGGGCTCCTTCGTGCCGGGGCCCGCCTCAGGAGCCTCGGGAGCCTCGGGGGTTTCAGGAGGCGATGTTGCCTGCGCCACCGACGATTCCCTCAAGCTTCTTCTGGTAGTCGGCCGCGGCCTGGTCCGGAGCCGTGCCGCCGGCGACCGCGGCGGTGGCCTCCTGCAGCGCCACCGACACCTGCGGGTAGAGCGCGACCGGCGGCCGGTAGGCCGTCACCGGCAGCACCTTCTCCGAGATGAACGTCAGCAGGGGCTCGCCCGCCAGGATCTCCTTGTTGACGTCCGTGCGCGGGGTGATGCGGACGTTGCCGTCCTTGGTCTCCTCCTTCAGCGCCTCCGGGGAGAGCGTGAAGGCCAGCAGCTCGAACGCCTCCTTCGGGTGCTTGCTGCTGGGGTTCACCGTGCGCAGGGCGCCGCCGGACATGCTGACGAAGTCCTGGCCGCGAATGCCCTTGCCGGGCTCGATGGCGGGGATCATGGCGTACCCGACGGTCTGGTCGCGGTCGGCCATCTTGGCCACGCCGGTCTTGGGGTTGACCACGCCGCGCCAGAAGTAGTCGCCCTCCATCAGGATGCCGATCTTGCCCTCGGCGAACTGCTGGAACGACTTGTCGCGGCCCTTGGCCTCCTGCTGGAGCCTGGGATCGCCGAGGCCGCCGCCGTAGATCTTCTGGTACAGGCCGAGCGCGTCCTTCATCGGCTGGGAGGCGCCGGACCACTTGCCGTCCTGCTGCACCTCGCCGCCCGCGCCCGCGAGCAGCGGCAGCACGCCCTGCATGGAGGTGGCCTCGCCCATCGCGGTGCCGGCGTTGATCTGGATGGGGACGGGCACGCCGGAGGACTTGAGCTTGGCGCCCGCGTCGAGGATCTCCTGCCAGCTCTTGGGCTGCCAGTCGGCCGGCAGCCCGGCCTTGGTGAACAGGCTCTTGTTGAAGTAGAGCACGCGGCCGTCGGTGCCGACCGGCAGGGCGTACTTCTTGCCGTTGAACTCGGCCATGGCCTGCACGGCCTCGGGGATCTGGGCCCAGCCGTCCCAGCTGTCGGCCTCCGCCCCGACCAGCTCGGACAGCGGCTTGATGTAGCCGGCCTCGGCGAACTCGCCGGCCCAGATGCCGTCGATGTCGATCACGTCCGCGCCCTTGCCTGACTTGAGGTCGAGGGAGAGCTTGGTCTTGTACTGCTCGTCGTCGACACCGCTGGGAACGAACTTGACCGTGACGTCCTTCCCCTTGGCCTTCTGCGCCGCCTCGAACTTGGGGATCACCCAGTCGGCGACGAACTTCGCCGCGGCGGCGTTCTTGCCACCGGCGATGGCGTTCTGGGCGATCGTCAGCTCGATGGTGTCGCCGCCTCCGCCGGAGGACTGGCCGCAGGCGGCGAGCCCCAGACCGGCGGCGGCGATGACCGCGACCACACCCATCGACCGTTTCCGCAATGCCATGCAAACCCTCCGACGTAGTCCTAAAGGGAGGAGGCCATGGGCCAATATGTCATGACATTCATATGACGTAAAGACCTGGCCGAAATTCGAGGACGTGCCCGCATGCTGCGCCGATGCCGGCGCGGGGGCGATCTTCACTACCCGGGATGCCGGGTAGTGAACAACCGTGGACTCTGACGGGACGTGATCCGCAACATAGCGGACATCCGAATGTCATGACAATATGCCATAGTGACGAGGTGAGCTCCGTCCCTGGAGGTGCTGTTGTACGACCTGATCACGATCGGCCGCTCCGGCGTCGACGTCTATCCGCTGCAGACCGGGGTCGGCCTGGCCGACGTCGAGACCTTCGGCAAGTTCCTCGGCGGCAGCCCCACCAACGTCGCCGTCGCGGCGGCCCGCCACGGGCTGCGCTCCGCGGTGATCACCGGCGTGGGGGCCGACCCGTTCGGCGACTACGTGCGCCGGGCGATCCGCGGCTTCGGCGTGGACGACGCCTTCGTGACCACCGTCGAGGGCCGGCCCACGCCCGTCACGTTCTGCGAGATCTTCCCTCCCGACCACTTCCCGATCTACTTCTACCGCGGCGAGCACCCGCCCGACCTGCAGATCTCCCCGTCGGTGCTCGACCTGGACGCGATCGCGGCAGCCGGGCTGTTCTGGTTCTCGCTGACCGGGCTGAGCCAGGAGCCGAGCGCCGCCACCCACGCCGCCGCCCTGTCGGCGCGCACGTCCGGGTGGACGGTGTTCGACCTCGACTACCGGTCGGTGCTGTGGGAGTCGCGCGAGGCGGCCCACGAGGCGGCGCGCGGCATGCTGCCGCTGGCGGACGTGGCCGTGGGGAACCTGGAGGAGGTGGAGGTCGCGGTCGGCGTACGCGATCCTGAGGCCGCCGCGCAGGCCCTGCTCGACGCCGGCGTACGGCTCGCGATCGTGAAAATGGGCCCGGAAGGGGTTTTCGCGCGTACCTCCGAGGAGAGCGCTTGGGTGGAGCCCATGGAGGTGAAGGTGGTCAACGGGATCGGCGCGGGAGACGCGTTCGGCGGCGCCCTCTGCCTCGGCCTGCTGCGCGGCTGGCCGCTGGAGCGCACGCTCCGCTTCGCCAACGCGGCGGGCGCGTACGTGGCCGCCCGCCTGGCCTGCGCCGACGCCATGCCGTCCACCTCAGAGGTGGAAGACCTGCTGAACGGGGCGCGCTCTTGAGCGACATCGCGTTGTCCCGGTCGGCCGACTACGGGCGGCTCACCCGCATCCGCGCCACCCAGCCGGAGGAGATCGCCGCGGCCGCGGCCCGGCGGCAGCGCCGCGGCCTGCCGGGTGAGGGCGAGCGGCTGCTGATCATCGCCGCCGACCACCCGGCGCGCGGCGCACTCGGCGTGCGTGACCGGCCCTTCGCCATGGCCAGCCGCGTGGATCTGCTCGACCGCCTGCGGCTGGCGCTGTCCAGGCCCGGCGTGGGCGGCATCCTGGCCTCTCCCGACGTCCTGGAGGACCTGCTGCTGCTGGGCGCCCTGGAGGGCAAGCTGGCCTTCGGCTCCATGAACCGCGGCGGGCTGCAGGGCTCGGTCTTCGAGGTGGACGACCGATTCACCGGCTTCGACGCCGCCGCCATCGACACCATGCGGCTCGACGGCGGCAAGATGCTCTGCCGCATCGACCCGTCCGACCACGCCACCGTGACGACGCTGGAGTCCTGCGCCCGCGCGGTCACCGAGCTGGCCAGGCGGCGGCTGGTGGCCATGGTGGAGCCGTTCTGGTCGCTGCGCTCGGAGTCGGGCGCCCTGCGCAACGACCTGTCGCCCGACGCCGTGATCCGCGCGATCAGCGTCGCCCAGGCGCTCGGCGTCACCTCGGCCTACACCTGGCTGAAGATCCCGGCCGTGGCGGAGATGGAGCGGGTGATGGCCGCGACCACGCTGCCCGCCCTGCTCCTGGGAGGCGACCCGCCGGACATCGACGCCGCCTACGCCGACTGGCACCGCGCGCTGAGCCTGCCCGGCGTGCGCGGCCTCGTCGTCGGGCGCGCCCTGCTCTACCCTCCCGACGACGACGTGGCGACCGCGGTGGACGGCGCCGCCGCACTGGTACGAGAGGCCCGCACATGACTCACCTTCCGTACGGCAAGACCGCCAGCGGCCCCTGGTCGGTCGAGATCACCCCGTCAGCGGCCGGCTGGACCTACTCGGGGCTGCGCGTGGCGGATCTGACGGACGCCCCGCTGTCCTTCGACACGGGCGAGGAGGAGATGCTCGTTCTCCCCCTGGCAGGCTCGTGCACGGTCTCCATCCCGGGCGACACGTTCGTGCTGAACGGCCGCTCCTCGGTGTTCGACAGCCCCTCCGATTTCGCCTATATCCCGATTTCTACGCAGGTGACCGTCGAGGGCGCGGGCCGCATCGCGTTCCCCTCCGCCCGCGCCACCCAGGCGCTCCCCCCGCGTTACGTGGCCGCCGCCGAGGTGGCCGTCGAGATCAGAGGCGCCGGCCAGGCCACCCGCCAGGTCAACAACTTCTGCTCCCCCGACGCCTTCGGCGGCTGCCACAAGCTCATGGCCGTCGAGGTGCTCACCCCCGGCGGCAACTGGTCCTCCTACCCCCCGCACAAGCACGACACCCCGGGCGAGGGCGAGGCGGTCCTGGAGGAGATCTACTACTTCGAGGTGGCCGACCAGGGCATCGGCTACCAGCGCGTCTACTCCTCAGAACGCGGCCACATCGACACCCTCGCCGAGGTCTCCTCGGGCGACGTGGTGCTCGTCCCCTACGGCTACCACGGCCCCTCCATGGCCGCGCCCGGCTACGACCTGTACTACCTGAACGTCCTGGCAGGCCCCGCGGAGCAACGTTCGATGGCGTTCTGCGACGACCCTCGCCACACCTGGATCCGCTCCTCCTGGGACGCCCAGCCCATCGACCCCAGACTGCCGTTCGGGAGGACTTCGTGATCCGTTTGACCGTCGCACAGGCGGTCGTGCGCTTCCTGGCCCGCCAGTGGAGCGAGCGCGACGGGGCGGAACGCCGGTTCTTCGGCGGCTGCGCCGGCATCTTCGGCCACGGCAACGTGGCCGGCCTGGGCCAGGCGCTCGCCACCTCCACCGAGGACCTGCCCTACCGCCTGAGCCGCAACGAGCAGGCCATGGTGCACACCGCCGCCGCCTACGCCCGCGCCGCCAACCGCCTGTCCACGCTGGCCTGCACCACCTCGATCGGCCCCGGCGCCACCAACATGATCACCGGCGCGGCCGGCGCGACCATCAACCGCCTGCCCGTGCTGCTGCTGCCCGGCGACATCTTCTCCACCCGCGCCGCCGGCCCGGTGCTCCAGGAGCTGGAGGACCAGCGCTCGTACGACATCTCCGTCAACGACTGCTTCAAGCCCGTCTCCCGCTACTGGGACCGCGTCAACCGCCCAGAACAGCTCCCCAGCGCGCTGCTGGCCGCCATGCGGGTGCTCACCGACCCGGCCGAGACCGGCGCGGTGACGCTGGCGCTGCCGCAGGACGTGCAGGCGGAGGCGTTCGACTGGCCGGATGAGCTGTTCGCCCGCCGCGTCTGGCACATCCCCAGGCCGCGCCCGGAACGCGCTGCCCTGGCCCGCGCCGCCGAGCTGATCAGGTCGGCGGCCCGCCCGATCATCGTGGCGGGCGGCGGCACGATCTACAGCGAGGCCACGGCCCAGCTCCAGGCGTTCGCCGAGGCGTGCGGCATCCCGGTCGCCGAGACGCAGGCGGGCAAGGGCGCACTCCCGTACGGTCACCCGCTCGCGCTCGGCGCCATCGGCGCCACCGGCACCACCGCCGCCAACACGCTGGCTCGCGAGGCCGACCTGATCATCGGCGTCGGCACCCGCTACAGCGACTTCACCACCGCCTCCCGCACGATCTTCGCCCCGGACGCCGCGTTTCTGAACCTCAACATCACCGGCTTCGACGCCGCCAAGCTCTCCGGCCTGCAACTCGTCGCCGACGCCCGCGAAGGCCTCAGCGACCTGGCCAAAGCGTGCGCGGGCCACGGCACGCCCGCCGCCTACCGTGAGCGCGCCGCCGAGCTGACCCGGGCGTGGGACACCGCCGTGGACGCCGCGTACGCGCTGGATGGCACGCCGATCCCGCAGGCCGCCGTCATCGGGGCCGTCAACGCGGCGGCGGGCGACGACGGCGTGGTGGTGTGCGCGGCCGGATCCATGCCCGGCGACCTGCACAAACTCTGGCGGCCCAGCGGCCCCGGCAGCTACCACGTGGAGTACGGCTACTCCTGCATGGGCTACGAGATCGCCGGCGGGCTGGGGGTGAAGCTGGCCGCCCCGGAGCGCGAGGTGTTCGTGCTGGTGGGTGACGGCTCCTACCTGATGATGGCGCAGGAGCTGGTCACGGCCGTCTCCGACGGCGTCAAGCTGGTCGTGGTGCTGGTGGACAACTCCGGCTTCGCCTCCATCGGCCGCCTGTCGGAGAGCGTCGGCGCCGAGCGGCTCGGCACCGCCTACCAGCGCCGCGACGGCGGGCCCCTGCCGGTCGACCTGGCCGCCAACGCCGCCAGCCTGGGCGCCACCGTGCTGCGGCCCGAGACCGTCGCGGACCTGCGCAAGGCGCTCGACACCGCCCGATCGGCCGCCTCGACCACGGTCATCTACGTGCGCACGGACCGGATGGCCGACGACGTGCCGTCCTCGGAGGCCTGGTGGGACGTGCCGGTGGCGGAGGTGGCCACGACGAGTGCCACTTATGCGGCGCGGGAGACGTACGAGGCGAACAAGCGCTCGCAACGCCCCCACCTCACCCCACCCACCTGACCCAGCCCGCCTCACCCCGACTCGCCTGACCCCGGTACGCCAGACACCCGCCCGGCCCTTCCCTCCTCACCCCAGCCCGCCCGCCTGATCAGGGTTGCCCGCGATCACCGGGGGGAACGCCTCTGACCAGGCATGATCGGGGGTAGCGGGATGGGGCCGTGGCGGCTGCTGGGGTGGTTGGCGGTCATCGCGGTGGCCTTCTTCTGCCTCTACCACGTGCGGACGGTGGCCATCTCGATCATCATCGGCGTCTTCCTGACCGCGCTGCTGCTCCCCCCGGCCCGCTGGCTGCGCAGACGCGGCCTGGGCAGGGCCGCGGCCACCACGATCGTCTTCGTCGGCGGCCTGGTGCTGGCCGGCGCGCTGATCGCGCTGGTGGTCCCGCCGACGGTGGCCAGCGTGTCGGAGCTGCGGGCCAGCGTCGGCAAGGTCCTCGACGACCTGCACGTGCTGGCGTCCCACCTGGGGCTGAACGACCAGCAGCTCGTCGCGCAGGCCAGGGAGTACCTGTCCACGCAGGGCCGCCAGATCACCACCGGGGCGCTGGCCGGGGTCAGGACCGTGGGCGAGATCGTGGTCGGCGCCGTCCTGGCTATCATCCTGTCGGTGTACTTCGTGCACGCCGGCGACCGGCTCTTCCGCTGGCTGGTCGAGCTCCTGCCGGCCGGGATGCGGACCCGCGTGGCCGAGACCGGTGACCTGATCTTCTCGGTGATCGGCCGCTACATCCACGGGGTCGCGATCGTGGGGCTGGTGGACGCGTTCTTCATCGGGATCTCGCTGTGGATTTTGGGCGTGCCGGTAGCGCTGCCGCTGGCGGTGCTGACGTTCGTGGGGGCGTTCCTGCCGGTGGTGGGGGCGTTCTTCGCGGGGTTGCTGGCGGCCGTGGTGGCGCTCGTGGCCAAGGGATGGCTGGTGGCGTTGATCGTGGTGGCGGTGACCGTGGCGGTGCAGCAGATCGAGGGGCACGTGCTGGCGCCCCAGATCTACGGCAAGGCGCTCGACCTGCCGGGTGCGGTCATCCTGGTGGCGATCACGGTGGGCAGCGTCATCGCGGGGATCACCGGCGCGTTCCTGGCCGCCCCGGTGACCTCCGTCATCGTCGCCCTGCTCCGCCACCCACGCTCCACCCAGCCTGCCCACTCCGCCTGAGCCCACCCGCGTCCTCCTACAGGAGAAGTTCGAGCTCCAGCTCGTGCCTGATCGGGATGCCGTCGGCCTCGGCCGGGATGCTCGGCTTGATGGCGCGCACCCGGTCCATGGCGTTCCTGTGCAGGGCGACGAGATCGAACCCGTAGCGCTGGTAGAAGCGCAGGGCGTGCGTGTTGTCGTTCGTGGTGATCAGCCAGAGCCGCGCCACGCCCCGCTCGGCGGCGACCGCCCGCACCGCGTCGAGCAGCGCCCTCCCCACTCCCTTGCCGGGCATCACCGCATCGAGTGAGGCGATCTCCACCGCGCCCTCGTCCTCCAGGTACGTGACGAGCCCGGCCACCTCACCGTCGAGTTCGGCGATGAAGCCGGGCAGCTCCGTCACGTCCACCTGCCTGCCGCTGCCCAGGATCATCAGCGTGGTGCCGCCCCAGCTCCCGGTGATGACGCGGGTGACCACCGGAAGGTCATCGGGCCCGATATCACGGACGGAAATGCTCATGACCGTCATTATGGGATCCATGCGATGGGTTACGTTCGACTGTTTCGGGACTCTGGTCGACTGGCGGCACGGCATCGGCACCAGCGCCGAACTGATCGCGCCGGGGCAGGGGGCGCGGCTGCTGGAGGCGTACAACCGGCATGAGCACCTCGTCCAGGCCGAGTCCCCCGCGATGCGCTACCGCCACGTGCTGGCCGAGACGCTGCGCAGGGCGTGCGAGGAGGAGAAGGTGGATCTCGGCCCGGACGACGCCGGCGTGCTGGCCACGACGCTGCCGTACTGGCCGGTGTTCCCCGACGTTCGGGCCGAGCTGACGGCGCTGCGCGAGGCGGGGTGGCGGCTGGCGCTGCTGACCAACTGCGACCGCGACCTCATCGCCGGGACGCGGCGGCGGCTGCCGGTGCCGTTCGAGGCGGTGGTGACGGCCGAGGACGCGGGGGCGTACAAGCCGGCGGACGCGCACTTCGAGCTGTTCAGGGGCTCCTACGAGCCGGAGGTGTGGGTGCACGTGGCCCAGAGCTACTTCCACGACATGGAGCCCGCGCATCGGCTGGGGCTGCGTCGCGTGTGGATCAACCGGCACGGCATGCGGCCCGCCGACGCCTCGATCGTCCCGCACACCCAGCCCGACCTGCGCGGCCTGCTCGCCGCAGTCGAAGCCACCGCCTAGAACACGGGGCTGCTCGCCGCAGTCGAGTAACCCCCTCGAGCCGCGAGCTGCTCATCGCATCGAGCAGCCGCCGGGAGCACGGGCCGCTCGCCGAGGTCGAAGTCGCCGCCTACAGCGCCCGCTGCTCCAGGACGTCGGCGATGCCCGCGAGGAACGCGTCCACGTCGGCGATCAGATACCCGGGCCTGAACATCACGGTCGAGAACTTCGCGTCCCGCACCTCCTTGGCCTTGAGCGGATAGTCGGTCGTGCCGCGTAACGTGGCCACGATCCGGTCGAGGAACGCGTCGATCTCGTCCTCGTTGTAACCGGTGCCCATGCGGCCGGGACGGAAGGCCACCCGCTCGACCCGCGCGGCCTGCGTCTCGAACCACTGCTCGCGCAGCATCTCGCCGGTGGGCTCGGCCATGGCCAGGCGGATGGGCCGCTTGGCCTGGGCCTCCAGCGCCACCACGAACGCCTCGAGCGCGAAGTCGACGGCGGTCTCCTGGTAACCACCGCGCTTGGCGCGGAACGTGGCCGTGCGGACCTCGTCGGCGGTGACGGGCTCCAACAGGTGAGAGCCTCTGCCGAGGGTCGACTCGATCCGCCCGATCAGGGCGTCAACCTCGACGGGGTCATAGCCTGAACGCATACCCATGACGCGCGGAAAGCGGTTCAAGCTCACTCCTCTTGAGTTTCGTGCTGGGGGTCCCTCCATTGTCGGACCTTTACGCCGAGCCTGCGACACGACATATACCGTTACGGGATCATGCGCCTGTCCAAGATTTCCTTCCGGTACCGAAGACGTGATCCTCTCGTCATCGAAGACGCCGACGCCCCGCTCGCCCCCGGCGACGTGATCGAGCTGACCGGCGCGAACGGAGCGGGCAAGTCCACGCTGCTCCGGCTCCTGGCCGGCCTCGCCAGGCCCACCACGGGCACGATCGCCGACCGGCCGCCGGTGGTCGGCTTCGCGCCCGACCGGTTCCCCGCCGCCCAGCCGTTCACGGTCACGGCGTACCTGCGGCACATGTCCCGCGTACGCGGCGGCGCCCGCTGGGAGCCGTGGATCGAACGCCTCAACATGGGGCACCTGCTCGGCACGCCGCTCGGCGACCTGTCGAAGGGCAGCGCGCACAAGGTGGGGCTGACTCAGGCGCTGATGGCCGATCCTGGCCTGCTCATCCTGGACGAGCCGTTCGCCGGCCTCGACGCCGACACCCGGGAGGCGCTGCCCGCGATCGCGACCGAGGTGGCGGGACGGGGCGGCATCGTCATCGCCAGCGACCACCAGGGCGGCCTGCGCGGGCTGCCCGGGCTGCGTCACTGGTCGATGGTGGACGGTCACCTCAAGGAGAGCACGGTGGCGCCGTCGCCGGTCGCCGCCGCGCAGGCCACCGTGGCCGTGACGTTACCGGCCGAGGAGCTGCCCCGCTTCCTGGCCAGGATGCGCGAGGAGGGCTTGCGAGCCCACGAGATCCCGCCACAGGCCGCTCGTGAGACCGAGGAGACCGCATGATCGCCCTGGCCGCCTACCGCCTGGCCGCCTACGTGCGCTCCCACCGCGTGTTCCAGGCGCTGCTGCTCACCCTCGCCCTGCTGGCCATCGTCCACGGCAGCCGCGCGCCGAAGGGCGCCGAGGCCACCGTGCTCGTGGACGGCGCCGTACTCCTCGTGCCCGTCCTCGCCTGGGCCGCCAGAAGCCTGCTGGACACCGAGCCGGACCGGCAACGTGAGATGTCGGCCATCCAGGTCGGCGGGCGGGGCAAGGAGGTGGCGGCGGGGCTGCTGGCGGCGTTCACGGCGTGCGCGGTGTTCGCGGCGCTCGGCCTGGGCTGGGCTCTGCTGGCCGGCGTCTCCGGGTCGCCCACGTCCGGCCTGCTGCTGGTGGCGCTCGTCCTGTACGTGCTCGCCGCCCTGGCGGGCACCGCCCTCGGCGCCCTCACCAGCCGCGCCATCCTGCCGTCGCCGGCCTTCTCGATCATGGGCCTGCTGCTGGGCTTCCTGGCGATGCTGCTGCTGAGCTCGACATCGTTGTACTGGCTGACGGTGCCGCTCATCTCGTGGATGAAGGCCGCCAACACCGGCGAGCTGCTCGGCCGCTTCCCGGAGCTGGCCGCGATCTCGCTGGCGTGGTGCCTGCTCGGCCTGGCGACGTACGGCTGGCTCCGCCGCCGCTCATGACACACGCCAGGCCCCTCCAGCAGCCTTGACGCGCCCCGAGGCCCACCGCCCCGAACGGGGCTCCGCCCGTACCCCTGCCTCGCGTTACTCGGCGGCGGCGAGCTGCCCGCAGGCGCCGTCGATCTCGCGCCCGCGCGTGTCACGCACCGTCACCGGCACGCCGTGGAACTCCAGCCGCCGCACGAACGCCCGCTCATCCTCCGGCCGCGAAGCCGTCCACTTGGACCCGGGCGTCGGGTTGAGCGGGATCAGGTTCACGTGCACGAGCTTGTTCTTGACCAGCTTGCCGAGCAGGTCGGCCCGCCACTCGTGGTCGTTGATGTCCTTGATCAGCGCGTACTCGATGGACACCCGCCGCTTGGTCCTGGCCGCGTAGGCCCAGGCGGCGTCGAGCACCTCGCCGACCTTCCAGCGCGTGTTGATCGGCACCAGCGTGTCGCGCAGCTCGTCGTCGGGCGCGTGCAGCGACAGCGCCAACGTGACGGGCAGCCCTTCGTCGGCGAGCTTGTTGATGGCGGGCACCAGCCCCACGGTGGAGACGGTGACGCCCCGCGCGGAGATGCCGAGCCCGTTGGGGGCGGGCTCGACCAGGCGGCGCACCGCCCCGATGACCTGCTTGTAGTTGGCCAGCGGCTCGCCCATGCCCATGAACACGACGTTGCTGACCCGCCCGGGCCCGCCGGGCACCTCGCCGGCGGCCAGCGCGCGGGCGCCTGCCACGACCTGCTCGACGATCTCGGCGGTGGACATGTTCCTGGTCAGCCCGGCCTGTCCGGTGGCGCAGAACGGGCAGTTCATGCCGCACCCGGCCTGCGACGACACGCACATGGTGACGCGGTCGGGGTAGCGCATGAGCACCGACTCCACCAGCGCCCCGTCGAACAGCTTCCACAGCGTCTTGCGGGTGGTGCCGCCGTCGGTGGTCTGCTCCTTGACCGGCGTGAGCAAGGTGGGCAGCAGCGCCGACAGCTTGTCCTTGGCCGCCGCGGGCAGGTCGGTCATCGCCTGCACGTCGGTGGTGAGGCGTTCGAAGTAGTGGCGGGAGAGCTGGTCGGCGCGGAAGGCCTTCTCGCCCAGCTCCGTCACGGCGGCCCGCCGGTCGGCCATCGACAGGTCGGCCAGGTGCCGTGCGGGCTTGGCCCGCCGCGGCGCGACGAAGGTGAGCTGACCTGGAGGCTGGGACACTGTGCTGCCTTTGCTTAGCTTGAGGGGTTTGCGACCAGGGTAATCAACGTTCGGATCGGAGGTGGCATTCCTGGTCTCACTACGGCTCGCGTCTTGGTCTCCGCCCGATCTACAGTCATCTCGTATGGCGATTTTTCGGTCGGCATCTGGCGAGGGTGGCACCGAGGTCGTGCTCGCCGCCGGCAACCCGTACGGGAGCCGGACGCTCGTGGTCGAGCGGGACGAGGACTCCTCGGTAGCTTACCTGTGCTCACCGGACGGCACGGTCCACGGAGCCGTCTGGCTGGCCAACCATCGCCCCGCCCCCGCCGTCGTCGACCTGGCCCGCATCAACGCGGGCCTGCCGCCGCTGATGCCGAGGGCGAACACGCTGCACCCCGACGGCCGCCGGCCGCTCGGGCAGCTCAGCCCGCTGTGGTTCGAGGAGGGCGACGGCGTCGCGCTGTACGAGGACGACGAGCTGCTCGCGGTCATCCCCGGCTGGGCCGACATGAGCAGGGGCATGCCCGGCTACGCGCGGGACGCCGTGGGCGAGTCGCCGTTCGCCTGGGCGCTGTCGGAGGCGCTCGAAGGGCTGCGTCCCCGGATCTCGAACGCCAGGTCCTACTGGCGGTGGCGGCACGGTGAGGGGTCGTGGCCGTCGTTCCAGCAGTTCGTGATGGGCCATCTCGACCGGGTGCTGGGCCCGGCGGGCCGCTACTGGGACGCCAGCGGCGAGCGGCTGCCGACGGTCGGCATCACCGAGCGGCCGCCGCACGGCGATCGCGGCTTCACGGTGCTGTCCACGGTGGGGATGAGCTGCCAGCGCATGCCGACGGTGGAGCAGTGGATCGACAAGCCGGGCGCGTACGCCAGGATCGAGCTGGCCGTGGCCACCCGCGACGACCCGAAGGACGCGGCGCTGCTGCTGGTGTGGCTGTCGCAGTATCCGTGGCACTCGGTCACCTGGCTGGGCCACGGGCACACGGCGAAGTGGTATCACGAGCCTTCGACGTTCCCGCTGGGGCCGCAGTACTCGGGGGTCCTCATGCAGGCCAACCCGGCCCACATGCCCGACATGTCAGGGTTCGCGTTCGGCGGTGAGATCGTCCGGTGGCTCTGGCTCTCACCCGTCACCACGCAGGCCCTGCAGACCCACTGAGCCCCACCGACTCGCAGGCCCCACAAGACTCGCAGGCCCCGCAAGCCCCGCAGACCCACTGAGCCCCACAAAACTCGCAGGCCCCGCAGGCCGGCCAGGTCAGAAGAACAGGGTCATCAGCAGCCAGACCGGAACCAGCGTCGTCACCAGCGAGTCCAGCCGGTCCATCAGCCCGCCGTGCCCCGGCAGGATCGTCCCCATGTCCTTGATGCCGAGATCCCGCTTGATCATCGACTCGATCAGGTCGCCCACGGTGGCCAGCAGCGCCGCCAGCGCCCCGATCAGCGCACCCTGCCAGAACTGGCCGTCCAGCAGCCACATCACCAGCCAGGCCCCGACCGCCGTGCACGCGACGACCGACCCCGCCAGCCCCTCCCAGGTCTTCTTCGGGCTGATCACCGTGAGCTGGTGCCTGCCGAACAGCACACCCGCGACATAGCCGCCGATGTCGCTCGCCACGGTCACCGCGATGAAGATCAGCACGCGGTGGTTGCCGTCGTCCGGATGCAGCATCAGCGCCACGAACGCGCTCAGCATCGCCGGGTAGAACAGCGTGAACACCGACGCCGACGCGTCACGGACGTAACCGGCCGTCCCGTCGCTGAACATCCGCCAGATCAGCAGCACGAACGCGAAGATCGCGAACGTGGCCAGCAGCCACTCGGGCCCGCCCCAGTACGCCCCCACCTGCATCGCCACCAGGCCCGCGAGCACAGGGACGGCGGGCACCTTGATGTCACGGGTGGCGAAGGCCTTGACCAGCTCCAGCACGCCGACGCCGACGGCGCCCGCGACCACGACGAGGAACAGCTCCTTGATCGTGTACACGGTGCCGATGACCAGCCCGGCCAGGACCAGGCCGACGGCGATCGCGGCGGGCAGGTTCCTTCCGGTACGGCTGCCGCCGCTCGAGCTGGTGCCAGCCGTACGTTCTTCCACAGACTTCTCCAAGAGCCACGGCCCCCGCCATCGGCGGCGAGGGCCGTGAGTGACCCGCTACGGGCGGCGGACCGCTCCAGGCGACCCGCCGTGCGGCGCGCCGCTCAGACCTCGAGCAGCTCGGCTTCCTTGTGCTTGAGCAGCTCGTCGATCTTCGCGACGTGCTTCTGAGTGAGGTCGTCGAGCTCCTTCTCGGCCCGCCTGACCTCGTCCTCGCCCGCTTCGCCATCCTTGATCATCTTGTCCAGGGTCTCCTTGGCGGAGCGGCGGATGTTGCGCACCGACACCTTGGCGTGCTCACCCTTGTTCCTGGCGACCTTGATGTACTCCTTGCGGCGCTCCTCGGACAGCTCCGGGAACGTCACCCGGATCACCTGGCCGTCGTCGGTGGGGTTCACGCCGAGGTCGGAGTCGCGGATGGCCTTGATGATCGCATTCGTCGAGCCCTTGTCGTAGGGCTGAATGGTCACCATGCGCGCCTCGGGCACGTGGAAGGACGCCAACTGCTGGATCGGCGTCGGCGTGCCGTAGTACTCGGCGTTGATCTTGTTGAACATCGAGGGGGTGACGCGGCCCGTACGAATGGTCGCGAAGTCCTCCTTCGCGACCGATACGGCCTTGTCCATCTTGTCCTCGGCTTCGAGGAGGGTTTCGTCGATCACAGCGGCTCCCTGTCTACTAGCTGGCGGTGTCGGGCTCGCTCCGTCATTTGCCTGCCGGACTCACCAGCGTGCCGATTTTCTCACCGCGTACCGCGCGCAGGATGTTGCCCTCACCCATGAGGTCGAAGACCACAATCGGCAGATCGTTGTCCTTGCACAGGCTGATCGCGGTGGCGTCCATGACCGCGAGGTCGCGCAGCAGCACCTCGCCGTAGTCGAGGTGGTCGAACCGGACCGCGTCCGGGTTCTTGCGTGGATCGGAGTCGTAGATCCCGTCGACCTGCGTGCCCTTGAGCAGCGCCTCGGCGCCGATCTCCAGGGCCCGCTGGGACGCGGCGGTATCGGTGGAGAAGAACGGCGAGCCGAGCCCCGCGCCGAAGATGACCACACGGCCCTTCTCGAGGTGCCTGATCGCGCGGCGCGGCAGGAACGGCTCCGCCACCTGCTGCATGGTGATGGCGGTCTGCACCCGGGTCTCCACGCCCCGCCGCTCCAGGAAGTCCTGCAGCGCCAGGCAGTTGATGACCGTGCCGAGCATGCCCATGTAGTCGGCTCTGGTCCGGTCGATGCCCCCCTGCGAGAGGGTCGCGCCGCGGAACATGTTGCCGCCGCCGACCACGACCGCGACCTGCACGCCCTCCTTGACCGCCTCGGTGATCGAGTCGGCCAGGTGATCGACGATCATCGGGTCGATGCCCAGCGGCTCGCCCCCGGCGAACGCCTCTCCTGAAAGCTTCAACATCACCCGCTTCCACCTGAGGTGGTTGTGCGGATTTTGTGGATCTTGAGATGAGGAAGCCGCCGTCCGTGTGGATTCGTGGGCTGACTCCCGGTGGTCCTGCACGGCGGCGGCCTCCTTCAATTCGGCGGATCGTTGAGCTGGCAGCTTGCCTAAGCCTAAGCCTGACCGACCTTGAAGCGGACAAAGCCGAGGACCTCGACGCCGTTCTCCTCGGCGTACTTGCCCACGCTCTTCTTGTTGTCCTTGACGAAGGCCTGCTGCAGCAGCGTGAAGTCCTTGTACCAGCCGTTCACGCGACCCTCGACGATCTTGCCGATGGCGGCCTCGGGCTTGCCCTCCTCGCGGGTCATCTCCTCGAAGAGCTTGCGCTCCTTCTCGACGACCTCGGCGGGAACGGACTCGGCCTTGAGGTACTGCGGCGCCATCGCGGCGGCGTGCTGCGCGATGTCCTTGGCGACCTCGGCGTTCGGCTTGTCGAGCTGCACCAGCACGCCGACGGCCGGCGGCAGCGCCGGGTCCGTCTTGTGCATGTACGCGCCGATGTAGCCGCCCTCCAGCACCGAGAAGCGCCGAATCTCGATCTTCTCACCGAGCGCGGCGTTGGCGATGTCGAGGTGCTCCTTGACGGTCTTGCCGTCGAAGGAGGACTCGACCAGCGTCGCCACGTCGGCCGGCTTGGTCGCCAGCACGTGCGCGACGACCTGGGCGGCCAGCTCCTGGAAGCGCTCGCCCTTGGCCACGAAGTCGGTCTCGCAGTTGATCTCGACCAGCGCGGCGGAGGAGTCGCCGTCCTGCTTGAGCGCGACCAGGCCGTTGGACGCGGTGCGCGCCTCACGCTTGCCCACGTCCTTGGCGCCCTTGAGGCGCAGCAGCTCGATCGCGCGGTCGAAGTCGCCCTCCGACTCCTCCAGCGCCTTCTTGCAGTCCATCATGCCGGCAGCGGTGATCTCACGAAGCCGCTTGACGTCGGCCATGTTCACGGAAGCCATTGCTCTTTTTCCTTGTGGGATTTCGTCGTCGTCATCGTGGTCCGGGCGGGAGCCGGTATCCGGCCACCCACCCGGGGTTCGTACGGCAGGCGCCCGCCGTACAGGAGCCTTGTCTTGCTCGGGGCGCGGGGCGGCCCGGCTTCGCTGCTGCTTCGCTCGGCATACTGCCCAGCCTCGCCTCGGCGTACCACCTCGGCTCGGCACCGCCCAACGATCTCACCTTCGGGCGCGTCGCGCCTCCGCCTTCCAGCCTGCGGGCAATGAGCCGGCCCCGGCGTACGACGTCAGGAGACCCTGGCCTCACCGACACCTCGCCTTGGCCTGGCTTACCGCCCGGGACCCGGAGCGGCCCGCCCGGCATGCCGTCCCGTCTCAGCCGTTTGCCGATCCGGAACGCCCACCTTGCCTGACCGCCCACCCGAGACCCGCAGCCACCCGGTGGTTTGCCTTATTCAGCTGTCACGTTGCCTTGCACTCGCGCGTACACCCGCCGACCGGCAGAACCAGCCTGCACACGCTCACCGACCGGCAGAACCAGCCGACAAGCACCCGCCAACCAGCGGAACCAGCCGACAGACACTCGCTGACCGGCAGAACCAGCCCGCAAGCACCCGCCAACCAGCCGGCGAGCCGTCGCAGCTCACCGCAGCCCAGTTCATCGCGGCCCGGCCCCGGCCCGGTGCTGCCGTCGGCCCGGTCGACCCGGACCTCCGCAGCAGCACCCCGCCAGACCGGCGCCACGGGGAACCGCAGCCCCACCACACGATGCCCTCAGCCGAGGACCTCAGCGGCGGAGCAGCGGCGCCCCTGGTGCGCGGACGTCAGGCCTGCTGCTCGGTCTCGCCCTCAGCAGCGGCCTCGGCCTCACCCTCGGCGGGAGCAGCCGCCTCAGCGGTGGCGCCCTCCTCGGCGGCCGGAGCCTCAGGAGCAGCGGACTCTTCGGCAGCAGCGGACTCCTCGGCGGCGACCGGAGCGGCCGGAGCCTCGGGAGCGGCCTCAGCGGCGGCAGGGGCCTCAGCGGTGCCCTGCTCGATGAGCTCGCGCTCCCACTCGGCCAGCGGCTCGGCGGCGGCCGGCTTCTCGTCACCGCGGGCGGCGCCGGAGCGCGCCATCAGACCGGCGGCGACACCGTCAGCGACGACCCTGGTCAGCAGGCCGACGGCGCGGATGGCGTCGTCGTTGCCGGGGATCGGGTAGTCGACCTCGTCGGGGTCGCAGTTGGTGTCGAGGATCGCGACGACCGGGATGCCAAGCTTCTTGGCCTCGCTGATCGCGATGTGCTCCTTCTTGGTGTCGACGACCCACACGGCGCTGGGCACGCGGCCCATGTCGCGGATACCGCCGAGCGTGCGCTCCAGCTTGTCCTTCTCACGGCGGCGCATGAGGAGCTCCTTCTTGGTGAGCCCCGAGCCCGCGACGTTGTCGAAGTCGAGCTCCTCGAGCTCCTTCAGACGCTGCAGCCTCTTGTGCACGGTGGAGAAGTTGGTGAGCATGCCACCCAGCCAGCGCTGGTTGACGTACGGCATGCCGACCCGCGCGGCCTGCTCGGAGATGGCCTCCTGAGCCTGCTTCTTCGTGCCGATGAACAGGATCGTGCCGCCGTGGGCGACGGTCTCCTTCACGAAGTCATAGGCACGGTCGATGTACGACAGAGACTTCTGCAGGTCGATGATGTAAATGCCGTTGCGCTCGGTGAAGATGAAGCGCTTCATCTTCGGGTTCCAGCGCCGAGTCTGGTGGCCGAAGTGAACGCCGCTCTCGAGCAGCTGTCGCATGGTGACGACGGGGGCCATGTGCTGGTCCTCCAGGTCTTGGCGCCCTGCGGATGGGCGCGGTTCTCGGTTGTGCCGCGGCAGCGCGTCGTCTGCCGCCCTGATGCCCCGAACCCGCTCCCGCCGGGCACATGGCCCGGACCGATGGCGCGGTCCGCAATGGGGCATGCGAAGTCGGCCTGTGGTCACAGGCCACCGAAAAGTCTACCTCCCACACCACCCCAGGCTGACCGTCCGCGGTCAAACGGACATCGGCCCCTACCCCGGCACCACCACCCACTCATCCCCCGCGCCTCCCCCGCCGACCGCACAGGCCCCCCGGCCACCGCCGTAGCTTTCCCACTCCCACGACGCCCGCGCTCCCACTCCCCCAACACCACCCCAGCGGCCCACTCCCTCCGGCGCCCACCCTCGGGGCCCCAAGCCCACGACGCCCGCCCTCAGCGCCACCATCCCCACGACGCCCGCCCTCCAGGCCCCAAGCCCACGACGCCCGCCCTCAGCGCCACCATCCCCACGACGCCCGCCCCCCGGGCCCCAAGCCCACGACGACCACTCACCCGGCGTTTCTCACCCGGTGCCGTGATCCTCGGTAGGCAGCCCCGGCACCGCCCTCGCCACCACCGGGAACAGATTGACCTGCGCCTCCACAACCCTGGCCCCCTCCGGAGCCTCCTTCTCGTCCCGGCGCTGAGCGAAGTACGGCTCGAGCAACTCCTCGATCCGCCTGCTCAACCGCCCAAGCTCAGCCGCGTCCAACCGAAGCCGGTGCCGGCTGAACAGCGTCACTTCCCGCCACTCCTCGGCCTCCATGTCGGCATTGACCAGAGCCCGATCAGCCTCCGCGTTCGCATCCCGCCGGAACGCAGTGATCAGCATGGTCTTGGCCGCCCGGACGTCGGGCTCGTCGTCGGGCCGAGTCCCGACGCTCAACGGCCGGTCCACCCCCTGCCACATCCGCTCCCGGCCGTCCCCTCGCGGCGGCGCGTCCTCGACGAAGCCGTACTTGGCCAACATCCGCAAGTGATAGCTGGCGGCGCTAGGCGTGATCCCCGCGATCTCCGCCACTTCGGTCGCGGTGGCGCTGCCCTCCACCCGAAGCCTGTTGAGGATCATCAACCTCGCCGGATGAGCCAGCGCCCGCATCGCCTTGGGATCGCTGAGCCCCTCTCTCTCCTGCGTCATGCGCCAAACGTACCCATCTTCAGGCCTGAAGCATTGCTTTCATAACTATGAAGGGTTACCTTCATAGTTATGAAGCGTTCCCTTCACAACTCCAGCACCGCCGCCTCCAACCTCCCCACCCCGCCTCCGACCTCGACAAACCACACCGACGAACGCCCACCGCCACCCCAACCCACCTCGCCCCCAACTTCCAAAACTCCACCCCTCCCCACCGCCTCAGCCCCGCCCCTTCCCACCACCTCAGCGCCGTCGCCCGCCACTTCCTCAGCCCCGCCCCTTCCCACCACCTCAGCGCCGTCGCCCGCTACCTCCTCGGCCCCACCCCTCCCCACCCGCTCAGCTCCGCCCCGTCCCGCCGCTCCAGCCCCGCCGCCCTTCCCTCCCCTACGGAAGCAGCGCGACTACCGCCTCCTCTGGACGGCCCGCACCATCTCCGTCACCGGTTCAGAGGTCTCCAAGCTGGCCATCCCCCTGACCGCGGTCACCCTGCTGACCGCCTCCCCCTCCCAGATGGGCATCCTGACCGCCGCCGCCTCGATCCCGGTCCTCCTGTTCGGCCTGCAATCGGGGGCCATCGCCGACCGCCTGACCCGCCACCGCCCGCTGATGATCGCCTGCGAACTCGCCTCCTGCGCGGCCGCGGCCACGATCCCCATCGCCTGGCTGCTCGGCCTGCTGAACGTCATCTGGCTGATCGCCGTCGCCCTGGTGATCGGCACAGCGGGCGTGCTCTTCAAGGCCGCGAACTTCCCCCACCTCGCGGCAGTCGTCGACCCGTCCCAGCGAACGGAGGCCATGGCCGGCTTCCACGCCTCCTACTCGGTGGCGTCAGTCAGCGGCCCCGGCCTGGCGGGCCTCCTGGTGCAACTCCTCACGGCGCCGCTGGCCGTGCTGGCCGAGGCGTTCGCGTTCCTCACCTCGGCCCTCCTCCTGCGCACTATCAGAACTCCCGAGCACAACACCCCCGCCGCCTCCAAGAGCATGTGGCGCGACGTCGTCGAAGGACTGAGGACCAGCGTCACCAACCCGGTTCTTCGCGCTCTCCTGGGCGCCGGCGTCACGATCAACTTCTTCGCCATGGCCTACACGGCCGTCTACATGCTCTACATGCTGAACACCCTCGGCATCCCCAAGGCCCTGATCGGCGTCCTCATCGCCCTGAGCGGCGCGGGCGGCCTGTTCGGCGCCTGGCTGACGGCCCGCCTGTCCAAGCGCTACGGCGAGAACCGCGTCCTGCTCGTGTCAGTGATCTTCTTCCCCATCGAGATCCTCGCCGTGGGCCTGCTGACCGGCCCGCTCTGGTGGAAACTCGCCCTCCTCGCCCTGACCGGCACGATCACAGGCGGCATCGTCGTCGCCTTCGCCACCTGCATGGGCGCGATCACCCTCAGGGAAACCCCGCCGGAGCTACGCGGCCGGGTGAACGCCACCACGACCTTCGCGGTGCAGGGCGTCCTGGCCCTGGGCGGCCTCGCCGGCGGCTTCATGGCCGAACTGATCGGCCTGCGCCCGGTGATCCTCATCTGCGCGGCAGGCATCGCCCTCAGCACCATCTGGATCTGGACGTCCCCGCTCCGCCCCCAACGCCGCCGAACCACCCTCCTCCACACCCCGGCACCCTCGCCCACCGACTCCACAACCCACCTGATCGAAAGCAAGCGCCACGCCGCACCCTGACCCCTTATCCACAGAACGACGTTCGCCTCCTCGCGCCCTTCCCCACCCCCGCCAAACTCCCCTCATGACCACCCCACCCTCAAGCCCCTGGACGAGAGCCGCCTCCGCCACCGCGATCCTGCTCATCTCGACGACGCTGCTCTTCTCCACCACCCCTGCTCCCCCAGCAAGAGCCTCCCCGCCCACCTGGCGATGGCCACTCGACGGCAACCCGCGGATCCTGCGCCGCTTCACCCCACCCCCCGAGCCATGGCTCGCCGGCCACCGCGGCATCGACCTCGCCGCCCCGGCAGCCACCCCCGTCCTGGCCGCAGGCCCAGGCACGATCCACTTCGCGGGCCCGGTCGCCGGCAAGGGCGTGGTCACGATCGTCCACGAAGGCGGCCTGCGCACGACCTACCTCCCCGTCAGCGCCTCTGTCCAGCGAGGCCAGCCCATCACCTCAGGCGCCAGACTCGGCGTCCTGGAGCCTTCGACGCACCATTGTGAGGAGTCGTGCCTCCACTGGGGCCTGCGTCGCGCCACCACCTACCTGAACCCTCTGCAACTCCTGGGCCACGCCCCCACCCGACTCCTCCCCTTCTGGCCCCACCCCTCCCGGCAACCCTCACGACCGGCACCGAGGCCCCGCCCACGGGCAACAACTTCCCCAGCACCTCGCCCCCACGCCCCCTCACCCCCGGTCCTAGCCTCGGTCCCAGCCCCGGTCCCGACCCCAGCCCCAGCCCCAGCCCCAGCCCCAGCCCCAGCGAGGATCTTGCGCCCCCGCCTTCTTCCCGCCCCCTCACCCCCTCTACTGATCACTCCCTCTCCACGGGAACGTTCCAAGCCACCCTGCGACGCAGTACCTCACCCCATCTCGCCATCACAGTCATGGCCCTCTGCGCCTCAATCACGACCCTCCTCCTGATCACCGCCCTCTTCCGCAACCGCCGCCGCCCTCAACCAAACCCACGCGCCCGCGCAAAGGGCCAACACCGAAGACAACGACGCCGCAGAACGACCAGAGCCCGAAAAGCCACCCCAGGGCCACACTGACTCCCTCAACCCGAAGCCAGTGCCGCCCTCACCCGCACATCAAGCCCTCGGATGCGCCTGCCGATACGCCGCCCGCAACCGCTCAATCGACACATGCGTATAAATCTGCGTCGTACTGAGCGACGCGTGCCCAAGCAACTCCTGCACACTCCGCAGGTCAGCCCCACCCTCAAGCAAATGCGTGGCCGCACTGTGCCGCAACCCATGCGGCCCCATATCCGGCGCCCCCTCTACCTGCGCCAACCGCGCATGCACAACCCGCCGCACAGTCCCCGCGTCAATACGTCCACCCCGCACCCCAAGAAAGAGCGCCGGCCCGGACCCGGCCCGCATCCACAACGGCCGCCCATGAATGCACCACCGATCCAACGCCCGCAACGCAGGCACCCCGAACGGCACCGAACGCTCCTTGCGCCCTTTCCCCATCACCCTGATGACGTTCCGCTCCCGATCCACGTCATCGACATCGAGCGCACAAAGCTCACTCACCCGCACGCCGGTGGCGTACAACAACTCAAGAAGCGCCTGATCCCGCAGTTCCTTCGGCTCCCCTTCCGAAGGCGCGGCCAGCACAGCCTCGGCCTGCCGCTGATCAAGCACGGAAGGCAGCGTCCGAGGCGACTTCGCACTGCCCAGCAGCAGCCCGGGATCGGTCTGCAGCCACCCTCGCCGATGGCAGTAGGCGGTGAAGGTACGAGCACACGCGGTCCGCCGCGCCAGCGTGGCCCGCGCTTTGCCAGCCGCGTGCTGCCCCGCCAGCCATGCCCGCAGCACCCCGATATCCAGCCCCTCAACGTCCCCGTTCGTGTGGTCGAGCAGCGAGTTCACATCAGTCAGGTACGCCCGGACCGTATGCGGAGAAAGGTCACGCTCAAGCCGCAGATACCGCCTGAACTCAGCCACGACTTCTTCCCTGTCCACGCCTAACCCCCTCCACATCTCCATCCAGCCCACCCGCCGAACGAGACCAGACCTCCCACACTCTCTAAGCCTGACTGAAACTCCTAAACGTCGCATCCATCACCAAGCCCCTCCACCCCCGTTCCAGTTCTCACCGCAGCCCCAACTTCTCCGACCTTCTTCCCCCACTGGCGACCCCCCTGGCTCACCGAGCCACCGACAATCAACGACGCACGCCATCAAACGCACAGCAAGCAGCCTCATCCCTCCACCGCCGTCGCGACCACCCACTCCGCGATATCCGCGACAACAGCCCCATCGACATGCTGCGCATACTCATACTCCGCAGGCGTGGAAACCCCCTCCCCAGGAAAGAAGAGGTGATTATCGGCGTCGTACACCCGAATAAGGACATCAGGACGGCCACCAAGCCCCGCCCGCCACCCAGCCAGATCATCGGCAACGGTGACCTGATAGTCCCGCCCGCCCTGCAGGATGAACATCGGCTTGTCCAGGGCAGCCGCAGTCGCCACCGCGTCATAGTCGCGCAAATCCATCCAGTACGAGCCCGGCAGCCCGAAAGGCAACTCCGCAGCGGCCGTGGAAGGCGACAGATCAGGGCTGTCGATCATCGCCGCCTGCGCGACGAACCCCTCGACCGCAGCCTCCGTGACCATGCCCGGACTAACGGTCGCGAGATACCGCGCCACTCGCACAGCAGCACGATGCATCGGCTGCGTGTCCCCAGCCATAATCACCAGCCCGGCCACGGCCTCCTCCGCCTCGGCCACGCGCGGGGCCACCTTGCCACCCATGCTGTGCCCCACGACAAAGACCCGCCCGGCATCCACCTCGGACCGCCCCTGCAGCAGCCGCACAGCAGCCACCGCATGCGGCACGTACTCACCGGTCATCGTGAAGCCGGCCGCGGCCATCATCTCCCGATGAACGAAGCTCACCTTGTCGAACCGCAGGACAGCAACGCCCCGGCTGGCCAGCCCCCAGGCCAGGTCCTTGAGCGGCTTGTTAGGCCCACTCGTCTCATCGCGATCGAACGGCCCCCCACCACTGAGCAGCACGACACCAGGCCACGGCCCCTCACCCCGCGGCAGGCTCAACGTCCCGCCGACAGCATGAGCACCAGCGTCAACCGTGACGTCCTCCTCGAAGAAGCGCTCAGGCTCGGCGTAAGGCGGCGGCTCCCACGAAACCACCGTCGCGGGCGCGAGCTGCAACCCCTGCAACCCGCCCTGCTCATCGACCACCGTCACCAGGGTGAGCCCACCCTCCCGACATTCGACAGGAACGCTGACCCGCACCATCCCCGCATCTGCCGCCTCCCTCACCGGCAGCCCAACGCCGGACACCCCGCCCCGCTTCGCCACGACCTCGCCTTCCCAGGCCACCCGCAGCACCTGCGCGCTCACCACCGCCCGCAACGACGGCGCAAACAACGCCTCAATGTCCCCGAACCGCCCTTCACACGCCATCTCCACCACAGAGACAGCAACCGCACCTGGCTCGGCTTCAGCAGTTCCCATGTCTCGCCACCTACCTTTCTCATTGATGAGAAAGGTAGCACATGTGAGACCATAACCACATGGACACCTTGGAGCTGCTGGCCCACCCCGTACGACTCCGCGTCGTACATGCGATGCGCGGCGGCCGCATGCTGACGACCTCGCAGTTGTGCGCACGCATCCCCGACGTCTCCAAGGCCACGCTCTACCGGCACATCGACCTACTGGCCACCGAGGGCGTCCTGGAGGTGGCCGAGGAGCGGCGAGTGCGAGGAGCCGTGGAACGCCGCTACCGCCTGCGCCAGGACCTGGCCGTGATCGACCCCGCCATGCTCGAATCACTGTCGCGCGACGACCACCGACGCGGCTTCGCCACCGCCATGGCCATCCTGCTCGCCGAGTTCAACACCTACCTCGACCAAGAGAAGGCCGACCCGGTAGCGGACCTCGTCGGTTACCGGCAGCACGCCATCTGGCTCAGCCGCGATGAGCTGCACGAGCTGATCAGCGAACTACGCGCCGCCATCGCCCCCCGCCTCTCCCACGCCTCAGCCCCCGACCGCACGCAATACCTGCTCAGCCCGATCCTGTTCCCCATCGAGGCCCCACCGTCACCCCCCGGCGCCAACGCAGAAACAGCAACCAAGACCAAGGCCGAAACCGAAGCCGAAGCCGGGACCGAGGCCTAGACCGGGACCGGATCGGGACCGGGGCAGGGGGCGGGACCGGGACCGGGACCGGGGCAGGGGCAGGGGGCCGGTACCGGGGCCGGGGGCTGGGGCTGGGGCCGGGGGCTGGAGCCGGGGGCCGGGACCGAGACCGGGCTGGGGCTGGGGCTGGGGCTGGGGCCGAAACCGGGGTCGTAACCGGGGCCGGGGCCGCAACCGGCTGAAAGGCTGCCTCCTCCACCACGCCCGCCGCCCGCTTGCCCGTCGCTACGGCTCCCTGTGGCGGCAGACTAAACCTCGCAACGCTCTGAGGCGCGGAGGCCCCAAGCTCGCAACCTTGCAGCCCGCCCGCACACACCACGACGAACCGCCCCACCGCGACGCAAGCAGCCACCCGCGACGCCACCACAGACGGCCCCACCGCAACGCAGGCGGCTACGCGCACGCCTCACCACAGACCGCCCCACCGCACCGTAAGCAGCTACTCGCACGCAATCACCGCAGACCGCTCCACCAGCGACACGAGCGGCTGCCCCCACGCATCCGCGCAGATTCGCTCCACCGCAACGCCAGCGGCCACCCGCACAGGGCGCCCCAAAGCCCGGCACGCCACAACCATCGGTCATGAGCATCAAAGACATCGCCCCGACCGCGTACGGTCGGGGCGATGTCCGTTCGGCCTGGTCAGGGCCATCCCAGTAAGCATGGTGACGGCCATCGCTTGATCCTTGGAGGGCCTAAGTTAACCGAGGAGAGCAGAACGATGGCCGCGGACAACAGTTTGAGCCCGCAGTCGCATGCCACGAAGCTGAACGCGGACCAGTGACCCCTACTTTCTCTCAACCATGCCCGAGCCGCTCCCGTCACCATGCGCTCCAAGCCGACCCAATCACCGCACTTCAGACACCACCATCGCCTCCTCCTCACCCAACCCTCCGCGCCATCGGCAGGTGACACGACTGAGCCGGCATCAGGCGCCAGCCGCGTACTCCTCATTCACGCGAACACAACCTCCGGCCGGCCGGTCTGCTACGGACCGACCTCCGAAGCTCGGAAATCGTCAGGAGGCGGCGGGATTTCCGTTGGGTCGGGTTCCGGGATGGGCGGGGGTGCCAGGGCCGTGGAGTCCGGGGCCTTGCGGTACGCCGCGGGTTGCTTGCGGAGGCGCCAGCCGCTCGGGGTGCGTTCGATGTAGCCGGCGGCCGCCAGACCACCGAGTGCGCTCAGCGTCGTGTCCAGGCTCATGCCGGCCGCCACCGCGATCGAAGCCGGCCCGGCACCACCTCTGGTGGGGACCGCGTCCAGAACTCTCTTGGTCGGCTCGTTGAGCCTGTCCCTGGGGACGGCCGGGCCGCGGACCTGCGGGGCGAGGTCATCGCCCAGCGCGCCTACGAGGTCGATCATGTCTTCGGGGGAGGTGATGCAGACGGCCTTGCGCTCCCGGAGGAGTCGGTGGCATCCGGCTGACATCGCGGAGGTGATGGGGCCCGGAATTGCTCCCAGGTGCCTGTTGAGGGAGAGGGCGTGGGTGGCCGTGTTGAGGGCGCCGCTGCGAATCGCGGCTTCCACGACCACCGTTCCTCGGGAGAGGGCGGCGATCAGCCGGTTGCGGATGAGGAAGCGGGCTCTGGTCGGGTGCACGCCGGGCGGGCACTCACTGACGAGAACGCCCTTCTCTCTCACCTTGGCGAACAAGGACTCATGGGCACTCGGGTAACTGACGTCGACACCGCAGGCCAGGACCACGACCGTGGGCGCTTCGGCGGCCAGCGCGCCTTTGTGGGCAGCCCCGTCCACACCGAACGCGCCACCCGACACGACGGTCCAGCCCGACTCGCTGAGACCGACGCCGAACTCGGCCGCGATGTGGCAGCCGTACGAGGTGGCTGCTCTGGCCCCGACCACCGCCACCGATTTGAGGCAGGAGAAGCGGAGGTCGGCGTTGCCGTGCACCCACAGGCCGAGAGGGCGGCTGCGACGAAGGTCGTCGAGTTGGGTGGGCCATTCCGTGCTGCCCGGGATGATCAGCCGGGCTCCGGCTCGTTGGCCGGCTTCGAGGTCGGCTGCGGGGTTGGCGGCTGCGAGGCGGGTGTACCAGGCGTTCAGGCAGGATGTCAGGTTGGGTGGGCGCTCTTGCTGGGCTTGTTGGGCTATGAAGCCTGGAGGGAGGGTGCGGGTGCGGATGGCCTCCACTGCTTGAGGGGCGCCGTACTGGGCTACGAGGCTGCCCATGGTGACGTCTCCGACGTCGGCGGCTCGCATGAGAGCGGCTCTGGCCCTGATTTCCCTGTCCGTGTCGGATGTCTTGGCGGCTCGGGTCCTGGTCTCGGTCAGTTGTCCGCCGGCCTTGATTCGGTCCGGAGAACCCGCTGTCCTGGCTCCGTCATGAGGTCCTGCCGTCGCTGGTGTGCCTTCGAGTCGGGTGGTTCTCACTTCGCTTTCAGGCTCTGCGCTCCTTGTTTCCAGGGCGCGGAGATCGGCCTGGACGCTGCTCGTGGGCTCATCTTCGGCTTCGGGACCCGCTCTGCTCACGGGCCCGGCTGGGGGCGTGGAGGCGCTGGGCGTGGGGCGGTTCGGCGGGTCGTCGGCGCGGGTCGTCGCGGGAGTGGAAGACCTGCTGGGCTCTGTGGTCGTGGAAGGCGTGGCGGGCTCTGTGGTCGTCGAGGGCGTGGTGGTCAAGGTGACCTCCTTGAGGTGCGCGGTGATCGAGGTTCGCCAGGAGAGCGGTGGGGAGAGGGTCCGAGTGGCTATCTCACGCCGAGCCAGAAACCAAGGGCGGCGTTGGTCTCGTCCTGTCCCGGGGTGTCCTTGTCGGCCAGGTCGGCGAGGGTCCACGCCACGCGTACGACACGGTCGAGGCCACGTGCGGTGAGGCTGCCCGTGTCCAGGCACGCCGTCATGGGCTGCATGGCCTCGTCCGGAGGGCGGAAGTCGGCGTGCAGGACGGAGGACGGGATCTCGGCGTTGGAGCGCCACTGCGTGCCCGCCAGGCGCTTGGCGGCTCGTTCGCGAGCTACCAGGACGCGTTCGGCCACCGTCGCGCTGGTCTCGACGAACTGGCGGTCGGCCAGGAGTTCGCGGCGTGAGGAGCGGTTGACAGTGACCTTCATGTCGATGCGGTCGAGGAGGGGGCCGGAGAGGCGGCCGAGGTAGCGGCGTCTGATTGTGGGAGAGCATTTGCAGGTCTCACCCTGGTCCTCCGCTTGGGAGCAGGGGCATGGGTTGGCCGCCAGGACGAGCATGAACCTGGCCGGGAACGTGACCGAGCCCGCGGACCTCGACACCGTCGCCCTGCCGGACTCCAGAGGCTGTCTCAGCGCGTCCAGGACGTGTCTGGGGAACTCGGGAGCCTCGTCCATGAAAAGAACGCCTCTGTGGGCCAGGGAGACGGCTCCTGGGCGCACCACGGTGCTGCCGCCGCCGATGATCGCGGCGGACGTCGCCGTGTGGTGCGGGCTGACGAACGGAGGACGGCTCAGCATCGGCGCGTTGGGCGGCAGGACGCCCGCGACCGAGTGGATGGCGGTGACCTCCAGGGCGTGGTCGAGCTCCAGGCTCGGCAGGAGGGTGGGGAGGCGTTCGGCCAGCATCGTCTTGCCCGTGCCAGGCGGGCCGAGCATCCACAGATTGTGGCCGCCGGCCGCGCAGACTTCGAGTGCCCGGCGGGCGACCGGCTGGCCGACGACGTCCGCCAGGTCGATGCCGGGGGCGCAGGTGGTCTTGGGCGGGTCGGCGTACCCCTCCACTTCGGGCTCGGGCGGGGCGTCGCCCTTGCGCAGCCACTCCACGAGCTGGCGCAGATCCGCGACGGGGACCACCCTCACGTCCGGTACGAGGACGGCCTCGGCGGAGTTCGCCGAGGGGACGACGACCGTGACGTCACCGTGCCTGGCCGCGCCCAGGACTGAGGGGAGCACGCCGCGTACGGCCCTGATGCGGCCGTCGAGGCCGAGCTCCCCCAGGAAGAACGGCTCCGCGATGCGCTCGGCCGGGACCACGCCCGCCGCGCCCAAGATGGCCACGGCTATCGCCAGGTCGAACTGAGAACCCCGCTTGGGCAGACTGGCCGGGAAGAGGCTGACGATGATGCGGGCGTCGGGCCAGGGATAGTTGCTGTTCACCATCGCCGACCTGACGCGGTCGCGAGCCTCGCTGAGCGCCGTGTCAGGGAGGCCGATGAGGTGGATGCCTGCCAGGCCGTTGCCCACGTCGGCCTCGACCTCGACCGTGCGGCCCGCCACTCCCACCAGGGCCACGCTGCGTGTGCGGGCCACCGCCATTCAGATCGCCCCCCGTACGTGACGGAGGGCGAAATCGCCGGCGAAGCGCTCCAGGGCTATCACGTCCACGCGGACGGTTTCGAACGTGGTGGGCTGGGTGGCGAGCCATTTGGCGGCGAGCATGCGCAGTCTGGCCAGCTTGGCGGGTCTGACTGACTCCAGGGCTGTGCCGTGGGATCTGCTTGAGCGGGTTTTGACCTCGACTACGACGAGGGTGGGGCCTTCTTCGGCGATGATGTCGAGCTCGCCGTGGCGGCAGCGCCAGTTGCGGGCGAGTATTCGCATGCCTTGGGTTTCTAGGTAGGCGACGGCTGTTTGTTCGCCGCGTCTGCCTAGTTCTTGCTTGCTTTCCTTGGTCATGTGGTGCCTCCGTCGGGGTCGGTTGGGTTGGGGTCCGAGCACGACCTTGGCGGAGGTGGGGTGGTGGTGGAGGGGCCGAATGGGGTTCTGGGGATTAGGGGCTGTGGGGTGGTTGAGGGCTGTGGATAACTGGCTGGCAGGGGCGTGGGATGGGAGTGGTAGGGAGAGGTGAGGGATGGAGAACTGGTGCGGTTTGGGGTGGCAAGGGGGTGAGGGGTTGGTGCGAGCGGCTGGCAGGACAGGCGGCACGTAGGCAGGACGCGCGGTGTAGGCGCCGACGGCCCGGCAGGCGCACGAGGTAGGCGGGGTAGGCGGGCGAGGACAGGCGGGGAGAACGCGTAAGGCAGGGCGTGGCAGGCCGGCGCTTCGGGGCGGGTGCGCGGGGTGGACGCCCACGGCACGGCAGACGCAAGGGACAGGCGCACGGGGCGAGCGCACGGGGCGAGCGGGCGGCGCGAACGGGCGGGCGGGGCGAGCGGGCGGGCGGGGCGAGCGGGCGGCGCGAATGCAGGGGCGCGGGGCACGGGCCGGGCGCGACGACGGCTGCGGGTGCAGGCACGCGTGCGGGTGCGAGCCGTAGCGCGGGGCGCAGGCTGTGATGTCAGGGGCGCACTGTGGCGGCAGGCACGGCGCGGTGGCACGCACGGCGCGGTGGCAGGCTCGGCGTCGTGGCAGGCTCGGCGTCGTGGCAGGCTCGGCGTCGTGGCAGGCTCGGCGTCGTGGCAGGCTCGGCGTCGTGGCAGGCGCGCGATGCGGTGGCATGGCAGGAGGCTGCGCAGAGGCGGGCCGATGTGAGTCCAAGGCAGCACCGCAGCCGCGCCTAAGAACCGCCGCGGGGATGAGGCTACGACCGGGAGCCGTCGTGGCAGGCGAGCGCCAAGACCACAGCACGGGCCAAGACCACAGCACGGGCCAAACCGACAGCACGGGCCAACCCGACAGCAGGGGCCGAACCGACAGTGCAGGCCAAATCGACAGTCCAGGCCGAGTTGACAGCACAGGCAGAGGCGGCCACTGCTAAGCGACGCCGCCGACACGAACGGCCAGCCACACCGAACGGCACCCCCACCACCGATCCGCCCAGCTCACCGCCCGCCCCCACAACGGCACCACCGCCCCCAGCCCGCCCCGCCCTACCCGGAGAACCCTTCCTTCGGCATCTCCAGATCAGCCTTCGCCAGCTCCTCCACGTTCACATCCTTGAACGTGACCACCCGCACGTTCTTGACGAACCGCGCCGGCCGATACATGTCCCAAACCCAAGCATCCTGCATCTTCACATCGAAGAAGACATCGCCGTTCTCCGCGGTACGCACGTCGAGATCGACCGAGTTGGTCAGATAGAACCGCCGCTCAGTCTCCACCACGTACGTGAACAAACCGACGACATCACGGTATTCGCGGTAAAGCTGCAGCTCCATCTCGGTTTCGTACTTTTCGAGATCCTCTGCGCTCATCGCGGTCCTCCTGTCGTACCGGTCCCCCGGTTCGCCTGCTCAGGCAACCCCGGCCCCCATTTCATTTTCACCCATCTCCCTCGCCACCGTGACGAAGGAGTAGCGGTGATCAGGACACGGCCCGTGCGTTTCCAGCGCCAGCCGGTGTCCTGGTGTGACATACCCCTTGTGTTCGGCGAAGCCGTACTGCGGGTGGCGTTCGTCGAGCGCGACCATCAGCCGGTCCCTGGTCACCTTGGCCACGATCGACGCGGCCGCCACGCACGCGGCCACCTGATCCCCCTTCCACACGGCCAGCGACGGCGCCGGGAGCCCCGGGACCGGGAAGCCGTCCGTCAGGATGTACTCCGGGTCACAGGGCAATCGCGCGACGGCCCGCCGCATTCCCGAGACGTTGCACTTGTGCAGACCTTTGGCGTCGATCTCCCCCGGCGGGATGATCACTATGCCCACGTGTGACAGGCGCATGATCTGGTCGTGGAGGCGTTCGCGCACCAGGGGGTTCAGCAGTTTCGAGTCGTTCAGGCCGTCGATCTGCTTGCGCAGGACGACGGCCGCGACCACGAGGGGCCCGGCGCAGGCGCCGCGGCCGGCCTCGTCGACGCCCGCTATGGGGGTGAGGCCGCGGCGGGCCAGCGCCCGTTCGTAGGCGTAGAGTCCGGAATCGCGCCGGACGACGCTCGGTCGAGGGCGGAACGCAACTGTCATGACACAGGCAGCGTACGCCCCATTCGCCGCATACCGCGACTGGAAGTCGGCTCTACTTGACCTTGTCGAAAATGTCGGGACGCGAGAAGAGGTAGCCCCGCGACAGCGGCCAGTAGCGCACCACGGCCTTGCCGATCACGTCGTCCTCGGCGATGAAGCCGCCGCCCGGCTCCTCCATGTGGGCCCGGGAGTCGGCCGAGGCGCTGCGGTGGTCGCCCATCAGCCAGAGTTTCCCGGCGGGCACGGTGACGTTGAAGTCGTCGCCTGAGGGGAAGTCGTTGGGGTAGAGGTAGGACTTCTCCTCCAGCGGCGTGCCGTTGACGGTGATGCGCCGCTGCTTGTCGCAGCACACCACCTTGTCGCCGCCGATGCCGATGACCCGTTTGATCGTGTCCTCGCCGTTCCAGCCCTTGAAGACCACGATGTCGCCGCGCTCGGGCTTGCCCGCCAGCTTGTTGACGAAGACCCGGTCGTTGACCAGGAGGGTGTTCTCCATCGACACGGACGGGATGTAGAAGGATCCGACCACGAACGCCTGGAGCAGCAGCGCGATGCCGACGCCCATGACGAGCAGCAGGACGGTCTCTCGGAAGCCGCCCTTCTTCTTCTCTTTCCCCACGCCCTCCGCCTTCTTGGTGTCGGCCATCAGCGCCTCCTCCGCAGGCGCCGACGGACCAGCACCAAGGGTACGGCCATGCCGAACCCGGCGACCAGCGGCACTGACCCGCCCATCGCGTGCAGCGCGGGCTGGGCGAACGTGTCGGGGATGTCGATCGTGTCGAACCTGTTGAACGGCCACACGATCACGAAGGCCCGCCCGATGACCTGGCCTTCCGGGATGGAACCGCCGCCGGGGTCGCCGGTGTGGGAGCGGGAGTCGAGCGAGACCGAGCGGTGGTCGCCCATGACCCACAGCCGCCCCTGCGGCACCGTGACGTCGAAGAACTCGTCGGACGGCACGTCACCCGGGTAGAGGTAGCTGTCCTCGTCGATGGGCGTGCCGTTGACCGTGATGCGCCCCTTGGAGTCGCAGCACTTGACGTGGTCACCGCCGACGCCGATGACCCGCTTGATGTAGTCCTTCTCACCGGGGATGATGCCGAACGCCGTGCCGACCCACCGGAAGAAGCCCTCGACCACGTTGGACGGCTCCGCCAGCTCGAACTCGCCGTCCCAGGAGTCGACCCCGGAGAAGACCACCACGTCGCCGCGCTCGATGTCACGAGTGTGGTAGACGAGCTTGTTGACCAGGACCCTGTCGTTCGTCAGCAGGGTGTTCTCCATCGATTCCGACGGAATGTAGAAGGCCTGGACCACAAACGTCTTGATGATCAGCGCCAGCACCAGGGCGACGACGATCAGAACGGGCAGCTCTTTCCAGAACGACCCCTTCTTCTCTTGTTTTTCGCCCTTGGCCGGCTTCTGAGTCTCTTCGGCGACCACGTCCACCTCGTCCTCGACAGGGCGGCGCGCCGCGCCGTGCTCCTGGCTTTCGTTAGTCATCGCTGACGAGCCTAGATGATGCGTAGGCTCGACAAGCCTCGACCGACGTTACACCGTGCACGAGTCGCTCCACATAAAGGAAACGGCCCTGTAAAGCCGAATGGCCCGCGCCAGGCGCGGGCCATCGGAAGACCACTGGTTACTTGGCGGCCGTCGTCTCGCGCTTCTCGCGGATGCGGGCGGCCTTGCCGCGCAGGTCACGCATGTAGTAGAGCTTGGCGCGACGCACGTCGCCGCGGGTCACGAGCACGATCTTCTCGATGACCGGGCTGTGCACCGGGAAGGTGCGCTCGACGCCGACACCGTAGCTGACCTTGCGGACCGTGAAGGTCTCGCGGGCACCGCTGCCCTGGCGGCGCAGCACGAAGCCCTTGAAGACCTGGATGCGGGAGCGGTTGCCTTCGACGACGCGGACGTGAACCTCGAGCGTGTCACCGGGGCGGAACGCCGGCACGTCGCCGCGCAGGGTCGCCTTCTCGAGCTCCTGGATCTTCGTGTGCATGAGAGCAGTCCTCAAGTCCTCGCGAGCACGCGGAGGTCCACCCGGCCGGAGCTCGCGGCGGACACGCCTGCTGATTTGATGAACCCGGGACCGTTTCCCGGGCATGACGGACCAACCGATAGACGGTTGGCAGCGATTCAGTTTGCCATATCTTCCGGCTGGAGGCGAAACGAGAGCTCTTCGAGCAGCTTCTTGTCGTGCTTGTCGAGCGTCTCAGGGTCGAGCGCCGCCGCCAGTTCTGGCCGGTTCCGCACGGTACGCCGGATCGCCTCGTCCCGCCGCCACCGGGCGACTTTTCCGTGATGCCCGGACAGCAGCACGGCGGGCACCTCGTGCCCGCGCCACACGGGCGGCTTGGTGTAGACGGGCCCCTCGACGAGGTTCCGCATCGACCCGGGCGCGAACGAGTCGTCCACGGCCGACTGGGCGTTGCCCAGCACGCCTGGCAGCAGCCTGCCGATGGCCTCCACCATCACCAGCACCGCGACCTCGCCGCCGGCCAGCACGTAGTCGCCGATGCTGACCTCGTCCACGCGCAGGCGGGCGGAGTAGTCGGCCATCACCCTGGAGTCGATGCCCTCGTACCGCCCGCACGCGAACAGCAGCCACGGCTCGCCTGCCAGCTCCTGCGCGAGCTCCTGGGTGAACGGCCGCCCGCTGGGGGTCGGGACGATCAGCCGGGGCGCGCCGCCGGCGGCGACGGTGTCGATGGCCTCGCCCCACACCTCGGGCTTCATGACCATGCCGGGCCCCCCGCCGTACGGGGTGTCGTCGACGGTCTTGTGCACGTCGTGGGCCCAGTCGCGGAGCTGGTGCAGCCGTACGTCGAGGGTGCCGCGCTCGCGGGCCTTGCCGATGAGCGAGACGTCCAGCGGCGCGAAGTACTCGGGGAAGATCGAGATGATGTCGAGCCGCATCACAGCAGCCCTTCAGGAGGGTCGACGACGAGCCGGCCCGCCTCCAGGTCGACCTCGGGCACCAGCTCCCGCACGAACGGGATGAGCGCGTCCTCCTGGCCCTTCCTGCGCACCACGAGCAGGTCCTGGCCGTGGTGCAGGACGTCTTCCACCTCGCCGACCGGCTCGCCGGAGACGGTCTGCACGGCCAGCCCGATGAGCTGGTGGTCGTGGAACTCGTCGGGGTCGTCGGACGGCGTGACTTCGGAGGAGTCGATGACCAGCATGGTGCCGCGCAGTTCCTCGGCGGCGTCGCGGCCGACGACCCCCTCGAACGTGAGCAGCAGCACGCCCTTGTGCCACCGGCGACCGGCGACGACGAGCGGCCCGCGATCGGCGGGGTCGGTCGCGATCGGCGTGCCTGCGGCGAAGCGCAGCTCGGGATCGTCGGTGCGCACCTCCACGGTCACGTCACCGCGTACCCCGTGCGGGCGGCCTATCCGGCCGACGACGAGCTGCACGTGAAAAACCTCTTTCTACGCGGAGCGCCCCCATCGGAACGAAGCCGATGAGGGCGCAAAAACCTGACGCTAACGGACCGCTTCGTGCAGATCGAGCAGATCGACCCGCACGTACTTCCCGTCGGCCAGGGCGTTCACGACCGTGCGCAGCGCCTTGGCGGTGCGCCCGCCGCGTCCGATGACCTTGCCCAGGTCCTCGGGGTGCACCCGGACCTCCAGGACGCGCCCGCTGCGAATGCGGCGTGCGCGGACCCGGACATCGTCTGGATGTTCGACGATGCCCTTAACGAGGTGCTCGAGAGCCTCCTCGAGCACGTCAGCCCTCGCCCTCGGTCGGGGTCTCGGCGGGGGCCTCGGCCTCGTCCTTCTTCTTGCTCTTGCGGGGCGTGGTGGCCGCCGTGCCGGTGTCGCCACCGGACACCGTCTCCTTGGCCGCGGCCTCGTAGAGGGCGTGGCGGTCGGGCGCGGGCTCGGCGACCTTCAGCGGCGTCGGAGCGGGCTCGCCCTTGAACTTCTGCCAGTCGCCGGTGAGCTTGAGCAGCTTGAGCACCGGCTCGGTCGGCTGCGCGCCGACACCCAGCCAGTAAGCAGCACGCTCGGCGTCGATCTCGATGCGCGACGGGTTCTGCTTCGGGTGGTACAGGCCGATCTCCTCGATCGCCCGGCCGTCACGCTTGGTGCGGCTGTCGGCGACGACGATACGGTACTGAGCGTTGCGGATCATGCCGAGCCGCTTGAGCTTGATCTTGACTGCCACGGGTGTGGTCTCTCCTGCATTCGAGCGTGGGTGAACGGCATCTCGCCGAGTGGGGCACGACGGGACGACGCTCCAGGGACAGGCGTGCCCGGCGGGAGGTGAGAGGGCACCCGCATGGCCACGATGTTCCAACATGCCATTGTGCCAGATCGACGGCACTGCCTACGACCTGTCACCACAGCACACCGCAAAGGTCCGGTAAGGGGCGGATGTGTCCACCCCTCGGCCGACCTCCCGACCGGGCAAGGGGCGGATGCGTCCATCCCTCGGCCGACCTCCTGACCGGGCAAGGGGCGGATGCGTCCACCCCTCAGCCGGCCTCCCGACCGGGCAAGGGGCGGATGCGACCGCCCCCGCCGACGGCCTACTTCTGACCGGGCAACCGCAGCTTGGACGGGTCGAAGCCGGGCGGCAGCTCCATGCCGGGCGGCAGCTTCCCGCCGAGGTTGCCCAGCACGCCACCCTGCTTGGGCTCGTCGGGCGCCGACTCGGACGGCTGCTTGCCCAGCGCGGCCTTGCGCGGGTCGCCGCTGACGCGCCGCCCCTTCTTGGCCTTCTTCTGCGCCTTGGCGTTCTTGCCCTTCCCGCCGGGCATGCCGGGAATGCCCATCCCGCCGGCCATCCGCTTCATCATCTTCTGGGCGTCGTAGAAGCGGGTGACCAGGTTGCTCACGGCGCTCACGGACACGCCGGAGCCGGCGGCGATGCGGGCGCGGCGCGAGCCGTTGATGATCTTCGGATCCTGCCGCTCGCCCGGGGTCATCGAGCGGATGATGGCCGCGATGCGGTCGAGGTCGCGGTCGTCGATGGAGTTGATCTGGTCGCGCATCTGCCCCATGCCGGGCATCATGCCGAGCAGGTTCTTGATGGGCCCCATCTTCTGGACCATCATCATCTGCTCGAGGAAGTCCTCGAGCGTGAAGTTCTCGCCCGACGTGAGCTTGCCGGCCATCTTGGCGGCCTGCTCCTCGTCGAACGTCTTCTGCGCCTGCTCGATCAGGGTGAGGATGTCACCCATGTCGAGGATGCGCGAGGCCATCCGGTCGGGGTGGAAGGCGTCGAAGTCCTCCAGCTTCTCACCCGTGGACGCGAACATGATCGGCCGGCCGGTGATGTGCCGCACCGAGAGCGCCGCACCGCCGCGGGCGTCGCCGTCGAGCTTGGTCAGCACCACGCCGTCGAAGCCGACGCCCTCCATGAACGCCTGCGCCGTCGTGACGGCGTCCTGGCCGATCATGGCGTCGACCACGAACAGGGTCTCGTCGGGCGTGACCGCGTCGCGGATGTCGGCGGCCTGCTTCATCATCTCCTGGTCGATGCCCAGGCGGCCGGCCGTGTCGATGATGACGATGTCGTGGTTGAGGCGCCTGGCCTCGTCGAGCGACCTGCGGGCGACCTCGACCGGGTCGCCCACACCGCTGCCCGGCTCGGGCGCGAAGACGGCGACCTGGGCGCGCTCGCCCACGACCTGGAGCTGCTGGACGGCGTTGGGCCGCTGCAGGTCGGCGGCGACGAGCATGGGGGCGTGCCCCTGCTCACGCAGCCACCTGGCCAGCTTGCCCGCCAGCGTCGTCTTGCCCGCGCCCTGCAGACCCGCCAGCATGATGACGGTCGGCGGTGTCTTGGCGAAGCGCAGCCTGCGGGTCTCACCGCCGAGGATCCCGATCAGCTCGTCATTGACGATCTTGACGACCTGCTGCGCCGGATTCAGCGCCTGGGAGACCTCGGAACCGCGGGCGCGCTCCTTGACCTGGGCGACGAACGCCTTGACCACCGGCAGCGCGACATCGGCCTCAAGCAGGGCGATGCGGATCTCGCGGGTGGTGGCGTCGATGTCGGCATCGGACAGCCGCCCCTTGGATCGGAGGGAGGAGAAGACCGATGTCAGCCGGTCGGATAGCGTCTCGAACACGTGGTTGGCCAGTCCTCGAAGCGAATGTACGTCTAAGACTCCAGCCTATCCGCTCCGCTAGCCGCTCCAGCCTGGCACGGCCATCCGGACGGTCAGCGCGTGCTCGACGAGCTGGATCAGGACGGTTTTCACCGAATCCTTCTTACGCGCGTCCAGCCGCACCATCGGGATGTGCGGGGACAGGGTGAGGGCGTCGCGCACCTCGGTGTCGCTGTGCGGGTACGACCCGTCCCAGCCGTTGATGCCCACCACGAAAGGCAGTTGCGCCTCCTCGAAGTAGTCGATGGCGGGGAAGCTGTCGGCCAGGCGGCGGGTGTCGACCAGGACGACCGCGCCGATCGCGCCCCGTACGAGGTCGTCCCACATGAACCAGAACCGGTGCTGCCCGGGCGTGCCGAACAGGTACAGGATCAGGTCGCGGTCCAGTGACACGCGGCCGAAGTCCATGGCGACGGTCGTGGTCGACTTCAGCGGTGTCATGCCGAGGTCGTCGATGCCGGCGGAGGCGTCCGTCATGACGGCCTCCGTCGTCAACGGCATGATCTCCGACACCGCGCCGACGAACGTCGTCTTGCCCACCCCGAACCCACCGGCGACGACGATCTTCGTCGAGGTGAGGCCGGGGCTAGAGCCTGCGTAGTCCACTGAGCACCCTTTCCAGCAGGTTGACGTCCGGTCTACCTGCCTCGAGCTGCGGCTGATGCACCCGAACCAGGCCTTCCGCCGCCATGTCCGCGATCAGAACACGCACCACGCCGAGCGGGATCCGCAGCAGCGCCGACACCTCGGCCACCGATCGGACCTGGAGACAGAGCTGGCTGATCGCCTTGTACTCGGGCGTGATGTGGGAGAACTCCCGGTGCTCGGCGGTCGCCGAGGACACCAGTGCCTCCATCGCCAGCTTGACCTTGGGCGCGGTCCGCCCGCCCGTCACGGCGTACGGCCGCACCGGGGAGGCGGGGTCATGGCTGGGAGGCGGGGGCGGGGGCTCCCAGCCGCCGCTGTTCCACGAGTTCGTCACCTACATCACCTGGTCTGGCTGGCGCGCAGCTCGGCACGCACAGCCGGAGTCAGCACCTGACCGGCGCGGTCGACCATCAGCGTCATCTGATACGCCACCAGACCCATGTCGCAGTCCGGTGCGGCCAGCACCGCCAGGCACGAGCCGTCACTGATCGACATGATCAGCATCAGGCCGCGCTGCATCTCCACGATCGTCTGGTTGACCGCGCCACCCTCGAACACCCTGGCGGCGCCCTGGGTCAGCGACACCAGGCCCGACGCGATGGCGGCAAGCTGGTCGGCCCGGTCGGCGGGGAAGCCCGACGACGCCGCCAGCGGCAATCCGTCGGACGAGACGACCACCGCGTGCGCGACTCCCGGAACGGTACTGACGAAGTCGGTGATTAACCAGTCCACCCCACGTGCCGCGTGGCTCAGGTCATTCATGCGTTCTCCTTCGTCGATCGCATGAACGACAGTCGGCTGTGTGTGACTGGCCGCTCGCTACGCTCGCTCATGCGCCCTCATCCCTACTGTCACTTCTCGGGCCGGACCCGTACGTCCGTCCCTCGCTGATGTCGTCGCGCGCGGCCCGGAAGCCTTGCTGGAAGCTGGAGAGCCGGCTGCGCACCCGGTCGGGTGAGACCGCCGGCATCGGTGCGACGCCCTTGGGCGCCGAGACGGTGTCCGCCGAGCCGGGCACCAGGTTGGCCTTGGGCACCCGCTTGGGCAGGCCCGCGGCTGTCGCGCCGTCGCGCGCCGGCTCGCGTACGGCCTCCGCCGCGCTCCAGCCCGCGTCGGCCTTGGCCGAGCCCCATGTGGCGTTGGCCTCGGCCGCGTTGTGGTCGAACCAGGCCGACTCCACCGAGGCGAAGATCGGCAGGTACTCGTCCCCTGCCGAGGCCGGCTTGACGGCGGGCATCGGGCCGGTCGCGGCCGACTCGGTCTCAGGGAAGCTGTTGAAGCTGCCTCTCGCCGACTCGGTCTCGGCGAAGCTGGGGAAGCCGCCTCTGGCCGTGTCCGGCTCGGCGAAGCTGGGGAAGCCGCCTCTCGCCGTGTCCGGCTCGGCGAAGCTGGGGAAGCCGCCCCTGGCCGTGTCGGGCTCGGCGAAGCTGTTGAAACCGCCCCTCGTCGGCAGCGGCTGCTCGGGGCCGCGCGTCCACGGGCGGGTCTCGTCGGGCAGCGCGCCGCGCTGCGGCAGGCTGCTCTCCCGCTGCGGCAGGCCGCTGTCGCCGGTCATCGGGCCGCGCGAGGAGACCCAGACGTCGTTGGACGAGTCGGACGACATCCAGCCGCCCGCCTCGGCGGGGAAGGCCGGGCCCGACGCCCAGGATCCGCCGCCACCGCCCTGCGGGACGGGCTCCGACGGGTACGACGGATACGACGGATGGCCGGGGCCGAGCTGGAACGACGAGGCGGGCCAGGGGCTGGCGGCCGCGGGCTGCGGCGTCTGGAACGCCTCCCTGGGCTGGCCGCCGGCGGCGGGCGTGCCGACCGGGGCGGCCTGCGCGCCGAGCAGCGACTCGGGGATGAGGACCATGGCGGTCAGGCCGCCGGAGCCGTGCGGGCGCAACTGCACGCGGATGCCGTGCCGGTGCGCCAGCCTGGCGACCACGAACAGGCCCATGCGGCGCGAGACGGAGACGTCCACGGTGGGCGCGTCGGTCAGGCGGAGGTTGGCCTGCGCCAGCTCCTCGCCGGTCATGCCGATGCCGGAGTCGCTGATGGAGAGCATGATGCCGCCGCCGTCGATGCGGCTGCCCGAAACGGGCACGCGGGTCTCGCGCGGCGAGAACGACAGCGCGTTCTCGATCAGCTCGGCGAGCAGGTGGATGACGTCGTTGACGGCCTGGCCGGCGATGGAGACGCCTTCCGGCACCTCCAGGACGACCCGCTCGTAGTTCTCGACCTCCGACAGGGAGGCGCGGGCCACGTCCACCAGCTTGACCGGCTGGCTCCAGCGGCGCGGCGGCTCCTGGCCGGCCAGGACCAGCAGGTTCTCGCTGTTGCGGCGCATGCGGGTGGCCAGGTGGTCCAGCTTGAACAGGTTGCCCAGTCGCTGTTCGTCCTGCTCGCCCTGCTCCAGGCCGTCGATCAGGGTGATCTGCCGTTCGACCAGCGTCTGGCTGCGGCGTGACAGGTTCACGAACATCGCGTTGACGTTGCTGCGGAGCTTCGACTCCTCACCGGCCAGGCGGACCGCCTCGCGGTGCACCTCGTCGAAGGCCCGCGCCACTTCACCGATCTCGTCCCTGGAGTTGATCTCGATGGGCGGGACGCGTAGCTGGTCGGGGTCCACGTCGGTGTTGCGGAGCTGGCGCACCAGGTCGGGCAGCGTGTGGCCGGCGATCTTCAGGGCGTCGCCGCGCAGGCGGCGCAGCGGGCGTACCAGCGAGCCGGCCATCAGGGCGGTGATCGCGAGGACCAGGACCAGCAGCGCGACCACGATGCCGATGTTGATCGCGGCGAGCTGCCTGTCGCCGCCGGCGACGTCGGTGCTTCGGGTGGCCACCTGCTCCGACAGCGACTTCTGCACCTGGTGGAGCCGGTCGACGGTCTCGGAGACGGCCTCGAACCAGCTGTCGGTGTCGTTCGCCGTCTTGCTGTCGAGCCGGCGCAGGTTGTCGCCGTTGTTGTTCAACAGCACGGCGCGGCTGATGTAGAGCTCCGCGAGGCCGATCTTCCGGCTGGCCACCGTGTTGTTGAAGTCCTGGCGCTGCTCCGCCGTGGCGACCGTGTTGAACGTGGTCCGTTCGCTCTCGCGGCGGGAGCGGGCGTCGAGGAAGGCGTTGAACTCCGGCTCCTCGAACGAGCCCCGCACCAGCGCGACCGTCAGCAGCGCGCGCTGCTTGGACGCCTCCTCCTCCGCGCGGGCGATGGAGCGCAGCGCGGCGGCCGTCGCGATGAGCTGCTCGTCCGTGGAGCCCTGTCCGAGCTCGTCGTAGATCTGCAGCATGTCGGCGATGGTCTCGGAGTACTTCTCCACGGTGGGCAGCGGCGGGAGCTGCGAGCCCTTGACCGTCTGCCGCAGCGAGGCGAGCTGGCTGAGCCGGACCTCGATGCGGTCGAGGATCCTGCCGCCGAGAACCGACAGCGACGGCTCGACGGTCTTGGCCAGCGCCCGCGTACGGGTGACGTTGGCGTCCACGATGCCCTGCTGGCTGTTGAGCTTGTCGTCGTCCCGCCTGCCTTCGGCGACGAAGCGGGCGGCAAGGTCACGCTCCATGCCGAGGTCGCGGGCGAGCTCACCGATCTGGGCGACCAGTCGTCCCGAGTCGTTGATGAGCTGGTACTGCTGCGCGCTGCTGATGGAGGTGGTGACGCGCAGCGCGCCCAGGATCACGGCCACGATCGTGGGGATGGCGATGAGAGCGATGAGGCGGGTGCGCACACGCCAGTTGCGCAGCGCGAACGAGCTGCCCGAGCGGGGCTGGTGCTGCGGCTTCTGCGGCGCCGCACCGCCCGCAGACTCTTCCGGAACGTCCGGAGCGCTACCACGACCGGAGCCGGTCGTTGTTGTCCTCACTGGTGGCAACCTCTCGCCATGGCCTGCTTCAGGGGGGTCTCAGCGGCTTCGTCACACGGACGAGTGATCGCAGGCAAGTTCGAGGCCCAATTTGAGCACAAACCTCATACTTAGGCCAACGTCTCGACCGTTTTCAACCGTTCCAACTCACACATTGTTCACGTGGCAAACCCCTGGACACGGAGCGCAACCAACACGCCAATCCGGACATGTAGCCACTAACCACCCTTTATCGCACTATTTACACACTTAGCGGGGCACAGTCATATTTCCTAGATAAACGGCATAAACGTGGCATAGTGCTGCCGTTCGGATCTCCCCTCCGGTACGCTTCACGCCCGGCAACCTGTGCCGATCTCCAGAAGACTTCCCCCTGGTAGGAGAACCCCCCCATGACACGCAAACTGCGCTGTCACGCCATTGTTCTCGGCGTCACAGTCGCTCTCACCCTTGCCGGCTGCGGCGGGTCCGACAACACCGCGGACACCGCGCCCAACAGCAACGGCTTGGAGAAAACCACCATCACGGTCGGGGCGCTCCCCATTCCGGACCCGGTCTCGCTCTACATCGCCAACGCGAAGGGCTTCTTCAAGGAAGAGGGCCTGACCGTCACGCCGAAGATCATCACCGGTGGCGCCGCGGCCATTCCGGCGATCGAGAGCGGCTCGCTCGACATCTCGCAGACGAACTACGTCTCGACGTTCCTCGCGGTCAGCACCGGCAAGAAGATCAAGCTGGTCGCGGACATGTACCAGGCCGGCCCGAACACCTTCAACATCATGGTGCCGAAGGACTCCCCCATCAAGACGGTGGCGGACCTCAAGGGCAAGACCATCTTCGTCAACAACCTGCGCAACGTCGCCACGCTCGCGGTCACCTCGCAGCTCAAGGTGGCGGGCCTGACGGAGAACGACGTCACGTTCAAGGAGAAGCCGTTCCCCGACATGGGCAACGCGATCCTGAGCGGCCAGGCCGACGCGGGCTGGATCACCGAGCCGTTCATCACGGCCAACCAGAGCCAGCACGGCTTCCGCAAGCTGGCCGACACGATGACGGGTCAGACCGCCGACCTGCCCATCGCCGGCTGGATGGCCACCGAGGAGTGGGCCTCGAAGTACCCGAAGACGCTGGCCGCCTTCCAGCGGGCCATCTCCAAGGCCCAGCAGGTCGCCTCCAGCGACCGCAAGGAGATCGAGGCCATGCTGCCGCAGTACACGAAGATCGACGCCAAGACGGCCTCGGTGATCACGCTGGGCGCGTACCCCAGTGAGCTGAACGCCAACCGCCTGCAGAAGGTCGCCGACCTCATGCTCGAGTACGGCTACCTGAAGAGCGCCATCGACGTGAAGTCCGTCATCGCGGCTCCCGCCTCAAACGGATGACCGGTGCACGACTGCTCCGCGGCGCCGTCGGCGCCGCGGGCTTCCTCGTTCTGGGGGAGTTGTTCATCCGCTTCGGGATCAACCAGCAACTCGATTTCCCCACCCCCTCGTCCATCCTGCTCGAAGCCGTGCGCCTGCCGGCCGATGCCGAGTTCGTCGCGGGCGTCGGCACGACCCTGACGAACTGGGTGCTCGGCCTGCTTCTCGCCACCGTCATCGCCGTGCCGGTGGGCGTGCTGCTCGGCGCGCTGACCCCCTTGGAGCGCGCCATCCGGCCGCTGCTGGAGTTCATGCGGCCGATCCCGTCCGTGGCGATCATCCCGCTGGCGATCCTGCTCATCCCGGTGGACGAGCTGATGAAGATCTCGGTCATCGTGTACGCCTCGGTCTGGCCGATCCTCATCAACACCCTCTACGGCATGCACGACGTGGACCCCGTCGCCAAGGAGTCGCTGCGCAGCTTCGGCTTCGGCCCCCTCGCCGTGCTGGCCAGGGTGAGCCTGCCCAGCGCGGCCCCGTTCGTCGCGACGGGCGTCAGGATCGCCGCCGGGATCGCGCTCGTCCTGGCGGTCAGCGCCGAACTGCTGGCCGGCGGCATCAACGGGATCGGCGTCTACGTCAACGTCGCGGGCAGCGGCAACAGAACGGACCTCGTGATGGCGGCCACGGTCTGGGCCGGGGTCATCGGCGTGCTGGCGAACGTGCTGCTGCTGGCCGGGGAGCGCAGGCTCTTCCACTGGCACCGGATGCGGACGGGAGCGTCGGACTCGTGAAGAAGCTCTCCAAGTTCCTGGTGATCCCCGTCGTGCTCGTCGTGTGGGAGCTGGCGGCCCGGGCGATCGGCGACACCGATTTCCCGCCGCCCACGACGATCGTCGTGCGCATGTACGAGCTGTGGTTCTCCGGCCCCGTCAGCACGGTGTTCCTCACCGACGACGCGATCGACAACATCCTGCCGAGTCTCGGCCGCATGTTCGGCGGCTGGGTCCTGGCGGCGGCGATCGGGATCGTGGCGGGCATGCTGCTCGGGCGCTCCCGGGCGGCGACCGACTACGTGGACCCGCTCATCGAGTTCGGCCGCGCGATCCCGCCGCCCCTGCTGCTTCCCGCGCTCATCGTGATCTTCCAGGACAGCCTGGCCACGCAGCTCGCCACGATCACCTTCGGCGTGGTGTGGCCGGTGCTGCTCAACTCGATCGACGGCGCCAGGGCGGTGGACCGCACGTACACCGAGACGGCCACCGTCTTCAACCTGAGCAGGGCGCAGCGGCTGCGGGTGGTCGTGCTGCCCGCCGCCTCGCCGAAGATCTTCGCCGGGCTGCGGCTGAGCCTCTCGCTGGCCCTGATCCTCATGGTCATCAGCGAGCTCATCGGCGGTAGCGACGGCATCGGCTACCAGCTCCTGCAGGCGCAGCGCAGTTTCGACGGCGCCGGGGTGTGGGCGGCGATCGCGCTGCTCGGCATCCTCGGTTACCTCGTGAACTCCCTGTTCGTGCTGGCCGAGCGGCGCGTGCTCGTCTGGCACCGGCAGGCCACCCGCAACCCGTGACCGCCCCTGGAAGGACATATGCCGCATTCCGATGACCTCTTATGGGGAGCCGTAGGAGACATCTCGCGTTTCGCGGCTCTGCTGACCATGGCGGAGCTGAACGTGGCCGACCATCTCGCGCACGGCCCGCTGAACACCGCCGACCTGGCAGAGCGCTGCGGGGCGCACGCCCCCTCGCTGCGCCGGGTGCTGCGCGAGCTGGCCGGCATGGGCGTCGTCACGGCGGCCGGGCCCGACGCGTACGACCTCACGGAGAAGGGCACGGCCCTGCGCTCGGACGTGCCCGACTCCGTCCGCTCGTCGATCCGCATGCTCGGCGAGGAGAGCTTCTGGTACGCCATGGGCATGCTGCCCGCCACCGTGCGCGAAGGCAGCTCGGCCTTCATCAAGCGGTACGGCCTCATCTACGACCACCTCGCCGGGCACCCGGACGTCAGCCGGATGTTCGACGACTACATGACCGCCAGGGCCATCCCCTTCACCGAGGGCCTGGCCAAGCGCTACACCTTCCCCGCCACCGCGACCATGGTGGACGTGGCGGGCGGCAAGGGTCACATCCTGGCCACGGTCCTGCACGCCAACCCGCAGATGCGGGGTGTGCTGTTCGACCTGGAGTACGTGACCGGGCACGCCAGGCAGACGCTGGCCGCCGAGGGCCTGGCCGACCGGGTGCGGGTCGTCTCCGGCGACATGTTCGCCGAGGTTCCGGCAGGCGGTGACGTCTATCTGCTGGCGAGCGTCCTGCACAACTGGGACGATGACGACGCGGTCAGGGTTCTGCGCAACGTCCGCGAGGCGATGAACCACGACGGGCGCGTCCTCATCCTGGAGGTGGTGCTCCCCGACAGTGAGGAGCCGCACCTCGGCAAGGACATTGACATGCGGATGCTGGCGATCTTCAATGGCGGCACCGAGCGCAGCCGCGAGGAGTACGCCGCCGTGCTCGACCATGCGGGGCTGGTGATCAGCGACGTCGTCGAACTCGGCGCCGGCGCCAACCTCATCGAGGCGAGGCGCCGCTGACCTCTCCCCAGCCTCCGCCGGATCACCGGACTCAGAAAGGCAGTGGCGATGCAACTGACCAGGATCGTAGTCGCGGGTATGGCAGTGGCGCTGGCGCTCAGCGCGTGCGGAGGCGGAGGAGGAGAGAACGGCACCACCGGCACCACGTCCGCCGGCGGGCTGGAGAAGACCCAGCTCCTGGTCGGCGTGGTGCCGGTGCCGTCTTCTGCCTCACTCTTCATCGCGGAGAAACGCGGGTTCTTCAAGGAGGAGGGCCTGACGGTCAAGACCGAGATCATCCAGGCGCCCACGGCGGTCATGCCGAAGATCGTTAACGGCAGCATGGACGCGTTCATGACGAGCTATGTGGTGCTCATGACCATCAACGACTCGGGCGCGGCCAAGCTGAAGCTGTTCCAGCACACCATGGGCGGCGCGCCGAACGTCTCCGCCGTCGTCGTGGCCAAGGGCTCCCCCATCAAGTCGGTCGCCGACCTCAAGGGCAAGACGGTCGCGGTCAACGTGCTCAAGGCGCTGGGGCAGACGGTCACCAACGCCCACCTCCAGGACGCCGGCGTCAGGCCGGAAGACGTCAAGTTCGTTCCCGTGTCGTTCGCCGACCAGCTCGGCGCGCTGTCCACGGGCAAGGTGGACGCGGCCTGGCTGGTCGAGCCGTTCCTGAGCGCGGCCAAGAAGAGCGGCGCCACCCAGATCGTCGACACCACCAGCGGCGTCACCGAGGGCGTGCCGATCGACGGGTGGGGCGTCACCGAGCAGTGGGTGAGCAAGTACCCGAAGACGGCCGCGGCCTTCCACCGGGCGCTGGCCAAGGCTCAGCAGATCGCCGGGGCCGATCGTAAGGCCATCGACGAGGTCGTGCCGACGTACACGCAGATCCCGGCGGACACGGCGGCGGCGATGACGCTCGGGACGTTCACCATGGAGGCCGACAAGGCCAGCGTGCAGAAGCTGGCCGACCTCATGCACGGCTACGGCTACCTGAAGGCCAAGGTGGACGTGGCCCAGCTCTTCGCGTCGGTCGGCGGATGATTCGTCGGCGGACCGGCCGCGGCGCCGTCGCCGCCGGACCCGGGCGCGATGAGCCGAGCACCAGGCCGGGTCGTGAGGTGCCCGGCGCCGGACCCGGGCGGGACGGGCTCAGCGACGTGCGCAGCGACGGGCCCGGCGGTGGGCCCGGCGATGGGCGTCGCGATGGGCGCGGCGATGGGCGTGGAGTGCGCGGTGGCCGGGCCGGGCGTGGCGCGGCCGGCGGCGGGCCCCGGCGCGCGGTGCTGGGCTTCGTCGGGGTGGTGGGATTCCTCGCCGCCGCCGAGCTGGCCGGCCGGACCGGGCTGATCCCGGACTTCCTGCCGTACGTGTCGCACGTGCTCGCCACGGCGGCCACCCTGCCGATGGACGCCCAGTTCAGGACCGACGTGCTGGCCACGCTCGGCCCGTGCCTGCTGGGCCTGGTGATCGCGATCGCGGTGGCCGTGCCCGCGGGCCTGCTGTTCGGGACGGTGCCGTTCATGGAGCGCTCGGCCCGCCCGCTGGTGGAGTTCCTGCGGCCGATCCCGTCGGTGGCGCTGATCCCGCTGGCGGTGTTCCTGTTCCCCGAGGGTCACGACGCCAAGACCGCTCTGGTCGTCTACACCTGCTCGTGGCCGCTGCTGATCAACACGATGTACGGCCTGAGCGACGTCGATCCGCTCGCCAAGGAGACGCTGCGCAGCTTCGGCTTCGGCCGGCTGGCGGTGGTGCTGCGGGTGAGCCTGCCGAGCGCGGCGCCGTTCATCGCGACGGGGGTGCGGATCGCGGTGGCGGTCACCCTGATCGTGGCGGTGAGCGTGGAGCTGCTGGCGCCGGGCGGCGGCGGGATCGGGGCGTTCCAGTCGCTGGCGGGCAGCGCCAACAGGCTCGACAGGGTGCTGGCGGCCACGGTGTGGGCGGGTGTGCTCGGGCTGGCGGCGAATCTGCTGTTCACGGCCGGTGAGCGGCGGTTGTTCCACTGGCATCACGCGCGGACGGGGGAGGGCACGTGAGCGTCGTGCGGCGGGTGGCGTGGTACTGGCTGCTGCCCGTGGCGGTGCTGGCCTGGGAGCTGATCACGCGGTCGGTGCAGGCCACGTACTTCCCGCCGCCGTCGCTGATCGTGACGCGGCTGCGGGAGCTGTGGTTCTCGGGGCCGCCGTCGCGGGTGTTCCTGACCGACGAGGCGGTGGCGGACCTGGTGCCGAGCCTGTCCAGGCTGTTCGCCGGGTGGTCGATCGCGTGCTTGGCGGGGGTGCTGGTCGGGGTGGTGCTGGGGCGCTCGTCCTGGCTGGCGGGGCTGGTGGAGCCGCTGGTGCACTTCGGCAGGTCGGTTCCGCCCGCCGCGCTGCTGCCGGTGTTCCTGGTGTTGTTCAAGGTCGGCACGCCGATGCAGGTGGCCTCGATCGTGTACGGCGTCGTCTGGCCGGTGCTGATCAACAGCATGGACGGCGCCCGCCACGTGGACCGGCAGTACATCGAGACGGGCGCGGTCTACCGGCTGAGCTCCTGGCATCGCCTCACGAAGATCATCCTGCCTGCCGCAGCTCCGAAGATCTTCGCCGGGCTGCGGCTGAGCGTGTCGCTGGCGCTCATCATGATGGTCATCTCCGAGCTGGTGGGCAGCAGCGAAGGGGTCGGGCACCGGATGCTGGAGGCGCAGAGCCAGTTCGACATCCCGGCCATGTGGGCCGGGATCGTGCTGCTCGGGCTGCTCGGCATCGGGCTCAACGCGGCGTTCCTCGGCGTGGAGCGGGCGGTGCTGGGCTGGCACACGAGCGCCCGCACCGGCGACACCTGACCGGAGTCAGCCGAACAACCGGGCGATGGCCTCCACCTGCCTCGCCCGGAGCACCGCCCGATCGGGTACGCCTTTCGCGGGCCGCTCCACGTCGTGCCTGGCGTACTCGCCGGCCCACAGCCCGGTCTTGACCCGGCTGAGCAGGTTGGCCATGCCGGGTCGCAGCCGGGCGCGGCGCAGCGCGGCGAGGTCCAGCTCGGCTGCCGCCACCAGCGTCTCGCCCGGCCCCGCCTGGGCGAGCACCCGCCCCTGGTGGTCGATCACCTCGGAGCCGCCGTTGGTGGAGTCGCCGGGGATCGCGATGCCGGTCAGGCCGCCGCTGTTGGCCGACACCACGCAGGCCAGGTTCTCCACGGCGCGGGCGCGGCGGGCGACGGCCTTGGGCGTGAGCTGCGGTGACGACGCCTCCGACGTGGGGTTGCAGAGCACCTCGGCGCCACGCAGCGCGAGCGCGCGGGCCAGCTCCGGCATGAGGATCTCCTCGGAGGCGACCACGGCGAGGTTGCCGATCTCGGTACGCGCCACCGGCAGCACCCCGTCGATGCCGTAGATCTCCAGGTAGCGCTCCCACACGTCGTACGGCGTCGGCGAGAACAGCGAGTGCAGCCTGCGGTAGCGCAGCACGCACTCCCCCGACGGCGCGAGGATCACCGTGGCCTGGAAGAACAGGTCGGGGAAGTGCTCGTCGCGCTCGTAGGCGTTGACGCACAGGAACACGTCCTGATCCGCGGCGACGGCGCCGAGCGCGCGGTACTCCGGGCCGCCGGGGTCGATGGCCGCCCTGTCGCGCCACTGCGCGGTGCTCTCCCGCAGCGGGAAGCCGGTCAGCACGTACTCGGGCAGCACGACCAGGCGCAGCTCAGGGCCGAGCCACGCCTTCGAGCCCGCCACCTGGGCGCCGATCCGGTCGATCGCGGCCGCGATGCCCGCGCCGGGGCGGGTCTGCACCTGCAGCGCCAGCGCCGTGTACGCGGTCATCCGGCCCGCCGCTCGTCGATCAGCGTCCGCCGCACGCACACCCCGTCGCGCAGCCACTGCCACACCCGGCTGCGCGTGCGGCCGTCCTCGCTCAGCACGATGAGCTCGAACAGCCGCAGGTCCTCCCCCTTGAACCGCCAGGTCAGGTAGATGGTGCTGTCGTCCAGCTCCCAGAACTCGCCCTTGAGCCGCTCGGTGTCGAAGCCGCACCGCCCGCCGCCGAGATACACGCCGGGGAACTCGTGCACCTCGGTGCGGCCGTCGTCCCAGGTGTAGCGGTTGGTCTGGTGGTAGACCTCGCCGCGGATCTCGCAGGTCATCCGCACCCGGTGCCGGTCGAGCAGCTCGCCGTCGGGGCCGACGTGGCGGTACTCGCCCTCCCACTCGCCTTCGTGCCTGGCCAGCAGCGGCATCTGCTCGCGCAGTCCCATCCGGTCACTCCTTCGTGCTGTGCCACCACGGGTCGGCGGCGTCGGATCGGTTGACCAGGAAGGCCCGGCGGCGCAGGAACCGGCTGATGGAGGCCGCGCCCATGCGCGAGCCGCCCAGGCCCGACAGGCGGAAGGAGTTCTTCTCGCCCTCGTGCACGAGCGCGGTCAGCCCGGCGTCGTTGACGCTCACGGCGCCGACCTGGAGGCGGGCCGCGACGGCGCGGGCCTGCTCCTCTCCTGCGGCGAAGACGGCGGCCGACAGCCCGTAGACCGAGTCGTTGGCCAGCGCGACCGCCTCGTCGGGCCCGGACACCGCCATGACCGGCAGCACCGGGCCGAACGTCTCCTCCGTCATGACGAGCATGCCGTGATCGACGCCCGACAACACGGTGGGGCGGCACCAGTGGCCGCCGCCGTGCCGCTCGATGCGCCCGCCGGTGTGCACGGTCGCGCCCTTGGCCACGGCGTCGGCCAGGTGGGCGGCGATCACGTCCTCCTGGCCCGGCTTGATGATGGGCCCGATCGGGCCGCCCTCGCAGGTCAGGCCGACCTGCCCGGCCGCGGCCACGAGCCGGTCGAGGAACTCGTCGTGCACCTCGCGGGCCACGTAGATCCGCTCGACGGACTGGCAGGACTGCCCGGCGTTCGCCGTCCCGCCCCACAGGACGGCCGCCGCGGCGCGGTCGAGGTCGGCTCCGGCCAGCACGATCGCCGGGTCCTTGCCGCCCAGCTCCAGGAACGCCGGCACGAACGCGCGGGCCGCCGCCAGCGCCACCCGCCGCCCCGTCGCGACGCTGCCGGTGAACACCACCGCGTCCACCAGGTCCACCAGCGCCGCACCCGTGCCGCCGTCGCCCTCGACGACCCGCAGCGGCAGCTCGTCGGGGACGAGCCGCATGAGCGGCTCGATGAAGCGGGGCGTCACCTCGCTCGGCTTGACCAGCACCGCGCAGCCCGCCGCCAGCGCGGGGACGGCGTCGATGAGGCCGAGCAGGAGAGGCAGGTTCCACGGGGTGATCACCCCCACCAGCTCGTACGGCACCGCGTCGCCCGCCACCGAAACCCCTGGCAGGGAGGCCGGGCGCTCGGCGGGCGGGGCGAGCAGCGCGGGCGCCTGGCGTACCCAGCGCTCGATGAGCGCGGCCACCAGCCGGCGCTCCAGCAGCGACTCCCCCACCCTGCCGGTGTCGGCCACCAGGGCGGAGAGCAGGGCGTCGTCATCGGCCAGCGCGGCCCCGAAGCGGGACAGGGCCGCGCTGCGATCGGCGCTCAGCCATGCGGGGGCCCGCTCGCGCAGCCCGGTCGCGACGGCGGCCAGCCGGTCGGGCGGGATCGGAGCGAGCGGTCTGTCGGATTGCCCGGTGATCGGGTTCCTCACGTTCATGCGGTGCGGGCTCCTGCGATGCTCGGCGGGAGCCATTGTGATCATGTGATCGGGCCCGCGTCAACGGGCTCGCGGAGGTCAGCCGCCCCAGCCGGGGACGGCCATGCGGACGGTCAGGGCGTGCTCGACGAGCTGGATCAGCGCGTTCTTCACCGAATCCTTCTTGCGGGCGTCCAGCCGCACCATCGGGATGTGCGGCGCCAGCGTAAGCGCGTCGCGCACCTCGGAGTCGCTGTGCGGGTACTGGCCGTCCCAGCCGTTGATGCCCACCACGAACGGGAGTTGCGCCTCCTCGAAATAGTCGATCGCCGGGAAACTGTCGGCCAGGCGACGCGTGTCGACCAGCACGACCGCGCCGATGGCGCCGCGCACCAGGTCGTCCCACATGAACCAGAACCGGTGCTGCCCGGGCGTGCCGAACAGGTACAGGATCAGGTCGCGGTCCAGGGAGACCCGGCCGAAGTCCATGGCGACGGTCGTGGTCGACTTCAGCGGTGTCATGCCGAGGTCGTCGATCCCGGCGGAGGCGTCCGTCATGACGGCCTCCGTCGTCAACGGCATGATCTCCGACACCGCTCCCACGAACGTCGTCTTGCCCACCCCGAAACCGCCAGCCACCACGATTTTCGTCGAGGTGAGGCCGGGGCTAGAGCCTGCGAAGTCCACTGAGCACCCTTTCGAGCAGATTGACGTCCGGCCTGCCGGCGTCCAGCTGTGGCTGATGCACGCGAACCAGACCTTCGGCGGCCATGTCAGCGATCAGCACGCGGACCACGCCGAGCGGGATCCGCAGCAGGGCCGACACCTCTGCCACGGACCGCACCTGCCGGCACAGTTGACTGATCGCCTGGTACTCCGGCGTGATGTGGGAGAACTCGCGCTGCTCGGCGGTCGCCGAGGACACGAGGGCCTCCATCGCCAGCTTGACCCGCGGCGCCGTCCGTCCACCTGTCACCGCGTACGGGCGGACGGGCGATGCGGGGTCGGGATTCAGCTGCGACTGGGACTGGGGCTGAGGCGGAGGGGCCCAACCGCCGCTGTTCCATCTCGGGTCCGTCACGTACATCACCTGGTCTGGCTGGCGCGCAGCTCGGCACGCACAGCCGGAGTCAGCACCTGACCGGCGCGATCGACCATCAGCGTCATCTGATACGCCACCAGACCCATGTCGCAGTCCGGCGCCGCCAGCACCGCCAGGCACGAGCCGTCACTGATCGACATGATCAGCATCAGGCCGCGCTGCATCTCCACGATCGTCTGATTGACCGCACCACCCTCGAACACCCTGGCCGCACCCTGCGTCAGGCTCACCAGGCCCGACGCGATGGCGGCCAGCTGATCGGCCCGGTCAGCAGGAAAGCCCGCGGAGGCCGCCAGCGGCAGCCCATCGGACGAGACGACCACCGCGTGCGCCACGCCCGGGACCGTGCTGACGAAGTCCGTGATCAGCCAGTCGACGCCGCGTGCCGCGTGGCTGAGGTCGTTCATACTCCCTCCTCTCTCTCGCTCTGCTTGGGACCGGTGGGCGGGAGCGCCCTGCCCTCGGTGATGTCGTCGCGGGCCGCCCGGAAGCCCTGCTGGAAGCTGGAGAGCCGGTTGCGCACCCGGTCGGGGGACACCGACGGCATCGGTGTCACGCCCTGCGGGGAGGCCGGGGTGTCCGCCGAGCCTGGCACCAGGTTGGCCTTGGGCACCCGTTTGGGCAGGCCGGCCGCCGTCGCGCCGTCGCGTACCGGTTCCACCACTGCCTCCGCCGCGCTCCAGCCCGCGTCCGCCTTCGAGGAGCCCCAGCTCGCGCCGTTCGTGTCGCGGCCGAACCAGGCCGACTCCACCGCGGCGAAGATCGGCAGGTAGTCGTCGCCGGCGGACGCGGGCGGTGCCGCCGGCATGGGGTCGGTGCCGGTCGCGGACTCGGAGTCGGGGTAGTCGAACCCCGGTCGCTGCGGCGGGTTGGTGTCCTGGCTCCAGCCGCCGGGCGGTGGTGCGGGGACGGGTCGTTTGGGCAGGCCGCGGTCTCCGTTCCAGGCCGGGCCGCGGGGCGGGGTCCAGATGTCGCCGCTCTGGAAGCCGCTGCGCGGCTCCGACGGCCAGGCGGTCGGGTCCGGCTGCCAGCCGGTCGGGCTCCCCCAGTTGCCCCCCGCCTCGGGGTTCGACGGGAACGACGGGTGGCCGGGCCCCATCTGGAACGTCTGCTGCGGCCAGTCGGTGGCCGGCGGGGCGGGATGCGGCCCGGAGTACGGCTCGCCCCCAGAACCGCCGGGGCCGCCGGGGCCGCCCGTCGCGGAGCCCGCGAAGGCCGGGGGCTGATCGCTGGAGAAGGCCGGAGGCTGGTCAGCCGGGAAGGGCGGCGGCTGGTCCGGGGAGAACGGCTGGTTCCCCGGGAAGGACGGCGGCTGGTTGCCCGAGAACGACGGCATCCCCGCGAAGGCCGGAGCCTGGGAGCCCAGCATGTTCTCCGGGATCAGCACCATCGCGGTCAGCCCGCCGGAGCTGTGCGGGCGCAACTGCACGCGGATGCCGTGCCGGTGCGCCAGCCTGGCGACCACGAACAGGCCCATCCGCCGCGACACCGACACGTCCACGCTGGGCGCTTCCATCAGCCGGTCGTTGGCCTGGACCAGCTCCTCCTGGGTCATGCCGATGCCGGAGTCGGTGATCGACAACATCACGCCGCCGCCGTCTATCCGGCTGCCGGACACCGTCACCCTGGTCTCGCGCGGCGAGAACGACAACGCGTTCTCGACCAGCTCGGCGAGCAGGTGGATGACGTCGTTGACGGCCTGCCCCGCCACCGACACCCCGTCGGGCACCTGGAGGACGACCCGCTCGTAGCTCTCGACCTCCGACAGGGAGGCGCGGGCCACGTCCACCAGCTTGACCGGCTGGCTCCAGCGGCGCGGCGGGTCCTGGCCGGCCAGGACCAGCAGGTTCTCGCTGTTGCGGCGCATGCGGGTGGCCAGGTGGTCCAGCTTGAACAGGTTGCCGAGCCGCTGCTCGTCCTGCTCGCCCTGCTCCAGGCCGTCGATCAGGGTGATCTGCCGCTCCACCAGCGTCTGGCTGCGCCGCGACAGGTTCACGAACATCGCGTTGACGTTGCTGCGCAGCCTGGACTCCTCGCCCGCCAGCCGGACCGCCTCGCGGTGCACCTCGTCGAAGGCCCGCGCCACCTCGCCGATCTCGTCGTGAGTGTCAACGCCTATCGGCGTGACGGGCGGGACCGTGCCATCGGTGCTCTCGCGCAACTGCCGCACGGTCTCCGGCAGGCGCTGCCCGGCGATGTCGAGCGCCTCGCGGCGCAGCCGGCGCAGCGGCCTGATGAGCGAGCTGGCGATGAGCGAGATGATCGCGATGACGACGATCAGCAGCAGCAGGATGAGACCGCCGGAGATCATCGCCGAGCGGTTGGCGGCCTCCTCCAGCCCTCGCGCGCGCAGGATGACGGAGGAGGACAGCTCCTTCTCCACGACCCGCAGCGCGTCGATCTTGCCCGTGCTGACCTCGACCCAGGTGGTCACGTCCCGGTCGGGCCGCACGCCGATGCTCAGCTCCTTGCCCTCGGCCGACTGGGCCATGGCCCGCAGCCGGAACAGGTCGGTCTGGTCGACGTCCTGGCCCACGACGGTGTTGCGGTAGAGCTCGAGCTGGTCGAGGTTGGCCAGGACGCCGAAGAGCGTCTCCTCGCTCTCCTCGCGCGACTTGGCGTCGGTGAGCGCGTCCAGCTCGCCGCTGTCGAAGCTCTTGTTGTCCAGCGCGCTGGCCAGGATGCCGCGCTGCTTGGAGGCCTGCTCCTTGGCCCGCGAGATGGCGGCCATGGCGCTGGCGCTGTCGGCCACCTGGTCGTCCACCGCCACCTGGCCGACCTGGTCGTGGAACTGCAGCAGCCTGGCGATGATCTGCGAGTACTTCTGGATCATCGGCAGCGGCTGGATCTTGCCGTCGATGGCCGTCTCGCGCAGCGTCGGGATCTCCTCAAGCCGGCGCAGCACCGGGCGGACGGCCTCGGCATGGGTCTCGGAGAGAGCGCGCGCGCGCTGCTTGGCTTCCTCGATGAGGCTGTTCACCTGACTGTGGGTGGTGCCCAGTTGCCCCTCGCGGTCCTGCGGCCGGCCTTGGGCGATGTACAGGGCGGTCTCGTCGCGTTCGAAGGACAGCTCGTGCGTGACGGCTCCGAGCTGCTCGCTCAGCTCGGCGACCTCCCGGAGGGTCTGGTACGTGTTGGCGTCACTGAGCGAGGTGACGACGTTCAGCCCGCCCAGGCCCACGGCGACGGCCGTCGGAACGACGATCAGCGCGATGAGGCGCGACCGCACGTGCCAGTTGCCCAATCCGAATCTCTTTGACGGTGGATTGGGCAGCCGTCGCTTCTGATGGCCGTGCGGCTCGCGGTCAGCGGAAGCTTCAGCGCTCTGCGTTCTCACTTGCCTTCGCAACCTCTCGCCCTTGAGGGAATTCTCGGTGACATGCGGGTTTTCACGTCGGGCAATTTTGTCCATCGAGATATGCGCCATTTGAGCACACGGGCCGACCAGGGCCAACCACCGAAAGTGCCCCGATGAGGTGTTTATCCCTAGATGTCCAGAAAATGCGACAGAATCGGTAAAGCGGCTCCCACCTGGGGATATGCGGCAACGATCGACCGTTCCGCGAGCCTCGTCCTGACAAGCGGAATACATCGAACCGAAATCACCACATCAGCAACCGAAGTCCCGCCAGTCACCTCCTTTCCCAAACCGGACAAACGCCAGCCTTCTTGCAGGTCGTCAAATTTTCACGATATAGCGGCAATCGGACATTGCAACCACAAGTGTTATCTTCGCCATAATGACCACCCATTTGGTGCTACGGTCAATCCCTGTTGTGCGTCAGGCACGCAGCCCCCGGGAGCAGAAGCCACCCGGTCCCCCCCTGGCTCCATCTGAAGGGAGTCCCTGACATGAGGCTTGGCCGATCCGCCAGAGCCGCCATCATCGGGTTCGCTTTGACCCTCGGCGCCGCGGCGTGCAGCACCGGCGCCGAAACGACCGCCAGCGCCCCGCCCTCCGCATCCGCCGGCGGCCTGGAGAAGACGAAGCTCAAGATCGCAACCCTGCCCGCCATCGACAGTGCCGCCATCTACGTCGCCATCGACCAGGGCCTGTTCGAGCAGGAAGGGCTGGACGTCACCCCCGAGGTCGTCCAGGCCGCGCCGGAAGCCATCCCCATGATGGTCAAGGGCGAGATCGACGCCATGTTCGGCAACTACGTGTCGATGTTCGCCGCGCACGACAAGCAGGCGCTCAAACTGCGCATCCTGGCCGAGGGCTCTCGCGCGGCCCCCGACTCGCTGAGCATCATGGCCCTGCCCGGCTCCCCCATCAAGACGCCGAAGGACCTCGAAGGCAAGACGATCAACGTCAACGTCCTGCACAACTTCCAGGAGCTGGCCCTCACCCAGGTGCTCAAGGCCAACAACGTCGATCCGGCCACCATCAAGTACGTCCAGGTGACGTTCCAGAACATCATGCCCTCGTGGAAGGGCGGCCAGATCGACGCCGCCTACCTGGGCGAGCCCATGGTCACCGCCGCCACCTCCGCCATGGGCGCCCGCAAGATCCTCGACCCCGCCTCCGGCCCCGCCGCCGAGTTCCCCATCTCCGGCTACGTCAGCACCCAGGACTGGTACGACAAGAACCCGAAGACGGCGGCGGCCTTCCAGCGCGCCATCCACAACGCGGCCAAGCTCATGGAGAACAACCGCGAAGTGGTGGCCAAGGTGCTGCCCAACTTCACGCAGATCGACGCCGCCACGGCGGCGACCGTGACCTTCCCCTACTTCTCCAGCAATGACAACCCGGTCCGCCTCCAGCGGGTGGCCGACTGGATGTGGGAAGCCAAGTGGCTGACGAAGGAGATCGACGTCAAGTCACTCATGTCGCCCACCACCTCCGGGTGAGCACGCAGCTCCTGCCCCGCGCCCGTCCGGCGTCCGCGGTGTCCTCCGCGTCCCGCTGGTACCGCCGGGCGGCCGGGGCTCTCGCGTTCGCCGCCCTCATCGAACTGGCCGGCAGAACAGGGCTGGCCGACCCCGAGTTCCTGCCGCCCGCCTCCGAGATCGTCGGGCGCGCCGCCGCGCTGCTGCTCGACCCGGCCTTCCGCACGCACGCCCTGACCAGCCTGCTCGCCTGGGCCATCGGACTGTGCGTGGCGGCCCTGATCGCCGTGCCGCTCGGCCTGCTGCTCGGCAGCGTGCCGATCGTGGACGCCGCCATGCGCTCGGTCGTGGAGTTCCTGCGGCCGATCCCCTCCGTGGCGCTGATCCCGCTGGTGGCGCTGGTGATCGGCACGGGCCTGCAGCACCGGATCGCGCTGGTGGTCTACGCCTCGCTGTGGCCCATCCTCTACAACACGATGTACGGCCTGCGCGGCGTGGACCCCCTGGCCAAGGAGTCCCTGCGCTCCTACGGCTTCGGCCCCCTGTCCGTGCTGCTGCGGGTCTCGCTGCCCTCGTCGGCGCCGTTCATCACCACCGGCTTCCGGCTGGCCGCCGGCGTGGCGCTCATCCTGACCGTCAGCACCGAGATCGTGGCCGGGCGGGGCGACGGCATCGGCGTGTTCATCTTCTTCGCCGGCATCGCCGTGCCCGCGCGCATGACCGACATCCTGGCCGGGGTGTTCTGGGTGGGGCTGTTCGGTGTCGCGGTGAACGCGCTGCTGGTGGCCGTCGAACGGCGGGCCTTCCGCTGGCACCACGCGCAGTTGGGAGAGCGCTCATGAGGGGGCGGGGAATGCGCACCGCCGTGTTCAGGACGCTGGTGCTGGCCGGGCTCGTCCTGCTCTGGGAGCTGGCCACCCTGGTGGCGGCCAGCCCGTTCTTCCCGCCGCCCAGCACGATCATGACCAGGATGCACGCGATGTGGTTCTCCGGGCCGCCCGGCACGCTGTTCCTCACCGACCTGGCCATCGGCAACATCCTGCCCAGCCTGGGCCGGATGGCACTCGGGTTCGCCGGGGGCGCGCTGGCCGGGGTGGTGCTCGGGCTGGCGGTGGGGCTGTCGGCGCGCGCGTACGACTATCTCGACGGCGTGCTGCAGTTCCTGCGCGCCATCCCGCCGCCCGCGCTGGTCACCGTCTTCCTGGTGGTGTTCGGCTTCGGGCTGCGGATGCAGCTCGCGTTCATCGTGTTCAGCATCGTGTGGCCGGTGCTGCTCAACACCGCCGACGGCGCCCGCTCGGTGGAGCCGCTGCACCTGGACACCTGCAAGGCGTTCCGGCTGTCGCACACCGAACGGCTCGTCCGGGTCATCCTGCCGTCCGCGCTGCCCAAGATGTTCGCCGGGCTGCGGCTGGCCCTGTCGCTCTCGCTGATCGTCATGGTCTTCTCCGAGCTGCTGCCCGGCACCACCAACGGCATCGGCTTCCAGCTCACCGACGCGTACGCGACGTTCGACCTGCCCGCCATGTGGGCCGGGATCGTGCTGCTCGGCATCCTGGGCTACCTGCTCAACGAGCTGTTCCTGATCGTCGAGCGGCGGGTGCTCGGCTGGCACCACGCCGCGCAGCAACTCGTCGGCTAGAGTCGCTGCCACGGGGACGTCGTCGCGTCTGGGGGCGCCATGAAGACGATGATCGTTGGTGGGGGCATCGGGGGGCTGAGCACGGCGCTGAGCCTGCACGCCGCGGGCCTCGACTGTGTGGTGGTGGAGGCGGCCCGCACGTTGCGGCCGCTCGGGGTGGGCATCAACGTGCAACCGCACGCCGTACGCGAGTTCACCGAGCTCGGGCTCGGCCCCGAGCTGGCGGAGCTGGGCGTGGAGACCACCTTCATGTCGGTCGCCGACCGGCACGGCAACATCATCATGGCCCTGCCGCGCGGGCGGTCGGCCGGTTTCCGGTGGCCGCAGTACAGCGTGCACCGGGGCGAGCTGCAGATGCTGCTCCTGGCGGCGGTCGAGAAGCGGATCGGGCCGGTGCGCACCGGCGTCGCCTTCGAGGACTTCGAGCAGGACGACGCCGGGGTGCTCGTCACCCTCCGGGAGGGCGGGCGGATCTCGCGGGAGCGGGTGGACGTGCTGGTCGGCGCCGACGGGGTGCAGTCGTCCGTCCGCGCCAGGCTGCACGACCCGGCCGGCGACCCGCTGCGGTGGGGCGGGATCAGGATGTGGCGCGGGGTGGGCGACAGCGACCAGGTGCTCGACGGCGCCACGGTGCTGGCCGGCGGCTCGAACTCCGCCGCGAAATTCGTCACTTATCACATCTCGGCGCGCAATCCCCGGCTGCTCAATTGGGTGGCCGAGGTAAAGGTGGCCGAGCCCGGGATCGTCCCGGACGCCGATTGGTCCCGCGAGGGCGCCCACGCCGACGTCTGCGCGCATTTCGCCGCGTGGAAGTACCCGCTCGTCGACATCCCGGCATTGCTCGCCGCCACCAAGCGGATACTCGAGTACCCGATGGTCGACCGCGACCCCCTGCCACGCTGGGGCGAAGGCCGGGTCACCCTGCTCGGCGACGCCGCCCACCCCATGTACCCCGTCGGCTCCAACGGCGGCTCCCAGGCCGTGCTCGACGCCCGGTACCTGGCCCGTTGCCTGGCCACGCACGACGAACCGGGGGCGGCGCTGGCGGCGTACGAACAGGAGAGGCGCCCGCCCACGTCGGCGCTCGTGCTCGCGCACCGCTCGCTGCCGCTCGAAGAGACGATCGCGCTGGTCAGCCGGCGCGCGCCCGGCGGATTCCGGCACATCGGCGAGGTGCTCACGGCCGCGGAGGTGGCCGCCATGGAGGCCGCCCAGCGCGGCATCTCCGACGCCGACGTGCGGGCGCTGAACGAAAGGGAGTCATGGAGTGTTTGACCCTGTGACTCCCATGACAGGCCGGAACGTGCCAGAGTAAGATCGCGCCAGAATAGGTTTACCTGACTGACATGTCCAGCATTTTCCGCTCCGCTAGAGTCAATTCCGACTCCGGAAGAGTTGCCGTGCTGACCGCGGTCTCGCCCCCTAGGAATTCCATTGCTCGAGATAGACAACCTTTCCCATGTGTACGGCGGCGGTACTCCCAACGCGCACCACGCCATCGAAGGACTCAACCTGAGCGTCGCCGCGGGCGAGCTGCTCTGCATCGTGGGCCCCTCCGGCTGCGGTAAGTCGACGCTGCTCCGCTCCATCGCCGGCCTCATCCAGCCCACGGGCGGGCAGGTCAGGGTGGACGGCGAGCTCGTCCGCCAGACGCCGGACAACCTCGCCGTGGTCTTCCAGGACTACAGCCGCTCGCTGTTCCCGTGGATGTCGGTCGCCGACAACGTGGCCCTGCCGCTGCGCCGCAAGAACATGGACAAGAAGCAGCGCCGCGAGGCCGCCGCCGAGGCGCTGGAGTCGGTGGGCCTGTCCAACGCGGGACGCAAGTACCCGTTCCAGCTCTCCGGCGGCATGCAGCAGCGCGTCGCGATCGCGCGGGCACTCGCCTACCGGCCGACGCTGATGCTCATGGACGAGCCGTTCGGGTCCGTGGACGCGCAGACCAGGGAGGACCTTGAGGACCTGGTGCTCAAGGTGCGCGGTCACCACCAGATGACGATCGTGCTCATCACGCATGACATCGACGAGAGCGTGTACGTCGGTGACCGGGTGGTCGTGCTGTCCAAGGCGCCCGCGCACGTGGTGGGGGATCTGAAGGTGGATCTGCCCGGGCCGCGTGACCAGATCACCACGCGGGAGCATCCTGACTTCGTGCACCTGCGCGCCGAGGTGGGGCGGCTCGTTCGCGGCCACGCCACCGTCTAGCGGTGCGGCCGGGCGATCACCCCTCGGGGCATCGCCCGGCGTCCTGCCCACCGGGCGGCGAGGCGGGCGATCACCACCGCCGTCCCCGCCGCCGCAGCCGTCACCAGCGCGGCCATGAACGTCGGATAGAGATAGACCACCTGGATCCACGCGATGTCGCTGCCCCGGGCGAGCACCCGGAAGACGGGAGCGGCCAGCAGGCACAGCGCGAGCGGCGCCAGGTGGAGCGGCAACGCCCACCACCGGGCGGTCCACCGCCGGGCGCGCACCACGCCACGCACGCCCAGGACGATCGTCGCCAGGGCCGCCAGCAGGAACAGCAGGTCGGTGACCAGGAGAGGCGAGAAACCCGGCTGCGCCGGCGCGTCCCCCTCGACCAGCGCGACCAGCCCGGCCATGAGCGTGTCCGCGTCCTCGAACGCCATGCCGGTATTCGCCATGACCGCGATCCCGTATCCCGACGCCGGAATCAGGAGCTGGTACGCCGTGGAGGTGAACAGGTCGCCCTCGTGCTCGACCGTGGCGGCTCCGCGCGGGGTCTTGCCGAGGGTCCAGCCGAGCGCGTACTCGGGGTTCTGCGGGGACGGCGTACGCGAGACCCGCACGCCGGCCGCCGACAGGACGCCGTCGCCGGTGTTCTGCGCGATCAGCCAGCGGGCCATGTCGTGAGCGGTGCTGAGCACGCCGCCTGAGCCGTTGCCGAACCCGGCCGGCTCGGGCAGCGGGATGGGGCGGCCGAGCACGTACAGGTGACCGCGGGCACTGCCGGGCAGGTCGCGGTCCGTGTCGATGGTGGTGCTGTGGCGCATGCCGAGCGGCGCGAACACCTCGGCGCGCAGGAAGGCCGCGAACGGCTCGCCGCTCACCACCTCGACCAGCCGGGCGGCGACCTGGAAGTTCGTGTTGTGGTAGCTGTAGGCGGTGCCCGGGGCCGACGCGAGCCGGGCCGTCCTCAGCCGGGCGACGGCTCCCCGCAGCGTCGCCGGCTGGGGGAGGCTCTTCTCGTGGAAGGCGGAGTCGGCCATGCCCGAGGTCTGGTTCAGCAACTGACGGACGGTGATCCCGGCCGCCCGGGGGTCGGCCATGGCGAACTCGGGCAGGTAGCGGCGCACCGGCTGGTCCAGCTCGACCTCGCCGCGCTCCACGAGCCGCAGGACGGCGGTGGCGGTGAACGACTTGCTCACCGACGCCACCGCCATCGGCGTGTCCGCCGTGAGCGGGTCACCGGTCGCGGTTCGCCCGTAACCGGCGGCGCGCACGACGCGGTCGCCGTGGGTGACGGCGACCGCGGCTCCTGGCAGCCCGGTCCGCTCCCGGTACCGGGTGACGAACGCGTCCACCGCCTCGGCGGTGACCGCCTCCCGCGCGGTGGCGGCGGGGCCGGCGGGCAGGAGAAGCATGATGGTGACGAGCAACGTTCTCAGCACCCGCCGACGCTAACGACGGCGGCCATCCGTCCACCATTGCGTCATTCATCAGTCTTTATTACGGCAAACCGCCACGTACGCTGGGGTAATGGAGGATGTCTTAGCGGGCCTGAACTGCACGTGGGCATTCGGACCTGAGTCGCTCACCATCACCCCCGGGCAGCGCGGAGCCACCAGACTCGTCACCGCGCTCGGCGTACGCGTCGTCCCCTACGCGGCCCTCGCAGACGTCGCACTCACCCCTGGCAGGCGCCGCACCGTGGTGCTGCGCCTGGTGCCCAGGCAGGGCGCCGACCCCGTGCTGGCGGCCGCCGCCGGCCAGCTCAAGGCGCCCGCCGACCCCTTCCGGCTGGTGTTGCCCGCCGCCAAGGAGACGCTCGCCGACTACTACGCGGACAAGCTGCGCTCGGCCCTGACCGACCGCGGTCCCGCCGACCGCTTCCTCATCGCCGCTCCCCCGGTGCCGCTCGCCTTCAAGGGCTGGGACGGCGCCGCGTCCTTCGACGGCGACCACGTCACCTTCACCTGGTTCTGGTCCGGAGCGTCCTCCGCCAAGTACTCGGCCGGTGACCAGCGCTTTTCCATCGCCGAACTGGAGGGGGTCGAGTGGCACGCGCCCGAGGGGGCCAGCGGCTCGCTCCGGCTGAAGGTGCGCGGGCGGCGCATGCCCTCCGATCCGAACAAGGATCCGGCGTCCGTCATCTTCAGCCTCGGCTGGGGCGCCACCCACAAGTCGCTGCCCTTCGCCGCCGCCGTCCTGGCCGCCGTTCCGTCCCTTCCTAGACGGCGGCCGATCGCCGCGCGCGGGCTTCAGGTGGCCGAGCTGATCGCGAAGCTGGGCGAGTTGCGGGACGCCGGGGTGCTGACGGAGGAGGAGTTCCAGGCCAAGAAGGCGGAGCTGCTGGCGCGCCTGTGACTCACGGGCCGGAGATCTCGATCGTGGCCTTCCGGGACTGCTCATCGTCGAGGTGGTCGAGCAGGTAGTGCGCCAAATCCGCGCGCGACAACGAACGGGTGCGTGGCAGGTGCTGATCGACGGCCGTCACGTACTTTCCAGTCAGTGCCCCGTCGGTGAGTCGTGGCGGCCGGACGATGGTCCACTCCAGGTCGTCCGCGGCGGTGACGATGCGCTCCATCTTCGCCATATCGGCGTACATGTGCCGATACAGCGGTCGCACCACCCGTCCGATCAGCAGTTTCTGGCTCAGCGGCGCGTCCGGCGACAAGGCGAGGCTCGCCGACGTGACGCAGGACAACCGGCGCACCCCGCACTCCCGCATGGCCGCGATGATGCCGGTCATGCCCTGCGAGTAGACGGTCGTGGGCCGCCGATCCGCACTCCCCAGACAGGACAGCACGGCATCGTGCCGGGCCAGCTCATGCCGCCACCCGCCGGGTCGCAGCACATCGCCCCGCACGACCGTCAGACGGGCATGACGTGGCATGGACTCGGGCCTGCGGGCCAGGGCGGTGACCCGGTGACCTGCGTCGAGCGCCTGCGTGACCAGCCGGGCACCCGTGCCGCCGCTCCCGCCGAACACGAACAGCCTCACGCTGCTACCCGCTCCCGCCTCCGCCTGGCTGACGCGAGGAACGCCGCCAGGGCGAGGATCGCCAGGGTGACCACGGCCATGAACATCTGGCCGTGCAGGCCGAGGACGAACTGCGTCTCGTTCCGGAACTCCGGATCGTAGGTGGCGGTGCCGGGGAACAGCAGCGCCGGGAACATGCTCGCCCACGGCACCGCCACGATCCCCGCCGCCCACAGCAGCCGCGCGTGCGTATCCCCGCGACGCCCGGTGAGCAGGGCGAGGGCGAGCAGCCCGAGCGCCAGCGAGGTGACGATGTACTGCGCGTCGTGGAACTTCGCGTGTGGCGACCAGGCCGGGTTGAACATGTGCTCGTGGGCGGTGTCGTGCAGGACGAGGTCGAACAGTAACGCCCCGAGGGCGGTCTCGGCCGCCATGAGAGCGACGAGCACTCTGGGCAGATTCCAGTGTCGTGTCACATCTTCACTATAGTCACTACATCGATGTAGTTACTACATTCTTGTCGAGCCCGTAGGCTTCTCCTCATGAGCCAGCCGACGACGCCCGCCACCCGGCGAGACCGCAAGAAACAGCAGACGCGGCAGGCCATCGGCGAAGCGGCGATGCGGCTCTTCCTCGACCGCGGCTTCGACGCCGTCACGATCGCCGACGTCGCCCGCGAGGCCGACGTGGCCGTCCAGACGGTGTTCAACCACTTCCCGACGAAAGAGGACCTCTTCTTCCAGGAACGCGACGGGTACGTGTCGCTGCCGGGCGCCGCCGTCGCAGACCGTGGCGCGGGCGAGACGGTCGCGCAGGCCCTGGCCCGTGGCTACCTGCGGCTGCTCGGCGACTACGACGTGGCCGGGCTGCTCATGCACAGCATCGACTACCAGCGCACCCTCGACGCCAGCCCCGCGCTGCGCGGCAGGGAGCTGGAGCTGCGCCAGGAACGCGAAAGCCTGCTCGCCGCCGCGCTGGCCGAAGAGGCGCCACCGCTGAGCGAGGGGCTGCGGCCGGGGCTCATGGCGGCGTTCGCCTCGGCGGTCGATCGGGTGCTGGACGCGGAGATCCGCCGCCGGCTGCTCGCCGGCGAGACGGCCGCCGAGATCCAGACGTCGGTGGAGCCGATGGTCGTGGAGCTGTTCGGGGTGGCGGAGGCCGCCTGCAGGAGTGTGCGCGGATCCGCGTGAATATCGTGCAGGCAAGGTGACTGTCTCAAAGGCGATGGAAGTCACTTACTTCACGCCGATTCGCGAGAATTCACGTCGGAGGCGACGCTTAACCTTCTCCCATGGTCCGCGTCAGGTCCCACTTGCGACGTCTCAGAAGCGGCAAGGTCATTCACGTCAGGTCACATTCACGACGCACCTCCAGCCCCTCCGGCTCCTCTGGCACCGCCACGTCCGGCCTGCTCTGGGGCGGCCTGGCCATGATGGTGTTCCTTGGGGTCCTCTTCGGCGTCTTCCTCGCGACGACTGGAAATCCCACACCGGTCGCCTCCGAGACGGAGAAGACGGCACGCCCGCAGCCCACCGCCCCGGCCACCCTTCCCCCCGGCCCCGAAGGGGAGTTCGCCGGAAGGCTGCGCGAGGCTCGAATGAACACCGGGCTGTCGCGAAGCGAGATAAGCGCGCTGACGGGAATCGCCGAATCGACCATCGATGACTTCGAACGGGCCCTGGCCGTTCCGAGCGCCGAAACCCTGAAAGCACTTTCTTCTGCCTACAGGCTTTCCTTCGACGACTGGACCGCCCTCGAAATCACCCGCTCCGAGCTCCGGTAGACGTTCCCTTTCGTGAGCGAGGTTGTGGCCAGGACGCAGACGACGGGCGAATCGATCGTCGATGCCAAAGACGCGTCCCTCCGTCGCCGATCCTCCGGCTCAGCTCGGCGATCGCCACCCCGGGCCCGAAAGCGACTGCGAGAATCCGGTCGGTGAGGCGGATGCCGAGCAGCGAGGGGACCCAGAGGTTGCGGCGGCGGTCGGAGGAGCGGTGCGCCATCACCCAGTTGGTAACCCGCCCCACTACACCGGCCAGCCTGGTCGACGCACAGACGACGGGATTGAGGACCTACGCCAGTATCGCTCAAACCTCAGTTTCAGCCGCAGAGACCGGCAACGGCCTCATCGATGCTGTCTAATAGCGAGAGCCACCCACTCAACCTGGCCACTTCTCCATCACAGTCAAGCCGGTCGAGAAGCTGCCTGCGATGCTGAGGGAATCTCTTGGCCACGCTCTCACGGCGACGACCCGTCACCTGAGCTGCCTTCAAGATACATTGACGGAGGTACGCCTTCGGATCGGCCAGCGACTCCACTTCGTGAACCTTCGGCAGTCCCAGGTCAATTCGGCCACGCGGATTCCCGGCGACATGCCGGATCGCTCCTTCATCGAGAAGGAGCCAGGCCTCAGTCATTCGGATGGGGATCACCGGCACGCAGGCATTGACGAAGCCGACCCGCTCGATCGCTTCTCTCACCTCCTTTCTGCGCGCTTCAATGCCGGCATTGTCCGCATCCCTGTGCACGACCACGACATCGGGTTGCATTCCGCCCATCAGCTTGATGCCTGCCTCCACGCGCGAGGCGACATCTTTACCGACTTTCCCCAGTCGATCGAAGTCTGGTGCACTCAATCTCAGCGCGACACCTCTGGAGGCAAAGAGGGATTCGATGATCGCAGCCAGCGGCGCGTCGGAGCTGCCCTCCGCCACGAAGATTCCCGCGCACACGCTTCCGCTCATGGCGTCAGATCCAGCGGTAGTTGGATATGACGACCAGGTGGGGGCGTAAGGAATTCAATGAGGTCTGCCTCCGAGAACACCGGATGCTCAGCCGCTGCCCGCCATGAGCCCCTGAAAGGAAGGAGCGACAGGGACGGCGCGACAGTTCCGTCCGATGTCTTCTGCGGTACGACCGCAGCCAGAAGGAGATCGTCAGGATCACAGAGCTGCACGACGCCGGAGGAATGAGTGTTGACAATGACTTGCCGGAACGGGTTCTCCATTCCCGGCCCCTCCCGGGGGTCTACGGCGAGATCTCGGACGAGCTCGACGATGGCAGGAAGGTTCGCGGGATGAATGCCGTTCTCCGGCTCTTCCATGCATATCAGGCCTGACACCGTGGGGTCTTCCAACAATACACATAGCGCCAGGAATCGCAGGGTGCCCTCGGAAAGAGCACGAGCCGGCAGACGCAACCCTCCCTTTTCCTGCATGAACAGCGTGAAAACTTCCCGAACAGGATCCGGCTCCACGGACACGCTCTCGACACCCAGGCCTGCGAGATCAGCCAACCGACTCGAAACTCTCGCATATACAGCCGCAGAGTCGGAGTCAATGTCCGTCCCAGCGCTCTCATTCGCGATCCGGAAGAGAGCAGCGGCGAGATGAGCTCCGTTCGCGGACATGATGCGAGGAGCGGAGAAGTCGTCCGGCGCCCTGAGCGCAGAGGGCTCAAGGGCGAGGCGTCGCCAGCTTTGCATCTCTCGGCGAGCGGCAAGGATCGTTGGATAGTCATTCGTAGTGACCGTGCTCAGGACAGTGCGCCCGGCCCGCGCCGCCGCTCGCGGTTGCGGCTTGCCGAAGCTACCGCCGTCGCCATGGACGTTGATGACCGTCCCGCTCTCGCGTTCTTCGGTGGACAGGAAGGCCCCGCCACGCCTTTGGCCTGTTATGACCGAGCCGCGGAAGTGCTTGGCACTGTGCGGAAATTTCAGATGCTTGGCGGCGTCGCCCCTGGTGATATGGCGCAATTCCTCGCGAGTGAGCACCAGACGCCCGATGCTGCTCTCCCCGCTCGGCGGCAGATAGCGAATGCTCACTTCATATCGAAGAAACGTCGTCGTAGCGTCGGCAACCGCTCCCAGATCGTCCTCCACCACAGGCGGCACAATCATCTCAGCGGCCAAATGTATTTCCCGGGGATGCTCCCTGAATCCATCCCAGAAGAGGTCGCGTGGATCACCCCCGCGGAGACCGGACGCACCCCTGACCTTCTGTGCGGACTCCATCAATGGCTCACTGGCCATCGCGGAAAGAAGCTCTATGGCATCAAAGACATTCGACTTTCCGATGCCGTTGGCTCCCGCTATACATGTGAAAGGGCCAAAGTCCACCTGGACATCGAGCAGGTTCTTGAAGCCCCGCACTTCCAGTCGTGTCAGCATGACATTAGACTAGCGGGCTCGACAGCGAATGCGAAGTATGACGGAGCCACGCCGATATCTCCCTGAGTGCGGCGGCGAACATGTGGAACCAGTAAGCCGCACGGGCCTACTTGATGTCATCCCCCATCATGACAATCCGCTTGGGTCACGTTGATAACGCGATGGCCGCTGATGGATGTCCATGGCCGCCGGGTGCAAGCATACGGTTCGGCTGCCGCACGACGCAGGCAAAAAGCACACGCCGTCGGGCCTACCGCTCCGGCCTCTTCGCTCTCATCAAGCGTGCACCACAAACGAGCAACGCTGCTCTCGTCAGGGCTGCGGACAGAAAGTGGCTACAGCGGACGCTTGGCTCGCGACCGCGCCAGAAGGCGCGGGGGTGCGCCGGAAGGCGCGGGGGTGCGCCGGAAGGCGCCAAAAGAAAAACGCCCGAGCGGAGCGAGGCCCGATCGGGGCGGGCTCCCAACGGCCGGCCACCTACACGGGCAACGGGTGGGTGCCGCCTGGTAGGCAGGCGGCACCCGTACCGGAGAAAGCCTTAGACCGGGGTGTGCATGTGGCGGGTCAGGGCGTGTTCCACCAAGGTGATGAGGGTGGATTTGACCGACTCGCGCTGCCGGGCGTCCAGCCGGACGATCGGGATGTGGTCGCCGATCGACAGGGCTTCCCTGAGTTCGTCCTCCGCGTGCGCGAAGTGCCCGTCCCAGCCGTTGATGCCGATGACGAACGGCAGTTTCGCCTCTTCGAAGTAGTCGATGGCGGGGAAGCTGTCGGCCAGGCGGCGGGTGTCGACGAGGACGACCGCGCCGATGGCGCCGCGTACCAGGTCGTCCCACATGAACCAGAAGCGGTGCTGTCCGGGGGTGCCGAACAGGTACAGGATCAGGTCACGGTCGAGCGAGACCCGGCCGAAGTCCATGGCGACGGTCGTGGTCGTCTTGTTCGGCGTGAGGGAGACGTCGTCGACGTGCGCCGAGGCGTCCGTCATGACCGCTTCCGTGGTGAGCGGCAGGATCTCCGAGACCGCTCCCACGAACGTCGTCTTGCCCACGCCGAAGCCCCCTGCCACGACGATCTTCGTCGAGGTTAGGCCGGGGCTAGAGCCTGCGAAGTCCACTGAGAACCCTTTCGAGCAAGTTGAGGTCCGGCTTTCCCGCGTCCAGCGCAGGCTGGTGCACGCGGATCAGGCCCTCCGACGCCATGTCGGCGATGAGCACCCGGACCACACCCAGAGGCTGGCGTAAGAGGGCGGAGATCTCGGCGACCGACCGGACGTTCCGGGTCAGGTTAATGATCGCCTGATACTCCGGACTTAGTAGGGAAATGTCTTGGTATTCCGACGTCACGGAGGACACGAGTGCCTCCATGGCGAACTTCATCCGCGGCGCGGTGCGCCCCCCGGTCACGGCATAGGGCCGTACCAGGGAGCTCGGCTTCTGCGGACGGGGAGCCGCCGGATGCGGCGGAGTGCTATCACCAGCCCAACCCTGCTGACCTGACACCATTCTTCTCCTGTCACCGCCCCGCTATCGGGGGCGGGCCGCTTGCAGCTCAGCGCGTACGGCCGGAGTCAGTACCTGACCCGCCCGCTCGACCAGCAGGGTCATCTGGTACGCGACCAGACCCATGTCACAGTCGGGAGCAGCCAGGACCGCCAAGCAGGATCCATCACTGATCGACATGATCATCAAGAGCCCACGCTGCATCTCGATGACGGTTTGCGTCACCATACCGCCCTCGAAGACCCGCGCGGCGCCCTGGGTCAAGCTGATCACGCCGGAGGCGACCGCGGCGAGCTGGTCGGCCCGGTCTTTGGGGAAGCCCTCAGAGTAGGCAAGCGGCAACCCGTCGGACGACACCACGACCGTATGGGCGACGCCCGGCACGTTGTTCACGAAGTCCGTGATCAACCAGCTGATGCCGCGCGCTCCCTGGCTCATTTCTCTCATTTGTCCTCCTGCTGATTCTCTTCTCCGCGCGTGAACGCCCGGCCTTGCCGGACACCCTGCTGGAAGCTGGAGAGCCGGCTGCGCAACCGCTCCGGTGAGATCTGCGGCGCCGGCGACGTGGGCAGCGGCTCGGCGAGGCTGGCCGTGCCCGGCACCAGGTTCGCCTTGGGCACGCGGCGGGGCAGGCCCGATGCCGTCGTGCCGGACTGCTGCGGCTGCGCGGCCGCCTGCGCGGCCTGGAAACCGGAGTCCGCGGGCGAGGACCAGGAGGGGGCGCTCACACCCGACTGCCCGGGCTTGCGCTGCGGGAGCGCGGGCTTGCCCGAGGGGCTGAGGGGCGGGGCGGCGGGCGGCTGCTCGGCGGGGACGGCCGGGTGCACGGCCGTGGTCTCGTGCGCGGCCTCGGGCTCGGGGCTCTGCTGCAGGATCTCGGGCTCCGGACGGCGGAACCAGTCGGACCCGACCGACGAGAAGATCGGCAGGAACTCCTCGTTCTGCTCCTCCAGCGGCGAGTTGCGCACCACGGGGAGCGGCCCGGTCATGTCCTGGGAGGAGTACTCGCCGGGACCGAACGGGTTGTAGCCGGAGTGGCCGTTCTGCTCGAACTGGTCGGCGGGCTTGGGCTCCTCGGCGAACGGCGAGCGGTAGGTGTCGCCGAACTGCGGCCTGGGCCGGTCCTCCGACTCGAACAGGGACCTGCGGGGCAGCGGGTCGGCGAAGGACGACCAGCGCGACTCGTCCTGCTGCGGCTGCTGCGGCGGCGGCTCGGTCGCGAAGGACGGCCAGCGCGGCTCGTCGCCGGGCTGCATGGGCGGCGGCTGCTCGGCGAACGACGGCCACCGGTTGTCGGCGAACGGCGACGACTCGGCGGGCGAGGAAGGCGCGGCAGGCGAGGAAGACGCGGACGAGGCGGCCGGGTCCTCCGTGAAGGACGGCCAGCGCGGCTCGCCGAAGGCGGTGGGCTGCTGCGGGACGGCGGGCGGCTGCTCCTCGGCGAACGACGGCCAGCGAGGCTCGTCGGCCTGCGGCTGCCGCGGCTCGCCGAAGGGGTCGCCGAAGCCGGGCGGCTGCTGGTCGCCGAAGCCGGGCGCCTGCTGGTCACCGAACGACGGCGAATGCTGGTCGCCGTACATGGGCGACTGCTGGTCGCCGTACATGCCGGGCGGCTGGTCGCCGAACACCGACGGCTGGTCGCCGAAGGCGGACGGCTGCGGCTCGGCGGCGGCGGGCTGCTCGCCGAACGACGGCCAGTTGCCCGTGCCGGGCGCCGGCAGCGAGCCGGGCCACTGGGTGTCGACGACCTGGCCGGGCATGTCGTCGAAGGAGGGGTGCGAGCCGTTGCGGGACGGCGGCTGCTGCTGGAACATGCTCGGGTCGAACGAGGTGAACGCCTCGTACTGGCCGCCCTGCTGCGGCAGGCCCTGACCGTTGCTGATGAGCATGTCGGGCATGAACACCAGGGCGCTCAGGCCGCCGGTCTCCCGCATGCTGAGCTGGACGCGGACGCCGTGACGCAGGGCCAGGCGGCCGACCACGAACAGGCCCATGCGCCGCGAGACGGACACGTCCACGACGGGCGGGTTGGCCAGCCGCCAGTTGGCCTCGGCCAGCTCCTCCTGGCTCATGCCGATGCCCAGGTCGTTGATCGTCACCATGACGCCGCCCTCGGCGGGGGTGCTGGTGACGGTGACCTTGCTCTCGCGCGGGGAGAAGGAGATGGCGTTCTCGATCAGCTCGGCGAGCAGGTGGACGGCGTCGGTGACGGCGGGGCCGACGATGAGGGTGCCGGACGGGATCTGGATCTGGACCCGCTCGTAGTTCTCGACCTCCGACAGCGAGGCGCGGGCGATGTCGACCAGCGGCACCGGCTCGCTCCACTTGCGCGCGGCCTCCTGGCCGGCGAGGACCAGGAGGTTCTCGCTGTTGCGGCGCATGCGGGTGGCCAGGTGGTCGAGGCGGAACAGGTTCGCGAGCCGCTGCTCGTCCTCTTCACCCTGCTCCAGGCCTTCGATGAGCTGGAGCTGCCGTTCGACCAGCGTCTGGCTGCGGCGGGAGAGGTTGACGAACATCGAGTTGACGTTGGCGCGCAGCTTGGCCTCGTCGCCGGCCAGCCGGATCGCCTCGCGGTGGACCTCGTCGAAGGCCCGGGCCACTTCACCGATCTCGTCACGGGTGTTGATGCCGATCGACGGCACTTCGGGCACCTGGGCGCCCTCGCCGGACTCGCGCAGCACGCGGACGGTGTCGGGCAGCCGGGTCGTGGCGACCTGGAGCGCCTCGGCGCGCAGCCGGCGCAGCGGCCGGACCAGCGAACCGGCCACGCGGGTGGTGATGATCAGGACCAGGAGCAGCAGGACGAGGATCAGGGCGCCGGAGATGATGGCGCTGCGCTGCTCGTTGTTGCTCAGGTCGGTGGTGGTGGTCACGATCTTCCCGGCCAGGCTGTCCTCGACCTTGCGCATGGCGTTGACGGTGACCGTCGTGCTCTCGAACCAGTCGTTGAGGTCGCGGTTGGAGGTGACGTCGAGGTCGCTGATCCGGTTGCTCTGGCGTACCTGCGCGAGGGCGCGCTGGCGCATGGCGTCGGCGAGGTCGACCTGGAGGCCCCTGACGCCCTTGCGGTAGGCGGCCAGGTCGGCCGGCTTGGCCTCGGCCTCGAAGGAGGCCAGCTCGGCCTGCTGCGTGTCCCAGGAGCCGAGGAAGTCGGACCAGTCGGCGCTGTCGACCTTCCTGTTGGGCTGCAGGAGCGTCACGATGAGGATGATCTGCTGCCGCGAGACCTCCTCCTTCATGCGCTGGAGCGAGCCGAGCGCCGCGACGTCACCTTGCAGGTCGTCGTCGCTGACGCCGTCGCCCAGGTCGGCCTGGATGCCGGAGAAGATCTCGATCATCGTGCTGTACGTGCTGATCGAGGCTCGCGCGGGCACGTTGTCGACCATGGAGTCGCGGAGGCTGTCGAGGCCCTCCAGCCAGCGGCGGGTGTTGTCGACGCCCTCGCGGACGCGGGCGGAGTGCGCGGCGTCGATGGCGCCGGCCGCGGTGAGCACGTCCTGCTTGGCCTCGTCGGTGGCCTGCCGCTGCGTCTTGAGCTGGACGAAGCGGCCGCCCCTGCGGCGGTCGGCGACGTACCACGCGGTGAGCGTGCGCTCCTTGGCGAGCTCGTGGTTGAGTGCGTCGATGTTCTGCACCAGGTCGGCCACCTGGGTGAGCCGGCGGTACTCGGCGCTGGTGCCGATGGCGTCGGCCAGCTGGACGCCGGCGAGCAGCACACCCACGACCGTGGGGATGAGGATCAGCGCGACCAGCCGGGAGCGCACACGCCAGTTCGCCAGCCGGAACCGTCCGCCTGTGTACTCCCCTGACCTCGTGTGCCTGGGGTCTTTCGTCCTCACTGAGTCTCGCAACCTCTCGCCGGTACGTGCTCGAAGAAAATCAGACACGCGTGGGGCGCATGGGATTCTGTCCGGCTGGGTAATTGGAACACAACCCGTACCAGATCGGCCAACCGAACATATCCCATCACACACACCCAAAGGGGCACTTTGGGTGTATATCGCCTTACGTGTTTCAGGCCGGGCGGAAGGAATCCCGCTCGGCCGGCGCCGCATGCTTGATCATCAGGTGCCGCGTCACTGAATACTCCTGCACCGCTTCCTGGCTCATGTCCTTGCCGAACCCGCTGCCCTTCACCCCGCCGTGCGGCGCTTCACTGGCGATGGGCAGGTGATCGTTGACCCAGGTCACCCCCACATCGAGCCGATGCGAGACGCGCATGGCGCGCCCCACGTCACGCGACCACACCGACGAGGCCAGGCCATATCTAGTGTCGTTGGCCAGGCGTACCGCTTCGTCCTCGCCATCGAATGGGAGCGCTACCAGGACCGGTCCGAACAGCTCTCCCTGCACGATCTCGCTGGTCTGTGCGACATCGGTCACAAGCGTGGGCGGGTAGAAAAACCCGGAGCCCCCGATTGGGGAGCCGCCGTGCAGCACCCGGCCGCCGGAACGCTCGACGAACCCGTGCACCCGGTCGCGGTGCGCGGCGGAGATCAGCGGGCCGATGTCGGTGGCCGGATCCCAGGGGTCGCCGACGGAGATTTCGGCAAGAGTTGCCCGCATCGCCTCCACGGCCTCGTCGTAGACCTGGCGGGCAACGTAGACGCGGGTGGCCGCCGTGCAGTCCTGCCCGCTGTTGTACGTGGCCCCCATGGCGACGCCGCGAGCCATCTCCGCCAGGTCCGCGTCCTCGAACACCAGCGCCGGCGCCTTGCCGCCGAGTTCGAGGTGGACCCGCTTGAGCGTGGCCGCCGCGCCGCTCATCACGGCGCGGCCGGTCTCGGTGGAGCCGGTGACGCTCACCATGTCCACGCCGGGGTCGGTGACCAGCGCCTGGCCCGCCTCGGCGTCGCCGGTGATCGCCTGCACGAGGTTGTCGGGCGCGCCCGCCCTGGCGAACAGCTCGGCCAGCCGCAGCGTCGTGCGCGGCGTCTGCGGGGCGGGCTTGATCACCACGGCGTTGCCCGCGGCCACCGCCGGGCCGACCTTCCAGACGGCCATGACGAACGGGAAGTTCCACGGCGCGATCGACCCCACCACCCCGACGGGGCGGCGCTGCAGGACCGAGGTGTAACCGGGGCTGAACACCCCGGCTCCCGTGCCCTCCAGCGAGCGGGCGGCTCCGGCGAAGAAGCGCAGGTTGTCCACGGCGAACGGCAGCTCGCCGTCCCTGAACACCCCGGCCGGCTTGCCGGTCTCCTCCACTTCGAGCCTGGTCAGCTCCTCGGCGTCGGCCTCCACCAGGTCGGCCACGCGCAGCAGCAGCCGCTGGCGCTCAGCGGGGGTGGTCTGCGACCACTCCTCGAAGGCCGCACGCGCGGCCCGTACGGCCGCCGCCACCTTCTCGACCGGCGTATCCGGAATTTCGGCACATACAAGGCCAGTGGCGGGGTTGATCAGTTCACGCATCAGGAAGACTTCATCTCTCAGGGTTGTGCAGAGTGCTACTGGCCGAGCTGCTCGATCAGGTCGGCGGCCTTGCGCAGGCCGTCGCGGCGCCGGATCTCCTCGCCCGCGGCGGCGAGACGCGCGCGCAGCTCGGTGTCACCGAGCAGCTTCGCGACCGCCCCCGTGAGTTCCTCGTCGGTGAAGGTGTAGGTCGAGAGCCTGACACCGTAACCGAGCTCATCGACCCTCTGGGCGTTGTCGTACTGGTCCCAGAACAGCGGCAGCAGGATCATCGGCTTGCCGAAGTGCAGCGCCTCGGTGGTCGTGTTGTTGCCGCCATGGGTGATGACCAAGTCACACAGTGGGATGATCTTAGTCTGCGGAACGAACTCCGCGCCCCACATGTTGTCGGCCAGCTTGATCTCCTCGTGCAGCGGGCCCTTGGAGACGATGTACTGGTGCGGGGTGGTGGCCAGCACGTCGATCACCCGCTGCATCAGCTCCACGTCGGAGGAGCCGAGCGAGCCGAGCGAGAAGTAGACCAGCGAGCCCTCACCCCGCTCGAAGGGCAGCGTGAAGTCCTCCTCGGTCTCACGCACGGAGGAGTCGAGGCGGTGCCACGCCGGGCCCAGCGGGCGCTCGGCGGTGTAGTCGAGGATCTCGGGGTAGACGTAGAGGTTCAGGTCGCCCTCGTGGATGAAGTCGAGGTCGGGCAGGGGCGCGGTGCCCTGCTCGACGCACCACTCGTTGAAGGCGGTCCACAGCTCGCGGTGGGTGCGCTCGTACTCGGCGCGGAAGGCGTCCCACTCGGAGCGGTCGCCGGAGGGCAGGCCGGAGAAGACCGGCGGGACGTTCTCGCCGCGCATCTCGAGCGGCTGGCAGGAGACGATGCGGACGAACTTCTTGCCCGTGGTGATCAGCGCCGGGAACGTGATGACGTTGTCCTCGACGATGACGTCGGGGTTCACCCGCTCGATGATGGCCTGGAGCTGCGGCTCGCAGTACTTCACCCCGTCGATCAGGCTCTCCCAGATCGGCTTGGTGACGGTCTCCTGCTGCTCCAGCGTGGACTTGCGGTACTCCGGCGCGGTCTCGCGGATGAAGTCCTTCCAGAACTGGCCGGGGTCCTGCTCCTGCTCCTCCTCGGCCGGCGGGGCCAGGTCGACGAGATCCTCCTCGAAACCGAGGGCTTCGAGCTTGCCCTTCCACGACGCCTCGGCGGCGAAGACGACGCGGTGGCCGCGGCGGCGCAGAATGTCGCCGATTCCGATCGAGTTGTTGGTGGGGCCGTAGGCGCTTTCCGGCATGAACAGGAACGTGAGAGACATCGCGACTCCGGGGGAACTCGTCAATTTGAAGAGGAATTCAAAAACGGATCTAGCGTGAAGGTCAACTTAAGGGCACTATGGTCACGGCTAACTGAACAGCAGCCAAACGAGTGAAGGTGGTGAGGGTGGCTCAGCGCAAAAGCCGCAGCGACCGGCGGCTCGACCTGATCGAGGCCGCACGCAGGGCCATCATCCGCCATGGCATTGACGGTGTACAGCTCTCGCACGTCGCCGAGGAGGCGGGCCTGACCTCGGGCGCCGTGCTCTACCACTACCCCGATCTGAGCGAGCTGCTCGTCGAGGCGCAGCACGCGGGCATGGAACGTTTCTACGAGCAGCGGCTGCGCCAGCTCGCCACCATCACCGACCCGGTCGAGAAGCTGGTCGTCACGATCAGGTCGGGGCTGCCCACCGGGCCGCTCGACCCGGACGTGCGCCTGCTCAACGAGCTGGGCGGCGCCGCGGGCCGCATCCGCGTCTACGGCGTGCTGCTCACCTCGCTCTACGACCGGCAGGTGTCGATGTACCAGGCGATCCTGGACACCGGGGCCGCGCTGGGCGTGTTCAGGCTGAGTGCCGGCTCGCTGACGATCGCGCGCAACCTGGTGGCCCTGGAGGACGCGTACGGCTACCGCATCACGGCCAGGCACCCCCTGATCGGCCCGGACGAGGCGGCCGAGCTCATCCTTTCCTACGCCCGCGCGGCCACGGGCAACGACCTGAATCACTGATCGACCGCCATGATGACGGCGTCCTCGGCGTTCCAGCGCACCTTGACCTTGGCGCCGGGACGCACGGCGGCGGCCCCCTGCACGGCCACGAGCACCGGCTTGGGATGGCCGGGCACCTCCACGGAGATGTGCGAGACGCCGCCGTAGAAGCTCACGTCGAGCACGTCGCCGGCCAGGCCCCTGGCCGCGGCGCCGTCCGCCAGGTCGATCTTCTCGGGCCGCACCGCGAGCAGCGCCGGCGCGCCGGCCTCCAGCTCCGACAGCGGGGCGCCGGCCAGCATGCCGAACTGCTCGCTCTTGATCCCGTCGAGGCCGCTCGCCTCGCCGCGGAAGAGGTTGTTGGCACCGACGAAGTCGGCCACGAAGGGCGAGCGGGGCCGCTCGTACAGCGAGATGGGCTCGTCCACCTGGCGCACGGAGCCGCTGTCGAAGACCGCGATGCGGTCGGCCAGCGACATGGCCTCCTCCTGGTCGTGCGTGACGACCACGAACGTGATGCCCACCTCGTTCTGCAGCCGCTTCAGTTCGAGCTGCATGTCGGCGCGGACCTTCTTGTCCAGGGCCGACAGCGGCTCGTCGAGCAGCAGCAGCCGGGGCCGCTTGACGATGGAACGCGCCAGCGCCACCCGCTGCCGCTGGCCGCCCGAGAGCTGGGCGGGCCTGCGGGAGGCGTGCGCGGACAGCCCGACCGTCTCCAGCACCTCGCCGACGCGCTGCTTGATCTCCTGCCGGGGCAGCTTCTCGCGCTCCAGGCCATAGGCCACGTTCTTGGCCACCGTCAGGTGCGGGAACAGCGCGTACGACTGGAACATGAGGCTGATGGGCCGCCGGTTCGGCGGCTTGGACAGCAGGTCCTCGCCGTCGAGCGTGACCTTGCCCTCGTCGGGCGTCTCGAAGCCGGCGATGATGCGCAGCAGCGTGGTCTTGCCGCAGCCGGAGGGGCCGAGCAGGGCGAAGAACTCGCCCTGGCCGATCTCCAGCGACACCTTGTCCAGCGCGGTGACGTCCCCGAACCTGCGGGAGATCCCGTCAATCTTGAGCACGCGACTCCCCGATCTTGGTCAGGCGCTGCCCGGCGATCACCGCCGTGAAGCTCACGAGGAGCAGGATCGCCGCCAGCGCGTTGATCTTCGGGGTGACCCCGAAACGGATCATTGAGTAGATGACGATCGGCAGCGTCTGCTCGTTGTTGCCGATCGTGAAGTAGGCGATCACGAACTCGTCCAGCGACAGCGTGAACGCCAGCAGCGCCCCGGCCACGATGCCCGGTGTGAGCTGCGGCAGCGTGACCTTCATGAAGGTCACCACCGGCCCCGCGCCCAGGTCGCGCGACGCCTCCTCCAGCGAGGTGTCGGCGCCGCTCAGCCGGGTGCGCACCACCGCCGCGACGAACGCCGTGGCGAACAGGCCGTGGGCCAGCACCACGGAGTACAGGCCGAGCGTGAGCTGGATCGTGCCGTAGAAGACCAGCAGGCCGATGGCCAGCACCAGGTCGGGCAGCACGGCCGGCATCAGCGCGAGCGCGTCCATGACCTTGGACTTGGTGTACCTGGACAGGCCGACGGCCAGCATCGTGCCGAGCACGGTGGCGATGACGGTGGAGCCGGTGGCCACGATCAGCGTGTTGACCAGGCCGTCCAGGATCCGCTCGTCCTCGGCCAGGACGCCGTACCACTTGAGGCTGAAGCCGTCGAAGCTGTACGCCGACTCGCCCGAGTTGAACGACATGATGACGAGCACGGCGATCGGCAGGTACAGGAAGACGTAGGTGAGCCAGAACGGCACGTACAGCAGCTTCGGTCTACGCACGGCGGGCCGCCCAGGCTTGCACGATGAGCAGCACGACCAGCACCGCGATGAGCGCCAGCGACAGCGTGGCGCCGAAGGGCCAGTCGCGCGCCGACAGGAACTGGTTCCTGATCAGGTTGCCCACCATGATCGACTTGTTGCCGCCCAGCATCTCGGGGATGACGAAGTTGCCGAAGCTCGGCACGAACACGAACAGGCTGCCGGTCAGCACGCCCGGCACGGTCAGCGGCAGCGTGACCTTGCGGAACGTGGTGAACCCCGACGCTCCCAGGTTGGCCGAGGCCTCCCTGAGCTGCGGGTCGAGCTTCTCGATGGCGGCGTACAACGGCAGCACCATCAGCGGCAGGTACGAGTACAGCAGCCCCGCCACGATCGTGCCCTGGTTGTAGAGCAGCTCGTACGGCCCCAGCCCCACCTTGGCCAGCACGGAGTTCACCAGCCCCGGCCCGCTGAGCAGGATCGTCCAGGCGTAGACCCGGATGATGAAGTTGGTCCAGAACGGCAGCACGATCGCGACCAGCGCCAGCGTCTTCCACCTGCGCGGGAGCTGCGCGATGAGGTACGCCGTCGGATAGCCGATGAGCAGCGCGGCCAGCGTGGTGATCGCCGCGATCTTCAGCGAGTCGGCCAGCACGCTGAGGTAGAGCGGGTCGAAGAGCCGCTCGAAGTTCTCGGTGGTGAACTCGTAGACGACCCCGCCGAAGCGGCCGCGCTGGAAGACGGTGTAGCTGAACACCAGCGCCAGCGGCACCAGCATGAGCACGACCAGGTACGCCAGCCCTGGTGACAGGAAAACGAACGCGCCCAGCCAGCGCCCGCGGGAGCGGGACACTGGCTGGGTCTTGACCTCGGACTTCACAGTGACAAAGGCTTAACTGGCCGTGACGTCCTGCTGGAGCCTGGTGTACTTGGTCGACGCCTGACCGAGGTCGATGGCGGCCTCACCGGCGAGCAGCTCGGCCGGCGTGATGCCGAGCAGCGAGCCCTTGGCGACCTTCACCTTCTCCATGGCGGCCTTGTTGGGCACCTTGTAGTTGATGTTCTCGGCGGCCCAGGAGTGGATCTCGGGGCTGAGGATGTAGTTGACCAGGGCGTGCGCGGCCTCCTTGTTCTTGGAGGACTTCATGATCACCATGGTGTCCACCCAGAGGTCGCTGCCCTCCTTCGGCACCGCGAACTTGATGTTGCCCTTGGGGTCGGTGGTCGGGCACCAGCCGTCCCACGCCTCGGCCATGATGGCCTCGCCGGACACCAGCCGGTCGCCGAAGGTGGTGTCGTCGTAGCGCAACAGGTGCGGCTTCTGCGCGACGAGCAGCTCCTTGGCCTTCTCCAGCTCCTCGTCCTTGTCGGTGTTGATCGAGTAGCCGAGGGACTTCAGTGCGGGCAGGGCCAGCCAGCGCTCGGTGGCGAGCATGGTGACCTTCTTGTCGGCCCACGCCGGCGGCTTCAGCAGATCGTTCCAACTCTTCGGCTCGGCCTTCACCAGGTCGCTGCGGTAGCAGATGCCGGTCGTGCCCCAGGTGTAGGGCACCGAGTACTTGTTGCCCTTGTCGTAGGAGAGCTGGGTGGCCTCGGGGTAGAGGTTGGCCAGGTTGGGGATCAGCTCGTGGTGGATCGGCTCCAGCAGGCCCTGCTCGTTGAGCGCCTGGGCGTACTGACCCGAGACGAAGGCCACGTCGATGCCGCTGTCACCGGGGGCGGTGAGCTTGGTCATCGCGACCTCGTTGGTCTCGTGCAACTGGATCTGCACGTTCTTGATCTTGAGCTGGTCCATCGCCTTCTGGGGCAGCTCCTTGGGCGTGTAACCGTCCCACACCGTGATCTGCACAGACTGCTGCGACAGGTCCGCGTTGGGCTTGAGCTGTTCGGCCGCCGCCGGCGCCGCCTCACTTGAGCTTGAGGACGACCCACCCCCGCACGCCGCGACGGCAAGCGCGAGTCCGGCCGCCGCGGCGGCGGCCGGGAGACGACGGGTGAACCGGGTACGGGACACGGCCGCTACTCCTTCTGAAATTTGGCTGTTTGAGGGGTCGCGCGACCTTACCGGACACAGCGGACCAGACCAGGAGTGTTGCAGCAGAAATCAACATGAGCAAGACTTTTGATGACATTGCTACCTGGAAGTTTGGTCCACGTGTTGAATTGGGATTCAATAAGTCGCCGCTTGATCTCTCTGGGTGAGAAGCCCCTCACCGCCCGAGATCGAGGGCTCACAGCCGCGCTCCTGGCGCGGTTGGCGGACGAGGTGCCGCCGCCCTTCGCCGTGCGACGCTTCCTCCCGCTGCCCACCTTCTCGCACGGTCCTGGAGATCTCCACACTGGGGCCCCAGGTGAACGGGATTTCGGATCGCACGTCGACCAGACGAACTACTCGGTGGTGGTCGGCGAAAGCGTGGTGGTCAAGTGGCTCACCCCGCCCGTGCCGCTCCCGCATCCCACACCCGACATCTTCGCGCACCTCGTTGATTCAGGATTCAACGACACAGCGCCCCCTTACGCCGCTCTGACCGGCGTGCTGGACGGGCGGGAGCACCTCCTGGCCCTGGTCACCGGCTACCTGCCCGAGGCCAGGGACGGGTGGGAGTGGTGCGTGGACGAGGCGGTCGCGGGCACGACCTCGTTCGCCGCGGAGCTCGGCCGCCTCGCCGCCGACCTGCACCTGGCCTTGTCCACCCTGCCTTCCAGAGGCGGAGCCCCCACCGGGGACAGGGCGTACCGGGCGCTGGCCGAGGCGCTGGAGCTGACCGGCGACGACTGGCTGGCCGGCCAGGCCGGGACCATGCGCCGGGAGCTGGCGGTGCTGGAATCCCCGATCACCACCCCCCTGATCAGGATCCACGGCGACCTCCACGTCGGCCAGATCCTCCAGTGGCGCGACGGCTACGCGGTCATCGACTTCGACGGCAACCCGACGGTCACCGACGCCGCCTCCTGCCAGCCGGCGGCCAGGGACGTGGCCCAGCTCACCACCAGCCTCGAACACGTCGCCCAGGTGGCGATCAAGAGACGGTCCGTCCCGCCCGGCCGGGCGGTCGAGTGGGCCGGGCGAGCCCGTGAGATCCTCCTCACGGCGTACAAGCACCGGCTGGCGGCCAGGAACAGGCCGGACCTGCTGGACGAGACCCTGATCCGCCCGTTCGAGGTGGAGCAGGAGTGCCGCGAGCTGATCTACGCCGCCCGCCACCTCCCCCGCTGGCGCTACGCCCCCATGGGCGTCCTGCGCACCTGGTACGGAGCAGACCCTCGCAAGGAGAACATCGCGTGAATTCCGAGCTCTACCTCTCCGACCTGGAGTCCAAGCCGGCCGCCCTGTCGGCCCTGGCCGGCACCCTGCGCACCGAGGACCCCTTCCGCGACCTGCCAGAACGCATCGACCGCGTCCTGTTCCTCGGCATGGGCAGCTCCCGCTACGCCGCCGGCGTCGCGGCCCTGCGCCTGCGCACCGCCGGGGTGAACGCGCACGCCGAGTACGCCTCCGCCGCCGCGAGCCTGCCGAACGCGGAGGGCACCCTGGTCATCCCGATCTCGGCCACCGGCACCAGCAGGGAGACCCTGGACGCCACGGCCAGGTACACCGGCGGCCCCGCCTTCGTCGCGGCGCTCACCAACCGGCCGGGCTCCCCGCTCGCCGAGGCCGCCGACCTGGTGGTGGACATGCGGGCGGGCGAGGAGCGCGGCGGCGTCGCCTGCCGGACCTTCCAGCACACGCTGGCCCTCCTGCTGGCACTGGAGTCGAGGCTGACGGGCCGCGCGAGCGACCTGCCCGCCCTGCTCGACCGGGCCGCCAAGGCCTCGGCCGACCTGCTGGATCGCAGGGACGAGTGGCTGCCCCTGGCGATGGAGCTGCTCGACGGCCCGAACGGCGTCTACACGATCGCCCCCGCCGAGCGGCTGTCGTCGGCGGAGCAGTCGGCGCTGATGTTCCGCGAGGGCCCGCGCCGCGCGGCCGACGCGTGCGAGAGCGGCGACTGGTCGCACGTGGACGTGTACCTGACCAAGACGCTCGACTACCGCGCGCTGCTGTTCCCCGGCTCCCGCTACGACGGCCAGGCCATGGACTGGGTCCGCGAGCGCGGCTCCACGGTGATCACCGTGGGCCCCGAGGTGCCGGACGCGACGGCCTCGATCAGGTACGCCGATGACGAGGACCCGGACGTCGCCCTGCTCACCGAGACGCTGGTGGCGGAGCTGGTGGCCGCCTACTGGTGGTCGGCGTGACGGCCGCTCAGTAGGACCGCACCGTCAGCGCGTGCTCGACCAGCGTGATCAGGGTGTTCTTGACGGCCTGCCGCGCACGCGCGTCCGTGCGGACGATCGGCACGTGGGCCGAGAGCGTGAGCGCCTCCCGCACCTCGCTCTCGATGTGCGGGAACTCGCCGTCCCAGCCGTTCAGCCCGATGACGAACGGGATCTTGGAGTCCTCGAAGTAGTCGACGGCGGGGAAGCTGTCGGCCAGCCGCCGCGAGTCCACCAGCACCACGGCCCCGATGGCGCCGCGCACGATGTCGTCCCACATGAACCAGAACCGTTGCTGCCCCGGCGTGCCGAACAGGTAGAGGATCAGGTCCTGGTCGAGCGAGAGCCGGCCGAAGTCCATGGCCACGGTGGTGGTCGTCTTGCCGGGGGTGTGCCCGAGGTCGTCGATGCCGTGCGATGCGTCGGTCATCACTGCCTCGGTGGTCAGCGGCATGATCTCGGAGACGGCGCCCACGAACGTGGTCTTCCCCACGCCGAAGCCACCGGCCACGACGATCTTCGTGGAGGTGAGCCGGCTAGAGCCTGCGAAGTCCACTCAGCACCCTTTCGAGCAGGCCCCTGTCGGGAAGGCCCGCCTCAAGCTGCGGCTGGTACACCTTGACCAGCCCATCGGCCTCCATGTCGGCGACCAGCACCCGCGCCACGCCGAGCGGCACGCTGAGCAGCGCGGAGATCTCCGCCACCGAACGCACCTGCCTGCACAGCTCGCTGATCGCCCGGTACTCGCGCGCGTAGGTGGTGCCGAGCTGCGCCGAGGTCGCCGACGACACCAGCGCCTCCATGGCCAGGTCCGTGCGCGGGGTGGTGCGGCCGCCGGTGACGGCGTACATCCGGACGAGCGAACTTCGTTCGGGTTCCTGCTCACCGTTGTGCCACGATGCCATGGTTCACTCCCCATTCACCACGGGCGCGTGGCGGAGAGTTCCGCCCGTACGGCAGGTGTGAGCACCTGCCCCGCGCGCTCCACCAGGATCGTCATCTGGTACGCGACCAGGCCCATGTCGCAGTCGGGTGCGGCCAGCACCGCGAGGCAGGACCCGTCGCTGATGGACATCACCAGCACCAGGCCGCGCTGCATCTCGATGAGGGTCTGGGTGACGCCGCCGCCCTCGAAGACGCGTGACGCTCCCCCGGTCAGGCTGACCAGGCCGGCCGCGATGGCGGCGAGCTGGTCGGCGCGGTCCTTGGGAAAACCACGGGAGTAGGCCATGGGCAGGCCGTCGGCGGAGACGACGACAGCGTGCGCGACGCCGGGGACCTCCTCGACGAAGCCGCTGACCAGCCAGTTGACATCCCTGGCGGCCTGGCTGAGCTCCTTCATGAGTCCTCCTCGTCGAGCTCGGCGCGTCCCTTGCGCATGCCCTGCTGATAGCTGGCCAGCCTGCTGCGGAGACGGTCGGGGGACACCGGTGGCCCGGGAACGGGTGGCGGCGGCTGCGGGCTCGCGGTGCCCGGTACCAGGTTCGCTCGTGGCGTGCGCTTGGGCAAGCCCGAGCTCGTGGTGCCGTTCTGGGCGGGCTCCGCCGTCGCTTCTGCGGCCTGCCACGCCTGGTCGGCGGGCGTGGTCCAGGCGGGGTCGCGATGGGGATCGCGATGGGGTTCGCGATGGCCGGCCGGGTCGCGGTGGCCGGCCGGGTCGCGGTGGTCGGCCGGGTCGCGGTGGTCGGCGGTGGGGGCGGGCTTGCTGAACCAGCTGCTGTCCTCGACGGAGGCGAAGATCGGCAGGTACTCCTCGCCGGTGGGCGGGGCCCCGGCGAACGGCAGGTCCGGCGGTAACTGCCCGTTGGTGGAGTGCGGGCGGGCCGAGCTGAACCAGGACGACGGCTCGGGCGCGGGCGGCACGGTGTCGAACGACGGATGCCCTCCGGTGGCGAACGACGGGTACCCGCTGGGCTCGACCGGCGGTGCGGAGGGGTAGGAGGGCAGCGGCCGGAGCACCGAGCCGGGACGCGGCACGTCCGGCTGCGCCTCCAGCGGAGTCTCCAGCGGCCTCTCCAGCGGCCCCGCCCCGCCGCCCTGCCGCGGCACCTGCACCCGCTGGTTCGTCCCCGGCACCGCGGTCAGCAACATCGGCGGGATCAGCACCATGGCGGTCAGCCCGCCGACGTCCTGCCGCCTGAGCTGCACGCGGATGTTGTGCCGCAGCGCCAGCCGCCCGACCACGAACAGTCCCATCCGCCGCGACACCGACACGTCCACGACGGGCGGGTTGGCCAGCCGCCAGTTGGCCTCGGCCAGCTCGTCCTGCGCCATGCCGATGCCGCCGTCGGTGACGGACAGCATCAGGCTGCCTCCGTCGATCCGGCTGCTGGAGATGATCACCTTGGTGTCGCGGGAGGAGAAGGAGACCGCGTTCTCGACCAGCTCGGCCAGCAGGTGCACCACGTCGGTGACGGCCTGCCCGGCGATGGCCACGTCCGACTGCACCTGGATGCTGACCCGGTCGTAGCTCTCGACCTCGCCGAGCGCGGCACGCACGATGTCCATCAGCTCGACCGGCTCGCTCCACTTGCGGGCCGCCTCCTGCCCGGCCAGGACGAGGAGGTTCTCGCTGTTGCGGCGCATGCGGGTGGCCAGGTGGTCGAGCTTGAACAGGTCGCCGAGCCGGGCGTCGTCACGCTCGCCCTTCTCCAGCTTCTCGATCAGCGTGAGCTGCCGCTCGACCAGCGTCTGGCTGCGCCTGGAGAGGTTGACGAACATGGCGTTGACGTTGGAGCGCAGCTTGGCCTCGTCGCCCGCCAGCCGCACGGCCTCGCGGTGCACCTCGTCGAAGGCGCGGGCGACCTCGCCCACCTCGTCCTTGGAGAAGATCCCGATGGGCGGTACCTCGGCGGTGACCTCGCCGTCGCGCGTCTCCCGCAGGTGCTGGACGAACTCGGGCAGCCGCCGTCCGGCGATCTCCAGGGCCTCGCCGCGCAGGCGGCGCAGCGGCCGGACCAGCGACCTGGCGACCCCGGTGGTGATCAGCAGGATGGCCAGCAGCAGCGCGAGCACGGCGCCCGCGGTGAGGAACGCCCGCGTCCGCTCGTCGGCGCTGAGCGCCTCGCTGCGGATGACGATGCCCTGGGCCTGGCGCTCCTCGACCTTGCGCATGGCGTCGACGACGACGTTCGCCGCGTCGTACCACTCCGTGGCGTCGTCCTTCTTGGCCTGGTCGAGTCCGCGCAGCGGCAGCCCCTTGGTGGCTCTGATCAGCACCAGCTCGCGCAGGAACAGCACGCGGTCGGCGGTGCGGCCGTTGACGGTCTCGTCGAAGAGGCGCCGCTCCTCCGCGGTGGCCTCGGCGGCGAAGCCCCTGCGCTCGGTGGCCTCCACGGACTGCTCGCCGAGGAAGCGCTTGAGCTGGTCCTGGTCGAAGGCTCCTTCGACCAGGACGACGGTGACCAGCGCCTGCTGGTAGGACAGGCTCTCCTTGGCGCGGGCGAGCCTGTCGAGCATGCTCGTCTGGCGGAACAGCTCGTCGTCCACGCTGCCCTTGACCAGCTCGGTGTGGACGGAGAGCAGGTCGTCGACGACCGTGGTGTAGAGCTCGACGGCCGGGCCAGGCAGCAGGTTGGCGTCCAGCGCCTGCTTGCGCAGCGAGGTGAGGTCGTCGAGGCGGTTGAGCAGGTTCTCGAGCTGGTCGGCGGTGCGGCCGGTGGACTCGGTCATGAGCTGCCCGGCGATGCCGCGCACGGTCCTGGCCGTCAGGTCCACCTGGTTCATCTGGGCCTGCACCTCGGACAGGCCGTCGGCGGGCCGGTTGCGGGCGATGTACCAGGCGGTCCTGGCCCGCTCGCCGGAGACGAGGTGGGTGAGCGCGCCCAGCTCGGCGGAGAGCTGCGCGAACTGGTTGGTCCGCGCGTAGTCGGAGGCCGCGGACGTGGAGGCGAGCACCTGGATGCCGCCCAGGAGCACGGCCGCGGCGGTCGGCACCATGATGAGGGCGACGAGTCGTGCCCGGACGCGCCAATTGCCCAGCCGCCAGCGACTCTCGCCGGCCTGCTTGACGCCCAGCTCTGTACTCACCGCACGCACCTCGCCCGAATCGGCGTATTTGAGGAGTCTGTGTCCTGGGGGAAATCAGCAAGTGCCGGTTATTTCAACACATCCCATGGCTCGTGGCCAAGCGAACATAACGCGACAAATGATGGTTCGCGTGACTCATGAGGATAGAACCTGGCGCTCCACGCCGGAAGCACCACAGGCACGAAATAAACCTTTAACAGAATAAATGTCCACTTATGGGCGATTAGTGCGTTCCAATCGAGTAACACGGTTGACGCTCCGCCATCTCTTGACAGTCACGGCGTTGAGAATCTCGCCATTGGCGACATATGTTGAGCCACGTCAAACGAGGAGGCGAGTGTGGGAGTTTCTCCCGACAACGCGGCGATCACCGTTGCGGGCCTGTGGAAGATCTTCGGCTCGAAGGCGGAAAAAGTGCTGGACAGCGAGGACAGACACCTCGAACCCGCCGCGCTGAGGGAGAAGACCGGCTGCACCGCCGCCGTCCGTGACGTGAGCTTCGAGGTACGCCCCGGCGAGGTCTTCGTCGTCATGGGCCTGTCCGGCAGCGGCAAGTCCACCCTCGTCCGCTGCCTGACCAGGCTCATCGAGCCGAGCGCCGGCGAGATCAGGATCGTCGGCGAGGACGTGCGCGCCGCCTCCCCCGCCCGGCTCCGCGAGATCCGCCGCCACCGGGTCAGCATGGTCTTCCAGCACTTCGGCCTGCTGCCGCACCGCAAGGTGATCGACAACGTGGCGTACGGGCTGGAGATCCAGGGCACCGCCAAGCAGGCCAGGCACGCGCGCGCGGCGGAGATCCTCGCCCTGGTCGGCCTCGACGGCTACGCCGACTCCTACCCCGACCAGCTCTCGGGCGGCATGCAGCAGCGGGTGGGCCTGGCCAGGGCGCTGGCCGTGGAGCCCGAGGTGATGCTGTTCGACGAGCCGTTCAGCGCGCTCGACCCGCTGATCAGGCGCGACATGCAGACCGAGGTCATCCGGCTGCACCGGGAAGTCGGCAAGACCATGGTGTTCATCACGCACGACCTGTCCGAGGCGCTCAAGCTGGGCGAACGCATCGCGATCATGCGGGCCGGCTCGATCGTGCAGCTCGGCACGGCCGAGGAGCTGGTGGGCGCGCCGGCCGACGACTACGTGGCCGACTTCGTCCGCGACGTGCCCAGGAGCCACGTGCTGACCCTGCGCTGGATCAGCCGCGCGCCCGAGGAGGGCGAGCCGCTCGACGGGCCCGCGTTACCCGCCGCCACCCTCATCAAGGACGCCATCGGCGTCGCCTCCTCGTCCCGCCCGATCAGGGTGGTGGACGGCGAGAAGCTGGTGGGCGTGGTGGACCGGGTGGACCTGCTCGCCTTCCTGTCGGGCCAGGAAGCGGCATGAGCAGCACGGCCGTCCCGACGCCCTCCCGGCCGGCGGGGTTGCCGAGATGGACCGCGCCTGCCGGGGTGGCGCTGCTGTTCGTGGCGGCGTACCTGGTCTTCCGCGGCACGGGGACGCTGCCGCACGACAAGGAGGCGCCACAGTTCCTGGCCGTCACGGAGCTGCGCGAGTGGATCGACGACCACCGCAACGACAACCCGCTCTTCCTGTACTTCCTCAACTACATCCGCCTGTTCGTGGGCTCGCTCTACGCCCTGTTCGAGACCGTCCTGTACGGCCTCGGCTGGCCCGGCATCACCGGCGTCATGGGCGCGCTGGCCTGGCTCGCGGGCGGCTGGCGGATCGCGCTGCTGACGGTCGCCGGGGTGAGCGCGTTCGGCGTGCTGGGCCTGTGGGAGTCCAGCGTGGACACGCTGGCCCTGGTCGCGGTGGCGGTGCTGCTGTCGCTGGCGATCGGGATCCCGATCGGCGTCTGGGCCGGGCTCAACGCCAGGGTCCGCCGGGCGATCACGCCGGTGCTGGACGTCATGCAGATCATGCCGACGTTCGCCTACCTGGCGCCGCTCGCGCTGTTCTTCCACATCGGCGCGCCCGCCGGGGCCATCGCGACGATGATCTACTCAATCCCGCCCGCGATCCGCATCACGGCCCTGGCCGTCTCCGGGGTCTCCCCCACGGCGGTCGAGGCGTCCGCCTCGCTGGGCGCCACGCGGCGGCAGACGCTGTTCAAGGTCTACCTGCCGCTGGCCAGGCCCACGATGGCGCTGGCGATCAACCAGACGATCATGATGGCGCTGTCCATGGTCGTCATCGCCGCCCTCATCTCGGCGCCGGGCCTGGGCGGCGACATCATCCGCGGCCTGTCCAGGGCGCAGGTCGGCATCATGCTGCCGGCCGGCATCGCCGTCGTCATCATGGCGGTGGTGCTCGACCGGATGATGATGGCCGTCGCGCGCCGCGACCCGCACGCCAGGGTCCGCCGCCTCGACCTCGCCGGAGCGGCCCTGCTGGCCGTCACCGGGCTGGCGCTCATCCCCGTCCTGCCGAAGCTCTGGCCCGAGAGCCTGACGATCAACCTGGTCGCCGAGGTCAACGAGGTCGTGCGGTGGGCCGAGGACAACTGGTTCACGGTCACGGCGTGGATCAAGGACACCACCTCCCACCTGCTGCTCAACCCGCTGGAGTCGCTGCTCACCTCGGCGCCGTGGTGGCTGGTCGCGCTGGCCGTGCTGGTGGTGGCCTGGCGGGTCAGCGGCATGCGCGCCGCGCTCACCGCGCTGGGCTGCCTGCTGGCGATCGCGCTGCTCGGCGTGTGGGAGCACACCATGCAGACGATGACCACGGTCGCCGTCGCGGTGCTGGTCACGCTCGTCATCGGGCTGCTGCTCGGCGTGGCCGCGGCCCGCTCGCCGCGGTACTCGGCGTTCCAGCGGCCGGTGCTCGACGCCGCGCAGACCATGCCCGCGTTCGTCTACCTGCTGCCCGCGCTGGCGCTGTTCGAGACGACCAGGTTCACCGCCATCTTCGCCTCCGTCATCTACGCGGTGCCGCCGGTGGTGCGCCTGGTGGAGGACGGCATCAAGGCCGTGCCCGCCACGGTCGTCGAGGCGGCGCTCTCGGCCGGCTCCACCTCCGGCCAGCTTCTGTGGAAGGTGCAGCTCCCGATGGCCAGGCGGGCCATCCTGCTGGCGGCCAACCAGGGCATCGTGATGACGCTGGCCATGGTGGTCGTCGGCGGCCTGGTCGGGGCGGGTGCCCTCGGCTACGACGTGGTCACGGGGTTCTCCCAGCGCACCGACTTCGGCATGGGCTTCGTCGCGGGCGTCGCGACCGTCCTGCTCGGAGTCATGCTCGACCGCATCACGCAGGGCGCCGACAGGCGTCCTTCCCCCCGAAAGAGGAAGCTCACATGAAGATTCGCCTGCTCGCAGGCCTCGTCGTGCTGGGACTCGCCGCCGCGGGCTGCGGCGGGGCCACGGTCGACACCAGCACCTCAGGCACCTCCGCCCCCGCGCCCGGGTCCAGCGCCTCCGCGTCGGGGGCCGGCGGCACCGTGAAGATCGCGATCAACCCCTGGGTGGGGTACGAGGCCAGCGCGAACGTCGTGGCGTACCTGCTGAAGAACGAGCTCGGCTACACCGTCGAGCTGCCCGAGATCAAGGAGCAGCTCGCCTGGGAGGGCTTCGAGACCGGCGACGTGGACGTCATCATCGAGAACTGGGGTCACCCCGACCTGAAGAAGCAGTTCATCGACGAGAAGAAGGTCGCCCAGGTGGCGGGCTCCACCGGCAACAAGGGCGTCATCGGCTGGTACATCCCCAAGTGGATGGCCGACGAGCACCCCGGCATCACCGACTACAAGAACCTCAACAAGTACGCGAGCCTGTTCAAGACCTCCGAGTCGGGCGACAAGGGCCAGTTGCTGTTCGGTGACCCGTCGTACGTCAGCAACGAGGAAGCCCTGATCAAGAACCTCAAGCTGAACTACAAGGTGGTCGTCGGCGGCAGCGAGGCGGCCCTGATCAAGGGCGCCCAGCAGGCGCAGACGCAGAAGAAGGCGCTGCTGTTCTACTTCTGGGACCCGCACTGGCTGTTCAGCAAGACCGACCTGGTCCGGGTCAACCTGCCCGCCTACACCGAGGGCTGCGACGCCGACCCCAAGAAGGTGGCCTGCGACTATCCGGAGATGGACCTCGACAAGATCGTGAGCACGAAGTTCGCGCAGACCGGCGGGAAGGCGTACGAGCTGGTCAAGAACTTCAGCTGGACCAACGAGGACCAGAACGCCGTCGCCGACGACATGACCAACAACGGCATGACCGGCGAGGAGGCCGCCAAGAAGTGGGTGGAGGCCAACACGGCCAAGTGGCAGGCGTGGATACCCAAGTGATCCCGTCGCCGACGCGGCCCCGCCCGGCGGGGCCGCGCACGCTCTCGGGGATGCTCGTGCTGACCCTGCTCCTGGCGGCCTGCTCCAGCGGCGAGCCGGAGTCCTCGGCGCAGGCCAAGGGGACGGTCAACATCGACATCCACGCCTGGGTGGGGTACGAGGCTCAGGCCGCCGTGCTGGCGTACCTGCTGGAGCACGAGCTGGGTTACAAGGTCAACAAGCGCGCCGTGAAAGAGGATCAGTCGTGGCGCGATTTCGAGACCGGCAAGGTCGATGTGATCGTCGAAAGCTGGGGTCACAACGACTGGAAGAAGGAGTACATCGAAGAGAAGAAGGTGGCGTTGTCGGCCGGTCTCACCGGCAACAAGGGAGTGATCGGTTGGTACGTCCCCGAGTGGATGGCCAAAAAGTACCCCGACATTACGGACTACCGAAACCTCAATAAGTACGCCTCACTCTTCCGGACCGAAAAAACCGGAAATGCCGGACAGGTGCTTGACGGAGACCCGACATTCGTTACAAATGACGAGGCGATCGTCAAGAACCTCAAGCTCAATTACCAGGTCGTCTACTCGGGCAGCGAGGCCGCGCTGATCAAGGCGGCCCAGGCGGCGACGAAGAATCGGACACCACTGCTCATGTATTTCTACGAGCCGCAATGGCTGTTCACCAAGGTCAAGCTCGTCAAGGTCGCGCTGCCCGCCTACGCCGTGGGCTGCGACGACGACCCGGCCGCGGTGGCCTGCGACTATCCGCCGTACCTGCTGGACAAGATCGTCAGCCGGCGGTTCGCGGAGCGGGGCGGGCAGGCGTACGAGCTGGTGCGCAACTTCAACTGGACCAACGACGACCAGAACGCCGTGGCCAGCGACATGATCAACGAGAAGATGAGCGCCGAGGACGCCGCGCGCCGGTGGGTCGAGGAGAACAAGATCGTGTGGAAGGACTGGATCCCCCGTTGAGGTTCGACTACGTCATCGTGGGCGGCGGCTCGGCCGGCTGCGCCCTGGCCAACCGGCTGAGCGCCGACCCCGCGACGTCGGTGCTGGTGCTGGAGGCGGGGCGGCCCGACTACCTGTGGGACGTCTTCATCCACATGCCGGCGGCGCTGATGTTCCCCATCGGCAGCCGGTTCTACGACTGGAAGTATGAGTCGGAGCCCGAGCCGCACATGAACGGCCGGCGCGTCTACCACGCCCGCGGCAAGGTCCTCGGCGGCTCAAGCAGCATCAACGGCATGATCTTCCAGCGCGGCAACCCCCTCGACTACGAGCGCTGGGCCGCCGATCCCGGCATGAAGCACTGGGACTACGCGCACTGCCTGCCGTACTTCAAGCGCATGGAGAACTGCCTCGCCGACCCCGGCACCGCCTTCCGCGGCGGCGACGGGCCGCTCAAGCTGGAGCGCGGCCCCGCGCGCGGGCCGCTGTTCGAGGCGTTCTTCGAGGCGGTGCGGCAGGCCGGCCATCCGCTGACCGACGACGTCAACGGCTACCGCCAGGAGGGCTTCGCCGCCTTCGACCGCAACGTCCACCGCGGCCGCCGCCTCAGCGCCGCCCGCGCCTACCTTCACCCAGTGCGCCACCGTCCCAACCTCAAGGTCAGGACGCGCGCCTTCGTGGAGAAGGTGCTCTTCGACGGCGCCCGCGCGGTCGGCGTCATCTGCGACGGCCGGCGCGTCGACGCCGCCGAGGTCATCCTCTGCGGCGGCGCGATCAACACCCCGCAACTCCTGCAGCTCTCCGGCGTCGGGCCGCGCGCGCTGCTGGAGCCGCTGGGCATCGACGTCGTGCACGACCTGCCGGGCGTCGGCGAGAACCTCCAGGACCACCTGGAGGTGTACGTGCAGCACGCGTGCACGCGGCCCGTCTCCCAGCAGCCCTCCCTGGCGCTGTGGCGCCGCCCCTTCATCGGCGCCGACTGGCTCTTCCTGCGCCGCGGCCCGGGAGCGACCAACCACTTCGAGGCCGGGGGCTTCATCCGGTCCAACGACGACGTGGCCTACCCCAACCTGATGTTCCACTTCCTGCCGATCGCCGTCCGCTACGACGGCTCCGCCCCGGCGGGCGGCCACGGCTACCAGGTGCACATCGGGCCGATGTACTCCGACGCCCGCGGCTCGGTGCGCGTCGTCTCCGCCGACCCGCGCCGCAAGCCCGCGCTGCGCTTCAACTACCTGTCCACCGAGCAGGACCGGCGCGAGTGGGTGGAGGCGATCAGGCACGCCAGGGCGATCCTGTCGCAACCCGCGTGGGCCGACCTGGACGGGGGCGAGATCTCGCCCGGCCCGTCGGTGCGGACGGACGAGGAGATCCTCGCCTGGGTCGCCAAGGACGGCGAGACCGCGCTCCACCCGTCGTGCACCAGCCGGATGGGCACCGACGAGATGTCGGTGACCGACCCCGGCACGATGCGGGTGCACGGGCTCGACGGGCTGCGGGTGGTGGACGCCTCGGCGATGCCGTACGTGACGAACGGCAACATCTACGCGCCGGTCATGATGCTCGCCGAGAAGTCGGCCGACCTCATCCTCGGCAACACCCCACTGCCGCCCGAACCGGTGGAGTTCTACCGGCACAAGTAGGGTTCACTCACCTGCGTTGCGCTGGTCGACCAGCACCTCGACGCCGTCGAGCACCCGCCGCAGCCCGAACTCGAAGGCGTGCTCCGGGCTGTAGGCCGCGTTGAGCGCCTCGCCTGCGGCCTGCCCCACCCGGGAGGCCGTCGGGTAGCGGGCAGCGTCGGCGATCCGGCTGAGGAAGGGCGCGTGCGCGGCCCACCACTGCTCGTCGGTGAGGCCCGTCTCGCTCTCCGCCTGCGCGGCCTCCACCGCTCCCCTGGCCGTGCCGTGCACGAAGCCGGTGATCAGCGTGATCACGGAGTCCATCTCCAGGTCCGACAGGCCGATGCCGTCGACCGCGCGCAGCTCGTAGTCGTACTTGGCGGTGACGTTGGGCCCGAGCACCGGCCGGTTGGCCGCCACCTGCAGCAGCCAGGGATGGCGCAGGTAGAGCGCCCAGTTCTCCCTGGCGATCTGCTCCAGCCTGCCCCGCCAGCCGCCCGGCACGTCGTCCGGTCTGGCGGTCTCGCCGTAGACCGCGTCGAGCATGACGTCGAACAGCTCCGGCTTGCCGGGCACGTACGTGTAGAGCGACATCGTCCCCACGCCGAGCCGCTCGGCCACGCGGCGCATGGACAGCGCCTGCAGCCCTTCGGCGTCGGCCACCTCGATGGCGGCGCGCACGATGCGGTCCACGCTCAGCTCCGGCTTGCCCTTGCGGCTGGCGCGCTCACTGGTGCGCCAGAGCAGCGCCAGGCTGCGGGCGGGGTCGCCCTTTCCCGAGTACTCAACTGTCACCTTCGTACGGTACATCGTACGGTTGCCGCAGTCGATCGTATGATGTACGGTACAGCGTACGATTCGGAAGGACGACACCATGACAGCGGTACTCGCGCAGGCCCTGCGCAAGACGTACGGCGAGAAGGCGGCGCTGGACGGCATCGATCTGCACGTGCCCCGAGGCACGGTCTGCGGCCTGCTCGGCCCCAACGGCGCGGGCAAGACGACGGCCGTGCGCATCCTGACCACGCTGCTGCGGCCGTCGGGCGGGCGCGCCGAGGTGGCCGGCTTCGACGTGACCACCCAGCCCCGCCAGGTGCGCCGCACCATCGGCCTGGTCGGCCAGCACGCGGCGGTGGACGAGCTGCTGACCGGCCGGCAGAACCTGGAGCTGTTCGGCCGCCTCTACCACCTGAGCGCGGCCGAGGCCCGGTCGCGGGCGAGCGAGTTGCTGGAGCGGTTCGGCCTGGAGCACCAGGGGCCGGCCAAGGAGTACTCGGGAGGCATGCGCCGCCGCCTCGACCTGGCGGCCGGCCTGATCCTGGCGCCGCCCGTGCTCTTCCTCGACGAGCCGACGACCGGCCTCGACCCGCGCAGCCGCGCGGAGATCTGGCGCGCGGTGCGCGACCTGGTGTCCGGCGGCACCACGGTGCTGCTGACCACGCAGTACCTGGAGGAGGCCGACCAGCTCGCGGACCGTGTCTCGGTGATCGACGCGGGCCGGGTGGTGGCCGAGGGCACCCCGGACGAGCTGAAGTCCAAGCTCGGCGGCGACCGGCTCGACGTGGTCGTCCACGACCCGGAGCTGCTGGCTCAGGCCGCCGAGATCATCGGCCGGGTCGCGTCGGGGCCCGCCGAGGTCGATCGCGACACCCGGCACGTGAGCGCGCCGGTCAGCGAGCGCGTCCAGGCGCTCACCGAAGTCCTGGCCGCCCTGGCGGCGGCCGGGATCGAGGCCGAGGACGTGGCGCTGCGCCGCCCCACCCTCGACGAAGTCTTCCTCGACCTCACCGGAGGTGGCTCCAGATGATCGTCCAGGAGAGGCTGCGCTGGGCGCTGGCCGACGGCTGGACCGTCGCCCGCCGCGACCTGATCCACTGGGCCAACCAGCCCATGACGGTGGTGTTCGGCATCGTCTTCCCCATCGTCATCACCCTCGCCTTCGGCTACCTGTTCGGCGGCGCGGTGCGGGTGCCCGAAGGGGCCGACTACTTCGCCTTCCTCATGCCCGGCATGTACGGCATGACGATGCTCTTCGGCCTCAGCGCCACCATGATCGCGGTCACCACCGACGCCTCCAAGGGCGTCACCGACCGCTTCCGCTCCATGCCCATGGCGCCGTCGGCCGTGCTGATCGGCCGCGCCATTGCCGACCTGCTCAACTCGGTGCTCGTCCTGGCCGGGCTGCTGGCCTGCGGCCTGGCGGTGGGCTGGCGCCCGGCCACGCTCCCCGGCGCGCTCGGCGCGGTGGCGCTGCTGCTGTTCCTGCGCTTCTCCCTGCTGTGGGCGGGCATCTACCTGGGCCTGCGCGCCCGCGACCCGGGCGCCGTGGTGGCGGTGCAGACGCTGGAGTTCCCGATCGGCTTCCTGTCCAACGCCTTCGTCGCGCCCGACACGATGCCGGGCTGGCTGGGGACGCTGTCGGAGTGGAACCCGCTGTCGTCCACGGTGGCGGCGGCCAGGGAGCTGTTCGGGAACCCGGGGTGGGGCGGCGACTCGTGGGTGGCCCAGCACGCGATCCTGATGGCGGTGGTGTGGCCGGTGGTGATCACCGTGGTGTTCTTCGTCCTGTCCGTACGGCTCTACCAGCACCTGGACCGCTAGCCCGACAGCGCCCTCTCGTAGGCGAGCAGCGTGTCCACGAACATTCGCCGCTGCCCGGGTGTGAGCGGCTCCAGCGCCTGCCGCCACGCCTTGGCCCCGTAGCCGAGCCACTCGTTGATCGCATCCTGGTGCCGGTCGGCGATGCTGACGATGGTGCGGCGCCGGTCGGCGTCGTCCTCCCGCCGCTCCAGCACGCCCTTCCTGCTCAGCTCCCCCACCATGAGACTGACCGTCGCGGGCGCCACCTCCAGCCGGGCGGCCAGTTCGTTGACCGTCATCGAGCCGTCGAACAGCAGGTACGCCAGCAGCGACAGATGCCGGGGCGCCAGCGACAGTTGCTGCAGCTCCTCGGGCACCTTGAGCCGCTTGGCCCGCCCGACCATGCGCGGCATCAGCAGCAGCAGCGTCCTGATCCCGTCGTCCACGCTCAAACCGTCGGTTGACATCACCAATACCTTGCTGTCTAAATTAGCTTTGGTTGCAAAGCAAATACATCCGCATCTCCCCAGAAGGATAGTGAGTTGACGGACTTCAATCAGCAGGTGATCGAGGAGTTCAGGGCGAACGGCGGCCAGGTGGGCGGCATGTTCGAGGGCGCCCCGCTGGTGCTGCTGACCACCGTGGGCGCGAGGACCGGCCGCAGGCGCACCAACCCGGCTGTCTACCTGCGTGACGGTGACCGCGTCCTGGTCTTCGCGTCCAACGCGGGCGCCGACACGCATCCGGCCTGGTACCACAACGTCGTCGCCCAGCCGAGGGTGACGGTGGAGCTCGGGCGGGAGACGTTCGCGGCCAGGGCGGTGCCGCTGGAAGGAGCGGAACGGGACCGCATGTACGCCCGCCAGGCCGAGCTCGACCCGGCCTTCGCGGCGTACCAGGCCGGGACCTCCCGCGTGATCCCCGTCGTCGCGCTCCACCCGGAACGCGAACGGCTGCGAGCCGTCGGGGACGAGCTGGTCAGGATCCACGCCTACCTGCGGGATGAACTGACGAAGCTGCGATCAGGTGAGCCGGGCCTGGGCCGGGATCTGCGTACGCACTGCCTGGCCTTCTGCGAGGCGCTGACCTTCCACCACACCGGCGAGGACCGCGTGGCGTTCCCGCACCTGGAGCGACTGTTCCCCGAGCTGAAGGAGCCCCTCGACCGGCTGCGCGACGAGCACGTCGTGATCGCCCGGCTGGCCGAGGAGTTGCGCGGCGGCCCCGGCGCGGCGACGCTCGACCGGATCGCCGCGGAGCTGGAGGCCCACTTCGCCTACGAGGAGGAGCAGCTCGTGCCGGTGCTCAACTCCTTGGCGCAGGTGCCCTGGGCGAGCTAGTGCACGGCGGTGGCGCGCAGCCGTACGACGTGCTCGACCAGCGAGATCAGCGTCGACTTGACCGACTCGCGGTTACGGGCGTCGGTGCGCACGATCGGCACCCCCGGCGACAGCGCGAGCGCCTCCCTGACCTCGTCGTCGGAGTGCGGGAACTGCCCGTCCCAGCCGTTGACCCCGATGACGAACGGCAGCTTGGCCTCTTCGAAGTAGTCGATGGCCGGGAAGCTGTCGGCCAGGCGGCGCGTGTCGAGCAGCACCACCGCGCCGATCGCGCCCCGCACCAGGTCGTCCCACATGAACCAGAAGCGGTGCTGTCCGGGCGTGCCGAACAGGTACAGGATCAGGTCACGGTCGAGCGACAGCCGGCCGAAGTCCATCGCCACGGTCGTGGTCTGCTTGTGCGGAGTAAGACCGAGGTCGTCGATGCCCGCGGACGCGTCGGTCATGACCGCCTCCGTGGTGAGCGGGAGAATCTCGGACACCGCCCCCACGAACGTCGTCTTACCGACGCCGAAGCCACCGGCCACGACGATCTTCGTCGACGTGAGGCCGGCGCTAGAGCCTGCGTAGTCCACTGAGCACCCTTTCGAGCATGTTGAGGTCTGGCTGTCCCTGGCTGAGGCGTGGCTGGTGCAGGCGGACAAGCCCTTCGTCGGACATGTCCGCCACGAGCACTCTGGCCACGCCCAGCGGGACGCGGAGCAGGGCCGAGATCTCGGCGACCGACCGGAACGACCTGCACAACTGCATGATGGCCTCCTGCTCTGGGGTGAGCATGGCCATCTCGTCGTCCGGGATCGACATGGACGAGATCAACGTCTCCATCGCGAGGTGATAACGCGGCTCCGATCTGCCGCCTGTCACCGCGTAAGGACGGAACAGGGGTTCTTCGTCCCCGGTCCCGTCAGCGCCGTACACGGCCCTCTCCCATCAGTTCCATCACATCACCGGGTCCTGGCGGCCTGCAGCTCCGCGCGCAGGGCCGGCGTGAGCGCTTGCCCCGCCCTGTCTACCAGCAACGTCATCTGATACGCCACCAGCCCCATGTCACAATCCGGACCCGCCAAGACCGTCAGCACGGAGCCGTCGCTGATCGCCATGACCAGCAGCAGACCGCGCTGCATCTCGACGACGGTCTGCGTCACCGCACCGCCCTCGAACACCCTGGAGGCACCCACGGTCAGGCTCAGCAGACCCGCGGAGACCGCGGCGAGCTGGTCGGCCCGGTCCGGAGGGAAGCCCTCCGACGCGGCCAGGCAGAGCCCGTCCGCCGAGACCACGACGGCATGCGCGACTCCGGGCGTGTTGCGTACGAAGTCGGTGATCAGCCAGTCGAACCTGTGCGCCTCGTGGCTAAGGGTTGTCACGCATCCTCCCCGGCGGGACGCTTACTCACTTCGTTCCTCCTGTCCACGTACTTCCTGGCGGCCCCGTCGGACACCCTGCTGATAGCTGGCCATCCTGCTGCGCATCCGGTCGGGTGAGACCGGGGGCACCGGCGCCTGCCTCTGCGGCTGCTGCGCCTGCGCGGGCCGGCTCGCCGTGCCCGGCACCAGGTTGGCCTTGGGGGTCCGCTTGGGGAGCCCGGCGGCGGTGATGCCGCCGAGGCTGGGATCGCTGGCTCTGGCCGCCGCCTGCCATCCGGCGTCCGCGGCCGTTCGCCACGCTTCCTCCCCAGAGGGTACGGCTTGCGCGGAGCCGGGCTCACCACCGGGCTCACCACTGGGCTGGTCCGCGGCGGCCCGCTGCGCCGGGGCCTCGTCCTGTGGCCTGCGGAACCAGGCGGACTCCACCGACGCGAAGATCGGCAGGAACTCCTCCTGCTCCTGCTCCAGCGGCGAGACCTCCACCGACGGCGCTGGATCCGGCTGCCGCACGTCGTTCGTCGGGAACGCCGGCGGCGGCGTCTGGAACGCGGACGGCGGCGGCGTCTGGAACGCGCCATTACCAGACGGATAAGAAGAACCGCTGGGGAACGAAGGGAACGACCCGGTGTCGCGCGAGGCCGGTGGCCTGCGGTAGGAGCCGCCGTCGGTGTCGGCGGTGAAGCCGCTGACGCCCCCTCTGCCCGGGTCGGAGTTGAACGCTCCCGAGCCCGGCCTGGGCATGCCCGGCGTGCTGTCGTGCGTCCGCGGCGCGTGCCTGCCGGGGCCGCCGCTGGGGGGCCCGCTGTTGAAGGCCCCGCTGTTGAAGGCCCCGCTGTCGAAGGCGCCGGTGCCCTGCGCGGGCGCGCCGCTGTCGAAGGGGTCCGACGGCGGTCCCGCGTGCCGCGGCCTGCCGTTCTCGAACGGCGGCCCCTGCCTGGCGGGCCCCGCGTCGAAGGAGTCGAAGCTGGCGAACGACCGGAACGACCCGTTCTGCGCGAGCGGCGCCGCCGGCTGGCTGGGCACGCTGCCGCCGCCGAACGCGGGGCGCTGCGGCAGCGGCTGCTGCGTCCCGTCGGCGATCAGCGTGGGCGGCAGCAGCACCATGGCGATCAGGCCTGCGCCCTCGCCCCTGCGGAGCTGCACCCGGATGCCGTGGCGCAGCGCCAGGCGGCCGACCACGAACAGGCCCATGCGCCGGGAGACCGACACGTCGACCACGGGCGGCTCCGCCAGGCGGCGGTTGGCCTCGGCCAGCTCGTCCTCGGTCATGCTGATGCCGGTGTCGCTCACCGACAGCAGCGCGCCCCCGCCCTCGATGAGGCTGCTGGTGACGATGACCTGAGAGTTGTTCGGAGAGAACTGGATGGCGTTCTCGACCAGCTCGGCGACCAGGTGGACCAGGTCGTTGGCGCAGCTGCCGAGCACGGAGGTGGCGCGGTGCACCTTGACCTGGACGCGCTCGTACCCCTCGACCTCCGACAGGGCGGCGCGCACGACGTCGACCAGCTTGGCCGGCTGGCTGCGCCGGCGGGTGGCCTCGTGGCCGGCCAGCACCAGGAGGTTCTCGGAGTTGCGGCGCATGCGGGTGGCCAGGTGGTCAAGCTTGAACAGGTCGGCCAGCCGGCCGCCGTCCTGCTCGCCCTTCTCCAGGCCGTCGATCAGCGAGATCTGCCGCTCGACCAGCGTCTGCGTGCGGCGCGAGAGGTTGACGAACATCGAGCTGATGTTGCTGCGCAGCTCGGCCTCCTCGCCCGCCAGGCGGACGGCCTGCCGGTGCACCTGGTCGAAGGCCCTGGCCACTTCGCCGATCTCGTCGTTGCCCTCGACCTCGATGGGCGCCACGTCGCGCACGGCCGTGTCGCCGCTGACGCGTAGCTGGCGCACCACGTCGGGCAGCCGGAACCCGGCGACCTCCAGTGCCTCGGTGCGCAGCCGGCGCAGCGGGCCGACCATGGAGCGGGCGATGGCGACGGTGAGAAGCAGGACGACGATCAGCAGCGCCACGATGAGTGAGCCGGCGATGATCGCGCTGCGGGTCTCGGCGGAGCGCAGCTCCTGGCTGCGCAGGCCGACACGGGAGGCCAGGTCCTTCTCGATGTTGTGCAGCACGTCGATGGCGGCCGTGTTCTGGTTGAACCAGTCCAGGCGCTCCGCCCTGGCGGAGATGAGGTTGTCGACGATGCGGGCGCCCGGCTCGCGGGCGCTGACCAGCGCGATCGCGCGGGCCTTGGTGAGCTGGACGTTGACGTACTCCTGCTTGGACGTCAGCGCCTTGGACAGCTTGAGGCCCACCTCGACGCCGGCCTCGGCGCCCACGGAGCCGATCGCGCTCTGCTGGAGGGCGTTGGACGCGATGAACTGCTCGACGTCCTTGGCGTCCGTCCTGTTCGGGTTGTAGCTGTTCTGGATGAGCTGGACGCGCTGACGGGACATCTCCTCCTTGGCCGACGCCAGCGCGCTGAGGGCGCGGAACTGGCCGACGATCTGGGAGTCGTCCGACATCAGGGCCAGCTCGTCGTGCAGGTCGAGCAGGGTGTCGGTGAGGAAGTTGTAGCGGATGGTCTCGGTCTGGCCCTCGGTCCTGATCTTCGACAGGCGGCTCAGGTCGTACCTCGCCTGGCCGGCGGCCTTGACCACGCGCGGGCCGTAGGAGTCGTCCATCGCGGTGAGGTCGGCCCGCACGGTCTTGACCAGCGAGTCGACGGCGGCCTTGCGCTGCGCGTAGTCGTCGGCGAGTTCCTTACGCATCGCGCGGTTGGCGCCGATCCAGCCGCCGGTGTCACGCTCCAGGCCGATGGCCTGCACCAGATCGCGGATGTGACCGGCCTGCACCGCCGCGGTGGCGGTGCGATCGTAGACGTCGATGCTCTGCACCGACTCCACCACTCGTGTTCCCCCGAGCACGACGGCGGCGATGGTGGGCACCAGGATGAGCGCTGTGAGCCGCCACCTCACGCGCCAGTTTCTCAGGCCGAGCCGCGACAACGACCGCTTGTCGCGGTCCTGCCGCAAGGCTGGGCCACCTGCTGGGCCGCTGCCAGAATTCCCCGTAGTCACCGCTCCCGCTACCCCTCAATCGTCCCGCCCGCAACGGGTCATAAGCCGTCCACAAGGTATCCGCAGCATCTGACTTATCAGGCATATCGGACACAATTGTTACAAACGTGACCGGTACTCGTGTGCTGTTGGTTATCGCAGTGCGGCAAGGACGTGATCGCGCACTTGCGCCCTCTGCGCGTCGTCGCTGAGGGGGCGACCCGCGCGGTCCACAACATAGAAGACGTCAACCGCCTCCGCGCCGAGAGTCTCCACGCGAGCGGCTCGTACGTCAAGACCACACTCACCGAACGCCCGTCCGATACGCCACAGCAGCCCCGGCCTGTCATGGGCCCTGACTTCCACCACGGTGGCGGTGGCGGAGGCGTCGTCGACCAGTGTCACCCGAGGTGGAGCCACGGGCACGCGGGGCGGCCTGACCGAGCGGGTGCGGCGGGCCAGCCTCTGTTCGATGTCAAGACGTCCAGCAAGGACGAGACGGAGGTCTGACTCCAGCGTCGCGGGGTCCGGCGGAGAGCCGTACTCGGGGATGACGGAGAACTCGATCACCGCCGTGGAGCCCGCGGAGGCGGACGACGCGGAACGCACGACGAGCCGGTGCGCGGACAGCACGCCCGCCGCGCTCCACAACAGCCCCACCCGGTCGGGGGCGACGACCGTCACCGCTCCCCCGTTGACGCGCACGGCGCCGCCGCCGTGGCGGGCGAGCCCGGCCTGCTCGGCCGAGAGCGTGGGCGGCTTCGGCGGCGGCGAGCCCGCCAGCACGGACCTGACCCGGCGCACCAGGTCGGCGACCAGGCCGGCCTTCCAGCTGTTCCAGGCCGCGGGGCCGGTCGCGTTGCCGTCGGCGACCGCCAGCGCGGCCAACAGGTCGAGCACCTCGCGCGAGCCGACGGTCGCGGCGACCTTCTCGATCGTGACCGGATCGTCGAGGTCCCTGCGCGTGGCGGTCTCGGGGAGCAGCAGATGATGGCGTACGACGGTGGCCAGCGTCTCGACGTCCGCCGGCGGCAGGCCGATGCGCGTGGCGATGTCGCGCACCACGACCTCGCCGGTCGCCGAATGGTCGCCGGGCCAGCCCTTGCCCACGTCGTGCAGCAAAGCTCCGATGAGCAGGAGGTCGGGGCGGGAGACGTCACGCGTGTGGCTGGCGGCGTTCGCGGCGGCCTCGATCAGGTGCCGGTCGACCGTGAAGCGGTGGATCGGGTTGCGCTGCGGGCGGTGCCGTACGCGCTCCCAGTCAGGAAGCAGCTTGACAAGGATGCCCGCCTGGTCGAGCTCCTCCCACACGGGCACGGCGGCGCGGCCCGCGCCGAGGATCGACACCAGCGCGTCACGCGCCTCCTCAGGCCACGGCACCGGCATCGGCGGCGACTGAGCTGCCAGGACGGACACCGTGGCGGGCGCGAGCGGCAGCCCCGCGTCGGCCGCGGCGGCGGCGGCGCGCAGCACCAGGACCGGGTCCTTGCGCGGATCGACGCCCCTGGCGAGCACCACCTCGCCGCCGTGCTCGACGACGCCGTCGGCCAGCGGGCGGCGGCCACGCGGCGCGGGCCCTGACACCAGCCTGTCAACGGTGCGCCAGGTGGCGTCGAAGGCGTGGGAGATGGTCCGGCCGGCCTCGGCCAGCCTGCGCATCAGCGCCTCGGCGTCGAGGAGGCCGAGCAGCCCGGCGACCGCGTCCTGCTCCTGGAGGACCAGCCGGTCGGTGCCTCGGGCGGTGACGACGTGCAGCGCGTGCCGCACGTCGAGAATGAACTCGTAGGCTTCGCGCGCCCGGGGGCCCGGCGCCGAGGCGACCCAGGCGGCGGCCACCGCCTGCATGGCCTGCACGTCGCGGAGCCCGCCGCGGCCGTCCTTGAGGTCGGGCTCCAGGAGAAAGGCCAGCTCGCCGCTGACCTGGGCCCGCTTGTCGGCCGACTCGCGCAGCTCGCCGAGCCTGCGCCGGGAGTCGGCGCGCCATTCGGCCAGCACCGCCTCCCTTGCCTTCCTGGTCAGGTCGGGGTCGCCGGCCACGTGCCTGGCCTGGATGAGGCCGAGCACGGCCTTGAGATCCTGGCGGGCGACGGACACCGCGTCTTCCACGGTGCGTACGGAGTGGTCGAGGTTGACCGCCGAATCCCAGATCGGGTACCAGATGCGGTCGGCGACCCTGGCCACGTCAGCCCGGCCGTTGTGCAGCAGCACCAGGTCGAGGTCGCTGCCGGGCGCCAGCTCCCCCCTTCCCAGGCTCCCGACGGCGACCAGTGAGACGTGGTCGCCGTCGCTCGCCGTGCGGAAGAGATCCTTGAGCCAGCGATCGGTGTCCGCGGTCCGCTCCTTGCGGGCCGCGGCGTACGAACGGGCCTCTCCCCTCACTGTCGTGCCCCCTTGCCGAGCTCCGCCAGGACGCCGTTGTCCTGGCTTCGCCACGGATCCGTGAAAGACCCTCTTACTCGGACACCCTCGGCCGAGCTCGTCATCACAGGGCCTCCGGACCCCTCTCCCCAGTACGCACCCGGATGACGGTGTCGACCGGAACCGACCAGACCTTGCCGTCACCGATCTTGCCGGTGTGCGCGGCCTTGACGATGACGTCGATCACGTCCTCGGCGTCATCCTCGTCGGCGAGGACCTCCAGCCGGACCTTCGGCACCAGGTCCACCTGGTACTCGGCGCCGCGGTAGACCTCGGTGTGGCCGCGCTGGCGGCCGTAGCCGCTCGCCTCGCTGACCGTCATGCCCTTGATGCCGAACTGCTCCAGGGCGGCCTTCACGTCGTCGAGCTTGAAGGGCTTGATGATCGCCGTGATGAGCCTCATGCTTCCACCTTCTTGGGAGCGGGTGCGGTGGGACCGTTGGAGGAGGTGTGGCCGGAGGCGTAAACCGTGCCGAGGTCGTAGCCGGTCTCGGCGTGCGTGGAGACATCGACGCCCGTGACCTCGGCCTCCTGGTTGATCCGGAAGCCCATGGTCTTGTCGATGATCTTACCGATCACCCACGACATCACGAAGGAGTAGCCGCCGACGGCGACCGGGCCGAGCACCTGGAGGCCGAGCTGGCTGATCTGCCCGCCCTCGATCAGGATGCCCTTGTTCTGGCCGGGCAGGAACGGGTAGGCGGCGACGAAGCCCAGCGCGACCGCGCCGATGACACCGCCGACGAGGTGCACGCCGACCACGTCGAGGGAGTCGTCGAAGCCCAGCTTGTACTTCAGGCCCACGGCGTAGGCGCAGCCCACACCGGCGAGCAGGCCGATGACGACGGCCGCCCACGGGTCGACGAAACCACAGGCCGGGGTGATGGCGACCAGACCGGCGACCGCGCCGGAGGCGACGCCGAGCGTGGTCGCGTGACCGTCGCGCAGCTTCTCCACCACGAGCCAGGCGCCGGCGGCGACGGCCGTGGCGACCTGCGTGTTCATGAACGCCAGACCGGCGGTCTGGTCGGGGGCCAGCTCGGAGCCGGCGTTGAAGCCGAACCAGCCGAACCACAGCAGACCGGTGCCGAGCAGCACCAGGGTCAGGTTGTGCGGCCGCATGGGCTCCTTGCGCCAGCCCGTGCGCTTGCCCAGGACGAGCGCGAGCGCGAGCGCCGCGGCACCGGCGTTGATGTGCACGACCGTACCGCCGGCGAAGTCCTCGATGCCGAGCTGGGTCAGCCAGCCGCCGCCCCAGACCCAGTGGGCGACGGGGAAGTAGACCACCGTGGCCCAGATGAGCGAGAACAACACCCATGCGCCGAACTTGGCCCGGTCGGCGATGGCGCCGCTGATCAGCGCGACGGTGATGATGGCGAAGGTGAGCTGGAAGGCGGAGAACACCATCAGCGGGAAGTTGTCGGCGGCGGCGGCCTCGGCCGTCACGTTTCCGCCCTCGACGATCAAACCCTCATAGACGGCGTTGAAGACCCCGCTCAGACCGACGTAGTCGAGTCCTCCGATGATCTGGTTGATACCACCGCCTTCGCCGGCGGTGTCGAACGCGAGGGAGTAGCCGTAAAGGACCCAGGCGACCGTCACGACGATGATGGCGACGAACGACATCATCATCATGTTCAAGACGCTCTTGGCCCGGGTCATACCCCCGTAGAAGAACGCGAGGCCCGGAGTCATCAGCAGCACCAGGGCGGTGCATACCAGCATCCAGGCGGTAGTGCCGCTGTCGATCATCGAAGCGACCCTCCTTCTTACATGTGACGTGTGGCCACAGCGTGTTCTCCCGGGGTTTCGTGGCTCGACCAGGTGTGTTTCACATTCGTGAATCTCGCCGCGATGGTGTTTCACGTTCGTTTCGGGCTTCTCACAGGCCCGATTTCGGCTTCGCCAAACCGGACATGAGATACTTAGGCTTGCCTTACCTAAGCGATCAAGGAATGCGTATGCGTCTCCGCCTGGCCATCGCCGCCATGCTCCCCGTGTTAGCGCTCACCGCGTGCGGGACCTCGACCACCTCCCAGGAAGCCGGTCCCACCAGGACCGTCAAGCACGCCATGGGCGAGACCAAGGTGCCCATGACGCCGAAACGCGTCGTCGTGCTCGACACGGACAAGCTCGACACCATGGTCTCCCTCGGCCTCTCCCCCGTCGGCGCGGCACAGGCGCAGGAGAATCAGACCTGGCCGGAATACCTCGGCACCGCCCTGAAGGACACCAAGCCGGTCGGCACGCTCCAGCAGCTCAACCTCGAGGCCATCATGGCGCTCAAGCCGGACCTCATCCTCGGCTCGAAGTTCCGGCAGGCGGCCTTCTACGACAAGCTCTCCAAGATCGCCCCGACCGTGTTCACCGAGAAGGTCGGCATCACCTGGAAGGACAACTTCCTGCTCGACGCCGAGGCGCTGGGCAAGAAGGACCAGGCGCGGCAGCTCCTGACCGGGTACGAGACACGCGCCAAGGAGGTGGGCGCCAAGTTCGCCGAGCTGCAGGTCGGCATCGTGCGCTTCATGCCTACCGAGATCCGCCTGTACGGCCCCGAGTCGTTCAGCGGCATCGTCCTCGGCGACGCCGGCATCCCCAGGCCGGAGGCGCAGCAGCTCGCCGACCAGGAGGACAAGCGCTTCGGCAAGATCAGCCAGGAGAACATCGCGAAGGGCGACGCCGACGCGATCTTCTACACGGCGTACGGTGACGCGGCGGCCAAGTCGCAGGCCGAGGTCACCGCCGGGCCGCTGTGGAAGAACCTGAAGGCGGTCAAGGCGGAGCACGCCTTCAACGTGGACGACGAGATCTGGATGACCGGAATCGGCGTCACCGCCGCCGGCAAGATCCTCGACGACCTGGACAAGTACCTGACGCCACTCACCTGAGTCTTACCGGGTCGCCTGTTCTGACGACCCCGGGCCGCAGGACCCGCGCGTACACACCCGCGCAGGCCTGCGGCTCCCGGTCGAAGACCGGAACCCGGTTGTGCCTGGCCACCGTCCGCAACGCGTCGGTGTCGCGCTCCAGCGCCCCGTGCGCCAGCGTCGGCACCGCGCAGCGCGGGCTGGCCACGATGACGTGCAGCACCACGTCGTCGCCGACGTGCAGCTCACGCCCCGCCCAGTCGTTCTCCACGAAGCCCTCGGGCTCCGTCGCGATCACCAGGTTCGGCCGGTAACGCAGGGCCTCGACGTGCCCGCGCGGACCGAGCGCGCCGATCCGCTCGACGGTGGAGGTGGTGATCAGGTGGATCGGCGCGAAGTCGAAGAACGTGCCCTCCGGCGAGCCCGCGCCGATCGTGGTCATGGTGTGGGGCACCTCGGCCTCGATGCCCTCGGCCAGCACCCGCTCGGGCACGGACCGCTCCAGCTCGGCGCCCTCCGGCGGCACGTCGATCAGCCGGACCTCGCGCCCGAGCAGCTCCGACAGCTCCGCGTCGCCCGGCGCCCGCGAGCCCTCGACGGTCAGCAGCGCGCTCCAGAGCCGGGGGTTCTTGGCGCTGGCTATCTTTCCTGTGGCGACGTCGAGCACGGCGCGCGCCCGGTCGCCGTCGAGCCCGCGCTCGCTCACCCGGCTCTCGGCGATCTCTTCCCCGAGCATGGATTTGACCGGATAACGGCGCAACGTCTCGACTCGCATGCCGTCGATCTTACGTCTGGGCCCAGAACCTCCTCAGGTGCGGCACCAGCTCGGCGGCCCGCTCCTCGGGGAAGAACAGCCGCCCGCCCTCGATCTCCACGATCTCCTTGACTCCCGGGATCGTGTCGCGCAGCCAGCGGGCCCAGCTCAGCTCGAAGAACGGGTCGCCCGTGCCCCACACCAGGAGCGTCGGCACGGTGAGCACGGTGAGCTGCGGCTCGATGGCGATCATGTCCTTGGCGTCGATGGAGGTCAGCAGGCGCTCGAACGCCTGCCCGCCGCCGGGCTTGCTGAGGATCGGCCTGAGGTAGGCGTCCACCACCGCCGCCGGGTCTTCGATGTGCTCGTAGCCCTCGCCGAGCGCGGTCTGCGCCAGCAGCTCGGGCTGGTCGAGCAGGATCGCGGTCAGCGCGGCCAGCTCGCCCTTGGCGGCCAGCTCCACGGTGGGCTTGAACGCCTCGGGCGGGGTGTTGGTGTGCACGTCGCAGTTGGTGAGGGTGAGTGTGCGCAGGCGTTCGCGGTGCCGTACGGCGAAGATCTGGGCCACCGCGCCGCCGGTGTCGTTGGCGACGAGGTCAATGCCGGTGAGGCCGAGGTGCTCGCAGAGCTCCTCGACGGCCTCGGCGAGCGCGGGGATGGACAGGTCGTCGCGCGGGGCGCTGCCGCCGTGCAGCGGCAGGTCGACGGCGATGCACCGGCGCTCGTCGCGCAGCTCGGCGATGACGTTGCGCCACAGATGGGAGCTGGTGCCGACGCCGTGCACGAACAGGCTGACCGGCCCCTGGCCCACGTCCACGTAGCTGATTCCCTTCATGGGAGGCTCCTCCATTTCACAAACCGACTGTCGGTCTATGAAATTACCGACCGATAGTCGGTTTGTCTACAGTGGGTCCATGAACCTCAAGGCAGAGCGTGGTGCGGCCACCCGCGAGAAGGTCCTGACCATCGCCACGCGGCTGTTCGCCGACAGGGGCTACGACGACACCTCGATCGAGACCGTGCTGCAGGAGTCAGGGCTGAGCAGAGGCGCGCTCTACCACCACTACGCGGGCAAGGACGCGTTGTTCGAGGCGGTGCTGGAAGCCACGGAGGCCGCCGTGGGAAAGAAGATCACCGAAGCGGTGCGGGACGCGCCGAGCGCGGAGGCGGCCCTGCTGATCGGCCTGCGCACCTGGATCCGGCTGGCCGCCGACCCGGTCATCAGGCGCATCGTGCTCATCGACGCCCCGGCGGTGCTGGGGTGGGAGCGGTGGCGCGCCATGGAGGAGCGCTACTCGTTCGGCATGCTGAAGGCGGCGCTCGGCGCCACAGGAGCGGTGCCGGCCGGCTTCCTGGACCTGCACGCGCACATGTTGCTGGCGGCCGTCAACGAGAGCGCGCTGCTGGTGGCGCGCGGCGGCGACCAGGCCACGGCGGAGGCGGCCGTCGAGGAGTTCCTGCGGCGCCTGCTGCGCACGGACTGACCGCGGAACAAGAAAGGCCGCCGCCGACGCGCCACCTCCCCAGGTGCGTCGGCGGCGGCCTGCCGAGAAGTCAGGCGGCCGCGGTGGCCATCTTGCGCAGCCGCGCCAGCGCGTCACGCTCGATGCGGCGGGCCCGGTCGCGGCCGATGCCGTACCGTTCGCCCACCTCCGTCAGCGTGTGCTCGCGGCCGTCCACCAGCCCGTACCGCCACCGCAGCATCTCGCTGGTGACGCCTTCGAGCCCGGTCAGCCACTGGTCGAGCCGCTCCCGCTCCAGGATGTCGATCGCCTGCTGCTCGGGATCGGCCCACGTCTCGTCGGCGATCATGTCGCCCAGCTCGGTCTCGTCCTCGTCGCCCACCCCGAGCTGGAGCGAGACCGGGTCGGAGGCCCAGCGGCGCAGCTCGCGGACCCGCTCGATCGGCAGGTCGAGGATCCCGGCGAGGTCGTCGTCGGTCGGCTCGGCGTCGAACTCCGCCAGCATGTCGCGCCGCACCCGCATCAGCCGGGTCATCTGCTCACCGGCGTGCGTCGGCAGGCGCACCGGCCTGGCCTGCTCGTGGATGGCCCGCCCCACCGACTGCCTGATCCACCACGTGGCGTAGGTGGAGAACTTGTACCCCCGGCGGTAGTCGAACTTCTCCACCGCGCGAACCAGACCCAGGTTCCCCTCCTGGACCAGGTCGATCAGCGGCATGCCCCGCCCCGAATACTTCCTGGCCACCGCCACCACGAGGCGCAGGTTGGCCTGGATGAACTCCTCCTTGGCTCGCTGGCCCGAGATGGCCAGGCGCTCCAGCTCCTCGTCGGCCGCGTCCCCGATCCGCGGCTCCGAGCCCCCGCTGTCGAGCAGCTGCTCCGCGAAGAGACCCGCCTCGATCCGCTTGGCGAGCTCGACTTCCTCCTCCGCCGTGAGCAGCGGGACGCGGCCGATCTCGGCCAGATACGTCCCCAGCAGATCGCGGTCAGCGACATGCTGCTCCTGCGTGCGACTCCCCGTAGGCCTTGCCATCCCCAGGCACCTCGTTCCGCAGCTGCGTTCTATACCCGGCCAACGTCCGGCCAGATGCAAAGATTCCCTCAACAACTACGCCTGCGGGATGGTTCTGGATGTCCTCCTAAAGGAGGAGACCGCCGAGGAACACCTGGTGAACGAGGGGGACGCCGGGCCGGTAAGCCAGGTGGACATAGGAGGGGGCATCGAGGATGACGAGGTCCGCGCGAGCTCCGCGCCTCAACCAGCCTACGTCCGTACGGCGCAGCGCGCGCGCCCCGCCGTACGTGGCCGCCCTGATCGCCTCCAGCGGTGTCATCCGCATCTCCCGCACGGCCAGCGCCACGCAGAACGCCATCGACGAGGTGAACGACGAGCCCGGGTTGCAGTCGGTGGCCAGCGCCACGCTCACCCCGGCGTCCAGCAGCCGCCGCGCGTCCGGGTACGGCGACCGGGTGGAGAACTCGGCCCCCGGCAGCAGCGTCGCCACCGTCCCCGACGAGGCCAGCGCGTCCACGTCGGCCGCGCTCAGATGCGTGCAGTGGTCGGCCGAGGCGGCGCCCAGCTCGCACGCGATGCGCACCCCCGGCCCCTCGGTGAGCTGGTTGGCGTGCACGCGCACGCCGAGCCCCGCCTTCTGCCCGGCCGTCAGGATCTCCCGCGTCTGGTCGCCGTCGAACGCGCCCTCCTCGCAGAACACGTCCACCCACTTCGCGTACGGGGCGCACGCCTCCAGCATCTCCCCGGACACGAGCCGCACGTAGGCGTCGGTGTCCATGCCGGCGGGCACGACGTGCGCGCCCAGGAAGGTGGTCTCGTCGGTGAGCGTGGTGGCGATCTCCAGCGAGCGCCGCTCGTGCTCGACGGACAGGCCGTAACCGCTCTTGATCTCCACGGTGGTGGTGCCCTGCGCGCGCATCTCGCGTACCAGGGAGAAGGCGTGCGTGGCCAGCTCGGCCTCGCCGGCCTCGCGGGTGGCGGCGACCGTGGTCCTGATGCCGCCCCCGGTGTAAGGCTCGCCGGACATGCGGGCCTGGAACTCGGCCGTACGGTCACCGGCGAAGATCAGGTGGCTGTGGCTGTCGACGAAGCCGGGGATCACCGCCCGGCCCGCGGCGTCCACCCGCTCGTCGGCGGCGGGCGCCTCGGCGGCCGGGCCCGACCAGGCGACCAGGCCGTCCTCGATGACGAGCGCGGCGTCGGCGATCTCCTCGCGTTCCGGGTCGCCGGTGTAGAGCAGGCCGATCCCGTCGATCAGCGTGGTCGTGGCAGTGGTCGTGGCAGTGGTCATCACAGCTCCTCGATCGCCTCGGTCAGCAGGGCAGCGACGTCGCCCAGCACGTGCTCGCCGTTCTCCACGACCCGACGGCCGCCGGACACCACGGAGTGCACGTCGGCCGCCGTCGCCGCGAACACCACGGCCTCCAGCCCTGACGTGCCCGCCGTGCGTACGGAGTCGAGGCGTACCGACACCAGGTCGGCCCAGGCGCCGGGCACGAGCAGGCCGGCGTCGGGGAAGCCGAGCGAGGCGTGGCCGGCGCCGCCGGCGGCGGCGAGCAGGTCGGCCGCGGGCCAGTGGCCGCGCTTCCTGCTGGCCAGCCGCTCGTTCAGCTCCATGCCCCTGGCCTCCTCGAACAGGTCGATCACGGCGTGGCTGTCGGAGCCCAGCGTGATCTGCGCGCCCCGGTCGGCGGCGGCCCTGGCGGGGCCGATGCCGTCGGCGAGGTCGCGTTCGGTGGTGGGGCACATGCAGATGTAGGTGCCCGACTGGCCGAGCAGCTCGACGTCCACGTCGGTCAGGTGAGTGGCGTGCACGGCGGTCGAGCGCGGGCCGAGCGCGCCGCGCTCGTGCAGGACCTGGACGGGCGTGGCCGCGTACATCTCCACGCACGCCGTGTTCTCCGCCCGCTGCTCGGAGACGTGCATGTGCAGGGGGGCCGCGTGCCGGTGGGAGAACTCCGCCACGACCGGCATCTGGTCGGGCGGCACCGCCCGCACCGAGTGGATGGCCGCGCCGATCTCCACGTCGGGCTGCCCCTCGTAGGCCGCTGCCAGCAGGCCGGCCCTGGTCGCCCAGCGTTCCGAGTCGCCGTCGCTGAAGCGGAGCTGCACGCCGGACAGGGGGACGCCGATGCCGCCCGACAGGTAACAGGTGTCGAGCAGCGTGATGCGCAGGCCCGCGGCGCGGGCCGCCCTGATGAGGGCGTGGCCCATCGCGTTGGGGTCGTCCTGGTAGGGGCGGCCGCCCTGGTCGTGGTGCAGGTAGTGGAACTCGCCCACGCAGGTGACGCCCGCCAGCGCCATCTCGGCGTACACCGCCGTGGCCAGCCGCTGGTAGGAACTGGGGTCGAGGCGGCCGGCCACCTCGTACATGCGCTCGCGCCAGGTCCAGAAGTCGCCCGCGCCGCGCTGGGTGGCGCCCCGCAGCGCGCGGTGGAAGGCGTGGGAGTGGGCGTTGGCCAGGCCGGGGATCGTCAGCCCAGGCAACCGCACGGCCGCCGGGCCCGGCGTGCCCTGGGTGATCCGCGTGATCCTGGCGCCGTCGATCTGGACGAGCACGTCGGCGGCGACCCCGCCGGGCAGCCAGGCCTGCTCGCACCAGTACGTCAGCGACACAGCTCCTCCAGCGCCCACTCGCACCAGTAGGTCACCGACACAGCTCCTCCAGCACGTCCGCGAGTGCCACGACTCCCGCCTCGCAGTCTGCCCGTTCGGCATGCTCACCGGGGGAATGGGACACGCCCGTGGGGTTCCTGACGAACAACATCGCGCTCGGGACGCCTGCCGCGGCGAGGATCCCGGCGTCGTGACCGGCGCCCGTGGGCAGGATCGGCGCGGGCGTGTCGCCCCCCGCGGCCCTGGCGATCCGGTCCCTGAGCGCCGTGTCGAAGGTGACGACCGGCGTCCACGACTCCTCGCGCACCTCCGCCTCCTGCGACAGCTCGGCCACCAGCGCGCGCACGGCCTGCTCGGACGCGCCGCGCGCGTCGAGCCAGGCCGAGACGAGGCCGGGGATGGCGTTCGCGTTGCCGGGCGAGACGCGGACCTTGCCGACGGTGGCCACCACCCCGCGCCGCTCGGCCGACTCGCGCGCGGCCAGCACCATGCGGGCCAGCGGCAGCATCGGGTCGTCGCGGTCGGCCAGCCTGGTGGTGCCCGCGTGGTCGGCCCGCCCGCGGAAGTCGAACCGCCACCGCCCGTGCGGCCAGATCGCCTCGGCCACGCCGACGGGACGGCCTTCGGCGACGAGCCCGCGGCCCTGCTCGACGTGCAGCTCGACGAACGTGCCGACGCAGGCCAGCGTCTCGTCGTCCCTGCCCAGCTCGTGCGGCCTGCGCCCGGCTCGTTTCAGCACGTCGGCCAGCGTGTCGCCGTCGTCGTCGGTGAGCGCGAGCGCCCGCTCGGGCGCGAGCACCCCGGTGAGCAGCCGCGAGCCTGCGCACGGCACGCCGAACCTGGCGCCCTCCTCGTCGCTGAAACAGGCCACCCCCAGCGGGACGGACGGTGTCACGCCCCGCTCGCGGAGCAGGTCGAGCGCGGCGAAGGCCGACACCACGCCGAGCGGCCCGTCGTAGGCGCCGCCCTGCCGTACGGAGTCGAGGTGGCTGCCGGTGACGACGCCGGGGCGCCGCGGCGACGGGCTGCCCCACCAGGCCCACAGGTTGCCGTTGCGGTCGTCGTGCAGGGCGAGGCCGCGCCGCGCGGCCTCGCCCGCGAACCACTCGCGCAGCTCCAGGTCGGCTTCCGACCACGCGTCGCGAAGGTAACCGCCGGTCTCCGGATCTCGTCCCAGGTGTGCGAGTGGCTCAAGCATGCAGCCACTCTAGTGAATGGATCCATTCACTTTCAGTTGACCGGGCCTCCCCGGGGGCGCAGGGTCAGCTCGGTGAGGTGCGCGTCGGGCCCGGCCGTGACGGCGGCCAGCACCGCGCGGGCCACGGATTCCGGCCGGAGGTATTTCTCCGGCTCGAACTCGCCTCCTTCGAAGGCACGCACGCCGCGCTGCATGTCGGTGGCGGTCCGGCCCGGGTAGACGGTGGTGACCCGGAGCGCGGGCTCCTCCAGTCGCAGCGCGTCGGCGAACGCCTTGAGGGCGAACTTGCTGGCCGCGTACGACGCCCAGTCGGGGTTGGCCCGCTGGCCGGAGCCCGAGTTGACGCACACGACGTGGCCGCCGGCCGCGCGCAGCGCGGGCAGCAGCAGCCGGGTCAGCTCGGCGACCGCGACGACGTTGACCTCCATCGTCCGCCGCCACACGTCGGCGGGCTGGTCGGCGATGCGGCCCAGCACGCTGACCCCGGCGCTGTGCACGAGGACGTCGAGCCGCTCGACGTCCTCGACGTCGGCCGCCGTGACCCGCGTCAGCTCCACCGGCCACGGCCGGGAGCCGGGCAGCTCGGCGGCCAGCGCCGTCAGCGCCGCCTCGTCCCGGCCGCCGAGGAGCACGTCATGGGTCGAGGCCAGGGCTCTCGCGACGGCCGCGCCGACACCCCTGGAGGCGCCTGTGACCAGCGCCTTCGGTCGATCAGTCATAGGAGGAGCTTATTGATCCCACCGCACCGCCGGAAAAGCAGGAGATATCGCTCGTGTCGCATGGCAGGATGGCCCGGCTCGACCGGCTGCACCGAAGGCGAACCTGAGGGACCGAAGGAGCACGATGATCATCCAGGCGTACGGCCTGCGCAAGACGTTCCGCACCAGGAGCAGGAAGGGCACCCAGACCGTCGAGGCCGTGCGCGGCGTGGACCTCGAGGTGAAGAAGGGTGAGATCTTCGGCGTGCTGGGGCCGAACGGCGCGGGCAAGACCACCACCATCAGGATGTTGTCCACGCTGATCGTCCCCGACGCGGGCACGGCCACCGTCGCGGGGCACGACCTGTTGAAGGAGCCCGCGAGCGTGCGGCGCGACCTCGGCTACGTCAGCCAGGCCGGCGGGGTCGAGGAGACCACGAGCGCGCGGGCGCAGATCATGATGGCCGCGCGGATCCACGCCGTGGCCGATCCCCGGCGGGCCACCGCCGAGGTGCTGGAGCGCTTCGACCTGACCGAGATGGCCGACCGTCCCGGCCGTACGCTGTCGGGCGGGCAGAAGCGGCGCGTGGCCATCGCCATCGGCCTCGTGCACAACCCGCCGCTGCTCTTCCTCGACGAGCCCACCACCGGCCTCGACCCGCAGAACCGCGCCAACCTGTGGGATCGGATCAGGCAACTGCGCGAGGCCGGCACCAGCGTGCTGCTGTCCACCCACTATCTGGACGAGGCCGACGCGCTGTGCGACCGGCTGATGATCGTGGACCACGGGCTGGTCGTGGCCGAGGGCACCCCGTCCGACCTCAAGCGCGAGGTCTCCGGCGACGTGATCACGCTCAGGGTGGACGAGCAGGAGCACGCCGCGGAAACGCTCAAGCCGCTGGCCCGCGAGGTCCGCACCGACGACGACCTGCTGCGCGTCTACGTGGACGACGGCGAGCACACGCTGCCCGCCCTGCTGCGCGCGCTGGAGGAGCAGGGCGTCGGCCTGACCTCGATCGCGCTCGACCGCTCCACGCTTGACGACGTCTTCCTGGCCAAGACCGGCCGCACCCTTCGCGACGCTGGAGCCGACACATGATCCGCCACACCGTCCTGTTCACCGGCTACGAGCTGAGGAAGTCGTTCAGCAACCCGATCTGGCCGCTGTTCGGCATCATGCAGCCGGTGCTGTACCTGCTGATGTTCGCGCCGCTGCTGAAGTCGCTGACTCCGGGCGGCACGACGGTGGACGCGCTGCGCATGTTCACGCCCGCGTCCATGATGATGATCGCCGTCTTCGGCTCGCTGTTCTCCGGCTTCGGGCTGATCGCCGAGCTGCGCGGCGGCTCGCTGGAGCGTTACGCCGTCAGCCCCGCCTGGCGGCCCGCCATCGTGCTCGGCCGGGTGGCCAAGGACATGGTGGTGCTGGTCTTCCAGGCGATCCTGGTGCTGGTCGTGGCCATCGCCATGGGCGTGCGGATCGGCGCCCTGGAGATGGTGCTGGTGCTGCTGCTGATGGCCGCGACCGGGCTGTTCGCCTCGGGGCTGTCGCAGGGGCTGGCGCTGACCGTACGGGACGAGAACGGCATGTCGCAGACGCTCAACCTGTTCATGCTGCCGGTCATGCTGCTGGCCGGGCTGTTCGTGCCGATCTCGTTCGCGCCCGACTGGATGCGGTTCCTGGCGCCGGCCAACCCGCTCTACCACGCGGTCGAGGCGGGGCGGGCGCTGTTCGACGGGCGGCTGGGCGACCCGTCGATCCCGATCGCGTTCGGCCTGTTCGTGGCGCTGGCGGTGATCACCACGATGTGGTCGATGCGGTCGCTAGGAAAGATCGCCGGGTAGGAACGTGCCGGTCTCCTCGGTCATCCGCTCGTACTCGTCGAGCCTGGCCTGGGTGCGCAGCGGCGCGGCGTCGGCCATGGCCTCCACCAGGGCCATGGCCAGCGCCAGCGGCGCCGCGTGCGAGTCGAACACGAGCCGGTCGCCCACCGGCGCGTCCAGCACGATCTCGGCGGGGAAGGCGGGCTTGTCGGTGATGGCGGCCACCCTGAGCCCGAGCTTCTCCGCGTACTCCAGCCCCTGCAGCACCTCCGCCGGGTAGCGCGGCAGGACCACGGCCACCACCCACTCGGCCCCGGCCCTGCGGGCCGCGTGCAGCCCGTCGATCAGCTCGGAGCCGCCATGGGTGAGCAGCCGCACGTCGGGGTGGATGCGGCGGGCGTAGTAGGCGAACGTGGTGGCCAGCCCGCACGAGACGCGCAGCCCGAGCACGGGCAGCGGCTCGGTGGCGGCGAGCTGCTCGCCCAGCTCCTTCAGCGGGAACGCCGCCAGCCGCTCCCTGACCAGGGCGAGGTTGCGGATCTCGCAGTCGATGGCGCCGCGCAGCAGGCTCTCCTGCGGCGCCTCCACGCCGCCGCCGAGCACCAGCGGCCGCAGCGCCTGGCGCAGCTCGGGGTAGCCCGCGAAGCCCAGGACCATGGCGAACCTGGTCACGGACGGCTGGCTGACCCCGGCCCGCTCCGCCAGCTCCACGCTGGACAGGAAGATCGCCTCGTCCAGGTGCTCGCTGAGATAGTGCGCGATCCTCCGTTGTACGGGCGACAGCCTCCGTCCATCCAGGAGCACGTCGAGCCCACCGTGATATCCGTCCGCCACGCCACCTCCAACGCCGCAGGGCCGGCATTCTCATCCCGTTGCAGAGTCACGACTCCCGCATCGGAATACGTACGCCCTTGTTCTCAGCCACCTCATTGGCCTCCTCGTACCCCGCGTCCACGTGCCGCATCACGCCTGTGCCCGGGTCGTTGGTGAGCACCCTGTTGAGCTTCTCGCGAGCCAGCGCGGTGCCGTCGGCGACCGTCACCTGGCCGGCGTGGACGGAGCGGCCGATGCCCACGCCGCCGCCGTGGTGGATGGACACCCAGGCGGCGCCGGAGGCGGTGTTGAGCATGGCGTTGAGCAACGGCCAGTCGGCGATCGCGTCGGAGCCGTCGGCCATCGACTCGGTCTCCCGGTAGGGGGAGGCGACGGAGCCGCTGTCGAGGTGGTCGCGGCCGATGACGACCGGCGCACGCAGCTCGCCGGAGGCCACCATGTCGTTGAACCGCTCGCCCGCGACGTCGCGCTCGCCGTAGCCGAGCCAGCAGATGCGCGCGGGCAGGCCCTGGAAGTGCACCTTCTCGCCGGCCTTTCTGATCCACCTGGCCAGCGCCTCGTTCTCGGGGAACAGCTCCAGGATGGCCCGGTCGGTGGCGGCGATGTCGGCCGGGTCGCCGCTCAGCGCGGCCCAGCGGAACGGGCCCTTGCCCGCGCAGAACAGCGGCCTGATGTAGGCGGGCACGAAGCCGGGGAAGTCGAAGGCCCGCGCGTAGCCGGCCAGCTTGGCCTCGCCCCTGATGGAGTTGCCGTAGTCGAAGACCTCGGCCCCGGCGTCCTTGAAGCCCACCATGGCCTCGACGTGCCGGGCCATGGACGTGCGGGCCCGCTCGGTGAAGCCGGCCGGGTCCTTGTCGCGCTCGGTGGCCATGTCCTCGAAGGCCACGCCGAGCGGCAGGTACATCAGCGGGTCGTGGGCCGAGGTCTGGTCGGTGACGATGTCGATCTCCGCGCCGCGGGCCAGCAGGTCGGGCAGCGCCTCGGCGGCGTTGCCGACGACGCCGATGGACAGCGGCCTGCGGGCGTCGCGGGCCTCGTAGGCCAGCCGCAGCGCCTCGTCCAGGGAGGCCGCCTCGACGTCGAGGTAGCGGTGCTCGATGCGGCGGGCCACCGAGCGCGGGTCACAGTCGACGCAGATGGCCACGCCGCCGTTCATGGTGATGGCCAGGGGCTGGGCGCCGCCCATGCCGCCGAGGCCCGCCGTGAGAGTGATCGTCCCGGCCAGCGTGCCACTGAAGCGCTTGTCGGCGACGGCGGCGAACGTCTCGTAGGTGCCCTGGAGGATGCCCTGGGTGCCGATGTAGATCCACGAGCCGGCGGTCATCTGCCCGTACATCGTCAGGCCGGCCGCCTCCAGCCGCCGGAACTCCTCCCAGCTCGCCCAGTCGGGCACCAGGTTGGAGTTGGCGATGAGCACCCGGGGCGCCCACTCGTGGGTGCGGAACACGCCCACCGGGCGCCCCGACTGCACCAGCAGCGTCTCGTCGCCCTCCAGCGTGGTCAGCGTCCTGACCAGCGCGTCGAACGACGGCCAGTCACGCGCCGCCCGGCCCGAGCCGCCGTAGACGACGAGCTGCTCGGGATGCTCGGCCACCTCGGGGTCCAGGTTGTTCTGGAGCATGCGCAGCGCAGCCTCCTGCGGCCAGCCCTTCGCGGTGATGGTGGTGCCTCGCGGGGCGCGGACGGTCCTGCTCATGGGCGGTCCCTTCGTGAATGAACCCATTCACGAAGAGACTAGCCCGGAATCCGGCGTCAGCCGCAGTGGCAGACCGGGCTGTTGCGGGAAGTCCTCAGCTGACCAGGAACTGGGTGGCCGCCAGCTCCCTGTACAGCTCGTCCTCGCCCACCAGCTCCTCGTGCGTGCCCACGGCCCGCACGCCGCCGCCCTCCATGACCACGATCCGGTCCGCGCCCGTCACCGTGGACAGCCGGTGCGCGATGACCAGCACCGTCGTCTCCCGCGCGACCTCGGCGACGACCTCGCGCAGCCGCAGCTCGTTGACCGCGTCGAGCTGCGAGGTGGCCTCGTCGAGCAGCAGCAGCCTGGGCTTGCGCAGCAGCGCCCTGGCGATCGCCACGCGCTGCCGCTCGCCGCCCGACAGCAGCACGCCGCGGTGCCCGACCGCCGTCTCCAGCCCTTCGGGCAGCCTGTCCACCAGGTCGTCGAGCCGGGTGCGCGCGATCGCCGCGCGCAGCTCCTCCTCCGTGGCGTCGCGGGCGGCGAACAGCAGGTTCTCGCGCAGCGTGCCGGCCAGCACGGGCGCGTCCTGCTCGACGTAGCCGAACGCGGCCCGCAGCTCGCCCAGCGGCCACTCGCGGATGTCCCTGCCGTCCACCACGATCGTGCCGCCCTGGTGCTCGTAGAAGCGTTCGAGCAGCGCGAACACCGTGGACTTGCCCGCCCCCGACGGCCCGACCAGCGCGGTCAGGCCGCCCGGCGGCACCTCGAAGGTGACGCCGTCGTGCACGACGGGGCGGTCGTCGCCGTAGCGGAAGACGACGTCCTCGAAGCGCACCCCGACCGGCCGCCCGGCCGCCGGCGCGGCGACGCTCACCTGCTCGGCCGGCAGGTCCTCGATCTCCTTGATCCGCGCCATCGCCGCCAGGCCCTGCTGCAACTGCACGCCGCCCTGCACGAGCTGCCCGATCGGCGGCACCAGGTAGAACAGGTAGAGCAGGAACGCGATCAGCGACGACACGTCCAGCGTGCCCGAGGCGACCCGCGCGCCGCCCACCGCCAGCACCGCCAGGAACGAGATCTGCACCGCCATCCACGTCGCCACCCCCGCGAGCGACGTCCAGCCGGCGACCTGCAGCCCGCGGTCGCGGGCCCGCGTCGCGGCCTCGCCGACCACGCCGATCTCCCGCTCCTCCGCGCCGCTGGCCTTGACGGTCCTGTACGCCTGCAGCGCCCGGTCCAGCACGGCGCCCATCTCGCCCACGGCCTCCTGGGCGTGCGACTGCGCCCGCTGGATCTTCGGCATGATGAGCGCCACCATCCCGCCGATGACCACCACGATGAGCAGCGTGACCAGCAGCAGCACGCCGTCCATGGCCGCCATCATGACGATCGCGCCGACCAGCATGAAGGCGGCGCTGACGGACTCCACGATGCCGTTGGTCAGCACCGCGCGCAGCAACGTCGTGTCACCGGTGACCCGCGACAACAGGTCGCCGGGCTTGAGCCGGTCCACGTCGGCGACCTTCAGCCGCAACATCCGGTCCACGAGCCGGCGCCGGGCGCCGAGCACGATGCCCTCGCCCGTCCGCTCCATCAGGTAGCTTCCCCCGGCCGAGACGACCGCGCCGATCAGCACCGCCACGGTCAGCCAGATCAGCGGCCCGGCCATCGACACGCCCTGGCCGAAGGCGTCCACCACGTACTTGGCCAGCAACGGCATCGACAGCCCCGCCGCGGAGCCGATCAGGCTCAGTAACCCGCCCCAGACGAGCACTCTCCGGTGCGGGCGGACGTAGGCGAGCAGCTCCTTGACCACCGCGACTCCTCTCACGATATTGCTCAACTTTCCCGACAACGAATGAAGCGCCGCGATCGGCACCCCCGATACCACGTCAACCTAAATTGACGACCAAAGTATGTCAACTTTGGTTGACCCTCATTCTCAAGGAGGAGACCGACATCCGGCGGCGGCCCACGGACGAATAGGGCGTCGAGGAACCCGGCCGGAACCTCGAAAGTCACGATCAGCCCTTCTGAAAGGACCGAACATGGAGCTCCGGATCCACCGGCGCGCTCTAGTCGGGATAGGTCTCGCCGTAGCGGTCGCCGCCTCGTCGATGGCCGCGTTCCGCACTGACTCCGGCACCGCTTCCTCCCACCGCGAGGCCCCAGCGATCTCGAACGACCCGCAGCACGACAACACCGACGTGTACGCGTTCGTCAGCCCTGACAAGCCCGACTCCGTGACCCTGATCTCGAACTGGATCCCGTTCGAAGAGCCCAACGGCGGCCCGAACTTCTACCCGTTCGCCACCAAGTCACGGCACAACATAAAGATCGACAACGACGGCGACGGCAAGACCGACATCACGTACGAGTGGACGTTCCGCAACGACGACAAGCGCGGCAACGACACGTTCCTCTACAACAACGGTCCCGTCACCTCGCTGGACGACAAGAACCTGCTCTTCCGCCAGCGCTACACGCTCAAGCGGATCACCCCCAGCGGCTCCAAGACCCTGGTCAGCGACGGTCCCGTCGCCCCCAGCAACGTCGGCGCCGCCTCCATGCCGAACTACGCGACCCTGCGCAACCAGGCGATCAAGAGCCTTCCCGGCGGCGGCAAGACCTACTCCGGGCAGGCGGACGAGGCCTTCTTCCTGGACCTGCGCGTGTTCGACCTGCTCTACGGCGGCGACCTGTCCCTCGTCGGCCAGGACACCCTCAAGGGCTACAACGTCAACACCGTGGCACTCCAGGTCCCCCAGGCCGACCTGGCGCTCAAGGGCGACCCGAAGCGCAACCCGGTGATCGGCGTCTGCTCCACCACCGACAAGTTCAACGGCAGCTCGTTCGTGCAGGTCTCCCGCCTGTGCAACCCGCTGGTGAACGAGCTGGTGGCCGCCGCCGGCATGAAGGACGCCTACAACGCGCTCGACCCGTCCAAGGACGCCGACGTCAAGGCGCTCGTCGACCGGGTCACCAACCCCGAGGTCGCCAGGCTCCTGGAGTCCATCTACGGCATCAAGGCGCCCGCGACCCCGCGCAACGACCTGGTGCAGATCTTCCTGAGCGGCATCGCCAAGAACAACGGCCCCATCAAGGCCGACCTCAACGCCCAGTCGCTCAACAAGGACGCCGGCAAGCAGCGCGGCTCCGAGCAGCTCAGGCTCAACATGTCGATCCCCGTCACCAAGGACCCGAACAGGCTCGGCGTCCTCGGCGGTGACCTGCAGGGCTTCCCGAACGGCCGCCGGCTCGCCGACGACGTCGTGGACATCGAGCTGCAGGCCGTCGCCGGCGCCGCGCAGAGCGGCAAGCTCATCCCCGGCCTGACGGACAAGGTGGACGCGAACGACAAGCCCTTCGACAAGACGTTCCCGTACATCCCGCTGCCCAGCAACGTGGCAGTGAACCAGCGATGACCACTTGACCGGTCGGTTCCCTCTCCAACCCGGCCGGTCCTTCCCCGGCGGCAGGCATCCCGTCTCCCATCGTCTGCCGCCACAGAAAAGGGCCGGCCGGCCGTGTTCCCCGTCACGGCCGGCCGGCCCCACATCCAGCTCTGGAGCTACAGGCCCATGCGCGCGTTCGCGATATTCGCCGGCATCGCCCTCATCGGGGCGGTGATCTTCACGATCATCTCCTTCACCTCCTCCCCCGCCACCCGGCCGGCGGCCGACCAGCCGCGCAGGGAGACGCTGCAGGAGCGGCTCAAGCGCCTGCCCGGCGACTACCGCGGCTGGGCCGAGCTCGGCCTCCAGTACGTCGACCAGGCCAGGGTCACCGGCGACCCGGCCTTCTACACCAAGGCGGAAGGCGCGCTCGCCACGGCCGCCAAGCTGAACGCCCGCGACGACACGGTCCTGACCGGGCAGGCCGCGCTGGCCGCCGGACGCCACGAGTTCAAGGACGCCGTCCGGCTGGCCGAGAGCGCCATCGAAGCCAACTCCTACAGCGCCCCCGCCTACGGCGTACTGGCCGACGCCAGAACCCAGCTCGGGGACCTGAAGGGCGCGCAGCAGGCCGTGGACAAGATGCTCGGACTGCGCCCCGGCGTGGCCGCCTTCGCCCGCGCCTCGTACGCGGCGGAGCTGCGCGGCGACCGGGACGCGGCACGCAAGTACCTGGAGTACGCCCACGCCGACGCCTGGTCACCCGCCGACCTCGCCTACAGCCGCTACTACCTGGGCGAGCTGGCCCTGCACGCCGGCGACCTGAAGACGGCCACCGGCTGGTACACCAAGGCTCTCCAGGCCTACCCCGCCTACACGCCCGCCCTCGCCGGCCAGGCCAGGGCCGCCGCCCTCGGCGGCCGTCTCACCGAGGCGCTCGACCTCTACGACACCGTGGTCAAGCGGCTCCCCCTGCCCCAGTACCTCATCGAGCAGGGCGAGACCAGGATCAAGGCGGGACAACCGGCCGACTGGACGCTGCTCGACGCCCAGCGCAAGCTCTTCCAGGCCGCGGGCGTGCGCGACGACCTGACGTGGGCCGAGTTCCTGGCCGACCACGGCGACGCCGAGCAGGCCGTGCGGCACGCCAGGGCCGAGTACGCCCGCAACCCGAACCTCGTCGCCGCCGACGCCCTGGCCTGGGCGCTGTTCAAGTCGGGCAAGCCCGAAGAGGCGCTCCGCCACGCCAAGGAGGCCACCGCGACCGGCTGGCAGAACCCGCTGATCACCTACCACCGCGCCAGGATCGAGCAGGCACTCGGCCGCTCCGCGCGGGTGGACCCCGGCTTCGACCCGACGCTGTCCGCACTGGCGAGGTTCTCATGAGACTGCTCCGGCTCGCCCTGGCGGCCCTGCTCCTCACGCTGTCCACGGCCGTCCTGCTCACGGGCGCCGCCGAAGCCCGGACGACCCTCCACCCGCTCGGCCGCTTCACCGTCAACCACTACAACGGCCTGCGGGTCTCCCCCACCCAGATCAGTAACGACGCCGTCGTCGACCTCGCCGAGCTGCCGACCCTCCAGGCCAAGCCCGACGTCGACGCCACCTACGCGGCCCGCCGCTGCACCGCCCTGGCCGGCGCCCAGCGGCTGGAGGTGGCCGGCCAGGTGGTGCCGTTCCAGGTGACCGGCTCCGCCTTCGCCTACGCCCCCGGCGAAGGGGGCCTGGAGACCAGCCGCCTGTCCTGCCGGCTCGTGGCCGAAGTCCACGCCTCGGGGGCCGTGAAGTTCACCGACGACTTCGAGCAGGACAGGATCGGCTGGCGCGAGATCACCGCCGTCGGGGACGGCGTCCGCCTGACCGACTCCTCGGTACCCGAGACCAGCATCAGCCAGGAGCTGCGGGCCTACCCGGAGGACCTGCTGTCCAACCCGCTCGACCAGCGCGAGGCCACCTTCACGGCCGCTGGCCCCGCCCTCGGCCTGCCCGCCGGATCCCCTTCCGGCGGCACGCCGTCCGGCGGGAGCGGGCCAGGCAGTTCGCTCGGCATCGAGGTCGGCGGCCCGATCGGCGAGGCGCTGGCGGCGCTCGACCGCACCTTCACCGGGCTGATCGGCTCGGACTCGCTGACGCTGCCCCTCGGGCTGCTCGCGGTGGGGCTGGCCATGGTGCTGGGGGCCGGGCACGCGCTGATCCCCGGGCACGGCAAGACCATCATGGCGGCGTACCTGGCCGGGCGGCGCGGCCGGCCGCGTGACGCGCTGGTGGTGGGCGCGACGGTCACGGCCACCCACACGGCCGGGGTGCTGGTGGTGGGGTTGCTGCTGACGGTGTTCACGGCGCTGGCCGGGGAGTCGGTGCTGGCCTGGCTGGGGGTGGCCAGCGGGGTGCTGATCGCCGTCATCGGCCTGCGCCTCCTGCTCAGCACCCGCCGCTCGTCGCTCCACGGCCACGGCCACGGCCACGGCCACGGCCACGGTCATGGGCACGGTCATGGGCACGGCCACGGGCACGGGCATGGGCATGGGGACCCTCCGAAGCGGGCGGGCCTCATCGGGCTCGGGGTGGCGGGTGGTCTCGTGCCCAGCCCCTCGGCGCTCATCGTGCTGCTGGGGGCGATCGCGCTGGGGCGGACCTGGTTCGGGGTGGCGTTGGTGACCGCCTACGGCGTCGGCATGGCCGCCACGCTCACCGTCACGGGGCTGCTCCTGGTCAAGCTGGTGGACCGGCTGGAGCGGCGCGCATCGGCCGGGCGGCGGCTGGCCGCCAGGCTGTCGGGGCTGGCGCCGCTGGGGACGGCCGCCATGGTGGTCGTGCTGGGGGCGGGGCTGGCGTTGCGGTCGGTGGCGGCTCTCTAGTCGATCTCCGGTACGTCATCGCCGTCGTAGTCGACATCCCCGTCGTCGGCACGGCGCAGCTTGATGTCGTCTATCCAGCCCTGCGTGAAGCGGCGGATCTCCTTGATCTGCTCTTCCCGCACGCCGTAGACCTCGAAGTTCTCATCCGGCATGAGGTCGACGAACTCCAGCCGCGACAGGAGCTCGTGCACGGAGAAGAAGTCGTGGTGCATCGCGGCGAGTTGTTCGAGCGCCCGGTAGGTGTAGTGCGGAGAGACGGCGGCGATGTCGATGATGTCGCGGGCGAGGCTGCGCTCGTGCACCGCCCGCATCTTCAGCCCGACGGCGTCGTCCAGGCCGAGCACCTTCAGCGTGCCGCAGGTGGCGGGCCGCTGCTGGAGCGCCTCTCGCAGAAGGTCGAACTCGCAAGTCTCGCCGGTGGCGAGGTCGCGTACCATCAGCCTGCCCATGCGGGGCGTGACCTCGATGACCGACGCGTCTAACCCGGCTTCCTGGAACGCTCCAATCACGCCTTGCGCGACGTCGGGCAACGGCATGTCGACGGCGGTGGCGAAGTCGAGGTCGTTGCTCGGCCGGTCGGTGAAGCCGTGCGCCTTGATCGCGTAACCGCCCGCCAGCACCAGGCCGTAGTGATCGCAGACGGGCAGCACGGCATGCAGCAGCCGCTCCTGAAAGGGCGGGAATCTCATCAGACGGCGGTCTTACGGAGAGGGAGCTTCTTCTCCCAGGCGTGCCGGTAGCCAGGCCCCAGCCCTCGGCGCAGCGTCGGCCAGTCGGAGACGAGGTGATCGGCGTTGAGGTACGCCTCGTAGTCCACGCGACGCCCGGCGGTGATAACCGTGCGGTACATCTCCATCCGAACCATCGGCTTGGCGAGGTCGAACTCGGTGAACCCCGACCATGCCAGATGCGGCGGCAGGGCGACGACACCATCGGCCGGGCCTTGAAGATCACCCAACGATTCGGGGACCTTCTCGTCCAGCCCTTCATAGAACGACGGAAGTGCCATGCCTCAAGTATGCCGACGACCGCGCCGACTGGAAGGCAGATCATGCCGCCCGGAAAGAAACTCCTGAAACGCGATCTTCACCTTGATCACCGGCCTCCGCCACCGCTCCTCCCGATGAATCGCCCTGGCCATCTTCCTGGGCGACCGCCTGGCGAAGAACCAGTGCGCCCACGGCGACCCCGGCCGCGCCAGCCGGATCGCGCCCACCAGCAGCATCGGCGGCACGAACAGCCCGGCCATCCCCGTCCAGATCTTCCCCTTGAGCAGGGTGACGACGGCCAGCGCCAGGTTGGCGACGATCAGCGCGGCGGGGTTGACGGGGGTGCCGTAGTCCCAGGTGAGTGGCCGTAATCCGATGAGGAGCAGGCCGGTCACGGCGACCGCGATGAAGACCGCGTCCACCGAGGTGCGGCCTTCCTCCTCCCAGTACACGTCGTGCAGGTGCAGGATGAGCGCGAACTCGTCGAGCACGAGGGCGGAGCCGACGCCGAAGACGGAGGCGGCGACGGCGGTGCCGGCCTGGGAGCCGGGCGAGACGATGAGCGTGACCCCGCCGACCAGCATCAGCACCACGCCGAACACCACGTGGTGGATGTGCATCTCGCCCACGTTGACGTTGCGGAACCAGCCGACCTTCGCCCTGATCAAGCGGACGTTGATGCGGGTGGCGATGAAGGCGGCGATGAGCATGACGAAGTAGCAGAACAGCGGGAGCCGTCCCGTGGCGACGATGCTTTGCTGAAACCAGTTGCCCATATGACCCTGGCTTCGATGGTACGAGCCGCTCGGATGTTCCCGGCGTATCAGGACAGGAAGGCCCTTAACAGCGCGGCCGTCCCCTCCAGGTGCTCCACCACCGCCTGGCGGGCCGCGTCGGGGTTCCCGGCGAGGATGGCGTCCACGATGGCCTGGTGCTGCACGGCGGCGTGGTCGAGGTTGACCTGGAGCATCGGGATGGCGTTGAGCAGGTCGCTGACGCGGGAGCGGGCGTCGGCGCAGGTGGTGGCGAGCAGGGTGGAGCCGGTGAGCTCGGCGATGGACAGGTGGAAGGCCGTGTCGAGGCGGCGGTAGTCCTTCAGCCCCGCCTCGTTCAGCTCGGCGAGCCTGCGGGTGAGCGTGGCCCGCTTGTCGTCGGCGAGTTCGGCGGCGGCCAGCACCTGGGCGGCGCCGCACTCCACGGCGAGCCGGAAGGTGAGCGCGTCGGACAGCTCGGCCATGCCCATCTTGTTGACGGCCTGGCGCAGGTCGCCGGCGTCCGGGGCGGGCGGCACGTAGGTGACGAACGCTCCTCCGTACCGGCCGCGCCGCACGTCGAGGTAGCCGGCGTCCGACAGCGCCCGGATGGCCTCGCGCAGCGTGACCCGGCTGATGCCGAGCTGGACGGCGAGCTCGCGCTCGGGCGGCAGCTTGTGGCCGGGCGGGACCACGCCCAGCTTGATCGCCTGGAGCAGCCGTTCCACGGTCTCCTCGAAGGCGTTGCCCGCCCTGACAGGGCGCAACACCGTCATCAAACGCGCCGACTCGTCCAACGTGTCCTCAGGTCTTGACAAGCGATCCCGCCATACTGATCAATGGTCTGAGACTAGCCCAATCAACGGGAAAGCGCCTCAGGCCAGATCGGAGCCGCATGAGCGTGAGCGATCGAGCGAGCACCGGGTTCCTGTCCGTCGCCGAGCTGCGCGACGAGGTGGCCTCAGGCCGGATCGACACCGTGCTGCTCGCGATCGCCGACATGCAGGGCCGGTTGCAGGGCAAGAGGCTGTCGGCGCGCTACTTTCTCGAAGAGGTGCTGCATCACGGCTCAGAGGGCTGCAACTACCTGCTGGCGGTGGACGTGGACATGAACACCGTCCCCGGCTACGCCATGTCGTCCTGGGATCGCGGGTACGGCGACTTCGTGATGAAGCCGGACCTCGGCACGCTGCGCCGGGTCCCGTGGCACGAGGGGACGGCGATGCTGATGGCCGATCTGGCCTGGGAGGACGGCGGCGACGTGACCGCCTCCCCGCGCCAGGTCCTGCGCAGGCAGCTCGCCCGCCTCGCCGACCGGGGGCTGGCCGCCTACGTCGGCACGGAGCTGGAGTTCGTGGTCTACGACGACAGTTACGAGGACGCGTGGCGGCGCGCGTACCGCGACCTGTCCCCCGCGAACCTGTACAACGTGGACTACTCGCTGCTGGGCACGGCCCGCATCGAGCCGCTGCTGCGGCGCATCAGGCGCGAGATGGAGGGCGCGGGCCTGTACGTCGAGTCGGCCAAGGGCGAGTGCAACCTGGGCCAGCACGAGATCGCCTTCCGCTACGACGAGGCGCTGCGCACCTGCGACAACCACGTCATCTACAAGACCGGCGCCAAGGAGATCGCCGCCCAGGAGGGCCGGTCGATCACGTTCATGGCCAAGCCGAACCAGCGCGAGGGCAACTCCTGCCACATCCACATCTCGCTGCGCAGCCTCGACGGCGACCCGGTGATGGCGGGAGCGGGGCCGTTCGGGCTCTCGCCGCTCGGGGCGCGCTTCGTGGCGGGCCAGCTCGCCCATATGCGGGAGCTGACCCTGATGTACGCGCCCAACGTCAACTCCTACAAGCGGTACGTGCCGGGCAGCTTCGCCCCGACAGCCGTGAAGTGGGGCGTCGACAACCGCACCTGCTCGCTGCGGTTGGTCGGCCACGGCCCCTCGCTGCGGGTGGAGAACCGGGTGCCGGGCGGCGACGTGAACCCGTACCTGGCGGTGGCGGCGCTGGTCGCGGCCGGGCTGCACGGCATCGACGCGGAGCTGCCGCTGGAGGACCCGTGCACCGGCAACGCCTACGACTCCGGCGCCGAGACGGTGCCGCACACGCTGCGGGACGCGCTGGCGCTGTTCGAGGCGTCGAAGCTGGCGCGCGAGACGTTCGGCGACGACGTGGTGGAGCACTACGCGAACAACGCGCGGGTGGAGCTGGCCGCGTTCGACGCGGCGGTGACGGATTGGGAGCTGTTCCGTGGCTTCGAGCGGATGTGACACATGAAGATCGTCAATCCGGCGACGGAGGAAGTCGTCGCCGACGTCGAGCTCGCCGACGCGGCCGAGGTCGACCGGGCCGTGGAGCGTGCCAGGAAGGCGCAGGCGGCCTGGCGCGAGGTGTCGCCGGGCGACCGGGCGCGGCTGCTGCGCGGGTTCGCCGATCTGGTGGACGAGCACGGCGAGGAGCTGGCCCGGCTGGAGCTGGCCAACGCCGGCCACACCATCGGCAACGCCCGCTGGGAGGCCGGCAACGTCCGTGACGTGCTGCACTTCTACGCCGGCGCCCCCGAACGCAACCACGGCAAGCAGATCCCGGTGCCCGGCGGCGTGGACCTGACGTTCCAGGAGCCGCTGGGCGTCGTCGGGATCATCGTGCCGTGGAACTTCCCCATGGTGATCATGATGTGGGGCGCCGCCCCCGCTCTGGCGGCGGGTAACACGGTGATCGTGAAGCCCGCCGAGTGGACTCCGCTGACCGCGCTGAGGCTGGCCGAGCTGGCCCTGGCGGCGGGCCTCCCCGAGGGGGTGCTCCAGGTTCTGCCTGGGGCAGGGGAGGTCGCGGGGGCCCGCCTGGTGGAGCATCCCGGCGTCGCCAAGATCGTGTTCACCGGCTCGACCGAGGTGGGCAAGGAGATCGCCGCCAAGGCGGGGCGGCAGGTCAAGCGGGTCACGCTGGAGCTGGGCGGCAAGTCCGCAAATATCGTCTTCGCCGACGCGGATCTCGAAAAAGCGGCAAAAACCGCACCGTATGCCGTCTTCGACAACGCCGGGCAGGACTGCTGCGCCCGCTCCAGGATCCTCGTCCAGGCGAGCGTCTACGACGCGTTCATGGAGCACCTGTCCGAGGCCGTCCGCGGCGTCGTGGTCGGCGACCCCCTCGACGAGGCCACCGAGATGGGCCCCCTGATCAGCGCCGAGCACCTGGAACGCGTCCGGAGCTTCGTCGAGGGCACCCCCTACCTCCAGGCGTCCTGCCCCCAGGGCAAGGGCTACTGGTTCCCGCCGACCGTCCTGACCCCCGAGGTCACCGACCGGGCGTTCACCGAGGAGATCTTCGGCCCCGTGGTGTCGGTGGCCAGGTTCGAGGACGAGGCACAGGCCGTACGGATCGCCAACGACACCCCCTACGGCCTGAGCGGCTCCATCTGGACCCGCGACGTCGGGCGGGCGCTGCGCGTGGCCATAGCCGTCGAGTCGGGCGCCCTGTCGGTGAACTCCCACTCCTCGGTCCGCTACTGGACCCCGTTCGGCGGCTTCAAGCAGTCCGGCCTCGGCAGGGAGCTCGGCCCTGACGCGCTGGCGGCGTTCACCGAGACCAAGAACGTCTTCATTTCGACGGAGTGAGTGCGCACATGCAGCGGTTGCAGGATCGGGTGGCGGTCATCACCGGCGCGGGCAGCGGGATCGGGCTGGCCACGGCCCGCCGGTTCGCCGACGAGGGTGCCAAGGTGGTCTGCGCGGACATCGACGAGGAGTCGGGCGTCAAGGCCGCCGCCGAGGTGGGCGGCCTGTTCGTCCGGGTGGACGTGACGAGCGAGGACGACGTCGTACGGATGTTCCGGACGGCGTACGACACGTACGGCAGTGTGGACATCGCCTTCAACAACGCGGGCATCTCGCCGCCCGACGACGACTCGATCCTGGAGACGGGCATCGACGCCTGGCGCCGCGTCCAGGAGGTGAACCTGACCAGCGTCTACCTGTGCTGCAAGCACGTCATCCCGTACATGCGCCGCCAGGGCAAGGGCTCGATCATCAACACCGCCTCGTTCGTGGCCGTGCTCGGCTCGGCGACCTCGCAGATCTCCTACACCGCCTCCAAGGGCGGGGTGCTGGCGATGACGCGGGAGCTGGGCGTGCAGTTCGCCAGGGAGGGCATCAGGGTCAACGCGCTGTGCCCAGGGCCCGTCAACACGCCCCTGCTGCGGGAGCTGTTCGCCAAGGACCCGGAACGGGCGCAGCGGCGGCTGGTGCACGTGCCCGTGGGCCGCTTCGCCGAGGCGTCGGAGATCGCGGCCGCGGTGGCGTTCCTGGCCAGCGACGACGCCTCGTTCATCACGGCCGCCGACTTCCTCGTGGACGGCGGCATCTCCAGCGCCTACGTCACGCCGCTGTAGCCATGAGACCCGTCATCGGTATCACGTGCTACGCCGAGACCGCCTCGTTCACGGTGTGGCAGGACACCCCTGCCGCGCTGCTGCCGTACACGTACGTGGAGCAGGTCGTGCGCGCGGGCGGCCAGCCGGTCCTGCTGCCCCCGGCGGGTGAGCCCGCCGGGCTGGCCGGCCGTCTGGACGGCCTGATCCTGGCCGGCGGCGGCGACATCGACCCGGCCAGGTACGGCGCGGAGCCGCACGAGCGCAGCGGCTACGTCAGGAGATTCCGGGACGAGGCGGAGTTCGCCCTGCTGGCCGCCGCCCTGGACGGCGAGCTGCCCTTCCTGGGCGTCTGCCGCGGCCTCCAGGTGCTCAACGTGGCCCTGGGCGGCAGCCTGCACCAGCACCTGCCCGACGTGGTCGGACACACCGACCACTGCCCGGGGCCCGGCGTCTTCGGGCACCTGCCCGTCACCCCCGTCCCCGGCACCGGCCTGGCCAAGGTGCTGGGCGAGGAGCCGGTACCGGTCCCGCACTACCACCACCAGTCCGTGGACCGGCTCGCCCCGGGTCTGACGGTCACCGCCACCACCGAGGACGGCACGATAGAGGCCGTGGAAGCCCAGGGAGCGTTCACCATGGCCGTCCAGTGGCATCCGGAGGCGGGCGAGGACCACGCGTTGTTCGAGGCGCTCGTGCGAGCCTGCTGAGACGGACGCGACAACAGCCCCGTTACGGCACTAGGCTGACGGACATCACCGTCGAAACCGTGCGGGAGAGCGCCCTGACAGCCGGTCAGGGCCCCTGAAGGAGCAAGCCCTCCCCGCAAACCTCTCAAGGCAAAGGACCGCACGGACGAGGTGTCCTCTGGAAAGCAGGCCCGTGCGGCCTCGCCGAAGGTGAAAGTCCGGCAAAAGTCGGGCGAAGCTCTCAGGCATCGATGACAGAGGGGGAGGATGCTGGCATCCACTCCTGTCCTGAGGTGCGACAAATGTCCCGACCGACACCGCTACGCGACGTTCACGAGAGCCTCGGCGCCACCCTCACCGACTTCGCCGGGTGGCTCATGCCGCTCCGGTACGGCAGCGAGTCCGCGGAGCACCGGGCCGTGCGCGAGGCGGCCGGGCTGTTCGACCTCTCGCACATGGGCGAGATCTTCCTGACCGGTCCGCAGGCGGGCCAGGCACTCGACCACGCGCTGGTCGGCCACCTGTCGGCGCTGGCGCCCGGCAGGGCCAGGTACACCATGATCGTGAACGAGCGCGGCGGGGTGCTCGACGACCTCATCGTCTACCGGCTCGGCGACGAGGAGTTCATGGTCGTGGCCAACGCCTCCAACTACGAGCGGGTCGCCGCCGAGCTGCGGGAACGCGCCGCCTCCTACGACGCGCAGGTGGACGACCGCTCCGCGCAGTACGCGCTGATCGCCGTGCAGGGCCCGCGCTCGCAGGAGATCCTCGCCACCCTCACCGACGCCGACCTCGACGGGCTGAAGTACTACGCGGGCCTGCCCGGCGTGGTGGACGGCCGGCAGGCGCTGATCGCCCGTACCGGCTACACCGGCGAGGACGGGTTCGAGCTGTTCGTGGCGAACCAGGACGCCGTGCCGCTCTGGCACGCCATCACCGCGGCCGGGGAGCCGTACGGGATCAGGCCCGCGGGCCTGTCCAGCCGCGACACGCTCAGGCTGGAGGCGGGCATGCCGCTGTACGGCAACGAGCTGAGCGAGCAGCTCACCCCGTTCGACGCGGGGCTGGGCAGGGTGGTGAAATTCGACAAGCCGGGCGACTTCGTCGGCAGGTCGGCGCTCGAGGCGGTCAAGGACGACACGCCGCGGCGCAGGCTCGTCGGCCTCGTCGCGCGGACCCGCCGGGTGCCGCGCCACGGTTACCCGGTCACCAAGGACGGCGTCGTCGTCGGCGAGGTCACCAGCGGTGCGCCCTCCCAGACCCTGGGAAAGCCCATCGCGATGGCCTACGTCGACACCGGCGCCGATTCAGGCCTGGCTGTGGACATCCGGGGCAGCCATGAACCTATGGACCTGGTTGAGCTGCCCTTTTACAGGAGGAACAAGTGAGCAACATCCCTGACGACCTGAGCTACACCAAGGAGCACGAGTGGGTGGCCGGTCTTGACGACAGCACCACGGTGACGATCGGCGTCACGGCCTTCGCCGCCGAGGCCCTTGGTGACGTCGTCTACGTGCAGCTCCCCGAGGTCGGCACGAGCGTCGAGCAGGGCGACTCCGTCGGCGAGGTGGAGTCGACCAAGTCCGTGAACGAGATCTACTCCCCGGTGGGCGGCGAGATCACCGAGGTGAACCAGTCCGTCGTGGACGACCCGGGCCTCGTCAACAGCGACCCGTACGGCGAGGGCTGGATGTTCAAGGTGCGCGTCGAAGGCGACCCCGAGGACCTGCTCTCGCCTGAGGAGTACACCGCTCTCACCTCGGGCGGGTCCTGACCCAACCGCCGGGGCCCCGCGCGGGCCCCGGCCTCTCATGAAGGGCGCACATCAATGGCGATCAGCGTCTTCGACCTCTTCAAGATCGGCATCGGCCCGTCGAGCTCCCACACCGGCGGCCCGATGGCGGCGGCGCACAAGTTCGTCCGCGGCCTGCACGAGGACGGCCTGCTGGAGCGGGTCGCGAGCGTGGAGGCCATCCTGTACGGCTCGCTCGGCCTGACCGGCAAGGGCCACGGCAGCGACAAGGCGGTCCTGCTCGGCCTGTCCGGCGAGAAGCCCGAGCTGGTGGACGTGGACACCGTCGACGCCCGCATCGCGCAGATGCGCGAGTCGGGCACCGTCAAGCTCTACGGCACCCACGAGATCCCCTTCGTCATCGGCGAGCACCTCGTCTTCGAACGCAAGATCTCCCTGCCCGAGCACCCGAACGGCATGCGCTTCACCGCCCGCGACGCCTCCGGCGAGCAGCTCCGCGAGAAGGTCTACTTCTCCGTCGGCGGTGGCTTCGTGGTGGACGAGAAGGCCACCGGCGCCGACCGCATCAAGCCCGACGACACCGTGCTGCCCTACCCCTTCACCACCGGCGAGGAGCTGCTCAAGCACTGCTCCAACACCGGGTTGTCGATCTCCGCCCTGATGCTGCAGAACGAGAAGGCGTTCGGCCGCACCGAGGAGGAGATCCGCGACGGCCTGCTGCGCCTGTCGCAGGTCATGTCCGAGTGCGTGCGCCGCGGCATCTCCAAGGAGGGCGTGCTGCCGGGCGGCCTCAAGGTCAAGCGCCGCGCCAACCAGCTCCACCGCCGCCTGCAGTCGGAGCCCGCGGAGAAGGACCCCTTGCAGGCCATGGACTGGGTCACGCTGTTCGCCCTGGCCGTCAACGAGGAGAACGCCGCCGGCGGCCGCATCGTCACCGCCCCCACCAACGGCGCCGCCGGCATCATCCCGGCCGTCCTGACCTACTACACCCGCTTCGTCCCGCACGCCGACGACGACGGCGTCATCCGCTTCCTCCTGACGGCGGGCGCGATCGGCGTGCTGTTCAAGGAGAACGCCTCGATCTCGGGCGCCGAGGTGGGCTGCCAGGGCGAGGTGGGCTCGGCCTGCTCGATGGCCTCCGCCGCACTCACGGAGGTGCTCGGGGGGACGCCTGAGCAGGTGGAGAACGCCGCCGAGATCGGCATCGAGCACAACCTCGGGCTGACCTGCGACCCGATCGGCGGCCTCGTCCAGATCCCGTGCATCGAGCGGAACGCCGTGGCCTCCAACAAGGCCATCACGGCGGCCCGCATCGCGCTGCGCGGCGACGGGAAGCACTACGTGGCGCTGGACAAGGCCATCAAGACGATGCGGGACACCGGGCGGGACATGCTCGACAAGTACAAGGAGACGTCGCGGGGCGGGCTCGCGGTCAACGTCATCGAGTGCTGACCCGGTGGCCGGGGCGGCGGCCACCGGTCTCGCTGACACCCCTGAGAATGTCCTGGCGAGAAGGTAACGTGAAGACATGACGTCGCATCACCAGGACGAGGTGGTCACGATCCCTCGTGACGAATACGAGGCGCTGAAGGCCGAGGTCCGACGGCTGCGGCGAGAGGTGGGGCGTCAGCAGGCCATGCAGGCCATCATGGACAACGCGGCCGCCCCGGGCCGGGTGCGAACGTTCACCCGCGATGAATTGGCGGCCGAGTGGGGCATCGTTGGCTGACCGGCGTATCGCTTTTCCTGAGCGCGCATAGGAACAGATCGAGGCCCTTCCAGAAGGTCTCCGCAGACCCGTTCAACTCGCCATTTTCACCCTCCTGGACGAGCCACGGCCCACGCTCGCCGACCCCATGGACGGCGTCCCGAACGCCTACGAGCTGAACCTCGTCAGCGACGACGTCACCATCTGGTACACGATCACCTCGCATGAAGGCGCCGAGGTGATCACTGTTCAAGTAGTCCGCCCGAACCTTTGATCGCCTGCTTGGGCGCCCCCTATCGCCGCACGTGCAGCCGGACGAGCGCGGGCGTCTCGTCGTCGCGTACCTCGCGCCGGATGCGTCCCACGATGTCCTGGTCCAGCTTGCTCACCACCGCACCCATGTCCGCCGCCGACGGGCAGGTCAGGCCGATGCGCAGGCCGTCCTCCGCGACCCGCACGCCCGTCCTGCTCAGCCCGTCCACGCCCTTCAGCCCGACGAAGAGCATGGCCGTGCCGGTGCCGTTGTGGGTGCCGCGGCGGCCCCAGCCGAGGCCGACCAGCAGCCAGCGCAGCGAGACCAGGGCCAGCAGCAGCAGGCCGAGGGCCAGGAACCACAGCGGCCACGGGTCCTCGGCCAGCGCCCGGTGTGCCTGGGCGGGCAGGACCTTGGCGGTGGGCGGGAGGTCGAAGAAGCGGTCGTGGCCGCGGAGCCAGGCGTATCCACCCACGCCCAGCAGCGTCGCTCCGACGACCGCCAGGCCGACGCGGTTACCGGGGTACTGACGCATCACACGGCCCTCCCGACCGGTGGGTGACACTTCATCGCGCTCACACGGCCCTCCTGCGCAGCCGTACCACGACCTCGCCCGTGCCCAGCGTGCCCACGCCCGCCAGCCGGTCGCCCACGGCCGTGCCGACCTGCCTGAGCATCTGGCCGGAGCTCTCCGCCCCGGTCGTGACCGTGACCTCGATGGTGCGCCGGCGCAGCCGTACGCGGGCCTTGTCCACCCCCGCCACCTGCCGCGCCGCCGCACACAGGGTGCGGCGCAGGCCGGAGCGGGTGATGCCGATGACGATCAGCGGGTCGGACGTCTCCACCGGCACCAGCCCCGAGCGGCCGGGCACGGCCGCCAGCAGCAGCATCAGCGTGCCGGCGGCGGCCGACACCAGGGCGGAGGTGGCGGTGTCGGGCCAGGTGGTGCGGCCCGCGAGTTCGACCACCTCGTTCACCGGCACCCAGCCGAGCGGCGCGCCGAGCAGCGCGGACACCACTTCGGCCGCGGTCGCCCCCAGTCCGGCGGTCAGCGTGAGCGCGACCAGGGCTCCCGGGACGGCTCGCGCCGGCCTGAGGACCCTGCGTGCCCTGCGCAGCCCGGTGTCCCGCGGGGCGACGACGGCGCCGGGCAGTATCTGCTGAAGCGTGGTCATCACAACGTCAGAGGTACATGGGCCCCGCATGGCCTGAACCGCGCCCTCGCCGCCGATTTGCCCGATCATTACGGGGAGGACAGCTAACGCGAACAAGTCTCATATTCATTTGCCCCTTATGCGGTTACGCTGCCGGTATGGATGACCGCCAGCGCTACGACCGCGCCACAGCGGCCCTCGAACCCCCGTTCGCCGTCGTCGATCTCGCCGCCCTGCGCGCCAACGCGGCCGACCTGGTCCGCCGCGCCGCGGGCAAGCCGATCAGGGTGGCCAGCAAGTCCATCCGCAGCCGCCCCCTGCTGGAGCGCATCCTGGCCATGGACGGCTTCCGCGGCATCATGGCGTACACGCTGCCCGAGGCGCTCTGGCTGGCCGGGAACGGCCTCACCGACATCCTCGTGGCCTACCCCACGGCCGACCGGCGGGCGCTGGCCGCTCTCGCCGGTGACGCGCGCGCCGCCGCCGAGATCACCGTGACGGTCGACTCGGCCGCTCACCTCGATCACATCGAGGCGGCCGTGTCGGAGGTGCGCCCGCGGGCCGAGATCCGGCTGTGCCTCGATCTCGACGCCGCCTTCGTCGCCTTCGGCCGCCGGGCGGGCGCCCTGCGCTCCCCCATCAGGGAGCCGCACGAGGCAGCCGAGCTGGCCGCCGCCATCGCCAAGCGGCCGGGGCTGCGACTGGCGGGGCTGCTGGCGTACGAGGCGCAGATCGCCGGCGTCGGCGACGCCCCGCCCTCGAACGCCGCCCGCACCCGCCTCATCCGGGTCATGCAGTCGCTGTCCGCCAGGGAGCTGATCGTGCGCAGGGGCCGCGTCGTGAACGCCGTGCGCCAGTTCGCCGACCTGGAGTTCGTCAACGGCGGCGGCACCGGCTCCGTCGAGCTCACCACCAGGGAGAAGGCCGTGACGGAGCTGGCGGCGGGCTCAGGGTTCTTCCATCCGCGGCTGTTCGACTTCTACCGCCGCTTCACCGGGCAGCCGGCCGCGCTGTTCGCGCTGCCGGTGGTGCGCCGCCCGGCCGCGGGCGTGGTGACCGTGCTGGGCGGCGGCTACCTCGCCTCCGGGCCGGTCGGCCCTGCCCGGGCGCCCCAGCCGTACCTGCCCCCGGGCCTGCGGTACGCGCCCGAGGAGGGCGCGGGCGAGGTGCAGACGCCGCTGCTCGGCCAGGCGGCGCAGGACCTGCGGATCGGCGACCGGGTGTGGTTCAGGCACGCCAAGGCGGGCGAGCTGTGCGAGCACTTCGACGCGCTGCACCTCATCGACGGCGACACCGTCGCGGAGTCGGTGCCGACGTACCGGGGCGAGGGCCGGACGTTCCTCTAGCGCAGGCCGCGCCTGCGGCGGCTGCGGCGCCACAGCACGATGGCCGCCCCCACGACCAGCACCGCGCCGACCCCGATCAGCAGCGGCCCCACCTCGGGACGCTCCTCGTCCCACACCTGCTCGGGGTTGTCGCCGAACTCGACCGGCCGCGGCGTCACCCCGAGCGCGTCGCCCACGGACGCCACGAAGTAACCCGCCCTGCTCTTGACGTCGGCCACCGTGCGCTCGGCCACCCGCTTGGGGCTCACCCGGTCGGCAATGGCGTCGACCGTGTGCGCCAACTCCGCGCGCGTCCGTGCGATCCGCCGCTCCAGCTCGTCGGGATCGGTGTCAGCCATGGCTCTCCTTTCGACCGTACGCGCGTGCCCCGCGCCGCGTGCCGAGCGGGCTCCGTCCGTTCTGGTCGTGATCAGTCTGTCAGGTCGGCGCGCCGTACGGCACAACGGCCGGGCCGGTAGGTTGGCTGGAAGAACCCAGGAGGGCCCATTGACCGAGACCAGACTCACGCCCGGCGACGCCGCGCCGGAGTTCACGCTACCCACAGCCGACGGCGGTAACGTTTCGCTCGACACCTACCGCGGCAAGCGGGTGATCCTCTATTTCTACCCTGCCGCGATGACTCCCGGCTGCACCAAGCAGGCGTGTGACTTCCGCGACAACCTCGGCAGGCTCACGGACGAGGGCTTCGTCGTCCTCGGCGTGTCGAAGGACAAGCCGGAGAAGCTGGCCAAGTTCGCCGAGCGTGACGCGCTGACCTTCCCGCTGCTGTCCGACCCCGACCTGGCCGTGCACCAGGCGTACGGCGCGTACGGCACGAAGAAGCTGTACGGCAAGGAGGTCGTGGGGGTCATCCGCTCGACGTTCGTCATCGACGGCGACGGCAAGGTGGAGCAGGCGCTCTACAACGTGAAGGCGACGGGCCACGTGGCCTCGCTCACGAAGAAGCTCGGCCTGTCCTGACAGCCGGCGGGCCCTTCCGCGTGAAGGGCCCTCGTCGTCACAAACGCCTCCAGCCCGCATGTGGAGCGCTAAACTGTGTCCAGCCCGCTGCGGCGGGGATGCGCGGGCGTGGCGAAATGGCATACGCGGCAGGTTTAGGTCCTGTTGGTGGAGACACTGTGGGGGTTCGAGTCCCCCCGCCCGCACACCTGTCAGCCGGTGTAGGTGGGCTCCGGATAGAGATAGTCGGAGTCCGACGACTCGTCGGGCACGATCTCGTCATACGGCGGCAGGACACAGGCGCCGCGGTCCTCTTCGAGGTAGCAGTCGGGCGCTCTCAGCTCGGGCCCCCAATGGCGGTGCCGCCCCCAGCCCGGCTCCTCCACGAACATGTCGTACCTGTCGCCCTCGTGCGCGACGTCGTTGAAGGCCGCCACGGTGGCGCCGCCGAGCAGGCCGCCGACCAGCAGTCCGATCAGCCCGGCACCCATCACCTGGGTGCGTCTGCGGCGCAGGTAGTCGCCGAAGGACGAGGAGGACTCGCGCTCCCACGGGGCGGGGTTCGGCTTGGTGGGCGGGATGTAGGCGTAGGCCTGGTCGGCCTGCTCGCCGTACTTCAGCGGTCCCGGCTCAGGCAGCTCCCGCGTCGGCTGAGACAAGGTCGGGTCGCGCGGCGCTTCCTCTTCGCCGCGCGACCCGGCGTCGCGATCATGATCCGCCATCACGATCTCCCTTTACTCGCCCCGCAGGGGGCGCTCCCAGTAATAGAGGATGCCAAAGCCACCGTAAGCCCCATGTAAGAGCAAATCCATGTAAGACCTGGGTCGTACTCGCACTTCCGCCTTCAGGTGGACCAATGTCCGATCGGTGCTACATATCGTGATGATGTGTTCGGCAGGGTACGGGCGTGGTCCACGCGCCACGCAAAGTGGGCGGGCGTCCTCCGGGTGGGCCCCCTGGGGGCGTTGTGCGCCCTCCTGGCGGTGCCGTACGCGGCGATGACTCCCCCGAGCGGCGACGTCCACCTCCACGTGGCCGCCTACCTGGGGCTGGCGGCTGCGCTGATCGTGCCGCTGTGGTGGCGCGACAGGCCGCTCGTCTCGTTCGCCGTCGTGTCGCTGGTCAGCTTCGGGCAGTGGCTGGCGGAGGTCGATCTGCAGCCCGCCAACCTCGCGGTGCTGGTGGCGCTGTGGGCGGTGGCCTACCAGTGCACGTTCCGCTGGGCGCTGGCCGCGTGCCTGGTGGCGGAGCTGGGGGTGTTCCTGGCGCTGCTCAACTGGGAGATCGCCACGTTCGGGATGTTCTTCAGCGGCTCGATCTTCGTGGTGACGATCTGGCTGACCGGCCTGTACGCCAACACGCGCCGGCGCTACCTGGAGGGCCTGGAGGAGCGCGCGGAACGGGCGGAGCGCGAACGCGACCAGCAGGCCAGGATGGCGGCGGCGGCCGAGCGGGCCAGGATCGCCAGGGAGCTGCACGACGTGGTGGCCCACAACGTCAGCGTCATGGTGGTGCAGGCCGACGGCGCGGGCTACGCCATGGACAGCGACATGGAGCAGGCCCGCCTGGCCGTCAGGAACATCTCCAGGACCGGCCGCGCCGCGCTCGCCGAGATGCGCAGAATGGTGGGCGTGCTGCGCGAGAACGAGGACGAGGGCACCGACTACACGCCCCAGCCGGGCCTGGGCCAGCTGGAGGATCTCGTCCGCGGCTCGGCCGTGCCCGCGAGCCTGCGGGTCGGCGGCGCGCCCGCCGAGCTGCCGGAGGGCCAGCAGCTCACGGTCTACCGCATCGTCCAGGAGGCGCTGACGAACGCGCTCAAGCACGGCGGCCCCGGCGTCGAGGCCGCCGTGGAGATCGACTACCTCGGCTCCGAGCTGGTCGTCCGCGTGACCGACAACGGCCGGGGCGCGGCGGCTCCGCCGGGCTCCGGCGGCCACGGCCTGATCGGCATGCGCGAGCGGGTCGGCATGTACGGCGGCGCGGTGTCGGCTGCCCCCCGGCAGGGCGGCGGATTCGAGGTGCTGGCGAGGTTGCCCATGGCGAAGGCGGCGTAGATGATCAGGGTGATGCTGGTCGACGACCAGGAGCTGTTGCGGGCCGGGTTCAGGATGGTGCTCGGGGCGCAGCCCGACATCGAGGTGGTGGCGGAGGCGGGCGACGGCGTCACGGCCCTGGAGCTGCTGAAGACCACCGAGGTGGACGTGGTGTTGATGGACGTGCGCATGCCGACCATGGACGGCGTGGAGGCCACCAGGCACATCCAGGGCCCGAAGGTGCTCATCCTGACCACGTTCGACCTCGACGAGTACGCCTTCGCGGCGGTCAAGGCGGGCGCGGCCGGGTTCCTGCTGAAGGACGTGCCGCCGGCCGACCTGGTCAGCGCGATCAGGGTCGTGCACGCGGGCGACTCGGTGGTGTCGCCTGCCACGCTGCGGCGGATGCTGGACCGCTTCGCCGCGCAGCTCCCGGCCGACGCCCCGGTGACGCCGGCGGTGGGCGAGCTGACGCCGCGCGAGCGGGAGGTGCTGCTCATGGTGGCGCGCGGCCTGTCGAACCTGGAGATCGCGGCGCGCCTGGAGGTGGCGGAGGCGACGGTCAAGACGCATCTGGGGCGGGTGCTGGCCAAGCTGGGGCTGCGCGACCGGGCGCAGGTGGTGGTGTTCGCGTACGAGGCGGGGCTGGTGGTGCCCACGCATCGGCCGAAAGTCTGAGCGGGGTCATCCAGCGGCGCACCCGAAGTCCCTCCTCAAGGCCCACGAGATACCTAATTTCCACTCCTAGCGTGAGTCGCGGCTGCAAATCACGACAAGGAGTGAAAGTGACGCTCACAGAGACCCGGCGCCAGGCCCCGCCCGCCGTGGTGGCCACCGACCTGAGCAAGGTGTACGGCCAGGGCGACGCCCGGGTGCACGCGCTGCGCGGGGTGAACGTGTCCTTCGCCACCGGGGCGTTCACCGCCATCATGGGCCCGTCGGGCTCCGGCAAGTCCACGCTCATGCACTGCCTGGCCGGCCTCGACGCCGCCACGTCCGGCACGGTGCACATCGGCGACGTGGAGCTGACCGGGCTGGGCGACAAGCAGCTCACGCTGCTGCGCAGGGAGCGGATCGGCTTCATCTTCCAGGCCTTCAACCTGCTGCCCACGCTCACCGCCGAGCAGAACATCCGCCTGCCCCTCGACATCGCCGCCCGCCAGGCCGACCAGGTGCTGTTCGACCGGGTGATCGAGACCGTCGGGCTGCGCGACAGGCTCGCGCACCGGCCCGCCGAGCTGTCGGGCGGCCAGCAGCAGCGGGTGGCCGTGGCCAGGGCGCTCATCAGCAAACCCCAGGTGATCTTCGCCGACGAGCCCACGGGGAACCTGGACTCGCGCAGCGGCGCCGAGGTCCTGTCCTTCCTGCGCACCTCGGTCCGCGAGCTGGGCCAGACCATCGTCATGGTCACGCACGACCCGGTCGCGGCCTCGTACGCCGACCGGGTGGTGTTCCTGCGCGACGGCGAGCTGGTCACCGAGCTGGCCGCGCCGACGCCGCAGAGCGTGCTGGACACCCTCGTCCGGCTGGAGGCGTGAGGTGCTCAGGACCGCGCTGGCCGGGCTGCGCGCGCACCGGCTCAGGCTGCTGCTCACCTCGCTGGCGATCATGCTCGGAGTGGGGTTCATCGCGGGCACGTTCGTGCTGAACGACACCGTCCAGTCCGGCTTCGACCAGCGCGTCACGGCCGACGCGGGCAAGGTGGACGTCGCCGTGCTGCCCGCCGGCCGCGACGGGACGGTGCCCGGGGAGGTGCTGGAACGGGTGCGCGCGCTGCCCGGCGTGACCGAGGCGCAGGGGCTGATCAAGGCGAGCGCGCCCGTCCTCGGCAAGGACGGCAAGGCCGCCGGCAACCTGCCCACCACGGCCCTGTCCGTCGTCCGCGGCCCGCTCGACCGCACCGACGTGGTCTCCGGCACCGGCCCCGGCACCGACGACCGCGCCGCCGTCCTGGACGAGAACACCGCCAAGGCCCAGGGCTTCCGGATCGGCGACTCGATCACGGTGCTCGACCCCGGGCAGGAGCGGCACACGTTCAGGCTGGTCGGTCTGATCGACACCGGCGTGGACCAGATGCTCACCTACACCGGCGCGGTCGGCTTCACCCCAGCCGTCGCGCAGCGCATGACGGGCGCGAAGGGGTACGCGGAGATCGACGTGGCGGGCACGGTGTCGAAGCAGGCCGTGGCGGCGGCCATCGGCGGCGCGTACACCGTCAAGACCGGCGCCGAGCTGGCCGACGACCTGGCGGCGGCGGCCGGCGTGCAGTCGCAGATGCTGACGCTGGGGCTGCTGATGTTCGGCGTCGTCGCGATGATGGTGGCCGCGCTGGTCATCTACAACACCTTCAACATCCTCGTCGCCCAGCGCACCCGGGAGATGGCGCTGCTGCGCTGCATCGGGGCCACGCGCGGGCAGGTGTTCGGCTCGATCGTGCTGGAGTCGGCCGTCGTGGGCCTGCTCGCCTCCGTGCTGGGCCTGCTCATCGGGTACGGCCTGGCGACGCTCACGCTGACCGTGCTCGGCGCGCTCGACGCCCCGCTGCCCACGGACGCGGCGGTCTCGCTCACCCCGCTGACCATCGCGACCGGCCTGGCCGTGGGGGTCGTCGTCACGATGGGCGCGGCCCTGCTGCCCGCCCGCTCAGCCACCCGCGTGCCGCCGATCGCGGCGCTGCGCGGCCAGCCGGAGGAGCAGACGTTCCGCACGGGCCTGGTGCGCACGGGATTCGCGGCGTTGTTCCTGGTGGCGGGGCTCGGCGTGACAGTCGCCGGCGCGTTCGTGCTGGAGCCCGGTGAGCCCGCGCTCTTCGCGGTCATGGGCGGCGGCACGCTGACCTTCCTGGCGGTGCTCATCCTGGGCCCGGTGCTGGTCAAGCCGCTGAGCGCGCTGGTGGGCTGGATCCCGCGACGGCTGTTCGGGGTGCCTGGCCGCCTGGCGGTGGACAACTCAGGACGCAACCCGCGCCGGGCCGCCACCACCACGGTCGCGCTGACGATCGGGGTGACGCTGATGACGCTGATCACGGTGGTGACCGCGTCCACCAGGCTGACGATGACGGCCAAGCTGGACGAGCAGTTCCCCGTCGACTACCTGCTGGCCGCCCAGGAACGCGACTCCGTCATCCCCAGGTCCGTGGCCGAGGAGCTGCGCGGCCGTCCCGAGCTGTCGTCGGTGGGGCAGATCCGCGAGGTCGAGACGCGGGTGGCGGGAAAGCGCCTGACCGTGGGGACGTTCAGCGGCGGCATCGACCCGTTCGTCACCGCCGGCTCGATGAGCGGGTTCGGCGCGGGCCAGGTGGCGCTGGACGAGGTCACGGCCGAGCGGGTCGGCGCGCGGGTGGGGGGCACGGTGACGATGCGGACCGAGCGCGCGGGCACCGTGTCGCTGAAGGTGGTCGCGCTGCTCGACGGCGAGCAGTCGTCGCTGCCGCCCGTCACGGTCGCGGAGCAGCCGTTCGAGTCGTATTTCGGCGCGGTGCCCGACTCCCGCGTGATGGTGACCATCGCGGACGGCGTGCCCGCCGACAAGGCCCGCGCGGTCGTGGACGCCGCCGCCGCGCCCTATCCGACCGTGCTGGTGTCCAGCTCGACGGAGGTACGCGGGCAGTTCGACGAGACCCTCGACATGCTGCTCATGATCATCACTGGGCTGCTGGGGCTGGCGATCCTCATCTCGCTGCTCGGCATCGCCAACACGCTCTCGCTCTCCGTCCACGAACGGACCAGAGAGTCCGCCCTGCTGCGCGCCCTCGGCCTGTCCCGGCCGCAGCTCCGCCGCATGTTGTCGGTGGAGGCGCTGGTGCTCGGGCTGATCGGGGCGCTGGTGGGGGTGGCGCTGGGGGTCGCCTTCGGGTGGGCGGCGATGCGCGCGATGCTGAACGGGGCTCTGTTCTCGGCGCCCGTGGGGCAGATCGTGCTGTTCGTGGTGCTGTCGGGGGTGGCGGGGGTGCTGGCGGCGGTGTTGCCTGGCCGGCGGGCTGCCCGGGCTTCGATCGTGGACTCCCTCGCCACCGGCTGACCCGGACGAATACCCCTTTGCCGAATAAATACGAAAAACCCGGATAGAGGGTACGTGCAGGTCGGGCGTCTTATGGGGGCGGCGCCCGGCCTCGTCCCTGCGGGGGTCAGCGCGGGCAGTGCGGGTCGGGGGCGGGTCAAGCGCGGGCAGTGCGGGTCGGGGGCGGGTCAAGCGCGGGCAGTGCGGGTCAGCGCGGGGTGCGGCCGGGCCACAGGTCGGCCACGGTCTCCGGGTCCAGCAGTGGCCGCGCCACCACCTCACCCGTGAACCGGTCGATCACCACGCACCCGCCCCCGACCGTCTCCGGCAACCTCGCCGGATCGTCGGGCTCCAAGTCGCGGACCCACGCCACGTACCCGCCGTCGAACCCGAACACCCCCACCGGCAGCGCCTCCTCAGGCGGGCGCACGCCGTTGTAGTACTCCTCGGCCAGCGCCCTGGCCTCCTCCAGGTTCATCGCGGACGCCCCCGCCGATCGAGTATCACGCAGAACACCCCGGTCACCGTCCGGTACGGCGGCTCGACCGACATGTGACCCCGCTGGGCGTCGATCCAGATCACCTCGCCGTCGTGGTTGACCGCGTTCCAGGCGTGCGAGCCGCCGCCGGGCCAGCGCACCACGATCACGGCCGCCGCACCGTGCCCGGCGTCGAGCAACCGCCGTGCGATCAGCGGGTAGGCGTGCCTGCCCTGGCCCGCGTACTGGAGACGGTGGCCCGTCCAGCGCTCGATCCTGGCCACGCTCCCCTGTTCGCCCGTCAGCACCGGGCGGCCGATCCGGTCGTACTCGGGCAGCCTCGGCGCGGCCGTCGCGGGCTCGCCGTGCCAGGTGGACAGCACGGCCAGCGCGCAGTCGGCGGCGTTGGACGAACGGAACGGGTCGTCCGCAGGGCCGCCGCCGTTCACCAGGCGCACCCAGGTGCCGCGCGGGTCAGGGAATCTCGCGCCGGACCGCAGCGCGTCGGCGAGGTCCCGCTCCACCTGCGGGTCCGGCTGGGCCAGCCCGCCCGGCATCCCGTACGGGCGGCTGTCGGCGAGCTTGGGCGGCCGGTTGGGCCCGTCGAACCAGTCCTGCTCGGCGACGGCGACGGGCACGCCGAACTCCGCACCACCGTCCCACCCCCGGCGGGCGACCGGCTCATAACCGGGCAGTGCCTCGCCCGGTCGCGCCTGAACCGCCCACACCTCGTCGGCGGCCGGATCGGCGTCAATCCGCGCCGGGGCGGCGGCCAGCTCGTAGTCGAGCCACCGCACGCCCTCGCCCACCACAGGGTTGTACCGCCCATCCTGAAGGGCCCACCGGACACTCGGCTTGCGCTCGCTGACCACGGCCTGCCTCCTGTCATGCTCGACGATCGATCGTAGAGGCGGCGCCGTGTCAAGGGGACGGACTCCGCGAAGAATCTCCGCCCTCACCAGTGTCTTCACCTGCGAAAACACCCCAAACGGGGGCGTCACGCCACCTGCACGGTGATCGAGTGCCAGCCGGTCGCGCCATCGGGCGCGGGCGGGGCGGGCTGCTCGGTCTGCGTACGCCCGGCGGCGTCGGTCGCCCGCACCTCGATCGTGTGCTCGCCGGGCGTCGCCGCCCAGTCGATCGACCACTGCCGCCACGTGTCGGGCCCGGGCACCTCGGCCAGCTTGGCCTGCCGCCACTGCCCGCGATCCACCCGCACCTCCACCGCGTCCAACCCGGTGTGCTGCGCCCACGCCACCCCGGCGATCGTCGCGGAGCCCGCCTTCAGCGAGCCGCCCGGCTTGGGGACGTCGATGCGCGACTGCGTCTTGATCGGGCCCTTGGCGGACCAGCCGCGCGGCGTCCAGTACGCCTCGTCCTGGTCGAACCTGGTCACCTTGACGTCCACGACCCACTTGGTGGCCGACACGTACCCGTACAGGCCGGGCACCACCTGCCGCACGGGGAAGCCGTGGTCGACGGGGAGCGCCTCGCCGTTCATCGCCACGGCGAACAGCGCGTCGCGGCCGTCCATCACCACGTCCAGCGGGGTGCCGCAGGTGAAGCCGTCCGCCGAGGTGGACAGCAGCATGTCGGCGCCGGACCGCAGGCCGGCGCTGCGCAGCACGTCGGCCATCCGCGCGCCCAGCCAGCGGGCGTTGCCCGCGTAGGGGCCGCCGACCTCGTTGGAGACGCAGGTCAGCGTGACGTCCGCCTCGGTGAGCGGCAGCTTCAGCAGGTCGGCGAAGGTGAGCTCGACGGGGCGGTCCACCAGGCCGTGGATGCGCAGCGTCCAGTCGGCCGGGTCCACCTGGGGGACGACGAGGGCGGTGTCCACCCGGTAGAAGTCCTTGTTCGGTGTGATGAACGGGGACAGCCCGCCGATCCGCAGGTCCGCGCCCGCCGGGATGGGCTTGGCGGCGACCGCCGGGCTGGGCAGCGTCACCCCGCCGCGCGCGGCGTCCACGGTGCGCCGGCTGCCGAGCTGCTGCCCGAGCACCGCGCCCGCCCCGGCCACCACCACGCCTCCGGCGACGCCGGTCAGCAGCCGCCTCCGGTCGAACGTGAGCGCCTCGCCGCCGGCCCGCATGACCGCCGGCCGCTCCACCTCCGGCTCCGGCTCCGCGCCGCCGGATACGCCAGTCGCCTCGCCGGATACGCCAGTCGCCTCGCCGGATACGCCAGTCGTCTCGCCGGATACGCCAGTCGTCTCGCCGGCCACCGCACGCCGCAGCAGCCACCCCAGCGCCCAGGCCCCGGCCGCCACCCCCACCACGGTAGGCACCACGTCGAAGGCTCCGGCGTCCGGACGCGTGACCACCGCCAGCACGCCGACGACCCCGAACAGCGCGAACCCCAGATACCCGATCCACACCCGCCGCCGCGCCACCAGCCCGATGACGGCGGCCACGGCGGCGAGGACCACCAGCACCCCGCCCACCAGCACGGCCTTGTCGTTCTCACCGAACGCCCGGATGGCGAAGTCCTTGACCGGAGCAGGCGTCAGATCGACGGTGGCGTCACCGACGGCCACCACGGGGAAGGTCGTGGGCCCCACGAGGGCGGCCACGAGCTGCGCGACCCCGAGGGCGACGCCCCCGGAGACCAATCCCGCCAGGGCCCCCGCCCACGCGGGAACCGTTGTTTTCCTCTGCACAACCACGAAGGTACGTCCCCGCGGGCAGGGCAATCCTTACGCGGGGGTTACGACGCGAGCAGTTCCCGCACCACGGGCGCCAGCGCGCGGAAGGCCCGGCCCCGGTGGCTGATGGCGTCCTTCTCCTCGGGCGTCAGCTCGGCCGTGGTGCGCGTCTCCCCCTCTGGCACGAAGATCGGGTCGTACCCGAACCCTCCGGACCCGCGGCGCGTACGGACGAGGCTGCCCGGCAGCGTGCCCTCCACCACCCGGTGCTCCCCGGACGGCAGCGCGAGCGCGGCGGCGCAGGCGAAGTGGGCGGTGAGCTTGTCGTCGGGCACGTCGGAGACCTGGGCGAGCAGCAGGTCGAGGTTGGCGTCGTCGGCGCCGTGGCGGCCGGCCCAGCGGGCCGAGAAGACGCCCGGCATGCCGTTGAGCACGTCGACGCAGAGCCCTGAGTCGTCGGCGACGGCGGGCAGGCCCGAGCCCTGGGCGACCGCGTGCGCCTTGAGCAGGGCGTTCTCCTCGAACGTGACGCCGGTCTCGGCGATCTCGCCGATCGAGGGGAACTCTTCGAGCCCGACGATGTCGAACCCGGCGAGGATGCGGCGCAGCTCCGCGATCTTGCCTTCGCTGCGGGTGGCCAGCACGATCTTCATGACTCCAGGGCCTCCTGCTGGATCAGGGTCAGCTCCTCGCAGCCGGCCACGGCCAGGTCGAGGAGCTGGTCGAGCGCCCGCCGGTCGAAGGGAGCGCCCTCGGCCGTGCCCTGGACCTCGACGAACTTGCCGTCGCCGGTCATCACGACGTTCATGTCGGTCTCGGCGGCGACGTCCTCGGTGTAGCAGAGGTCGAGCATCGGCACGGAGCCGACCACGCCGACGGAGACGGCGGCGACGGAGCCGATGAGCGGGTCGCCGGGGCACATGCGGCGCTCGCGCATCCAGGCGACGGCGTCGGCCAGCGCGACGTAGGCGCCGGTGATGGCGGCCGTCCTGGTGCCGCCGTCGGCCTGCAGCACGTCGCAGTCGAGCAGAATGGAGTTTTCCCCCAACGCCTTGTAATCGACGCAGGCGCGCAGTGAACGGCCGATCAAGCGGGAAATCTCGTGCGTGCGCCCGCCGATTTTGCCGCGGACCGATTCACGATCGTTACGCGTATTGGTCGCCCGCGGCAACATGGCGTATTCGGCCGTAACCCAGCCCTGGCCGCTGCCCCTGCGCCAGCGCGGCACGCTGTCCTGGACGGACGCCGCGCACAACACGCGGGTGCCGCCGAACTCGACCAGCACGGACCCCTCGGCATGCGTCAGCCATTGCCTGGTGATGGTTATCGCGCGTAGCTGGTCGGGGTTGCGGCCATCCTGTCTGGACATGCAGATCACCCTATCTCCGCGGCACGACACTCTTGACCAAATGTGTCCGCCACATGGATCCTTACGCAATGACAACGGGGGTGTTGCGAAACCCTGACTTCCTCCGGTTCCTCAGTTCGCATGTGGCGAACGAACTTGGGGCGAATATCTCGCGCGTGGCCCTTCCGCTGGTAGCCGTGCTGGTGTTGCACGCTGGACCCGCGGAGGTGGGGGTGCTGTCGTCGTTACAGACGGCGGCGTTCCTGTTGATCGGTCTGCCCACGGGGGTGTGGGTCGACCGGCTGCGCAAGCGCCGCGTGATGATGGCGTCCGATCTGGCGAAGTTCGTGCTGCTGGGAAGCATCCCGGCGGCGGCCGCACTCGACGTGCTGACGATCGAGATGATGTTCGCGGTGGCGCTGCTGGCGGGGGTCTCACAGGTGTTCAACGACGTGGCCGACCAGACGTACCTGCCCCATCTGGTGAGCACGCCGCAGCTCAGCGACGGCAACGCCAAGCTGGAGATCATCCGGTCGGGGGCGTTCCTGGCGGGGCCGGGGGTGGGCGGCGCGCTGGTGCAGTTGCTGGGCGCGCCGCGCACGATCGTGGCCACCGCGATCGGCGCGCTGGCCTCGGCGTTCCTGCTGCTGGCGATCAAGGTGCCGGACAAACCGCCCGCCGACGCCGAGCACGGGCCGCTGCTGCGGGGCATCCGCGAGGGCCTGTCGTACGTGTGGCGGGACCGGCTGTTGAGGGCCTTCGTGGCCACGTCCGGGATCAACAACCTGTGCGTGAGCGGCGTGCTCGGCCTGTCGGTGCTGTTCCTGGCCGAGACCGTCAGGCTGTCGCCCGGCGCGGTCGGCGTGCTGCTCATGTCCGGCGGGATCGGCGGCGTGCTGGGCGGGCTGACCGGCGGCTGGCTGTCGAGGAGGCTGGGCAGCGCCAGGGCGACCTGGCTGGCCGTCCTGATCGGCGCTCCGGCCGGGCTGCTGCTGCCCATGACGCAGGCCGACTGGCGGGTGGTGTGCTTCGCCGTCACCTCGATCATGATCTCCTGGGCCGCGGCCATGTCGAACGTCGGCCAGACCACCTACCGGCAGACCGTCACCCCCGACCACCTGCTCGGCCGGGTCAGCGCGTCGGTGCGCTTCGTGACGTGGGGCGTGATGCCGCTGGGCGCGCTGGTCGGCGGGCTGGTCGCGCAGCAGATCGGGGTACGGGAGGCGTTGTGGCTGCTCATGATCGGCCGGATGGTGGCGTTCGTGCCGCTGTTGTTCTCGCCGCTGCCGCACGCGCGCGACTACACCGACCTCCAGGCCAAGGCCTGACCGCACTGCCGGGCCCGGGCTGTCGAGATCGGGCCGTCAGGTGAGGTCGTAGACGGCGCCGCTGCGGGCCAGCTCCACCGGCCCCGCGTAACCGCCGCCCGAGGCCTCCTCCAGCACGGTGGCCTGGTCGTTCCACGGGACGAGGTGCGTCAGCACGAGCCTGCCCACGTCGGCCTTGGCCGCGTGCTCGGCCGCCTGGCGGCCGGTCAGGTGCAGGCCGGGCGGCAGGTCGGGACCCTCCACGAAGGACGCCTCGCACAGCAGCAGGTCGGTGCCGGCGGCCAGCTTGACCAGCTCGCTCGACTCGCCGGTGTCGCCGGAGTAGGCCATGCTCCTGCCGCCGTTGGCGACGCGGAAGCCGTACGCCTCGACGGGGTGGTTGACCAGCCCGGCGGTGAGCGTGAACGGCCCGATCTCGTACGAGCCCGGCGTCAGCGTCACGAACTCGAACGCGGTCTCCAGCCCCGGCTCCTCCGGCATGCCGTACGCGGCCGCCAGCCGGGCGGGCGCGTCGGCGGGCGCGTAGACCGGCACCAGGGGATACGGCGCGGAAGGGCCGTAGGTGCGTGCCACGTGGTATCCGCACACGTCGAGACAGTGGTCGGCGTGCAGGTGCGATAGGCAGATGGCGTCCACGTCGTACAGGCCGATGTGGCGTTGCAGCGCGCCCAGCGACCCGCTGCCGAGGTCGAGCAGCAGCCTGAACCCGTCGGCTTCGAGAAGGTAGCAGGATGCGGGGCTGTCGGGGCCGGGGTAGCTCCCGGAACATCCGACGATGGTCACCTTCATGTGGGCCTCCCGTTATAGGTAGTACCCCCCACTGGTGCTACTTCGACCACGTCGATCTCCGGGCCCAGGAATCGTCGCCCGAGCCGGGCGAAGAGCAGGGAGTCGCCGGTGGCGCGGAAGCGGTGCCGGGGGGTGGCTCCGCTTCCCGCCGCCAGATCGCGGTCGTGCAGGATCCGGTAGACGTCCTTGGCCGTCTCGTCGGCGCTGGAGATCAGCGTGACCCCTTCGCCGGCGACGTAGGAGATGGCGCCGGTGAGCAGCGGGTAGTGCGTGCAGCCGAGGATGAGCGTGTCGCATCCGGCGGCCTTGACGGGCTCCAGGTACTCGCGCACGACCTCGATGAGCTCGTCGCTCGTCGTCTCCCCGCGCTCGACGTAGTCCACCAGGCGTGGGGCGGCCACGCCGGTGAGCTGCACGTCGGGCGCCGCGGTGAAGGCGTCGTGGTAGGCCATGGAGTCGATGGTGGCCCTGGTGGCGATGACGCCGACCCGGCCGTTGCGGGTGGCGCGTACCGCGCGCCGGGTAGCCGGCATGATCACTTCGACGACGGGGACGTCGTAGCGCTCGCGGGCGTCGCGCAGCACGGCCGAGCTGGCGCTGTTGCAGGCGATCACGAGCATCTTGACGTCCTGCTCGACCAGGTGGTCCATGACCTCCAGGGCGTACGCGCGCAACTGCGCGATGCGTTTGGGCCCATACGGTTGATGGGCCGTGTCGGCCACGTAGGTGATGGATTCGTGAGGGAGCTGGTCGATGATCGCACGTGCGACCGTCAGGCCGCCGACCCCGCTGTCGAAGATCCCAATACTTGCGTCCGGCACGCTCTAGAGGGTAGGCGACCTGCACGATCAACACTGCGTAAGAATGCTCACACTGCGGCGCGTGTGGCGTGGAAGGCTGTTGCCTTCCTCACACCGGAAGCGCATTCAGTGCGAGATTTCAGCCCCTTCCGACCCGGGCGAGCTGACGGGATTGGGCGACGAGACGCCCGGCCGAGTCGCGCACCTCCACCTCCTCGTCGAACCAGCCGTCGGCGACCAGCCGGCCGCTGCCGATGAGCGTGAGCCAGCCGGGCGCGGGCAGGGCGCGCAGGTGCCAGGTGAGGTCCACGGTGGGCGCCCAGCCGCGCCCGCCGGCGGAGAACACCACGGGCGGCAGCGCGTCCACGGCCAGCGCCAGCACGTACGGGTCGGGGTCCTGCGGCTCGGCCATCCTGAAGTACGCCCGCGACTCCGGCCGCCCGGTCGGCTCGCCCTTCAGCCAGCCGATGGTGGGCGGGTCGAACAGCAGGTCCATCTGGGCGTTCAGCGTCATGCCCGACTCGGGCTTGGGGTCGGGCAGCTTGACGCAGTCCTCGATCGGGGGCATGCGGTGCGGCGCCTCGTCGCGGTAGAGCGGCTCGGCGTCGTGCAAGGTGGCCGTGGTGATCAGGCCCTCGATCACGCCCACGCCGTCCTGCACCAGCGTCGCCCTGGCGAACGCGGCCGTCCTGCCCGCCTTCAGCGGCTCGATCCTGACCTGCGCGGGCCCGGCGACCGGCGCCTTCAGGAACTGGGCCGTCTGGCTCACGGGGTGCTCGAAAGGCGAGGCGTCCACCGCCGCGCGCAGGATCACGGCCATCAGGTAGCCGCCGTTGAGCGGGCCGCCGATCGCGTATCCAGGGTCGAGACACACGTCGTAGGTGTTCTCGTCCACCCGGATCGCCTGCGTGGCCTCGTCGAACTTGGTCATCCGCCCTGCCTCATATCTGGAACTATGTTCTAGACACTCTAGAGCATTCTTCCCTCAGCGCGCCTACCTGCGAAAACGTGATTCGGCTGACAACGTTTGATCATGGCAAGTGTCACCGAACTCATCGGTCAGTCCGTTTGGGACTCCAACGGGGTGTGGGTCGGTTTCGTGGTGGACATCCGGGTCGTCAGGCACAGGGGCGAGCTCCAGCAGAGCCACACGGTCTACGGCCTGGTCGTCTCCGGCCGCCGCGCCCCGCTGCTGCTCGGTCTCACCCGTGATCGTCAGGGCCGATCGGCCTGGCTGTCCCAGACGCTGGCACGCCTGGTCTACGCCGGCTGCACGTTCGTGCCGTGGGAGAACGTCACGGACTACGGGGACGGCGAGGTGCACATCGATGTCCTGAGAAAAGAGCTGAACAGGGTCTAATTCCAACTTCAGCACATTGCAAGCGCCCGTCTAGCAACATCAGCTACTTTCTCTGTGGTCAAAAGTCCACATTGTGAGTTGAGTGATGTCTGCGAACAATCCCCCCTATGGCCAGGATCCTGACCGGACCACGGCGTACAACTGGAACCAGGGGCAGCAACCGGAGCAGGAGCCGACGGCTCAGTACCCGGGCCCGCCCTACCCGCCGCAGCAGCCGTACCAGCAGCAGCAGTACGGCCAGCCGCAGTACGACGCTCAAGGTCAGGGTGCCTACGGTCAGCAGGCGTCCTACGGCCAGCAGCCCTCCTACGGCTCCCAGTACGGGCAGCAGCAGCCCTCCTACGGCGGCGCGCCCCAGTACGGCGGCCAGCAGCCCCAGCAGGGCTGGCAGCAGGAGCAGCAGCCCCAGCAGGGCGGCTGGCAGCAGCAACCTCAGCAAGGCGGCTGGCAGCAGGAGCAACAGCCTCAGCAAGGCTGGCAGCAGGAGCAGGCCGGCTGGCAGCAGGAGCAGAGCTGGCAGCAGGAGCAACAGCCTCAGCAGGGCGGCTGGCAGCAGCAGGGCCCCGACGGCTTCGGCCCGCCCGCGCCGGTCAAGAAGGGCCGCAAGAGCTGGATCATCGCCGTCTCGGCGGCGCTCGCCGTGATCCTCCTCGGCGGCGGCGCGGTCTGGGCCGTGGGCGCCTTCGGCGGCGGCGGCACCCAGCCGAACGACGTGCTCCCCGCGAACTCGATCGCCTACGCCCGCCTCGACCTGGACCCGGCCGCGAACCAGAAGCTGGCGCTGTTCCAGCTCGCCAGGAAGTTCACGGTCACCAAGGACTCCTTCTCCGGCGAGGACCCGCGCAAGGCGCTCTTCGACCTGGTCAACGAGCAGGACGAGGACAGCAAGCTGGACTTCGCCAAGGACGTCGACCCGTGGCTGGGCAGCCGGATCGGCTTCGCCGCCGTCCCCTCCGGCAAGGAGGAGCCCGACGTCGCGGTGGCCGTTCAGGTCAAGGACCAGGAGCTGGCCAAGGCCGGCATCGCCAAGCTGATGGACGGCGACAAGTACGGCGTGGCCTTCCGCGAGGACTACGCGCTGCTCAGCTCCACCCAGGCGCTGGCCGACAAGTACGCCCAGGCCGAGGGCAGCCTGTCCGACAACGCCGAGTTCAGCGACGACATGGGCACCGTCGGCGAGCAGGGCGTGCTGTCGTTCTGGGCCGACATGGGCGGCCTGGTCGAGCTGGCCAAGAAGGAGATCCCCGCCGACCAGCAGGCGGCCGTCGACCAGGTCAAGGACGCCAGGTTCGCCGGCGCCCTGCGCTTCGACAGCGCCTACGTCGAGCTGGCCGGGATCGTGCGCGGCGCCAAGGGCATGACCCCGCAGGGCGAGCTGCCCAAGGCCGACCTCGGCACGCTGCCCGCCTCCACCGCGGGCGCCCTGTCGATCTCCGGCCTCGACCAGATCGTCACCAAGCAGTGGGCCGAGATCGAGAAGCAGGCCACGGCGGCCGGCAGCACCGAGATCAGCCAGATGCTGCAGCAGGCCAAGACCCAGTTCGGCCTGGAGCTGCCCGGCGACCTGGCCACCGTCTTCGGCAAGAACTTCACCGTCGCCGTCGACAGCCAGGGCCTGGACAGCGACCAGATCAAGGGCGGCGTGCGCATCATGACCGACCCGGCCAAGGCACAGGCCATCCTCGACAAGGTGCAGGCGGCGCTGACGCAGAACGGCGGCGCGGCCCCGCAGATCGCCAAGGTCTCCGGCGACGGCGTCTTCACGGTGGCGACCACCGACGAGTACGCCAAGGCGCTGGCCGCGGAGGGCACGCTGGCCGACTCGGAGACGTTCCAGACGGCGATCCCCAACGCGGCCGACGTGAACTACGCGCTCTTCGTGGACCTCGACAAGGTCGAGAAGCTCTACCTGGCCTCCATGGAGGGCGACGACAAGGCCAACGCCCAGGTGCTGCGGGCCGTCGGGCTGAGCGGCACGCAGACCGACACCGAGGCGACGTTCTCCCTGCGGCTGCTGTTCAACTGACAGCGATAAAACGAAAGGGCGGCCGGTCGACGATGACCGGCCGCCCTTCTTCTTACGCTCTCAGGCCCAGAGCTGGCCCTCCAGGCGCTCCTCCGCCTCCTCCAGGGTGCCCTCGTAGGCGCCCGTGGACAGGTACTTCCAGCCGCCGTCGGCCACCACGAACACGACGTCGGCCCGCTCACCTGCCTTGACGGCCTTCCTGGCCACGCCCAGCGCGGCGTGCAGCGCGGCCCCGGTCGAGACGCCGGCGAAGATGCCCTCGGCGGCCAGCAGCTCGCGGGTGCGCTTGAGCGCGTCGGCCGAGCCCACCGAGAAGCGAGTGGTCAGCACCGACTCGTCGTAGAGCTCGGGGATGAACCCCTCGTCCACGTTGCGCAGCCCATACACCAGCTCGCCGTAACGCGGCTCGGCCGCGACGATCTGAACGTCCGGCACCCGCTCGCGCAGGAACCGGCCGACCCCCATGAGGGTGCCCGTGGTGCCGAGCCCGGCCACGAAGTGGGTGACCGTGGGCAGGTCGGCCAGGATCTCGGGGCCGGTGGTCTCGTAGTGGGAGCGCCAGTTGGCCGGGTTGCCGTACTGGTAGAGCATCACCCAGTCGGGGTGCTCCGCGGCCAGCCCCTTGGCCACCCGCACGGCCTCGTTGGAGCCGCCGGCCGCCGGGGAGGAGATGATCTCGGCGCCCCACATGCGCAGGAGCTGGCGGCGCTCCTCCGAGGTGTTCTCCGGCATCACGCAGATCAGCCGGTAGCCCTTGAGCTTGGCCGACATGGCCAGCGAGATGCCGGTGTTGCCGCTCGTCGGCTCCAGGATCGTGCAGCCCGGCGTGAGCAGCCCGTCCTTCTCGGCCTCCTGGATCATCCACAGGGCCGGCCGGTCCTTGATCGAGCCGGTCGGGTTGCGGTCCTCCAGTTTGGCCCAGATCCGCACGTCGGCGGAGGGCGACAACCTCGGCAGCCCCACCAGGGGGGTGCGGCCGACCGAGTCGATCAGTGAGTCGAAACGCATGTCACCCGCCGGCGACTGCGGGCAGCACGGTCACCGTGTCGCCGTCGGACACCGGCGTGCCGAGGCCGCCGAGGAAGCGCACGTCCTCGTCGTTCAGGTAGACGTTGACGAAGCGGCGCAGGCTGCCGTCGTCGACCAGGCGCTCCTTGATGCCGGGGTGCGCGGCCTCGAGATTGCTGATCAGCTCGTCGAGGGTCTTGCCCTCGGCGCTGACGGCCTTGGCGCCGTCGGTGTAGTTACGCAGGATGGTCGGAATGCGAACCTCGATGGCCATCGCGGTCAGTCTCCTCAGATCAGGTCGTCGTCCCATCGGCATGCAACGCCGATGGCTGGATGCGGATTCCGCGTCAGAGACAGTCGTAGACGACGACAGCAGGAGTATGGGCGAAGAGGAAGCTCTGCACCGGCCTGGCCATCATGGGAGAAACCTTACCTCTTCCTCCGTTACCACTCCGTCGAGGATGCGGTAGGAGCGGAACTCCACCTCGTTCTCGTCCCTCGTGGAGACCAGCACGTAGTGGGCCTCGGGCTCGGAGGCGTAGGAGACGTCGGTGCGCGACGGGTACGCCTCGGTGGCGGTGTGGGAGTGGTAGATCACGACCGGCTCCTCGTCCAGGTCGTCCATCTCCCGCCACACCCGGAACTGCTCCATCGAGTCGAAGCGGTAGAAGGTCGGGGAACGCTCGGCGTTCTCCATCGGGATGAACCGCTCGGGAACGCCGTTCTTGCCCGCGATGACGCCGCACGCCTCGTCCGGGTGATCGGCCCGGGCATGGGCGACGATCTTGTCCACCAGTTCCTGCGGGATCGACAGCATGCCCGGAAATTACCAGAGCGCCCGGACCAGGCTGTCCTGGAGGTAGGTCAACCAGTCGTAGGTCACGTAGGCCGGGTAACGGGGGTCGTCCTCGGACATCGTGGCGATCTCGTCGTGCACCTCTTCGGTCACGTCGAGCTTGGTGCCGAGCGTCAGGCGCAGGTCGTTCAGCGACCGCAGCCACGCCTGCGCCTCCTCGGGCGACAGCTCGAAGCGCCCGGAGCGGGCCGTCTCGTGCACGGTCTGCGCGTCGGCCCGCTTGCCGTCGCGCAGCGTGGCCTCGGTGTAGCGGCGGAACTCCGACGACTCCTTCTCGTCCTCGTACGCCGAGGGGAACAGCCTGGCCAGCACCGGATCGGACGGCGCCGCGCCGTCACCGATGCCCAGGGCCCGCTCCAGCGGGTCGTCGCTGGTCTGCCCCGGCGAGACGATGCCGAGCATCATCGAGACGAGCGAGCGCAGCAGCGAGATCTCCGCCGCCTCGAACACCGCCACGACGCCGCCGTTTCTTCCCCGCGAGAACCCCGAGCTCACCGGTGCCGCCTCACTGCCCTCTTGCGCTTCACTTGACCGAGTCCGGCTGGAGCGTCGCCCACAGGCCGTAGGAGTGGAGAATCTGCACATCTCTTTCCATCTCCTCGCGCGTGCCACTGGACACGACAGCCTTGCCCTTGTGGTGCACGTCCATCATCAGTTTCTCGGCTTTCTCCCGCGTGTAGCCGAAGACCGTTTGGAAGACATAGGTCACGTAGGACATGAGGTTGACCGGGTCATTCCAGACGATGGTCACCCATGGCAGATCGGGCCGGACGTCCGATGACGGACGCTCGACGGCGATTGGAGCGGTGCTACCCACATCCCGCAGTCTGCCCTATGTGAGCCGTAGTCTTCGAGTCGTGACAATGACCATGAGCACTGCGTTGCTCACAGATCACTATGAGCTGACGATGCTGCAGGCCGCTCTGCGGAGCGGTGCGGCCCACCGCCGCGCGGTCTTCGAGGTGTTCGCCCGCCACCTGCCAGGGGGGCGGCGATACGGGGTTGTCGCCGGCACGGGACGTGTCCTGGACGAGCTCGAACGGTTCCGTTTCGGTGACGATGAACTCACCTATCTGCGCGAGCACGGAGTCGTGGACGAGCCCACTCTGGCGTTTCTGGCCGATTACCGCTTCTCCGGGAACATCTACGGCTACCGCGAGGGCGACCTCTATTTCCCCGCCTCCCCGATCATGGTGGTGGAGGGCACGTTCGCCGAGGCCGTGCTGCTGGAGACCGTCACGCTGTCCATCTTGAACCACGACTGCGCGATCGCCTCCGCCGCCTCCCGCATGACCAACGCCGCCTGCAAGCGGCCGCTCATCGAGATGGGCTCGCGCCGCACGCACGAGGCCGCCGCGGTGGCGGCCGCCAGGGCCGCCTACATCGCCGGGTTCGCCTCCACCTCCAACCTGATGGCAGGACGCCTGTACGGGGTGCCCACGGCCGGTACGGCGGCGCACGCGTTCACGCTGCTGCACGACTCGGAGCGGGCCGCGTTCGAGGCCCAGATCGCCTCGCTGGGGCCGGAGACCACGCTGCTGGTCGACACCTACGACGTGCCCGACGCCGTACGGATCGCCGTGGAGCTGGCGGGCGACAAGCTGGGCGCGGTCCGCATCGACTCGGGCGACCTGGCCGCGGCGGCGCAGGAGGTCCGCGAGCAGCTCGACGCGCTCGGCGCCTTCGACACCCGCATCCTGGTCACCTCCGACCTCGACGAGTACGCCATCGCCGCGCTCGCCGCCGCCCCCGTGGACGGCTACGGCGTCGGCACCTCCCTGGTGACCGGCTCGGGCGTGCCGACGGCGGCCCTGGTGTACAAGCTGGTGGCGCGCGAGACGGCCACGGGCAAGCTGGAGGCCGTGGCCAAGCGGTCGGTGGGCAAGCCGTCCCGCGGGGGCCGCAAGGAGGCGTACCGGCTGCTCGACGAACAGGGGCACGCCGACACCGAGCTGATCACCACCGGCGGCCTCGCCCCGGAGGGCGGCGTCCCCCTGCTGCACGAGCTGGTGCGCGACGGCGAGGTCGTCGGCCGCGAGCCCCTGGCGGCGGCCCGTGACCGCCATGCCGCCGCCGTCGCCACCCTCCCCCAGGAGGCCCTCCACCTCGGCCGCGGGTACGCGGCGATCCCCACCGAGTTCGCCTGACGTATGGTGCTGCGTATGGGCACCGCGTTGATCATCGTCGATGTGCAGAACGACTTCTGCGAGGGTGGCAGCCTGGCCGTGGCCGGGGGCTCGGAGGTGGCCGCGGGGATCACCCGCCACGTGGCCGACCACGGCTACGACCACGTCGTGGCGACCCGCGACTACCACATCTCCCCCGGCACTCACTTCTCCGGTTCCCCCGACTACGTCGCGACCTGGCCCGCCCACTGCGTGGCCGGCACCCCCGGCGCCGACTTCCACCCGTCGTTCGACGTGTCGGCGGTGGAGGAGGTCTTCAGCAAGGGGGCGTACGAGGCCGCGTACAGCGGGTTCGAGGGCACGTCGGGCGACGGCGAGACGCTGGCCGACTGGCTCAGGGAGCGCAGGGTGCGCGAGGTGGACGTGGTGGGCATCGCCACCGACCACTGCGTGCGCGCCACGGCCCTCGACGCGGTCAAGCACGGGCTGGCGGTGCGCGTCCTGCTGGACCTGACGGCCGGGGTCGCCGCGGCCACCACGGAGGCGGCGATGGCCGAGCTGCGCGACGCGGGCGCCGTCCTGCGAGGCGCGCCCGCCCTGGGGTGATCACGAAGGGTATGCACTGGGCAACGCTGCGGTCATGTGATATCGAAGAGGGCGAACCCACTCCGAAACCGGAGTAACACGGAGAGTGACCACTCTCCATCCCGTGGGAGGTTCGACTTGCTGCCCCTCTCGCTCGGCATGGCCTGGCTCCTGCTCGCACCCCTCTGCCTCTGGCTGCTCATCAAGGGCAGCAATCGCGAGCGGGCGGCCGCGATCGCGACATTAGCCCTGCTGGAGGCCGGCACGATCGCGATGACCTCCCTCCCGCACCCCGCCATCCCCGTCCGGCCGGCCGCCGCCCGCCCACTGCCGGCCCCGCCCACCCGCACCGCCGCCACCCCGCCCACCCGCACCACCGCCACCCCGATGCCCGCCTCCTGCGACGAGCGTGCCCAGGTCCCCCACACCGCCGAGGTCAGGCATGGCAACGAACTGCTGCTGAGCTGGCCCGCCGCGCCGCGCGAGTGCGGCTGCGCCGAGGTCGCCCTGCTCGCCAGTGACAGAAAGCTGCTGATCTGGCTGCGCACCACCCCGCGCACCGGACGCCACGAGGCCCGCGAGGGCCTGCTCACACTGCCGGTCCACGTCAGGGACGGCACGGCGTCGCTGACGGTCCCGTTACACCGTGAGAAACGGCTGACCCCGGCGGACGGGCGCAGCGGGCGCCCGATCCCGCTCACCTAGCGACCGTTCAGGCGTGGGCGATGGCCGTCCGCAGCGCGTCGTCGAACACCGCGAACACCTCGAAAGCGTGGCGCAACCCGGTGATCGACAACACGCGGGCCATCACCCCCTGAACGCCTCCGAGCAACAGCCTGGTGCCCCTGGACTCGCAGCGCTGCATGATGTCGACGAGTTCGTTCATCCCCATGGAGTCGCAGAACGAGATCTCGCCGAGATCCAGGATCAGGAAGGATTTGGGGGGTAGGTCCCAGATGTGCTGCAGATGCTCCCGCAGGAGTGGCAGCGCATTGACATCGAGCTCCCCCTCGAGCCGGATGATGATGGCGTTTCGAGAGAGGCCGGAAGTGACGGCGAGCGTCGATTTCCCGGTGGCCTCAGACGACATGGGCAAAGCCCTTCTGCATATCCGCAAGACAGCCAAGAGTGGTTGTTGCCACTTCCGTCGAGCTTCTAACAGAAGGCCACTGCTCTGTGTCCAAATGCGCAGAGTCACGCATCGTGACCAAGGGCCCGGCGACCGGTTCACACGCTTCGACCTGCGAGGACGCGCGTCACCGGGCCTCCGTCCTCACACCGCGCGATAGGTGATGAGGTACGCCAGGGTAAGGACCGCGAGCACCCCGAGCAGGACACTCGTACCCCCGACCACCATGACGACGTGCGAGTGGCGGGCCATCTTGCGCATCGCGGCCACCGTCACCCCGATCAGGACGGTCAGGATGACGAGCGACACCTGCCTGGGCTCGACGGCCGTGAGGATCCCCGCGGTGAATGCGAGGGACAGCGTATGCATTTTCTTCCTTTCTATTCTCCGGCCCGCGCCGAATGATGGGAATATGTAATGAGGAAAAGCGGCGGGCGAGCAAGCACGCACGCTCTTTTCACCTGAAGAAACCGAACGAGCCATTCACTACCCCGCTTCACCGAACCCAGGCGAAGTTCACCGCACCGGAAGTGAGGGCCGCCGGCGGCCCGGCCACGGGCGTCCCGGGGTTCACTGAAGTTCAGCGCCGTCACCTGAACTCCGCCCCCGCCTCCGCCTGCGTGACGGCCCGGCTGAGCGGACGCGTCCCGCGCCGCCGCTCTCGACTTCAGCTCGCGGGCCGATGTTTACTTAAGGTTGACGCACCCGGCGAGGGGGCTCGATGGTGGCGAACGACCTGTCCCGAGCACTGGCGCGACGGCTGCGCCGGCTCCGTGAAGGCCAGTGGCCGGGCCTGCGCATCACCCAGCAGCAACTGAGCAGAGCCCTGGGAGTCAGCGTGCCGCTGATCTCCTCCTGGGAGTCGGCCGGCGGCGCGCCCAGGGTGCCGCCCCTGCACCGGCTGGAGGCGTACGCGGCCTTCTTCGCCACCAGGCGCTCGCTCGCCAACGGCGCGCCCCGCGTGCTGCCGCTGGCCGAGCTGGGCCCGGAGGAGCGCGAGGAGCAGCGCAGACTCCTCGGCGAGCTGAGCAGGCTGCGCTCCGACGCCTTGCGCGCGCTGACCGCCGAGACCGGCAAACCGGCGCAGCGGGCGGGCCCGCCCGCCGACCCGTGGCACTTCCCCGACGGCGGCCGGATCACCATCATCTGCTCCGAGCTGCCGCCGTCCGCGCACCGCGAGGTCATGCGGAGCGTGCCCGACTACGTGGCCATGTACCGGTTCGCCGACCTCGATTCACTCTTCGAGCTGTACGGGCACCTGCGCGCGATGAACCCGCGCAGCCCGGTGAACCTGCGCGCGGTGAAGGAGCTGAACGCCGACGACCTGACCAACCACGTGGTGCTGCTCGGCGGCCCCGACTACAACGACATGACGGCCTCCATGCTGCGCCGGGTGCGCTTACCCGTGCGCCAGGTCTCCGACTGGAACGGCGAGAAAGGCCCCTATTTCGAGGTCGACGCGCGGCAGCGCTTTCATCCCGTGCTCCAGCAGGCAAATGATTTGCTGGAGGACGTCGGGCACTTCTACCGGGGCCCCAATCCCAACAACATCGAGCGCACTCTCAGCATCTGCAACGGCATGTACGCCAGAGGCGTCTACGGAGTGGTCAGGGCACTGACCGACCATCGTTTCAGCGAGCGGAACGCCGCCCGCCTCAGGGCTCGCTTCGGCACCGCCGCCGCCTACAGCATCCTCACCCGGGTGCGGATGGAGGGCCGCATCGTCCTCACCCCGGACTGGACCCGCGACTCCTACCGGCTGCACGAGTGGTCCATGCCGTCCGCCGCCGACTGAGGAGATCCCGATGGAGCACCACCGAGGCTCGCACCGGCAGCTCATCGACACCTCCCCGGCGACCGCCCCGCCCACGCGCGGGCACGTGGACGCGATCATCGTGCCCACGGTGCGCGCCCCCGGCTGCCTCTCCCACGCCATGCGCCTGGCCGGCCGGTTGCGCTGCCCCCTGGTGAGCCTGCACAGCCGGTGGTGGAGCAGGGCCGACCTCGCGGCCGGCCTGATGCCGGAGGGCACCCCGTACCTCGCCATCGACCTCGGCGAGCAACGCCACCTCAACCTGCCGGACCTCCGCACCACGGCCATGCTCAGGAGCACCAGGTTCGAGCGCACGACCGACATCGGCGCCAAACGCAACCTCGGCCTGCTCCTGGCCACCCTGATGGGCTGGGAGCGCGTCGTCTTCCTGGACGACGACGTCGAGGTGGACGCGCCCGGCGACCTCGTGCGGGCCGCCGCCCTGCTCGACCGCTACGACGCGGTGGGCCTGCACAACGACGGCTTCCCCGACAACTCCGTGGTCTGCCACGCGCACCGGCTCACCGGCGGGCACCAGGAGTCGTTCGTCGGCGGCGGCGCGCTGGCGGTCGAGACCTTCCGCGACCCGTCGTTCTTCCCCTGCGTCTACAACGAGGACTGGTTCTACCTCCTGGAGGAGCGCTCCCTGCGCAGCCTCACCGTGGCGGGGACGGCCAGGCAGCGCCCCTACGACCCGTTCGACCGGCCCGCGCGTGCCCGCGACCAGGAGCTCGGGGACGTGCTCGCCGAAGGCGTCTACTGGCTGCTCGACGACCACGGCGGCGCCGACTGGACCGCCGCCGCCGGCCCGGCCTACTGGCGGCGCTTCCTGCTCCGGCGCGAGTGCTTCCTGCTGGACGTGCTGCGCCGCGCCGGCCGCCTGCCCACCGGGCCCTGGTCCCGCTCCATGGAGGCCTCGGTGCGGGCCGCACTCGGCCGGCTCCGCACCATCGAGGCGGAGCTGTGCGTGCGGTACGTCGAGGCTTGGCGGCAGGATCGGCGGGGGTGGGTCGAGCACCTGAAGAGGCACTCGCGGCTCGCCTGGAACGTGCCGGACGCGCTGGCCCGGCTGACCCGGCTGGGCGCACCCGCCCTCACCTGGCGCTCCTCCCTCTGACACGCCCAACCCGCCCGCCCGACCCGCGCGCCGGGCCCGCCCGACACGCCGACACGTTCGCCCACCCCGCCTGCCCAGCTCGCCTGCCCGGCCTGCCCGGACCGCCCGCCCGGCCTGCCCGTCTGCCCAGGACCGCCCGCCCGCTCGGCCGGCCTGCCCGTCTGCCCGCGACACCCGCCCAGGCCGCCCGCCCGAACTGCCCGAGCCCGCCGCCTCACCAGACCGCCTGCCCCGGATCGCCCCCTCGCGAAGAGCCGGGCGGCCGGTGCGGGCGCGCCCGGGTCAGCGGCGCTGAGTGGCCCAGCGCCGGATCGTGGCGATCCGCTCCTGAATCTGCTCCACCGTCGCCTGCGCGATAGGCGGCCCACCACACGCCCGCCGCAACTCCGAATGAATCACCCCGTGCGGCTGCCCCGTGCGATGGTTCCACGCCCCCACCAGCCCGTTGAGCTCCCGCCGCAACTCAGCGATCTGCTCGTGCGGCGCCAGCTCCTCCTGCTTGGGCTCCTCCGTCTGCTGCCTGCGCTTGGCCGCCTGCTGATCGGACTGCCGCTTGCGCAGCAACTGGGCCACCTGATCGGGCTCCAGCAGCCCGGGAAGGCCGATGAAGTCCTCCTCCTCGGCCGACCCGATCTCCGCGCCCGTGCCGAACTCGCCACCGTCGAACAGCACCCGGTCGAAGGTGGCCGAGGTCTCCATCGTCTCGAACGGAAGCTCATCACCCAGGACGTCTGGATTGTCCTGCTTGCGGTTGGCCTGCTCCAGCAGCGAGTCGTCGAGGCCGTCCTCGGGAGGCCGCTTGTTGAGCACGTGGTCGCGCTCGACCTCCATCTCGTTGGCCAGCCCCATGAGCGTGGGCACCGAGGGAAGGAACACCGAGGCGGTCTCGCCGCGCTTGCGGGCACGCACGAAGCGGCCCACGGCCTGGGCGAAGAAGAGCGGGGTCGAGGTGGAGGTGGCGTAGACCCCGACGCACAGGCGCGGGATGTCGACGCCTTCCGACACCATGCGGACGGCCACCAGCCACCGGTCCTCGGAGGCCGCGAACGCCTTGATCTTCTTGGACGCGCCGGGGTCGTCGGACAGGACCACCGTGGCGCCCTCGCCGGTGATGTTGCGCAGGTGGCGGGCGTAGGCGCGAGCCGTCTCGTGGTCGGTGGCGATGACCAGGCCGCCCGCGTCGGGAACGCCCCTGCGCACCTCGGTGAGCCGGCGGTCGGCGGCCTGCATGACCTGCCGGATCCAGTCGCCCTTGGGGTCGAGCGCGGCCCGCCAGGCCTGGGAGAGCTGGTCCTTGGTGAGCGGGGTGCCGAGCGTGGCGGCGATCTCGTCGCCGGCGCGCGTGCGCCACTTCATCTCGCCGGAGTAGGCCAGGAAGATGACCGGACGGACGACGTTGTCGTCGAGGGCGGGGCCGTAGCCGTAGGAGTAGTCGGCGACGCTGCGCTTCAGGCCCTCCGCGTCCTCCTCGTAGGCCACGAAGGGGATCGGGTTGTCGTCGGACCTGAACGGCGTGCCGGTGAGCTGCAGGCGGCGGGTGGCGGGCTCGAACGCCTCGCGCACGCCGTCGCCCCACGACTTGGCGTCGCCCGCGTGGTGGATCTCGTCGAAGATGACCAGGGTCTTGCGGTTCTCCGTGCGGGCCCTGTGCAGCGCGGGGTGCATGGCGACCTGCGCGTACGTCACTGCCACGCCGGTGTAGTCGCGCGAGGTGGCGCCCTGGCTGTTCTTGAACTCGGGATCGATGGCGATGCCCACCCGGCTGGCCGCGTCGGCCCACTGGCGCTTGAGGTGCTCGGTGGGCGTCACGATCGTGACGGCCCTGATCACCCCGTTGGCGAGCAGCTCGCTGGCGATGCGCAGGGCGTAGGTCGTCTTGCCCGCGCCCGGCGTCGCCACGGTGAGGAAGTCACGCGGCTCGCGCCTGAAGTAGAGGTCGAAGGCCTCCTGCTGCCAGGCGCGCAGCTTGGGCGCGGTGCCCCACGCGGCCCGGTCGGGGTAGGAAGGCGATAGGTGGGACGCGGCGAAGGTGCTCACCGCATCACCTCTGGGGTTCGTGTGCTTCGCTCTCTCACAGTGACCCAAGAGTAATCGGGCCCACTGACAAGACGTGCCGTGAGCCGAGGATTCTGGCCAAGGTCTTCCTCACGTGCTATGCGGCTTATCGGAGGCTCGTCATCACCGCGTCCAGCGCCTGCCTGCTCCTTGTTTCCTCAGGTTGGAGCAGCCCGACCAGCAGGACGGGGCGGGCCTCGCGGGTGAGGAGCATCACTCTCAAGTACGCCGGACGATTCACCACATCTTGGTATTCCGCTCGTAGCGCACGAGTGTGGCCGTCGGGCAGCCGCCGATCCTCGACGACCGTCACGCGGTCTCCCCTGAGCAGGAGCCTGGAGTACAGCTCCGCCGCCTCCCGGGTGGCCTTCTCGGCGTCCTCGACCGGTCCCTGCACCGGCCTGGCCATCACCAGTCCCCCATGACCGTCGCGTACGACCGAGGTGAACCCCGTGACCGGCGGCACCGCGCCCTCGCTCCACCCCTGCGGCAGCGTCGCCGCCACCCCGGCCAGCGCGTCGCTCAGCCTTCCCGCGTCGCCCGGCCGGCTCGTGAGCCACAGTGCCGCCGCCGTCGCCGCGGACACCAGGCCCGTCCCCGCCGCCAGCGCCGCCAGCACGACCCCGACGCGCCGCCACCGCCGCGCCCCTGTGCGGTGGGTCCTGCGCGCGCCCGGGTCCTTCGGCGTGCCGTGGAGGCGGGCCGATGGCGGGAGCGCGTCGTCCCACCGGGGGTGCCGCTCCGGCTCCTCGAACGCCGGTCCGGGCCCCTCGAACGCCGGTCCAGGTTCCCCGAACGCCGGTCCAGGTCGCTCCAACACCGGTCCAGGTTCCCCGAACGCCGGTCCAGACCCCTCGAACGGCGGCCGCGGCTCCTCGAACTTCGGTCTTCGGTGCGGCTCCAGGTCGAGCGGATGCGATCGGCGTCCCTGTGGATCCGGCCTCCCCCAGCCCGCGTCCCCGCGCGATGGCGCGTCCCGTCCCCGGCCCGAGTCCCCGTTCTGCGGGCCTTCCTGTGCCGGGTCCCCCCGCGCGGGCCCCTGCCTCTGGGGCCCCTGCCGCTGGGGGTCCGGGCGCTGGGGGTCCGGCCGCTGGGGGTCCGGGCGCACAGGCTCGTCCGCGTACGGACGCCCGCGCCGCCCCCAAGCCGGCGGCGGTTCCGGCGGGCGTTCCGGCGGATCGGCCTCCGGGTCCTCTGGAGGAGGAGTACGGCGATGCCTGGGCCCCGGCTGCGGCGGCCAGACACGGTGATCACCCTCCATGACACCTCCTTGCCCGCTGTCCTATCACTCCCCGCCACGACGATCAGGAGAACCGTGATCGCTGTGACGGGAGGGACGGAATTCAGCGGACGCGGCCGGCGAGCAGGGTCGCGCTGAGCGAGATGACCGCCATGAGCACGGAGATGACCAGGAACCCGGTGGCGATCTGGGTGGAGGAGTGGCCGATGACGTTCACCAGCGCGCCGCCGATGCCGATGGACAGGGCCGAGCCGAGCTGGTCGGTGACGGAGAGGGAGGCCGAGTTGGCGCCCTGCTCGTTGACCGGCGACTGCTTCATGGCCGTGATGCTGATGGTGGTGATGCCGAACCCCATCCCGAAGCCCGCCACGATCCACGCGGGCACGGAGATCCATCCGGTCACCCCCGGCATGACGCAGAGCAGGCAGACCAGGATCGCGACGGTGACGCAGCCCGCGCCGAGCCTGATCCGCTTGTGCGCCTCGCCGGGCCGCCTGCTCTGCAGCCACGAGCCGGCGGACCACCCGAGCGCCCCGGTCGTCAGCGCGATGCCGGCCGACGTCGTGTCGAAGCCCTTCACGTGCTGCAACGCCAGCGGGATGAAGGCGTTCACCCCGAAGAAGGCGGCGGAGAAGAACCCGCGCATGAGCACCGTCGTGGACAGCCCGCGCCGGAAGCGCAGCGCGCCCGGCGGCAACAGCCGGTACAGGCCGTAGACCAGCAGGGCCAGCCCTGCCACGGTCTCCACGCCCGCCGTCACGGCCGCGAGGTGCAGGCGGTCCGCGCCGTGCAGCAGCAGCCCGGCGCCGCCCGCCGTCGCGGTGGCGGCCAGCGTCATCGCCACCGGCCTGGACCGCGGCCCCGTGCCGGGCTGGGCCTCGGCGGGAGAGCCCATCCGCAACGCCGGTACGAGCATCACCAGCGCGGGCACGACCAGCGGCACGATCCCGTAGAAGACGTAGCGCCAGCCCCACTGGCCACCGACGAACCCGGCCACGGACGGCCCCACCATGGCGGGCACCACCCAGGCGGCCGACACGGCGGCGAACGCCTTGGGCCGCACCTCCATGGCGTACACGCGGGCGATCATCACGTACAGCGCCACGATGGAGGCCCCGCCGCCCAGCCCCTGCACGGCCCGCGCCACGAGGAACATCCCGGCCGAGCCCGACGCGCCGGCCAGCGCCATGCCGACGGCGAACAGCACCACTCCGGCCAGGAACGGCAGCGCGTAGCCGCGGCGGTCCGACCAGAGGCCGGCCACCACGTTCATGAACAGGCTGGCGATGAGGAAGGCGGAGAAGCTGAGCCCGTACAGGTCGAGGGCGTCGAGCTCCTCGGCGATGGCGGGCATGACGACACCGACGGACATGCCCTCGAAGGCGATGAGCGTGACGACCAGCAGGATGCCTAAGGTGGCCGTGCGGTACTCGGGGCCAAGGATTCCCGCGGGCTTGTGGGGAGCGTCGAGTGCTTTTGGTGCTGTCACCTACATATCTTAGACGGGCCCGACATGTCAGACAGCGGGCGTGCTGCGGTAGGCCGCCCACATCTCGTGCATCCGGTCCGCCTGCCCGACCGTGAACTCCCACATGCACCTGTCGTGCGCGTAGTCCATGTAGTTGTGCGCCGGGTCCTGCCCGTCCTGCGTGGGGCAGGTGTCCTTGCCCTGCGGGCACGCCTCCGTCGGCCTCGCCTCGGGCGAGGTGTCGTCGATGCCGTCGCCGGGCGCCTTGCAGCCGTTCTCGAACGTGTGGAACAGGCCGAGCCAGTGGCCGATCTCGTGCACGCCCGTGAAGCCCTTGTTGTAGTCGCTCATCGCCCCGCCGGGCAGGCTGCGCCAGTCGATCACCACGCCGTCGAGCGCCGGCGCGCCCGCGTACCAGTAGGGGTAGCTGGCGAAGCCCAGCATCAGCTCGCTGAGCTGGGCGATGTAGAGGTTGAGCGTGTCGGCGCCGCCGACGTGCAGCGCGCTCTTCATGTCGCGCTCGCGGCGGATCGGGTCGGTGAACCAGGCGGGCTGCTCCTTGACCGAGATGCCGTCGAGGCGGAAGCGCACGCCGGTGTCCACGCCGCCGAACTTGCCGCCGTACGCGGAGTTCAGCGTGTCGATCTGGGCGTGGACCGCCGCGTCGGAGACCTTGCGCTCGGCGCCGGAGGAGATGATGTGCACCCGCGTCGGGACGGTGATCGCGCTGGGCGGCGTGACCCCGTTCAGCCGCTCGCCCAGCTCGGCCATCACCATGGCCACGTCCTGCGGCTTCGGCGAGCGCGGCCCCGGCCGCCCCGGCACGTGCCAGGGCGCGCGCCCGCGCGTACGCACCGCACCGAAAGGACCGGTAGCGGACGGCGCCGCGCCGACACGATCGATCGCAGGCGGCGGCGCCGCAGGGCGTCCGGCTGCGGGTGGCGGCACGGCGGGACGTCCGGCTGCGGGTGGCGGCGCGGCGGGACGTCCGGCTTCGGGTGGCGCCGTGGCGGCGCAGGCGGCCATCAGGGCGGCGCCGGGCTGAAGCGGCGGCAGCAACCCGGCCGCGAGCAGGCATGCCAACGAGACGGCGGACGCGCGCCGGACCATGCGGTACCCCCACTACGATATGAGCTGGCCTGGCTACAGACCGTAGCTCCACGCGCGAGGATTACCGCACAGCAACACTCACTGCTTGTCGTCGCCGCCCTCGCCGCCACCCGGGGGCAGGCCCTCGTAGATCTCCTTGCACTCCGGGCAGACCGGGTACTTCTTCGGGTCGCGGCTGGGCACCCAGACCTTGCCGCAGAGGGCGCGGATGGGCGTGCCGGTCACCATACTCTCGGTGATCTTGTTCCTGTCCGCGTAGTGGGCGAACCGCTCGTGATCGCCGTCGCCGTGCGACGTCCGCGGAGTGGTCTCCTGCTCTGGGAGGATCTTCGTGCTCACCCCATTGAGTTTATGCCCGCCCGCGACCGCCCCCCGCAACGCACCACGGCCCCCGTCCCCTGCGGGACGGAGGCCGTGAATCTGCGGGACGGAGGCCGTGAAGGGGCCGGGACCGGTCAGCCCATGTGCACGGGCGCGCCCTCGGTCTTCCTGCCCGCCCTGACGAAGAGCGTCAGCGCGGCGGTCAGCACCGCGACGCAGGTGCTCACCAGGAAGGCCAGGTGCATGCCGTCCATGAACGACAGGTGGATGGCGTCGCCGATCTGCTCGGGCAACCCGGGAGGCGCCTGGCCGAAGGCGGCGGCCTTCTCCAGGCCTTCGAGCTGCGCCGGCGGAATCCCGGCGGCGGCGGGGCCGAGGTAGCCCGGCAGCGTGTCGGAGATCTCGGCGGCCATCACGGCGCCCAGGATGGCGGTGCCGAGCGCGCCGCCTACCTGCATGGCCGACTGCTGCAGGCCGCCCGCGACGCCGCTCAGCCCGACCGGCGCGTTGCCCACGATGATCTCCGTGGCGCCCACGAAGACCGGCGAGAGGCCGAAGGCCAGCAGCACGAACGGGATGCCGCTCTCGATGAACGAGGCGTCGATGGAGAGCCGGGACATCAGGAACATCGCGAGCGCGGTGACCAGCAGACCGGCCGCCATCGTGATCTTCGGCCCCAGCCTGCCGAGCGCCATGCCCGCCAGCGGCGAGGCGACGATCATGCCCGCGCTCATCGGCAGCATGCGCAGACCGGCCTCCAGCGGCGACAGGCCGTGCACGCCCTGGAAGAAGAAGCCGAGGAAGAACATCGCGCCGAACATCGCGAAGGCGACCATCATCATCAGGAAGGTGCCGATGGAGATGGACGGGTTCGCGAACAGCGACAGCGGCACCAGCGGCTGCCTGGCCCTGCTCTGCCAGAACACGAACGCGGCCAGGAGCACCACGAAGGCGCCGACGAAGGAGAGCGTCGTGCTGTCGCCCCAGCCCCACTCGGGCGCCTTGATGATCGTCCAGACCAGCGAGAACATCGCGCCGGACAGCAGCACCACGCCGAGCCAGTCGATGCGCGCGAACGTCTGCGAGCGGTTCTCCTTGATCAGCAGGAAGCCCATGATCAGGGCGATGACGCCGACGGGCGCGTTGATGAAGAAGACCGACTCCCAGTTGACCTTCTCGACCAGCACGCCGCCCACGATCGGGCCGGCGGCGCTGGACAGGCCGATGATCGCACCCCAGGCCCCCATCGCCTGGTTCAGCTTCTCACCCGGGAACGCTGCACGCAGCAGCGCCAGCGCGGCGGGCTGCAGCAGCGCGCCGAACAGACCCTGCAGCACGCGCAGGCCGATCAGCGCGCCGATCGGGGTGACGCCGGGAATGATGTCGGCCAGTTCGGCGCTGAGCCCGATGCCCACGGAGGACAGCGCGAAGCCCCCCACGCCGATGAGAAACACCCGCTTGTGCCCGAACAGGTCGCCGAGCTTGCCGGCGGTGATCAGGAAGACCGCGAGCGCGAGCAGGTAACCGCTGGTCACCCACTGCAGGTCGGAAAGTGTCGCCTTCAGATCGGCCTGGATGACCGGGTTGGCGATGCCGACGACCGTGCCGTCGAGCATCACCATGATCACGCCTAGGCTCACCGCCAGCAGCACAAGCCACGGGTTGCTCCCCGTCCCCGGCTTGCCAGGGCCGGACGAGGACGGTGCCGCGACCGCCTTCGTATCAGCCATTGAATCCCCCTCAAAGCACCCACATCAGGGCATAGATCTCGTAAGTCTCAGGTAATCTACTGTCAGTCTGTGACGTGTGACAAACGACTTTTATTCGTCGCCCTATGACTTATGGCACACTGTGACAGAAAGGTTTCGAGGGAGTGACCACAGTGGGTCTTCGGGAACGCAAGAAGGAAAAGACGCGCCTGGCGATCCTCGACGCGGCGCTGGACCTGTTCCTCGAACAAGGATACGAGTCCACCACGGTCGAGCAGATAGCGGGGGCCGTCGAGATCTCCCCCCGCACCTTCTTCCGCTACTTCACCGGCAAGGATCACCTGGTCCTGCTGTTCCACGACCACGCCGAGGACCTCATGCTGGAGGCCCTGGCGGACCGGCCGGCCGACGAACCGCCCTTCACCTGCCTCATGCAGGCGATGCGCGCCGTCCTGGCCGACCTCGAGGGCTCAACGCCGGAGGACGCGCGGAGATTCCTGAAGCTGCGGCGGCTGCTCGACGAGCATCCGCGCCTGGTCGGCCTGTCGGCGGCCAGGGGCGCGCAGACGGAGCAGCACCTCGCCGAGGCGATCGCCGCCCGCAGGGGCGTGAACGCCGATGAGGATCAGCTCACGCACCTGATCGTGGCGTTCGCGATGTCGACCATGCGCGTCGGGTTCGAGTGCCCCCGCCGCGACGGCACGATCACGGAGGTCGGGCACCGGATGGCGGAGAGCATCGCGCTGGCGGAACGCTCCCTGCGCCCCGGCTGGGACGTGTAGTCAGTTCATGGTGGGGTCGTCGGGGCAGGTCGCCACGAAGGCCAGCTCGCCCCGCTGACGCCGGAGCACCCGCCGCCACAGCGAGGCGGGGTCGGCGTGGAAGGTGTCGCCGACCTCGGAGTCCACGACGTACCAGGCACCTTCGGCGATCTCGCTCTCCAGCTGCCCCGACGTCCAGCCCGCGTACCCCGCGAAGATGCGCATCTGCGCGATCTCCCCCTGGAGGATCTCGGGCGGCGCGTCCAGATCGACGGTGCCCAGCCGGGCCACCGCGTCGGTGCCCGCGTGCAGGCGGCGCCACCCCAGCGGCTCCTCCCCGCTCGGGACCGCCGCCAGCGCCAGCGCGCTGTCGGTCTGCACAGGCCCGCCTTCGAAGAGCACGGAGGGACCGGTCACCAGGGGATCCCACACAGGCAGCACCTGTGTCACCGAGATGTCACTGGGCCTGTTGAGCACGACGCCCAGGGTGCCGCCGTCGTGGTCGTGTTCGAGAATCAGCACGACGCTACGCCGGAAGTTGGGGTCGTCGAGGAGTGGCGTCGCCACCAGCAACCCGCCGACGTAGATCGCTTCCGCCATACCCTCCATCATGAGGTACCTGCGGGGGTGCGCGCTCCCCCAGTGTGTCGATGTTACTTTTCGTGCACACTTGGGAACTTTAGGTAGCGATAATCTGGCTCGGGGGAACATATGCGCACCAGACTCCGCTTCCTGTTGGCCGCCCTGCCGCTGGGCGCCATCGCTCTGCTGCCTTCCGTCTCCGACGCCCAGGAGCGCGACTGGCCCTGGCCGCGCCACGACGCCGGCGACCCGTTCACGATGACCGTGGACGACATGGGGTGCCGCTCGGGCAAGGTGCCCGTGCGGCTGCACAACCAGACCCGCCAGCTCGCCCGCTTCGACCTGAAGGCCGACGGCGCCAGCGTGGCGAGCGGCTCGATCCCGGCCCGCAAGACCATCGTCAGGCACGTGCCGGTGGGCAAGGGCAGCGGCGCGGAGATCGAGGCGTACTCCGTGAGCGACCACGAGCCGGAGACGCTGATCGACTCCAGCCACGTCGAGAACGACTGCCCCTGGGGGCATCGCCGCCACGGCCACCTGCCCTACACGGGCCCGCCCGCCGACCTCATGGGGAAGCTGGCGACGGCGGGCGGGCTCGTGGTGATGGGCGGGATCCTGTGGTGGTACGGCTCGATCTGGCCGCGTTCGAACCCCTGACCGATGGGCCCCACCGCGACCAGCCTGCCGCGGCGCCACGACAAGGGCTCCGGCCACGATCAGCCCGGCGGCGCCGCCACGACGAAGGCTCCGGCCCTGGCGGCGGCCAGCGCGCGGGCCACGGACTGCTCGGCGGCCACCCGCGTCACCGGCTCCCTCGTGACCACCAGCCGGTAGTAGAGCGGGGCCGAGACCGCCCTGATCACCTCGCCGCCGTCGGTGCCCTCGGGCAGCTCGCCGCGCCGCACGGCGAGGTCCACGACCTTGGCCCACTCCTCGATGCGGCGCAGGTAGAAGCCGCGCAGCGCCTGCGCCGCCTGCTCGTCGGAGGTGGCGGCGGCGATCACCGCCTGGAACGTCGCACCGAGCCGCCCGTCGTTGAGCGCGTCGAGCACGGCCAGCGCGTTGGCGCGCAGATCCTCCTCGACGCTCCCCGTGTCGGCGTGGTCGGAGGACTGGTTGGCCAGCTCGTTCATCAGGTCGGCCACCAGCCTCGGGGTGCTTCCCCAGCGCCGGTAGACGGTCGTCTTGCCGACGCCTGCCCTGGCCGCGACCTGGTCCATGGTCAGGCCATGGAAGCCGCGTTCGACCAGCTCGTCCTGGGTGGCCTCCAGGACGGCCGCGCGCACCCGGGCTGTGCGGCCCCCCGGCCGCACGGTTCCCGCAGAACGGGAAGGTTGGTCCATCAAGTCTCCTTCTCGGGACATGTCGCACTATCGGCGCACTCCCCGGGTGTTCGGCAATGCCGAACTGCGTTAGGGTTCCCCTTGTGGGAGAGACGATTCAATCGGTGGAGCGCGCCGCCGCGATCCTACGGCTGCTCGCCTCCGGTCCACGGCAACTCGGGGTGGCCGAGCTGGCCCGGGCGATGGGCCTGCCGAAGGGCACGCTGCACGGCATCCTGCGCACCCTGGTCCACGTGGGCTTCGTCGAGCAGGACGCGGCCACGGGGAAGTACCGTCTCGGCGCCACGCTGCTCCATCTGGGCAGCAGCTACCTCGATGTCAACGAGCTGCGCACCCGCTCCATCAACTGGGCCGACGCGCTGGCCGGCCGCAGCAGGGAGAGCGCCTGGATCGGCACCCCGCACGAGGGTCACGTCCTGGTCATCCACCACGTGTTCCGGCCCGACGACAGCATGCAGACGCTGCAGGTGGGCACGTACCTGCCGACGCACGCCAGCGCGCTGGGCAAGGTGCTGCTCGCGCACGACCCGTACGGCGAGGCCACGCAGCCCCTGGAGCCCAGCACCAAGCACACGATCGTCGATCCGGCGGCCCTGGAGGCGGAGCTCGCCCAGGTCAGGGCGCGGGGCTGGGCGGCCGAGATGGAGGAGCTGACGGAGGGCGAAGTGGCCATCGCCGCCCCGATCAAGGACCCGCGCGGCCTGGTGGTCGGCGCCATCGGCATCCGGGGGGCGGTCGAGCGGCTGGCCCCGGACGGCGGCCTGAACATGCAGTTCGTCTCGTACGTACGCGACGCGGCCCGGGCCATAACCCGCGACCTCGCCCGATGACACTTGAACAAGCTTCGACAGACCACATACCATTCGTTCGGCATTGTCGAACCATGAGCCTTGCGAGGAACCCAGTGCCTCGATCGCACTACGTCGCAGCCATTGACCAGGGCACCACGTCCAGCCGGTGCATCGTGTTCGACGAGGCCGGCAACATCATCTCCGTCGCCCAGCGCGAGCACCGCCAGATCTTCCCCAAGCCCGGCTGGGTCGAGCACGACGCGGACGAGATCTGGCGCAACGTCCAGGCCGTCCTCGCCGAAGCGGTCAGCGGGGCCGGCATCGAGGACACCCGGATCGCCGCCCTCGGCATCACCAACCAGCGCGAGACCACCGTCCTGTGGGACCGCGAGACGGGCCGTCCCGTCTGCCCCACCGTCGTGTGGCAGGACACCCGCACCGACGCGCTCACGCGCGCGCTGGCCGAGCACGAGGGCCTGTTCAAGGAGCGGGCCGGGCTGCCGCTGGCCACCTACTTCGCCGGGCCCAAGATCCGGTGGCTGCTCGACGCGTACGGGCTGCGCGACCGCGCCGAGCGCGGCGAGGTGCTGTTCGGCACCATGGACTCCTGGCTGCTGTGGAACCTCACGGGCCGCCACATCACCGACGTGACCAACGCCAGCCGCACGATGCTGATGAACATCCGCACCCTGGCCTGGGACGACGAGCTGCTCGACGCGATGGGCGTGCCACGCGCGATGCTGCCGGAGATCCGCCCGTCCGCCGAGGTCTACGGCCACACCGAGGCCGGCGTGCCGGTGGCGTCGGCGCTCGGCGACCAGCAGGCGGCGCTGTTCGGGCAGACCTGCTTCGCACCCGGCGAGACCAAGAGCACCTACGGCTCGGGCAGCTTCCTGCTGATGAACACCGGCGACGAGCCGGTCGTCTCCAAGCACGGCCTGCTGACCACCGTCGGCTACCAGATCGGCGCCGGGCCCGCCACGTACGCGCTGGAGGGCGCCATCGCGGTCACCGGCTCCCTGGTGCAGTGGCTGCGCGACAACCTCGGCCTGATCTCCAGCGCGGCCGAGATCGAGACGCTGGCCAAGACGGTCGACGACAACGGCGGCTGCTACTTCGTCCCGGCCTTCTCGGGGCTGTTCGCGCCGCACTGGCGCTCGGACGCGCGCGGCGTGATCGCCGGGCTGACCGGGTTCGTGAACAAGGGGCACCTCGCGCGGGCCGTCCTGGAGGCCACGGCGTGGCAGACGCGCGAGGTCGTGGACGCCATGAACGCCGACTCGGGCCTCGACCTGACGACGCTGCGGGCCGACGGCGGCATGACCGCCGACAACCTGCTCATGCAGACGCTCGCCGACGTGCTGGCCGTGCCGGTGATCAGGCCGATGGTGGCCGAGACGACCGCGCTCGGCGCCGCGTACGCCGCGGGCCTGGCCACCGGCTACTGGCCGGACCTCGACACCCTGCGCGCCAACTGGCACAAGGCCGCAGAATGGCGGCCCGCGATCGACGAGGCCGCCCGCGAGCGCGAGTACCGCAACTGGAAGAAGGCCGTGGCCCGCACCCTGGGCTGGGTCGAGCAGGAGGGATGACGGGGATGACGACCGCGATCGGCACCGACCGGGCGGAGGTCCGGCAGGAGCTGTCCACCACCACCTACGACCTGCTCGTGATCGGGGGCGGCATCCTGGGCACCTCGGTGACCTGGATGGCCGCCCAGGCGGGGCTGCGGGTGGCGATGGTCGAGGCCGGCGACTTCGCCGGAGCCACCTCCAGCGCCTCCTCCAAGCTCGTCCACGGCGGCCTGCGCTACCTGCAGACCGGCAACGTCAGGCTGGTGGCCGAGAACCACCGCGAGCGCCGCGCCCTGGCCGCCGACATCGCGCCGCACCTGGTCAAGCCGCTGACGTTCCTGGTCCCGATCTACAAGGGCGGGCCGCACGGGGCCGCCAAGCTGGGCGCGGGCGTGTTCCTGTACTCGGCGCTGTCGGTGTTCGGCGACGGCATGGGCAAGGTGATCACACCGCACCAGGCGCTGGCCAAGGTGCCCGCGCTGCGCACCGAGGGGCTGCGGGCCGCCGCCGTCTACGGTGACCACCAGATGAACGACAGCCGTGTCGCGGTCATGACCGTACGCGCCGCCGCCGACGCCGGTGCGACCGTGCTCAACCATGCGGAGGTCGTCGGGCTGCGCAAGACGTCCGGCAGCGTGACGGGCGCCGAGCTGCGCGACAGGCTCGACGGCGCCGAGTTCGGCGTGTCCGCCAGGTTGGTGCTCAACGCCACCGGCCCGTGGGTGGACCACCTGCGCCGCATGGAGGACCCGGACGCCGCCCCCAGCATCCGGCTGTCCAAGGGCGCCCACCTGGTGCTGCGCCGGCACGAGCCGTGGAAGGCGGCGCTGACCACGCCGATCGACAAGTACCGCGTCTCCTTCGCCATCCCGTGGGAGGACCATCTGCTGCTGGGCACCACGGACGAGGCGTACGAGGGCGATCCTGGCGCGGTCAGCCCGACGGAGGCGGACATCGCGCAGATCCTCGACGAGGCCGGCCACTCCGTGCGCGACGAGCAGCTCAGGCGCGAGGACATCACCTACGCCTTCGCCGGCCTGCGCGTCCTGCCCGGCGGCCCCGCCCAGGTGACGGCCGCCAAGCGGGAGACGGTGCTGTCGCGCGGCTCCGGCGGCATGCTGTCGGTCGCCGGCGGCAAGTGGACGACCTACCGGCACATCGGCAAGTACGTGCTCGACATCCTCGCCCACCTGCCGGGCCGGCCCCTAGGCGACGACCTGGCCGACATCCTGCCGGCCGTGCCGCTGCCCGGCCTGGCCAGCCCCGACGCGGTCGCCCTGCGCCTGTGGACCGACCGCGACCCGGGCACCCGCATGGACCCGCTGGTGGCCAGGCACCTGGCCACGCACTACGGGTCGATCGCGTTCGAGCTGGCCAGGCTCATCAGGGAGGACCCGGCGCTCGGCGAGCGCATCCACCCCGACGGGCCCGACATCTGGGCGCAGGCCGTCTACGCCCGCGACCACGAGTGGGCGGCCACGGTGGACGACGTCGTACGCCGCCGCACCACCCTCACCGTACGCGGCCTCGACACCCAGGACGTGCGCGCCAGGATCGCCGCCCTGCTGGCCTGAGCCGCCACGAGAGGTGGCCAGGCGCTCAGCCTGGGCAGGGGGCAGGCATGCGTACTCCCATCAACGAAGCCCTGCTCAGGCACTTCACGGACCTGCGCGACGGCGGCCACGGCACCGCCGTCACGCGGGAGGACAAGGAACGCGTCTTCGCCAGGGCCGTCGAGCTCCTCGACCCCGTGGCGCGCAGAGCCCTCGACGAGGCCAACGCCGACCTGCTGCTCGGCACCGGTCAGGTGGTGGCCAGCGGGGTCACCCGGTCACGCGAGGGCGGCCTGAACGCGATGTGGTCGCTGACGTGGCAGCAGCAGCGGGAGAGCGGGATCCAGCCGATCGCGGTGGTCGCCCACTTCGGCTGCGACTTCCACCACCCGCACCTGCGGGGGAACACGGTCGGCGACTGGCCGCTGAACATCTTCGACGAGGCGGACGCGGCCGGCCAGCTGGACACGCTGAGGGTGATCGCGGCCGGCGACGCGCACAACCTGGTGTTCCAGGAGAGCTTCCGCCTGATGCCCGCGCTCACGACCTCCGCGCATCACGGGACGCCCTGAACGCGTGATCAGGCCTCCGTGAAGCCGCGCGCCCGGCCACCCGCCGACTCGCGCACGGCCGCGGCCACGGCGGTGGCCACGTCGGGGTGGAACACGCTGGGGATGATGTAGTTCGGCCCCAGCTCCTCCGGCGTGACGACGGCGGCAAGCGCCCCGGCGGCGGCCAGCAGCATCTCCTGCGTCACCCCGTTGGCCTGCGCGTCGAGCAGCCCGCGGAACACCCCGGGGAAGGCCAGCACGTTGTTGATCTGGTTGGGGAAGTCGGAGCGCCCGGTGGCCACCACGGCGGCGTGCTGGGCGGCCTCGTCGGGCGACACCTCGGGCTCCGGGTTGGCCAGCGCGAAGACCACCGCGTCCTTGGCCATGGCGGCGATGTCGTCGCCGGTCAGGATGCCCGGCGCGGAGACCCCCACGAACACGTCGGCGCCCTTGACGGCCCCGCGCAGGTCGCCGGAGTAGCCCTCGGCGTTGGTGTGGTCGGCGATCCAGCGCAGCGACTCGTCGAGGTCGTCGCGGCCCTTGTGGACGGCGCCGAGGTAGTCGCAGACGACGACGTTGCGGGCGCCGGAGGCCAGCAGCAGCCGCAGCACGGCGTTGCCCGCCGCGCCCGCGCCCGCCATGGTGATCTTGACGTGCTCGATCTTCTTGTTCACCACCCGCAGCGCGTTGGTGAGCGCGGCCAGCACGCAGATCGCGGTGCCGTGCTGGTCGTCGTGGAAGACGGGGATGTCGAGCAGCTCGCGCAGCCGCCGCTCCACCTCGAAGCAGCGCGGCGCGCCGATGTCCTCCAGGTTGATGCCGCCGAAGCCGGGCGCGATCACCTGCACGGTGCGGACGATCTCGTCCACGTCCTGCGTGTCGAGGCAGATCGGCCAGGCGTCGATGCCCGCGAAGCGTTTGAACAGCGCGGCCTTGCCCTCCATGACCGGCAGCGCCGCCTCCGGCCCGATGTTGCCCAGCCCCAGGACGGCCGAGCCGTCGGTGACGACGGCCACGGTGTTGCGCTTGATGGTCAGCCGCCGCGCGTCCTCCTTGTTGCGGGCGATCGCCATCGACACGCGCGCCACGCCCGGCGTGTACGCCATGGACAGCTCGTCGCGGTTGCGCAGCGGCACCTTGGACTTCATCTCGATCTTGCCGCCGAGGTGCATGAGGAACGTGCGGTCGGACACCTTGTGGATGACGACGCCCTCGACGGCCTCGAGCTGGTCGACGATGGCCTGGGCGTGGTCGGTGTCCCTGGCGGCGCAGGTGACGTCGATGCGGAGCTTCTCGTGCCCCGCGTTGGTGACGTCGAGGGCGGTCACGACGCCCCCGGCCGACTCTACGGCGTGGGTGAGCTGGCTGACGGCCTTGCCGCCGGCCGGCACCTCGAGACGCACGGTGATGGAGTACGACACACTCGGGACGGTCGCCACGTCAATCGCTCCTTCGGGACTGACCAAGAATGCATCCATGTTAGGGGCAGTTGACTGTGACCTGACTCGACGCCCGCTCAATCGAGCGCCTCGGCCGCCTTCACGATCAGCTCGACGCACGTCCTCACCGGGATTGTGGTGCTGTCGAGAACCAGGTGATATTGGCAGGGATCGGCGGGATCGGCACGATAGAAGTGCCGTACGTAGGCGCCGCGGGCCCGGTCGTTGTCCTCGATGATGCGGCGGGCCTCGCGCTCGCTCAGCTCACCCAGAGTGGCCGTCTGGCGGACGCGGCGCTGGAGCGGGGCGTCGAGCCGGACGTGCAGCGCGCCGGGATGGTCGGCCAGCACGACCGCGCCGGCCCTGCCCAGGAACACGCCGCCCTGGTTGCGGGCCATCTCGGTGAGCATGCGCTCCGTGCGCCGGACGAACTCCTCGGGCGCGAGCGGCATCGCCCCCGGCACGTACATGTCGACGCCGCCGAAGGTGACCGTCGGCAACCGTACGGCGCCCGCGAACAGCCTGCCGAGGCCGTGCTCGGCCCGGTCGTCGTGGGCCAGCGCCTCCTCCAGCGTGCAGCCGAGCTCCTCGGCCACGGCGCTGGGGATGGCGCGATCGACGAACGGCACGCCGAGCAGCTCGGCGACGGCCGGGCCCATCTGGCTGCCGGCCGTGCCGTATGTCGCCGATATCGTGACGACCCGCATATCTCCAGGTTAGAACAGGGCGCTGGCCAAAGCTCTGCGCGCTTTCGCCAAAGATGGGTCTTCCGCCGGCAATGCTTCGAACAGGCCGAGCAGGTGGCGCCTGGCCTGGTCGCGTTCGTCGCCGGAGGTGCGCTTGACCACGGCGATGACGCGCGCGAACGCCTCGTCGACCGCGCCGGAGAGCATCTCGAAGTCGGCGGCGAGCAGCTGGGCCTCGACGTCGGAGGCGTCCTGGGCACGCCGCTGCACGTCGGCGGGGTCGGCCAGAGAGGTGCGCTTGATCAGGTTGACCCCTGCCAGGCCCATCTTGGCGTCCTCGTCGCCCGGCGAGCGGGCCAGCAGCCGCTGGTAGGCCTCGATCGCCGCGTCGAAGTCGCCGCGGTCGATGGCCTGCTCGGCCGCCATCAGGTCGGGGTCGACCGGCGGCCCGGCGGGCATCTCCTGCCCTTCGTCCTCCGCCCCGGGCGGCCTGGCGCCGGGGTTGGCCTGGTAGAACTGCTCAACCGCGCCCATCAGCTCGTCGAGCCAGCGGCGCACCTCCTGCTCGGGCAGCACCTGCTGGAAGCCGGTGACGGCCTGCCCCTGGAAGATCGCCAGCACGGTCGGCACGGCCTGCACGCGCAGCGCCTGCGCGATCTGCGGGCTGGCGTCGACGTTGACCTTCGCCAGGACGGCCTTGCCGCCGAGGTCGCCGACGACTTTCTCCAGCACGGGGCTGAGCTGGGCGCTGCCGGGCGCCCTGGGCGACCAGAGGTCGAGGACCACGGGCACGGTCATGGACCGGTCGATGACGTCGGTCGTGAACGTCTCCTCGGTCACGTCGACGATCGAGGCCGACGAGGCCGCCTGGGGACCTGCCGCCTCCCGCCGAGCCTGCGACTCCAGAGCCTGCTTGCGCGCGCCCAGGTCCACCGCTCCGTAGAGGGACCCAGGCCTAGAGAAGTCCGCCATGCCCTTCATCTTGCCGCATGGACGAAGCCGGGAAGTCACCCGCCGCCACCCTGAGGGTGCGCAACTGGTCGAACATCTGGTGGAGTTCGTCCTCGGCGTACATCGTCAGGCCGAACTCGGCCGCCATCAGGTCGGCGGTGGCGCTGCGCACGACGGCGCGGCCCGCGTCGGTGATCTCCGCGAGCACGCCGCGGCCGTCGCGCGGATTGGGCAGGCGGCGTACGAACCCGGACTTCTCCAGCCTGTCCACCGTGTTCGTGACGCTGGTGGGGTGAACCATGAGACGTTCGCCGATCTTGGACAGTGGCAGCGCGCCCGTCTTGCTGAAGGTCAACAGGACCAATCCCTCATATCTCGCGAAGGTCAAGTCGTATGGCTTCAGGAGCGAGTCAAGTTGCGACAACAGGATCTGATGCGCTCTCATGATCGAGGTAACGGCTGCCATGGCGGCGGAAGGCCCGAAGTGAGCGCGCCAGGTCTCCGCGGCGCGGTCGATGGGGTCGAACGGCAGGTTGAGCGGCTTCGGCTGCGACACAGCGCTACGGTAGCGCGCCGCTCGTCCCGGTTCGTCTGGTCACTCTCAGCGACAGGCTTCTTCGCTTGACCAAGAATCCGGACATCAATCATCACGCTCAGTTATGGTTCTCCTACGTATGGTGACGCGGATGCCAAATCCAGCGGCCGTGGGGACGGCCGGGATCACGCCTGTTCCGCGTCACCGAGGGGCACGGGGGGTGCTTGATGAACGTCAACGGGGAAAAGGGTGCGTGAACACGCGGGCGTTTCACGAGAGGAGCTGAAGCACAGCGCGGCTGTGACAGTTGCCGTGCTGCTGGCTGTCGGCCTGTTCGCGGCGTGGAACGTCCTGATTCCTGGCGTGGACGCGTGGGAGAACATCGTGGCCGCGGTCATCGGCTCGCTCCGGCTGACCGGGCCCGTGGCGGCGGCCTTCGCCGCCTGGGTGGCGCTGCGCAAGCGCCGCGCGCTGCGCGGGCGCTCCCTCACGACGTGGCGGGCGCTCAAGGCGCCGCTGGCGATCGTGATGGTGGTGGTGGGCTCGTTCGGCGCCACGGTGCTGGTGCTGGCGGTCAAGACGGTGCTCACCGACCAGTCGGGCCGGCTCAGCCTGACCGGGCTGGCGATGGGCATGGCGGGGCTGGCGCTGTACTCGGTGATCGGCTGGGTGGCGGGCTGGGTGCTGCCGCGGCCGTTCACGCCGCCGCTGGCCGGGCTCGCCTGCTACGGGGTGTTCTCGTGGCTGGCCGACGACCGCGGCTGGGCCGACAAGCTCGCGCCGGGGACCGGGGAGCCGTACGACCTGTTCCAGGGGCTGAACGGGGCTCCGTTCTTCGACCAGACGATCTGGCTGCTGGGCATCACGGCGGCGCTGCTGCTCGGCTGGGCGGCGCTGGTCACCAGGCAGGCCCTGGTGCTGGCGTGCGCGCTGCTGGCGGTGCTGACCGCGGGGATGGGCGTGTCGCGGGTGCTGGCCCAGCCGAAGCCGGCGGCGGCCGTGGACATCGCCTACACCTGCCAGGAGTGGCCGATCACGGTCTGCATGCATCCGGGCATGCGGGCGGGGCTGACCGAGCTGGGGGCGGCGTTCACGCAGATCGCCTCGCGGCTCGCGGGGACGCCCGCCGCGTTCACCCGGGTGGAGCAGCGTCCGCTGGACGACCCGCTGAAGCCGTCGAACGGGCTGGCTCCCGTGCACGTGCCCGACCTGTCCTCCGGGTTCGCGGAGGAGGCGGCGCACGAGTACATCGAGGCGCTGGCGCCCAGGTGCCAGAGCGCGGTCGCGGAGGGCTACCGGCAGATCGTGGTGGCGTGGCTGCGCGGCGAGCCGCTGCCCGGCACGCCGCTGCCCGAGCACCACTACGCGACGACGTCGTTCTCCTCCTGGAGCGAGCACCAGCGCAGGGAGTGGCTGCGCATGTTCTACAGCGACTTCCAGGGGTGCCGCCTGTCGAGCACGCACTTCGGCGGGGGCCCCTCGCACGCGCAGGTGGCGCCGTCGGTGCGGCCGACGCCCGAGTCGAGCCACGTCTACCCGGTGTATCCGGGCCCGAGCGGCGCCACTCCGGCCGGCTCGGCGCCGGCCGCGCCGGGCACGCCGGGCACGGGCGCCACGCCCGGCGCCTCCGGCAGCGGCTACACGCGGGAGGCGCCCGCCGAGCGGTGGACGCCCGACACGTCGGGGGTGAGCTGGCCGGTGTTCGACCCCACGCCGCCGCAACCCGCGCAGGCCGAGCCCGCGCAGCCCGCACAGGCCCATCCTGCACAGGCCCATCCCGCACAGGCGCAGCCCGCACAGGCCCAGCCGCGGGAGGCCACGCCGGCTCAGGCGGCCGGGGAGGGCGCGCCCGCGCAGCCACCGGCCCGGCCGGTTGCCCAAGCTCAGGCCGGGAACGCCGCGAAGGACGCCGAGCAGGTCCCCGCCTCCCACCGGCACCCGGCGCACGGGTCGCCAGCAAACGGACACGGCTGGGGAGCCAAGATGTCACCAAAGGGCTGGCAATGATGATCGCCTGAAGGGTAGTCATGCTCGCATGACGACTTCCCAAACGGCGTCGCCCGAGGTGACCTCCGGGCGACGCCGCCGGTGGCGATATCTGGCCGGTCTCCTGGTGCTGGCCGTCCTGCTCCTCGTGGGCGCCCGGGTGGCCTGGTCGTGGCTGAACCCGATGGGCGAGCAGACCATCGACCGCAGCCAGCCGGTGCTGCTGCAGTCGATCAAGGACCTGAGCCGGTTCGAGGCCGCGACGGGGACCTTCCAGGTGGTCGTGGACCTGGAGAAGGACGCCAACTTCCTGCCCGACGCGATCAAGGGCACGCGCACGCTGTTCGTCGGGGCGGGCGGCGTGGACGCGTACGTGGACTTCTCCGCCATGACGGCGAACGGCGTGACGGTCTCGCAGGACCGCACCGAGGCGACCATCCGCCTGCCCCGCGCCCAGCTGGAGAAGCCCAACCTGGACAACAGCCGCTCCTACGTCTTCGCCCAGCAGCGCGGCCTGTTCGACCGGGTCAGCGACTTCCTCTCCGGCTCCCCCACCGACCAGCGGGAGCTCTACCTCCTGGCGGAGAAGAAGATCAGCGAGGCGGCGGTGGCGAGCGACCTGCGCGCCAGGGCCGACGCCAACACCAAGAACATGCTGACGGGCATGCTCAAGTCGCTGGGCTTCACGAAGGTCACCGTCAAGTTCACCGACGAGCCCTAGGCATCCTCACCTGCGCCTTAGGTGTCCCGTGCGCTCGCCTAAGTACCTCCCTGCCTGCGCCCGTGCCGAGAGATAAGGCATACGCCCGATGTGCCGGAGGGGGCCTTAGGCCGAATCTTGAGAGTGCAGGGAACAAGACAAGGGAGCAGTCGGATGAACGCCGAACTCGAATACACCATGATGCAGCACCACGCCGCCGAGCTGCGCGCCGCCGCCGCCGAGCAGCGCCGGGTGCGCGAGGCGAGCAGGACCAGGCCGGTCGAGCGGCGCCACCGCTCGGTCTTCGCCCGCTTCCTCGCTTCATGACCGCCCACAAGCAGCCCGGCCGCAACCTCCCTCGCGGCCGGGCTGAGATGCCCCCTTAGGGGGCTACCACGCCTTCGGCCCGAATTCCTGGTCGAGCCGGAGGCGGAACGCCACGAGGCCCCGGTCCCATTCCTGGTCGGACCGGGGCTTCGCGCTGTTCCGGGCCAGTCACATCTGCCGGTCAGAGTGGCTGGCGGCGCATGCCCTGATCGCTGGGCGCGGGCGCCGCGCTGGCCTGCCCCGCCGACAGCTCGATCCGCCGCGCCGCCCGCGAGGCGGGGCCGAGGTCGAGGTAGCGGCTGGAGCGCCGGTGCCACGCGCACGCCCCGGCCTGCCAGTCCCGCAAGCCCTGGACGTACCGGGCGATCCTGCCCCGCTCCTCCGTGCCCAGCCCGCCCTCCTCGATCAACGCGGGCAGCTCCGTCAGCACCGCGGCCTCGAACTGCCGCAGCCGGGACGTGCGCAGCTCGTTCACCCGGTCGGCGGCCTCCTGCACCCCGCAGCCGAGGAAGCGCCGCAGCACCAGCATCCCGTTGTCGGGCGCGCTCTCCTCGCCGACCTCCCGCCAGTAGGAGTACAGGTCGTTGAGCAGGTGCGCCGCGTCGGCGAAGGTGTCACGCAGCACCGTGACCGGCCGCGTCCCGACGACCTGGGCGGGCAGCTCGGCGCCGATCACCCGCTCGACGAGGTCCGCCGCCCACGCGGCGCCCCCCGAGGTGCGGCGCAGGCCGAGGTGCTCGATCGGCTCGGGGACGCGGTAGGTTCCGGCGTCCTCCAGCTCGCGCAGGCAGCCCCGCATGAGCGCCTGCGTGCTGGCCGCGAACCTGCGCCGCCAGCCGCGCGAGGACCCGGCGAACGTGCGGGACCACAGGTCGGCGAGCCCGCGCTCGGCCGGGTTCGCCGGGCGGGGCGTGCGCGGGGAGTCGGGCGGGGTGAAGCGGCGCAGCCGGTGCAGGTACGCCTTCGCCCGGACGCGGGCGCCCGGCAGCTTGAACACCTGGGTGAAGTGGTCGTCGAACCAGCACGCCCAGACGTACCAGTCGGAGGCCAGCTCCAGCTCCCTGGGGGCGGCGTCCGGATGGCCGTAGGCCGCCAGCAGCGGGATCGCCATGGACGTGAACCGCGCCTCGTCCCAGACCCGCGCCCCGCTCCGGTCGACGTGGTCGAGCAGGCCCGTCCACCTGGCCCAGGTCGTGGAGTGTGCGCGCGCGGCGTCGGCGTGCGGGCTGAGCAGGGCGGGGGTGGGCTGGTAGAGGGCGGGGATGACGAACGAGGCGGAGCGGGAGCACGCGGGATCAGGGGGCATGGGGCTCCAGTCGGGGAGGAACGAGGCTGGAGGAGTTGACGCTCTTGCTGGGGCGGTTTTGAAGGATGTGACTCCATTATGCACACACAGAGTGAGATGACCACAACTCTCAGTCAAGGGCGCCGGATCGGGCGAGCAAATCGGCGTACCAGCCGTCGTAGGGCCGGTTCGTCGCGGGATAGCTGGCCAGCGGGTCGGTGGCCTGGCCGGCCGAGTCGAAGTCCCAGCCGCGCGCCAGCTTCCCGGCCTGCCGCGCCGCCGTGATGAACGACGACGCGTCGGCCTGCGCCGCGTAGAACAGCGCGCCCTGCCGCAGCTCCGCGCTGTCGCCCTGCTGGAACTCGGTGAAGGCGACCTGCCGGTAGCGGACGCGGTCGCCCGCGCGCCCGTCGGTGTCCACGCGCAGCGTCTGAGCGGAGGTGGCGCCGTCCGCGCCGGTCCACACGCGGACGCGGGAGCCGCCGCTGGTGGAGGTGGCCTTGTCGAAGCGGGCGTCGGAGGTCCTGGCGTTGCCGGTCCACGCGACCGTCCCGGCGGCGGCGTCGAGCACGCCGTCCCACTGCCAGTTCTGGCTGGAGCTCTGGCTGCGGTGGATCTCGCGCAGCCGCGTGCCCGCCGGGTCGGTGAACCTGACCGTCGGCAGGACGCCGTTGTCGTACCTGCGGCTGGCCGACCAGGTGATCTCGCCGTCGGCGCCGAGCTTGCCGGTGCGGTACCACAGGGTGGTCGCGCTCTGCGACTGGTGGACCTCGACCAGGTCGCCGACGTCGTTGAGCGCGACGGCTGGGGTGACGCCGCTGTCGTACCTGCCGTGGCGCAGCCAGGTGACGCGGCCGTCGGCGCCGTACGCGCCGCTCCAGTACCACAGCTCGCCCGAGCCGGAGTCGTGCACCTCGACGACCTGGCCGCGGGCGTTGATCGCGACGGCCGGGTTGTGTCCGGTGTCGCGCACGTACGAGCCGCGCGTCTTCCCGTCACCGGAGATCACCGCGAGGACGCGGCCCCGCAGCGCGTCCACCGTCGGCGTGGTCGCCGGGTAGTCCTCCGCCCTGAGCAGCCGCGCGCCGAAGACGGAGGTGAGCTGCTGGTTCAGCGCGGCCAGGTTGCCCGCGGCGTAGGAGGTGTTGTCGGTCAGGTCGTCCTTCACGTCGAGCGCGACGACGATCGGCGCGGCGGCGGGATGCTGCGCGGACCAGGCGTCGATGGCGGCGAGCCAGTCGCGCAGGAGGTTCGAGGCGGGGTTGCCCGCGTGGTCGACCTGGTGGCCCGGGGAGTCGTGGCCGACGGAGTAGTCGCGGGCGGTGGCGTAGCCGTTGTCGTGGATGTCCAGCTCGATGAAGCGGATGCCGTGGTCGAGCTGGTAGGCGATCGAGTTGCGGGCGCCGGCGATGTTGCCCGAGTAGCTGTTGTGGGTGGCGCGGAAGATCGCCGACGGTAACGGGACGTCGGCCGCCGCCTCGGCGGTGCCGCTGGTCAGCAGGGCGGAGGCGGCGAGGGTCAGTACGGCGGGAACGGCTCCGATGCGAGGCACTCCCCGATCTTCATCTCGGCGGCCCCCGGCTGCAAGAGCCGTGGACACCCCCGGAGGGTCCGGCGATGATGCCTGTATGCGCAAGCGTGGGCTGGTGTGGGGCGGGGCCGCGGTCGCCGTGGTCGCCGCGGCGGCGCTGATCTGGTACTTCGTACGGGTCGGGCTCGACGAGGCCGACAAGCTGGCCAGTGTGATCGGCCTGTTCTGCACCGTGGCGGGGCTGGCGGTGGCGATCCACGGCCTGCGCGACCGGCCGGCGCAAGCGGATGAAGCCCCAGGGGTGTCCGCGTCGGGGCCGAGGTCGGTCGCCATCGGGGGCGACAACTCGGGCGTCATCTCCACCGGCGACGGCACGACCAACGTCAACCTGCGTGCCGAGGCGTCCGGGCAGGGGCGGATCTACCAGGCCGGCGGAGATCAGACGATCAACGAGGAGTAGGCGCTAGCCCCGGCGGGCTTCGAGCGCGTCCAGGATCAGGTCCAGGCCGTAGAGGAACTCGCTCGCGTAGTCGTAGCCGGGCCGCATGGCGTGATCGACGATGATCTCCGCCAGGTACGGCAGTTCGTCGGCGGGCAGGTGCTCCAAGATGTTGCCCGCGACCTCCTCGACGTCGTCCGGCGTCATGACCGGCAGGTTCGACTCCTGGAGGACGAACCCGCCGACGTAGCTGTCGATGAGCGAGATGGCGTGCGCGGCCATCGGCAGCGTGAACCCCGCCTCCCGCAGCACGCCGAGGACGGCGTTGTGGTGGCGCAGCGTGGCCATGCCCGGGTTGCGGCGGGAGTCCATGAGGCCGAGGGCCCAGCTGTGCCGCGACAGGACCTCGCGGGCGGAGCAGGCGCGTGCCCGGATCGCGTCGCGCCAGTCGTCGCCGCCGGGGGCGGGGAGCCGGATGGCGTCGAAGACCATGTCGACGACGCCGTCGAGGACGGCGTCCTTGTTCGGCACGTGGTGGTAGAGCGACATCGCCTCCACGCCGAGCTCCTGCGCTACCTTGCGCATCGTGATGGACTCCACGCCGCCGCGGTCCGCGACCCTGATCGCGGCTTCCAGCACGAGTGCCCTGCTGAGCGGTTGGGAGGGTGGCGACACGACGGCTCCGGGGAAATCGGCGATTGACAACCTTACAAGCGTAAGTCAGCCTTACAGGTGTAAGCCAGCGAGTGCGAAGGAGATGCGCGATGCCGATGCCGTTGTGGTGGGGCCACGTGAACAAGCGGGTGTTCAACCCGCGCGCGATCGCGAGCGGGAAGTATCCGGTGCTGACGCACGTCGGCCGCAAGTCGGGCGCGACCTACCGGACGCCGATGGACGCGCATCCGGTCGAGGGCGGCTACCTGTTCATCCTGGTGTACGGCTCGCAGTCGGACTGGGTGCGGAACGTGCTGGCGTCCGGTGACGCGCGCCTGCGGGTCGACGGCAAGGAGGTGGGCCTGACCGCGCCGCGCCTCGTCGGGAAGCAGGAGGCGTTCCAGGCCCTGCCGCGGACGGTGGCGCGCCCGCCGAAGGTGCTGCGCATCACCGAGTTCTTACGGATGGACCTGGCCGCGAGCTGAACGGGCGGAAATCAGGCCTTCGGGACGCTGATGAGCAGGGCGTCGCCCTGGCCGCCGCCGCCGCACAGCCCCGCGGCGCCCAGCCCGCCGCCGCGCCGCTTGAGCTCGTACGCCAGCGTCAGCACGATCCTGGCGCCCGAGGCCCCGATCGGGTGCCCCAGCGCGATGCCGCCGCCGTTGACGTTGACCTTGTCGAGGGGCACGCCCAGCTCCTTGACCGACTGCAGCACCACGCTCGCGAACGCCTCGTTGATCTCGACGAGGTCCAGGTCGGCGGCCGTGACCCCCTGCTTGGCCATCGCCTGCTTGATGGCGTTGGCCGGCTGCGACTGCAGGGACGCGTCGGGGCCCGCGACGTTGCCGTGGCGGCCGATCTCGGCCAGCCAGGGCAGGCCGAGCTCCTCGGCCTTGGCCTTGGACATGACGACCACGGCGCAGGCGCCGTCGGAGATCTGGGAGGCGGAGCCCGCCGTGATGGTGCCGTCGGCGGCGAAGGCGGGGCGCAGCCTGGCGAGGGTCTCGACCGTGGTGTCGCCGCGCACGCCCTCGTCCTCCTTGACGACCACCGGCTCGCCGCGGCGCTGCGGGATCTCGACGGGGACGATCTCGTCCTCGAAGGCGCCGTTCTTGACGGCGGCGGCGGCGAGCTGGTGGGAGCGGGCCGACAGCGCGTCCTGCTCCTGCCTTCCGATGCCGAGGCGGGTGTTGTAGCGCTCGGTGGACTCGCCCATCGCGCACTGGTCGAACGCGCAGAACAGGCCGTCGTGCGCCATCGAGTCGACGACCTGCGAGCCGCCGTACTTGACGCCCTTGCGCAGGCCGGGCAGCAGGTGCGGGGCGTTGGTCATGGACTCCATGCCGCCGGCCACCACGATGTCGAACTCGCCGGCCCTGATGAGCTGGTCGGCCAGGGCGATGGCGTCGAGGCCCGACAGGCACACCTTGTTGATGGTGATGGAGGGGACGGTCATCGGGATGCCGGCCTTGACGGCGGCCTGGCGGGAGGGGATCTGCCCGGCTCCGGCCTGGAGGACCTGGCCCATGATGACGTACTCGACGGCTTCCGGCGCGACGCCGGCCCGCTCCAGCGCGGCCTTGATCGCGATGCCGCCCAGCTCGGCGGCGGGCAGGCCGGACAGGGAGCCGAGGAGCTTGCCGATGGGGGTACGAGCTCCGGCGACGATGACGGAACTGGACATGACAACGGCCTCCTGTGCTCGCGCGTCCGGTCTTTGACACGATACCCACGAGTACGCCGTCGCTCGCCATGGAGGTAGGCCACACATGTTCATGCGGATCGACCACATCGGGATCGCCTGCCGTGATCTGGAGGAGAAGATCGAGCTCTTCTCCCGGACGTTCGAGCTCACGGTCGTGGCCAGGGAGGTCAACGAGGAGCAGGGAGTCAAGGAGGCGATGCTGCACATCGCCGACGGCGAAGGTGGGGGCTCCTACATTCAGCTCCTGGAGCCCCTCTCCGAGGACTCTCCTGTGGGAAAATTCCTGGCGAAGCGGGGCGAAGGCGTCCATCACGTGGCGTTCGGGGTTCCGGACGTCGAAGAGGCCATGGCCACGATCGGCGAGAAGGGTGTGAGACTCCTGGACGAGCGGCCCCGCCATGGGTCGATGGGCTCGCAGATCGCGTTCCTGCACCCCAAGGACGTGGGCGGGATGCTGACCGAGCTGGTCCAAGCGGCCAAGCAAGAGTAAACCCGCACAAAACGTAAAAAACGTTCATATGTAACTAGTCACGCATAAAGATGGACGGGGCTTCGCAGGTGGCACCAGCGGAGTACGCTTGACCTTCCACCGGACATGGGGCCTGCCGAGAGGCACAGGCTCCTGGTACGGATGCCCCGAACCCCCCGTCCGGCCCGTGTAGCCGTCTCGACAACCCAGGATCGAGCCTCCATGCAGTCCGACATCGACGCCCAGCTCAACAACTTCTTCGAGGATGCCCCAGCACGCGAGTTCGACGTCGTGCTGCGGGGTTACGACCGGCACCAGGTCCACGATCACCTCAAGCAGCTCGACGGGGAGCTACGTCAGGCCCGCGAGCAGGTCGGCAACCTCCAGCGCGACCTGTCCGACTCCCAGCGCCAGCTACAGGAGCAGGAGCGCCCCACCTACTCCGGCCTCGGCGCCCGCATCGAGCAGCTCCTGCGTCTGGCCGAGGAGCAGGCCACCGAGCTCGTCCAGGCCGCCAGGTCCGAGGCCAACGAGATCAAGGCCGCCGCCAAGGTCGAGGCCGCCGACGTGCGGGCCGCCGCCGAGGCCGAGGCCGCCGAGAAGCGCGCCCAGGCGGCGCGCGAGAGCGACGAGATGCGGACGACCGCCGAGCGGGAGGCCGAGGACATCCGCTCGACCGCGCGCCGCGAGGCCGACGAGCTGACCAACACCACCGAGCGGGAGGCCGCCAAGCTGCGCGCCACCGCCGACCACGAGGTGGCGGAGAAGCGGGCGGACGCCGAGCGGGAGATCGCCAAGCTGCGCACCACCACCGAGCGCGAGGTCGCCCAGCTCCGCGCCTCGACCAAGCGCGAGCGCGACGAGGTGCTGACGACCGCCAAGCGGCAGGCCGACGAGATGCGCGCGCAGGCGCAGCGGGTGCTGGAGGAGTCGGAGGCCAAGCGGGCCCAGGACGAGGCGGAGTTCGAGATCCAGCTCGCCTCCCGCCGCGAGGAGGCCGAGCGCCAGGAGGCCGAGCGCCACGCCACCGCGCAGGCCGCCACGCAGAAGCTGGTCGCCGAGGCCGAGCAGCGCGCCGCCACCGCCGAGTCGCGGGCCACGAAGGCCACGCAGCAGGCCGAGCAGACCCGCCGCGAGGCCGACCTGCACGCCAAGCAGCTCGTCGCCAACGCCCGCAAGAGCTCCGAGACCATCGTCTCCGACGCCAAGAGCAGCGCCGAGACGATCGTCACCGAGGCGAAGAACGAGGCCGAGCGCACCCGTACGGCGATGCAGCGCCAGGTCGACGAGCTGACCCGGCAGCGTGACAGCATCACCAGCCACCTGGCCCAGCTCCGCCAGCTCCTCGGCGGCGCCGCCCTGCCCGGCATGGACCCCGAGCCCGCGGTCACCGCGGCCCCGCCGAAGCCCGCCCTCGCCGCGCCCGTGGCCGAGCCGGTGGCTCCGGCCACGACCCCCGCTCCCAAGGTGGAGGTCAAGAAGGCCGACGACGACGCCGAGTGGTGGCAGGAGTAGCGCCAGGCGAAGCGAAGACACACGGGGCTGAATGACGGCTGGGGAGAGCCTGGCGGCCTGATGGTCGCTAGGCTCTCTCTTTGCCGTCGGACGTGTACGAAGTGGTACGAGTCCGTCATGCTGTGTTGCCGATCCCCCTGGAGTGTGTCCCCCTTGTCCGCAGACGTCGAGCCGGTGACCACGCAGAAGGAAGAGCCGGAGGCCCAGGAAAAGGTCAAGGACGAGACCGGCCCCTCGTCGTACGGGCTGCCGGGCAAGCCGTTCGCCCGCGGCCCCTTCCTGTTCGGCCTGGTCGGCGGCCTGGGCGTGCTGACGGCGATCGCGCTGGCCCAGATGATCGTGGCCTCGCTCAGCACGATCATCCTGATCGTCGTGGCGATGTTCCTGGCCGTCGGGCTGAACCCGGCCGTCGAGGCCCTCCAGCGGCGCGGCCTGGCCAGGCGGGGCGCGATCTCGATCGTGTTCGCCGGGGTCATCGTGGCGTTCGTGCTGTTCGGGCTGGCGATCGTGCCGCCGGTGAGCAAGCAGCTCACCGAGTTCATCGACGCGGTGCCGGGTTACATCACCGAGCTGAGCAACCATCCGACGCTGCGCCAGCTCGACCAGGACTACCAGATCCTCCCGCAGCTCAGGACGTTCGTGACGGGCACGCTGGGGCCGTCGCTGGCGACCGGCATCATGGGCGCGGGCCTGGTGGTGCTGAACGGCGTGTTCACCACGGTGACGCTGCTGGTGCTGATGCTGTACTTCCTCGGCTCGCTGCACACGATCAAGGACTACCTGCTCAAGCTGGTCCCGGCCTCGCGCAGGACGCGGACGCGCGCGATCTCCGAGGAGATCCTGTCAGGCATCGGCGGGTACGTGGCGGGCAACGTGCTGATCTCGGTCATCGCGGGCGTGGTGACGTGGATCTTCCTGTCGATCGCGGGCGTGCAGTACGCGCTCGCGCTCTCCCTGGTGGTGGCGCTGACCGACCTGATCCCGCTGGTGGGCGCGACGATCGGCGCGGTGCTGGTGACCGCGGTGGCGCTGCTCGACTCGTGGCCCGCCGGACTCGCGTGCGCCATCTTCTTCGTGGCCTACCAGCAGGTCGAGAACTACTTCATCTACCCCAGGGTGATGAAGCACTCGGTGAACGTGACGCCGGCGGTGACGGTGATCGCCGCGCTGTTCGGCGGCGCGCTGCTCGGCATCGTCGGCGCCCTGCTGGCCATCCCGGTGGCCGCGGCGATCTCGCTGATCATCCGCGAGCTGGTGCTCCCCCGCCAGGACCAGGCCTGACCGCCGGCTCGCTCCGCGAGCATCGGGCTTGACGGGGCCCCCGGCTACCTGCGCCCTCCGCCCAGCTCGGCCTTGAGGAACTCGATCACCGCCGCGTTGAACGCCTCCGGCTGCTCGACCGCGCTGAGATGCCCGGCCCTGGGGATGATCTCCACCTTCCCTTCCGGCACGGCCTGCGCCATGGCGTCGGCGTCGGAGGGCGGCGACAGCTCGTCCTCCTCCCCCACGATGATCAGCAGCGGCACCTTGAGCGCGCCCAGCGTCTCGAACGAGTCGGGCCGCGCGGCCATGGCGCGCTGCGCCCAGGCCACGGCGCCCGGCGGCGCGGACTGCACCAGCCCCTTGACCCGGCCGAACACCATGGCCCTGCGTTCCCTGGTGGTCCGCCCGATGAGCGCGGGCAGCACCTCGGTGACCAGCACCTCGCTGCCCTCGGTCAGCACGGCCTGCGCGATGCGTTCCCTGTTGTCCCTGGCCGCGGGCGGGTCCTCGGCGGCCTTGGTGTCCGCCAGGATCACCCCGAGCACCCGGTCGGGGTGACGGCGGCAGAACGCCATGGTCACGTAACCGCCCATCGACAGCCCGCCGACGACCGCCCGGTCGATGCCCTCCTCGTCGAGCAGCCTGGCGACGTCGTCGGCCATCACATCGAGCGAGGGCTCGTCCTCGCCCAGCCGCGACCCGCCGAAGCCGCGCAGGTCAGGGGTGATGACCCGGCAGACCTTGGCCAGCCCTTCCCGCTGGGCCAGCCACATGGCCGACGAGAGCGGGAACGCGTGAAGCAGCACAACCGGGATCCCGGTCCCGGCAGATCTCTTGTAGAGCTGCACGGATCACACGGTAGCCCGGTTCACGGCGACAATCACTCAACGGTTCATGCCGATCGGCCCTTAGTGCGCTGACAAAAGCCGCACTCGACCCATACCAGCCATAAATCTGACATTGCCCTACGAATAATTCACGCGCACAATCCAGGCACAGTGACGTGCACTCCGAGGTGACAGGCATGACAGGTCCCACAGGCATGGCAGGCACCCGCCCCGCGCTCCCTGACGCCACCAACGCCGACTTCCTCCTCCAGGCGTTGCGCGAGACGAACGCCCGCCGCGCCCTTCACCACGCCCCTCCCCTGACCATGGACGCTCTGCTGGTCGACTACGCCAAGACCAGGGCCGCCGCGCACTCCCGCGGGGAGGCAGGCGACATCAGGGCGGGCACCGGCGAGAACGTGTTCAGGAGCACGGGCATGAGCACGGGCATGAGCACGGGCATGAGCACGGGCATGAGCACGGGCATGAGCACGGGCATGAGCACGGGCATGAGCACGGGCATGAGCGACGCCGCCCAGGCCGTGGCCTCCTGGTACGCCGAGCCGTACGACTGGGACGACCCCCGCCCCTGCCACTTCAGCCGGCTCGTCTGGACGTCCAGCACGGTGATGGGCGCGGCCCGCGTGGCCGGCCAGGGCCCCTCGCACTACGAGACGTACATCGTCTTCGTCTTCGAGCCCGCGGGCGACGTCGAGGGCGAGCACCAGGAGAACGTGCTTCGGGCATGAAAAAGCTCCGGTGACCGGCCGGAAGGCCGGCCACCGGAGACTGTGCGGATCAGGGCGTGGGTCAGGTCGCCTTGTCGATCGGCCTGAAGAGCTGCCAGACCCGCCAGAGGATCGTCTTGCCCTTCGACCCCGCGGCCGGGTAGTCCGAGGTCCACGGCTTGGACGCCGGGCCGTTCCCGGTGCCCTGGTCGGCGATGCCTTCCGTCTGGGTCCTGCTGGTCCTCGTGCTGGCCCCGGTGGGCCGCACCCTGCCCAACTGCTCGTCGATCGACCGCTTCTGAGCCTCGCTCAGCCCGCGTGACTGCGACTGCCCGGTGTTCGCCGACGTCCGCTGGGCCTTGGGCGGCGCCTGCCGCTGTGTCGCCCTGCGGCTGCTCGGACGTACCGCCGGCCGGTGCCTGACCGCGGCCTTGGGCCTGCTCGCCCGCCTGGTCACCGCCCTGCGCGCGGCCTCGGCCCGGCGCCTGGCCGCCGCGGCCCTGCGCTGTGCCGCCGCCGCTCTGCGCCTGGCGGCCGCGGCTGCCGCCCGCTGCCTGGCCAGTGCGGCCTTCTTCCTGGCCTGCATCGCGGCCCGCTTCCTGGCCGCCTCCGCTGCTCTCTTCCTCGCCGCTTCCGCCGCTCGCTTCCTGGCCGCCTCCGCGGCCCGCTTCCTGGCCGCCTCGGCGGCTCTCCTCCTGGCTGCCTCCAGCGCGCGCCTCCTGGCGGCCTCGGCCGCCCTGCGCCTGGCGAGGGCGAGCGCCGCCCGTCTGGCGGCGGCCTGCGCCGCCCGCCTGGCCGCGATGCGCGCCGCGATCCTGATGCCGATGGCCACGGCGAACCACACCCACTGGCCGTCGGGGTCGGTCATCGTGATCGGGCTGTTGTTGGCGTAGGCGTAGGCGTTGAGCTGCTGCGGGTCGCTCTCGTCGATGATCGGGTCCACCGAGATGAAGCGGCCGTTCCTCGGGTCGTACTCACGGGCGCCGAGGTGGACGAGCCCGATGGTGGCGTCATTGGTGCCACCGACGAACCCGCGCTGTCCCGGCCACCACGGTGGCGCCGTGCCCCGGTCCTCGCCGAACGGGGTCTGCCTGCGGACGGCGATGTCGCCGGTGCCGGCGTTCACCATGGCCTGCGCGGTGCCCTGGTGGTCGTTGGCCATGAAGTAGACCTGGTTGTCCGGCATGCGCACCGCGATGGCCTCGCCGCCGAAGGTGTAGTACCTGGTCTGCTCGACGACGTTCTTGGCGTAGTCGAGGCGCAGCTCCATGTCGTCGATGTAGAGGGTGGCGTCCGTGGCGGTCTTGCGGAGCAGGCGGTCGCCGTCCGCGTCGTAGATGAACGAGGTCGTCTTGCCGGCCTCGGTCACCGACTCCAGGTTGCCCTCGGCGTCCCACACCAGGCTCTGGTCGGAGTTGCCGACCTTGCGCCGGGTGGTGTTGCCGGCCGCGTCGTACTCGAACAGGTCCGACCCGACGCTCTGCAGCGCGTGCGGCTGCTTGCCGCCCGCCGCGGGATACGTGGAGGTGCGGACGGTGTCGGCCAGGCCGCCCCAGCCGTGCTTGGTCTCCTTGGTCCGGTTGCCGGTGACGTCGTAGGCGTAGCTGAACGCGTACGGCGCCACGCCGCCGATGGTCGCGGCCGTGGGGGTGCCCGCGGCGCAGTCGTCGTTGGCCGTCCACGCCGAGGTCAGCCGGCGCAGATGGTCGTACTTGAAGCACTGGGTGTCCTGGACGGCCTTGTCGGCGATCTTGGTGATGTTGCCGGCCGCGTCGTAGCTGTAGCTCAGGTCCAGATCGCTGGCCGCGGCGCCCGACCGGTCCAGCCGCATGCTGGTCAGCCTGCGGGTGGACTCGTCGTGGGTGTAGGTCAGCCAGGTCTTCTTGCTGCCCTCGCCCAGCTCGTACTGGAGGGTCTCACCCATCTTCGAGTAGCGGGCCGCGCTCACGTACGCCGACAGGCCGGTGACCTTGGTCGGCTGGCTGAGCCCGTCGTAGCTGTAGACGACCGACTCCTCCGCCAGCCCGCCGCCCGCGGGGAAGCTGACCGACTGGACCTGGTCGTCGAGCGTGTAGCGGGTGTTGAGCTGGTAGGAGCCTGCCAGCTTGCCCTCCCGCTCGGGGATGGTGATGGTCTGGCGCAGGGTGCGGTAGTCGGCGTCGATGGCGTTGATCTCGGCCTTGTAGGCCTGGCCGCCGACGTACCGGATGCTCGCGTGCAGCTCGCCCTTGGCCAGCGAGTCGTACTTCCACTCGGCCAGCAGGGTGCCGCTGGACGAGCCCTCGCGCAGCTGGGTCTGGCGGCCCAGGTCGTCGTAGCCGTACCACAGGGTCTTGCCGCGAGAGTCGGTGGTGGTGACGATCTCGTCGGCGTCGTTGTACGTGGTGGTCGTGACGCCCTTGTCCGGGTCCTCCGTCCTGATCTCCCTGCCGCGCAGGTCGTAGGTGTACCGCCAGACGTTGCCCGCCGGGTCGGTCACCGTGGCCAGGCGCCCGGCCTGGTCGTAGGTGTACTTGGTGGCCTCGTAGTCGCCGGTCGGGGTCGCGCCCTTGTACTGGCGCAGCTCGATCAGCCGGTCCTCGGCGTCACCGATGCGGGTCGTGGCCGTGCCGCCCGGCGGCGGGGTGACGTGCAGCCGGTCACCCTCCTCCTTGGCGGTCACGCGGTACTTCTCCACGCCCTTGGCCTTGAGCACCTCGGCGTTGGCGTCGCCCGTGCCGTCGAACAGCGACACCACCTGGTTCGGGACCACGGCGTCGGCCACCGCCAGCAGGTCGGTGGACGGCGTGCCCGTGGCGAAGTAGCCGGTGTTGGTCTTGTACTCCTCGCCCTGGGAGTTGTAGAAGGTGTCGGTGATCGTGCGCCCGTCACGCAGCGCGGGATCGCTCGCCTGGTCGTCGGTGGGCGCGGGCTCCTGGGTCTGGCGCTTGCGCATCATGCCGTCGTACAGCTCGTGGCTGACGGTGTACGCGCCGTCCGCGCCCAGCGTCTTGGTGGTGACGATGCTGGGGCCGTTGTTGCGCACCGTGTAGACGTACTCGGTGCTGGGCGACTGCCCCGCGGCCTTGTTGCGGTCGGCCTGCCAGACCTTGGTCAGGCGGCCGAGCGCGTCGTACTCCATGTCGACGCGGCGGTTGTTGGCGTCGACCTCGGAGACGGGCTCGCCCCAGGCCGGCTCGACCTGCGTGCGCTCGACGTGACCGAGCTGGTTGGTCTCGGTGGTCTCCGTCGCCGGGCCGCCCGTGGCCGGGCTGTAGGCGGTGACGGACTTGGTTCCGACCGGGTCGGTCTCGCTGGTCTCCCGGCCGTAGACGTCGTAGGTGTGGGTGCTGCCGGTGATCGTCTGGCCGTCGGCGGAGACGAGCTCCTGCACCGAGGTCACGTCGCCCTTGGTCGGGGGCTGACCGTGCGCCTGGTTGTCGTAGGCGATCTTCTCGTCGCCGAGCACGTCGCCGGCGGCGAGGGTGGAGACCCCGGTGCCGCAGCCCGCGGCGACCTTCTGGACCCTGCTCGGGTAGTCGATCATCCAGGACGTGTCGTTGCGGGCGTAGGTGTAGCGGGTGCACACGTCGTCGTCCGCGGTGGCCAGGTCGCCCTTCTCATCCACCTGGAGGAGCAGGCCCTTGGCGTCGTACGAGCGCTCCTCGCCGGTACGCCGCCACTTGTCCCCTGGCATCGCGGTGCGGGTGACCATGGACTTGGCCTGGACCATGTGGGCGGCCTTGGTGACGCCGCCCTGCGTGGACTCGGCCGTCTTGGCCGACCACGGCTCCTCGGCGGTCGCGGTCGAGACCGGCCCGCCGTCGCCGTCGTAGAGGATCTCCTCCCGTTCCAGGCCGGCGTACTGGTCGAGGTCGTCGAGCTTGCCGCCCTCGGTGTCCTCCACCTGCACGCTGCGCTTGGTGCCGTCGGCCTGCTTGTCGCCGTGCATGCCGCGGAAGTAGCGGAACTCCGTCAGCGTGCGCTTGGTGTCCTGCCCGTCGCCCTCGCGCACCTTGACCCGGCCGAACCCGCGGAAGTCCGACCACGTGCGGTGCTCGGGCTTGACGAGGATGTTCTCGGCGTAGCGCCAGGCCGCGCCGTCCAGGTACTCGTAGCTGGTGACGACGCTCGGCGAGGCCGCGACGCGGTCCACCTCGACGGTCTGCGCGACGACGTACTTGTGGAACCAGTCGGTCACCTCGCCCTCGTTCGGGGGCGCCCAGCGCTGCGGGAAGCACCGCTTGGTGTTCTTGTCGGCGGCCGGCAGCGCGCCGGCCTGGCACTCGGCGGGCGCGTAGTTGATCCGCAGCTCACCGCCGGACTCGTTGTTGATCGCCTGCACGCGCCACTTGACCAGCGGGGCCCGGCCCTCCGTCGTGTCCACCCGGTTGGGGAGCTGGATCCCGATGAAGGTGATCGGCGGGAGCGTCAGCGTGCCGCCCACGTGCCCGCTCTGCTGGATCGAGGCCAGCCACAGCGCGGGGCTGAGGCCGTCGCCCGAGGCGGGGAACTGGTGCTTCAGCGCCCACGAGTCCACCGCGTAGTACTGCCCGGCCGCGTTGAGCACCTGGGTGGTGACCTTGGTCAGCCGCTTGCGGGTGAAGAACGTCGCCGCCGTCCGGTCGGTGCACTTCACGCCCGAGTCGCAGATCTGGTCGAAGGGGACGTCCGGCCAGCTACTGGCGGTCTCCTTCTTCAGCTCCGCGGGCGCGCAGGTGATCGTGCCGCTGGGCAGGCAGCGCTCGGCCACCTCGAACAGCACGCGCGTCGCCGGCGTCTTGGTGAACAGCTCGCCCTTGAGGTAGCCGTAGTCGATGCGGCTCAGGTACGCGGCGCGGTCGTAGACGGTGCCCAGCTCGGGCTTGCCGTTACGGCCGTAGTAGTTCTTCTCCTGCGTGTACCAGTAGGTGGTGGCGTTGCCGTGGGTGTCGACGGTGTAGTCCAGGTTCCACCGGTAGGCCTGCTGGCACCAGGCGTTGGCCGGGGTGCTGTTGTAGCAGGGCTCGCCGCTGTTGTTGCCGAACACCGGCACCGTCTGGACCGACTTGGTCTCGGCCTTGCCCGTCGCCCAGCCGGCCAGGCGGTTCAGGCCGAAGGTGTACTGGACGCCGTCGGGCGTGGTGACCCGCCAGTACTCGCCGTTGTTGTCCCCGTTGGTCGCGCCCGTGAGGGCCTCGACGCGGGTGCCGTCGTCGCGCTTGGGCCGCCACTGCTTGGACGTGGCGTCCTTGATCAGCTCGACGGTGGTGCTGCCCAGCGTGAGGGCCGCGTTCTCCTGGTCCCAGCACAGGTCGCCGGTCTTCTTGCCGTCGATCATGCAGGACTTGTAGCGGCGCTCGATGTAGCCGCCGGGGCTCAGCTCGAAGCCCTCACCGGCCCAGGACGCCTGGTTGTTGGTGGAGGCGGTGCGGCCGTCCACGCTCTGCGAGGAGTAGGAGAGCGCCACCTCCGGCTCGTCGCCGCCCAGCGCGGGCGGCACGCGCAGCTCGTAACCCCAGGAGAAGTCGCCGGACTGGGTGCCGACGCTCCAGTCGGCCGCCGGGGACAACGAGGTGGCCGAGTGGTCGCCGGACTGGCCGGACGCGGCGGCGGCCAGCGCGTACACGGCTCCGGCCTCGACCTCGGCGCTCAGCGTGCCCGTCTTGGGGTCGTTGGTGCTCTTGACGGGCTCGGGCTGCGGGCAGCTCGCGGTCGCCGTGGCCGACTTCAGCGCGCACTCCTGCAGCTTGACCATGCCGAGGCGGGCGCCGTAGTCGCCACCGTAGGCGTAGCGGAAGCCGGAGTAGTCGATCTTCAGCGGGGTCTTCTTCGCGGCCTTGGCAGCCACCGCGACGCCCTGTCCAGGTGACACCCGCATCGCCAGGCCGAGCCGGTCGGTCTCGAGCAGTTCCACGCTCACCGGATCGGCGCTCAGGTCAGCGCTCTTGTCGGCGGCCACCTGCACAGGGAACCCCGCGACGGACTTGGCGCTCTTGCTCAGCTCCGCCTTCTGCGGTTTGGGCCAGGTGATGCCTGGTGGCGCCTTCCACGCCTGTTTCTGCACGGGATCGGCGAGCGGCGGCGTCACCGGCACGCCGGTGCCCGTGACTGGAGCCTCGCGCTGCACCGACGGGGCCTCCCGCGGCGCGGCCTGCGCGGGCATCGCGTAGACCAGCGGCACGGTGACGGCGATCGCGAGGGAGGCCGCGAGCCTGCGGGGCCAGGGAGACTCGGGCTTGGCCTCGTCCCGGTAGTTGTTCCAGGACGTGTCGGGAAGGTGGGGTTCGTCGGTGGCCTGAAAACGATTCCAGCGGGATTCGGGCAGGTCTAACTCATCCTGCGGGTCCATGTACCTCTCCCAGTGCGGGGGGCGGGGAACGGGACTTACTGGGCGGCTAGCTGGGCGATCTGCTCAGCGCTGAGTACGCCGTCGTACGTGCGGACGTCATCGACGGTCCCCGGCCAGTGGCCGGTGAAGACGCCCGCGGCCTTGGTCCGGCCCAGTTGCAGCGGGCCGGTGGCGTTCCAGGTGCTCAGATGACTGGTGACGGTGGTGGTGGACAGGCGGCCGTTGACGTAGATGCGGATCTGACCGGCGAGCGGGTCGTACACGCCGGCGACGTGCGTCCATTCGAGAGGGTTGGGGATGGCGTCGGAACGGGTTCTGACGAGGGCGGCTGTGTCGGTGTCGGCGGCGGCCATGCCCAGTGACCACCTGCCCTGCTCCTTGTCGAAGCCGAGCTGGAACCCGGCGGCCCGCCCGCCCGGCTGGGCCACGGCCGCCGTGTCGCGGGTGGGCGTGTAGTCGAGCTGCGTCCAGGCGGTAACGGTGAAACCGTTCCTGGTGTTGACGGCCGGGGCGCTCGTCTGGGCGTAACCGTCCACGCCGTCGAGCGCGAGCGCCCCGTCCAGCCAGCCCGACGTCCACGAGGCGGCTCCGGACAGCGTCGCGGCGGTCGCCCGGCCCGAGGAGTCGGCCGCCGACACGCCGGACTCCTCGTCCAGCGTCCAGTGGCCCACCAGCGTGGCAGCGCTGTTGACCAGATCGGCGACCTCGTCGGCGAACATCGCGCGGCCGTAGGCGCGCACCTCGTCGACGTCTCCGGGCCAGTACTCCGAAGCCGCCCCGCCGACCTTCCCTCGGCCGATCGTCAGGGGGCCCGTGGCGTTCCATGGTGCGGTGACGGCGGCCGTGCCCTCCAGCCGGCCGTTCACGTAGAGGGAGATCTGGCCGGCCGCCGAGTCGTAGACGCCGGTCAGGTGGGTCCACTCATTCAGTCGCGGTGCGGCGGCTGACAGGGCCCGTACGGTGGGCGCGGCGTCGGTGTCCGAGCCGGCCATGGTCAGCGCCCAGCGGTCGTTGGCCTTGACGTACTGCAGGGCGAACGCGCCCGTCCTGCCGCCTTCCTGGGTGACGGCGGTGGCGGAGGCGGCGTTGCCGGTCAGCCGGGCCCAGGCGCTGACGGTGAAGTTGCGGCTGGTGTCGATGACGGGGGCCGAGGTCTGCGCGTAGGAGTTGGCCAGCTTGAGCGCGCCGCCGGTCCTGCCGGTGGTCCAGGTGGCTCCGCTGAGCGTGGCCGGGTGCGCTCCCGTGGCGTCGGCGGCCCTGGTGCCCTGGCCCTCGTCCAGCATCCAGTGGCCGCTGGGGCCCCTGCCCGCGTTGACGTTGAAGACGTAGGTGCGGATGGGGCCGAGCTGGCCCGCGCGGTCCTTGCTCCGCACGGCCAGCACGTTCGGGCCGTCGTGGCGGGGGGTCAGCGCGATCGTGGCCGTGCCGTCCTGGCCGGCGGCGACCTCCGTCTTGGGCGTGGTGTCCAGGCCGTAGACGTAGGTGGCCACGTCGGCGACGCCGTTGGAGCCGAAGGTGAACGTGCCGGGCAGGCCGACGCCGTCGTTCCAGGAGTCCTCGGTGTACTGCGTCGAGGAAACCAGCGGCTCCCTGCCGGGGGCGGTGGCGTCCACGGTGGCCTCGCACCAGGGGCTCCACGCGCTGTTGGCCTTGCCGTCCTCGGCCCGCACCCGCCAGCGGATCAGCGCGCCGTCGGCGTACAGGGTCGTCGGGATCGTGGCGGAGAACGCGGTGCCGGTGGAGCCGAGCGGGCTGAGGTACTCGCCGGTCTTCACGCCCGCGGCGTTGTACCACTCGAAGCGGCCCCTGACCGAGTTGTCGCTGTCCTTCAGCTTGGCCCAGAGCTTGGGCACGGACGTGCTGATGATCGGGCGGTCGTCACCGGAGACGCACGGGCCGCCCGGGTCCGACCACACGTCGGCGGCCAACGGGTCGGCCGGGATCGAGTTGTACTCGATGACCAGGCTCGGGTTGTTCTTGAACTTCTTCCAGGCGTAGACGTCGGTCTCGCTGGTGGCGCGCAGGCCGATGGTGACGTTGGCCCAGTTCTTCGCGGCGGCGTTGACGACCTGCGGCGTCACGTCGAACTCCACACCGCCGGGCAGGCAGCTCGCGCCCCAGCCCTTGGCGATGTTCTTGGTGTCCAGCAGCGTCACCCAGGCGGGCTGCTTGTTCCAGGTGGTGGCCTTGCTGATGGTGTTGGTGGCCCACGCCTCGACCTTGCGGGCGCTGCACGAGTACGACCACGTCTCGTACGTGCGCAGCGTCGCCTTGATGATCTGCTTGCCGTGGATGGTGGAGCCGGTGTTCATCTGGAAGAACGAGCGGTTCTTCTGCGACTCGACGTGCCCCACCCTGGCGACGTCGCTGGAGTTGAGGTAGTTGGAGTTCGGCCAGTTGCTCCAGACGGCGGTCCAGGCGTTGCGCGCGGCCGAGAAGTACGGGTCCAGGTAGACGGGGAACTTGGTGTCCGCGGCCGTCAGCATCTTCCTGTCGGGCTTGAGCCGCAGGTTCCTGCCCTTCAGCTCGACGCCCATGGTGGCCTCGCGGGCTTCGGGCGAGCGGCCCTCCTTGAGCGCCTTCTGGCTGGTGATGCCCTCGGAGTCCCACATCTTCGGGGTGGGCGCGACGAACAGCGTGCCCTCGTTCCCGTCGGTGGCCTCCAGGTTGCCCGCCTTGTCGGCCTCCAGCTTCAGCCCGTCGGCCGAGAGCGGGTACGTCAGCTCCGCCAGCCCCTCGGCGGCGGCCCGCGACTTGACCACCAGCAGGTGCGAGAAGCCGTCCACGTCGGCGGTGACCTGGAGGTCCACGCCCGGCATGACCTCGGCGTAGGTGGCGGTGTCGCCGCTCAGCACCGGCTTGGGCAGCGTGCCCGTCCAGCCGAGCTCCATCGACTTGCCGCCGCGCGACAGGCGGGCGAGCGAGGCGTCGCCGCCGCCGGAGAACGTCAGCCCGACCGCGGCGGCCACCGGCTCCACCGCGCCGTCGGGACGCAGCCGGAGTGTGGTGTCCACGGGGACCCAGCGGCCCTCCTTGCGCACCCGGATGGGCCGGACGTTCAGCTCCATGGACAGCGTGCCGTCGGGCTTGGCGTAGACGGTGCGCGTCTCGCTGCGCATCGACTCGATCTCGACCGGCCTGCCCGCGCCGCGGGCGGCGGCGACCGCGGAGCGCTCCTGCGCCGGCTGGGAGGCCGGGGGCCGTTCTGGTTCTTCTTGGGCGGCCACCGGTTGTGGGACCGTCAATGCCGTAATGGATGCCGTAATGGATAACGCCGCCGCGACCAGACCATGCACAACCCGCATACGAACCTCGCCCATGCCGAGCAGGGGTTACGCCCGGGACGGAGGCCGCCCGGCGTCTCCACGATCTTCGATTGACGATCGGATTCTCACTCCGGGTCGTACACGCGGTCCATAGTTCTGGTCATTCTGCTCAAAGATTTCTTCATGACCGCACTATGCGCGGAGCTTTCCGTCAGACCTCCGTGGGGAGCGGCCAGGCGGCCGGATTGACCCGCTTGACGATCTCGTCCAGTACGATGCGCACGTACGGCTCCCCCACCCACAGATGCTTGGCCCCGTCAACCCCGATCACCTCGGCCTGCGGCACCCTGGCGAACCGGGTGCGGGCCTCCTCCGGCCGCAGGTAGTCGTCGAACTCCGGCACCAGCGCCGTCAGCGGCCGGCCGAACTCCGCCCAGGCGTCGAGGTCGGCGTCGGTGGCCCTGTGCAGCGGCGGCGACAGCAGGATCGCGCCCTCCACCAGCGGGTCGTGCGCCCACTTCAGCGCCAGCTCGGTGCCGAACGACCAGCCGACCACCCACACGTGCGGCAGGTCGTGGTACTCGGCGTACTCCAGGGCCGCCGCCACGTCGTACCGCTCGCCCTCGCCGCCGTCGAAGGCGCCCTGCGAGGTGCCGCGGTCGGAGGAGGTGCCGCGGGTGTTGAAGCGCAGCACCGCCAGGTCGGCCAGCGCGGGCAGCCGGTTGGCGGCCTTCTTGTAGACGTGGCTGTCCATGAACCCGCCGTGGGTGGGCAGCGGGTGCAGGGTGACCAGCGTCGCCACGGGCGGCCGGTCGAGGGGCTGGGCCAGCTCGCCGACCAGGGTGAGGCCGTCGGCCGTGTGCAGCTCGATCGGCTCGCGCCGGGCGGGCAGCTCGGTCGCCGCGCGAATCTCCACGGGGATCCCTTCGATGACGGGGTGCGGCCGGGGGGCCGCGGTCGATCAGTAACGGGTGCGGCCTGGGCCGCGGTCGAGTCTCTTACGCCAGCAGGTCTGGTGCCAGTGGCGGCGCTCCTCGTCGCCGCCCGGCCAGTTGGGCCAGGCCACGACGTGCGGCTGGCCGCTGCGGATCTCCTGGTCGCAGCCGGGGCACCGGTAGTTCTTGGTCGAGGAGGAGCCGGTGAGCATGCGTACCTTCCACTCCCCGTCGGGCCACTCCTCCACCCTGTCCAGGCCGGTCGGGAAGCCGAAGGGGCGGGAGGACTCCCTGCGGCGGGCGCGGCGGGGGCTCATCGGCGCGGGAACTCGCTCGCGCCGGCGGTGACGAGCTGATCGAGCAGGGGCGCGGGGGCGAAGGCGGGCTCGCGGTACTCGGCGTACAGCGCGCGCAGGCCGTCGCGTACCCGGGCCAGGCCCAGCGACTCCAGCATCTCGAACGGGCCGGCCGGATAGCCGCAGCCCAGCCGCATGGCCGCATCGATGTCGCCGATCGAGGCGTAGCCCGAGTCGTACATGCGCACGGCGTCGTTCAGGTACGGCAGCAGCAGCGCGTCCACCACGAACCCGGCCCGGTCCTTGCACGCCACGGGCGTCAGCCCGGCCACCTTCATCAGGTCGGTGGCGGCTCTCGCGGCGTCGCCGGAGGTCAGGACGGTGGCGGCGAGCTCGGCCACCCGGTCGCCGACGAGGTGCACGCCGACCATCGTGGCGGGGTCGGGCAGCCGTACGGCGTGCTCGACCACCGGCCGGTCGGCCAGCCGCAGCACGACGTCGGCGCCCTCGCTCACCTGCTTGAACCCGGCCGCCGCCAGCCGCCGCGCCAGCTCCTGCGCGCCCTGCCCCGCCACGTCGAACGAGATCACCCCCGACCGCCCGGGGGCGCAGGAGCGCGCCTGCTCCTCGCCGTAGAACCCGCGCCCCGACTTGCGCCCCAGCAGGCCGGCGGTGACCAGCTCGCGCAGCAGCGGCGCCGGCGCGTGCCTGCGGTCGCGGGTCTCGTCGAAGAGCACCCCCATCACCTCGTACGCGGTGTCGAGCCCGATCAGGTCGAGCAGCGTGAACGGCCCCATCGGCAGCCCCACGCCCTGCTTCATCGCCAGGTCGATGTCGTCGCGCCCGGCCACGCCCTGCTCCATGAGCACGGCGGCGTGGTTGAGATAGGGCAGCAGCAGGCGGTTGACCACGAACCCGGCGCGGTCGCCCACGCTCACCGCGGTCTTGCCCAGGCGGCCCGCCAGCTCGGTGACGTCGCGGACCACGGCGGGCTCGCTCACCACCGTGCTCACGACCTCGACCAGCCGCATCACCGGCGCGGGGTTGAAGAAGTGCAGGCCGACCACCCGCCCGGGACGCCCGGTGGCGGCGGCGACGGCGGTGACGGACAGGGAGGAGGTGTTGGTGGCCAGCACGGTTTCCGGCTTGCAGATGCGGTCGAGGTCGCGGAACAGCGAGATCTTGTAGTCGAGGATCTCGGGGATGGCCTCGACGACCAGGTCGGCGTCCCGCAGATCCTCCCTGGCCGTCGTCAGCGTCACCCGGCCGAGGATCTCCGCGCGCTCCTGCGCGGTCAGCCTGCCCTTGTCGGCGGCGCGGCCTGTGGACCTCTCCAGATGGCCGCGACCCCTGGCCAGCGCCTCGGCGTCGGCCTCGACCCCGATCACGCGCAGCCCGGCCCGCGCGAACACCTCGGCGATCCCGGCACCCATCGTGCCGAGACCGACCACACCCACCCGTTCGAACGCCATGCGTCCAGTTTTCCAGAGGCACTAAGGTGGACGGTCATGCGGCTGGTCATCGCGCGGTGCAGCGTGGATTACATCGGACGGCTCACGGCTCACCTGCCGATGGCGCCGAGGCTCGTGCTCATCAAGGCGGACGGCAGCGTGAGCATTCACGCCGACGACCGCGCGTTCAAGCCGCTCAACTGGATGAATCCGCCGTGCAAGCTCAAGGAGGACGGCGAGACCTGGACGGTCACCCACGGCAAGACCGGCGAGAAGCTGGTCCTGACCATGGCGGAGATCCTCCACGACTCCAGTCACGAGCTGGGCGTCGACCCCGGGCTGATCAAGGACGGCGTCGAGGCGCACCTCCAGGAGCTGCTCGCCGAGCACATCACGACGCTGGGCGACGGCTACTCGCTGATCCGGCGCGAGTACATGACGGCGATCGGGCCTGTCGACATCCTGTGCAGGGACTCCACGGGGGCGACGGTGGCGGTGGAGATCAAGCGGCGCGGTGAGATCGACGGCGTCGAGCAACTCACCCGCTACCTGGAGCTGCTCAACCGCGACCCGCTGCTGTCCCCGGTACGCGGCGTCTTCGCCGCTCAGGAGATCAAGCCGCAGGCCAGGGTGCTGGCCACCGACCGCGGCATCGACTGCGTGACGCTCGACTACGCCGCCCTGCGCGGCATCGAGCCGGAGAACCCGACCCTCTTCTAGCCGTCCCCCCGCCGGGGACGGCTTTCCCGTGCTTCGACATTCCAACATTGACAGGTCGCTGATGGACGTTTTACCTTCGACCTATCAACACTGGAGGATCGATGACGCCCGACTACCTCAGCGGCGCTCTCGCGCCGGTCCCCGACGAGATCGACGCCCACGACCTGCCCGTCGCCGGCGAGCTGCCGGAGGAGCTGACCGGCCGCTACTTCCGCAACGGCCCCAACCCCCGCCCCGGCGAGGACCCCGGCCACTGGTTCGCCGGCCACGGGATGCTGCACGGCGTGCGCCTGCGCGACGGCCGCGCCGAGTGGTACAGGAACCGGTGGGTGCGCACGAAGGCGTTCACCGAGGACGCCCCGTTCGTCGGCGAGACGGGCGTCGACCTGGCGGCGGTCACCGCCAACACGCACGTCATCCGGCACTCGGGCCGCATCCTGGCCCTGGTCGAGAGCGGCCTCCCGTACGAGGTGACGCCCGAGCTGGACACCGTCGGGCCGGTGGACTTCGGCGGCCGGCTCACCACCGCGATGACCGCCCACCCCAAGCAGGACCCGCTCACCGGCGAGCTGCACTTCTTCGGCTACGGCTTCTTCCCGCCCTACCTCACCTACCACCGGCTCTCGGCGACCGGCGAGCTGGTGGAGAGCAGGGAGATCGAGGTGCCCGGCCCGACGATGACGCACGACTTCGCCGTCACCGAGCACCACCTGGTCTGGCTCGACCTGCCCCTGGTCTTCCGCCTGGAGCGCGGCGGCATGCCGTACGCGTGGGAGGACGACTACGGCGCCAGGATCGGCGTGACCCCGAGGGCGGGCGGGCCGACGCGCTGGTTCGAGGTGGACCCCTGTTACGTCTTCCACGTCGGCAACGCCTGGGAGGACGCTCACGGGCGCATCGTCCTCAACGCGGCCCGCTACACCCGCGAGCGCTTCGCGCCGCTGTGGGGCAGGATCGGCGGCGAGCAGGACCCGGCGGTGCCGGCCGCCGCGTCAGGCGCGGCCGTGCTGCACCGCTGGACGCTCGACCCGGCGACGGGCGTGGCGAAGGAGGAGCCGCTGGACGACCGCGGCGTGGAGTTCCCCACCTTCAACGAGGGCCTGCTCGGGCGGGAGAGCCGCTACCTCTACACGGTCGCCGACGACGCCGTGGTCAAGTACGACCAGCGCGACGGCGGCTCGCAGGTCAGGAAGACCGGCGGCGACACGGGCGAGGCGGTGTTCGTGCCGGCCGCGGGGGCGACCGGTGAGGACGAGGGCTGGCTGCTGTCCGTGGTCACCGCGGGTGACTCCTCGCGGTTGCTGGTGCTCGACGCGCGCGACCTGTCCGACGTGGCCTCGGTGCGGCTGCCGCGCCGCGTGCCCGCGGGTTTCCACGGATCCTGGCTGGAGGAGCAGTGATGATCAGAGCAGCGAACTGGGAGCACGAGGCGGAGGCCATCGGCGACGCGCTGGCCAGAGCCTTCCACGACGATCCGGTCATCGGGTGGCTGCTGCCCGACGGGAAGGGCGTCGCCGCCATGTTCGTCGCGCTCGCCAGGCACATTCACGCCATCACCGACGTGGCGGGTGACATCTCCGGCGCGGCCATCTGGGACCCGCCCGGCCACCGCCCCGACGAGGAGGCCGGCATCCCGGCCCTGATCGCCGCGATGGGCGACCGGGCGCCGTACGGGATGACGCTCGACGAGACGATGGCCCGTCACAGGCCGGAGCAGCCGCACTGGTACCTGGCCCAGATCGGCACGGTGCCCGAGGTACAGGGGACGGGCGTCGGCGGCGCCCTCATGCGGGAGGGCCTGGCCCGCTGCGACGGGCCCGTCTACCTGGAGAGCAGCAAGGAGTCGAACATCCCCTTCTACCAGCGGCACGGCTTCGAGGTGACCAGCCGTTTCACCCTGCCCGACGGCCCTCCGGTGTGGGGTATGTGGCGACCTGCCCCCTGATCCTGGTAAGTGACGCCTTACCGGTTTATGGTGACGCCATGACGACGCTGACGTTCGACTCACTCAACCCCGCGACCGGCGAGATCGTCGGCAGTCACCCCAAGCAGACCCCCGACGCCGTGCACGAGGCGGTCGGCCGGGCGCAGGAGGCCGCCGCCTGGTGGGCCGCGCTCGGCCACGCGGAGCGCAGGCGGCGGCTGCTCGACTACAAGGCGGTACTCGCCCAGCACCTCAAGGAGCTGGCCGAGCTCGTCCATCAGGAGACCGGCAAGCCGGTGGGTGACGCCACGCTGGAGCTCGTCCTCACGCTCACGCACCTCGACTGGGCCGCGCGCAACGCCCAGAAGGTGCTCGGCCGCCGCCGGGTCGCCACCGGCATGATCGGTCTCAACCTGGCCGCCACCCTCGAGTACCTCCCCCTCGGCGTCGTCGCCGTCATCGGCCCGTGGAACTATCCCGTCTTCACCCCGATGGGCTCCATCGCGTACGCGCTGGCGGCCGGCAACGCGATCGTGTTCAAGCCCAGCGAGCTGACCCCCGGCGTCGGCGTGCGGCTGGCCGAGCTGTTCGCGGAGTCGGTGCCCGAGCACCCCGTCTTCCAGACCGTGACGGGGCTGGGCGAGACCGGCGCGGCGCTGGCGGCCGACCCGCGGGTCAAGAAGGTGGCCTTCACCGGCTCCACCGCCACGGCCAAGCGGGTCATGGCGGCCTGCGCCGAGAACCTCACGCCGATCGTGGCCGAGTGCGGCGGCAAGGACGCGTTCATCGTGGACGACGACGCCGACCTCGGCGCCGCCGCCGACGCCTGCCTGTGGGGCGCGATGGCCAACGCCGGGCAGACCTGCGTCGGCGTCGAGCGGGTCTACGTCGTGGACGCCGTCTATGAAAGTTTCATGCGCGAGCTGTCCGACCGGGTGACGAAGGTGAAGGCCGGCGAGCAGTACGGGCCGATCACCATGCCCGGTCAGGTGGAGATCATCAAGCGGCACATCGACGACGCCACGAAGGCCGGCAAGGTGATCACCGGCGGGCCCGACTCGGTGCGGGCGCCGTACGTGGATCCGGTGATCGTCGAGGACGTGCCGGAAGACTCCCCCGCCGTACGCGAGGAGACGTTCGGCCCCACCATCACCGTGCGCCGCACCCGCGATGCCCAGGAGGCGTTGTCGCTGGCCAACGCGTCGTCGTACGGGCTGGGCGGGACGATTTTCAGCCGCAACGCCCGCCGCGCGACGGAGCTGGCGCGGCTCATGCGCAGCGGGATGACCGCGATCAACTCCGTCATCTCGTTCGCCGGGGTGCCCTCGCTGCCCTTCGGCGGGATCGGCGACTCCGGGTTCGGCCGGATCCACGGTGCCGACGGGCTGCGCGAGTTCGCCCGTTCGAAGGCCATCGCCAGGCAGCGCTTCGCGATGCCCGGGATGAACCTGACATCGTTCAATCGGGGACCCGCCGAGCTTGAGCGACTGGTCAGACTCGTCACGTTCTTGCACGGACGACGTAAAAGATAATCTTCTTACCCTTTCCCTTAACGGATCATCCGTCCATAATTGTGTGCTCTGGGGGCCACGATCATGTTGGACGGGTGGAATGTGAACCGGTCTTACCGGGGAATGTCGGCTGAGCAAAGGCTGGCGGACAGACGAGAGCGGCTGATGACGGCCGCGTACACGCTATACGCGAAGCCGGGTTTCACGGCGACGACCATCGAAAGGCTGTGCTCGGAGGCCAGGATCTCCAACCGCGCCTTCTACGAATGTTTCGGCGGGCGCGAGGAGCTCCTCCAGGCGTTACACGAGCGCTGCGTGGAGGAAAGCCTGTCGGTCGTCGCCAAGGCGTTAGAGGAGGCGCCGAACACGCTTGACGGAAGAGTCAAGGCCGGGATTCGCGCCTATATCGAATTCACAACGGCCGACTGGCGGCGCGCTCGGATCATGCACGTGGAGGTCCGCAGGTCCGGGGACGTCCTTACACTGTCCCGTCAGCGCGCGGTGGCCGCCTTCGCCCGGCTGGTCGAGGAGGCCTCCGCCGATTTCCCGCTGGGCACCGGGATGAATCGGCGGCTGGTCGCACTCGGAGTAATTGGGGCGTTACAAGAGTTGCTCATCGAATGGCTGCTCTCCGAAGACCAGCCGGACATCGACGAACTCGTGACGGTCGCCGTCCACATCTTCAACCGCAGCCTCGGCGCCGGCTGAACGCGTTATGCACCGGTCATTCATCGGGCGTTTAGCGGACTCGGACAACCGGAATCTATATTTTGTCTATGCATGAAAAGAGCGGGTAACGGCTGATCGTCACCCGCTCCGATATGCGACCTCAGGCCACCGCGGCCGCCGGAGCCTCCACGTGCAGCACCCGATTCAGCCGGGTCACCGCGAGTATCCGCATGATCCGCGGTGGCACCCCCCGAAGAACGAGTCGGCGCTCGACGCTCAGCGCGCGCCGGTGCGCCCCCACGAGCACGCCGAGCCCGGTGGCGTCGATCATCTCCAGCTTGGAAAGATCCAGGATCAGGTCGCCCTCGCCGGAGTCGAGGGCCTGGTGCAGGCGCTCGCGCACTCCGGCGGACGTCCCGGCGTCGAGCCGGGCGCCGATCCGCACCACCTGGGCACCCGGATTGCCCCGGACGCGCATGCCACCTCCTCAGTCACGCACGTACGCACGTACTACTCCCCTACCCCGTCAGCGGCAATGACACGACCGCCGTGAGCAGGAAGTGCCCGTCGGCCGCCGGAGCGGCCGTCACACGGCCGCCCACGGCGCCCAGCCGCTCGCTCATGCCCGCCAGGCCGCTGCCCAGGTCGACCGCCTGCCGCCGGGCCGCGCCGTCGTTGCGGACGCTCAGCTCCGCCTCCTGCTCGGTGAACCGGATGGTGATCTCGCAGAACGTCGCGGTGCTGTGCTTGAGCACGTTCGTCACCGCCTCACGCACGACGTAGGCGAACACCGGCGCCACGCCTGGCGGCAGCTCGCGGTAGGGCAGGCGCACCTCACAGCGGACCCCGGCCGCTTCGAGCACACCTTTCACGCTATTCACCTCAGCGGCCAAGTCAAGCTCGCGGTAGCCGCGCACGGCCTGCCGCAGCTCCTTGAGCGCCTTCCTGGTCAGCGTGTTCACCTCGGCCATCTCGGCCTTGGCGGCCTCGCCGTCCACGTCCGACAGGCGTACGGCCAGCTCCGTCTTGACCGCGATGGCCGAGAGCTGGTGCCCCACCAGGTCGTGCAGGTCCCTGGCGAAGCGCAGCCGCTCCTCGGCCAGCGCCAGCTTCGTGTGCGCCTCCCGGCCCTTGAGCGCCTCCTCCGCCAGCATCCAGATCCACACCCACAACCTGTTGGACGGCGGCACCACCACGCAGAAGACCCCGAAGATCAGCGTGTTGAGAAACAGCACCTCCCCGAACGACAGCTCCAGCCCGATGACGAACAGGTTGTCCCGCCAGGTCGCCGACGCCGCCGCCACGCCGACCACCCACGTGCCCGCCGCCACCAGCAGCGAGGCGCGCCGGCTGATGTGCAGCGTGGCGATGGACAGCCAGGCCAAGAGGATGAAGCCCCACGCGGTCGGATCGGGCCCACCCAGGAACGCGGCCGTCAAGGCGAGGACCGCCGACACCACCACCAGCCTGGTGGGGTAACGGCGGTCCAGTACCGCGCGGATGACGCGCGGGCACAGCCAGGTGAAAGCGACCGCGGCGATGAGCGCGGGCACGGTGCGCCACCAGTTCAGCAGCCCCTCTTCGAGTCTGGTGCCGACACTGATGGCGATGACCACCCACGTGGCGGCGATGCCCGATATCAGGACGTGCCAGGTGTAGCGCCGTGCCCGCTCGAACTCGTTCATCTACCGGGAACGCAGCACTTCGCCGAACTTCAGCCTGGCCCCCGTCCGCAGCACGGCCCGCTCGTACACGGTGGAGCCCAGCTTCAGCACCACCGCCACCGCCAGCACCATCGCCACCATCGACAGCCCGGTCTCCCAGAGGGGTACCTCGGTCGCGGCCATCCGCACCGGCATCACCATGGCGGAGAACGGCGGCACGTACGACAGCACCGTGGCCAGCGTGCTCGTCGGCTCGTTGGTGACGTAGAACGACACGAAGTAGGTCGCCATGATCATCATGGTGAGCGGCGTCAGGACGCTGTTCACGTCCTCCTGCCGGGAGACCAGCGAGGCGAACGCCGCCGACAGCGTGGCGAAGAAGGCGTACCCGAGCACGAACCACACCAGCACCGCGGCCACCAACCCCACCATGCCCGGCGGGAAGTCCGCGGCCAGCCCGGAGACCGACGAGGCGGCCAGGCCGATCGCCAGGATCGTGGCCAGGTTGATCAGACCGAGCACGCCCAGCCCCAAAATCTTGCCGCCGAGGAGCTGCCACGGCCGCACCGCGGCGAGCAGGATCTCCACGATCCGGCTGCCCTTCTCCTCGACCACGCCCATGGCCACCATCACGATCTGCCCCATGAGCAGCATGAACAGCAGCAGGACGAGCACCGTGGCCAGGCCCCTGCGGGCGTCCTCGTACCGGGTGTCGGCGCCCACCGACTGCATCTCCAGCGGCGGGATCGCCACGCCGGCGGCGCCCAGCTTGAACTCGCGGTTGACGCTCTGCAGCAGCACTTCCAGCTCGGTGCCGAGCTGCCCGTCGGTGAGCACCCGCTTGTCGTCGACCAGCGCCGCGTCCACGTCGCCGTCCAACACGGCCTTCTTGGCCGCCGCCTCGTCGGGCAGCTTGCGCCACTCGAACTCGATGGAGGGGGCCGCGGTGTGCAGCGGGAGCTGCTGGGAGTTGACCAGGCCGAGGGTGTAGCTGTCGCCCCCGTTCATGATCCTGGGCAGGAAGGAGACCGCCGCCACCAGCAGGGCCGTGATGAGCAGGCCGATCACGAACGCCCTGGTCCTGATCTGCGTGCTGATCTCGCGCCGGGCGACCAGCATCAACCCGTTCACGCCACGGCCTCCTTGAAGATCTCGGTGAGGGACGGCTGCTGTACGCCGAAGTGCTCGACGTGGCCGGCCTTCATGGCGCGGCGCAGGATCTCCTGGTCGTCGCCCTCTGACGTCAGCAGGACCTGCCTGTCGCCGTTCACGGTCACGGTGCCGGGCAGGCCGTCGGCCCAGCCTGGGGCCGGCTCGCGCACGACCACGCGCAGCGTGTCGCTCTCGGCGGCCCGCAGGTCGGCCACCGTGCCGGAGGCCACCATGCGGCCCGCGGAGACGATGCCCACGGAGTCGCACAGCCGCTCGACCAGTTCGAGCTGATGACTGGAGAAGATCACCGGCACGCCGCCCCTGCACCGCTCCTGCAGCGCCGTGGCCAGCGCGTCCACCGCGATCGGGTCGAGGCCGGAGAACGGCTCGTCGAGGATCAGCACCTCGGGGTCGTGCACCAGCGCCACGGCGAGCTGCACGCGCTGCTGGTTGCCCAGCGAGAGCGCCTGCACCGCGTCGCCCCTGCGCTCGGTCAGCGCGAGCCGCTGCAACAGGTCGTCGGTCGCCTTCTTCGCGGCCGGCGCGCTCAGCCCGTGCAGGCGGCCGAAGTACTCGATCTGCTCGGCGACCCGCATCTTCTGGTACAGGCCGCGCTCCTCGGGCATGTACCCGAACCGCTGCCGGTCGTCGGAGCCGATGGGCTTGCCCTGCCAGCTCACCGAGCCGGAGTCCGCCTGAAGCACGCCCATCACGATGCGCATCGTCGTGGTCTTGCCCGCGCCGTTCGCGCCGACGAACCCGAACATCTCACCCGGCCGCACGGCGAAGCTGATCCCGTCGAGGGCGACCTTGCCGCCGGGGGCGTCGGGACCGCCCGCGAAACGCTTGCGCAGCTCGCTGATCTCGAGCATCAGGTCATCTCCTTCATCATGGGGTCAATGGTGGCTTCGTGGGGGTTCGCGCAGGTAGTCGTGGAAATCACCGGCCCGATGTGGATCCTGCGGAGGATCCGGATGACATTTGTCATTACGCTGAAGCCATGACGCGCGCCGATAAGGACAAGCCTGTCGTTCTCTCACATATCTACACCCGCGGCGGTGACGACGGCACCACAGCGCTGTCCGACATGAGCCGCACCCCGAAGACCGACACCCGGCTGGCGGCCTACGCCGACGTGGAGGAGGCCAACGCCCACCTCGGCCTGGCGCTGTCCCACGGCACGTTCCCGGAAGACCTGGCCCAGTGCCTGCTCCGCGTCCAGAACGAGCTGTTCGACGTCGGCGCCGACCTGGCCACGCCGGTCGTCGAGAATCCGGAGTTCGCGCCGCTGCGGGTCGAGCAGGCCTACATCGACCGGCTGGAGGAGCAGATCGACCGCTTCAACGCGGACCTCAAGCCGCTGCGCAGCTTCATCCTGCCGGGCGGCGACCCCGCCACGGCCGCCCTGCACGTGGCCCGCGTCACGGTGCGCAGGGCCGAGCGGACGGCCTGGGCCGCCCTGGAGACGCACGACGACATGAACCCGCTGACGGCCAAGTACCTCAACCGGCTCTCTGACCTGCTGTTCGTCGCCTGCCGCGTGGCTCACGCCGGCGGGGAGATCCTGTGGAAGCCCGGCGGTACCCGCTGAGCCCGCCGGTCCGGGGCACCCGCTGAGCCCGCCGACGGCGGGCTACGCGACGTCCAGGTAGGCGCTCGGCGGCGCCGACTCCAGCCACGCCAGGAAGCCCGTCATCGCATCGGCGCTCATCGCCAGCGACAGCCCCCGCGTGCTGCCCGAGCAGTCGACCGCGAACAACCCGCCGTCGATCTCCCTGCGGGCGGAAACGACAAGGCCGCGTCTCGCAATCGCGTGACGCGGCCTGAGTCGGACGCCGAGCAGCGGGATCCAATGGAGCTCCCCGTCGGCATACCGGGCTACCCCGCTCTGCCATCCGCGGTCCCCCACCCGCAGGCGACAGGGCACACTGCCGCGCGATCGGGCGAGCGTCACCCCGCGCAGCACGATGAGGGCGGCCAGCAGCACTACGAGAATCACAACCGTCGCCACCATGCCGCCCCCCTGAAGCCCACTTGCTATGTATTAAACCTCTTCGCCTGCCGCGCGCAGCCGAGCCCTGGCACGCTTGGCCTCGATTGCCGCGTCGGCGTCCTCCTGGTTGGCCTCGATCGAGGCCTGGGCCCGGTCGAGAGCATCGCGAGCGGCCGCGACGTCGACCTCGGAGCCGAGCTCGGCGACCTCGGCGAGCACGGAGACCTCGTCGTCGGCGACGGAGATGAAGCCCCCGTGCACCGCCGCCACCAGCTCCGGCTCCCCCTCGCGCTTCACGCGCAGCACGCCGCCCTCGACGAGGACGCCGAGCACAGGTGCGTGTTGCGGCATAATACCGATCTCGCCGTCCACGGTCTTGGCAATCACCATGTCGGCCTCGCCCGACCAGATCTCACGCTCGGGTGAGACAACCCCTACGCGTAGCTTCGCCACTTGTGTAGGTTCCTTTCCGATCAGGTGGTGGTACGACGATCATGCCGTACCACCACCGTGGGGCGATTAGCGACGCTCGAGTTCCTTGGCCTTGGCGATGGCCTGGTCGATGCCACCGACCATGAAGAACGCCTGCTCGGGCAGGTGGTCGTACTCACCCGCGCAGAGGCCCTTGAAGGAGGCGATGGTCTCGTCGAGCGGCACGGTCTCGCCCGGCTGGCCGGTGAAGGCCTCGGCCGCGTACATCGGGTGCGACAGGAAGCGCTCGATGCGGCGGGCCCGCTGGACGGTGACCTTGTCCTCTTCGGACAGCTCGTCGATACCGAGGATCGCGATGATGTCCTGGAGCTCGCGGTACTTCTGGAGGATCCGCTTGGTCTCCTGGGCCACCCGGTAGTGCTCCTCGCCCACGATCTGCGGGTCGAGGATGCGGGAGGAGGAGTCGAGCGGGTCCACCGCGGGGTAGATGCCCTTCTCCGAGATCGGCCGCGAGAGCACGGTCTGCGCGTCGAGGTGCGCGAACGCGTTGTGCGGGGCCGGGTCGGTGATGTCGTCCGCGGGCACGTAGATCGCCTGCATGGAGGTGATCGAGTGACCGCGCGTCGAGGTGATGCGCTCCTGGAGCACACCCATCTCGTCGGCCAGCGTGGGCTGGTAACCCACGGCGGACGGCATGCGGCCGAGCAGCGTGGAGACCTCGGAACCGGCCTGCGTGAAGCGGAAGATGTTGTCGATGAACAGCAGCACGTCCTGCTTCTGCACATCGCGGAAGTACTCCGCCATCGTCAGGGCCGACAGGGCCACGCGCAGACGGGTGCCCGGCGGCTCGTCCATCTGGCCGAAGACGAGCGCGGTGTCCTTGAGGACGTCCGCCTCCTCCATCTCCAGCCAGAGGTCGTTGCCCTCACGGGTGCGCTCGCCCACACCGGCGAAGCACGACGTGCCACCGAAGTTACGGGCGACACGGCGGATCATCTCCTGGATGAGCACCGTCTTGCCCACGCCGGCGCCGCCGAACAGGCCGATCTTCCCACCCTGCACGTACGGGGTGAGCAGGTCGATGACCTTGATACCGGTGACGAGCAGCTCGGTACGGGACTCGAGCTGGTCGAAGGCCGGCGACGGACGGTGGATGCCCCACCGCTCCTCGATCTTCAGCGAGGAGGTCGGGACGTCGAGCGTCTCGCCGAGCGCGTTCCACACGTGGCCCTTGACGACGTCGCCGACGGGCACCGAGATCGGCGCGCCGGTGTCGGTGACCGCCTGGCCGCGGACCAGGCCGTCGGTGGGCTGCATGGAGATGGCGCGGACGAGGTTGTCACCCAGGTGCTGGGCGACCTCGAGCGTCAGGGTCTTGGTCTCGCCGCCGAGGGTCACCTCGACCTTGAGCGCGTTATAGATGTCGGGCATCGCCTCGACGGGGAACTCCACGTCGACGACGGCGCCGGTGACACGTGCCACGCGGCCAGTGCCGGCCGCGGGGGCTTCTACAGTTTCAACAGCCTCTGCAGTCATTTCACTCTTTCCCCGCTGCGGCGTCAGCGAGCGCGTTGGCGCCACCGACGATCTCGCTGATTTCCTGGGTGATCTCGGCCTGGCGAGCCTGGTTCATCTGCTGGGTGAGCATCCGCATCAGCTCGTTGGCGTTGTCGGTCGCGGACTTCATCGCGCGCCGCCGCGCGGCCTCCTCGGAGGCCGCCGACTGGAGCAGCGCGGTGAAGATGCGCGACTCCACGTACCGCGGCAGCAGCGACTCCAGCACGTCGCCGGCGGTCGGCTCGAACTCGAAGTACGGCGGGATCACCGTCGAGTCCGTCGCCTCGGTCTCCTCGACCTCCAGCGGCAGGACCCGCTTGACCACGACGTTCTGCGTGAGCATCGAGACGAACTCGGTCGAGACGATGTGGATCTCGTCGATCCCGTTCTCGTCCTTGAACGAGTCGATCAGCGTGTTCGCGATCTCCTTGGCGTCGGCGTAGGCCGGCTTCCGCGAGAACCCGACCCAGCTGCCGCCCATCTCCCGGTTGCGGAAGGTGTGCCAGGTGACACCCTTGCGCCCGGTGACGAACGGCACCACGGTCAGCCCGCGGCTCTCCAGCAGCCCGCGCAGGGCCTCGGCCTCGCGCAGCACGTTGGCGTTGAAGCCACCGCAGAAGCCGCTGTCGCTGGTGACGACGAGGACGCCCGCCTTGGCGGGGTTCTCCTTCGCCACGGTCAGCGGATGGTCGACGCTGGCAGCGTTGCTGACGACGCCCGTGACGGCGCGAGTGATCTCGCGCTCGTACGGCAGCGCCTCCTGCATCCGCTGCTGCGCCTTCACGATCCGTGAGGAGGCGATGAGCTCCTGGGCGCGCGTGATCTTCGCGGTCGACTTGACCGAGCTGATCCGCCGCCGCAGCAGCCTTAGCTGGGCACCCATGTCCTACTTCTCCGCCGCCGGACGGACGACCTTCTTGATCTTCTCCTGGCCGACCTCGTCAGCCCCCAGCGGCGCCACCGGCTCGTCCTTGACCAGCAGCTCACCCGAGGAGGTGGTGAAGCCCTTCTTGAACTCCGTGATGGCGTCCTTCAGAGCGGTCACCGTGTCGTCGGACAGCTCGCGGGTCTCCCGGATGGTGTCGAAGATGCCCTTGTGCGACGACTGGATGTAGTCGAGGAACTCGCCCTCGAAGCGGCGCACGTCCTCGATCGGCACCTCGTCGAGCTCGCCCGTCGTGCCCGCCCAGATCGAGGCGACCTCGCGCTCCAGCGAGAACGGGCTGTACTGGGCCTGCTTGAGCAGCTCGACCAGTCGCTGACCGCGCTCGAGCTGGGCCTTGGAGGCGGCGTCGAGGTCGGAGGCGAAGGCGGCGAACGCCTCGAGGTCACGGTACTGCGACAGCGACAGACGCAGCGTGCCCGCGACCTTCCGCATGGCCTTGGCCTGAGCGGAGCCACCGACTCGGGAGACCGAAACACCGACGTTGATGGCCGGGCGCACACCGGCGTTGAACAGGTCGGTCTCGAGGAAGACCTGCCCGTCGGTGATGGAGATGACGTTGGTCGGGATGAACGCCGAGACGTCGTTGCCCTTGGTCTCGATGACCGGCAGACCCGTCATCGAGCCGCCGCCCAGGTCGTCGGAGAGCTTGGCGCAGCGCTCCAGCAGACGGGAGTGGAGGTAGAAGACGTCACCGGGGAACGCCTCACGGCCCGGCGGACGGCGCAGCAGCAGCGAGACGGCGCGGTAGGCGTCCGCCTGCTTGGTCAGGTCGTCGAAGACGATCAGGACGTGCTTGCCCTGGTACATCCAGTGCTGACCGATCGCCGAGCCGGCGTACGGGGCGATGTACTTGAAACCAGCGGCCTCGGAGGCGGGAGCGGCGACGATGGTGGTGTACTCCATCGCGCCGGCCTCCTCCAGGCGAGCACGCACCTGCGCGACGGTCGAGCCCTTCTGGCCGACCGCGACGTAGACGCAGCGCACCTGCTTGGCGGGGTCACCAGAGGCCCAGTTCTCGCGCTGGTTGAGGATGGTGTCGACGGCGATCGCGGTCTTGCCGGTGCCGCGGTCGCCGATGATGAGCTGGCGCTGGCCGCGGCCGATCGCCGTCATGGCGTCGATCGCCTTGATGCCCGTGGCCAGCGACTCCTTCACGGGCTGGCGCTGGACGACCGTGGGGGCCTGCAGCTCGAGGGCGCGCACGCCCTCGGCCTCGATGGCGCCCTTGCCGTCAAGCGGGTTGCCCAGGGGGTCGACCACGCGGCCGAGGAAGTTGTCGCCGACGGGCACGGACAGGACCTCGCCCGTCCGGCGGACCGTCTGGCCCTCCTCGATGCCGCTGAACTCGCCCAGGATGACGACACCGATCTCGCGGGTGTCGAGGTTCAGTGCCAGGCCGCGCGTACCGTTCTCGAACTCGAGCAGCTCGTTCGCCATCGCCGAGGGAAGGCCGGAGACATGGGCGATGCCGTCGCCGGCGTCGACGACGGTCCCGATCTCCTCGCGCGCGGCGCCTTCCGGTTCGTACGCCTGGACGAAGCGCTCAAGCGCGTCCCGGATCTCGTCCGGCCGGATCGTAAGCTCCGCCATCTCTACTCTGTCTCCCTCTTCGCCTAGCCGGCCAACCGGCGGCGGACTTCTTCGATTCGTCCCACGATTGTGGTGTCGATGATCTCGTCGCCGATGCGGACCGAGAACCCACCGAGCACTCGCTTGTCCACCTCGACATTCAGGTGCACGTCACGGCCATAGGAGGTGCGCAGCCACGCCGCCAGGCGCTCCTTCTGCGCCTCGGTCAGCTCGACCGCGCTGCGCACCACCGCCACGAGGCGCCGGCGCTGCTGGGCCACGAGATGACCGACCTCTTCCAGGCCTGTTTCCAAGCTACGCCCACGCGGGTGCACCACCAGCTGCGTGATGAGACGCAGGCTGGACGGGGCGACCTTGTCCCCGATCAGGCTGCGCAGCAGCTCGCGCTTGCCCTCCTCGGGAGCGGACGCGTCGGCGAGCGCCCGGCGCAGGCCGGGGTTGGCGGCGACGATGCGGCCGAAGCGGAAGAGCTCGTCCTCCACGTCGTCGAGCCGGCTCTGGCTCTCCGCCTCCGCCGCAGCGGCGACGACACCGAGCCGTTCGAGCACGTCGGCCAGGTCGCCGGCGCGCGACCACCTGGCCGAGACCGCCGCCTCGGCGGTGGCCAGGGCCGCGGCGCCCACCTTGCCGTCGAGCAGCGAGCGCAGGACGCCCGCCTTCTGCTCGGCCACCCTGGCCGGGTCGGACAGGGCGCGACGCAGACCGTGCTCACGGTCGAGCAGATCCGCGACCGCGAACAGCTCGTCGGAGAGCGCACCGAGGTCGGCACTACCGGCGACCGCGTTGAAGCGCTCTTCGACCTCGGCCAGCGAGGTCCTGCTCAAACCGCGCATCAGCGCACCGCCTGCGCGTTGGAGCTCTCCAGCTCGTCGAGGAACCTGTCGACGATGCGGCTCTGGCGGACCTCGTCCTCCAGGGACTCGCCGACGATGCGGCCGGCCAGATCGGTCGACAGGCGGCCGATCTCCGTACGGAGCTGAGCGAAAGCCGCCTGACGGTCGGCCTCGATCTGCGCGTGCGCGGCCTCGACGAGGCGGCGGGCCTCGGCCTGCGCCTCCTCACGAAGCTCGGCCTTGATCTGCGCGGCCTGCTCGCGGGCCTCCTCGCGCAGCCTGGCGGCGTCGCGACGGGCCTCTTCGAGCTGCTCGGAGTAGCGCTTCTGCAGGGCCTGAGCCTCCGCCTGCGCCTCCTCCGCCCTCTTGATGCCGCCCTCGATCGCGTCGGTCCGCTCAGCGAGCGTCTTCTGGATGCGCGGTACGAGCATCCGGCCGACGACGAAGACGACGACGGCGAACGAGAAGATACCGACGACAAGCTCGTAGGTGTGCGGAATGAGCGGGTTAGCACCCTCCTCCGCCGCGAGGAGCGTAGCTGCCTTGATCATGGATGCAGCCTTTCGTCAGATGTCTTCTGGTCTTAGATGCCCGCGAAGATGAAGGGCGCGACCAGACCGAGCAGGGCGAGGGCCTCGGTGAGCACGAAGCCGAGGAGCATGTTCTGGCGGATCAGGCCGTAAGCCTCGGGCTGACGCGCGATGGCCTGCACGCCCTGACCGAAGATGATGCCGACGCCGATGCCGGGGCCGATGGCGGCGAGACCGTAACCGATGGCGGTGACGTTGCCGGAGACCTCAGCGAGAACGCTCATTGCTGTATTTCCTTTACTGGACGGCCGGTGAAGCGGGTTGTCCACCGGTCATGGATATTCCGGTAGGTGGTTCTCAGTGATCCGGGTGCAGCGCGCCACCGATGTACATCGATGCCAGCATCGCGAACAGGAACGCCTGCAGGAACTGGATGAACATCTCGAACGCGGTGAAGATGATGGTCATCACCACGCCGATGATGCCGACGGGGGCCCCCAGCGGGGTCAGCTGCTCGAACAGGAACCAGAAGCCCACCATGCTGAAGAAGGCGAGCAGCATGTGGCCGGCGAACATGTTCGCGAACAGTCGGACCGCGTGCGTGAACGGGGCGATGATCATGTTGGAGAGGAACTCGATCGGCGCCAGCAGAACGTAGATGCCCTTCGGCAACCCCGGGGGGAACATCATGTTCTTGAAGTAGCCGACCCCGCCCTGGTGCTTGACGCCCAGGTAGACCTTGAGCACGTAGATCGAGATCGCCAGCACCGCCGGGAAGGCGATGTGGGAGGCCACCGGGAACTGGAGCAGCGGGACGACGCCCATCAGGTTCCAGACCAGCACCAGGAAGAACAGCGAGACCAGCAGGCCCATCCACCGGTCGGCGTCCTTGCCCAGGAAGGGGCGGGCGACCTGGTCGCGGACGAACATGTAGCCGTACTCGACGACGTTCTGCATGCCCCGCGGCACGATCTTCGGGTTACCGAAGGCCGCCCACGTGACGCCGATCACCAGAACGGCGGCGAGCAGCGCCAGCAGGACCGGCTTGGTGAACCATTCGACCCCGGGGATGATCGGTGGCAGGTTGAACAGTTCTTCAGGCGTCGGCGCCTGGAACTGTGGGGCGGGAGCTGGGGCCGTCAGCGCACTCACGCGGCGTTCCCTTCATCAACGTCGTAGTGTGGATCACAAGGGTTTCCCTTGGCGGAGTCTCCGCGAGTCAGCGAGAGAACTTCCGGTAGGCCAGGTAGCCAGCGAGCACCAGCCCAAGGACGATGCCTATGGGGAAGAACGCGGACATGTCCAGCCACCGGTCCAGCAACCACCCGATTCCGCCATAGATGGCCATCCCGGCGAGCAGATAGCTGGGGATCGACCACATGGCGTCGGCGAAGTCGCGACCGTCTTCTTCCGGTCGGCGTTCCTGTGCGCTCATCGCGGCCCCGACGATAGCAGGCGAGTGGAGGACTAGTCATATCGGGCCCCGTCAAGTGCCTGCCTCATGAGTCGCCCTTGCCGGGAACCTTGGCGTCGGGGTCGACGTAGAGCATCTTGGTCTTGACGAAGGCACGCACTTCGAAACCCGTCCATACCAGCGTGCACACCACCACGGCCCAGGCGAACGCCCGGGTGTTCCAGAGCGTGGTGTCGCTGAAGGACGAGAGCACGATCATGATGACGACGACCTTGACGAGGTAGCTGCCCATCGCCGCGATCGCCATCAGTTGCGGGGAGACGCGGGCGGCATAGGACACCGCTACCACGCTGATGCTGAAGAAAACCCCGACGAGCAAGGTTCCGAGGGCCGCGCCGAGCGCTCCCTTGCCTCCTGCCAGAAGCAGCGCCACGACGACGGCGACCACCCCAACCAGTGCGGTCGGAATCGCGGCGCTCTTGAGTACGCGCACGTCATTGGCCTGCATCGGTGCTCCATCAGCAAGTTATCAAGCGAGCGTTTGCTACCTCCAGAACCGGTCAGTCTGGAGTCCCTGCTCGTGAAAGATATCACAAGCTCACGGAAGACCGCTTTTACCTGCCGTTTCTAGTTCGCGATCAAGAACGGCTCGGAAAGACTGGAATGACCGGATTTCCCTCCGCGGTCGCGCGCTCTCGCGACGAACCGTCCGACGGAGGCATCTGCGGTCTTCTGACCTGCGTATCCGGCAGGATCGGCGGCATCGGGCCCGTGGGCGGGCCGTCATCGTCCTCCGGGTGCTTGCCCCGCGGCGCGGAGTGCGCACCGCCTCTGCCGCGCCAGCGCGGGGCGGCCATGAGCACCAGCACGCCCAGCGCCAGGACGATGAACGGCACGAACCACAGCACCGGCACACCCACGCGCGCCAGCAGCACCACGCCGAAGGCGAACAGGAACGCCCACGCGTACATGATCAGCACCGAGCGCCGCATCGAGTGGCCGATGTCGAGCAGCCGGTGGTGCAGGTGGCCGCGGTCGGGCGCGAACGGCGACAGGCCCTGCGAGGTGCGGCGGACCACCGCGGTGATGAGGTCGATGAGCGGCAGGACCAGCACCGCGGCGGGCAGCATCAGCGGCAGCAGCACACCGACCTTGTTCACGCTCTCGATCGCGGCGGGGTCGAGCGGCGTCACCGTCACGATCGAGGAGGCGAGCACGAGGCCGATCAGCATGGCCCCGGTGTCGCCCATGAAGATCTTGGCCGGGTGGAAGTTGTGCGGCAGGAAGCCCAGGCAGGTGCCGATGAGCACGGCCGCGATGGCGGCCGTCGTGGTGATGTTGCCGGCGCTCATGCTCTGCGCGAGGAAGATGGAGTAGGCCCAGGTGGCCATGGCGGCGATGCAGACGATGCCCGCCGCGAGCCCGTCGAGGCCGTCGACGAAGTTGACCGCGTTGATCGTCACGACCACGACGAGGATCGTGATGATCGTGCTGAGCGTGTAGTCGAGGCTGGTGGAGCCGCCCCAGTCCTTGGGCAGCGGGATGTAGAGCAGCCGCATGTTGAAGAAGACCAGCACACCCGCCGCCGCGATCTGCCCGCCGAGCTTGATGAAGGCGTCCATGCCCCACCAGTCGTCGAGGAACCCGGTCACCGTGATGAGCCCGCCCGCCACGATCAGCGCCGTGACGACGTCGGCGTCGTACCTGGCCAGAGCCTCGCCGGTGTGGGTGAGCTGGCTCGCCGTCAGCAACCCGACGACCAGGCCGCCGTACATCGCCAAGCCGCCCAGCCTGGGCGTCGGCGTGGTGTGCACGTCGCGCTCGCGAACCTCGGGCATGGCGCCGATGCGGATGGCGAAGCGGCGCACCAGCGGCACCAGCAGATACGTGACCGCCGCCGAGATGAGCGCCATGAACAGGTATTCGCGCACGAACCTAGTTTCCCGGATGCTCCGGCCAGCTGTGACCGGAAATCGACACAGAACCGCTTAATATTCGCTGAGATATGGACGATGGATGGCCAGAAGCGCCGCAACTCTTTCCCTGATCTCCGCAGCGCTGCCAGGATGCCGCACCGCCCGGGTCACCAGCACGCCGATCTCCTTGACTTCCTGGGGCCCCATCCCCTGAGTGGTCACGCACGGCGTGCCCACGCGGATGCCCGAAGTGATCGCCGGCGGCTCCGGATCGTAGGGGACGGCGTTGCGGTTCAGCGTGATCCCCGCCTCCGCGCACCTGCGCTCCGCCTCCGCGCCCGTCACGCCCGCCCCGCGCAGGTCGATCAGCGCCAGATGCGTGTCCGTCCCGCCCGAGACCGCCCGCATCCCCTCCACCGCCAGCGCCTCGGCCAGCGCCTGCGCGTTCGCGATCACCCGCCTGGCGTAGTCGGCGAAGTCAGGGCTCGCCGCCTCGCGGAACGCCACGGCCTTGGCCGCCACCACGTGCATCAGCGGCCCGCCCTGCACGAACGGGAACACCGCCCGGTCGATCTTCCCGGCCAGCTCCCGCGTGCACAGGATGGCGCCGCCGCGCGGGCCGCGCAGCGCCTTGTGGGTGGTGAACGTCACCACGTCCGCGTACGGCACCGCCGACGGGATCGCCCCGCCCGCCATCAGCCCGATCGGATGCGCCGCGTCCGCCAGCAACCACGCCCCCACCTCGTCCGCGATCCCGCGGAACGCCGTGTAGTCGATCAGCCTCGGGTACGCCGTCGCGCCGCACACGATGAGCTTCGGCTGGTGCCGCAGCGCCAGGTCGCGCACCTCGTCGTAGTCGATGAGTTCGGTGTCGCGACGCACGCCGTACGAGACGACGTCGAACCATCTTCCCGAGAAGTTCACCTTGGAGCCGTGCGTGAGATGGCCGCCGTGCGGCAGCGCCATCGCCAGCATGGTGTCGCCGGGCTGCAGCAGCGCGGCGTAGGCGGCCAGGTTCGCCGACGCGCCCGAATGGGGCTGGACGTTGGCGTGCTCCGCCCCGAACAGGCCGCACGCCCGCTCCACCGCCAGTCGCTCCGCCCGGTCCACGACCTCGCAGCCGCCGTAGTAACGCTTGCCCGGGTAGCCCTCGGCGTACTTGTTGGTGAGGGTGGAGCCGAGTGCGGCCAGAACGGCGGGCGAGGTGAAGTTCTCGCTCGCGATGAGCTGGATGCCGCCGCGGACCCGGTCGAGCTCGTCGATCAGGATCTGCGCGATCTCGGGATCCCGGCTCTCCAGCATCCCGAAGTCAGGACCGTAGTAGGGTTCCGCACCCATCGTTCCACCATACGGCCCGATGTCCGATTTGCCCATATGTCGGGGCTGACCCGAAATTTCACCAGAACGGCTGGGGCACGTCCGTGGTCCGCACCCACCGCGGCATCCGCTCCGCCTTGTCGCTGAGCGCCGTCAGGACCGAGAGCCGGTACAGCGCCAGCCGGCGTCGCCACTCACGGATGTCCTCCACGTAGCGCTCCCCCACCGCCGCGTCCCACGTCTGCGGGCTCCTGGCCCGCGAATACGCCTTGTCCAGCGTGGTCGTCAGCGTGTCCAGACGCGGCAGCAGCTCCTCCCAGGCGTCGATCAGCTTCTGGTAGTCGGGGTTCCACTTCCACGGGTGCTGCAGGCCGTCGGCGCCGCCGGGCGAGGCGGGCGGGGACTCGTTCGCGCCCTTGGGGCGGGGGGCCGGTGGGTCGGCGTACATCACTGGCTCCTCTCCGGGCGGCCCGGGTCGATCGCCCCGGGCGGGCCGTCAGGGCCCACGTCCTCGGGGGCCCATTCGCCCTTGCCGTACTCGCCTGCGGGGATCTGGACGGAGGGCATGTCCTGGGGCTGGATGTCGCGGTGGTGGTCGATCACGGTTCTGAGGGCGTCCAGGGTGGGTGGGGTGGTGTCGGAGGTGACCACGTCGCCGTCGTCCGCCGCCGGGTCTTGGACCTGGTCCACGTCGTAGGCGATCAGGATCTCGTACGCGGGGTCCGTGCCGCCGTTCACCTGCGATCCGGGCGCCGTTCCGTAGCCCGTCTCCGCCACGTTGTTGCCCGGCGCAGGGGTCTGCCCGCCGCCCTGGCCCGTCTCCGGGGCTGTGCCCGGGGTGTCGGCGGGGTTGGTGGGTGGGATGGCGACCGGCTCGCCTGGGCGGCCTGTGCCCTGCTCAGGCCGGTCTCCCGCGGGCTGGTCGCCTGTACGCCCGTCACCCGCGGGCTGGTCGCCCGTACGCCCGTCACCGGCGGGCTGGTCGTCCGTACGTCCGTCACCGGCGGGCTGGTCGTCCGTACGTCCGTCACCGGCGGGCTGGTCGTCCGTTGGCGCGTCGTCTTTCGGCTGGTCGGGGGTGGTGTCCTGGCCCGAGCCGCAAGCGTCGTCGCCCGGTGTGGTGCTGACCTCCGCCACGCCGCCCCCGGCCACACTCGACGTGTCCGCCCCCGGAGGCGTCAGCGGCGCGCCCGTGCTCGCGTCGCCCGCGTCGATTGACCCGGCGGGCCCGTCCGGGCGGATGTCACGCTCGGCCCATTCGCCCTTGCCGTACTCGCCCTCCGGCACCTGCACACCCGGCATGTCCTGCGGCGCGATCTGCCTGTGGTCCTCGATGACGGTCTGGAGGGCGTCCAGGCCGGGCGGGTTCGCCTCGGCGGAGACCACGTCGCCGCCGTCGGCGGGGAGCTTCGGCATGTCGGCCGGTCGGACCTGGTCCGGGTTCTTGAGCATGTCCTCTATCACGGCCGCCTGGGGTGCGTCGAGCGGCACTTGCAGGACCTTGACGCCGTCGACCACCACGACACGGGGCTGTGCGGCGTTCTGGCCGTTCGCAGCGGAGGTGCCGGTGTCCTTGGTCGGCGCATCCGTGTCCTCGGCGGGGGTGTCGGTGTCCTTGGCAGGAGCATCGTCCTCGGCGGGGGTGTCGGTGTCCTTGGACGGCGGCTCCGTCACGCCGCGATCCGTCTCGGTCCCCTGATCGCGCCTGCTGCCCAGATCGTCGTCCTTGGGCGTCTCCGCGGGGTCCTTGGGCGTCTCCGCGGGCCGATCCCCGGTCGTTCCCTCGGATCCCGTCCCCTTGCCCGCTGTGTCGTCGCAGGTCTTCCCGTCGGAGTCGGTCCCGGTCTCGCCCTCGGACCCCGTCTTGCCCTCGGAGCCCGTCTTGCCCTCGGACCCCGTCTTGCCCTCGGAACCTGTCTTCCCGTCGGACCCGGTTTTCCCGTCCGAGCCCGTCACTCCGTCGGAATCGGTCTTCTTCCCCTCGGAGCCGGTCTTCTGGTCCCCGTCATCCTCACCGGTACGCGGATTCCCGTACCGATCCCCGTCCCCCCGAACGTCCTTGGGCCCATCCCCCTCGACCCGTTTCTCCAGCACGGCGAGCCGCCCATCGACGTCCCTGACCATCTCCCCCACGGCATCCGCCACCTGCGCGGGCCGATGGGTGGCCGCGACGGGCACCTCGACACGCGCCATGGTGGCCCGGACCCGGTCCTCGACCCTGCGCATCTCCTCGGCCGCGTGTTTCACCTCGGTCAGCAGGTCACGGACCAACTGGGGATCCATGCCGTCGTACTTGCCCATCGGCCACTCCCGGACGTCTCACCGCTCCGGGCCTCACCGTAATCACGGCCCGACAGCGATGGCAGCCGGAATAAGCAGCCGGTATACGTCAGTCGTCGGTGGCGACGTACCCGATGATGCCGCGCAGCTTCTCCACCGGGATGGCCCCGCGCCGCAGCATGCGGGGCACGGCGGTGGTGAGGTCGAGGATGGTGGAGGGCGTGTGGTCGGTGGTCTTGCCGCCGTCGAGGTAGACCTCGACGGAGTCGCCGAGCTGCTCCTCGGCCTCCTCCGCGGTGGTCGCGGCGGGCGCGCCCGAGCGGTTGGCGCTGGAGACGGCCATCGGGCCGGTCTCCTTGAGCAGGTCGAGCGCGACCGGGTGCAGCGGCATGCGGACGGCCACCGTGCCCTTGGTCTCCCCCAGGTCCCAGGAAAGGGCCCTGTTGGCCTTGCAGACGAGCGTGAGCGGCCCGGGCCAGAATGCGTCTATCAAGTCCTGCCCGTACGGCCCCAGGTCGTCCACGAGCGCTGTGGCGGCTCTGACGGTGCCCACGAGCACCGGCGGCGGCATGTCGCGGCCGCGGCCCTTGGCGTCGAGCAGCGACTGGACGGCCGCAGGGGTGAAGGCGTCGGCGCCGATGCCGTAAACCGTGTCGGTCGGCAGCACCACGAGGTCCCCGCGGCGCACCGCCGCGGCGGCCTCCATCAGCGCGATGGCCCGCTGGTCGGGGTCGGAGCAGTCAAAACGTCGTCCCACGGCGTGCATCCTAGTCCTGGCCCAGCCGGGCCGTGACGAAGCGGTCTCTTCTGGTGAGGTCCTGGCGCAGGCGCACGTCGCGCCAGCCGTTGTCCTCGGGGAAGGTCAGGTACACGGCCCTGCCCTGCTCGTCGGCGTGTTCGACGGCCACCCAGCCGCCGGGGCGCAGCAGGCGGCGGGCGGTGCGTTCCACCGCGCGCACCTCGCCGAGCCCGTCGTCGCCCGAGCCGTACAGCGCCCTGGAGGGGTCGTAGTCGCGCACCTCGGGGTCGCGCGGGATCGCGCCGGGCGGGATGTACGGCGGGTTGGAGATGACCAGGTCGACCTTGCCGTTGAGCTCGGGCAACGCCTCGGCGAGGTCTTCCGGGTGCAGGTGGGTGCGGCCCTGGCCGTGCTCGGAGATGTTGCGTTTGGCCCACGTGTACGCGGCGGGGTCGACCTCCACGGCGTGCACCTCGGCCAGCGCCACCTCCTGGGCGATGGACAGCGCGATCGCGCCTGAGCCGGTGCCGAGGTCGACGACGAGGGGCGCGTTGACGTCCATCTCGCGCAGGGTCTCGATGGCCCAGCCGGCCACCACCTCGGTCTCCGGCCGCGGCACGAACACGCCGGGCCCGACGGCCAGCTCCAGGTAGCGGAAGTAGGCGTGCCCGGTGATGTGCTGCAGCGGCTCGCGGGCCTCGCGCCGGGCGACGCCCTCCCAGAACAGCGCGTCGAACTCGGAGTCCTTGACCGTGTGGAGCTCGCTCCTGCGCACGCCGTGGACGAACGCCGCGATCTCCTCCGCGTCGGTGCGCGGCGAAGGAACGCCTGCCTCGGCGAGCCGGGCGGTGGCGAGCGCGATCTCGTCCAGCAGAAATGTCATGAGTGTTGTGCGAGCTTCTCCGCCGTCTCGGCGTCGATGAGGGCTTGGGTGACGGCGGTCAGCTCGCCGTCGAGAACCTGGTCGAGGTTATACGCCTTGAAGCCGACGCGGTGGTCGGAGATGCGGTTTTCCGGAAAGTTGTAGGTGCGGACGCGCTCGGAGCGGTCGACGGTGCGTACCTGCGACTTGCGCTCGGCCTGCGCGGCGGCCTCGGCCTCCTCCTGGGCGATGGCCAGCAGCCTGGCCCGGAGGATGCGCAGCGCCGACTCCTTGTTCTGGAGCTGGCTCTTCTCGTTCTGGCACGAGACGACGACGCCGGTGGGCAAGTGGGTGATGCGGACCGCGGAGTCGGTGGTGTTGACGCTCTGGCCGCCGGGGCCGCTGGAGCGGTAGACGTCGATGCGCAGGTCGTTGGGGTCGATCTGGACGTCGACCTCCTCCGCCTCCGGGTAGACGAGCACGCCTGCGGCGCTGGTGTGGATGCGGCCCTGCGACTCGGTGACGGGCACCCGCTGCACGCGGTGCACGCCGCCCTCGTACTTGAGCCTCGACCAGACACCCTCGTCGCCCTTGGCCCGGATGCCGACCGTGACGTCCTTGTATCCGCCCAGGTCGGAGGGCTGGCTGTCGATGACCTCGGTCTTCCAGCCGAGCCGCTCGGCGTAGCGCAGATACATCCGCAGCAGGTCGCCCGCGAACAGCGCGGACTCCTCGCCGCCCTCGCCCGCCTTGATCTCCATGATGATGTCCTTGTCATCGTTGGGATCGCGCGGGATGAGCAGGTGCCTGAGCTTCTCCTCGAGCTGCGGGATGCGCTCCTCCAGCTCGGCGGCCTCGGCGGCGAACCCCTCGTCCTCGCCGGCCAGCTCCTTGGCGGCCGTCAGGTCCTCGCGGACGGAGTCGAGCTCGCGGTAGGTGCCGACGATCGGGGTGAGCTGCGAGTAGCGACGACCGAGCGTGCGGGCCTTGTTCTGGTCTGCGTGCACGGCGGGGTCGGCGAGCTGCAGCTCCAGCTCGGAATACTCCTTGAGCAACTCGTCGAGATTCACCGTGGGTCCCTTGTTTTCGTGAAGTGTGGCCGTTTCACCAACAACGCCGACCCGGCCGCACAGGGTGCGTCCGAGCCGGCGTGGGTGAAGCTACTTGCCCGTGGCCTTCTTGCCGAAGCGCTTCTCGAAGCGGGCCACCCGGCCGCCGGTGTCGAGGATCTTCTGCTTGCCCGTGTAGAACGGGTGGCAGGCCGAGCACACGTCGGCGTGGATGACGCCGTTCTTGGCGGTGCTACGGGTGGTGAACGTGTTACCGCAGGAGCAGGAGACCTGCGTCACGTGGTAGTCAGGGTGGATGTCGCGCTTCATCGCTGTCCTTTCGGGGCGCGGCCGCCGGGTCGCCTTCACGCATGGCGTGAACCGGAACCGCGAAAATGGTCAGCTACCAGTGTGCCAGATCGTGTAACCATCCCAGGCCATCGGTCATTCCCGTCGATCAGCGCCCGAGGTACGTCAGGACGGCCAGCACCCGCCGATGGTCCTCAGGCGCCGGACCCAGCGCCAGCTTGGCGAAGATGCCGGAGATGTGCTTCTCCACGGCGCCTTCCGTGACGACCAGGCGGGCCGCGATGGCGGTGTTGGAGCGGCCCTCCGCCATCAGGGCCAGCACCTCGCGCTCGCGCGGCGACAGCGAGTCCAGCGGGGCGCCACGGCGCTGGCGGCTGAGCAACTGCACGACCACCTCCGGGTCGATGACCGTGCCGCCCGCCGCCACCTGCCGCACCGCGGCGAGGAACTCCGTCACGTCCGCCACCCGCTCCTTCAGCAGGTAGCCGACGGCCCTGCCGATGAGGTCGCCCGCGTAGCGCTCCTCGACGTACTGCGACAGCACCAGGATCGGGAAGTCGGGCCTGGCCGCGCGCACCCGCAGGGCGGCGCGCAGGCCCTCGTCGGTGTGCGTGGGCGGCATCCGCACGTCGACGATGGCCAGGTCGGGCTCGTGCTCCAGCACCGCCGCCTCCAGGGCGGCGCCGTCGGAGACGGCCGCCACGGTCTCGACGCCGCCGTCTGCCAGCAGCCGCGCCAGCCCCTCACGCAGCAGTACGGAGTCCTCCGCGATGACGACACGCATGAGTCGTGACTACCACTCGCACGGCAGCTCCGCACGGATGAACGTGGGCCCGCCCATGGGGCTGTGCACGACCAGCACGCCGTCGATGGTCGCCGCCCGGTCGGCCAGCCCCGACAGGCCGCCTTCCGGTACGACGGCCGCGCCGCCGATGCCGTTGTCCCACACGTCCACGACCACGCCGCGCCGGTCCTTGAACACGGTCACCGACGCCTCCGTCGCTCCGGAGTGCTTGGCCATGTTGGCCAGCGACTCGGCCACGGTGAAGTACGCGATGCTCTCGACCGCGGCCGGCGGCCGGTCCGCCAGCTCGACCGACACGTCCACCCTGATCGGCGCCCGCGCCGCGAGCCCCGACAGCGCCGCGTCCAGCCCCCGGTCGCTCAGGATGGCAGGGTGGATGCCCCTGGCCAGGTTCCGCAGCTCGGCGATGGCCGCCTTGGTGCCGGCGTGGGCCTGCGCGATGAGCTCCCTGACCGTCTCGGGGTCGCTGTCGAACTTCGACTGCGCCCGCCCCAGGTCCACCGCCACCGACAACAGCCGCTGCTGCGCGCCGTCGTGCAGGTCGCGCTCAATCCTGCGCCGCTCGGCCTCGGCCGCGTCCACCCCGCGGGCCCTGCTGGCCCGCAGCCGTTCCTCCTCGCCCCCGCCGAGCAGGACGGTGGCCAGCGTCCCGTGCAGCCAGGTCATCCCCCGGATCAGGTAGAGGCACCCCATCAGCGCCGGCACGCCGCAGATGCCCGCGAACCACGCCTCCGTCCAGCCCTCGACGAAGTACCCGGAGCCGCCGCTCGCCTCCTGCAGCCCGTACAGCATGGGGGCCAGCAGCAGCCCGCCCGCGACCATCCACGACACGAACGACAGCACGCCCTCGACGAAGCCGAGCGGCAGCAGCATGAGCAGGTAGCCCAGGTCGCGCCAGGTCGACGGGTCCTTCAGCAGCCACCGCACGTGCGCGCCCAGCCCACGCCTCGGGCGCGGCCGGTACGGGTCGGCGATGTCGACCCCGAACGCCAGCCGCAACACCCGCCGCTCCAGCCTGGCCCCGCCGCGCCACAGCAGCATGGTGGCGATGGCCAGCGGCACGCCGACCCAGACCACCGCCAGGGCGAGCGAGACGGAGATGGTGATGGCCAGCACGAAGTACCACATCAGCCCGAACGCCCCGCTGACCAGCAGGTACGGCGCCGCGCGCCACGTCATCGGATCCACCAGCAAGCCGATCGGCCCCAACGGCCCCCACGGCACGCGGTCTTTCAACGCCACCGTTCGCATGCCGACAGCGTCCCCCGGCGGCGGGGTCGCCGGGAATACGGCGAGCAGCAGTCAAGGGGTGGGGCTAGCTCCACCCCCGGCGTCCAGCCGCGCACCGCAGAGGCTGCGCCAGGAACGCGGTGCCGGGTGCGCGTGGCAGCGCGCCGAGTGTGACCGTCGGCACCGGCCCCGCGGCGCGCCGAAGTGGCGCCGGCACCCGCCCAGGCGCGCGAAAGGGGCGGCGGGAAAGAACCCGCCGCCCCTTCGCGAAGCGCTACCGCTAGTCGCGGTCGTTGCTCACCGTGGTCTTCTGGACCTGGAGGAGGAACTCCGCGTTGGACTTCGTCTCCTTCATCTTCTCCAGAAGCAGCTCCAGCGCCTGCTGCATGTCGAGCGCGTGCAGGACGCGCCGCAGCTTCCAGACGATCTGCAGCTCCTCCTTGGCCATGAGGATCTCTTCCTTACGAGTGCTGGACGCGTCGACGTCCACCGCGGGGAAGATGCGCTTGTCGGCCAGGGAGCGGTTGAGCTTGAGCTCCATGTTGCCGGTGCCCTTGAACTCCTCGAAGATGACCTCGTCCATCTTGGACCCGGTCTCGACCAGGGCCGTGGCGAGGATCGTTAGCGAGCCGCCGTTCTCGATGTTGCGGGCGGCGCCGAAGAAGCGCTTGGGCGGGTAGAGCGCCGTGGAGTCGACACCACCGGACAGGATGCGCCCGGACGCCGGCGCGGCCAGGTTGTAGGCGCGGCCGAGACGGGTGATCGAGTCGAGCAGCACGACCACGTCGTGGCCCAGCTCCACCAGGCGCTTGGCGCGCTCGATGGCGAGCTCGGCGACCGTGGTGTGGTCCTCGGCGGGACGGTCGAAGGTCGAGTGGATGACCTCGCCCTTGACCGACCGCTGCATGTCGGTGACCTCTTCTGGCCGCTCGTCCACGAGCACGACCATGAGGTGGCACTCGGGGTTGTTGCGGGTGAGCGCGTTGGCGATGGCCTGCAGCACCATCGTCTTACCGGCCTTGGGCGGGGAGACGATGAGGCCGCGCTGGCCCTTGCCGATCGGCGAGACGAGGTCGATGATCCGCGTGGTGAGGATGTTCGGCTCGGTCTCGAGGCGCAGGCGCTCCTGCGGGTAGAGCGGCGTCAGCTTGTTGAAGTCGGGCCGGTTGCGGGCCTGCTCCGGGTCCATGCCGTTGACGGTGTCGAGGCGGACCAGGGCGTTGAACTTCTCGCGGCGCTCGCCATCGCGCGGCTGCCTGACGGCGCCGGTGATGACGTCGCCCTTGCGCAGGCCGTTGCGGCGGATCTGGGCCAGCGAGACGTAGACGTCGTTGCTGCCCGGCAGGTAGCCGCTGGTCCTGACGAAGGCGTAGTTGTCGAGGATGTCGAGGATGCCGGCGATCGGGATGAGCACGTCGTCGTCGCCGATGACGGGGTCGCCCGCCTCGTAGCGCTCGCGGCCGCGGCCACGGTTGCGCTCCCTGAAGCGGCCCCTGCGGCTGCGCCCGCCGCGGTCGTCGTCGTCCCCGTCGCGAGTGTCGCGGGAGTCGCGGGCCCCGTCACGGGGGCCGCCGCGCTGGTCGCCGCGGCTGCCGGCGTCGGCGGCGACGCGGTCGCGCTCGCCACGGCCGTCGCGCCCGCCGTCACGGCCATCGCGGCCGTCACGGCCACCGTCGCGGCTGTCACGGCCGTCGCGCCCATCACGAGCACTGTCACGGACGCCGTCGCGGGCGCCGTCGCGGGCGCTGTCACGAGCACTGTCACGGGCGCCGTCGCGAACACTGTCACGGGCGCCGTCGCGGGCGCCGTCACGGCTGCTCTCGGCGCGGCCGCCCTCACCGCGGTCGCCGCCGCGGTCGCCACGCTCGCGGCGCTCGCCGCGGCTGCGGCGCTCGCGCCTGCTCTCGCCACGCTCGGAGCGCGAGTCGCCCTGCGGAGCCTCCGCGGGCTGGGCCTGCTGCTCCACGACGGGCTCCGCCGGGGTCACGGCGACCGGCTCGGGCGCGGCGGCCACGGGCTCGGGAGCCTGCGCGGCGGGCTGCGGAGCGGTCTCCTCAGCGGGCTTCTCCACGGTCTTGGTGCGGGAACGTTCCCTGCGCGTACGGGTGGGCCGCTCGGCCGCGGGGGCCGCCTCCGCCGGGGCCGGGGCGGGCTCGGCCACAGCCGTGGCCGTCGGTGCGCCGTCTCCGGATCCGCCACCCTGCTTCTCCTGGATGGCCGCGATGAGCTGGCTCTTCCGCATGCGCCCGGTCCCGCTGATGCCCAGCTCAGCTGCCATCTTCTGCAGCTCGGGCAGCACCTTGGCGGACAGGCCGGTGCCGGAGCGACGCGCACGCGGCTTGGCCGCGGCGCGGGTGGGGGTGTCGCCGGACGCCGGCTCAGCGCCTGATGCGTCGGAGAGGAGTTCGGTGGTGTCGCTCAACTAAAAGGTCCTTCCCAGGGGTCGGGCGCCGGATTTGTTCTTCCGAGCGTCCCGGAGGTGCTTGCGATCCGGCGGGACAGACCGGGTCGGGGTGCACTTTGCGATCTTCGGCTGTCGATGCAGACGGCCGCCACTCTTGGGGAGGGGTTCTTCCACGCCGCCGATGGCCCTTGGCGCGTGGCTGACACCCCCCAGATTGCTGTCGCCAACCAGATGTCGAAGTGATTCGAACGCGCAGATCCCCGTCGTCGCCACCTCACGTCGAGCCAACCGGGTGTGGGCCAACCGGAGGCAACGGATTCCGGGGAGACAGCCGCGCTGCTTCCGCCTCGCGACGTGAAGCATGATGCAGCGATGTGTGGCTGACAAGCACGCACCCACCAAGGGGGCATCTGGTGCGGCTATCAGCCTAACATCACCAGCGCACACGGCTATTCCCTGAAGGTCTAAAGAGGCATCAGCGTGTCTCGGGGAACTGAACGTTCGCACCAACCGGGTCGACGTCCATTAGCTGGATGTGCCAGTCATTACCCACTTCTGGCGCGATCAAATCCTGCGTATCCGATGTCGAAAACGCAAGAACCGTGGGACCCGCTCCCGAAACGACCGCGGGCACGCCCACTGCACGGAGACGTTCTACCAGATCCGCGCTCGCCCTCATCGCAGGCGCGCGGTATCCCTGGTGGAGCCGATCTTCTGTGGCGGCGAGCAGCAGCTCTCGCTCGGGCCGTCGGGTCAGCGCGGCGATCAGCAACGCGGCCCTGCCGGCGTTGAAGGAGGCGTCCTTGTGGGGCACGTCCTTCGGCAGCAGCCCCCGCGCCGCCTCCGTGGAAAGCCGGGTCGAAGGAACGACGACGACTGGACGAACGCGCTGGTCGGGAGCCAGTCTCACCATACGCGGCAGCCCGTCGTGGTCGGACCACGAGATGGTCAGCCCGCCCGCGAGACAGGGGGCGACGTTGTCGGGATGCCCTTCCATCTCGGTGGCCAGGGCGTAGACGTCGTCGTCGGAAAGTTCGCTATCGGCCAAAGCGCGCGCGGCGAGAATGCCCGCGCACACCGCCGCCGACGACGATCCCAGCCCCCGCGCGTGCGGAATCCGGTTGCGGCAGTGCAGCCGTATGCCTTCCGGCTGAGGCACGCCCATGCGCTCGAACGCCTTGCGCATGGCCTTGACGACCAGGTGACCCTCGCCGGAATCCACCTCCCCGGCGCCTTCGCCCTCCACGGTGACGTGCACGCCGCGCTCCCCGGTGAGCGTGGCGCGTACCTCGTCGTGGAGGCTGAGCGCGAGCCCGAGCGCGTCGAAACCCGGCCCCAGGTTCGCCGACGTCGCGGGCACGCGAATGTCAACGGTCCTCATTCGTTCACTTTTCCCTCGTCACTCCCCGTCAGGCGAGGTTGAGCGCCGCCGCGGCGGCGTGGACGTCGATGGGGATGACCACCGGCGCCGGGGCCCCCGAAATGGCCCAGTCAGGGTCCTTCAGCCCGTTGCCCGTGACCGTGCAGACGATGCGCTGCCCCGCCTCAACCATGCCCTGCGCGTGCGCCTGCAGCAAGCCCGCGACGCTGGCGGCCGACGCCAGCTCCACGAACACGCCCTCTTCCTGCGCCAGCAGCTTGTACGCGGCCGCGATCTGCCGGTCGGTCACCGCCTGGATGGTCCCGCCCGAGTCGTCGCGCGCCGCGGTGGCCAGCGACCAGGAGGCGGGGTTGCCGATGCGGATCGCGGTGGCGATCGTGTGCGGATGCGCGACCGGCGCGCCCCCGACGATCGGCGCCGCACCGCTGGCCTGGAAGCCGAACATGCGCGGCCGCTTCGTCGAGACGCCGTCGTCGGCGTACTCCTGGTAACCCATCCAGTACGCCGAGATGTTGCCGGCGTTGCCGACCGGGATGCAGTGGATGTCAGGCGCGTCGCCGAGCGTGTCGACGATCTCGAACGCCGCCGTCTTCTGCCCCTGCAGCCTGAACGGGTTCACGGAGTTGACCAGCGCGATCGGGTAGCTGGACGACAGCTTGCGGGTCATCTCCAGACAGTCGTCGAACGACCCCTCGACCTGCAGCAGCGTGGCCCCGTGCACGAGCGCCTGGGCCAGCTTGCCCATGGCGATCTTCCCCCGCGGCACCAGCACGGCGCAGGTCAGCCCCGCGCGCACGGCGTAGGCGGCGGCGGACGCCGAGGTGTTGCCCGTGGAGGCGCAGATGACCGCCTTGGCCCCCTCCTCGACCGCCTTGCTGATGGCCATCGTCATCCCGCGGTCCTTGAAGCTGCCCGTCGGGTTGGCCCCCTCGACCTTCAGGTAGACGTCACACCCCGTGAGGGCCGAGACGCGGTGGGCGGGCACCAGCGGCGTGCCGCCTTCGAGCAGCGTGATGACCGGCGTCTTCGCGGTGACCGGAAGACGCTCGCGGTACTCCTCGATGAGGCCACGCCACGACCTGCTCATGATGACTCCCTACCTGCGGTGTTGGGCACCGAGTGTACGGGGTGTACGCGCGTGGCGCGGAGCCGCGTCCACGGGTCGGACGTCCGCGCCGGATCCGCGTTGGATCCGCGTTGGACAGGAGCACTATTCAGGAAATTCTCAGCATCTCCCGATAAGGTCGCGGAAGGGGGTCACGACCATGAACGCGCGTCCTGCTCTGAGGCAGAACGACTACTCACCACTGGCGGCACCGCAGCTCGGCGCCTGGTCACCCGCCCTGTCCGTGAGCGTGGTGGTACCCGCGCACGGTGGGCAGGACAAGCTCGACCTGACGCTGGCGGCGCTGGCCGCGCAGACGTACCCGGCGCACCTCATGGAGGTACTGGTCGTCGACGACGGCAGCCGGCCGCCGATCCGGCTGCCGGAGATCCGCCCGGTCAACACCCGTCTCGTACGGGTCGAGGACGGCTGGGGCATCTCCAACGCCGTCAACACCGGCGCCAAGGCCGCCGACGGCGAGCTCATCCAGCGGCTCGACTCCGACATGGTGGCCTGCCGCGAGCACATCGAGGCGCTCGCCCGCTGGCATCACGTGACCGACTACCTGGTCACGATCGGGATGAAGAAGTTCGTCGACGCGCCGCCCGTCACGCCGCGCCAGGTCTTCCACGCCGGGCACCTGGGAGAGCTGTTCGACCTCGACGGGGCCGTGGCCAGCTCGACCGAGGCGACGATCGCCAAGACCGACGGGCTGCGCAAGAGCCGCAACCCGTACCACGTCTGCACGGGGCCGACCTTCGCCCTCCCCCGCGAGGTCTTCCACGCCGTGGGCGGCCTCGACCCGACCGTGATCCGCGGCGAGGACACCGAGTTCTCCTACCGGCTGGCCATGCACGGCGTCGTCTTCGTGCCCGACCTGAGCGCCCAGGCCATCCATCTCGGGCTGCCCTCCCAGCACCGCGACCGCGAGCGCGCCGTCCGGGCCGTGGAGCCCTACCTGGCGCACCGCATCCCGCTGCGCAGGGACCTGCGCAAGGACCGGGGGCGGCGGTGGCTGGTGCCGTACGTGGAGGTGGTGCTCGACGTCACCGACACCAGCGAGTCGGTGGTGCGGCAGGCCGTGGCCGCCGCCCTGGACGGCAAGCTGCAGGACGTCGTCGTGACTCTGGTGGGGCCGTGGTCGCGGCTCTCCCCCGAACGTTTCGGCCTGTCGGACCCGTGCTTCGAGCTGCGGCTGATGCGTGATCTGTTCGCCAACGACGAACGCATCAGGCTCATCGACGAGGCCGCGCCGACGCCCGCGCCGACGCCGTTCCGCTACCGGGGGCCGGTGGACGTGCCGCTGCACCGGGCGACGCTGGAGCGCATGGTCGAGTCGGTGCAGAAGGACCTGGCCGGGGTGCTGGTCGTGGATCTGCCGGACGGGCGGACCGCCCGGCTCGAACGGACCTCGGCCCTGGGGCGGGCGCTGCTGCTCACGGAGGCCGGGGAGGACGTGGACGAAGTCATCTCGGCGACGCACGGGGTTCGGCACGAGCCGCCGGATCGCTTCTGGCCCGCGCCCGCCCAGCCCGAGCCGGTCACCATCCCCGCACCGCCCGCCGCGCCTGCTGCCGAGCCCGTGCCGGTGTCGGTGGAGGCTCCGGAGAACTCGCTGCTCCGCCGCCTGAAGTCCGCCCTGCGCCCGAACTGACAGCCGGTCAGTCGCGCCGCAGACCAGGCCACGCGACCAGCGGCCGGTCAGGCGCACGCCAGGCCACGCCACGCGACCGGCGGCCGGTCAGCCGCGCAGTCGCTTGCGCAGGGCGCGTTTCATGGTGGTGGAGACCAGCGTGCGCAGCCCCTGCTGCGCCCGGTTCGCGGCGGCGAGCTGGCGGCGCAGAGCGCCGACCTCACGGCGCAGCTCCACGGTGGACTTGCGCCACCGCCCCGCCTCCTCCCGCCACTTGGCCACCTGCGCCCGCAGCCGCTCGGCCTCCTTGGCCAGCCTGTCGGCCTCGGCCTGCGCCTCCACGCGCGCCCGGTACGCCCCCCGCCGCCCCAGCGGCACAGCGGCCCCGGTGGAAAAACCGGTGGAAAGGCCGGTGGAGGAGCCGGTGGAGAAGCCGTAGGTCTCGCCCTCGACCCAGGCCACCCCCGACACCTCGTCCACCACGTCGTCCAGGTCCTCACCGGCGGTGACGACGATGCGGGCCCTGGCGAAGGCCGAGGCCCGCTCCAGCCGCGCCGCGACGACCCCTTCGGCCGATTCGTTCAGCAGGACGTTCACCAGGCCGAGGCCGTCGTCGCGGGCCAGGTCGAGCAGCCGGGCGAGGGTGTCCTCGCCGGGGATCCAGCCGGCCGGCAGGTGGAGCACGAAGGGCACGGCCGGGTCCACGTCCGCCGTCCCGGCCAGCCGGACGCGGCCCTCGTGCAGGTAGTGCCCGTGGACGAGGACCAGCTCCAGGTCCGGGTCGCGGAGCGGGGCGCGGCGGTCGCGGTCGAGGGTGGACCAGGGGCCGGTGAGCAGCACCGACACGTCGGGCACGGTGCCGGCGAGCACCGCGTCGACCGTCGCGCGCACGTCGTCGTAGCCGCGCGTCCCGTCCACGACCACCGTCACGTACGGGACCTTCCACTGACGGCCCGGATGCCCGCGCAGCCAGCGGTAGGCGGGGATGCGGTCGGCGACGAACGCGTGGCTGACCCGGTCGATGGGCTGCTTGTCGCGCATGCGCATGGTCGGCCCGAGGTGGTAGGCGCGGGCGGCCGGTTCGGGGACGAAGACGGCGCCCGCCTGCCCGAGCCGGTAGCCCATCTCGGTGTCCTGGCCGAGTATCAGGTCCTCGTCCATGGGCCCGGCCGCCTCGACGAGCCGGGCGTTGACCGAGGTGGCGCCGCCGACGTGCAGGCTGAAGGGGCGCTGCGGGTTGTCGGTGAGGCCGTCGGTGCGCTCGACCAGGTCGACGATCCAGGCGTGCGGCTCGGCCGGCTCGAACGCCGCCTCCAGGTCGTCCGGCAGCTCGGCGGGCAGTTCGGCGCCGGTGAAGCGGAGGTAGCCGGTGACGACGAGGTACGGGGCGGCGTGGTGCCAGCGCATGTGCGCCTCGATGGCGCCGGGCGTGAGCACCACGTCGGAGTCGAGCCAGTGGATGACCTCGCCCTTGGCCTGCGCGAGGCCGGCGTTGCGGGCGCTGGCCCGGCCGGGGCGGTCGCAGACGAGCAGCCGGGCGGCCGTGCCCTCGGGCAGGCGCAGCGGCGGCGAGCTGCCGTTGTCGACGACGATGATCTCGGTGAGCCCGGCCGGGTACGTCTGCCTGGCCAGCGCGGCGAGCACCAGGTCGAGCTTGTCCTGCCCGCCGTAGGCCGGGATGACGACGCTGACGGTGAGCCGGGGCGTGAAGTGTTCGTCGGGGGCGAGAACCCGGTAGTCGTTCCCGCGCACCCTGCCGCGTTCGGTCATGCGGCTTCCATCAGCAGGCTCGGGCGGAAGCCGCGCCACTGGTTGACGGCCACCTTGAGGAAGTGGGAGAGCGGGAGCTGCCAGGTGTGGTCGGCGCTGAGGCCACGGCGCAGGACGTAGCCGAGCCCGTGGGTGCGGTAGACGCGGGCCTCCGCTTTCTGCGCCGCTTTGAGGAATTCGAGATCGACGGCACGCGGCAATCCCGGAAATCCCCCTATTTCGTGGAATGTCGCGCGAGACACCATGATCGTGCCACCGGCCACGTGATCGGCGAACACCTCGCTCGGATAGCTCGCCCCGCTCGCGAACGTCGTCCGCCTGACCGTCGCCTTCAGCGGCTCCAGGTAGAAGAACTCGGCCGTGGTGCCCACCACGTCGGCCCCGGTGTACGACATCGCCATGAACAGGTCGGCCAGGTGGCGCGGGCCGTACCAGTCGTCGTCGTCCCACTTCGCCAGATAGTCACCGCCGGCGAGCCCGGCGGCCTGGTTGAGCACCTCGCCGAACGGCACGGACGCCGCCGCCTCCACCCAGCGCACAGGCAGCGGGCAGGCCGCGACCGCGTCGCGCACCTCGTCGTGACGCACCCCGTGCAGCCCCAGCAGCACCTCCGCGCGGACGTCCCGCTGGCGCCCCATCTGGGCCAGCGCCTGGCCGACCAGGGCGGGCCGCTTGGTCGCCATCACGATGCTGACCTGCGGGGCGGCGACGGGGTGAGCGAGGCGGCGCAGGCGTACGCTGTGCTCCTCGCGGCGCAGGTCGCCCAGCGAGCGCGCGGTGCCGTCGGCGGCGTGGTCCAGCCACTCGCGGTCGGTGAGCAGCGCCGCGAGGTCGTCCGGCACCCATGGCGGCGCGTTCTCCGCCGTCAGCGGCACCCCGGCGGCGGTAAGGCTCAGCAGGCCGTCGAGCGGCACCCGCCCGTCCGGCCACTCGATCTCCAGCCCGCGCAGCGGGCGCAGCGCCGGTACGTCGGGCGGCTGCCCCTCCACCGCCCAGCCGGTGTCGCCCCAGTGCAGGCGGGCCAGCCCCTTCTCCGGCGTACGCGTGAAGCCGCAAGGGCTGACGGACATGGGTGGTGTGCTCCTTGGCCGCTCGGGAGGTGATCGGCGCCTACCTTACGCCCGTTTTACTGGCGAGTAGACGCGCATGCCAGATTCGGCAGGACCTGCCTTGTGCCTGATGATTCGCTGGGAACCTGCTGAAAGTTGTGGCACGGTGGTTGCCCATGTTGATTAGGGTGTCAATAGTCGATAAATGTCCTTGAAGCCTCCGATGTCCTCCCAGTCGTGAACAACGAAAGGTATGCGCGGATGCTCTCGCCCCGCCGACTGGCGGCGACCGCCGCACCCCTCGCAGCGCTGGCCCTCGGCGTGCTCGCGCTCCTCGTCCTGGCCGACCTGATCACGCTCGGCGCCGCCGCGACCACCGTGGCGTTCCTGGCCGTGCTGGCCGTGCTCGCCCTGCTCGTCCTCACCGTGCGCCGCCTCGACGGCAAGGCGCACCGCATCGACCTGCGCATCAAGAAGCACGAGGCCGAGCTGGCCAGGACCACCGCCGCGCTGAGGACCATCGAGACCAGGCTGGACGTGCTGGTGCAGGCCGTCGAGGACTCCGCCGCGCGCCGCGCCGACGACCTCGGCGCGATCCTGGCCTCACTCGGCGAGGACCGGGTCAACGCCATGGCGCGCGCCCGCGAGGTGGAGGAGCTGCGCGAGGAGGTCAGGAGCCTGGCCGAGGACCGCGTATGACCCGGATCAGGCACAACGACTACGGCGTGCTGCGGCCCCCGGAGCCCGGCACGTGGCAGCCGGCCCTGCGGGTGTCGGTGGTCATCCCCGCCTACGACTGCCAGGAGGCGCTGGAGCGCACGGTGCCCGCGCTGGCGCGGCAGACGTACCCGGCCGAACTGGTCGAGATCATCGTCGCCGACGACGGCAGCGAGCCGCCACTGCGGGTGCCGGGAGCGCGGGTCGTCCGGGTGGCCGACGGGTGGGGACGCGGTGCGGCCAGGCAGACGGGGCAGCTCGCGGCCACCGGCGACGTGATCCACTGGCTGGACTCCGACATGCTCCTCGCCGACGACCACCTGGAAGCGCACATGCGCTGGCACCACCTGATCGACTACGCGGTGGTGATCGGCGAGACGCGGTTCGTGGACGCGCCCGGCGAGGAGGGCGAGCCCACCGCGTACACGAAGAAGATCCTCGACTCCACGCGGCGGCTCAGGGACGCGGGGGCGAACCCGTACCTGCTGCACACCGGCGCCTCCACCTCCGTGCGCGCGGAGCTGCTGCGCGCGGCGGGCGGCGTGGACGCCTCCCTGAACATGGCCGAGGACACCGAGCTCGGCTACCGGCTCGCCCAGGCGGGCGCGGTGTTCATCCCCGACGCCGAGGCGAGGGCGTGGCACGTCGGGCCCTCCACCGTGATGCTGCGGGAGAAGGAGGTGCACCGGCACAACTGGTCGTACCTCGGTGACCTGATCCCCGATCTGCGCTGGCTGCGCAAGCATCCGCGCCGGCACTGGCTGGTGCCGTACGTGCGGGTCGCGGTGACGGCCACGACGTACGAGGAGACGCGCGCGAGCGTGGACTCGGCGCTCGCGGGCACGCTCACCGACGCGGCGGTCACCCTCGTCGGGCCCTGGAGCAAGCTGACCGGCGAGCGGCGCTCGAACCTCGACGACCCCATGCTGGAGCTGCGTCTCCTGCACAACCTGTACGCGTACGAGCCCCGGGTCGAGTTCGCGGAGAGCGTACCGGTGTCGGCGGCGCCGGCCCCGTTCCTGGTCACGTTGCCCGCCGGATGGGTGCTGGGGGCCGACACGCTCGCCGGGCTCGTCCGGCATGCCGACCGCGACCTGCTCGGGCTGGTCAGCGTGGCGCTCGCGGAGGGCTCGGAAGGGGTCGTGGCCGTCCGGCTGGAGCGCACGGCCGCCTTCGCCCGCGCCGCGCTGTTCCCCGGCAGGGCGGACGACCTGGTGGACGAGATGTTCGGGTCGGAGTGGGTGAGCGGCGTCGAGTACGACATCGTTCCGGCGGACGAGGCCGAGCCGCTGGCCGGGGAGCCCGCCAAGTGGCGGGCGCTGGCCGGGCAGCGGGCGGCCGAGATCAGGGAGCTGAAGGCCACCGTGGAACGGCTGTCCGCCGAGGTGGCGCGGCTCGGCCAGGAACCCGCCGCCGAGCAGGAGCCGCGCGGACCGCTCAGCTCGCTCATGCGCCACCTCAGGAGCGCCGGATGATCGAGCGGCTGCTGGCGGAGCTGCGCGGGGCGCGGGTGTTCTTCGCCGGGATCGACGACAGCACCCACCTGCACGGCGCCGTGGACCTGGACAGGGACCTGCTGGAGCCGCACGCGGAGCCCGAGCGCTGCCGCGACGTGCTGGTGCTCGCCATGACCCCCGCTGACCTGCGCAGGATCGCCACCCTGCACAAGCTGCTGCCGCAGGCCGAGCGGGTCGTCGTCGCCGTGCTCGACACGCCCGCCTCGCACCCCGCGCCCGTGCCCACGCCGACGCCCGCGCACCGGTGGCGGGCGCTCACGGACCTGCGGGTCCACCAGCCGAAGAACCGGGTGTGGGTGGTGGACGCCCGCTTCTCCGCCGCCACGCCCGCCGGCCGTACCGTGGCGGCCACGGCCCGCGCGTTCGCCGGGCACCGCCTCGACGTGATCGCGGCGCCGGCGGCGGCGATCGCGGGCGTCGGCGCGGCCGACTGGCGGCCGGGAGACCCGAACGCGACGCCCGCCGAGGTCGGCGGGCCCGTGCCCGAGCGGGTGGGCGCGCCGGGCGGCGACGTCGTGCTGCGCACGCTGGCGGCGGACGTGCTGGATCCTGACTCCGGCCCGTCCCTCACGGCCCCCGAGGCCGGATGGGCGGGGGCCGAGACCCCGATCGAGCGCCCTGCCCTCGAAGCCGTGAGCTGGGAACGGCTGGGCCGGCCCGGCATGGCCGCCTCGCCGCTGACCGACCCCGACGTGCTCGCCGAGCCGTCCATGATCCCGCCGGTGGACGAGCGGCTGGTGAACCCGCAGGGCTTCGTCACCACCCCGTCGCGCGGCATGGCGTCCCTGGCCGAACGCGACGGACGCTGGTCGGTGCTGCTGGACGGGAAGGTCGTGACGTCGTTCGCCGAGTCGGGCGGCGTCACCGACGCCGACGTGGCCAGGCTGCGCCAGATCAGAGGCGTCGAGGTCGACTGGCGGCACGCACACAGCGGCCCGCTGACGGCCGTGCGGGTGCTGGCCGGGCTGAGCGCCGCCGGGGTGCCGCTGGTCGCCGACACGGTGCCGCGCTGGGCGGGCGCCCTCGGCGACGAGCTCGCCGCGCTGCTCACCCGTACCCCTGACCTGTCGGACGAGCTGCGGCGCGAGGAGCACAGCATCCTGCTGCGCCGCGCCGCGCTGCGCACCCACGGCGTGGCCGCCCGCTGGGAGCAGCTCGGCGCGCCCGCGCCCGCTCCCCCGCTCACCTCGGTGCTGCTGGCCACCCGCCGCACCGACATGGTGGCGTTCGCGCTCGGCCAGATCGCCCGCCAGCGCGGCGCAGGGCTGGAGGTCGTCCTCGCGCTGCACGGCGTGCCCCAGGGGCATCCCGACGTCGCCGCCGCGATCGCCGCCTTCGACGGGCCGCTGACCGTGTTCGAGGCCGACCGGCGGGCCGTCTTCGGCGAGGTGCTGAACCTGGCCGCCGCCAGAGCCGCCGGATCGTTCCTGCTGAAGATGGACGACGACGACTGGTACGGGCCCGACTTCCTGGCGGACCTGCTGCTTGCGCACTCCTACTCGGGGGCGCAGGTGGTCGGGACGGTGCCCGAGTTCGTCTACCTCTCGTCCATCGACGTGACCGTGCACCGGCGGCAGGTCACCGAGCAGATCACCAGCTTCGTGGCCGGTGGGACGATCCTGGTCGAGCGGTCGGCGTTCCAGGCGGTGGGCGGGTTCCGGCCGCTGCCCCGCTCGGTGGACACGCAGTTCCAGGAGGCGCTGCAGGCGGCGGGCGGGCAGATCTACCGGACGCACGGCCTCGGGTACATCCTGCGCCGAGGCCCCGCCGCCAACCACACCTGGCAGGAGCCGATCGGCACGTTCCTGCAGCGCAACAGGCGGCAGTGGCGCGGCTTCCGGCCCAACGCGCTGATGGCGCTCGAAGAAAGCCCTCTCCCGTGACCACCACCCGCATCCCGCACAACGATTTCGGCGTGCTCACCCCGCCCGCGCTGGGCGAGTGGGAGCCCACGCTCACGGTCACCGTCGTCATCCCCGCCCACGACCGTCAGGAGACGCTCGACCTCACGCTGGCGGCGCTGTCGGCGCAGAGCTACCCCGAGCACCTGATGGACGTCGTCGTGGTGGACGACGGCAGCGCCACACCGCTGGTGCTGCCGGAGATCGTCCCCGCCAGGACCAAGCTCGTCTCCGCCCCGCCGGGCGGCTGGGGGCGCGCCTGGGCGGTGCAGGCGGGCATCGACACGGCGGCGGGCGAGGTCGTCTTCGTCCTGGACGCCGACATGGTGCCGCACCGCCGGCACGTCGAGGCGCAGCTCCGCTGGCACCACCTGGCCCCGTACGTGGTGGCGCTCGGCTGGATCGACTTCACCGGCCCCGGCCCGCTCCCCGCCCCGGAGGACGTCGTGGCCGCCCTGGCGGCGGGCTCGGAGGAGCGGCTCTTCCCCCTGTCGCCGCACCGCCACGACTGGGCCGAGCAGATCATCGCCGACCACGACGGCCTGCGCACCGCCCCCAGCTCCCTGGCCACCAGGATCCACGTGGGGGCCACGGTGTCGTACCCGGCGGCGCTGCTGCGCTCGGCGGGCGGCATGGACACCTCCCTGGTGCTGGCCGAGGACACCGAGCTGGGCTACCGGCTCACGCAGGCGGGCGCCGTCTACGTGCCCGACCCCGAGTCCAGGGCCTGGCACCTCGGGCTGCCGACGGCGATGCGCGACCACCGGGCGCTCAAGCGGTACAACGATCCGTACGTCGCCGACCGGGTGCCGTACCGGCGCTACCTGCGGACGGACGCGGGCCGGCAGTGGCTGGTGCCGTACGTGGACGCGACGGTCGCGGAGGGCTGCTACGAGGACGTACGGGCCACCGTGGACTCCCTGCTGGGCGGCTCGCTGCCCGACGTCAGGGTCACCGTCGCCGGGGCCTGGGACCTGCTGACCCCCGATCGGCGCTCCCCGCTGACGGACCCGCACCTCGACCTGCGCCTCGTCCACGCCGCCTTCGACCACGACCCCCGCGTGCACTTCACTCCGCCCCGCGCGGGCACGGCCCCGTTCCGGCTGTCGGTGCCGCCCGGTTGGGTCGTCGCCAAGGACGCCCTGGAGCGCCTGGTGGCGCACCTGGAGGAACACGACTCCGGCTCGCTCTGCGTCGCCCTGGAGGAGACCGGGCGAGGCGTCACCATCGCCCGGCTGGACCGCACGGCCGCCCTGTCCCGCGCCGCCCTCGTCGCCGCGCCGGGCGAACACCTGGACGACCTCGTGGACTCGCTGTTCGGGCTGGAGTGGGTGGACGGGGAGACGTGGGGGTTCAAACGGCGGCCCGCCGTCTACCCGCCGCGCCGGCGCCCGCCGTCCGAGGTCGCGGTGCTCACGGCCGAGCACGAGAAGGAGGTCGCCCGCTACCGCAAGCGGGTCGCCGCGCTGCGGGCCGAGCTCGCGCAGGCCCGCAGGGAGGCGGGCAAGAACGGGCGGGACGCGGCACGGTGGCGGGAGAAGGCCGAGACGTGGCGGCGCGAGGCGGTGCGGCTGGCCGGGGAGCGCAATCGCACGGTGCTCAGGCGCGCCGTACGCCGCGTCCGCGACCTGGCCTTTCCCGGCGACTGAGCCCTACGCGGCCGTGACGTGGAGTGGAGGTCCTCCCCGTCACGCCGCCTGATGTGCCCGCGTCGATCGGCCCCTACTCGTCGCCCTCCACCCGCATCACGCTCGCCACCGCCCGCACGATGTCCAGCTCCCGCAACCCCGCCATCGTCGCGGAGAGCGCCGCGTCCGTGGCCCGGTGGGTGACGATGACGAGCTGGGCGTCGTCGCCGTGGCCCTCCTGCCGGACGGTCTGGATCGACACGTCGTGCTTGGCGAACAGCTCCGCCACCTGCGCCAGCACGCCCGGCTTGTCGGCGACGTCCAGGGACACGTGGCAGCGGGTGACGGTCTCGCCCATCGGATGGACGGCCAGGTCGGCGTAGGTGGACTCCTCGGGGCCGTGGGTGCCCGCCAGGCGGTTGCGGCCGACGGCCACCAGGTCGCCGAGTACGGCGGAGGCGGTCGGGGCGCCGCCCGCGCCCTTGCCGTAGAACATGAGCTGGCCCGCCGACTCCGCCTCCACGAAGACCGCGTTGTACGCCTCGCGCACCCCCGCCAGCGGGTGGGAGCGGGGGATCATGGCCGGATGCACCCGCACGCCGAACGAGCGGCCGTCGTCGGAGCGGGCGCAGATGGCCAGCAGCTTGATGACGTACCCCATGGCCTTGGCGGAGGCCACGTCGGTGGCGGTGATCTCGGTGATGCCCTCGCGGTGCACCTCGTCGGCGCGTACGCGGCTGTGGAAGGCGAGCCCGGCCAGGATGGCGGCCTTGGCGGCGGCGTCGAAGCCCTCGACGTCGGCCGTCGGGTCGGCCTCGGCGTAGCCGAGCGTCTGTGCTTCCTCCAGCGCGTCGGTGAAGGACGCGCCCGTGGAGTCCATCTTGTCGAGGATGTAGTTGGTGGTGCCGTTGACGATGCCGAGCACCCGCTTGACGCGGTCGCCCGCCAGCGACTCGCGCAGGGGGCGCAGCAGCGGGATGGCGCCGGCCACACTGGCCTCGAAGTACAGGTCGCCGTTGCCGGTGCGGGCGGCCTCGTGCAGGGTGGAGCCGTCTTCGGCGAGCAGCGCCTTGTTGGCGGTGACGACCGACTTGCCCCTGGACAGGGCGGCGACGATCAGCGAGCGGGCCGGCTCGATGCCGCCGATGACCTCGATCACGATGTCGACGTCGTCGCGGGTGACGAGGGACTCGGCGTCGGTGGTCAGCAGCTCGGGATCGACGTCGATGTCGCGCTTGCGGCCCAGGCGGCGCACGGCCACGCCGGCCAGCTCCAGCGGCGCGCCGACGCGGGCGGCCAGGTCGTCGGCCTGCTCGTGCATGAGCCTGATGACCTGCGAGCCGACGACTCCGCAGCCCAGAAGAGCCACTTTCAGCGGTTTCACAGCTGCCCCCTCAACAGGTCGTCCTCGGTCTCGCCCTGCACGATCACCCGGGAGACGCCGCCTGAGACGGCGACCACGGCGGGCCTGGGCAGGTAGTTGTAGTTGCTGGCCAGCGAGCGGCAGTAGGCGCCGGTCGCGGCCACGGCGATCAGGTCGCCGGGGGCGAGGTCGGCGGGCAGGTGCAGGTCGCGGACGATGATGTCGCCGCTCTCGCAGTGCTTGCCGACCAGGCGGCTGAGCATCGGCTCGGCCTCGCTGGCCCGGCTGGCCAGCACGGCGGTGTACTCGGCGCCGTACAGGGCGGTGCGCACGTTGTCGCTCATGCCGCCGTTGACGCTTACGTACGTGCGCAGCCCCTCGACGTCCTTGATCGTGCCGACCTCGTAGAGGGTGACGCCGCCGGGGCCGACGACGGTGCGGCCCGGCTCGACGGTCAGGCGGGGCACGGGCAGGCCCGCGTCCACGCACACCTTGGAGACGATCTCGCGCAGGCCGTCGGCCAGCTCCTTGATGTCGGGGGCCTCGTCGCCCTCGACGTAGGCGATGCCGTAGCCGCCGCCGAGGTCGAGCTCGGGCAGGACCACGCCGTGCTCGTCCTTGATCTGAACGAGCAGCGCGGTCAGGCGGCGCGCGGCCACCTCGAACCCGGCCGTGTCGACGATCTGGGAGCCGATGTGGGAGTGCAGCCCGACCAGCTCCAGCTGGGGCAGGGCCAGGATCCGGCGGACGGCCTCGGCCGCCGCCCCGGTGTTCAGCGACAGGCCGAACTTCTGGTCGTCGTGCGCCGTCGCGATGAACTCGTGCGTGTGCGCCTCGACGCCCGTGGTGACCCTGATCATCACCTTGGGCCGCTTGCCGTGCTGCTCGGCGAGGAAGCCGAGCCTGGCGATCTCGTCGTAGGAGTCGACCACGATGTGCCCGACCCCGGCCTCCAGGGCCCTGGTCAGCTCGGCGACGGACTTGTTGTTGCCGTGCATGGTGATGCGTTCGGCGGGGAAGCCGACGCTCAGCGCGACCGCCAGCTCGCCGGCGCTGGCGACGTCGAGCCCGAGGCCCTCGGCCTGCAGCCAGCGCACGATCTCCTTGCACAGGAACGCCTTGCCGGCGTAGTGCACCTCGGAGCCGGCGAACGCCGTGGCGTAGTCGCGCATGCGCGAGCGCACGTCGTCCTCGTCGATGACGTAGAGGGGCGTGCCGTGATCGCGGGCCAGATCGCGGACGTCCACGCCGCCCACCGTGAGCGCGCCTTCGGTCCGGGTCGACGTTCGGGGCCAGATCGCGGGGTTGATCCGGTTGAGGTCGGCGGGCGCCAGCGGCGGGCGCTCCTGGGGCAGCATCTCGGCGTGCCGGTCCCCGGCGGGATGGGCGAATCGACTCACCCGATCGAGGCTATCGGAAGCGCAAGTACGCCATGACCCTGTGACCACGTATCGAGACGCGATCACGCCCCAGAAGGGATATTTTTACGATTTTTCGCCGTTTAGCCGGATATTTTGTGACACGTCACAAACGGTCGGGGCCGGGGAGGACCTTCCGCACCACGTCCGCCACCCGCACGCGGGCGGCGTGCACCGGCCCCGGCTCCTCGTCACCGACCGGAACGGCGGGCGCCCGCTCGTGCGCGTCGTGGTACGCCAGCGCGAGCCGCAGGAGATAACCCTCCCACCCCGGCTCCCGGCTGACCACCCTCCCCGGCAACTCGGCCAGCACCCGCAGCACCCGCCGGTGGTACCGGTCGGACAGCTCCGCCGCCGCGAACCCGTCCCCCACGCCAAGCTGCCCGGCCCATCTGAGGACGGCGCAGGCCCGCGCGTGCCCGTACCGCACCACGAACCCGGGGTTGTCCCAGGTGCGCGGGAAGTCCGGCCAGACCGGCTGACAGGGGACGGCCGCGGGCTCGGCGTCCAGAGAGGGCTCGGTCAGGACGATCCGCAGGAATCCCCTCCCCTGGATCTCCACGGCGGCCACCCCGTCCAGCTCCCGCACCCGGGCGGCCAGATCCTCGGCGGGCAGGCGGCGGCGCAGGGCGGCGGCGGAGACGTACACGACCTCCTCGTCCCACGTGCCCTCCGGGACGGGCGGCTCACCCAGTGCCTCGGCGAGCTTGTCAGGCAGCGTCATGGCGACGACCCTACGCAGTGACGGGGTGTCGGAGGAGGAGCCATGACGCTGCCTGATCGCGGGACGGTCCTGGCCAGGCGCCGGATGCGGGAGACGCGGCGGGACATGGTCCTGACCGTGCTCGCCGGCGTGGGGCTGGCCGGGTGGGTGTCGGGGCCGACGTGGCGCAGCCTGGGGCTCGCGGTCGTGCTGGTGGCAGGGGCGGCGGTGGTGGCCGGGCTGTGCGGGGCGGCCGTCATGAAGGTGCTGCGCCGGCCGGTCGCGCCCGTGGTGATCGGGGTGATCGTGGCGACACTGAACGAGGTCCTGCGGTGGGGGCTGGTGGCCTGGGGCGGGCTGGGGGCGGCGGAGGCGGCATGGATGGGGGTGTGGAGCTTCCTCGTTGGGCTCGGCGTCATGCTGGCGTCCCTCAGGCTGGCGTTACGGACGCTCGCGGCGAACCAGGCTGGCGAGGTGGAGGAACCGGGCGAACGCCCTGGGTCGTTGCTGAGCCCGCTGCGCCTGATCCACAGCGTGGCGCTCATCTGCCAGGAGGTCGCCCGCTGCCTCCTGGTGGCGTGGAGCCCCTGGCTCGTGCTGGTGACGATCGCCGAGGCAGGCCTCGCAGGCGGGTTCCCCCGGAACCACCCCGCCTCGACCTGGATCGCGACCGCGGGCGGCTACACCCTCCTGGCCGTGGCCCTGGCCCTGTGGCTCAGATGAGCGCGTGCGGCTCCGCCGACCCGTACTCGACCAGTTGCGCGGCCCCCAGCAGCCAGCGGTCCTCGTCGCGCACCCGCACGTAGCCGAACCGGTCCGCCGAGAAGACCTTGATCCCGTCCGTGCGGCACTGCCGCATGAGGACCTCGTCCCAGCCTTCGGTGAGGTCGGCGAAGCCCAGCTCGCGCAGCGTGTTGCGGCGGGCCAGGAGGGTGCCGCCGGTGACCTCGGGCAGGTAGGAGTATTCGGCCTCGGGCTGCTTGAGCAGCGTGGCCTGGGGCTTGCGCAGGTGGGCGTAGAAGGCGGCCTTGCCGACGATGTCGGCGGTGCTGAACAGGAAGGCGCGCCGCAGGTCCGACAGGTAGTGGGGGCCGTAGACGTCGCGCGGGTCCATGACTGCCACGAGGTCGGCCTCGCACAGGTCGATGCCGGCGTTCAGCATGGCGCCCTCGGTCATGGACGGCTGCGGCCGGCGGTGGATGACCTCCACGTCGGGCAGCACGTCGCGGGCGCGCAGCTCGGCCTCGGGCGGGCCGATGATGATGAGCTGGTCGATCCCGGACTGCTTGGCGACCTGGGCCAGGGCGTGCTCCATCAGGTACGGGTCGAGCACGGGCAGCAGGACGGAGGTGTTGAGGGTGGGGCGGGCGCTGGGCAGGCCGATGGCGTCGAGCAGCTCGTCGACGCGCTCGCTCATCGTGCCCATCGCGTACGCCCTGCGCAGCGCGACGTGCGCGCGCCGCGAGTCGGCCTCGGTGCCGATGGGCGTGCCGCAGGCGGCGATCTCGGCCAGCCGCCACTGCGGGGTGCCGGGCGGGCAGTCGGCGGCGGCGGGCCAGCGATAGGAGGTCAGGACGTCGGGGTAGGTCAGGTGGCCCGGCAGGAGCTGGTCGAGCGTGAGCACCCGGTCGATGCGGCCGCCGGCCAGCGGCAGCGGGTTGTGCACCCGGGGCTGCACGCCGAACTGCAGCCGCGGCCAGGCCACGGTCAGGTCGGCGGTGAAGCGGTGCTCGAACAGGTCGGCCGCCGCCGCGTACGCCGACACGTCGCCCTTGGTGTGCCAGAAGACGGTGCGGATGCCGCGCTCGGCGCACCAGGCCAGCAGCGCCTTGAGGCCCTCGCCCGGCTCGCCGGTGAGCTCCTCGGCCCACGGGCCCTGCGTGACGGACTCGACGACCAGCAGGTGCGGCACCTCCAGGGGCAGCACCCTGGCGAAGTCGCGGGGCGTGAAGCCGGTGGTCTGGCGCCACTCGTAGCGCAGCAGCGCCTCTGCGTGCGGGTCGGCGATGACGGCGGCCGTGAGGTGGGGGCGCGTGTTGGGGCCGGTGGGCACGCGGTACGGCTTGAGCTTGAAGGAGGCGCCGCCGAGTGTCCTGGTCGTGGTGGTGGCCTGGAAGGCGGCTCCTGGGCGCTCGTCCTTGGGCTTGGCGGCGCCGGCGACGGGCTTGCGCTTGGGCGCGGTGGGGCGCTTGACGGGCTTGGCGGCGCCCTTGAGCCCCCTGGCGAGGCGTACCGGGTTGCTCTTGCCGCTCTTGATGGCGTCTCCGAGGCGGCTCCAGCGGGCGACCTTCATCGACGAGAGCTTCCACTGCGCGACCTCGGCCTGGAAGCGCTGCTCGGCCAGCTCCCCGCGCAGCTTGTCGGCGGTGGCCTGCTCGGCGGCCAGCCGCTCCTCGGCGTCGCCGAGCTGCTCGGCCAGCGCCTTGGCCTCCTCGGCGCTCTCCTGCGCCGCGGCCAGCTCGGCCTGGGCGGCGTCCAGCAGCCTGGCCAGCTCGGCGGCGCGCTCGGCCTGCGCGATAGCGTCACGCAACGCCCGTCGCGTGCTCTCCAGCTCTGTGGACACCGGTCCTCCTTCGTCGGTCCGGCGTCAAGACGCTGCGTCTAATCGTTCGCTCACTACGTTCGCGAACCGGACCTCCGCTCTCGTAGCCCGCCAAAGGATACTCTTTGCCGAGAAGCGTCTCGAAGGGATTGAGATCCGGTGCAGTTCAACGTGCGGCCCTATGTCTGCGGCGCTCTCGGCCGGATCGACACCGCCGTGCTCGGCAAACTGATGGCCGCGGGCCCCAAGGTCTGGCCCGCGCTCCAGTCGGCCGACGCGGCCCTGTTCAGCTCCTCCCCGCTGCCGCCCTACCACCGGTCGGGCGACGCGTACGCCTTCGCCTGGGGCGAGCGCAGGCCGAAGACGGCCGAGGTCGAGTGGATCACGGTCGCGGAGACGTACGAGACGCCCGGCCTGATCGGCGACGGCCGGAAGGTGACGCTGCACACGGGCGCGCTGGGCCTGGTGGACGTCTACTACGTGCGGCTGGGCGAGGCGGTCTACTTCTCGTCCCTGATCCAGCCGCTGCTCAGCCTGGTGCCGGTGCGGATCGACTGGTCGGCGTGGGCCTCGATCCTTCAGGTGACGTTCCCGCTGGGCGAGGCGACGCCGTACACGGAGGTCAAGCGGCTGCCCGGGGCGAGCGCGCTGGTGTTCGAGCACGACCGGCTGGCGACCGAGCGGCGGCTGCCGCGCTGGCTGCGTACGGAGCCGTACGAGAAGTGGATCAGCCCCTCGGAGATCGTCGAGCTGCTGCACGGCGTCTACGGGGACTACGACGGGCGCAAGCTGCTGGTGCCGGTCAGCGGCGGCTACGACTCGCGGCTGCTGGCGAGCGTGGCCTCGGCGCGCGGGTTCGACGTGGAGTCGTGGACGACCAGCCCCGACGACGGCACCGACACCGACATCGCGTTCGCCAGGTCGATCACCAGGGAGCTGGGCATTGCGCACCGGGTGGTCACGCAGGACGCCGCCGCTTATCCGGCCGACGCGATGGAGGTGGCGCGCAGGCTGGAGTACCTGACGCCGCACCACGCCTGGTACGCGCCCTTCGCCAAGGAGGTGCACGGCGCGGGCCGGATCCTGGTGGACGGGCTGGCGGGCGGTCCGCTGCTGAAGAACTTCATGGTCAGCGGGGCCGCGCTGGAGGCCACGTCGCAGGCGGAGCGGTCGGCGGCGGTGCTGGCCTCGCTCTCACTGGGTCAGCCGACGCAGCCGTTCCTGTCGAAGGCGGCGGCCCAGTGGATGGACGAGACGGTGCGCGAGCAGTTCCTGGCCACCACCTCGATGCTGCACGGGCACCGGGCCGAGCTGCCGCTGTCGGTGCTGCACACCAGGACGGTGCGGGGCATCGCGCGCTCGGCGGTGAACCTGGTGGGCCCTGAGGCGTCGTTCGCTGCGCCGTTCATCCACCCGGAGTTCTTCGACGCGGCGCTGTCGGTGGGCGTGGCGCGCAAGGACAAGGGCCGCTTCTACCGCGAGGTGCTGTACGCTGCCAACCCGCGCGTGGCGGCGCTGCCCTCGACGAACGTGATCAAGCAGCCGCTCCAGCGGGTGCCGCTGCGCTCGACGGCGGCTCCGGCCCGGAACTACTCGCACCGGATGCTGGAGGTTCTGGCCGGCCGGATTCCGAACCTGTTGTCGGATGAGCTGCACGAGGTGGTCGCCGGCGGGCCCGACGCGCTGACCAGGTTCAACGGCTGGAACGATCGATTCTGGGTGCGCGGACTGGTGCTGTTCGGCCTCTGGCTGAACGACTTCGAGAACGACCTCTCGGACCTGGCCACGCCTTTTTAGTGAACTCTAGGTAACAGGGTGATTACATCCTGATCTCGCGGGTATCACACCTCGCACAGCAGAAGCGGGTTCCGGAAAGCCAACGGGCTGGTAGTGTTCGGCCCGTAAGCGCCGCACAAACGGGTACTAGATCACAAATCCGGGCTCGTTTTAGGGCAGTGGAGTTCGCAGGGATGACGACTCCACGCGGCGCGGTCACCAGATAACAACGCCGGGGCAACCGGTGACTTCGTCCTGCCCACATCTCTTCCTGTGAGCGACATCATGATCAACGCATCCCCAACGCCGGAGCCGATCTCCGAGGCCTTCGTCTCGGAGGATCCAGCCTGGTACAAGCGGGCGGTGTTCTACGAGGTTCTCGTCCGGGGGTTCAAGGACTCCAACGGCGACGGCACCGGCGACCTGCGCGGTCTCATCGAGAAGCTGGGCTATCTCGAGTGGCTGGGCGTGGACTGCCTGTGGCTGCTGCCTCTGTACGAGTCGCCGCTGCGCGACGGCGGATACGACATTTCGGACTACATGAAGATCCTCCCGGATTTCGGAGATCTGGGGGACTTCGTAGCGCTGATCGAGAAGGCCCACGAGAAGGGCCTGCGGATCATCACCGACCTGGTGATGAACCACACCAGTGATCGGCATCCCTGGTTCCAGGCGTCCCGGCACGACCCGGAGGGGCCGTACGGCGACTTCTACGTGTGGTCAGACCATCCTGGCGGCTACCCCGACGCGCCGATCATCTTCATCGGCGCCGAGGAGTCCAACTGGACCTACGACCCGGTGCGCAAGCAGTACTACTGGCACCGCTTCTTCCACCACCAGCCGGACCTGAACTATGACAACCCGGCGGTGCAGGAGGCCATGCTGGAGGTGCTGCGCTTCTGGCTGGACCTGGGCATCGACGGCTTCCGGCTGGACGCGGTGCCGTACCTGTTCGAGCGCGAGGGCACCGCGTGCTCCGGGCTGCCCGAGACGCACGCGTACCTGAAGAAGATCCGCGCGGAGGTCGACCGCCTCTACCCGGACCGGGTGCTGCTGGCCGAGGCCAACGGCTGGCCCGAGGACGTGGTGGAGTACTTCGGCGACCCCACCACGGGCGGCGACGAGTGCCACATGGCCTTCCACTTCCCGCTCATGCCGCGCATCTACATGGCGGTCAAGAAGGAGACCAGGGAGCCGATCTCCGAGATCATGTCCCGCACGCCCAAGCTGCCGGAGACCGCGCAGTGGGGCATCTTCCTGCGTAACCACGACGAGCTCACGCTCGAGACGGTGACCGAGGAAGAGCGCGACTACATGCACAAGGAGTACGCCAAGGACCCGCGCATGCGGGCCTACCTGGGCATCCGCCGCCGGCTGGCCCCGCTGCTCGACAACGACCGCGACCGGATCGAACTGTTCACCGCGCTGCTGCTGTCGCTGCCCGGCTCGCCGGTCATCTACTACGGCGACGAGATCGGCATGGGCGACAACATCTGGCTGGAGGACCGCGACTCGGTCCGCACGCCGATGCAGTGGAGCCCCGACCGCAACGCCGGGTTCTCCTCGGCCGACCCCGGCCGGCTCTACCTGCCCGCCGTCATGGACCCGATCTACGGCTTCCAGGCGGTCAACGTGGAGGCCCAGCAGCGGCACGAGGGGTCGCTGCTGCACTTCACCCGCAAGATGCTGGAGATCCGCCGCAGGCACCCCGTGTTCGGCGTGGGCGCCTACACGGAGATGTGGTCGTCCAACCCCTGCGTGCTCACGTACGTGCGCGAGGACGGCGACGACGTCATGCTGTGCGTCAACAACCTGTCGAAGTTCCCGCAGCCCGTCGAACTCGACCTGCGGCGCTTCGAGGGCATGACGCCCGTCGAGGCCAGGGGCGGGGTGCCGTTCCCCGCGATCGGGGAGCTGCCCTACCTGCTCACCCTGCCGGGGCACGGCTTCTACTGGTTCGCGCTGAAGAAGCCCGAGGATAGCCTCATCGAGAGGTGACCGGCACCTGGGCACGGGCCGCGCGGCGCGCGGGGATGAGCGCCACCGCGAGGGCCGTGCCCACGGCGACCAGCACCGCCACACCCAGCGTCAGGGCCGACGGCGCGCGGCCGATGCCCGCGCCGACGCCGCTGGTGTGGCCCTGCCAGTCGATCAGCCCGGTGACGACGGAGATGCCCGCCGCCGTGCCCACGCCCACGCCCAGCACCACCAGCAGCCCCGTGCCGGTCACGAGCGTGGCCATGACCTGGCGCGGGGTCAGCCCCATGGCCTTGAGCACGGCCAGGTCGAAGGCGTGGTCACGCAGGCCCAGCGCGCTCGCGGTGAGCAGGTTGGCCAGGCCGATCAGGGCCAGCACGGCGATCAGCGCCACGATGACCACCCGGATGATCGACAGCCGGTCGGCCGGGTTGACCGCGGCCTGCACGTCCAGGCCCTCCTGCGAGGCTGCCAGCAGCCGTCCCCGCACCTCCAGCGGGTCGGCGCCCGGCTTGAGCGCGAGCGCGTAGTACTCCGGCGGCACCGCGTCCTTGGCCGCCAGGCTGTCGAGCCCCACGGACAGCACCTCGCCGTCCTGCTCGGGCTCGACCGTCCTGCCGACGATCCTGACGATCAGCGGGGTGCCGCCCACCGTGAGCCGCACCCGGTCGCCGATCTTGAGCCCGAGCAGGCCGAGCAGCCCCTGCCCGGCCACCGCCTCGCCCTGTCTGGCGTACATGCGGCCCTCGACCACCGGGAACGGATACGGGGTCGCCGAGCTGCCGATGGCCCGCACCCGCACCGATCGGGCCTCGCCCGGGGCCAGCGCGTTCACGTCGGTGCCCGGGTAGACCTCGGTCACGTCCTTGTCCTGCCCGGCCAGCCGCTCGGCGACGGCCGGCTCCTCCTTGCCCGGTTTGACGTACAGGGCGGCGTGCTGGCCCACCTGCTCGGGGTGGGCGGAGAAGTTGTCGAGCGTGGCCCACACGCCGAGGCCGATCGTGATCATCATCATCGGCACGGCCAGGCCGAACGCCGTCAGGAACGCCGGCACGCGGCGGGTGAAGGCGTCTCTGGTGCCCAGCACGAGGGCGGGCGGGAGGCGTACGAGCAGGGCCAGGCGAGCCAGTCTGGACAGGTGGCCACGGGGCGGCGCGGAGGGCACGTCGGGGATCGGCGGCGTGCGGCCGCCCCGCCAGGCGGGCACGCCGACGGCGGCCAGCACCACCAGCGCCGTGCCGCCGACGATGGCCAGCACGGGGAAGGGCGCCACGGAGCCCACGCCCAGCATGGCCACCATCACGCCCCAGCCCACCACGGCGCCGATCGCGACGCCGAGCAGGCCGAGCGCGCCGTGCTCGACCAGGAGCAGCAGCGCGACCTGGCCCCTGGTGAAGCCCATGGACTTGAGCGTGGCCAGGTCGCGGAGCTGGCCCAGCACCCGGCCGCCGGCGGCGTTGGCCAGCGCGAGCGCGGCGGCCACCAGGCCGACCACGCCGAACAGCGCGAGCAGCGTGCCCAGCAGCCGGTTGTCCAGCTCCATCGCGGACCTGACCTCGCGCCAGGTGTAGACGCGCTGGAGCCGGTCCTCCAGCAGCACGACCACGCGCTGCGAGACGACCTGGGCGGCCTCGGGGTCGGCCAGGCGCAGCCCGGTGACCCACTCGCTGCGGCCCAGCATGGGCTCGACGCGGTCGAGCATGACGGGCAGCACGTAGGCCAGGCCGGGTGTCCACTCGGGGTAGAAGCCCTGGTCGGCGGAGTCGGCGATGCCGCGCACGTACAGGGTGTGGCGCTCGCCGTTGATCGTGATGATGCTGAACGGGGCGCCGAGCCGCAGCCCCAGGGAGCGGGCGAACGAGCGCTCGACCACCACCCCGTCGGGCTGCGACGGGTCGAGCCAGCGGCCCTCGGCCACCAGGGGGTGCGCCACCGCCGCCGGGGTGGCCGGCATCGCGCGCAGCGAGGCCGGCTCCTTCTTGCCGTCCTGCGCCACCGTGACGGGCGCGGAGCGGTACGGGCCCGCGGTCTGCGTCACGCCGTCGATGCCGCCCAGCGCGACCTGAGGGCTGTCCTTGGTGTAGATCCAGACGTGGGCGCCGTCGGTCTGGGCCGACAGGCTGCGCCACGGGTTCGTGCTGTCCTCCAGCAGGGTCGCGGCGGTGATCAGCGCGGCCACGATGCCGGCCACGGCCAGCACGGTGAGCACCGCCTCCCCCGTCCTGGCCCGCAGGTCGGCCCTGATCCACCTGCTGCCCGCGAGCGCTGTGCTCATGGATGGCTCACTCGCTCCAGTTCGTGCTCATCGGAGGTCGATCACCTCTCCGGCCGTACGCGTGCGGCGGCGCGCGATGCGGCCGTCGTCCACGATCTCCCCGTCGAACAGCGACACGAGCCGGTCGGCCAGGCTGGCCACGCGGGCGTCGTGGGTGACCATGACGATGGTCTGGCCCTGCTTGTGCACGTCGCTCAGCAGCCGTAGCACGTCGCGCGTGTTGCGGCTGTCGAGGTTGCCGGTGGGCTCGTCGGCCAGCAGCAGGGCGGGCTCGTTGGCCAGCGCCCTGGCCAGCGCGACCCGCTGCTGCTCGCCGCCGGAGAGCTGGGCGGGCGCGGCATCGGCCCTGTCGGTCAGGTTGAGCGCGGCCAGCAGGCTCTCGCGCCGCTCGCGGGCCACCTTGGGCGAGGCTCCGGCCAGCAGCGCGGGCAGCTCGACGTTGTCGCCCACCGTCATGTTGGCGACCAGGTTGAAGAACTGGAAGACGAAGCCGATCTTCTTGCGCCGCAGCAGCGCCCAGGCGCTCTCGGAGAGCGTGTCGGTGCGCTTGCCGTCGAGCCAGATCTCGCCGCTGGTGCGCGCGTCGAGGCCGCCCAGCATATGGATGAGCGTGGACTTCCCGGAGCCCGACGGGCCCATGATCGCGACGAACTCCCCCGGCTCGACCTCCAGGTCCACCCCGCGTACGGCAGGGACGGGGACCGCGCCATCCTGGTAGATTTTGACCAGATTGACCGTTTTCACAACCGGGCTCATGCCAGATCCTCCTGGCAGCGTTCGAGCCAGTCAAGATCCGCCTGAAGATGCAACATGGCCCCTTCGATCAGCAGCATCGCCACCCGATCGGTCGGCGCGGTGCGGGACAGCAGGTCGTTGAGGTCGCCCATCAGCGACAGGTAGTGCCGCCGTTGCCGGCTGATCAGCGCCATCCGGTCGGCGATGCCGGTGAGCGGGGCGAGCACGAGCTTCATGAAGAACTCGTCGCGCACCCTGGGGCCCTCGGTCGGCTCGTCCACCCAGGCTTCGAGCGACTCCCGGCCCTTCGCGGTCAGATAGTAGACCTTCTTGTTGGGCCGGTTCGACTGCTCGACGTCGACGGCCCTGATGAGGCCGTCCTTCTCCAGCCTGCCGAGCGTGACGTAGATCTGCCCGATGTTCGGGGAGGGGTACGCGCTGCCGAACGTCTGCTCAAGCGCTTGTTTGAGCTCGTAGCCATGGGCAGGCTCTTTCGCCAGGAGCGCCAGCAGGTGAGGCCTCACCGCTCTCCTCCCCGGTCTGTTACGTACGCGTTACAGACCAATCCGTTGACCTACAGATTACCGCTGTGCATAACATGAATGCATCTACCTAACACGTATGTAATTCGACCTGAACGTGGAGGAAACAGGGTGCTTCGCCTGCTGCCTGCACTCCTGGCCGTGACCCTGGCGGCCGGCTGCGCGACGGCGGGCGACGAGGGCGGCGGCGAGACCGGGACGGGCGGAACAGGCCCGATCACCTTCGCCACCGGACGCGACACCACGGCGTACCTGCAACCCCTGCTGGATCGCTGGAATCAGGCCCACCCGGCCGAGAAGGTGACGCTGCTGGAGCTGCCCGAGGCCGCCGACGAGCAACGCGCTCAGATCGCGGCCAACCTGCAAGCCCAGAGCAACCGGTACGACGTGCTGGGGCTCGACGTGGTGTGGACTGCCGAATTCGCGGAGAACGGCTGGATCATCCCCCTGGAGCGCGGGTTGTTCCCGCTCGACAGGTTCCTGCCGCCCGTCGTGGAGACGGCCGTCTACAAGGGCAAGCTCTGGGCCGTTCCGTACACGAGCAACGCTGGGCTGCTCTACTACCGGAAAGACCTGGTCAAGAAGCCGCCTCGGACGTGGGCCGAACTTCGCGACCAATCACGCGAGATAACGAAAAAGCACAACATAGGAGGGTATGCGGGGCAGTTCCTGGCCTACGAAGGGCTCACGGTCAACTTCTCCGAGGCCGTCCAGTCGGCCGGCGGGGAGCTCGTCAGCCGCGACGGCACCGAGGTGACCTTCGATCCGGCCAAGGGCAGGGTCGCACTGGACTTCCTGCTCCAGGGCCTGCGCGAGGGCTGGATCCCCAAGGAGTCGCTGAGTTACAAGGAGGAGGAGTCACGCCTGGCCTTCCAGGAGGGCCGGCTCGCCTTCGCCCGTAACTGGCCGCACGCGTACGGACCGGCCAAGGCCGAGCTGGGCGACAAGCTGGGCGTGACCCGGCTGCCCGGCCTCGACGGGCCGGGCTCCAGCACGCTGGGCGGCGCCAACCTGGCCATCAGCGCCTACTCCAAGCACCAGCACACCGCGCAGGAGTTCATCCGCTACTTCACGAGCCTGGAGAACGAGCGCCGGGTCCTCACCGAAGGCTCGTTCCCGCCCGTGTGGAGCGAGCTGTACGACGACCCCGAGCTCATCGAGCGCTTCCCCTACCTGCCCGTGCTCAAGGAGAGCATCCTCGCCGCCCGGCCACGGCCGGTGAGCGCGAACTACAACCAGCTGAGCCTGGTGATCGCCAGTTCGGTCGCCAAGGCGCTCGGCAACCCCTCCCCCACGGCCGCCGACGACGTCGCGGCCGGCATGAAGTCAGAACTCGAAGAGATCATCAGAACCCAGTGAGGCAGCCATGCGAAAAGGCAGAGCAGCAGCGATCCTGGCCGGGCTCGCGGTAGCCGTCGCCGCCTGCGGCAACGCGCCGACGACGACCGAGCCCACCGCGGCCGGCTCGGCATCGGCGACCAGCGGCGGCGCCAAGTCGCTCCAGGGCGTCAAGATCGAGGTAGCCGCCAAGTGGACCGGCGCCGAGCAGAAGAACTTCGAGCAGGTGCTGAAGGCCTTCACCGACAAGACCGGCGCCGAGGTCACCTACGCCTCCACCGGTGAGGACACCGGCGCCTACCTCGGCCCGCGCATCCAGGGCAACAACCCGCCGGACGTCGCGATCCTGCCGCAGCCCGGCCTGGTGGAGCAGTACGTCGAGCAGAACGCGCTCAAGCCGCTGACCCCCGAGGTCACCGCGGAGATCGACGCCAACTACACGCCGTACTGGAAGGAGCTCGGCTCCGTCGACGGCAAGGTGTACGGCGTGCTGGTCAAGGCGGCGCACAAGTCGCTGGTCTGGTACCGGTCGCAGGCGTTCGAGGACGCCGGCGTGCAGCCGCCGACCAACTGGGACGAGATGATGAAGGCCGCGCAGACCGTGGCCGACTCCGGCACCCCGCCGTTCTCGCTGTGCGGCGCCTCCGGCTGGACGCTGACCGACCTCTTCGAGAACGTCTACCTGTCCACCGCGGGCCCCGAGAACTACGACAAGCTCTCCGACCACGAGATCCCGTGGACCGACCCGACCGTGGGCGTGGCGCTGGAGAAGATCGCGCAGATCGTGTCCAAGAGCGACAACCTGGTCGACGGCACCTCCGGCACCATGCAGACCGACTTCCCGACCTGCGTGACCAAGGTGTACGGCACCGACAAGGCCGCCATGGTCATCGAGGCCGACTTCGTGGCCGTCGAGGCCGTGAACGCCGGCGCCAAGGTCGGCGAGGAGGCCAAGTACTTCCCGTTCCCGAAGGCCGGTGACACCACCCCGGTCGTGCTCGGCGGCGACGTGGCCGTGGCCATGAAGGACACCCCCGGCGCGATGGCGCTGGTGCAGTTCCTGGCCTCCAAGGAGGGTGGCGAGGTCTGGGCCAAGCTGCCCGGCTACCTGTCGCCCAACAAGAACGTCTCGCCCGACAACTACCCCGACGAGCTGACCAAGCAGCTCGGCCAGACGATCGTCTCCGCCGGCGACGCCGTCCGCTACGACATGTCCGACCTGGCGCCGAGCGCGTTCGGCGGCACCGACGGCAAGGGCGAGTGGAAGGTGCTGCAGGACTTCGTCCGCGACCCGAGCGACGTCAAGGGCACCCAGGAGGCGCTCGAAGCAGAGGCCGCTAAGGCCTGGAAGTAAAGAGGTAAGGCCGTGACCGAACGGTTGGACGGCCGGCAGGACCCGCCCGCGGCGCAGACCGCGGGCGGCACCTCCACCGGACCGGCTGAAACCCCCCGTACCAGAAAACGCCTCGGCCCCTCGCCGGCGGTCGCCATCGCCTTCCTCCTCCCGGCAGCGGTGCTGCTGGGGATCTGGGTGGTCTATCCGATCGTCTACTCCATCATCCGCAGCCTCTACGGCGCCAACGGGTTCACCGAGTTCGTGGGGCTCGGCAACTTCATCTCGATCTTCACCGACGCGGGCACGCTGACGACGATCCGCAACAACCTGATCTGGGTGATCGTCGCCCCGATCATCGTCACCGTGCTGGGCCTGATCTTCGCCGTGCTGACCGAGCGCATCAGGTGGTCGACGGCGTTCAAGCTGATCGTGTTCATGCCGATGGCCGTCTCGCTCATGGCGGCGGGCGTCATCTTCCGCCTCGTCTACGAGCAGAGCCCGGACAAGGGCCTGGCCAACGCCATCCTCACCACCGTGGCCGACACGTTCTCCTCCTCGCAGGGCTATCCGGACGCCAGGCCGCGCGAGGGCGACCAGTCGCAGGTCGCCGCGCAGGACGGCGCGGTCGTCACCAAGCAGCCCGCCCAGGCCGGCACGCCGGTGCTGATCCCGATCGTCGGCGTCAAGCCGGAGATCATGCCGTCCAACGCCCAGCCCGCCCAGTCCGCTCCCGCGGGCGACGGACTGTCGGGGACCGTCTGGTTCGACTTCACGCAGGGCGGCGGCGGCCAGAGCGGCGTCGTGGACGGCACCGAGAAGGGCCTGCCCGGCATGACCGTCGAGGCGGTGCAGAACGGCCAGGTCGCGGGCACCGCCACGACGGCCGAGGACGGCACGTTCCGCTTCGAGGGTTTGGCGCCAGGGGCCTACACCGTACGGCTGCCGCAGTCGAACTTCCAGGCCTCGTACGGCGGCCTGCAGTGGCTGGGCCCGACACTGATCACACCCGCGATCATCGGCGCGTTCGTCTGGGTGTGGGCCGGGTTCGCCATGGTGCTGCTCGCGGCCGGCCTGGCGGCGATCCCGCGTGACGCGCTGGAGGCGGCCCGCATCGACGGCGCCACGGAGTGGCAGGTGTTCCGCAAGATCACCGTGCCGCTGCTGTCGCCGGTACTGCTCGTCGTCTTCGTGACGATGATCATCAATACGCTGAAGGTGTTCGACCTGGTGTTCATCATCGCGCCCGCCTCGGTGCAGCCGCAGGCGAACGTGGTCGCGCTGGAGATGTGGCGCGTGTCGTTCGGCGGCGGGAACAACCAGGGGCTGGGCAGCGCGCTGGCGATCTTCCTGCTCATTCTGGTCCTTCCCTTCATGATCATGAACATCCGGCGGTTCAGGAGGGGAGAGTCATGACGACCGCGACAGCCACAGCGCCACCCGCGGGCTCGTCCGGGCTGGAGTCGGGAGCGCCCCGCAGGGGCATCGCCAGCAGGATCGTCGACAGGCTGGGCAGCGGCGCCGTCCAGGTCGTCATGATCCTGCTCGGCCTGTTCTGGCTGGTGCCGACGCTCGGCCTGCTGGTCGTCTCACTGCGGACCAACCAGGTCAACAGCGCGGAGGGCTGGTGGACGATCTTCACCAAGCCGGCCGAGCTGACCATCCAGAACTACGCCAACCTGCTGGGCAGCGGGTTCTCCGCGTCCTTCTGGAACACGGTCGCGATCACGGTGCCGACCACGTTGCTGGTGATCGGCATCGCGGCCATGGCGGGGTACGCGTTCGCCTGGATGGACTTCCCCGGCAGGGACGTCGCGTTCCTCGTGGTCGTCGGGCTGCTGATCGTGCCCATCCAGATCGCGCTGATCCCCATCGCCTCCTTCTACGGCAGCACCGGAATCTTCGGCACCATCCCCGGAGTGGTGCTGTTCCACGTGGCCTTCGGCCTGCCGTTCGCGATCTTCCTGCTGCGTAACTTCTTCGTCGGCATCCCCGGCTCGCTGCTGGAGGCGGCGCGCATGGACGGGGCGTCGGAGTGGAAGATCTTCGTGTCGGTGGTGTTCCCGCTGGGCAAGCCCGCCATCGCGTCGCTGGGCATCTTCCAGTTCCTGTGGGTGTGGAACGACATGCTCATCGCGCTGGTCTTCGCGGACACCGGGAACCAGCCGATGACCAAGTACCTGCAGTCTCAGATGCGGCAGTTCGGGTCGAACACCGACATCCTCTCGTCGGGGGCGTTCATGTCGCTGATCATTCCGCTGGTGTTGTTCTTCGCGTTCCAGCGGTACTTCGTGCAGGGCATGATGGCCGGCTCCGTCAAGTGACGACGGCTTGAACGGGCGCCCGCTCCGCTTGTCGGGGGCGGGCGCCCGCTTCGTTTTTCGGGGGCGGGCGCCCGTATCCGCTGCCCGGGGCGGGCGCCCGCCGTAACGCCCAAACGAGCAGTTTCGATGCTTTTTCATGAAGCGTCTTCTCGCTCTCACCGCAGCAGCCTTCCTCACGCTTCCGCTCACCCCCGCAACCGCCGACCCGGCGGGCACGCCGGGCGCGGCGGGCGCGGGCGACCCGTACTTCCCCGGCCAGGGCAACGGCGGGTACGACGCCCTCCACTACGACCTCACCCTCGACTACGACCCGGCCTCCGGCCGCCTGTCCGGCCGCGCCGACCTGGCGGCACGGGCCACGCAGGCACTGAGCCGCTTCAACCTCGACCTCGTCGACACGCTGACCGTACGCTCCGTGACCGTGGACGGCAGGCCGGCCTCCTACACGCAGAGCGGCTCCGAGCTGGTCGTCACCCCGCCCCGGACACTGCGCGACCGGCGCGGCTTCTCTGTCGTGATCCGGTACGACGGCAACCCCGCCCACGTCATCGACCCCGACGGCTCCATGGACGGGTGGATCAAGACCGATGACGGCGTCTTCAACGCCAACGAGCCCCAGGGCGCGATGACCTGGTACCCCGGCAACCATCACATGACGGACAAGGCCACGCACCGCTTCACGGTGACCGTGCCCGGCTCCGTCGTCGCGGTGGCCAACGGCGACCTGGTGCGCAAGGCGTCGAAGGGCGGGCGCACCACGTACGTGTGGAACTCCCGCGAGCCGATGGCCGGCTACCTGGCCACGGTGTCGATCGGCACGTTCGACCTGGCCGACTCCAGGATCGGCCGCTACCGGGTGACCACCGCCGTGGACCCGAAGGCGGCCGGTGACGCCACGGGCTTCGCCGAGCGGCACCCGCCGGTGCTCGACTACTTCAGCGGGCTGTTCGGGCGGTACCCGTACTCCTCGACCGGCGGCATCGTGGACCACGCGCCCGAGGTCGGCTACGCGCTGGAGACGCAGACCCGGCCCATCTACCCGCGCGTGCCCAGCGAGTCGCTGCTCGCGCACGAGCTGGTGCACCAGTGGTTCGGCAACTCGGTGACGCCCACGCTGTGGCGCGACATCTGGCTGAACGAGGGCTTCGCCACGTACGGCGAATGGCTCTGGAGCGAGCGGCGCGGCGCGCAGAGCGTGCAGGACGCCTTCGACGAGGCGTACGCGCGGCCGGCCGAGGACGAATTCTGGCAGACCCCGACCGCCGACCCCGGCGGCCCCGAGAACCTGTTCCACGCCCCCGTCTACGACCGCGGCGCGATGACGCTGCACGTGCTGCGGGGCGCGGTCGGCGACGACGCGTTCTTCGCGATCCTGCGCGCCTGGGTGCGCGAGCACCGGTACGGCAACGCCGACACCGCCGCCTTCGTGGCACTGTCGCAGCGCGTGTCCGGCAAGGATCTCGCGGGCCTCTTCGACGCGTGGCTGTTCAAGCCGGGCAAGCCCTCGTTGTGATCATTCTGGTACGGATTGTCCCCGGGTTCGGCAGGCAAGCCGTACCAGACCTGACTAAGCTCAACGGCCATGGCCGGTCGTCCGTTGAACGAAGTCGTCGAAGAGGGTTGGGCGCGCGCCCTCGAGCCCGTGTCCGAGCAGATCTCCCTGATGGGAGAGTTCCTGCGCAACGAGATCGCCGAAGGCAGGCAGTACCTGCCCGCCGGCGCCAACGTGCTGCGTGCTTTCAACCAGCCCTTTGACGAGGTCAAGGTGCTGATCGTGGGTCAGGACCCGTACCCGACGCCCGGTCACCCCGTCGGCCTGTCGTTCTCCGTGGCGCCCGAGGTGCGGCCGCTGCCCGGCAGCCTGGTCAACATCTACAAGGAGATGGAGACCGACCTGGGGCTCCCGCGGCCCGCCAACGGCGACCTGACACCGTGGGCCGACCAGGGCGTCCTGCTGCTCAACAGGGTGCTCACCGTGATGCCCGGCAAGCCCGCCTCGCACCGCGGCAAGGGCTGGGAGCAGGTCACCGAGCAGGCCATCCGCGCCCTGGTGGGGCGCGACAAGCCGATGGTGGCCATCCTGTGGGGCCGCGACGCGCGCAACCTGGCGCCCATGCTCGGCCAGGTGCCGCGCATCGAGTCGGCGCACCCGTCCCCCCTGTCGGCGCGCAGCGGATTCTTCGGCTCGCGGCCCTTCAGCCGGGCGAATGAGCTGCTCGTCGCGCAAGGCGCGGCGCCTGTGGAGTGGAAGCTGCCCTAGCATCGTCGCCATGAGTGATGAACCGAAGTTCCTGCGCCTGACGGTCGAGCTGACCGTGGAGGTGCTCGACATGGACGCGCTGCAGGCCGCGGCGCTTGCCGAGATCCGGCATCCGGACGCCGATCTCACCGAAGAGGAGCGCACCGAGCAGGCCGAGCTGGTCGGCTCCGACGACTCCGGCGCCTCGGCGCTGCAGTGGCTGATCGAGCCTGACCACGTGCTGCAGCTCGTGGAGCACATCAGCGAGATCGAGCCCCGCGAGGCCGTGCTCGGCGTCGAGCCGTCGGAGGGGCCGAGCGAGGAAGAGGACGACGAAGAGCACGACCACGCGTGACGTGACATGACATGACATGACGTGACATGACGTGATGTACGGCGGCGGCCACGGCGTTCTGCGGACGTCGTGGCTTTTCGCTGTCCACGTCTTGCGCTGTCCTGGTCTTGCGCTGTCCTGGTCTTGCGCTGTCGTGTTTCTCGCTGTCATGTCTTCCGCTGAGTTCGCTGGATTCGCTGGATTCGCTGAGTTCGCAGTTCGCTGAAATCGCTGAGTTCGCTGAGGAGCCTTGATGATCGTCGCTTTCTCCATCACCCCGCTGGGCGTCGGCGAAGGGGTCGCCGAGCCTGTCGCGCGCGCCGTCAAGGTCGTGCGCGACAGCGGGCTTCCCAACCGCACCGACGCCATGTTCACCACCATCGAGGGCGAGTGGGACGAGGTCATGGACGTCGTCAAGCGCGCCGTGGACGCGGTCGCCGAGGTCGCCCCCCGGGTGAGCCTGGTGCTCAAGGCCGACCTGCGCGAGGGGGTCTCGGACGGCATGACCTCCAAGATCGAGTCCCTGGAACGCCACCTGTCCTGATATTTCGCGATATATCTTGACCCCTCCATAGACGCGTCATATTGTGTTGCCCTGACGCAGACGCGATAGTACGCGTGCTCGGAGGTGGTCTCAATGGAACGAGTGCCCGTTCTGGTGGTCGGCGGCGGGTACGCGGGGCTCAGCGCCGCGACGCTGCTGGCCTGGCGCGAGGTGCCCGTGATGCTGGTCGAACGGCATCCGAGCACCTCCGTCCAGCCCAAGGCGTTCGGGATCGGTCCGCGGGCGCTCGAACTGCTGCGCCCTGTGCAGGGGATCGAGGACGAGCTCAGAGACATCTGGGCAGGCATCGGCGACGGCATGCGCATCGCGATCGCCCGCGACATGGCCGACCCGGAGCCGCACCTGATCACCGACGGCGGACAGGCCGAGTACGCCTTCCTGGCCGCTCTCACCCCGGTCGCGATGGTGGGGGCGCCGCAGGCCGACATCGAGCGGGTGCTGCGGGTCAAGGCCGAGGAGCTCGGCGCCGACCTGCGCTTCTCCACCGAGCTGGTCTCACTGGAGCAGGACGCCGACGGCGTGACGGCGCTGATCCGCGGCAAGGACGGCGACCGGCTCGTACGCGCCGACTACGTGGTGGCCGCCGACGGTCACCACAGCCCGCTGCGTACGGCACTGGGCGTGCCCACCTCCGGCAAGGGCGAGCTGGGCAGGATGTGCTCGATCATGTTCGACGCCGACCTGTCGGACCTGGTGCGCGAGCGCGAGGTCACGCTGTGGTACCTGCGCAACGACGATCTCACCGGCGTGCTGGTGACCGGCGCGGGGGCCGGGGCGCACGTACTGGGCGTGCACGACGCCGATGGGCTTGTCCCCGTGGACCGCTGCGCCGAGCTGGTCCGGCTCGCGACCGGCCGCCCCGACCTGAACGTGCGGATCCTCGACCGGGCCACGTTCGGCATCGCGCACGTCCTCGCCGACACCTACCGGGCGGGACGGGTGTTCCTCGCCGGCGACGCCGCCCACACCATGCCGCCCACCGGCGGCCAGGGCGGCAGCACCGCGCTGCAGGACGGCGCCGACCTGGCCTGGCGGCTGTGGCTGGTCCTCACCGGGCAGGCCGGGCCCGCCTTCCTCGACACCTACGACGCCGAACGCCGCCCGATCGGCACCCTGACAGCCGACGCGCAGCTCGCCGAGCTGGGCACCCGCATGCCGCCGGCCGCGCGCATCGGCTACCCGGAACCGCTGCCCGACCTCCTGCACACCCTGCTCGGCCACCGCTGCCACTCCACGGCCATCCTCTCCGAGCCCGGCGACGACGGCTCCATCCTGGAGGACCCGCGCCACGCCGGCGGGCGGCCCGGCAGCCGCGCTCCGCACGTCGTGCTCGACTGGGACGGGCAACGCATCTCCACCATCGACCTGTTCGGGTCCGGCTTCGTCCTCATGGCCGCCAAGCAGGGGCGGCAGGCGTGGATGGAGGCGGGGCGGGTGGTCAAGGAACGGCTCGGGGTGGCGCTGACGCGGCTGCCGGTGGATGACGAGCTGCTGGACGTGGAGGGGCGTTTCGAGGAGCGGTACGGCGTCAGCGGGGGCGGCGCCGTGCTCGTCCGGCCGGACGGGTACGTGGCCTGGCGGTCGCCGGGGGCGGTTCAGGATCCGGTGGCGACGCTTGAGCGGGTGCTCCAGCAGATCCTGGGACGCTGACCTTCGCCCCGTGCCCTCACATCGCCTCCATGAGCAATCCCACGCTGCCGCTTCGGTCTCTTTTGGGAACTAAGTAAGTTCCTAATAGAGACCCGCTGAGGTAAAGTCCATCTCGTGGTCAGACAGCTACGCGAGCAGGACGTCCAGTGCTCGATCGCGCAGGCGGCCTCCGTCATCGGCGACTGGTGGAGCCTGCTGATCGTGCGCGAGGTGACGCGCGGCCATCGGCGCTTCGACGACCTGCTGCGGGAGCTGGGCATCTCACGGAAGGTGCTGACCGAGCGGCTGAAGCATCTGGTGGAGCACGGGGTGCTGCGGCGGAGGGCCTATCAGGAGCGGCCTGTGCGGCACGAGTACGTGTTGACGGAAACGGGGTGGGCGCTGGCGCCGACGCTGGTCAGCATGCAGGACTGGGCCGATCGGTGGTTGCTGGGGGACGGGTCGGCTACGGGGGCGCCCCGGGTCGGGGGGACGGAGGTGGCGCGCGTACACGCCCTCCTCGCCACAACGGTCCCCTCCCCGCTCCTCCTGCCCGCTACCCTCCCATCCGCTGCTACCGGAACCCCGCCACTCGCCACAACCTCGCCCGCTACTTGCAACACAGGGTCGCCCACCATCCAACACACCACCTTGCCCGCCGCCGCAGGCACCACGTCGCCCACCACCCTCAGCACCACGTCATCCACCACCCCCAGCGCCACGCCGCCCATCACCCCCAGCGCCACGCCGCCCATCACCCCCAGCGCCACGCCGCCCATCACCCCCAGCGC
>NZ_VSEY01000079.1 GCF_008086045.1 Nonomuraea sp. PA05 | reverse complement strand
CTAGCCGGTCTGCCGAGTCCGGCACAGGATCAGTGTGCCGGACTCGGCTTCCCACGATAGTGCAGGTCAGCGGCGATCGCGCTGCTTGGAACATAAAACGGTTACACACCTCTCGACAGAGGTCTCCGGCACTCCTCCGGAAGCCCCTGCATGCGACAACTCGGGGCATGGCAGAATGCACGAAAGCGTTTACATCGCTTTCCGTGTTCGACCAGAAGGAGACCACTCCGTGCCACGGCGACCCGTCGCGGTCTTCGCAATCGCGCCCTGGGCCTTCACCGGCGTCTTCCCGCCCGACCTCGTCGCCCGGCTGCGCCGCTCCGCCGACGTGGCCGACGAGGTGCGGCTCACCTCCTTCGACGGGCCCGCCGCGGCCGAGGCGCTGGCCGGGGCGGAGATCCTGCTCACCGGCTGGGGCTGCCCGCGCATCGACGCGGGGATCGTCGCCGCCGCGCCGCGGCTGCGCGCCGTCCTGCACGCGGCCGGCAGCGTCAAGTCCCTGGTCGATCCGGACGTCTTCGAGCGCGGGATCACCGTGTCCTCGGCGGCGCAGGCCAACGCCGTGCCCGTCGCCGACTACACCATCGCGGCGCTGGTCATGGGCGCCAAGCTCGCCTTCGCCCGCGCCCGCCACTACGCCGGCGGACGGGACAGGGCGCTGTGGCAGCCGGGCGACGGCACCGGGCTGCACGACTGCACCGTCGGCGTGATCGGCGCGTCCCGCATCGGCCGTCTCGTCCTGCAGCGGCTGCGCGGCTTCGAGGTGCGGGTCCTGCTGTCGGACCCCACGGTCACGCCCGCCGAGGCGGCGTCGCTGGGCGCCGAGCTGGTGGACCTCGACGACCTGTGCCGGCGCAGCGACCTCGTCACGGTGCACGCGCCCGCCCTGCCGGAGACGCGCCACCTGCTCAACCGGCGCCGCCTCGCCCTGCTGCCGGACCGGGCCGTGCTGGTCAACACGGCGCGCGGCTCGCTGGTGGACACGCGGGCGCTCACCGAGGAGTGCGCGGCAGGACGGCTCTCGGCGGTGCTCGACGTCACCGACCCCGAGCCGCTGCCGGCCGGTCACCCGCTCTTCGAGCTGCCCAACGTGCTCATCACGCCGCACCTGGCCGGGGCGCAGGGCCGCGAGCTGCGCCGCCTCGGCGAGTTCGCGGTCGCCGAGCTCGAACGGCTGCTCGCGGGCGACCCCCTCCGCGGCCAGGTGCTGCCCGAGCAGCTCCCCTACACGGCCTGAGCCTCGGGCACGTAGGTCAGGTGCAGCACCCCGGTCTGGTACGTCTCGTTCCCGGTCAGCTTCAGCGGGCGGGTCGGGGTGTCCTCGAACAGTCGCCGGCCGTGGCCGACGACGATCGGGTGGACCAGCAGGTGCAGCTCGTCGAGCAGCCCTTCGGCCAGCAGCCACCGCACGGTCGTCGCCGAGCCGGACACCTGGATGTCGCCTTCCACCTGTTCCTTGATCTCCCGCAGCCGGGCCGCGGGGTCGCCGGTGACGATCGTGGTGTTGGCCCAGTCGGCCTGCTTCAGTGAGCCGGTCACGACGTACTTGGGGGCGGCGTTGAAGCGTGCGGAGATCTCCGGGTCGGCGTCCGTCGTCGTCCAGTACGACGACCACTCCTCGTACAGCTTGCGGCCCATGAGGAAGCCCGCCGCGCCGTCCATGCCCGACTGGACCATGGCGCCCATCTCGTCGTTCCAGTACGGGAAGTGCCACTGGTCCGGCGACTCCACCACGCCGTCCACGGAGATGAAGAAACTCGAGACGATCCTGGCCATGCTCTCCCCCGCTCTCTCAGTTCGGTGGCTGAGAGGTTAAAGCGGCGCGAGGGGCGCGTCTTGTACGCAAACGACACCGCGGCTAATCCGGGGCGACGTACTCCAGGTCGATCGAGTCGGTGTGCGAGCTCCAGCTCAGGCTCAGCCGCCAGCAACCCGGGCTCGGCAGGTCGATGAGCGAGGGGCCCGGGCCGCCGCTGACCTTGGTGCGCACGGGCGCGCCGCCGCCCTCCAGGCGGGCCTCGATCCGCAGGGGCTTGGACGGGACCAGCGGCAGCCTCGACACCCAGAGGATCTTGTTGCCGCGGTTCGGGCGCGGCGGGCTGAACAGCGGGTAGCCGAAGAGCACGGCGACCATGTCACCGCGTCCGCTGAACACGTGGTGCGGCTCCGTGCCTGGGCTGAACCCGGCGCGCGCCCACTCCGGCAGCTCCTTCTGCACGACCTTGGAGACACAGGGGGTGGCCGCCCTGCTCGGCTGCTGGGTGACCGGGGCTCCCCCGCCCGTGCAGCCCGCCGTCGCGAGCAGGAGAGCCACCAGCATGACGTCACTCGACCGCGGCACAGCCGACCTCCGAGGCGGCGCGAAACCGGATTCGGCAACCACCGTACTCCGGGCCGGGTGACAACGGAATCAGATGTGCTCGCCCACAAGGGCGAGGCACTGGAAGGCGGCCAGGCCGTACTGCGCGCTGGCGTTCGTGCTCAGGTCCGCCTCGTCCACGGGATTGAGCACAGCCGGGCCCGTCACGCGCCTGGAGCCGAACGCGTGGTTGTCCGGGTATCCGGCGTGGCCGGTGCGCAGCTCCTGCCAGGCCCGCTTGGCCAGGGTCTGGTCGCCGAGCTGCCTGGCCGCGTAGGCGGTGGCGCGGGAGTAGGCCTGGCGCAGGTTGAGGCTGCCCCAGTAGGCGCCGGTCGCCGCCTCCTGCTCGGCCCTGGTGCCGTTGTAGAGGCGGCAGAACTCGATCCACTTGGCCTTCACGGCCTGGTCGTCGATCAGGCCGATCAGCTCCGTCATGACCTCGATGAGGCCGAACACCGAGCTGAGGCTGCCGATGCTCACCGACTTCTCCGTCATCGGGTTGTAGCGGCCGTCGGCCAGGTTGTAGGTGACGCCGGCCTGCACCCAGCCGTTGGGCAGCGCGGCGATCGTGGTGGCGCCGTTGATCAGCTTGGTGCGGGCGATCGGGTCGCCGCCCCGCTCCCACTCGGCCAGCCAGGCCATCGCCAGGGAGCCCCAGTCGGTGGTCTGGCCGACGCCGAGCGCCTTCGGGTCGGGGTCGAACGTGCCCGCGCCGTCCAGCTTGCGGCCCGGGTCGAGGACGAGGAAGGTGCGGTCGGAGTCGATCAGGTCGTGCATGACGTCGCCGATGCGCTCGTCGGCGGTCAGGAAGTAGTAGAAGCGCTTGTAGCCGGCGTTGCTGATGCGCACCTGCTTGGCGCTGTCGGCCCAGTGCAGGATGCCGTGCCGGGTGCCCAGGCCGCGCCACTTGCCGAGGTGGTACATGTCCACCTCGCTGGTGTGCCGGGTCATCGCCTCGGCGAAGCGGAACGCCTTCGCGTCGCCGGTGCGCAGGTAGTGGTACCAGAGCCACAGGTCGGTGGACAGCTCGGAGTTGTCCCAGGCGTAGCCGCCGACGTCGTAGCGCCACACGTGCCGGTCGCCGTCGTAGCTGTGCATGACGTCGCCGTAGTCCCAGAAGCCGTACCAGGAGCGCTGGTCCACCTGCTCGCGGTGGTACTGGTGCATCAGGTCGAGCTTGTCCTCGATCGCGGCCTTGGCCGGGACCGACCGGTCCACCGGGGCCCAGGAGCCGAACACCCCGGCCGCGTGGTTGTGCGCCGGCGGGCTGGTCAGCAGCGGCGGGGTGGCGTTGGCGGCGGCGAGCTGCGCGAAGCGCTCACTGGCCGGGGTGGCCTCAAGCGCCCAGAGGGTCAGCTCGGTGGTGCGGGCGACGCCGTACGGGGTGCCGAAGCCGGGCTCGTAGTCCTCGTAGGTGATCTCCAGGGCGTCGAGCTGCTCGGGGTAGGTGTCCTGGCCCAGGCCGTCGTGGTAGAAGCGCAGGTCCATCGCCCCGGCGCGGGGCGACCACATCCAGACGGTGGCCGTGGCCTCGTCGGAGGCGGCGCCGGTGATCTCCAGCTCGGTCGGGTGGAGCTGCCAGAAGTTGCGCATGCCGAAGGCCAGCCCGCCGGTCGGGCCACCCAGGTAGGCCAGCCCGCCGGCGCGGCGGCCACCGTCCACGCGCACCCAGGAGTGGCCTTCCCTGGTGCGCTTGTGGATCTCGAAGCCGTGCGCGTTGAGCTGGCTCAGCCGGTAGTCGCCCCAGGCCGGGATCCAGTGCAGGCGGGTGGTGACGCGCTGGTCCCAGGTGGCCGGGTCGGGGGTGGCCCTGCCCTGGTACTGGGCCTGGCGGACCGCCGCTCCTGGGTCGCGGCGCAGGCCGGTGATGCCGCGTACGGCCTCGGCGAGCACCCCGTCGCCCTCACCGGCGAAGCGGACGTGCCGGTCGTGCGGCTCGCCGCGCATCGGCACGGTGAACCGCACCCCGAGGCCGTTGACGAAGTCCTTGTTCTCGTTGCCGTCGTAGACGAAGGTGTGCACGACGCGGACGGCGTCGGAGCCCGCGTACAGGTAGAAGCGCACCGTGAACGGCAGCCACTCGCGCCGCCCCTTCTTGTGCCTGCCCTCCACCTTGACCACCGCGCGCACGGGGCCTTCCTGCTCGACCTGCACGGAGGAGACGCGGCCGGTGAACGACTCGATCCTGCCGGGCTCCTCGGCCTTGTCCTGGCGGGAGGCGACCAGGCGGCCGTCCCTGGCGATGACCGTCTCGCCCCGGCTGATGGACTTCACGACGTGGTCGCCGCCGCGTTCGAACACCACCGTGATGACGCCGGTGTCCACGCTCACCTTGCCGCCCTCGGTCCTGACCACGACCGGCTCGGCGGGCTGCGCCGCCGTGCCCGCCCCGAGCCGGTATGTCTCCGCACGCGGGCCGGCCCCGCTGACCGCGTGCGCGGTCCACTTCACCGACCCGTCAGGCCAGTAGCCGATCGGCCACGACTGCACCGGCACCTGCGCGCCCGCCTCGGTGGTCAGCGTGAACTGCTGGTCGGGCGCGAACGCGCCGCGCGGCCACGGCACGCCCCACGTCGTGCCGCCGGTCACCTCGGCGGGCACGCCGCCTTCCAGCCACTTCAGCGTGATCGGGTCATGGCCGTTCACCTCGGCCGGCGTCACCGTCGCCGCGGCCTGCGCGGCGGCCGGAGTGGCGCCGCGGAAGGTGAGGGCGGCCGCGGCTCCCGCCGCGGTGGTGACCAGCATGGAACGTCGGCTGATGTCAGCCACAGGGTCAACTCCTTGAATATCTACAGGGGAAGCGGCTCAGCTGCCGGCGTAGGTGATGCTCGGGCGGGGCGGCGTGGTCATGCCGTTGCCGAGGTAGTAGTCGACGTGGTGGTCTTGCAGGTAGCCCTTGACGGTCAGGTCGTTGCGGTAGGCCGGGTTGTGGGCGAGCGTGTAGAGCCTGGTGGCCGTCGGCCTGTCGGTGGTGAAGATGACCAGCTCGTCGTAGGCGGCGCTGGTCATCACGACCTCTTCGCGCCAGTCGCCGAAGATGTCGCCGACGAGCGTCGGGTACTGGGTGCCGACGTTGGCCGCGCCGTGGTTCCAGGTGGTCACCTGCCGCGCCACGCCTCCGGTGGCCGGGTCCCACTTCTCGATCTTGCCGTCGTTGAACAGCTCCGCGCCCAGGTCGCCGTCCCAGAACACGCGCAGGTGCGGCCACGGCCCGGTGGCCTGGGTGAGCGTGTTGGTGCGGGCGTTGTAGACGCCGTCGAAGGCCCACGTCTCCATGCCGAGGTGGCGCGGGTCGATGTCGGCGGCCATGCCCCGGCCGACGTCCGCGACGCCGTCGCCGGTGTGGGTCCAGAGCAGGTTGCCGTTCCCGGCGCCGTAGTAGTACTCGCGCAGGCCGCTGGGGTTGTCCTGCTGGACGCCGTAGCCCTCCAGTCCCGGCCGGGACGGGTCCAGGTCCGCGAGGTGCCACCGGTCGCCGTGCACGACGCCCTCGTCGGACAGCGAGTAACGCAGGGTGCCGTCGCCGTTGAGCACGAACCCGATCTCGGCGACCTCGTCCCTGCCGTCGCCGTCCACGTCGATGACGCGGGTGTTGTGCCCGTCAGGGAGGTTCCGGTCGCCGCGCAGGAACTTCCACTGCCTGGTCAGCGCGGTGCCGGTGAACTTCCAGGCGGTCATCATGAGGTTGAAGTCGCCGCTGCCGACCCGGTTCTTCGAGTACGCGACCAGGCTCGGCGTGACCCCGTCGAGGTACCCGACGGCGAAACGGGCGCCCATCGGGCCGTCGGAGAGATAGTCGGCCGGCATCGGCGCGGTGGCGCGGGGCGCCCCGGTGCGGCCGTCGAGGATGGCGATCGCCTGATGGGTGTTCGTCTGGCCGCCCGTGTACGTGGCGCCGTTGCCGAAGACGACGCCGTTGGCGACCTTGAGCGCCACCTCGGCGCGGCCGTCGCCGTCGAGGTCGTAGACGGTGGCGCCGTCCCAGTGGCCGACGTCGATGGTGGCCGAGCCGCCCTCGATGTTGTCCTGGTCGGTGCTGTTCGGCCCCATGTCGACCGACCACAGGAACGTGCCGTCGCTCTTGTACGCCTCGACCGTCTGCGGGCTGGTCTGGCGGTCGAGCACGTAGTCGTAGGCGCCGTCGCCGTCGAGGTCGCCGACCCAGGTGTACTTGATCGGGCCGCCGGGGCGCAGCGGCACGCGGACCACCGGCTCGACGGCGTGGTTCGCGGTCAGCAGGAAGGACTCGCTCGCGGGCTGCCAGACGCCGTCGATGATCGGCCGCACGTAGTAGCTGTTGCGCCGGGTGAGGTCGGCCGTGGAGTCGGTGAAGTTGGTGCCGCCGGTCAGCACTTCGGTGTTGAGCTTGACGGCCGCGCCGCCGGCGGTCGATCGGTAGACGTTGAAGCCGATCCCGTCCGGGTCCAGGCCCAGCAGCCGCCAGGTGATCAGCACCTCGGTGCTGCTGCGGCGCACGGCCACGACGCCGCGGTTCAGGCTCTCCATGGGACGGGCGGCGACCGCGGCCGCGGCGGGCTGGGGGACGGCGGCCGGGGCGGCGGCGAGGAGGAGCAGCGCCGAGGCGGCGACCCGTAAGCGGTGGGTGACGTGCATGAGGACCTCCTTGGTGACGGGGGGTACCGGGCAGTGATGTAACCCGGTCGAAATCCAAGAGGGTTGAAGCGTTTACATAGACGGGATGGGACCATGAACGCATGGTTAAGTCAAGGCCTCTGTCATGCCTGGCCCAGAGGGTTTGACGGGGAACCGCGCGTGCGCCATCATCGGCTGCAAGCGGTTTACCTACGAGAGATCAGCCCTCGTGGTCGGGGGCCAGCGGCGGGCCGTCGGGCAGGCCGCTGGGGTCGCGCCAGGTGGCCAGGAAGCGCTCGGCCACCGCGCACGCCCCGGCAAATGGGCCGTCCGGGTGCTCCAGCGCCTCGGCCGTGAGCCGGGCGATGCGCTCCGCCACCAGGGCGCGGGCGGTGTCCGCGTCGCGGGCCTGACCGGCGCGGTCGGCGAGGTAGCCGATGGTGGCGCCGGCGCCGCAGACGAAGTCGGCCAGCGCGACCACGCCGCGCTCGCGCAGCGTGCGCAGCCCCGCCGCCGTGTAGGGCACGTTCGCCGCCGGGGCGACCACGCGGGCGCGCACCAGGGCGGCTCGCTCCGCGGTCAGCGTCCCGGTGCGGGCGCCGGGCACGAGCACGTCGGCGGCCACCTCGTACAGCGCCCCGGCCGGGAGCACGGGCAGCCCGAGCCGGGTCACGCAGGCGTCCCCGTGCTCGGCGCGCGACCGCTGGAGTGCGGCCACGTCGAGCCCGGCCGGGTCGGCGACGCAGCCGTACAGGGTGGACAGCGCGACGACGCGCCCGCCACGCAGCGCGGCCTCGCGCACGACGGCGCCGCCCACCTTGCCGAACCCCTCCACCGCCAGCGTCCGCCCCGCCAGCCCGCCCAGCGCCGTCTCGGCGGCGACCACCACGCCGAGCCCGGTCACCATGGTGTCCACCAGCTCGCCGCCGGCCTCCTGGTGCATCAGCGAGTCCGCGCGGTAGTCGGGCAGCGAGGTGAAGTCCTGCGTCCGGGTGCCCAGGTCGGAGGCGGTGACGAAGTCGCCCTTCTCGATCAGCGGGGCGATCTCCGCGCAGTAGCGGGCCAGAGTGACCTCCCGCTCGTCGTCGGTGGCCCGCAGCACCGCCTTGGCGCCGCCGATCCGCTGCTCCAGCACGGCCAGCTTGTACGTCATCGCCCGCGCCAGCAGCCCCGCCTCCCCGGGAGTGACGTCGGGGGCGAGCCGCGTGCCGCCCGCGCTCATCGGGCATTCGAGGTCGAAAGCGACGTATCCATCCACGGAGACGAGTTCCACGATCCTCATGAACAGTCCTCAGAGCCGACCGGCGGGATATGGCGAATATCGGCGAGGCGGCGCCGCGGGTCAAGACCGCCCTTGTAGCGAGTGTGTAGGGACTCTCTGGCGGGCCGTCACATCCTTGATCGCAGAGGGCGCCACCAGCGCGCCCCCTGAACAACCAGGGAGATCCCTATGGTCAAGACCGCTCGCCGCTACGCCAAGTACGCGATCAGCACCCTCTCCACCGCGATCTTCGTGCTGCAGGTCTGACGAGGACGCGTGAACCCCCGGGAGGGTGTCTCCCGGGGGACACACCCCACGAGCGGAGGAACGAGGCGTGTTCGGGACCGCGGTACGCCAGCTTGGCTACGCCTGGTCGATGATGTCGGGGCGCAGGTTCCGCTTGCGGGACGTGAACGCGCTGGCCGACGACATGCGCGAGACCCTGGAGACGTTCGGCTCGCCCGGCGAGGGCGCCGACGACATGCTCGCGGGCGACGACCCGGAGATCCAGGCGGACCTCGCCAGGCGGCGGCTGCGGCGCACGGTGCGGCACGCGGTGGCCGAGACCCCCTACTACCGGCACTGGTTCGCGGCGAACGGGGTGGACCCCGCCTCCATCACGCCCGGCACCCTGTCGTCGATCACCCCCACCTCCAAGGCGGACCTGCGCGGCAGACCGGCGGCCTTCGTCTCCGACCGCGCCGAGCCGGCCGTGCTCGCGCACACGACGGGCACCACGGGGACGCCGACGCTCGTCTGGTTCTCCCGCTACGAGATCGAGCTGATGTCGGCGCTGTCGGCGCTCGGGCTCATGATGGCCGGGAACCTGCGCTCCGAGGACGTGTGGGCCAACGCGATCAGCTCCCGCTCCATGGCGCAGATCCTCACGGAACGGGCCGTCACCCGCACCGGCGCGGCCTTCGCGCACCTGGGGGCCATCGACCCCGCCGCGACGCTCGACCGGCTGGCGACGCCGCTGCACGTACCCGGCAAACGCCCGCAGATCACCCACCTCAACCTGGCCGCCTCCTACCTGGCGGCGCTCGTCCAGGAGGCGGACAAGGGCGGCTGGAAGGCCGCCGACTTCGGCCTCACCACGATCTGGTCCGGCGGCGAGGTGCTCACCGACGCGCTGCGCGAGCGCGCCGAGCAGGTGTTCGGCGCGGAGGTCCGCGACGGCTACGCCATGACCGAGATCGCGCCCGTCTCGGGCCGCGTCTGCTCCGACGGCCACCTGCACCTTCCCCCCGACCAGGGCATGGTCGAGATACTCGACCCCGTCACGCTCGCCCCGGCCGCGCCCGGCGAGATCGGCACGATCGTGGTGACGCCGTACTCGGCGTTCCGCGACACCACGCTCCTGCTCAGGTACGTCACCGGCGACCTGGTCAGGACCCTGCCGGAAGGCGAGACCCCTGCCTGCGCGCTCGCCGCGATGCCCGCCACCTCGCGCGTGCTCGGCCGCGTGTCGCCCGGCGGGCTCACCACGCGTGACGTGCTCGACCTGCTCCAGGCCGAGCACAGCCTGCCACTGCCCACCCGGTACGCCCTGGACGGCGAGCTGCTCTACGTGGTGGCGGGCAAGCACGACCCCGGCCTGCTCGGGCGGCTGGAGGAACGCGCGCACGGGCTGCCGCTGACCGGCATCGTCCTGGTCGAGACCGCCGAGGACCTGCCCGCCCCCTGCCGGCTCCGCGCGGACCTGCTGGAGATCAGCTTCGAGCGAGGACTGTGATGACCCCGTACGTGCCCGCGCTGTACGCGCTCGTCGCCCTGACCGTCGCGCTCGCCGCCGGCTACCTGGGCCGCTACGTCATCCCCCGGCCGCCCGTCGGCCGGATGGTCGGAGCGGACATCGCGGTCATGGTCGCCGCGCTCGTCGTGATGCCGTTCGCGTACCTGCACGTGCCCGTCGCGGTCGTGGTGTCGATCTTCGGGCTGGTGGTCCTGACGCTGGCCCAGCTCACGCTCGCGCCCGTGCTGGGCGGCCGGTGGGCCATGATCACGGCGCTGGCGCTGTGCGCGGCCGACGTCGCCGCGTACGCGATGGGCCTGCCCCTGGCGCTGCTCGTGGTCAACGACGCGCTGCTGATCCTGCTCGTGGTCGGCGTGGTCAACCTGTGGGTGCAGGCGGCCGTCACACCCGCCCAGGTCGCCGCCCTCGCCGCCGCCCTCACCGTGTACGACACGCTGGCCACCGGGATGAGCTCGCTCACCATGGACTTCGTGGAGCGGATGCGGGAGCTGCCGTTCGCGCCCGTCCTTGCCGCCTCCTACGGCGCTAACCCGGCGCTGATCGGGCTCGGCGACTGCCTGATGTTGTCGATCTGGCCGCTGGTGGCGCTGCGGGCGTACGGGAAGCCCGCCGCGTGGACGGCGGCCGGGCTGGAGGCCGTGCTGCTGGCCGGGTCCATCGTGCTCGTCCTCGTCGCCGGGCGGCCGATGCCGCTGCTGACCGTGCTCGGGCCGCTGATCATCGTGCAGTGGCTGTACTGGCGGCGGTGGCTGGCGCGCCGGACGCCCGCCCCGGCGCGGCCCTCGGTGAACCGGGCGCTGGAGGTCGCGGACGGGCCCGCCGGGGTGTGGGTGGCGGTGTCACCCGGAGGCGGGGTCGTCGCGGAGGGGGCCACGCCGGGGCTGGCCCGGCGGGAGGCGCGGCTGGCGGGAGCGCGGGAGGCGCCCGTGGTCTGGCGCCTCCAGGAATGACCCCTACCTCGCCTCTGCCAGGGGCTGCGTCACTCCGCCCGCCCGCTCCAGGGGCGGCGCCGCATGACCGGACTCCGCCAGGAAGCGCGCCACCTGTTCGGCCTCCGCCGCGTCGCCGAACAGGGCGAGCGAATCGCGCCACGCCACAGCCGACTCCTCGGACCGGCCCAGCAAGGCGTACGCCCGGCCCAGCTCCAGCAGCGTGCGCGCCCGCCACACCTCGGGCCCGTCGCCGCCGAGCCGTTCCAGCGCCGCCCCCAGATGCCCGAGCGCCTGCCCGGGATCGCCCTGGCGCAGGCGCACGACGCCCAGGGCGTGCCCGGCCAGCGCCTCACCGAGCACGTCCCCGCACTCCACGAACAGCCGCAGGCTCGCCGTCAGCGTCTCGGCGGCCTCGTCGAAGCGGCCCAGCGCGCCCAGCGCCTCGCCGAGGCGGCGCAGCACCTTGCTCAGCTCGCCCCGGCCGCCCACCGCCCGCGCGGTCAGCAGGCTCTCCCGATAGCAGGCGACGGCCTCGGCCGTCTCGCCCTGCTGGTAGAGGGCGGTGCCGAGCCCGCGCAGCAGGTGGCCGCGGATCGTGTGGTCCTCGTCGGGGGTCACCGCCAGCCGGGCTCTGACGATCTCCGCGGCCCGGCCGTGCTCGCCCCGTTCGAGGTGGATCCAGATGGGCCAGGTCCACGCGTACGCCAGCCCGGCGGTGTCGCCGTGAGCGGCCAGCAGGTCGAGGGCGGCGTACGCGTCGGCCAGCGCCTCGTCCAACCGGCCCATCCCGTGGCGGGCCCCCGCCCTGCTGATGAGCGCGTACGCGGCGCCGTGCGTGTCACCGGCGCGGCCGAGGTCGGCCAGCAGCGCCTCGCACGCCTCGTCACCCCGCACGTAGCGGCCTCGCTCGACGTCCACCGTGGCCAGCAGGAGCCGGGCCCGCAGGGTGGCGCACTCGTCGCCCATGCCGATCACGATCCGCTGCACCTGCTCGGCGTCGTCGAGGTAGTGCTCCGTGAGCAGGTAGCCGGTGAGGTGGTGGGCCAGCTCGGCGGCGGGCGCGACCAGGCCCAGCTCGGCCGCGGCGGCCAGGGCGAGCATCAGCGTGCGCCGCTCGGCCGCCAGCCACGCCGCGCTCGCCCGCACGTCGGGCGCCGGTCCTGACTCCGGGTCCCTCGGAAACGGCGGGGACAGCGGGATCGGCAGGTGGCGCGTCGCGGTCCTGGTGCGGCGCAGGCATTCCAGCACGTGCCTGGTCAGGGCCTCGCGGCGGCGTCGCGGTGGGTCCTCCGCCTCGGCTCGTTCGCGGGCGTACACCCTGAGCAGGTCGTGCAGGCGGTAGCGGGGCTGCCCCGCGCCGTCCACCTCGGTGGAGGTCAGCATGCCCCGCGCGACCAGCGTCTCCAGCGCCGCATCCGCCTCCAGCCCCGCATCCACCTCCAGCCCGTACGCCGCCGCGCCGGCCTGCGTCCCGTAAGGCCCCGCATCCACCTCCAGCCCGTACGCCGCCGCGCTGGCCTGCGTCCCGTAAGGCCACGCATCCGCACGCAGCCCGTGAGCCGCCGCATCAGGCGTCAGCCCGTGAGGCGCTTCCGTCTCCCGCCGGGAGGGTCCGAGGAGGGCCGCGACCGACCACTCCGCCACGCTGTCCAGCCCGGTCAGCCCCAGCAGCCGGAACGCGCGCCGGGCCGAGTCCGGCAGCGCCGCGTAGCTCGGCTCGAACGTGGCCCGCACGTCCAGCCCGCCGACCACCAGCTCGTCCAGGCCGCGCCCCGCCAGCCGGGTGGCGAGCTCGCTGACCGGCCACACCGGCCGCGTCGCCAGCCGGGCGCCCGCCACCCGGATCGCCAGCGGCAGCCGGCCGCAGGAGCGCAAGATCTGCTCGGCCGCCCCGGGCGCCATGCCGATGCGGTCCTGGCCCGCCACGCGTTCGAGCAGGATGCGGGCGTCCTTCTCGTCGGGCAGGTCGAGCGTGAGGCGTATTGCGCCCTCCAGGGCGGGCAGCCGCGAGCGGGAGGTCACCAGGACGGCGCCGCGCGGCGTGCCGGGCAGGAGGTGGCGGAGCTGGGCCTCCTCGACCGCGTCGTCCAGCACGACGAGCACCGCCCGGTCCGCCAGGCGCTGGCGCAGCAGGCGGGCGCGCCCCTCGGCGGAGGCGGGGATGGCGGCGCCGTCCAGGCCCAGGGAGCGCAGCAGCACGTCGAGCAGTTCGCCGGGCTCGCGGGGGCCGCGTTCGTCCTGACCGAGGCGGACGAAGAGCTGGCCGTCGGGGTAGTCGGAGCGCAGCAGGTGCGCCAGGTGGACGGCGAGGGTGGTCTTGCCGATGCCGGGCAGGCCGGACACGATCACGATGGGCGGGCTGAGCCGGTCCTCCCGCGCCCTCAGTGCCGCGGTCAGCTCGGCGATCTCGGCCTCGCGCCCGACGAAGTCCGCGGTGTCGGCGGGCAACTGGCACAACCGCCGGAACGCCACGGGCACCGCCTCCCACTCCTCGACCTCCTCCGCCGACGGCTGCCGCGTCACGTCGGAGTCGTCGCCAAGCGCCGCACGCGCCATGGAGTCGTCCCGCACCGCCGCACGCCCCACGGTGTCCCCCGCCAGCAGTGCGGCGTGCAGGCGGCGCAGCTCGGGCCCCGGTTCGATGCCCAGCTCGGCGACCAGCAGCTCGCGCGCCTGCCGGAAGGCGTCCAGGGCCTCGTCCCGCCGCCCGCCCCTCCCCAGGGCGACGACGAGCTGCTCCCACAGCCGCTCCCGCAGCGGGTGCGCCGCGACGAGGGCACGCAGTTCGGCGACGAGGTCCTCGCGGCCGAGCGCGAGCCGCACGTCGATCCATTCTGACCGGGCGACGGCCAGCCGCTCCTCCAGCTCGGTGATCCGCGGCGCGATCGCCCCGCTGAGCGGCACGTCCTCGGCGGGCGTGCCGCGCCACAGGGCGATGGCGGCCGCGTACTCCCGCTCGGCCACCACCAGGTCACCTCCGGCCAGGTCACCGCCCGCCAGGTCGCCCGTCCGTTCGCCACCGGTCCGTTCACCGCCCGTCCAGGCCGCCCCCGTCCGAACAGCACCCGTCCTGGCGGCGCGCGCCCGCCGCAGTCCCTCCTCGAACACCTGGAGGTCCAGCCGCCCCGGCGGCACCTCGCACACGTACCCCGACCCTTCGGTGCGCACCTCCAGCCCGCTGCCTTCGAGCAGGCGGCGGAGCTGGCTGACGTAGGTCTGGATGTTGGCGACGGCCGAACGCGGCGGTTCGTCCCAGACGGCGGAGATGAGCCGGTCGGTGGAGACGGTGGCGTTGGGGTGGAGCAGGAGTGCCGCGATGACCGCCCGCTGCTTGCGGCTGAGGCGGATCCGGCCCGCCGGGCCGTTGAGGCGGATGGTGCCCAGGATCGCGAAGTCCACCAGTCCTCCCTAGGGCTAGATCGTGAAGATCAGCTTTCCGGAAGGCAGTACATCTCTCGTTACGGGGTTTTGACAATCGCCGCAAGCCGCTGGTCGAACGGGATGCCCGACTTCAACGCGAAGGACGAGGGGCGGCGGGCGTCCGGGGCGGGCCTGGCGGGGCTCCTGAAATTTCGGGCAGAACTCTCCGATGACACCATCCGTACCGGATGTCATAGTGAGTCCATGTCGTACGCCGACGGCGGGAAACCAGCGGAGCACGTGCTGCAACTGCTGAGCGGCTTCTGGCACACCCAGATCATCGTGGTGCTGTCCCGGCTGCGCGTCGCCGACGAGCTGGCCGCCGGGCCGCGCTCGACGCGGGACCTGGCGGCGGCCGTCGGCGTGGACCCCGGCGCCCTGCTACGGCTGCTGCGCGCCGCCGCCACGGCCGGCTTGATGACGGAGACCGAGCCGGACCACTACCGGCTGACGGAGGCGGGCGAGTGCCTGCGCTCCGACTCCCCCACGGCCCTGCGCGAGCTGGCCGTCGCCTACGGCTCGCCGACGGTGTGGCGTCTGGTCGGGGAGTTCGAGCAGGCGGTCCACACCGGCGAGCCGGTCGCGCCGACGCTGCTCGGCCGGACGTTCTGGGAGCACCTCGCCGCCCATCCCGAGGAGGCGGAGCACTTCGCGCTGGGCATGGGAGAGCAGTCGGCGCAGGTCGCCGCCGATGTCGCGGCCACCGTGGACCCCTCGGCGTACGAACGGCTCGTGGACGTCGGCGGCGCCTACGGCGTGCTGCTCGCGGCCCTGCTGGACAAGGCGCCGTCCGCGACGGGCGTGCTGCTCGACCGGCCGCCGGTGATCGAGGCGGCCCGGCAGCGGCTGCGGGGCTCTCCCTTGGCCGAACGGATCGACCTGGTCGGCGGCGACTTCCTGGAGGAGGTCCCGAAGGGCGATCTGTACCTGCTGAAGTGGATCCTGCACGACTGGGACGACGAGCACGCGGTCCGCATCCTGGCCACCTGCCGCCGCGCCGCCCCGCCCGGCGCCCGGCTGCTGCTGGTCGAGATGCTGCTGCCCGAGCCGTGGACGCCGTCGCACGTGCACATGTCCGACCTGGCGATGCTGGTGCTGCTGGGCGGCCGTGAGCGTACCGAGGCGCAGTACCGGGACCTGCTGCGGGCGGGCGGCTGGGAGCTGGAGGAGGTCACCCCGACCTCGGGCCGCTACAGCATCCTGCGAGCCGTGACGGGGGCGTGAACGCGGTGGCGGCCCCGAGGACGTAGGGTCCAGTTCAGCGACCAGTTCCCGGCCGTACCGGCGACGGCCCTCGCGAGATGGAAGCCCGCATGACCGTCACACCCGAGCAGTTGCGTGCGCTCGCGGCCCGCGCCGACGCGCTCACCGCCGAGGTCTGGGCACTCTGCGGCGGCTCACCGGGCACCGAGCCCGACCCCCTGGTGGAGGCGCGGCAGGCGGCGGGCTACCTGGCCAGGGCCGCCGAGGACCTGCAGCGGGCGGCGGCCGAGCTGGCCAGGCTGCAGGTGCGGCCGTGCGGCCTGCCGTGGGGCGTGTGCGCGGAGCACGGCAACACGCTCTCCTCCCGGGCGGGCATCACCGAGTGCCGCGTGTGCCACCGGACCTGGAGCTACGACCGGCTCGGCCGGCCGTGCGAGGAGCCGGCCACGTGGAAGGTGATCGACCAGGCGGGGACGGTCACGCGGATGTGCGACGGGCACGTGCTCGGCGCGCGCGCCGCCGCCCACGGCGCCACGTTCGTGCGGGTCGACGAGGTCGCGGGCCAGGCCGGCTGATCCCAGCTCTTCTCACTTCAGGATCCTCGGCGTACCGTACGTAAAGTACGTACTTGACGATCGTTGCGGAGTTGACGCCCGTGAAGCCCTCGGAGAGCGAGTTCGTCGATCGGATGGGGCTGGTCATGGAGCGCCTGGGTGCGACCCGTTCCATGGGCCGCCTCTGGGCGTGGCTGATGATCTGCGACCCTCCCGACCCCTCGCTCACCGACCTGGCGGCGGAGCTCAGCCTGAGCAAGACCGCCGTCAGCACGGTCGCCAGGCAACTGGAGGCGGGAGGCATCATCGAACGTGTCCCTGCGGCCGGCCGCGAGCACCGCTACCGGGCGGTCGGCGGCGGGTGGGCGCAGATCCTGCAGGTCCAGCTCGGGCTGGTGAAGCAGAGCCTGGAGACGCTCGAGTACGGGCTGTCGATCCTCGACGAGAGCCGGGCCGCCCAGCGCGTCCGGCTGGCGGAGACCAGGGACTTCTTCGCCTTCACCGTGCAGGACGGCGACGAGATGCTGCACCGCTGGCAGGAGTACCGCGACGCGTCATCCTGACAACCGACAAGGAGTGGCGATGGCCGACATCGTCGAACGGTACGACATCCCCGTACAACACTTCTGGCTGCACGGGCCCCGATCGGGCCCGGCGGTGGAGTTCTCGGCCGACGCCGGAATGTGGAACGTCTACGGTCACCCCGAGCTGCACGAGGTGCTCGGCGACCCGGCGGCGTTCTCCTCCGACACCATGCGGGTCGTCCCCGCGTCCATGATGCCCTCCAAGGACGACTTCTCCCTGGACGGCTTCATCACCCAGATCGACCCGCCCGAGCACGGCAAGCTGCGCAAGCTGGTCAGCAGCGCCTTCACGCGCAAGGTCGTCGCGGATCTCGAGCCCAGAATCGCCGCGCTCACCCATGAGCTGCTCGACGCGGCGCGTGATCGGGAGCGGTTCGAGCTGGTGAGCGACCTGGCCTATCCCCTGCCCGTCATCGTCATCGCCGAGCTGCTGGGGGTGCCCAGCGGCGACCGCGCCCTGTTCAAGCGGTGGGCCGACGCGCTGTTCCAGCGCGACGCCAAGGTCTCGGTCAACCGGCCGTCGGACGACCGGGAGGCGGAGCTCCAGGCGGTGATGAAGCCGTGGAAGGAGATGTCCGACTACCTGGCCGGGCACGCCGCGCAACGCCGCAGGCAGCCGCGCGCCGACCTGCTCACCAGGCTGGTCGAGGCCGAGGTGGACGGCGAGCGGCTGCCCGACGACCAGGTGGTCAACTTCGCGATCGTGCTGCTGCTGGCCGGGCACATCACCACGACGATGCTGCTCGGCAACACGGTGTTGTGCCTGGACGCCTACCCCGAGCAGCAGGACAGGGCGCGGGCCGACCGCGCCTCGATCCCGGCCGTCATCGAGGAGTCGCTGCGGCTGTTCACGCCGTTCGCCGCGCTCGGCAGGGCCACCACCCGCGAGGTGGAGCTGGGCGGCGTGACCATCCCGGCCGACCAGATGGTCATGTGCTGGCTCGGGGCGGCCAACCGGGACCCGCGGCAGTTCCCCGACCCGGAGGCGTTCGACCCGCACCGCGACCCGAACCCGCACCTGGCCTTCGGACGCGGCATCCACTTCTGCCTGGGCGCTCCTCTGGCCAGGCTGGAGGGGCGGATCGCGCTGAACATCCTGCTCGACCGGTTCGAACGGCTCCGGACGGATCCCGACGACCCGGTGCTGTTCATCCCCACGCCGACGCTGACCGGGGTGCGGCGGCTCCCGCTCGTCCGGAACGTGTGAGCGCCTAGAAGAGGAACCCGCCCGGGCGGCCGTTGCGGTCGGCGATCAGGCCGGCGAGGGTCGCGACGGCGATCTCGGGCGGGGTCTTCGAGCCGATGTTCAGCCCGATGGGCCGGTGCACCCTGGCGACCTCCTCCGGCGGCACCCCCAGCTCGGCCAGCGCCCCCACGTGCGGGGCGGTGTGCCGGGCGCTGCCCATGATGCCGACCCAGCGGACGGGGTACTTGAGCACGTCGCGCAGGACCGGGCCGATCTCGTCGCGGTGGTGGTCGGTGAGCACCACGTCGGCCGTGCCGTCCAGGTGGTCGGCCAGCCGCTCCGCCCGTACCGAACCCCGGGCCTGGCGCTCGGGGTCGGGCTCGTACAGGACCGTGCGGTAGCCGAGCTCGGCCCCGAACCTCAGCAGGCAGTCGGCCACCGGGGAGTCGAAGACGGCGACCAGGGTGCGCCCGTCCGCCGCGACGGGGGCCTCGCTGTGGGCCACCTCACACGCCGGGTCCTCATCGTGAGTGTGGGTCATACCCCCGTACGTTACGCGGCGGGGCGCGGCGTGAGCAGGCCCTCCAGGCGGGAAACGGGCGCGTACCGGGCCGGCGGCCTCGCTCGCCTCCGCCGGCCCGTCGCCGATCGGACCGATGTGCACCCGTCTCAGCCGAGACGGCCCTCCACGGTGACGAAGGAGTGAGCGGGCAGGTGCACGCGCAGCCCGGTCGCCGTGGCGGTGACCTGGTCGTGGGCGCGCGGGGCGATGGTGGCGGGGGCGTCGGGCGTGTTGTGCGCCTGCAGCTTTCCTGCGGTGAGGATGCGGGCGCGGACGTCGGCCAGGGTGCCGCCGCGCAGGTCCAGGTCGACGTCGGCGGGCTGCTCGGCGTCCAGGTTGGACAGCGAGACGAGCACCTTGCCGTCCTTGCGGCTGGCCGACAGCGAGACGGTGGTCAGGGTGTCGGTCCCGACCTGGCGGGCGGGCGCGTCCGCACGCAGGTCCACGCGCAGCGAGGTGGCGTCCTGGTGGCCCTTGTTCATCTCGAAGACGTGGTACGTCGGCGTCAGCACCAGGGCCTTGGTGTCGGGGTCGGTGAGGATCATCGCCTGGAGCACGTTGACGGTCTGGGCGATGTTGGCCAGCACCAGGCGGCCGGCGTGGCGGTGGAAGATGTCGAAGTGCAGGCTCGCGACCAGGGCGTCCCTGAGCGTGTTCTGCTGGTAGAGGAAGCCGGGGTTGGTGCCGGGCTCGACGTTCCACCAGGTGCCCCACTCGTCCAGCGCCAGGCCGACGGTCTTGCCGGGGTCGTAGCAGTCCATCACGTTGGAGTGGCCGGTGATCAGCTCGTCCACGTGCGCGGCCTTGACCATCGTGGCGTAGTAGTCGCCGTCGTCGAAGACCGTGGCGTCGCCCTTGTCCTGCCACGTTCCCGGGATCGTGTAGTAGTGGAACGACAGGGCCTGCATGAAGTGCGTGGGGCGGTAGGCGCAGCCCAGCTCGCCGTACTGCTTCATCAGCGTCTCGGTCCAGCCGTAGTCGGCGGAGTTGGCGCCGGCGGCGACGCGGTAGAGCTTGTTGTCGCCGTGGTCGCGGCAGTAGGTGCCGAACCGGCGGGCCTCGGCCGCGTAGTGCTGGGCCGACATGTTGCCGCCGCAGCCCCACGCCTCGTTGCCCAGCCCCCAGAAGCGCACCTTCCACGGCTCCTCGCGGCCGTTCTGCTTGCGCAGCCGCACCATCGGCGAGTCGCCGTCGCGGGTCAGGTACTCGACCCAGTCACTCATCTCCTTGACGGTGCCCGACCCGACATTGCCGGAAATGTACGGCTCCGTCCCCAGCAGCTCGCACAGCGCCATGAACTCGTGCGTGCCGAAGTGATTGTTCTCCTCGACGTTGCCCCAGTGCGTGTTGACCATCACCGGCCGGTCCGCCTTCGGGCCGATGCCGTCCATCCAGTGGTACTCGTCGGCGAAGCAGCCGCCCGGCCAGCGCAGGTTCGGGATGTTCAGCGCCCTGAGCGCCTCCACCACGTCGAGGCGGATGCCGCCCTCGTTCGGGATTTCGCTGTCCTCGCCCACGTAGAAGCCGCCGTAGATGCACCGGCCGAGGTGCTCGGCGAAGTGACCGTACAGGTGCCGGCTGATCACCGGGCCTGGCACGTCGAGGTTGATGACAGCGGGCACGACGTGGTCACTCATCAGGGCACCGTTTCTCGTTCCAAGGGCGAAAAGGACGCGGTTACTTTATCGATACATATGGTGCTGTCAAGGGTTGAGGTCACCAAGACAGATCGGAGGGCGTCATCGGGCAGGCCGCCGGGCGGCGCGGCGCGACCGCCACGACGGCGACGACCCGGTGGCCGGGAGCGCGGGCGGGCCGGAGGTCCTGATCGGGCTCGGCCTGGTCATCCTGGCCGAGGGCGGCGCCTTCGGCCTTTGAGAGACCCGGCCGGCCAGGTGTGTGCGATCCTGTGGAACCGCAGTGGAGCTTCCAGTGAGGGGCCGCGATGGGCTTGGAGGTCGAGAGCAGGCCGTCCGACTCGCCGTACGTCCAGCGGGTGTGGCGCAGCCGCAGTGACGACGTCGGCCGCATGACGTCGGTGGCCTCGGCGACCTGGGACCTGGTGTTCTGGGAGCACGGCGGGCGGGTGAGCGCGGCCGTGCAGGGGCCCGAGACGAAGGCGAGCCCGGCGCCGGTGCCCGAGTACGCCACGTTCTTCGGCATCAGCTTCGCGGTCGGCACCTCGATGCCGCACTTCCCGATGGAGCGGCTGGTGGACGGCAATCTGGAGATTCCGGACGCGACGCGCAGGTCGTTCCATCTGAAGGGGTCCGCCTGGCGGTTGCCCGGCTACGACGACGCGGAGGCGTTCGTGCGGCGGCTGGTGCGTGAGGAGATCCTGGTTCTCGATCCGGTGGTGGCCGCGGTGCTCGGCGGCAGGCCGGCGGGCGTGTCGGAGCGTACGGTGCAGCGGCGGTTCGTGGCGGCGACCGGGCTCACCCAGGGGGCCGTCCAGCGGATCGGCCGCGCGCGACAGGCGGTGGCGCTGATCAGGGACGGTGTGCCCGCGCACGACGTGATCCACCGGCTGGGCTACTTCGACCAGCCGCACCTGTCGCGGTCGCTGGTCCGCTACGTCGGGCGGACGGCGACCCGGCTGGCCGATCCGGCTCCGGCGGAGCCGCTGTCGCTGCTGTACAGCGACTGATCACAAGGTGTGACCCACCCCGGCATGGCATCCTTAGCAAGGTTAGCCTAACCTTAGGCCCATGACCGAGGAGATCTCTCTCCGCGGCGCGGAGCTTCGCCTCAGCTACCACGGCACCCCCGTGGTCGAGGACGGTCGCATCACCCTGCGGCCGGGCCACGTGACCGCCCTGGTAGGCCCCAACGGCAGCGGGAAGTCCACGCTGCTGCGCGCGCTGTCCAGGCTGCACCGCCCCGACAGCGGCGCCGTGACGTTGGGTGACGGCACCGACGCGCTGGCGCTGTCCGCGCGCGACTTCGCCTGCCGGGTGACGCTGCTCGCGCAGAGCCGCCCCACCCCCGGCGGCGTGTGCGTGCGCGACGTCGTCGGCTACGGTCGCCACCCCTACCGGCGGCGCTGGCGGGCAGCGGACCCCGACGGGACCGCCGCCGTCGAGCGGGCCATGGACCTCACCGGCGTGAGCCAGATGGCCGAGCGGCCGGTGGACGAGCTGTCCGGCGGCGAGCTGCAGCGCGTCTGGCTCGCCACCTGCCTGGCCCAGGACACCGGCGTCCTGCTGCTGGACGAGCCCACCACGTTCCTCGACCTGCGCTACCAGGTCGAGCTGCTCGACCTCGTCCGCGACCTGGCCGACGAGCACAACGTGGCGATCGGCGTCGTCCTGCACGACCTCAACCAGGCGGCCGAGATCGCCGACCACGTCGTGCTCCTGCACCGGGGCCGCATCCGCGCGGACGGCCCGCCCGCCGAGGTCCTCACCGAGGAGCTCCTCACCGACACCTACGGCATCCGCATCGAGGTCAGCCACGACCCGAGGACCGGCACCGTGACCACCCGGCCCATCGGCCGCCACACCAGAACCGTCCAAGCAGCCACCTGACCAGCCCCGTCCCAGCAACCACATGACAGGAACAACCATGCGCAGTGCCCTGACGGCTCCCCTGACAGCCCTCGCCGCCGTCGTCGTCCTCGCCGCCTGCGGCACCACAGAGGCCCCCGTGACGACGCAGTCCCCCGCCGCCGGCAGCACGGCGTCGGCCACCGCCACCCCCGTCACCCTGACCGACGCCCGCGGCAAGGAGGTCAAGCTCGACCGCCCGGCGACCAGGGTCGTCAGCCTGGAGTGGGGCGAGACCGAGATGCTGGTCAGCCTCGGCGTCATGCCCGTGGGCGCGGCCGACGTGAAGGGATACGCCACCTGGGACACCGCCGCCAAGCTCGACTCCACCGTCAAGGACGTCGGCATGCGGCAGGAGCCCAGCATCGACTCCATCAGCGCCCTCGACCCCGACCTGGTCATCATGGAGTCCGACGACGAGGAACTGGCCACGCAGCTCGAGAAGTTCGTGCCCGTGATGGTGGCCAAGGGCAGCGACGCCACCGACAACCTCAAGCGCATGCGCGACGACCTCAACATGATCGCCATGGCCACTGGCAAGACCGACGCCGCCACCAAGCTGATGAGCGACTTCGACGCCGCGATGGCCGCCGGCAAGGAGAAGCTCGCCGCCGCGGGCGCCGCAGGCAAGCCGTTCATCATGGCCGACGGGTGGAAGCAGGGCAGCACCATCTCCATCCGCCTGTTCGGCAAGGGCGCGCTCGTCTCCGAGGTGGCCACCCAGCTCGGCCTCAAGAACGCCTGGACGGGCAAGGTCGACGCCGAGTGGGGCCTGGGCACCACCGACGTCGAGGGCCTGACCGTGCTCAAGGACCCCGAGACCCGCTTCTTCTACAACGCCTCCGACGGTGAGGACGTCTTCGCCGACGGCCTCGACAAGAACGCCATCTGGAAGTCGCTGCCGTTCGTCGAGAAGCAGCAGGTCACCAAACTGCCCAACGGGATCTGGACCTTCGGCGGCCCCGCGTCCTGCCAGCAGTTCGCCGACGCTCTGGTGAAGGCGTTCACCGGTTGAGCACGGACGTCCTGACCCCGGCGCCGCCCACCACGCCGCTGCGGCGGCTGGGCACCGCCGGGGTCTTCCTCCTCGCGCTGGGCGCCACCGTCCTGGTGGCGGCCGTGCACCTCACGCAGGGCACCTCCTCCATCGGCGCGCTCGACCTGCTGGCCCTGCCGTTCGGCGGCGACTCGGGCAACGCCGACGAGGCCGCCCGCGTGCTCATCGCCTCACGGCTGCCCCGGCTGCTGGCCGGCGTGTGCGTCGGCGTCGCGCTGGGCGTGGCCGGCGCGCTGCTGCAGTCCGTCGCCCGCAACGCGATGGCCGCGCCCGACACGCTCGCCGTCAGCTCGGGCGCCTACCTGGCGGTCGCCACCGCGGCCGCGTTCGGGCTGGCGCTGCCCGTGCCCGTGTCGGGCGGGCTCGCGCTGGTCGGCGGCCTCTGCGCCGCCGCTCTGGTGCTGGCCCTGTCCGCGGGCGGGCGCACCGGCACCACCCGGCTGATCCTCGCCGGTACGGCCACGTCCCTGGCACTCAGCTCGCTGACGAACCTCGTCATGATCCTGTTCGAGCAGGAGACCACCGGGCTGTTCGCCTGGGGCAGCGGCTCCCTCGTCCAGAGCGACCTGGACGCCGTCACCCAGCTCGGCCCGCTCATCGCCATCGCGCTGGCCGCCGCCGTGGTGGCCGGGCCCCGCCTGGACATCCTCGGCCTCGGCGACGACACCGCCACCGTACTCGGCCTGAACGTGCGGCGGCTGCGCCTGTGGCTCACCCTGCTGGCCGTGCTGCTGGCGGCGGCGGCCGTGACCATCGCCGGGCCCATCGGGTTCGTCGGGCTGTGCGCGCCGGTCGTCGTGCGGCTGCTGCCCAGGTCCATCCCCGGGCTGCACCGGCACCGCATGCTGCTGCCCCTGTCCGGGGTGGCCGGCGTCCTCATCATGCTGGGCTCCGACATCCTGCTGCGGGCCGTGCTCGGCGCGCAGGCAGGCGTGGAGGTGCCGCCCGGCGTCGTCACCACCGTCATCGGCGCGGCCGTGATGATCTGGCTGGCCCGCCGCTACCGCGACGCGGGACCGACCCGCAAGCCGCCCGCCGTCCGCACCGGCGGGGCCCGCTCCCGCACGGCCTTCCTCACCGTGGTCGCCATCTGCGCCGCCCTCCTCGCCGGCGCGATCGTGCTCGGGCTGCTCGGCGGCGACCGGTGGCTGCTCACCGGCGACGTGGCCAACTGGCTGCAGGGGCGCAGCGGGCGGGCGCTGACGTACGTGCTCGACCAGCGGTGGCCCCGCGTCGGCGCCGCCGTGCTGGCCGGCGCCGCACTGGCCGTGGCCGGCGCGGCCGTGCAGGCCGTGTGCCGCAACCCGCTCGCCGAACCCGGCGTGCTCGGCGTCACCACCGGCGCCGGCGTGGGCGCCGTCTCCCTGATCACGCTGGCGCCGATGGCCGGCATCTGGTCGATGTCCGCCGCCGCCGGCGCGGGCGCGCTCGTCTCGTTCGGGCTCGTGTACGGGCTGGCGTGGCGCGGCGGGCTCAGCTCCGACCGGCTCGTCCTCATCGGCGTCGCCATGCAGGCCGCCTGCACCGCCATCACCGTGCTGATCATCGTCCTGTCCGACCCGTGGAACACCGCCAAGGCCCTGACCTGGCTTTCCGGCTCCACCTACGGGCGGGTGCCCGTGCAGCTCGTGCCCGTCCTGCTCGCGCTCGCGCTCGTCGTGCCGCTGCTGGTGTGGCTGCGGCGCGACCTCGACCTGCTGGCTCTGGACGAGGACACGCCGCGCATCCTGGGTGTGCCCCTGGAGCCTGTACGGCTGGGGGCGCTCGGTGGGGCCGTGCTGCTCACCTCCACGGCCGTGTCCGCGGTCGGGGTGGTCGCCTTCGTGGGGCTGGTGGCGCCGCATGCCGCCAGGGCGCTCGTGGGGGCGCATCATGCCCGGGTGTTGCCGGTGGCGGCGTTGCTCGGGGCGGTGCTGGTCAGCCTGGCCGACACGCTCGGGCGGACGGTGATCGCGCCGGCGCAGGTGCCTGCGGGGCTGGTCACGGCGCTGATCGGGACGCCGTACTTCGTTTACCTGTTGTGGCGGGCGCGCGCCTGATCCCTGGGTATGGCGGGCGGGCGGGCCTGGACTCGGGGCGGGCCTGGCTCATCGTGGGCCGGGGAGGGCCGCGAGCTGGGCGCGCACGTCACGGGCCGTGGCCGGGTCGAGGTCGGCGCGCCCGCCCAGCGCCCGCTCATAGTGGTGGCGCGCGAGATCGGGACGTCCGGACGCCCGGTGCCCGTGTCCGAGCCCGGCATGGGCACGAGCCTGCTGATCGGGCGCCCCGATCTCGGCGGCGACGGCCAGGGCCGCCTCATGGCAGGCGACGGCGTCACCCGCACGCCCGGTGGCCAGCGCGGTCTCGCCGAGCCCGTTCAGCGCCCACGCCTGCCCCTCCCGGTCGCCGATCTCCCGATAGAGCGCGTACGCCCGTTCGAAGTGTTCGGCGGCGACGGCGTGCCGGCCGAGGCGGGCCTGCGCACCCGCCAGGTTGTCCAGCGTGCTCGCCTCACCCGACACGTCCCCGAGCCGCCTGAACAGCACCAGCGCCTGCTCACAGTGCCCCACGGCCCGGTCGGGCCGGTCGGCGTGCTGCTCGGCGATGCTCAGGTTGCTCAGGATCGCCGCCTCCCCCGACAGGTCGCCCGTGCGCTGAAATAGGGCCAGCGCCTTCCGGTAATGGCCGATGGCCCGGTCCGTGTGGCCGAGGCGTTCCGCCACGACGCCGAGGACGTTCAGCACCCGCGCCTCCCCGGTGGGGTCGCCCGCGCTGCGGCAGCGGGTCAGGGCGCCTTCGAGGTGCCGGTGCGCCGCGTCCAGGTTGCCCTGCCGCAACTCCACCCTGCCGAGGCCGGTCATGGCGATGCCCGCGCCGATCCCCTGCCCTGTCCCGTCGAACGACGCCAGCGACCGCCCGAAGAGCCCGGCCGCGCGGTCGTGCTGCCCCATCTCCAGGTACGCCTCCCCCAGCCCCAGCAACGCCCAGGCCGCCCCCTCCCGGTCGCCCGTCCCGTCCGCCGTCTGGTGAGCCCGGGAGTGCAGGGCCAGGGCGTCGGTGGTGAGCCCCGCGCCGAGGTAGCGGTACATGATGGCCGACAGCCCGGGACGGTGTGCGGCGACCGCCACCAGGTTCGGCCGCTCGGCGTCCAGCCACCTGCGGGCCGCGTCGGTGCCCGCCAGCTTGGGAAGCGGGGTGTCCTGCGGCTCCGCGGGCGGGCGGCGGTGCGTCTCGGCCGGGTAGAGGCCGTCCATCGCCGTCGCGGCGGCGGCCACGTAGTAGGCGGACAGGCGGGCGAGCGCGGCGTCCGGCTCCTCCGGCGTCACCAGGCGGACGGCGTACGCGCGCAGGAGGTCGTGCATGCCGTACCTGGCGGGGGTGGTCTCGTGCAGGAGGTGGGCGCGGGTCAGCGCCTCGACTGCCCTTCGCGCTCCCTTCAGGTCCCTTCCGGTCAGCGCGGCTGCGGCGTGCACGTCGAAGTCGGCGCCCGGGTGCAGGCCCAGCAGCCTGAACGTGCGGGCGGCGGCCAGCGGGAGGTGCCTGATCGACCAGGAGAACACCGACGCCACGGCGGTACGCGGGTCGCCACCCGCGTCGAGCAGCTCCAGCCGGGGGCGGGCATCGGTCGGCGTGGACGACGATACGGACGGCGGTGTGGAGGGGGCGGCGAGTTCGGATGCGAGGGCGCGGAGTGGCAGCGCCGGGCGGGAGACGGCCAGTTCGGCGGCGATGCGCAGGGCCAGCGGCAGGCGGGCGCAGCGGGCGGCGAGGGCGGCGACGGCGGTCGGGTCGGCGGCGGCGCGGGCGCCGATCAGGCGGCGCAGCAGGGAGTGGGCGTCGGCGGGCGGGAGCAGGCCGACCTCGACCCGCCGGGCGCCGTCCCGCGCGACCAGCCCCGCCAGGCTGTCCCGGCTGGTCACCAGCACCCCGCACGGCCCGGTGCCGGGCAGCAGCGGGCGGACCTGCTCGGCCGACGACGCGTTGTCGAGGATCACGAGCATGCGGCGGCCCGCCAGCTCGGTGCGGAGCCTGGCCGCGCGTTCGTCGATGTCGAGGGGGACGTCGGCGGGCCGCACGCCGAGTGCGGTCAGGAGGCGGGCCAGGGCGTCGGTGGCGGCCATGGGCCGGCCGGGGTCGTGACCGCGCAGGTCCACGTGCAGGTGTCCGTCGGGGAACCGGTCGCGTGAGCGGTGCGCCCAGTGCACGGCGAGGGCTGTCTTACCGACGCCCGCGGTGCCGGAGAGCACGGCGACGGTGACCGTGGCGTCTGCCGGGCGGGCGTCGGGGGTGTGGTCGTCGGGGGTGCGGTCGTCGGGGGTGTGGTCGTCGTGGGTGTGGAGGAGCAGGTCGTCGAGCCGGCGTAGTTGATCGGCGCGGCCGGTGAAGGCGGGCACGTCGGCGGGTAACTGCGCGGGAACGGCGGTCACCGGCCGCGGGTTCGCTCGCGGCCTTCCGGCCTTGGGAGGTGTCCCATGGCCTGGCTGAGGCACGGTCCCCACGTCCACGCCACCGACCTGCAACGCCGGGTCGCCCGTCAGGATCGCCTGATGCAACCCCCGTAACGTGTCCCCCGGCTCAAGCCCGAGCTGATCCCTCAGGTGATCCCAAGCCGCCCGATAGGCCTGGAGCGCCTCCCCCTGCCGCCCCGCCCGATACAGGGCGACCATGAGCTGCCCCCAGAACCGCTCCCGCAGCGGCTGATCGGTGACGAGCTTCCGCAGCTCCGCCACCACCTCACCATGCCGCCCCAGATCGAGGTCGGCCGCGATCCGATGCTCAACAGCCTGCAGCCGCAGCTCCCCGAGCCGGATGGCGTCGGGCCGGGCGAACGCCTCGTCGGCGAACTCCGCCAGCGCGGGCCCCCGCCACAACGCCAGCCCGGCCTCCAACGCGGCACGGGCCCGAGCCGGATCCCCATCGGCCAACGCGGCGGCCCCCGCCCCCGCCAGCCGTTCGAAGCGGCCGGCGTCCAGTTCGTCCGGACCGAGTCGCAGCAGATAGCCGCCGTCGTGCGTCAGCACCCCGCGCCCGGCGGCCCGCAGCGCGTTGCGCAGCTCGGAGACCCGCACGTGGATCATCGCCGCCGCGCTGCGCGGCGGCCGCTCGCCCCACAGGGCGTCGGTCAGCGCGGGCACGGACACCGGCTGCCCCGCATGCAGCAGCAGGACGGCGAGCAGCCGCCGGTGCCGCGGCCCGCCGAGCGCGATCGCGGCGCCGTCGTGCACCGCCCCCACCGAACCCAAGATCCGGAACTCCACCATCACACTCCCCAGGCGCATGCGTGAAGCGGGCCCGGCGGCATGCCCCCGTCCGGGCGTCTCCCCGATCGGGTCTTCGCCTCCGGCGCGCCGCCGGATGACGGGGACGGAGATCGGATGATCGCGGCAAGCGGGCGAGTAAGGATTCCGGAAGGGCGATCTCCTAGCATTCCCGACGTCAGCAGCGCGGGGGCCCGGGCCCGCGGCGGCGGCGTTCGACGGGGTTGACGACAGGCCTGAGCTGGAGTCCTCCCCGACTGCGGCGGCGCCGGTGCCGGTGGGTCGGACGCGCCTGCGACCGGCCCGGCCCCGGTCCGCCGACAGGGGCCGGGCCGTCTCGACGCACGAGGAGAAGTCATGGCATTTCGCAAGTTGCGTCACGCGGCCGCCGCGTTCTTGGTGGCTGCCGGGGTCATCGTGCTCGCCGCCGCTCCGGCCGGGGCCGCGGACGGGTCCGGGCTGCGTCCTGGGGACGTCGTCTGCACCGACCGCGCCTACTCCGACAGGGGCGCGTGGGCGTACGGGAACGCGACCCACCAGGCGCCCGTCACGTGGACGATCCGCACCTCCGCGACCGTGGACGGGCCGGAGACCGAGCTCCTGCGCCGCACCCAGTGGGAGCTGACGAGCGCGCGCGTCACGTCGCCGTCCCCCGGGCCCGCGTACTACCGGGCCTGTCTCACGAACACCTCGGACACGACCGTCCACTACCGTCTGTCGCTCGGTCCCGTCCCCGGGCCGAAGGTGCTGACGGGGGTCGGGCCGCACACGGCCGTGCTCGGCGCGGGTGCGCGGGCGTGCGGCGAGTGGGCAGCCGGGTGGGAGGCGCCGGCGTTGCGGCTGGCCGGGACGTCGTCCGTGCCGGTGCTTTTCGCGATCAGGGCGGCGAACGGTGATGGCGAGATCCTCGGTGAGCAGCCGTTGGAGACGACGGCGTCCATCGACCGGGCCCTGACGCCGCCGATCACGGAGAGCTACGAGGTGTGCGTCACCAACACCTCGCCGAGCACCGCCACCCTGAGCTGGGAGGTCAAGCGCGCCTGAGCCCAGGCCCCCACACGGCCACGTTCACGGCCACGTTCACGGCCACGTTCACGGCCACGTTCACGGCCACGTTCACGGCCAGGCCACGTCACCCTGAGCCGCCCAGCCCCTGCCCGCCCGGACCTCCCTCACCCCCGGACGGACAGGGGCTGGGCCATGCCTCGTCGAAGGGCCGGGCGATCTCGTCCAGCGCCAGCACCGTCAGCTCGTGCAGCGACCGCGTCTCGGAGTCGGCGCACCACCGCTGCGTGGCGATCCGCATCGCCGACAGGAACGCGGCCGTGACCATCTCCGGCCCGACGCCCCCTGGCTGTTCGCGCTCGGCGATCGCCTGGCTCAGCGACCGTTCCAGCCGCACCCGGCCGGCGAGCTGCCTGGCCAGCAGGGACGGGTGGCGCATGGCGAGGCGGGCGCGCTGGTGCCATTCGCGGTCGGGGCCGCCGGTCTCGGCGTAGAGGCTCTGCAGCGCGCCGCGCAGCGCCTGCCAGGCGGTCCGGCCGGCGGGTTGCTCGCGTACGCGCAGCACGAGGGTGTCCAGGCGCTGCTCGTCGCCGTACAGCAGCGCGTCCTCCTTGCCGTCGAAGTAGTTGGAGAACGTGCGCCGCGAGATGTTGGCGGCGTCGGCGATGGCTTCGACGGTGACGTTGTCCAGGCCGTGTTCGACGGTCAGCCGTAGCGCCGCCTCGTGCACGGCCTGGCGGGTCTGGGCCTTCTTGCGCTCCCGCAGACCAGATGTGTTGCCCATGATGACCACAGCTTACCCAACGGGAATAAATGCTCAATGCGCAAAGTTGCCCCATGTGCATGTAAGGTGTCCGGGTTGATCCCTTGTTCTTCCTAGAACGTCCTAGAAATGGAGGTCGCGCGTGAGTGCACAGCCGGCAGCGCCGTCCGCGGCGGAGCCGATGACCCACCGCCAAATCCTCGAAGCTCTCAGCGGTCTGCTGCTCGTCCTGTTCGTCGCCATGATCAGCGGCACCATCGTCTCGGTGGCGCTGCCCCAGATCATCGGCGCGCTGGACGGCACGCAGTCGCAGTACACCTGGGTCGTCACGGCATCCCTGCTGGCCTCGACCGCCTCGACGCCCATCTGGGGCAAGCTCGCCGACCTGTTCAACAAGAAGCTGCTGCTCCAGATCTCCATCGTCATCTTCATGGTCGCCTCGCTGGCCTGCGGGTTCGCGCAGAACACCGGCCAGCTCATCGCGTTCCGCGCCGTGCAGGGCCTGGGCATGGGCGCGCTGCAAATCCTCGCGCAGGTCGTCATCGCCGCCATGATCTCGCCGAAGGAGCGTGGCCGCTACAACGGTTACCTCGGCGCCGTCATGGCCGTGGCCACCGTCGGCGGCCCGCTGCTCGGCGGCCTCATCGCCGACACCTCCTGGCTCGGCTGGCGCTGGTGCTTCTTCATCGCCGTGCCGTTCACCATCGCCGCCTTCGCGCTGCTGGCCAAGACCCTGCACATCCCGACCGTGCGGCGGTCGAACGTGAGCATCGACTACTGGGGCGCCACCCTCATCGCCGCCGGCGTCAGCATCCTGCTCATCTGGGTCACCTTCGTCGGCAACGAATTCGACTGGCTGTCCTGGCAGACCGCCGCATTCGCCGGCAGCGGCGTCGTGCTGCTCGCCCTGGCCACGTGGGTCGAGTCGGTCGTCAAGGAGCCGGTCGTGCCGCTGCACGTCATCCGGCGGCGCACGCCCGCGCTGGCCATCCTGGCCAGCCTCGCGGTCGGCATGGCCATGTTCGGCGGCTCGGTCTTCCTCGGCCAGTACTTCCAGATCGGCCGCGGCTTCGGCCCCACCCAGGCGGGCCTGCTGACCATCCCCATGATGGTGGGCGTGCTGCTGTCGTCCACGATCAGCGGCCGGATGGTCTCCAACACCGGAAAGACCAAGCCGTTCATCCTCGTCGGCCTGGTCGTCCTGCTGGCGGGCTTCTGCGGCCTGTCCACCATCGACCACCAGACCTCGCTGGTGCTGATTTCCGTCTACATGCTCGCCGTCGGCATCGGCGTCGGCATGTCGATGCAGAACCTCGTCCTGGTCATCCAGAACACCGTCCCGCTGAGCGAGATCGGCGCCGCCAGCGGCGCGGTCACGTTCTTCCGATCGCTCGGCGGCACCGTCGGCGTGTCGGTGCTCGGCGCGGTGCTGGCCAACCAGGTCGCGACCAGCATCGCCGAAGGGCTGGCCAAGGCCGGGATCCCGGTCGGCGGCGACGCCGCCGCGGCCGGCGGCAGCCTGAACATCGCCGCTCTGCCCGAGCCGATCAAGGAGATCGTCAGGGCCGCGTACGGCGACGCCACCGGCCACATCTTCCTCATCTCGGCGGCCATCGCCGTCGTCGGCCTCATCGCCGCCGCCTTCCTCAAGCCGGCCAAGCTCCGCGACAGCCTCGACCTGCCGTCCGAGGCGCCCAAGGAGAAGGCCGTCACCGGCGCCTGATCTCCGGCCAGGCCACAGACCAGGAAGGCCGCGCCCCCGCATCGCCCGCGGGGACGCGGCCTTCCTCCTGTCCGGACCACCTCCTGGGAGGGCTCAGAGCACCGACCGCACCGCGTCCTCCGACCGGCCGATCACCGCCGACCCGTCGTCCGCCGTGATGATCGGCCGCTGGATCAGGATCGGGTTCTGCGCCAGCGCCCTGATCCACCGATCACGCGCGAACGCCTCCCGTGGCCACCCGTCCAACCCCAGCTCGGCCGCCCGAGCCTCCCCCGTCCGGGTGATGTCCCAAGGTTCCAGACCGAGCCTGGACAGCACCTCGCGCAACTCGGGCTCGCTCGGCGGGTCCTCCAGGTAGCGGCGCACGGTGTACTGCGCCGACTCGGCATCCAGGACGGAAAGCGCGGAGCGGCACTTCGAGCACGCGGGGTTGATCCAGATCTCCATGGCAGTAGACCGTATCGGCCCGTTCGCCCCCACCCCCACCGCAGCAGCTCAAGCCGCGATTCGCCACGCGGCGGGAGGCTTGCCATGGAAACGGTCGAGATCGGGTCAGCACTCTTCCCGACGAGGCCGGGCCTCCTGCCGCCCGCTCCGCCGGGCTCGTTATAACGGTGCGGCACCGATCTCCGCCGAGGGAGTTCCGAGGGAGCCGCCATGACCCGCCGCATCGCCACCGGCCTCGGCCTCAGCCTCGGCCTGGTCGCCGCCCTGGGCGTGCCGCCGACGGGCGGCTGCGCCGCGAACTGCCCGGGCCGCGCAGCCGCCGAACCCGCCCCACCCCGCGCCCCCTCCCTCGCGCCGCTCTCCGCCCCGCCCCACGCGCCGCTCTCCGCCCCACCCCTCACGCCGCTTTCCCGCCCGCCCCACGCGCCGCTTTTCGCGGCGTCCTCGGCCGCGCGCCCGCTGCGCCTGGTGCTGGACGGCGCCTCATTCTCCCTCTCGGACGCCTTCGCGATCCTCGACGGCCGCCCCCTCGCCGCCACCCTCGCCCCGTCCGCCCGCGCCACCATGGCCAGAACCCGCGCGGGCGCACTGGCCGCCCTGAACGACGGCCGCCGCGTCTACGGCTGGAACCAGGCGCTCGGACCGCTCAAGGACCGCCCGCTCACCATGGCCCAGCAGGAACGCTTCCAACGCAACATCCTGCGCTCCCACTCCGCGGGCGTCGGCGACCCGCTGCCCGACGACGTGGTCAGGCTGGCCCTGATCCTCAAGGCGAACCAACTGGCCAGGGGCCGCGCCGGCGTCCGCCCCGAGGTGCCCCAGCGGCTGCTGGACCTGATCAACGCCGGAGTCGTGCCACGCATGCCGCAGATCGGCTCCCTGGGCGCCGGCGACCTGCAGCCCCACGCCGCGGCCGGTCTGGCGGCGATCGGTGAGGAGGCCCCGGTCCGCTACCGGGGCCAGGAGGGGCCCGCCTTCGAGGTGCTGCCACGCGCCGGGCTGGCCAGGAGCTTCACCCTCCAGGCGGGGGAGGCGCTGCCGATCGTCAGCGGCGGCACCGTACTGGCCGCCACGCTCGCACACGCCGTCCACCGCGCCACGACGCTCGCCGACCAGGCCGAGGGTGCGTTCGCCCTGTTCATGGAGGCGACCAGGGCCGAGCGGAGCGCGCTGGACGCCCGTACCCACGCCGAGCGCCACATCCCCGAGGAGAACGCGGTCGCCGCGCGGCTGCGCGCGATGGTCGCGGGCTCCCGCTGGATGACGGAGGAGGGCCGCAGGCGGCTGAGCCCCGAGCCGAGGGTCCAGGACGCGGTGTCGGTACGGGCGGCGCCGCACATCCTGGCCGGCCTGCGCCACGCACTCGCCGACGCCCGCCGCACCCTCACCCGCGAGGCCAACTCCTCCACCTTCAACCCGCTGATCTTCAGGCGGGAGCGGGGCCGCGGGTACGAGTTCGTGACGGGCGGCAACTGGGACGGCTCGATCATGGGACATCTGGCCGACACCCTGAACGCGGAGATCACCGACGTCGGCGTGCTGTCGCAGGAGCTGTCGGGACGGCTGCTGTCCCCCCGCTGGAGCTACGGCCTGCCGGCGAACCTGGCCGGTCCCCCCGTCGGCCTCAACTCCGGCATGGTGCAGGTGCAGACGGTGGCCGCCGCGCTGATCCCCGAGATGCAGGTCAGAGCCTCACCGGCAGGAACGCTGTCACGTCCGGTCAAGGACGGCCAGGAGGACCACAACACGATGGCCATGGCCTCGGCCCGCCACCTGCACGAGAACCTCGACCGGCTGGAGATCGTCCTGGCCGTCCAGTACCTGATGGCCGCCCAGGGCATCGACCTGATCGCCGGGACGATGGCGGGCCTGCCGCTGGGCGCGGCGACGGCGCGGCTGCGGGCGGAGCTCAGGCGGTACGTGGCGCCACTCGGCGACGACCGCTACCAGACCCCCGATCTCGAACGCGCCATCCAGCTCGTACGCGAGCGGCGGCTGGTGCCGCAGATCACCGTCCGCCCTCAGCAGTGATCTTGCCTTAGGCTGCTGGACGCGGACGGGCCCGTAGCACAGTGGTGATGCGCCGCGTGGCAAACGCTGGAGGATGCCGGTTCGAGTCCGGTCGGGTCCACTGGGGCGGGGTGAGGAGCGATGGAGTCGGAGCAGGTCGAGACGTGCCTGCGCCTGCTGGGGCTGGCCAAGCGGTTACCGGCCGGCCACCCCGACCGGCGCAAGATCGAGCACGCGGCCACCGGGCTGATCAGGGACGGTCGCCACGAACGCCGCGCCGCCGCCCGCGCGGAGACCAGCCGCGAGGACGGCGAGGTGCTGGCGGCCACCGCCATGGGAGCCGCCGAACGGCGGATGGACACCCCGCTCCCGACCACCGGCCCCGCCGCCGCCTTCCTGCCCGGCAGCCTGCGCCGGCCCCGCCACTGTTACGTGTGCCAGCAGCTCTACAGCCGGGTCCACCACTTCTACCACCGGCTCTGCCCGGACTGCGCGGTGGACAACTTCACCCGGCGCACGGCCCGCGCCGACCTGTCCGGACGCAGGGTGCTGCTGACCGGGGGGCGGGTCAAGATCGGGCATGAGCTGGCGCTGATGTTGCTGCGTGACGGCGCCGAGGTCACGGTGACGACCCGCTTTCCCGCCGACGCCGTGCGGCGGTTCGCGGGCGCGGCCGGTGCGGGGCGGTGGCAGGGGCGGCTTCGCGTGGCAGCGCTCGATCTGCGTGATCCGCGCCAGGTGGTGGCCCTCACCGACCAGCTGCTCGCCGAGGGGAGGCCCATCGACATCCTGGTCAACAACGCCGCCCAGACGCTGCGACGGCCCGCCTCCTCCTACGCCGCGCTGGCCGCCGCCGAGGCCGAACCGGATGACGCCCTGCCGGTCTGGCGGGCACCGGAATTCACCCCGCCGGGCACCAACCTCCTGAGCACCCGCCTGCCGGGACCCGAGCTGCCCGGCCATGAGCTGCGTTACTCCGAACTGGGCAGCGGCCACAACCACAGCGCGCACGCCACGCCCGAGCCCGCAGCACCCCACCTCTCCACCGCGCTCCCCCACGCAGCCGCCCTGCTCCCCGGCACCGCCGGGCTCCTCCCCGACGTGGCCGGGCTGCTCCCCGACACCTCCCCCACCAACTCCTGGTCGGCCAGGCTCGGCGACGTGGACCCGGTGGACCTGCTCGAAGCCCAGCTCGTCAACGCGATCGCCCCCTTCCTCATGGCCGACCGCCTCCTGC
>NZ_VSEY01000078.1 GCF_008086045.1 Nonomuraea sp. PA05 | reverse complement strand
GGGCCGGGCGCCGGGCCGGGCGCCGGGCCGGGCGCCGGGGTGGGCGCCGGGCCGGGCGCCGGGGTGGGCGAGTCGCCCACCGCGCCGGCGAGGAGGCGCACGGGCCTGCTGGCCGGGGCGATCGCCGCCGTGCTGGTCGTCTTCACCGCCTGCTCGGTGGCCATCCTCCGGTACGCCGCCTCGGGCGACGCCACTCCGGAGACCACCGGCGGAACCCCGGCCCCCGCCAGGACCGTCCCGGCGGGCGCACGTCACCAGTGGCTGCTCGGCGAGGGCGTCGGCATGCGCGCCGCCGACTCGGCGGGCCCGGCGGAGCTGCTGTTACGCACCGGCACCCGCTGGGACGCCCGCCCACCCGCACCCGACGTGAACGCCCTGCTGTTCGACGGCGTCAAGGGCCACGCCGCGACCGAGCAGGCAGTGGCCGTCGACCCGGCGCGCAGCTTCACCGTCACGGCCCGAGCCCGCATCGACCGGCTGCCGGAGGAGTCGAGCTTCGCCGCCGTGCTGAGCCAGGACTCGACCGAGGACGTCTTCTCCTACACCCTCCAGCACCTGCGGTGCACGGGAGCGGGCGAGCCGGACGGCTTCTGCCCGGCCGAGGGCGCGTACTGGTCGTTCTCCGTGCACGGCACCAGCGACTTCGACGCGACCAGGGTCGTCTCCCGCACCACCGCCGAGCTGGGCGCGTGGGTGCGCCTGACGGCGGTGCACGATGAACCGGCCGGCGAGATCCGGATCTACGTCAACGGCAGGCCGGAGGGCGCCAAGGCCGTCGCCGAGCCGATCCGCCAGGCCTCGGGCCCCTTCTACCTGGGGCGGGCCACGTACGTGACCGCCGTCGACTTCTGGCCGGGCGCGGTGGCCGACGTGGCGGTCTGGGACCGGGCGTTGTCGGACGAGGAGATCAGCACCCTCAATTGAGCCACTGCACCATAAACCTAGACAAAGCGGACAGCCCGCCGTTAGATTGAGGGCGCTCCAGTGGGGGCCCACTGGAGCACCAAAAGCTTCCGAACGGCCGCGTTCCCAGTCGGCTCCAAGCCATGGACAAGAGCCCGCCCACACCATCTCCATACGTGAGCGGATATTTCAGGACAAGGTTGACGAAGATCGCCGCGGTCGCGGCGGCCGTCGTGGCGGTGGCACTGCCTGCCGTCCCCGCGGCCGCCGACACCGCGCCCGACGAGCGGCCCGACGTGCCCGTCGGCACCTGGCTGGCGGCGCGGACGCAGGCCGCGGTCCAGCTGACCAGCTTCACCTACACCGGCACGGTCGCCGTCCCGACCAGCACGATCAACGAGACCGCGTTCAACGGGCTCACGCAGCAGGCCGTCGAGGCCGTGCAGGCAGGCAAGATCTCCTCGGACGAGCGCAGCATCGCCAAGTGGCTCTTCCAGCGGATCGCCGCCGACGTGGACACCTACCTCACCGAGACCACCCCGGAGCGCACGGTCGAGGCCGAGGTCGGCGGCCTGTGCACCGGCTGGTGGGTCACGCCCGACGGGTACATGGTCACCGGGGCCCACTGCGTCCAGGTCGGCGAGACCGAGCTGAGCCGGCTCTTCGCGCAGCAGGCGCTGGCCAAGTTCAACGAGCAGGACGCCAAGGAGATCATCTCCGGGCTGCAGGGCATCGAGGCCGACGAGGAGATCCTCAAGCTCGCCCAGCAGATCTACGTCACCTTCAACACCGGTCACATGAAGATCCGCAACCTGCAGCAGAGCCTGTCGGTGCTGCAGAGCCTGCCGGGCGGCGGCGTGGACAAGACCGCCAAGGCGACCCCGGCCGAGCTGGTCTCGGTGGGCGAGAGCTACCCCGGCAAGGACTTCGCGCTGCTCAAGGTGAACGGCCAGCAGAACCTGCCGACCGTCCCGCTCGGCGACGACGCCGACGTGCGCACCGGCGACACGCTGTACATCAGCGGCTTCCCCGGCCTGGTCACGAACACGCCGTTCTTCAGCCTGGAGTCGAAGCTGGAGCCGGCGCTGACCGAGGGCCCGTACAACGCCAAGCGCACCACCCAGACGGGCGTGCCGTACATCCAGACCCAGGCTCCGTCCTATCACGGCAACTCCGGCGGCCCGGTGTTCAGCAAGGACGGCAAGGTCATCGGCATGCTGATCGCGGGCACGGTGAGCGAGGGCGGCGAGGCCTCCGAGAGCGAGAGCTTCGTGCTGCCGGTGAGCATCGTCAAGGAGAAGCTCGGCGAGAAGAACGTCAAGCCCGCCCAGGCCATCACCACCACCCGGTACAACGAGGCGCTCAACGACTACTTCCGCAACTACTTCGAGGACGCGCTGCCGAAGTTCCGCGAGGTGCAGGCGCTCTTCCCGAACCACCCGTACGTGGCCAAGTACATCAGCGAGACGCAGGCGGCGATCTCGGCGGGCAAGGACGAGTCGCCCCGCCCCGTCCTCATGTGGGTGCTGATCGGGGCGGGCGCGCTGGTCGTGCTCGTGCTCGCCGTGGTGCTGGTGAAGCTGCTCGGACGGCGCCGCCGCCGGTCCGCCGCCGCGACGCCGCCCCCGTACGGCTCGATCCCGCAGCCCCCGTGGCAGCAGCACCAGCTTCCCGCGAGCCAGGCCCACGTCTCGCCCCCGGTGCAGCCGTACGGGCACAACGGCTCGAACTACGGCTACGGCCCGCAGCCCCAGCACGGGCAGGCGGGGCAGCCGTACCTCGGCGACCAGACGCGCGACGTCCGCTACGGCCAGTTCACCCCGCCGCCGGACGGCCGGTTCTCGCCTCCCCAGGACCGCCGCCCCTCCTGAACGTGCGTTACGGCCGGTTCCCGCCCGCCCAGGACCGCCGCCCCTCGTGAACGTGCGTTACGGCCGGTTCCCGCCCGCCCAGGACCGCCGCCCCTCCTGAACGTCCGCCTTCCTGACCGCTTCGAGGGTGGCCGCCAGCTCGGGCTCCGGCACGAAGTGGCCGAAGGTGTCGTTCGCGAAGAACGACACCCCGGCCACGGAGCCGGCGTGGGCGGCCAGCACCTCCCGCTGGTAGAGGTAGGTACGCCGGTCGTCGAGGTAGGTCCGGTACCAGTACCAGGGGTCGACGAAGTCGAGCCCGAGCAGCGTCCGCGGCCCGCCGAGCGCGGCCTTGCTCAGCAGGTTGGGCACGATCTCGGTGCGCTCGACCAGCACGGCGAACGTGCTGACCAGGATGGCGTCGAGCGATCGGTAGGCGGCGTCCGTCATGCCCCAGGCCGACCGTTCCACCTCCGCCCGCCAGTACGTGTCCATCCAGTAGACGAGCCGGTCCCCCATGGCCTCGCGCAGCCGCAGGAAGAACCGCTCGATCCCGGCCGACCGCTCAGGCGTGAGCGGCGGCGCGTTGTCCGGATGCCAGAAGCCGACCAGGCCGAACTGGTTGCCGAGCATGATCCCGTCCAGCCCGAAGTCGGCCGTGAACGCGGCCGTCTGCGCGGCCACGAAGTCGCCGGCCGCCAGCCCGGCCGCGATGCCGCCGGGGAAGGCGGCGTACGGGCGGGGGTCGGCCGCGAGCGGCGCCGTCACGTCGATGACGCCGGGCACGACGTGCCCGCCGGCGTCCGCGGTGCCGGAGGCCACCTCCGGGTGCCGCTCCGTCTTCCACTCGCTGCGGCAGAACTCCGGGCCCGGCTCCAGGTACTCCAGCAGGCTCACCCGCAGGCCACGCCGCTGTGCCTCGGCGCGCACGGCGGCGTAGACGCCGGCCAGCGTCCGGTAGTCCATCGGCTGCTCGGACAGCGTGAACATGGGCCCGGCCGAGTACGGGTTGGCCGAACGCTCGCCGCCGTCGCGCACCCTGGCCAGCCAGTCGCGGTTGTGCGCCCTGGCCGCGGCGGCGGGCCCGCCGGGCGCGAGCGCGAAGCAGTTGTAGCGGGCCCAGTCGAAGCGGTGGTCCCAGGCGTCGCGTCCTGCGTAGTTCAGCACGTGGTCGCCGTTGCCCGCGCAGAACACGATGGTGACGGGCCGGTCGGCCAGCCACTCGGCGTGGTGGTCGAAGAAGGCCGCCACGCCGGGAGCCGGATCGTCCAGATCGTCGAAGATCTTGGGGGTGATCCAGAGACAGGCTTCCAGGTTCACTTGGCCTCTCCGAACGCCTTGTCCATGCGGCCGAGCAGGGTCGGCACGTCGATCGTCCCGTTGAACAGCTCCTGGACGGAGGTCAGGTGCTCCTGCTGCACCTTCGGGCCGGGCCAGCCCTGGTCGGGGTAGAGGGTGGACTTGCCGGCCTTGACCGCTTCGAGCACCGGCTGCTGGAGCGCGTCGGCCTGGAAGGCCGGGCTGTCCAGTGCCGGGCTGCTGCCGGACTCCTTCGCGTACAGCGCCTGACCTTCCGCCGAGGCGAGGAACTGCATGAACTTCTTGGCCAGGGCCGGGTTCTTGGCCTTGGCGTTGACGCCGTACACGATGCCGACCGACACCGGGAGGTAGGTGGCCTCGGCGCTGTCGGTCGCCGGGAACGGCGTCATCGAGAACGTGGTGCCCTGCGGCGCGGAGTTGAGCGCCGACTGCACGGCGGACAGCACGTGCACGGCGCCCAGCGCCTTGCCCTGGCCGAGGAGCTGCATCTGCTCGTCGTAGCCGACGCCGTTGGGGCTGTCGTTGAAGCAGCCCGAGTCGCGCAGTTGCAGGTACTTGTCCATCGCCTGCTTCCACTCCGACTTGGCGAAGGTGGCCTGGCCATCCTTCTGCTGCTGCGTGAACTGGGGGTTCGGGCCGTAGACGAGCGAGGCGGTCAGCGCGTACGGGACGAGCTGGGTGACCCAGGCCGACTTGAGCCCGAGCGCGAACGCCACGACCCCCTTGGCCTTCGCCTCCTTACAGAAAGTGAGCACCTCCGGCCAGGTCGTGGGCTTGGACAGCCCCGTCTTGGCCAGCGCCTGGTCGTTCCAGACGGCTCCGATGGCGCCGATCGTGACGGGCACGGCCACCACCTTGCCCGCCGGGTCGCTGGTGACGGCCTTGAGGTCGGCGCTCAGGCCGCCCGCCCAGCTCTCCCCGGACAGGTCCATCAGCATGCCGTCGGCGCCGAGGTCGCGCACGGCCATGGTGTTGCCGCCGCCCGGCCACATGCGGAACACGTCGGGGGCCGTCCCCGAGGAGAGCTGCGTGCGGAGCTGCTGCTGGTAGGAGGCGTCGTCCTCGGTGAACGTGGTCTTGACGACGACGCCCGGGTTGGCCTTCTGGAACGCGTCCACGGCGGCCTGGGCCGGGCCCTGCCCCGCGGCGGCGAGGGTGAGCACCTGCTCGCCGGAGGTGGCGGTGGTCTGGCTGCCCGAGGTCGAGCAGGCGCCCGCCGCGACGGCGAGGCAGCAGACGGAGACGAACGTTGTAGCGATCTTCATTGCGGTACTCCAGATCAGCCTTTGAGGCCGCCGGCGAAGCCCTTGATGATGTGTTTCTGCAGCGCGAAGTAGACGACGAGGATCGGGATCACGCTGATCACGAGGCCGGCGAAGATGAGGGGCCACTGGGAGACGTACTGGCTGACGAAGCCGTAGATCGCCACCGGGGCCGTGGTGTTGTCGCTGCCGCCGAGATACAGCAGCGGGGTGAAGAACTCGTTCCAGATGCCGACGGCGTTGAGGATCACGACCGTGCCGGTGACTGGCCGCAGCAGCGGGAAGACCACCGAGACGAACGAGCGCAGCGGCCCGCAGCCGTCGAGCAGCGCCGCCTCCTCGTAGTCGAGCGGCAGCTCCCGCAGGAACATCGTGTAGAGGAAGACCGAGAACGGGATCTGCTGCCCGACGTTGATCAGGATCACCGACCAGAGCGAGCCGAGCAGGTCGAGGTCCCGCATGGTGGCGTAGAGCGGGAGCAGGGCGAGCTGGCCTGGCACGAGCAGGCCGCCGATGACGAAGTAGAACATGTAGCGCGACCAGCCCCTGGTCACGCGGGCCAGCGGGTAGGCGGCCATCGACGCGAACACGATGATCAGGACGACGCTGACGGCCGTGATGAGAAAGCTGTTGGCCAGCGCCGCGCCGAGACTGGCCTGGTTCCAGGCTTGCGCGTAGTTGTCCAGCGTGGGCGGGAAGGCGAAGGCCAGCGCGCCGGTCTGGCTGTCCTGCGGTTTGAGCGAGACGTTGAGCAGGCCGACGAGCGGCACCAGGAACGCCAGCGCGAGCAGGATCAGGCTCAGCTCGCGCACCAGCGTGCGCCAGGTGTATCGGGAGTGCATCAGAGGCTCTTCCTCTGCGTCAGGCGGGGCTGCATCAGAGGCTCTTCCTCTGCGTCAGGCGGAACTGCACCGCGGCGAGGACCGCGATGACCACGGTCATCACGACCGCGAGCGCGATCGAGAACGGGAAGTCCCCGAGCGAGAACGCGCTCTTGTAGATGGCCGTCGAGATCGTCTCCGTCGCGGTGCCGGGCCCGCCGCCGGTCATGGCCATGACCTGGTCGAACTGCTTGAGCCCGCCGATGAGGCAGAGCATCACGTTGATCACCACGGCCCCGTTGAGCAGCGGCAGGATGACCCGGCGGAACTTGTTCCACGGGCCGGCCCCGTCGATGGTGGCCGCCTCCAGCACCTCGGCGGGAATGGCCTGGAGACCGGCGAGGTAGATGACCATGGAGTAGCCGGAGAACTGCCAGACGATCTCCAGGACGACGGCGTACAGGGCCGTGTCCGGGTCACCGAGCCAGTCGTGCGCCAGCGATCCCAGACCGACGGCGCGCAGGGCGTCGTTCACGGCGCCGTTGGGCGACAGCAGGAAGCTCCACACGTACCCGGCGACCAGCGGGGTGAGGACCACGGGCGCGAAGAAGACGACGCGGAGCACGTAGCGGCTCTTGACCATGCTGTTCACGCCGAGCGCCAGGAGCAGGCCGGCGACGTTCTGCACGACCGTGGCGGCCGCCGCCAGGACGAGCGTGTTGACCAGGGCGTCGAGCGCCGTGCGGTCGGAGAAGACGGAGGTGAAGTTGTCCAGGCCGACGAACGACCAGTCGGGGCGCATGCCGTTCCAGTCGGTGAACGAGAACAGCGCGCCGTTGGCGCTGGGGACGACGACGATGAACAGGTAGATCGAGATCGCGGGCACGACGAACCACCAGGGCGCCCGGACCCCGACACGGCGGCGCCTGGCGGGCGCCTGTTCGGCGGGGCGGTGGAGGTCTGGCGGTGTCGTCGTCGCGGGAGTGGCAGCCACGTGTGGCTCCTCTCGCGGATGACCATGGGGGCACGTGGTCTGCTGGACGGAGGCAACGCGTCGTGAATCGATTCACGACGTTTCGGGCAGATTACGGGGGCGATCTCCGCGATGTCAATGACGTGACGAGTCTCGGCGGCGTTTTCGTGAATCCATTCACGTGTCCGCTAGGCTGAGGGCCTCCAAGACACGCGAGTGAGGAGCCCGATGCCCGCTGGATCGGCGCCGAAGCAGTCGAAGGCCGAGGTTTCCGCCCCCACGGTGGCCGACGTCGCGGCCCGCGCCGGGGTCTCGCGGGCGACCGTCTCCTACACCTTCACCCAGCCCGCCCGGGTCTCCCCCGACCTGCGCCGCCGGGTCATCGAGGCCGCCGACGAGCTGGGTTACGTGGGCAACGAGGCGGCGCGCCGGCTCCGCGTGGGGCACAGCCTGGCCCTCGGGCTGCTGGTCTCCAACATCGGCAACCCCGTCTACGCCGAGCTCGCGGCGGGCGCGGAGGCGGAGGCCGCCGCGCACGGCCGCTTCATCCTCGTGGCCAACAGCGACGAGAGCCCGGAGCGCGAGCGCGCCTACCTGGGCTTCTTCGAGTCGCAGCAGGTGAGCGGCATCCTCGCGGCCCCCGTCGGCGACGTGCCGGAGGAGCTGCTCGGGCTCGGCCGCAGGGGCACGCCGTTCGTCCTGGTCGGCACCGCGACGGGGCCGCACACCTATCCGGCGATCTCCGGCGACAACGAGCGCGGCGGCCACCTGGCGGCCACCCACCTGCTCGCCCAGGGGCGGCGGCGGCTGATCTTCATCGGCGGCCAGCACCCGCACGTGGATCTGCGGCTCGCGGGAGCCAAGCGGGCGGTGGACGAGTTCGCGGAGCCCGCCTCGCTGGAGATCATCCGGATCCAGGTGCAGACCGCGAAGGTCGGCGAGGCGGTCGCGCGGACGTTGCTGCGGCGCCCGGCCGACGGCTTCCCCGACGGCATCGTGGCGGGCAACGACCTGCTCGCGCTGGGCCTGCTGCACGGGCTGATGATGGGCGGCGTCCGGGTGCCCGGCGATCTGTCGCTGGTCGGCTACGACGACATAGAGTTCGCCGACTTCGCCATCGTGCCGCTGACGACCATCCGCCATCCGTCGGCGGCGCTCGGGGCCCATGCCGTGCGGATCCTGCTGGGCATCGAGAGCGAGCGCGACTCGCTGGGGCGTTTCGAGCCCGAGCTGGTCGTCCGTGAGACGTCGCTCCCCGTGGAGGAAAGCGGCTGTTGACACGGCTGTGACGCCGCTCGTAGGCTCCGCCGTACCGCCTGACTGTGAATCGATTCACGATCTTGGTGGCTCTACCAGCGCAGGTCAAAGCGCTGGAACCCCCCGGAAGGCACCATCATGAGCTCGAAACGGATCGCCTCGGTGGCCGTCACCGCGGCGCTCGCGCTGACCGCCGGATCACCCGCCACCGCCGCCGCGGCCTCCCCGCAACCGGCCCCGCTGCCCGAGGTCGCCGCCCTCGACCCCGGCACGATCGACCTCGCCGGCTTCACCGGGCTCGAACAGCAGGTCGCGCCCTACCTGGGCAACCTGGCCCGCCTGGCCAACAGCGTCGACTCGCGCGGCTTCATCACCTGCGGCTGCTGGCGCACCGGCCAGGGGCCGAACGACGCCCGCGTCATGGAGAACGTCCTGACGCTCGCCTACTTCTACACCGCCGACCGCCCGTGGAACCCGTACCACCGCGACGCGGCCCTGCGCGGCCGGCTGGCGGCGGCGCTGCGCTTCCTGCTCGGCACGCAGAACGCCGACGGCTCGTTCCCGCAGGGCTCCGGCGACCTGCACTCGCGGGCCGCCACCGGGTTCGCGCTGGAGCTGTACGCGATCATGCTGGAGCTGCTCGACGCCGACGGCACGCTCAACCCGGCCCTGGTCGCGGAGCTGAACGCGGCCATGAAGGCGGCGAGCAGTTGGTTCCTGGAGGACGAGGAGGTGTGGGGGCCGCGCGGCGCACAGTTCGCCAACCAGGTCGCCGGCGGCCTGGTCGGCATCTCCCGCCTGCTCGGCCGCTTCCCCGAGCTGCGCCCCCGGTTCGAGGAGCGGCTGGCCGAGCACGAGCGGGTCTCCCAGAGCGAGGCCGGCTTCTTCAGGGACGGGACGGTCGCCCACCGCTACAGCATCGAGGTCGAGACCGAGGACCTGGCCGGCTGGGCCGACCCCGCCACCCGCCCGGTGATCGACCGGATGCAGGCGCGGTACCTGGACTGGGCCCAGTACAACCTGCTCTACGACCAGGCGCTCGACGGCTACTTCATCAACACGGCCATCGACTCGCGGCACCGCGGCTGGAACTACGCCGCCGAGCTGCCGATCGGCTCCAACAACCTCTGGGGCGCGGTCATCCCGCAGGCCCGCGCCTACGCGGCCACCCGGGAGGAGACCGAGGAGCGCCGCGCCGCGTTCGCCCGCGCCGGCTGGCAGACCTCGGTCGCCCCGCTCATCGCCCCGACCTGGGCCTACCTCGATCCGGCCGTCATCCGCGACGTGGCGCTGGGCGAGGAATACCACCCCACCGAGGCCGAACGCCGGGCCGCCGTCAAGACGCTGCGCCCTTACGCCGGGGCCGCGTACACCGAGCACCGCTCCGACTCGGTCACCGGGCAGCGGTTCGTCTTCGCCAAGCGGCCCGCCTACGTGGCAGGGCTGGGCTTCGGCAAGCACGTCAACACCCAGTACGGCTTCTGGGACAACCAGCGCTTCGGGCTCAGCTACCTGTACGACCCCCAGCTCGGCGTGGTCGTCCAAGGACAGAACGCGCCCCAGACCGGCGCGCCGCGCACCCGGCCGGTGGACGCCGAGCTGTCGTGGGGCACCGGCTGGACAGCCGCGGACGGCGTGCACTTCGACTCCTACGACCAGCCCGTGCCCGCCTTCTTCCGCGACGGCGCCCCCGTGGACCCGGACGCGGTCGGCGACCTCGACGACCTGGAGATCCGGTACGCGGCGGCGGGCGGCACCAAGTCGGTGACGCTGGACGAGCGGCTGCGGGTGCGCATCGACGGCGCCGCCACGCCGTTCTTCGAGCGGATCCCGCTCGTGCTGGAGCAGGGCGACACCGTGCGCTGGATCGGCGACGCGTCCGCCACGCCCAGCGCAGGCGCTCCGAGCGCAGGCGCTTCAGGCGAAGGCGCTCCAGGCGAAGGCGCTCCGGAGGCAGGCGCTCCGGAGGCAGGCGCACTGGACGCAAGCGCACCGAACGCAAGCGCACCGGACGCAGGCGCTCTGGCCGACCGGACCGTGGCGGTCGGCTCCCGGTCCGAGGCCGCCGACGTCTCGGGCGTCGTCGTCAACCGCGATGGCCGCAGCGTGGAGATCCGCTGGTCCGGCACCCGATCGGCGACCCTGTGGCCGTCGTCCGCGCCGGTAGCGGGCGGCAGCCGCACGCTCCAGGTGCTCGACCTCAAGGCATCGGGCCCGCTGACGTACGACATCCGGGTGGTGGACGACGCATGCGTCGGCTCGGACGAGCGGGCGCACGTCTTCATCGGCGACCGCGACACCGGCGTCGCCAACCCCGGCGACGGCACCGGCTGCACGGTCGCCGACCGCCTGCGCGCCGGCGAGCAGTGGGACAGCCACCGCGCCTTCGTCACCCACGTCACCAAGACCACCGCGGCCCTGGTCAAGAAGCGGGTCCTGACGCGGCGCGACGCCGCCCGCCTGGTCGCCGCCGCGGCCCGCTCCGACGTGGGCAGGAACCTCGTCACCGCGTCGCTGAGCGCGGCGGAGGCGGTCGCGGGCACGCGGCTCGACGTGCGGCTCTCGGGACGGACCATCCGCGAGGCGACGGTCTCGGGCCCCTGCCTGACCGGCGACGTCACCACCACGACCGGCACGCAGGTCACCGTACGGAACACGACCACCGCCGCCGCGCAGGTCACCGTGCGGAACACGACCACCGCCGCCGCGCAGGTCACCGTACGGGAGACGACGCTGCCCGGATCCTGCCCGATCACCGTCCGCACGGTGCGCACCACCGGAACGACCGAGCTGGACACCCTCCCGCTGACCATCGTGCCGGACGCCCAGGGCGTCGTCTTCCGCGACGGCTTCTCCACCCCGTCGCAGGCGTGGACCGCCGTGGACGGCTCGTGGAGCGTCACCGGCGGCGTCTACCGCCAGCAGGACACGACCCGGACGGGCTGGCGCACCGTCGTCAACGACCTGACGATCGCGGACGGCACGGTCGAGACCAGCATCGACTTCCGCACGCTCGCGACCTCCAGCGCGTTCGGCGGCGTCCAGGTGCGCACGGCCACCCCCGGAGACTCCTACACGCAGTCCGGCTACCTCGTCTACCTGCGCCCCAACGGCTCCGTGGACATCTACAAGGCGGGCGCGGGCGTGCTCGCGACCGGCACGGGCCCGGCGGTCACCGGCCCGGTCAAGCTTCGGGTCGAGCTGCGCGGGGCGGAGCTGCGCGCCTTCGTCGGCGACGACCCGGCGCCGCGGGTCACGGTGACGGATCCGAGCCCGATCACCGGGCCAGGCTCCGTCCAGCTCGTCACGGGCCGGGCGGCGGTCGACTTCGACGACGTCCGCGTCACCAGGTGAGCCGACTTCGACGACGTCCGCGTCACCAGGTGAGCAGCTCGGGCGTGTGGTCCTTGAGCATGCTCAGGAACGACTCCGCCAGCGTGCCGCGGTGGCCGCGCCGCCGCAGGATCGCGACCACCGGCAGGCCGGCGTCCAGGCTCTCCACCTCGATCGCCCGCAGGCTGCCGAGGCGCAACTCCTCGCGGACGCTGCTGGTCGGCATGAGCGCGATGCCGAAGCCCGCCTCGACCAGCCGCCGCTGCGCGGTGAGGCTGTCGATGCGGGTGATCGCGGGCTCCGTCAGGCCGGCCGCGGCGAGCTGCCGTTCCAGGAGGTGCCCGTAGGAGTCGGCGCGGCCCCGCTCGGGCGGAAAGCTGAGCCAGCGCTCGCCCTCGAAGACCCGCAGGTCGGGCAGGCGGGTCGCGGTGACCGGGTAGGAGGCGGGCACCACGACCAGCAGCCGCTCCGCACCGAGGGGGATCGACTCCAGCCGCGGGTCCTGGTCGGGGAAGTAGCGCAGGCCCATGGTCGCCTCGCCGGTGCGGACGAGGGCGCTCACCTCCCGGCTGGTGGCCGTGCGCAGCTCGACCTCGGCCTGCGGGAATCGCGACTCGAAGGCGCGCAGCGCGTCCACGATGTGCGAGTCGGCGAGTGTGCCGACGATCGCCAGGCTCAGCGTGCGGGTGCCCGCGTCGGCGCGCGCGTCGTGGACGGCCCGCTGCGCGTCGCGCACCGAGGCCAGCACGGCCTCCGCGTGCGGCAGCAGCGCCCGGCCCGCCTCGGTCAGCGACACCTGCCGCCCCGACCGCTCGAACAGCGCCGCCCCCAGCGACCGTTCGAGCTCGTGGACGCGGCGGCTGATCGCGGGCTGCGACCTGTTCAGCCGCCTGGACGCCTCGGTGAACCTGCCCACATGGGCGATGCAGAGGAACGTCTCCAGCTCTTCGAGCGTCACATCCATCAGTATTCCTGATGGGGTCTATCCCGGCTATGCATTTGACCGATCAGTGAGCGCTGGCGACAGTGGGCCCATGACGGATCAGATGGCCAGAGCGGCCCGCTTCCGCGCACTGCACGAACGACCGGAGCCACTCCTGCTGCCGAACCCGTGGGACGCGGGCACGGCCAGGCTCCTGGCCGACCTCGGCTTCGAGGCGCTGGCCACCACCAGCCTCGGCGTCGCCAACCTGCTCGGGCGGCACCGCGCCGACCGGCAGGACATCCTCGACAACTGCCGCCTGATCAGCGCGGCCACCGACCTGCCGGTCAGCGCCGACCTGGAGAACGGCTACGCCGACGACCCCGCCGAGGCCGCCAGAATGGTCGCGGACGCCTGCGCCCACGGCGCGGTCGGCGCCTCCATCGAGGACGCCACCGGCGACCTGCGCACGCCGATCTACGACTTCGGGCTCGCCGTCGAGCGGGTGCGAGCCGCCGCCGAGGTCGCCCGCGCGCTGCCCGTCCCGCTGCTGCTGACCGCCAGGGCGGAGAACCTGCTGTACGGCGTGGACGACCTCGGCGACACGATCCGGCGGCTGCAGGCGTTCGAGGAGGCGGGCGCGGACGTCCTGTACGCGCCCGGCCTGCGCACGCTCGACCAGATGCGGGCCGTCGTCTCCTCCGTCGGCAGGCCCGTCAACGTGGTGATGGGTTTCGCCGACCCGGCCATCACGCTGGAGCAGCTCGCCGAGATCGGCGTGCGGCGGGTCAGCATCGGCGGCGCGCTGTCCCGGCTCGCCCTGCGCTCGTTCCTGGACGGGGCCAGGCAGATGCTCGCGGGGCGGTTCGGCTTCGTCACCGAGATGGCCTCGATCGGCGAGCTGCGCGACGCCTTCAGATGAGTCGTGCGCCGGCACTCACGGCGCGGGCCGACACTCACGGCGCGGGCCGGCGCTCGGAGGCGGGTCAGCGCTCGGAGGCCGCTTGGCGGGTCTGGACGGCGCGGACGCGTCCGACGTCGAGCTTGCTCGTGCGGTCGAAGCGGTAGATGCCGTTCTCCTCCTGGAAGACGTCGGTGAGCTGCGTGTAGCAGTACCCAAACATGTCCGGATCGTCCAGCAACGCCCCGGTCAGCCCGGCGAACCGGGCGTGGAACTCCTCCTCGTCCCGCACCCGCTGCCCGTACCCCCAGGAGCCGACCCGCGCCGCGTCCTGCTCGGTGCCCGCCAGCTCCGGGTTCCACCAGATGCCGCCGTACTCGCTGACGAAGTACGGCTGGCCACGGTACGGGACGGAGACGGGCCGGTCACCGGCGGCGTTGACGAAGGGCCGATCCTTGCCGAGCCCGCTCAACTGCCCGGCGAACGCCGCGGGCTCCTGCTCGTAGTTGTGCGAGTCGTAGACGTCGGTCTCGGGCACCCGGTGGCTGTAGCCGGAGGCGTCGAGGACGGGCCTGGTGGGGTCGGCCAGCTTCGTGGCCAGGAACAGGCCGCGGGTGACGTCGTCGAGCTGGGTGACCTGGTCGTCGATCACCTGCAAGGTCTCGTTCAGCGGGCACCAGCCGACGATCGACGGGTGCGAGTAGTCGCGTTCCAGCACCTCCAGCCACTGCGTGACGAAGGACGCGGTCGGGTGCTGCTCGCGCCCGTCGAACGCGCCCCAGTCGCCGAACTCGCCCCACACCAGGTAGCCGAGCCGGTCGGCGTGGTAGAGGAACCGCTCCTCGAACACCTTCTGGTGCAGGCGCGCGCCGTTGAAGCCCGCGGCGACCGACAGCTCGATGTCGCGCAGCAGGGCGGCGTCGGACGGCGCGGTCATCAGGCCGTCCGGGTAGTAGCCCTGGTCGAGCACGAGCCGCTGGAAGACGGGACGGCCGTTGATGAGGACGCGCTTGCCGTCGATGGCGATGGAGCGCAGCCCGGCGTAGCTGTCAACGGCGTCCGTGACGGCGCCGCCGGCGTCGAGCAGCTCGATCCTGACGTCGTAGAGGAAGCCCCCGCCCGGCTCCCACAGGCGAACCCGGTCGTCGGGGAGCTGGAGGCGCAGCGTGGGGGCGAGGTCCACGTCGGCGCGGACGGTCGCGGCGGCGACCACCCCGTCCGGGTCGGAGACCGTCACGCGGACGGAGGTGCCGGGGCGGTTGGCGGACAGCGGGGTGACTACGGTGAAGGCGGAGGCCGCCACGTCCGGCGTGATGCGCGGGCGGCGCAAGTGCGTGTCGGGGACGGGCTCCAGCCACACCGTCTGCCAGATGCCGGTGGTGCGGGTGTAGAGGCACTCGTAGTTGCCGTACCTGGTGGACTGCTTGCCGCGGGCCTGGGGTCCACGGCGGGGGTCGCGTACGCGTACGACGATCGTGGCGTCCTCGCCGGGACGCGCCACGTCGGACAGATCAGCCGTGAACGGCGAGAAGCCGCCTCGGTGGCGGGCCACCTCCGCGCCGTTCACCCACACCGTGGCGTCGTGGTCGACGGCGCCGAAGTGCAGCAGCGTCCGGCGGCCCGCCCAACCGGCCGGGATCGTCACCGTGCGGCGGTACCAGACGGCCTCCATGAAGTCGGTGTGCCCGAGCCCCGACAGCTCGGACTCCGGCGCGAAGGGCACGGTGATCATCGTGGCGAGCTCGCGTTCGCGCAGGCCACGGTCCAGGCCGGAGTCGGCGGCGTCGATCTCGAACTGCCAAGGCCCGTTGAGGTTCAGCCAGTCCGCGCGGACCATCTGGGGGCGGGGATATTCCGGTCGTGGGACGTCGTGAGCCATCTGACACCCTTCGCGGCTGATTTTTGCTACGTAGCAAAGTGTGCCACACCCCTCATCGGCTGGACTCCCGCACCTTCAGCTCGAAGTCCACCACGACGTGCGGCCCGCGCCCGCCCGGCCTGCCGCTGATCTGCTCGTGCAACATCGCGACGGCGTTCCTGGCCAGCGCCTCGACGTCCGGCGAGACCGTGGTCAGCGACGGCGTCGAGTACCTGGCCTCCTCGACGTCGTCGAACCCGACCAGCGCCACCTCCTCCGGCACCCGCACCCCCCTGGCCTGCAACGCCCGCAGCGCGCCGAGGGCCAGCGAGTCGTTCATCGCGAAGATCGCGTCGGGCATCGGCCGCCGCGCGTCCAGGTGCTCCTCGATCGCCCGCTGCCCCTCCGCCCTGGTCCACCCCGCCTCGACCAGCAGCTCCTCCTGCGCCGTCAGCCCGGCCTCCGCCAGCCCTTCGAGGAACCCGCGCAACCGCATCCGCCCCGTCTGATGCTCAGCCGGGGCGTACCCGAGCAACATCAGCCGCCTCCTGCCCAGGCCCGCCAGATGGCGCACCACCGCCTTGGACGCCTCCCGGTTCGGGATCGCGACGTGCCGCACGTCGCCCGTCAGCACCTCGTCGCCCACCAGCACGATCGGATAACCGGCCCGGCGCCGCTCCCCGTCCTCCGGCCGCAGCGACAGGGCCATCATGATGGCGCCGTCGGTGAGCTGGTTGCGGCTGCCCGTCAGTACCTCGATCTCGCGCTCCCGCTCCGACTCCGTCAGCTCGATCAGCACCGTGTAACCGAGCGCCTCCGCCTCCCGCACCACCGGACCTGCCAAGTCGGCGAAGACGCGCGCCCTGAAGTCGGGGACGACGAGCGCGATCAGCCCCGTACGCCCGGCGCGCAGGCTCCTGGCGGCGGCGTTGGGCACGTAACCGAGCTCCGCCATCGCGTCGAGCACGCGCTGCCGGGTCTCCGGGCGGACGTAGGCGTAGTCGTTGACGACGTTGGAAACCGTCCGCTGCGAGACACCTGCCGCGCGAGCCACGTCGTGCATGCTCACGGCCATCGTCGTCACGGCTCACGTCGGATCGGCGCCACGGCCCTCATCGTAGTGTCGGCGCTGCCTCGTCACACGAACTGCAGAATGACGATCGCGATGCCGAGGGTGAAGTCGAGCACGGCGCAGAACTCGGCCAGCGACCGCGCCACCACCTTCCCGCTCCGCCAGACGATCACGTCCTGCACCGCATGCCCGATCAGCGCCACCGCCACCAGCCACGCGCCCAGCACCGGATCCAGGCTCAACGCGACGACCGCCGCCGCCCCGAACACCAGCATCAGCGGGATCTGCACGGCGGCCAGCCTGGGCCCCCGCGGCAGGCCGCTCACCAGGCTGAGCACGATCACGGACACCCCGGCGGCGACCAGCACCGTCCACAACTCGCCGTCCAGCACCCGCACCACCGTCACCCCCGCCACGGCGGCGCCGAACAGGATCCACACGACTTCCGGCCTGCCGACCAGCGCGGTGCCGAGGTAGATGAGGGCGGCCAGGAAGACCACGAGGGCCTGGTTGCGGCCGTCCTGGTCGTCCATGACGGCCAGCGCCATCGCGGCCAGGCCGGCGAAGGTGGGCCAGCGGTGGGCCAGGAAGGTCAGCGCGCTGGGCGGTGAGGAGGAAACTTCTGTCATGCCCCCGACTCTCACGGACCGGCCCGCCTGACGCCCCCGTCCTTCGACCGCGGTGTCCGAAATTCTGGGCATCCGGTCCGTTCGAAGCCGACGATCGTCTTGCGAGGCACTGTCTGCGCATATCACTACCATTCGGACGCCTACGCCCCTTGACACCGTTCGAGCCGAATGGGTGGCGTTTCGGCAAACATGAAGCTTCCTCCGATCCGCTACGGAAGAATAGGAAGGTGATAACGCGAAAGATGGTGTTATTGGCGACGAGTCTGACCGTGGCCTCATGCGCGACCACGTTCGCCTTGCTCACTTGGGAAGACGTCGACAAGATCGCCACGGCGATCTCCGCCCTGGCGGGAATTGCGGCGGTCGGCGTAGCCGTTTGGGCCGCCCTGCCAGGTGCGGGAAACGCAGTACGCGTTTCCGGCACCGGAAAAGCGGTGGCCCGCAACGGCGGAGTCGCCGTTTCGGGATTCTCCGGCCCTGCCTCCGCCGCTGCCAGCGCCTCGGAGGTCCACACAACCGGAGATGCCGAGGCATCCGGCGGAAAGGCGACCAGCGGGGTCAGCTTGAGCTGACCGGCCGACCGCTGGTTCGGGCGCGCGTGGTGTCGACATGGACCGCCTCAACAGCACGACCAAACGTACCGGCGCGGCCACGGCGGGCCCCGGCGCCGTAGCCGTCACGGGAACGGTGCACGGCGGCATCAGCCTGGGTTCCTCGCCTGTGGCTCGATCCGCCTACCGGCAACAGGTGCGGCGCATAGCCCCGGAGATACTCCTGGGCCGCGATGAGGAACTCGCCGTGCTGGCGGAATTCTGCCAAGCCGACAGCGGGCACCCTTACCTGTGGTGGCAGGCTCCGGCGTGGGCGGGCAAGTCAGCATTGACGTCCTGGTTCGTACTGAATGCACCGGAAACCATTAGGGTCATCTCCTTCTTCATCACCGCCCGTTTCGCCGGACACAACGATCGCATGGCGTTCGTGGACGTCGTACTCGAACAGCTCGCCACCGCCGCCTGCGAGCCCCTGCCCGCATTCCTCACCGAGGCCACCAAGGAGGCGCATCTGCTGGAGATGCTGGACACCGCAGCCGAGGCCTGCGCGCGGCAGGGTCAGCGGCTGGTGCTCATCGTGGACGGCCTGGACGAAGACCAGGGGGTGACGACCGGCCCTGACGCGTACAGCATCGCCGCGCTCCTGCCCGTCCGGCCCGCTGCGAACATCCGGGTCGTGGTCACCGGCCGGCCCAACCCGCCCGTCCCGCCCGACGTACCGGACGGCCATCCGCTGCGCGAGCACGCCATCGTGCGCTGGTTGGAGGTTTCACCACACGCCCAAGTGATCAGGGCGGACGCCGAACGCGAGCTGAAGCGCCTTCTGCACGGCCGGCCGGAAGAGCAGGACCTACTCGGGCTGGTCGCCGCCGCCGGCGGCGGCCTCAGCACCCAAGACCTCGCCGAACTCACCGGCTGGAGCGTATGGCAGGCGGAGCAGCACATGCGCGCGGTGTCCGGCCGCACCTTCACCCGTCGTGCCAACCGCTGGCGGCCCGGCTCAGGTCCGGAGGTGTACGTGCTGGCACACGAGGAGCTGCAGAGCACGGCCGTGGAGTGGCTCGGCACCGCCGGGCTGGCCGACTACCGCGAGCGTCTGCACCGCTGGTCCGACGGATACCGGACGCGCGGCTGGCCTGCCGAAACCCCCGAGTACCTGCTCCGCGGCTACTTCCTGCTGCTGCAGACCGTCGGCGACCACGGCAGAATGCTCACCTGCGCGCTTGACCAGGTACGCCACGACCGCATGCTGGACGTCACCGGCGGTGACGCCGCCGCGCTGTCCGAGATCATCACTGTCCAGCACGCGTTGAGCGACGCCTCCGAGCCAGACCTGGCCGCGCTGCTCAAGCTGGCCGTCGCGCGCGAGCGGCTGGCCTCCCGTAACGCCCACCTTCCGCTTGGGTTGCCCGCTTTGTGGGCGCGGCTCGGCGACCTCGGGCGGGCCGAGGCACTGGCCCGTTCCATGGTGGAGCCCGCGCGCCAAGCAGAGGCCTTCAGCCTGCTGCTGCGGGCCGCCGCCGGTGCGGAGGACACCTCCTGGCTGGCAGAGCAGGGCGAGGCCGCGACCCACCTGGTCACCGACCCCTACCGTCAGGCGCAGGCCCTGGTCGAGCTCGTGGAGGCGATCACCGCGGCCGGCGACTTCGACCGCGCGGAACGCCTCATCCGCACCATCGAGGACCCCTACCGTCAGGCACAGACCCTGGTCGAACTGGTCTCAGTGATAGCCGCGACCGGCGACTTCGACCGCGCGGAACGCCTCATCCGCACCATCGACAGTCCCAACCGGCGAGCCCAGGCCATGACGTCGCTGGTAAGGGCCATCGCCGCGAGTGGAGAGCTGCGCAGGGCGGAGGAGCTGGCCCGATCACTCGCCGATCCGGTCTGGTTGGCGCGAGCGCTGATCGACCTGGTGGCGCACGGTGGCGAGCGGGACGAGTTGCCACTCATCGCCGAGCAGGCGGTGACCGCGCTGCACGACGGAGGCCCCGAGGAACGGGTACGGCTCGCGGCGGCCCTGGCATCCGCCGGCGACATCGGCGCGGCCAAGGCGTTCGCCATGACAGCCTCCTCCCTTCACCTGCGGGTACGAGGGCTGGTCGCGGTGCTTCGCGCCGCGCCGAGCGAGGATCTGGAGTACCTGGACAAGCTGGCGGCCGAAGCCATGTGTCTGGCCGGAGCCGATCCCAGCGCGCAGTGGCGAGCGACGGAGCTGGCTGTGACAGTCTCCCGTGCGGAACGCCTCAAGGCGGCGCGCACCTCCGACAGCGCGGAGTGGCGGGCCAGAGAGCTGGCCGAGCTGGCGGTCGCGGCGGCGGGGCGGTGCTCCACCGGCCTCGTCGGAGAGATCGCCGACAAGGCCATGTCCGATCCAGGCACCCGGCTGCAGAGTGAGGAGCGGATCGAGCTTGCGGTCGCGCTGTCATTCATCGGTGACCACGAGCGCGCGACACTGCTGCTCGACTCGATCCACGATCCGGAAGTGCAGATTGCGATTCTGATCCGGCAACTCGTCGCCACGGATGAGGTGGGCACGGGCCTGGGGACGCGGAGTGAGGCGGACACAGACCGGCTGTCGCGGGGAGAGGCACTGATCAGCCGGATCCCGGACGAGGCACAGCAGGCGCGGCTGCTCGTCGAACTCGCCGAGGCGGCGATCCGCCGGGGCCTGCGTGACCATGCCCGGCGGCTCGGCGAGCGGGCTGAGTCACTCGCGCGTTCCATCGTGGTGACGGACTGGCATGCCCGGGAACGCGTCGAGCACGCGCTGGTCCGGGCCGCGCTGGCGATGAACGACCTCCGCCGCGCCGCCGACCTCACTCGTCGCGGGCACGCCCTCATCGCGTTACTCGAGGCGGCGGCCGGCGACGAACACGCCACGCGGCGGCTGGCCAGGGCGGTGGAGAGCCTGGCACGGTCGCTGACTGCTCCGCAGCAGCAGACGGAGATGCTGGGCGCGCTCATGCAGGCGCTGGTCGGCAGGGGCGAGGCCGATCGGGCGCTCGCGGTCATCCGCTGGTTCACCGATCCGCGGGCGCAGGCACGAGCGCTGACAGAGCTCCTGAGCCTGGTGCTCGCCCGCGGCGACCGGCCGATGACCCAGGCTGTCGTGTCCTACGGCGTGGCCGCCGTCCGTTCCATCGCCTCGCGTGAACAGCGCGCCGACGCGATGATCGAGATGGTGCGCGCGGCGGTCGCCGCGGGCGACTTCTCGTGGGCACGCGAGCTGGCCTGGCGGGCCGAGCAGATGGCACGCTGGATCATCGAGCCCGCCCTTCGCGCGCAAGCCCTGACCGCGCTCGTCGGAGTGGTGGCCAGTGGCGGGGAACAAGCTCTGACCGCCCGGCTCACTTCGCGCGCGGAAGCGGCCATCGACGCCGTCCCTCACCCGTCCCAGCGGGCCGACCTCCAGTCTGGGCTGATGGACGCCCTCGCCGGTATCGCGCGTCCAGCCGGCACACCCCTCCTCGACGCCGAACCGTACGAGTACACCGAGGTCGGCCGGACCGAGCCGGCCAGGTTCGAGGCCACCGCGGCGGATCCTCACCTTCCGGATTCCTTCGCCCACCATCTCGGCCCCGAGGACCGCGTCACGTTGCTGCTCGACCTCATGAGCAGGGACCCCTCCCAGGCCCGCCATCTCGCGGGCCGGGCCGAAGCGGCCATCCGCGAGCTCTCCCATCCCAGCCGGCAGGCCGAACTGCTCATCACGTACGCACGAGTCCTGGCCGTAGCCGGCGACTGGGATCGGGCGGAGGCGGCTGCCCGGACGATTCCGGACGCGCCCCTCCGTGCCCGGGCGCTCGCGGTGGTCGCCGCGCACGCCGAACCCACTCGCGCACGCCGCCTGACCGCCGCGGTCCTCGGCACCGAGGCGTGGACGACAGCCCTCGACGTGCTCGCCCGGCTGGAGCCGGCAACGCTGGCCGCCGCGGCCGACAGCCTCCTGCGCCGCCGCTGAAGCGATGCTCAGGCGTCCAGGTGCCCACCGTAGCGCTGGATCAGGGCTGGTCGGTCGTGGACGTGCTCGGCGCGGCCTCCCCCGGGCTCGCGTATCGGACCTCCATCAGCCGCTCGACGCTCGCCGGCCGTTCCGGCCAGCAGCGAGGCGAGATGGGCGGCGTCCGCCGGCGCGGTGTCGTCCGTGATCAGGTGGGCGCACGGTCCCGGCGGCGCTTGGCCGTCCCCGAGCCGCAGCCAGGCCACGCGATCGGGCTCGTCGTGGAGCTTGTCCAGGTGAGCCATGGCGACCTCACGGGGATCCGGTCGTTCCGACACCCGACACGTGCGGTGCCGCCACGGTGGCCGTGCTGCGCGGCCACCGTTGTCGGTGGAGACGAGGACCAGGCACGAGCCCTGCTCCCGCAGCCGCGCGGCGTGCCCCACCAGTGCGGAGGCGGTTTCCAAGGGGTTCGCCCACGCGGCGATCTCGGTGCTGACGTCGAGGACGTAGCCGCGGTCCGTGTCCGCGGGCAGCATGCTCGCCTGCGGACTTTCCCAGTCGGGGGTGAGCTGCACCAGCGCCATCCGAGTATTGGATGAGGGCGCGGATGGCGACGGACCGCTTCCCTCTGCCCGGCGCGCCGCCGACCACCGCGAGCCCGCCCGACCCGAGCCGTTCGAGGACGCGGGCGACCGCACCCACTTCCACCCACGCCTTGCGCAGCGTCGCGAGCGGACAGGTGACCGTTGTCTATCGCGTCTCTCCCGGTGCTGGTCGTGGAGCACAGCGGCGTTCTGCCGCGGCCAGGCCCGCCGGTTGCATGCGGCCCTGCTCCCGCAGCCGCGCCACCCGCGCCACGTTCCGCGCCGACCAGGCGCTGCGCGGCCGGCGCGGGGTGTAGCGCTGGAGGTAGGTGCCGGCGTCGCGGCGGCGGGTCAGCCCGTCGATCCAGCCGTAGCACAGCGCCTCCTCCAGCGCCTGCTCGTACGTCAGGCTCGTCGGCTCGGTGGTGCCCTTCTTGGCGAGCACCACCCACACCTCGGTGTCCGTGCCGTGGTGGTCGGCGAGCCAGTCGCGCCACGCGGCCGCGTCCGGAAAGAGGATCATGACGTGCCCTTGAGTGAGGCGAGGATCTCCAGGTAGTGCGGGTTGTACATGAAGCCGAGGACGTTGCCCCAGGGGTCGATGACGGAGGCGGTGATGAAGCCGTCGCCCCGGTCGTGGACCGCGTCGTGCTCCTTGGCGCCCATCGAGACGAGCCGCGCGAGCGTCGCCGGGACGTCGTCCACGTGCCAGTGGATCATGGCTCCGGCGGGGCCGCCGATCGTGGCGGGGTCGGGGGTCATGGCCAGCGGGGTGCCGGCGTACTGGCTGTGGATGACGCCGAACTCGTGCTGGTAGTCGCCGATGCGCCACTCCATGTAGGCCGGGGTGTCCATGTACGGCGGGATGCCGAACAGCTCGGTGTACCAGCGCTTGGTGGCTTCGAAGTCGGGTGAGTAGAAGGCGGTGGTGGTGAGTCCTCGTAGCATTTCCTGCTCCTGTTCGCGGGTTCGTGTCCTCATCATGAACCCCGAAAGTGCTCACGGAATGAGCACTTTTCTGAGCAGTTTCACGACCGGCGGCGGCGCGCCTCCCAGATGCCCGCCGCGACGCCCGAGATGAGCCCGACGAACGCGATGACGGCGATCTCGACGGTGCCCATGGCGCCCAGCGGGGCCAGCAGGCTGCCGACCACGATGAACGTGAGCAGGGCGGCGATGGCGCCCACGATGACGGGCATGTGCGAACCTCCTGACCCTGAGCAGATTCCCGCTCAGGGCCGGAGGAACACCGGGCCAGGAGCAGCGTTCAGCGGAGGGTGGCCGTGAAGGTGCGGCCGTAGGCCTGGTGGGTGGTGGCCTGGATGAGGGTGCCGCCCGGTACGCGGCGCACCGTCACCCCCTCGTCCGCCGAGTCGAGCCGGAGCCGCGCCCCCCGCACCACGACGGAGACCCGCTCGCGCTTCATCGTGGGGTCGGACAGCGCGACCGTCGTGCGCCCGCCGGCCGCCCGGACGAGGACCGAGGCGGGGCCGTCCACGAGCAGCCGTTCGACCGGGCGCGGCGGCCCGTCGGCGAACACGTTGCAGGCCACGATGCCGAGCGCCTTGTGCCTGACGGCCTGGACGTGGCGGTCGTTGGCCAGGACCGTCAGCGGCCCGTCCCGGTAGGCGCGCAGGTCGGCCTCCGTGGCGTTCGGCACCAGGGCGTACGCGAAGGCGGGGGCGCCGATCGCGGCGGTGAACACGTTCTTGATGATGGGGGTGTCCGGGTTGGACGCGCGGACCACCCGGCGGCTGCGGGTGACCGTCTCCAGGCCCGCCGTCACGGGCTGGCCGGTGAGGAAGGCGTAGCCGACGGCGGTGCCACGGGTGCCGTTGGCGTACCGCAGCCAGCGCGGCGCCGACGTGCCCGGCTGCCAGGCCTGCCCGTCCCAGCGCTCGCCCGTGAGGGTGACCGCGTCGGCGGGAGCGGCGATGCGGCTGTCCACGGTGGTCACCACGTCGCGCCCGCCCTGCCCTGAGACGCCGGCGGCGAGCACCACGACCTCGTCGTCGAACATGAACCAGGACTTGGTGGCGCGCGCGTTCCGGTAGGCGACGAAGTCGTCCGGCAGGATGCCCGCCTGCTTGGCGGTGTAGGCGGCGTCGTCGGACTGCACCATGCCGGCGGCCCCGTACGCGCCGAGCGTCGCCCCGCCGGAGAAGGCGTTGCCCGCGCGGGGGAAGTACACGTAGGCGTTCTGGGATTCGGAGGAGGAGGTGAAGTTGAGCGGGTGCCCCGGGTTCTCGTACCAGAAGCGGCCGTACAGGTCGGGGACCGTGCGCCGCTCCTCGACCGGCGCGGTGACCCCGGCCAGCCGGTACGGCGAGACGGCCGTGTAGTAGTCGACGCCGAACGCCTCCCGCTGGTCCTCGCCCGCCAGGTACAGATAGTAGGCGCCGTCGCCCTGGAACCAGGGCATGAGGTTCTCGCCGTTCATGTACTCGTACTTGCTGATCCGCTCCGAACTGCGGGCCAGCGCGAAGGCGTAGCCGGGGCGGCGGTGCACGGTGCGGTCCATGGCGTTGAACGCGACGCAGCGCTCGGCCGGGTTCAGGTCGGCGGCAGGTACGGTGGTGTCGGCGCGGATGGCGGCGTAGCGGGCGATGCTCACCGGGGAGACGAACGAGGCCGTGTCGGCCGCCGGCAGGAACCTGAGGTACCTGCGCAGCGGCAGGGCGTCCTCGACGTGGTCGGCCAGGTCGGCGATGGCCTCGATGACCACGCCGATGTCGGTGTAGCCGCTGCTGGTGCGGGAGACCGCCCGGCCCTTGACGATCTCCATCATCCAGCCCTCGAAGATCAGCGGGGCGAAGCCGTCGGTGATCCACCGGTACACGACGCCGGGCAGGTCCTGCGTGCCGCCCGCCGCCACGCCTTCGAGCATCTTGAGCGTCTGGACGACGCGGGTCAGCAGGATGCGGCCGTACGAGCCGGTGTAGGCGACCGAATGGTGCTGGATGAAGGAGCCGTCGCGGTAGTAGCCGTCGGTGACTCCGTGCTGGAGCCGGTACGGGTCGATGGTGGCGAAGACGGTGGCCTGGTCGGCGATGGCCTTGGTGACGCGGGCGTCGTCGGCGGTGAGCGCGCCTTGCAGGATGCGGTTGGCGGTGATGTCGGCCAGGTTCGCCCCGGTGTGGAAGCGGGAGTCGAGGTCGACGTCGCCGTTCTTGCCGCTGCGGAGGTAGGCGTCCATGGAGGTGAGGTACGTCGCGGTCAGGTCGCCGCGTAACCCTTCGGGGAGCAGGACCAGCGTCCTGCTCACGTGAGTGGGGATGCCGATCTCCCAGTTGTGCCAGTTGCCGTAGTAGCCGGCCGACTGGTCGCCGAAGTGGCGTTCGTGCAGCCACCGCAGGCCGTCGGCGACACGCTGCTGCGCGGTGGCGTCGTCCACGAGGGCGCTGCCGGGGGCGCGGGTGGCGAGCGCGATCTCGTACAGGTACTGGTAGGCGAGGCGGAGGTTGGCGTCGTCGGTGCCGAGCCGCAGGCCGGCGAACAGCTCGCCGTCGCCCGCCTGGTCCATGGCCGTCAGCCGCTGCCTGGCGGTGGCGAGGATGGCGGCGAGCTTGCCGACCACCTCGGGCCTGGCGTTGACCTCGGGGGTGCCGGCGAAGATGGCGAGGGTGTTGGCGAGCAGTCTCGCGTGGTCCACCGCCGCGGCGCGCGACGGGGTGGCGGTGGCGGCGAGCAGGCCGGTGGCGGGGATGAGGGAGAGAACCTGGCGGCGGGACAAGTGCGGCACGGCGAGCTCCAGGCCGTTCGGCGGATACGCTGGGGCTCACCGTACATGATCTTCAGCTTGCGGTCGCCCCCCTACTTCGACAGGTAGAGGGTCTTCCAGGTGCCCGCGTACAGGCAGGTGAGCGACGGCTTGGCGGCCTTGGCCTCCGAGCAGACCTTCAGCTCGACCTGGTAGACGTCCCGATGCTTGAAGGAGAACTTCTTCGGGCTGCCGTAGGAGCAGTCGCGGGCCCAGCGCTCCCGGTTCGGCAGCTCGTTCCCCGACCGGTAGGTGATGCGGAAGACCGCCCAGCCGCAGGCCGCACCGCGGGTGTTGTCCTGTACCTTGCCGGAGATGCGGACGACGTCGGCGGTCGGCAGGTCGGCGTGGTCCTCGCCCGTGGCGGTCAGCGTGCCCGCGGCCTTGGCCGCCTTGCCGGGAGCGTGGTAGGGGCCCCACGTGTCACTCGCCGCGTGGGCGGTCTGGGCGGTGAGGGCGAGGGCGGCGGTGGCCGCCAGGGTCAGGCCTGCAAGGGTTCGAACGATCGCCATCGGGGGCCGTCCTCTCGGCTGGGGGATGGCCATACTGTGCGGTCGATCGATTTCAGGTGACTTGCCGGAGAACGTTCTTCGCTTGCAATCTTCTTGCCGCGCATAGTCTGAAAGAGGATTGGCCCCCGCGGCGACCGACGAGAGGTGCGGCACATGGCCGACGCGACCCCCGACCAGCCGCCCCGGCGGTTCCGATCGAGCCGTGGCCGCCGCGTGGGCGACGCGGTCATCAGCGTGTTCATCCGGGCGGGCCTGGTGCCCGGCTCCTACCTGCTGACCACCCGCGGCCGTAAGACGGGACGTCCGCGCACCAACCCGGTGACCGTCGTCGAGCACGACGGCAAGCGGTGGCTGGTCGCGCCCTACGGGGTCGTCTCCTGGGTGCACAACGTGCGCGCGGACCCGAGGGTGACGCTGCGCCGCCGCTTCGGCACGCGCGCCTACACGGTGCGGGCGGCCACGCCGCAGGAGGCAGGGCCCGTGCTCAAGCTGTACATCGCCGTCGCGACCCCGACGCGGCCGTACTTCCGCGCCACCAAGGACTCCCCGGTGGCGGACTTCGTCGCCGAGGCGGGACACCACCCGGTGTTCGAGCTGACGCCCGTCGCCGGGAAGGGCTGAGGCCATGCCGGAGTTCGACGCCGAAGGTCTCTTCGACGACGACTACCTCTACTTCTTCGCCGGTCACCTCGACGCCCGCGCCGACGCCGAGACCGACCTGATCTGGCGGGTGCTCGACCTGCGGCCCGGCCTGGAGGTCCTGGACCAGGCGTGCGGCCACGGGCGCATCGCCAACCGGCTCGCGCTGCGCGGCTGCCACGTCACCGGGCTCGACCGCTCCCCGGTGTTCCTCGACAGGGCCCGCCAGGACGCCCGCGCCCTCGGCGTCACGGTCGACTACGTGCACGGCGACATGCGCCGGCTGCCCTGGACCGGACGCTTCGACCTGGTCGTGAGCTGGTTCACGGCCTTCGGCTACTTCAGCGACCCCGAGAACCGGCAGGTACTCGCCCAGGCCGCCGCCGCGCTCAGGCCGGGCGGCAGGCTGGCGCTGGAGCTGAACAACTACAGCGCCGTCGTGCGCACCTTCCAGCCGTCCCGCGTCATCGAACGCAACGGCGACCTGGTGCTCGATCAGCACGAGCTCGACCCGCTCACCAGCAGGCACCTGGTGGAGCGGACCATCGTGCGCGACGGCCGGCTGCGGAAGGTCCCGTATTTCGTGCGCATGTTCACCTATCCCGAACTGCGCGACTGGCTGCTCACCGCGGGCTTCACGGACGTCAGGGTCGCAGGGGCGGACGGCGGGCCGTTCACGATGGACAGCCGCCGCATGATCGTGGTGGCTCAGCGCTAGCTGAACGCTCCCAGCCGCCGCACCGCCTGGTAGTAGGAGCGGGCCAGCCGATCGCAGGCGGTCCTGCGGATCTCGGCGTACGTGGCGCACACCCGTCCCATGTCGAACAGGAAGGCCTGGTCGACGCGCTCCTTGTGGCCGGGGAAGCGGCTCATCGCCTTGTAGTTGCGGTAGCCGAAGTCGTGCCGCACGCACGGCATCCGGAAGTCGTAGCCGAGCGGCTTGTCGGGGCTGCCCGAGCACAGGTCGGTGGACCAGTCGAAGGCGTACGGGGCCCAGGACGAGCGGTGCTCCCAGGCGTCGCGGAAGGCGGCGGCGCTGCGGGCGGTGGGCTGGGTGAGCGCGGACAGCGCGGTGAGCTTCTGCTGCAGCGTCACGGCAGGGGCCGGGAACGCGGTGATCAGAACGAGGGCGGCGAGCGATGATCCAACCATGACAGCCAGCTTCGCGTGACCGCCCCGTCGTTCGTGCGTGATGCCGGGCAGTGCCCGTTCAAGATTTAGTAGATGCGGTACTTCTTGCCGCAGTTGTCGAACTTGCCGGCCCAGCAGGTGAAGGTGTAGACCTTCTTGATCCCCTTGCCGCTCCACGCGCCGGTGACCTTGCCGTCCCAGGCCTTGTTGAACTTGTGCCAGGAGCCGTTCTGGTACACCTCGAACCACACCCAGGCCTTCTTGCCGCCGGTCTTGTCCACGCCGTACCACTTCGTGAACACCTTGCCGCCGGAGGCCCAGGTCTTGCCGTAGGTGTAGGCCTTGTGGTCGCTGGAGAAGAACTTGCCCCACTTGACCACGGTTGCGGTGCTCTGAGTGGAAGCCTGGGCGGCGGCCGGGCTGAGGGCCAGGCCGGTGACGGCCATCGAACCGGCCAGGGCGGCGATCGCGAGGGTCTTACGCATGATCGGGTCCTTCTTTCGGGGTCTTGGTGCTGCCGGGCTCGTCCCGACGAGAAGGACACTACGGACGACGCGAGCGATCATCTGTGGAGGAATCCACACATCGGCCGTGATCGGCGCCACACCCCTCTACCTGCGCGTCACCCGCATCCTGATGTCGTCCTCCGCCCACAGCACGAACCGCTCCACCGGCACCACCGGATGCCCCTCGACCGGCTCGAACCGGAACCGCTTGAGCAGCACCGCCAGCACCAGCTCGGCCTCCACCATGGCCAGACTCGCCCCCTCACAACTGCGCGGCCCCAGCCCGAAGGGCACGTAGGCGTAGCGGGGCCGGCCCGCCGAGGCCTCGGAGGTGAACCGGCCGGGGACGAACGCGTGCGGGTCCGGCCAGTAAGAGGGGTTGAGGTGAACGGCCCAGAAGGGGTAGAAGATCGTGGTGCCCGCCGGGATGTGGTGGCCGCCGAAGGTGAGGTCCTCGGTGGTTTCGCGGGCGCCGTACGGGCCTGGCGGGTAGAGGCGCATGGCCTCCTTGAGCGCCATCTCCAGGTACGGCAGGCGCTTGAGGTCGGCGTAGGACGGGGCGGCCCGGTCACCCAGGACGTCGTCCAGCTCGGCGGCCACCCGCGCGGCGGCCTCCGGGTGGCGGGCCAGGAGGTGCAGGGTCCAGGAGACGGCCACGCCGGTGGTGTGGTGGGCCGCCAGCATGATCATCAAGACGGTGTCGCGGATGCGGGCCGCCGTCATGTCGGCCTTGACCAGGGCCGCGACCAGGTCGCTGCCGCCGGTGGCCAGGACGCCGTCCACGACCGCGCGCAGGTGCGCCAGCGCCTGCTCGGCCCGCCTCAGGTCGTCGTCGCTTTCGTGCAGGCGGCCCAGGTAGACGGTCAGCACGGTCTCGAACGCGCTCACCACGCGGGCGGGGTCGTCGAGGTCGCCGCCGAGCGCGTACCGGCAGATCATCCGCAGCGACAGCGCGCTCAGGTCCTGCTGCAGCGCCACCTCCCCCATGGACTCCCAGCGGTCGGCCAGCTCCGTGGCCAGGGCGGTGAAGGCGGGGAAGTGGGTCTCGTGGGAGCGGCGCCCGGCCAGGACCGACAGCAGGGCGCGGCGGAACGGGACGTGCTCGTCGGCGGGCAGCGTCTGGAGGTTGCCCGCCTCGCACAGCGGGGCCAGGAACGCGAACAGCTCGTCGGGCCGTTTGTTGACGGCGGCCGTGGCCTCCAGCAGCACGGGGTCGGCCACCGAGACGGCCGACGGGGCGCCCGGGAGCTGGAAGCGCACCAGCGGGCCGTAGCGTTCGTGCAGGTCGAGCTGGTAGGCGTGCAGGCCGCCCGCGGCCGTGATGGCGCTCAGCCCGCTGTCCGGCTGGGGAGGGGGTCCGGGGATATCGCGCACCTCGTCACGGTCTCCTGATCGGGAACGCTTGGCAAGCCTCTCTGCTACAGGTTGCTCGCCAGGTGGGCCGCGGCGGCGATCGTGGCCGCGTACTGGGTGGCGACGAGCGATCTGATCGGGATGACCTCGTGCGCGGCGGCCGCGTCGGTGGCCAGCCACCGCTCGTACGCCGCGGCGACCAGCTCGCGCGTGCGCCCGATCGAGGCCGCCCGGTTGCCCGCGGCCAGCTCGGCGTCCAGCCCCCGCAGCAGGATGCCGCCGTACCGCAGCCTGAAGCTGTGCCCGTCGCCGGTCAGCGAGCTGACCTCGGCGACCGTGGCGGGCCTGCCGGACTCCGGCAGGCGCCCGCGCTCCGCCGTGCTCCGCGCCACACCCCGCATGACGGGGGTGAAGAAGCGGGTGGCCCGCCAGTACGGCGAGCCGGGCGCGACCAGGTCGTCCTGGAAGGCGTCGAGCGCGCGTTCCAGCAGCCCGGCCAGTTCGGCGACGGCCTCGGCCTTGGCCGTGAGCGCGTGCGCGTACGAGGTGGCGGTCGGGGAGTCGTCGCCGGCCGCCGGGTCCTTCCAGTACGGCAGCTCGCTGATCAGCGTGAGCGCGCCGTGCCGGCCGGCGTAGGAGGCGGTGTTGTCGCCCGAGTCGCCGTTCCACTGCTGCCCCTGCTCCATCATACGGTCGTAGGCGCGCCTGATCGACCCGACGTGGAAGACGCCGTCGTCGTAGCGGACGATGTGCGGCGCCTCGGGCTCGCCGCGGTGCAGGGGCAGGCCGAGCCGCTCGGGTACCTCCCGCAGGACGGGGAACAGGGCGCGCTCGGGCCTGCTGACGTAGTAGTAGACGCCGCCCAGCTCGCTGTTGTGCAGGGAGCAGACCAGCGCGGGCCGGTGCTCGTCGATGAGGTTCATCAGGGCCCGCGTCTCGGGCAGCGGCGTGTCGAAGTAGGCGTCCTTGTAGGCGAGCGGGAACGTCCACTCGATCTGGTCGCCGCCCGCCGGGCGGTAGAAGTGGCGCGCGTAGTGCTCGCGGGTGAACGGCCCGCGCAGCCAGCCCTCGTTCAGCCGGAGCCCGTCGGGGTCGATGCAGGCGATGACGTGCCAGCGGTGGCCGAGGCGGGCGCGCAGCCCGGCGTCGGCGCACAGCCGGCGGGCGAGGTGGACGGCGGTGAGGCCGCCGATCGGCTCGTTGGGGTGCGGCAGGCCGAACACCAGCGCCTCGGCGCCGGCGGGCGGGCCCGCGGTCAGGCACAGCAGGCGGCTGCCCTGCCTGGACCTGCCGACCTCGCGCAGCTCGGCGACGTCAGGGAACTGCGACGCGAGCGTCTCCAGGAGGTGCTCCAGCTCGTCGACGCCCGCGAAGGCCTCGAAGTCCGGAACGGTGTCCAGCTCGTTTTCCAGCCATTCGGGTAGCACTGCGCGCTTCCTCCCTTTTGTTACTTAAGTCTGCCTACCGCAGTGCGTCGGAGGCCAGAGCGCGAGACGCTCACGTATGGAGGTGAGACCGTCCCCCATGGACCGTCTCAGCAGGAGGGCGGCACGATATGACCATGCTGCTACTCGCTCTGATCACCCTCGTGCTGCACGGCGCCCTGACGGGCCTGTTCTACACCTTCTCCATGTCGGTCATGCCGGGGCTGAACGCCACCGACCCCGCCCAGGCCGAGGCGGCGATGCGGAGCATCAACAGGAAGATCCTCAACCCCTGGCTCTACCTCGTCTTCCTCGGCTCTCCGCTGGCCGCGCTGGTGGCCGGGTTCCTCGCGGACGGGCGGGCCGCCCTGTGGTTCTTCGCCGCCGCGGGCGTGAGCTTCGCCGGCTCGTTCCTCGTCACGGTGGCGGTCAACGTGCCGATGAACAACGCGCTGGACGCGGGCACCATGTCGTTCAAGGACTACTCGCCCCGGTGGACCGCCTTCAACACGCTGCGCGCCGTGGCGTCGGCCGCCGCGCTCGTCCTGGTCGGGCTCGGGCTGACCGAGCTGTGATCGACGGGCCGGTGGAGCCGTCCAGGTCAGTTCCTCGACGGCACCAGGATCCCGCGGCCCCGCAGCCGCCCGCCGTCCAGGTCGTCCATGGCGTCGTTGACGGCGTCCATGGGGTACGTCCTGGTGTGCAGGCGCACCTTGCCCCGGGCGGCCAGGGCCATCAACTCGTCCAGGTCGTTGTAGGAGCCGACGAGGTTCCCGATGACGTTGATCTCGGTGGAGATGATGTCGATGGTGGGGATCTGGACGCTGCCGCCGTACCCGATGACGAAGTAGGAGCCCGCGCGGCGCAGCATCGCCACGCCCTCCCGCTCCGCGCCGTCCTCGCCGACGAAGTCCAGCACCACGTGCGCGCCCAGACCGCCGGTCAGCTCGATGACCGACTCCACCTGCCGGCCGTCGGCGGGCACGGTGTGCGTGGCGCCGAGTCCCTCGGCGAGCTTGAGCGCCTCCGCCGACCGGTCCACGACGATGATCTCGGCGGGCGTCATCGCGGCCAGGCACTGCACGCCGATGTGGCCGAGCCCGCCCGCGCCGATCACCGCGACGCTCGTGCCGGGATACAGCAGCGGCTGCGCCTTGCGCACCGCGTGATAGGCCGTCAGCCCGGCGTCGGCCAGCGCCGCGACCTCGGCCGGATGCAGCGACGGGCTCAGCCTCACCACCGAACGGGCGGAGGTGAGCAGCAGCTCCGCCATGCCGCCGTCGGAGTCGATGCCGGGGAACCGCGCGGCGGCGCAGTGCACGTCGTCCCCGCCCCGGCACGCCCGGCACAGCCCGCACGTGACGAGCGGGTGCACGATCACCGCGTCCCCCGGCCGCACGTTCGTCACGGCCGCGCCGACCTCCCGCACCCAGCCCGCGTTCTCGTGCCCGATCGTGTACGGCAGGCCGACCCCGGTCTTGCGCGCCCACTGGCCCTCGACGATGTGCAGGTCCGTACGGCACAGCCCGGCGCCGCCGATCTCGACCAGCACGTCCAGGGGGTTGCCGACCCGGGGTTCAGGGACGTCCTCCACGATGGGACGCCTGGTGTACTCGTGCAGACGTACGGCTTTCATCGCCAACCGCTCCCTGGTTGAGACGTCAGCCCGATCGTCGGCGCGGCCCACAAGGCGGTCAACGGCCGATATTTCAGAACACGGGAATTTCGGCCCTACTCGTCGAAGTGCTCCTTGAGGATGACGCCGTGCACGCCCGTCGTCCTGTCGACCACCTGCGACACCTCGAAGTTCGTCGCCGCCGACAGGTAGGCGTAGGCCACCGCCCGCTCCATCCCCTGGTCGTGCTCCAGGAAGTCGAGGGCGTTGACGACCGCGCGGCGCATCGCCACGTCCAGGTCGTTCACCTGGCCGCCCTGGGAGCCGTCGGGGTCGGAAAGGCCGATCGGCAGCCACGCGTCGCGCGTCTCCGCGAACGGGTAGTGGAAGGCCACCGACGGCGCGTCGGACGAGCCCGCCTTGCAGACGGTGAGGCGGAAGGTGGCGCGCAGGGAGCCCTCCATCGCGGTCAGCGCCACCTCGCCGCCGCCCATCGCGTGGTGCGGGTCGCCCGTGTAGAACAGCGCGCCCTCCGCGAACACCGGCAGGTAGAAGGTGGCGCCCACGCCGAGGTGGTGGATGTCGATGTTGCCGCCGCCGAGGGTGGGCGGGATGGAGTTGAGCGCCGGGTCGGTGATCCGGTCGGCGGTCGCGAACGCGACGCCCATGATCCCCATGAACGGCCGCAGCGGGAACGTCACCTCCTTCCGCCCGCCTTTGAGCACGCCGCGGCCCCGGCGCACCGGGGTGAAGACGGACACGTTCCCGTATTTCGTGGGATCGCCGGTGGGGCGGCCGTCGGTGGCCACGGGCGGCATGACCTCGTCCACGGTGATGCCGTCGGGTGCGCCGCCGGACGCCGCCCTGGCCAGCGCGCCCTTGCCGTGGCGGCTGGAGACGACCCCGTACGGGACGCGCGGCAGCAACGACAGCATCTCGACCTTGAGCACGTCGCCGGGGCGCGCGCCGTCCACGTGGATCGGGCCCGTCACCACGTGCGGGCCGTCCACGTCGAAACTGCGCGGGGTGCGGGAGTAGTCGCGGGCGATCGCGACGGCGTCCTGGAGCACGTCGGCGCGGCGGACGCCGTGGCCACCGAAGTAGGCGACGGGGTCGCGGCCCTGGTCCTCCAGGATGCCCTCGTGGGAGACCGAGTCAACGGTGACCGTCTCGCCCGACCTCATCCGCAGGACGGGCTCGCTGGTCGTGGACGGCACGTAGCCCCATCTGATCTGGTCGGCGGTGGAGCGGAGGTAGTGCTTGCCGTGGATCGGGCCCTTGCCCGGCTGGAGGATCTCGCGGGGCTGGGCCGCCGCCGGGCTCGCCGCCATCGAAGTGGCTCCCGCCCCCGCGCCGAGGGCCGCCGCGACACGCAGGAAGCTCCGGCGTCCGAATCTGGTGATCAGGGCTTCCCGTACGTCGGCCGGGGTCTTCTGGACAGTCATGGGGGCTCCTCACAACGCCTCGCTCGTGCCCCCGATCATCGAGTACGGCTGTTGCGCCGTTGTTTCGCCCGGTCTGAAAAAATGTCTTTCGAGTACGACCTATCGGAAGGCACAACGAGATGGCACCCAACATCGCCACCGCACGTCGTGTCGAGCTGCCCGACCTGCTCGACTTCCTGCGCACCCGGCACCACGGCCTGCTGTCCACCACCCGCGCGGACGGGCGCCCCCAGCTCTCCCCCGTCTCCTGCGGCGTGGACGCCGGCGACACGATCGTGGTCTCCACCTATCCCGACCGCGCCAAGGCCGTCAACGCCCGCCGCGACGATCGGGTGTCGATCTGCGTGCTGTCCGACGACTGGAACGGGCCGTGGGTGCAGGTGGACGGGCGCGCCGAGGTGCTCGACATGCCGGAGGCGCTGGAGGGGCTGGTGGAGTACTACCGGTGCATCGCCGGTGAGCACCCCGACTGGGACGAGTACCGCGAGGCCATGCGCCGCCAGGACAAGTCGCTGATCCGCATCCACATCGACCGGTGGGGGCCCATCGCGACCGGCGGGTTCCCTGCGCGGCTGGTGAACGGCGACTGAGGCGGATCACACCATGGCCAGGTAGGCGGCCAGCTCCTCGGGCGAGGAGGTGGCGATGCCGACGTAGCCGTCCGGCCTGATCAGCGTGTGCCTCGCGTTCTCGCGCGGCTGCGCGGGCACGTACGCGCGCACCTCCGGCCCCCTTTTTTGGACGCGGGGCGCCGGATCAGGGGACAGCAGCGTGAAGTGCGGCCCCCGCAGCAGGTCGAACATGCGCGCCCGCCGCCCGTCCGCCAACTCGACCGGCCCGTCAGGCACCCGCTCCCCGCCACTCCTGGCCAGGGACCCGCCCCGGTAGCTCAGCGAGAGCTGGTAGGTCTCCTCGTCCCGCTTGACCGACTTCTTGTCGTGCAGGCCCGCGCTGAGGCCGAGCACGCCGGCGGCGATCGGCCTGCGCTCCTCCTCGTAGGTGTCCAGCAGCGCCTCCGGCGCGCCCGCCAGCACCCTGGCCAGCTTCCAGGCCAGGTTGTAGGCGTCCTGCACGCCCGTGTTGAGGCCCTGCCCGCCCGCCGGCGGATGCACGTGCGCGGCGTCGCCCGCCAGGAACACGCGGCCAGAACGGTAGCGGCCGGCGAGCCGGATGTTGACCCGGTAGAGCGACGACCACAGCAGCTCCGTCAGCCGCACCCCGCGCAGCATCGACCGTTCGGCGAACATCCGCTGGTACCAGGTCAGCGTCTGCTCCGGCTCGGCACCCGGGCGCAGCGAGGCGAGAAGCTGGAAGGTGTCGGTGCCCGCCATCGGGTACAGCGCCACCATGCCCTTGCCCGGACGTGCCCAGACGTGGATGTGCTCCCTGCCCAGCCCTTCGACGCGCACGTCGGCCAGGGCGCTGCGCTGCTCCTCGCGGGTCTCGCCGGTGAAGGGGATGCCCAGCGCCTTGCGTACGGTGCTCCTGCCGCCGTCCGCGGCGACCAGGTAACGCGCCCGCACCACGCTCTCCCCCGAGCCCAACCGCGCTGTCACCATGTGCGCGTCCTGTTCGAACGCCGTCAGCGCGACCCCCTGCTCCACCTTCCCGCCCAGCTCCGCCAGCCGCTCACGCAGAACCGCCTCGGTGCGCCACTGCGGGTGCATCATCACGGTCGGGTACGGCACCGCGTCCGTGGCGGCGGTCCGCTTGTGCATGCGCGCCTGCCAGATCGGCACCCTGCCGACCCTGATCCGCAGCGGCGGGTACGGCGTGGCCGCGGCCAGGATCGGCGCGATCACCCCGAGGTCGTCGAAGACCTCCTGCGTACGGGGCTGCAGCCCCTTGCCCTTGGAGCCTCCGGAGGGCTCCGGCGCCCGCTCGACCACCCGGCAGGTGACGCCGCGGCGGGCCAGGTCCACGGCGAGGGTGAGGCCGGTGGGGCCGGCGCCGACGATGAGTACGTCCGTGTTGTCGTTCATGTGGCAGACCGTGCCAGGCGGCGCTGCCGGATCGCTGTCAGCGGCTGCCGGGCGCTGTCATCCCCTCCGCTCCCCAGTCCCACAGCGCCTGGAGCACG
>NZ_VSEY01000077.1 GCF_008086045.1 Nonomuraea sp. PA05 | reverse complement strand
GTGGGGCCGCCCGTTGGTGCGCGAACGCATGACCGCACACACCGAAACCACCCCAGCCGCCCCACGAACCCAATGCGGCCGCGCCACGCTCGCTGGGTTGCGCCACGCCTGGCGGCCCGCACCACGCCCTGCCGGCGAAGAACCCGTCGCACAGACGGCCACCACCCGACCCGCCAAGCTAGGCCAGCCCTTCACCCGCTGGTTCGTTTATCCGCACACTCCTTGACTCCCTGTGCCGCCTTCCCTGCCGCGTCTTCACCCTCGGCCGGAAGCCTTACGCACAACCTGCTGACCCGCCGCGGATTTGCCCTCCAACGCGCCTAAGGTCTGGCTGCTGCTCACGCGTCCTGGGCCAACCCGACGAGGCGCACCTCGGACCCTTACGGCCCTTGGCCAACCCCGACCACCCCGACCACGCCGTCCAGACCCGGGCCCCGCACGCCTACCTGCACTGGCGCAGCGCTCCTGCCCGTCACCCCGACGCGCTGACCGCCCAACGCCGCAAGGGCGCCCGCATGCGCAGCGAGAAGGGGCATCCGCTGAGGCGGCCGACCACTTACCCAGGCAGCCTGAACCCTCACCCAACCCGGTGATCATCTCCGCTCACAGCGCTAGACACGCCGGTGGTCGCCGCTCTCGCCGTCGATGAGCTCGCGCACGATGTCCATGTGGCCGGCGTGCCGGGCGGTCTCCTCGATCATGTGGATGAGGATCCAGCGCAGCGTCATCCTCTCGCCGCGCTCGTTGGTGCCGAGGTCTTCGAGGTCGAACTTCTCGATGACCTTGTCCGAGGACGCGCGGGCGCGGGCGTAGAAGGCGAGGACCTCGGCGGTGGTCTCGCCGGCGTCGACGCGCAGGTCGGCGTTCTCGTCATCGTCGTCGAAGGGGAGTTCCTCGTGCTCCTGCCCGAACGCGTCGGCGAACCACCAGTACTCAACGGCTGCCAGGTGCTTGACCAGGCCCAGCAGATTCGTCCCTGACGGGGTCATAGGGCGTCGCAGCGCCTCGTCGTCCAGTCCCTCGATCTTCCACAGCACCGCGTCGCGATGCCGGTCCATGCTGGCCTGGAGGCTTTCCTTCTCACCACCGGTGAACGGGACTGTTCTCATGCCCGGAACCTAACAGTTGTCCCGCCACTCGCGCCAAGCGGCGCGGCACCCGGAATACCCGTCAGGAGCCGCGAGCAGGGCGTCGTCAGACCCGGTGTCGGCGTACAGGTGGTTGTGCAGAGGCAGGTACGCGCAGATGTGCAGAGGTGGTGCAGCGATTGTCTGGAGCGTCTCCGCCTCCTCGGGCATGGCCGGGGGCGGCTGGCGGGCGAACGGCCAGGATCGGCCCGGGCGCAGCCGCTGGGTGAGGAGCTGCTCAGAAGTCAGCAGCGCCTGGGATCTGGTCGAGGTGCCGGTGAGACGCTCGTAGATTTCGGCGACGTCGGAAAGGCCAACTCGTCGCCGGCCACTCAAGAATGACAACCCGACTTGCGATCTGAATCTGGTGACCACACGTTCACCGCAACTGAGAGAGCCAGTCCCCCGCGGACCTGCCCGCGGAGCGGTACGGCATGGCCGAAGGAGAGCGATGAGCGCGCCCCCGCCCATGCCTGCCTTCCTGGCGGTCGACCACGCCCCTGGAGCGTGGCAACGTGCTGAGCGCGCCCTGGCTTAGGAACTCGGGCTACGTCCTCAGGCCGCCGCCTGGTCGCTTGCCCGCGGATTCGTTTCGGTGATGCCCTGACCCCTGAGCAGTACGGCTCCCGCCAGCGCGAGCCCGATGGCCATCAGCACGAGCAGGATGCTGAAGCTCTCCGGCTTCATGGGCACGCTGCGCATGCCCAAGTGGAAGCCCAGGTGCACGCCGGCCGCCATCCACAGCCCGCCGCCACGCACCCGCGCCGCCCCGGCCGCGAAACCGAGCGCCGTGGCCATGAGCGCATAGAGCAGCTTTTCCCCGATGGTGGTTCCCGAGCCTTGGGAGAAGACGTGGACGGAACCGAATGCGACCGACGTGATGATCAGGACCGCTCGTGGCGACAGCCGTTGCGACAGGCTGTCGAAGACATGGCCGCGCCAGAGCAGTTCTTCCGGGAATGCCTGATTGAGCAGCAGCACGACGACGCCCAGCGGCAGCGCACCCAGCAGGACGGAAGCGTCCACCGACACCCAGGTTCCGGCCCCCACAGCCATGGCCATCCCACAGGCGGCGAGTATGGGCAGCGCACCCGCGAAGACGCCGAGCACGATGTGCCACGGTTTCCGCCAGCCCAGAGACGACCATGGCCGCCGGTCCAGAAATCTCCGGATCAGATAGACGAACAGCAGCGCGGTGAGCGTGATACCGAGTGGGCCGAGAAGACTCAGCAGTGGGCTCGTCCGGCTGAGGAACAGTAACGGGAGGGTGGAGCCGATGATTGCCTGGGCGAATATGAGGACCATGGCGAGGAGGACGGTCCAGAGCGTCTTCATGCCGGGAACGCTAGGGAAGCGCGGAGTCTCGGCGCATCGAGCCAGGGATAGAACTCACCATGACCAACGTCATGGTGACCTTCGGTGGATCACAGGGTGCCCGGCGGAACCGTAGGTTCGTCGTATGGCATGGCTACGTGACCCCGATCGGCCTGCTCTCCTGACCGTGGTGTTCTGGCTGGTGCTCGGGGCCACGGTCGCGGTCAACCTGATGCTGCTCAGCACCGTGCCGGACTGATCACCCGGCTGTCAGGCAAGCACCCGCGGTGGCGGCGATCGTACTCAGCACCTTCGACGAGGACGAATAGATCTTCGGGGCGCTGCGCGGCGGAGCCGTCGGCTACCTGCTCAAGGACTGCTCACCCGACGAACTGGTCGCGGCCGTCCTGCGCGCCGGTCGCGGCGAGACCGTGCTGAGCAGCCCGGTCGCCGCCCGGCTGGTCGCCGACCGGCGCAGGACACCGGCGCGCGGCGCGTTCTCCGGCGAGGACGTGCTGTCGGGCAGGGAGCTCGAAGTGGCGTGGATGGTGGCCGCCGGGGCCGCCAACAGGGAGATCGCCACCCGGCCGCACATCACCGAGGGCACGGTGAAGAACCACGTCTCGAGCGTGCTGCGCAAGCTGGGGCTGCGTGATCGCACCCAGCTCGCTCTGCGCCTGACGGAGCGGCGGTCCTGATCTCGCGAAGCGATTCCAGGGACGGAGCAGCGGTCCTGATCTCGCGAAGCGATTCCAGGGAAGGTCGCAGGGGCTGCCGGCCGCCGATGCGGGAAGACCGCCTCTCCCTGATGCGGTGAAGCCGCGACCGTGGTGGTCTGGTGCGTGACCGGACACGCCCTCGGCCTGCCCGTCATCGCCGGGGGTCCGCCCGGACAACGCCACCGACCCCAGCAGCGGACACACCGCTCACCTGTGCACGTGTACTTGTACCTAACTCTGCACCTGGCCCCGTGCGCCGACACCCGGTCGACGCATCAGGCGACGTGCAGGGTGCCCGACATCACCGTGACGGCCCGTCCGGCGAGGTGGACTCGGTCGCCGGCGTGGGTGACGTGGACGAGGCCGCCGCGGGCGGAGAGCTGAGCGCCCACGAGGGAGGCGCGGCCGAGGCGGGCCGACCAGTAGGGAGACAGGGCGCAGTGGGCCGAGCCCGTCACCGGGTCCTCCGGCACCCCCACCCTGGGGGCGAAGAAGCGGGAGACGAAGTCGGTTTCGGTGCCGGGTGCTGTGACGATGATTCCTCTTGCGTCCACTGTGTTTAGAGCAGTGATGTCTGGGGTAAGGCTACTTACCGTTTCTTCTGAGTCCAGCTCCACCAGCAGGTCGAGCTGACTTTTGCCAACCCACACAGGGGTGGCGCCGAGGGCTTTCTCCAGGCCGGGCGGAGCCTCTGCGGGGGTGACCTCCTTGGCGGGGAAATCCATTGTGATCATGCCGTCCGGGCGCCGATTCACGGTGAGCGTCCCGCTGGCCGTGTTGAATTCGAGCTGCCCCCTCCGCCGCACCGGTCGAATAGAGGACGTGCGCGGTCGCGAGCGTGGCATGGCCACAGAGAGTGACCTCAACTGCCGGGGTGAACCACCGGAGCGAATCCCCGTGCAGGTAGGCGGTCTCGGAGAGGTTCATCTCCATGGCTACGCTCTGCATCCATTGCTCAGTAACCGGAGTGTCCAACAGGCAGACAGCCGCGGGATTACCCTGGAAAGCTGAGTCAGTGAAGGCGTCGACCGTGAAGAGGCGCATGTGGCTGATGGTATACGGGGGTCGGATATCCAGCTGCAAGCAGGCTGCAAGCCGTACAAAATGGAATTAGGGCTGGGCGTGTCGCGTGGCGAATGCGGAATCGTCGGTTACCGTCCAATGTGTAGGGACGTGCCGATTACGGTGAGTTCCTGAGGAAAGGACAAGCCGATGGGGGCAGTGCGCAAGGTGGTGAGCTACCTTGGCCTGAGCGGGGTCGATCACTACGACGAGGGCTATGACGACGACGAGCAGTACGAGGACGAGTACGTCCCGGCCACCGAGCGAGCCGCCAGGCGGTGGCGCGCGAACGTGGACTCGTCGCGGATCGTGATGGTCCAGCCGCTCAAGTACAACGACGCACCGTTGATCGGCCAGCACTTCCGAGACGGTCAGACGGTGATCATGGACGTGACGGGCATGTCGATGCCCGAGGCGACGCGGATGGTGGACTTCGCGGCCGGGCTTGCGTTCGGCTGCGAGGGGCGGATCGAGCGCATCGCTGAGCGCGTCTTTCTGCTTGCGCCGGCGCACGTGGAGATCGAGACGACCTGAGGCCGTAGCACGACGAGCTGATGAGTGTGGGGAACCTGTCCGGGAGATTGATCCGGGCAGGTTCTTCGTCGTGTGGGCGCGGGGGTGGCGAGGTGACGTGGGCGGCTCGGGCCGGGCATGAGGCCGGCAGGCAGGCCGGGTCAGGGCCCGGTGGGGGCAGGGCAGGTCGCGGGCAGGGCGTAGTGCGTAGTGGGGGGCAGGGCGTAGTCGAAGGCAGGGCTTAATGCGCGTGGCAGGGCTGGGCGTGATGCGGGCGCGCGGGTCGGGCGTGGCCGAAGGCCGGGCGTTGCCCAGGCCCTGGCGTGGGCAAGGCCCTGGCGTGGCTTAAGGCGTGCGGGCAGGTAAGGGCTGGCGTGGCCTAAGGCGTGCGGGCAGGTAAGGGCCTGGCGCGGGCAAGGGCCGGGCGTGGCTTAAGGCGTGCGGGCAGGTAAGGGCCTGGCGCGGACAAGGGCCGGGCGTGGGTGGGCGGGGCGTGGGTGGGGTGTTAGTGGGCGGCGCGGGGGCCGCGGCGGATGAGGCGCGTCAGTTCGGCCGCGTCCTCCCCCGCCTGCTTGGCCCGATCCTCCGCCTCACGGGCGTACGCGTGCAGCGCCCACACCGCCCCCTCGGCCAGCTCCTTCAACTCGTTCACCTGCCCAGCCACATACCGGGCATCAGCCTCGACGAGTTTGCGGCGTTGCCAGAGCTGCCAGCCAGCCAGCCCGATCATGGCGACGGCGGCGGCGGCGAGCAGGCGGGTGGTGAGGGCGGCGCCGACGAGGCAGGCGACGCCGGCGACGGTGAGGACGAGGGCGGCCCACGGGCGGCCGCGCGGGATCATACCCTCGGTGACGATCGACTCCTCGGCGGCGGCCAGGGAGGCCTGGTCGGGCCCTTCGGGGCGCAGGTGGATGCGGTGGCCGAGGAGGGGGACGGTGAGGGTGGCAGGGGGTTCGAGGCGGCTGTCGGCTTCGAGCTCCTCGGAGACGCCGCGCAGGATCGGCGCCGCGACGTGCAGGGCGATCGCCGCGAGGTGCGGGTCGGCGCCGGGGCGCAGGTCGTCGAGCAGGTACGAGGTGAGCGACGCCATCGGCCCCGCGGGCCCGCCCTGGCCGATGAGGGTGCGCAGGACGGCGAGGGGCTCGTCCTCGGCCCAGTTGGCGGCCGGGGTGGCCGGGTTGTTGTCGAGCGGGGCGGGTGAGTCGTGCTCGGTCTGCCGCGCGGAGGTGATCTCGGCGCACCGCCCGCGCAGCCGGGCGAGCCGGGCGGCGGCCACGGCGGGCCGGGCCAGTTCGGGGATTTCGGCCATCTCCGGGAAGTCGGCCAGGGACGGCGGCACGACGACGGCGGGCTCGCCAGGGACGAGGGCCTGCACCCACTGCTGGGGGTCGGCGTGCTCCTGGACGGCGAGGGCGTCGAGCTTGCGCAGCACGAAGATCTTGCCGGCGGGCCCGTAGGCGCCGCGGGCGGCGGCCAGCCAGAGCGAGCGCTGGCCGTGGGAGACCGGGCGGTCGAGTGACAGTTCGCCGAAGGCGGTGCCCAGCCAGGAGGCGTGGATGCGGCTGCCCTGCCCGGACACGGCCAGTGCCAGGCAGAGGAAGAGGGCGGTTTGTTGCTGGTCGCGCCCGGCGGCCCGGCTCAGCGGTTCGAGCGGGTCGTCGCCGGCGAGGAGGGCGACGAGCGCTTCGAGAGCCGGCGGCAGCCAGTAGCCCGAGACGTCGCTGAAGCTCGGTGCGGCCGGAGGCGCGGTGCCCTTGGCGGCGAGGTGCGCCAGCAGCGCCTCGGCGTAGCGATGCAGTTCGGTCGCTGCTGGGGGGCTCGCAGTCAGGTCCGTGCTCAAGGCAGAGAACTCCCCATTTCGGCCTCAGTTCATGACCGCGTAAAGCCTAGCCGTTGGGGCGCGCCAACCCGGTGGAGGCGCGCCCACGGCGGAACGGGAGACTTTGAGCCAACTGCCTGTTTACATGCGCTCGAGGACAGGGACGCCCAGAAGGTCGAGCCCCGTCTCCAGCACCCGCAACGTCAGCGCGCACAGGGCGAGCCGCTGGTTTCGGGTCTCGGGGTCGACGCCCTCCTTGATCACCGGGCACTCCTCGTAGAACGTGCTCAGCAGGCTGGCCGTCTGGAAGAGGAACGCGCACAGCCGGTGCGGCTCGGAGTCGGCGGCGACCTGCGAGACGAGCTCGCCGAAGCCCAGCAGGTGCAAACCCAGGGCGCGCTCGGCCGGGGCGGCCAGCACGATGGGTGCGGTCGCGTCGGCCGGGGCGATGCCCGCGCCGCGGAAGATGGAGTGGATGCGGGTCGTCGCGTACTGCATGTAGGGGCCGGTGTTGCCGGTCATGGCCACCATGCGGTCGAAGTCGAAGACGTACTCGCTGTCGTGGCTGACCGACAGGTCGGCGTACTTGACGGCGGCCATGCCGACGGCGTGGGCGATCTCCCGCTGGGTCGCCTCGTCGTGGCCGCGGTCCTCGATGAGCTTGGCGGCCCGGTCGACGGCTTCCTGCAGCAGGTCCATCAGCTTGACGGACTCGCCGGAGCGGGTCTTGAAGCGCCGGCCGTCCTTGCCGAGCATCATGCCGATGCGGACGTGCTCGGCCGCGGTGGTGTCGGGCAGCCAGCCCGCCTGCTTGGCGGCGGCGAACACCATCTGGAAGTGCAGCGCCTGCTCGTTGCCCACGACGTAGAGGATGCGGTCGGCCTTGAGGTCGTGGACGCGGTAGCGGATGGCCGCCATGTCGGTGGTGGCGTAGCCGTAGCCGCCGTCGCTCTTCCTGATGATGAGCGGCAGCGGCTTGTCGTCGGAGCCGGTGAAGCCGGGCGGGAACACGCACAGCGCGCCCTCGCTGATCACGGCCGTGCCGGCCGCCTCCAGGTCGTCGCAGGTCTGCTGGAGCATGGGGTTGTACATGCTCTCGCCGGCGATGTCGGCGTCGGTGAGCGTGACGCCGAGCATGGCGTACACCTTGTTGAAGAAGCGCACGGTGGCGTCCATGAAGACGTGCCAGAGCCGCAGCGTCTCGGGGTCGCCCGACTGCAGCGTGCTCACCCGCGCCCGCGCGCGCGTCTTGAAGGTCTCGTCGCCGTCGAACTTGGCCCGCGCCGCCTGGTAGAACTCGGTGCCCTGGCCGGCTTCGAGCTGCTCGACGGCGGCGGACTCGCCGATGTCGAGGAGGTGCTCGATGAGCATGCCGAACGGGGTGCCCCAGTCGCCCAGGTGATTCTGCCTGATGACCTTGTTGCCGAGGTGCTCGTGCATGCGGGCCAGGGAGTCGCCCACGATGGTGGTGCGCAGGTGGCCGACGTGCATCTCCTTGGCCGCGTTGGGCGCGGAGTAGTCGATCACGATGGTCTGCGGCGGCGTGCTCGTGCCGACGCCGAGGCGCGGGTCGGCGAGCATCCGCCGGGCCTCTGACTCGATCCACGCGTTGTCGAGCGTGATGTTGAGGAAGCCGGGGCCGCTGACCTCGATGGTGCCGGGGAAGTCGGACAGCTCGGCAGTGATCGACTCGGCGACCTCCCGCGGGGACCGTCGCAGGCGCTTGGCCAGGCTCATCGCGACGTTCGCCTGGAAGTCGGCGAACTGGGAGGGCCGGATCAGCGGATCTGCGTCGGCGTGCTCCGGGCCGAACGCGCGGGCCAGCGCCTGCTGGACGCGCTCGGTGAGCACTATCTGCGGGTCGGTCATGGTCTAAGGGTACCGGCGAGCTTGACCGCGACGCTTATCATGAGCGCCGCCACGAGGGAGATGCCGACGGCGGTCAGGTCGTTGCTGAGGTCGCCGGGTTCGAGGGCGAAGAACTCCCTGACGAAGGGCAGCGCCATGCCGATCGCGAAGAGCACCGCCATGGCTCCCACCAGCGCCGTTCGCCACCAGTTGAGTGGTCGGGCGATGAGCACCAGCACCCACCAGGTGGTGAGGAAGAGGGTGATCACGGCGGCGGTCTGGTCTTCGAGGAGGGTGGAGGTGCCCTTGTGGGCGGCCCAGAAGGACAGGAGCACCGCCGCCGCGCACAGCACCCCGGCCGGTACGGCGAAGCGCAGCACGCGCGGCACGAACCCGGGCTTGGAGCGTTCGAGCGTGGGCGCCAGCGCGAGGAAGAACGCGGGGATGCCGATGACCAGGGCGTTGGTCAGGGTCGAGTGGCGCGGCGCGAACGGGAACTGCATCCCGGCCAGCCCGACCATGAGTGACAGCACGATCGCGTAGAACGTCTTGGTGAGGAACAGGTTGGAGACCCGTTCGATGTTGGCCAGCACCCGGCGGCCCTCGCCCACGACGTGCGGCAGCGTGGCGAACTTGTCGTCGAGCAGCACGACCTGCGCGACGGCCTTGGTGGCGGGGCTGCCCGCGCCCATCGCGATGCCCAGGTCGGCGTCCTTGAGCGCGAGCACGTCGTTGACGCCGTCGCCGGTCATGGCGACGGTGTGGCCGCGGGCCTGGAGCGCGGTCACGAACTCGCGCTTCTGCTGGGGGCTGACGCGGCCGAAGACGGTGTGGGTGTCGAGCAGCTCGCCGAGCCGGGCGGGGTCGTCGTGCGGGAGGGTGCGCGCGTCGATGGACCGGTCGCCGCCGGGGATGCCGAGGCCGGTCGCGATGGCGGAGACGGCCAGCGGGTTGTCGCCGGAGATGATTTTGACGGTGACGCCCTGCTTGGCGAAGTAGCCGAGGGTCTCGCGGGCGTCGGGTCTGACGCGCTGTTTGAGGGTGACTAGCGCGACGGGCTCCACGGTGGCCTCGCCGCGCTCGGTGCCGTCCAGGGAGCTGGTACGGCACAGCGCCAGGACGCGCGTGCCGGTGGCGGCCAGGTCGGTGGCCCTGTCGTAGGCGGCGCCGCCGTGCAGGAGGACGTCGGGCGCGCCCAGCACCCAGGCGCCGTGCTCGCCGAAGTCGGCGCCGCTCCACTTGCGGGCCGAGGAGAACGGCACGGCCGAGCGGGCCGTCCAGCCGGTGGGGGAGGCGGGATGGCGGGCCCTGATGGCCTCGGCGGTGGCGTTCGGGCGGTCGTCGAGGTTGGCGAGGGCGGCCAGCGCCTCGTCGATCAGCCCGCGCGCGGGGCGACCGGCCGGCTGTGCGCCGGACGCGGGCGTGCGGTTGTCGGGTACGGGCGTGCGGTTGTCGGGTACGGGCGTGCGGTTGTCGGGTATGGGCGTGCGGTCGCCGGGTACGGGGAGCACCTCGTCCAGGTCCATCCCGCCCGCGGTGAGGGTGCCCGTCTTGTCGAGGCAGAGCACGTCCACCCTGGCCAGGCCCTCGATCGCGGGCAGCTCCTGCACCAGGCACTTGCGGCGGCCCAGCCGCACGACGCCGACGGCGAACGCGATCGAGGTCATCAGCACCAGCCCCTCGGGGATCATGGTGACGATGCCGGCGACCGCCCCGGTGACGGCGCCGCGCAGGTCGGCGGAGTTGTGCAGCTGGCTGTAGATCAGCAGGGCGCCGATCGGGATGACCAGCCAGGTGATGTACTTGATGAAGCCGGCCACGCCCGCGCGCAGCTCGGAGTGGGCCAGGTGGAACTTGCTGGCCTCCTCGGCGAGCTTGGCCGCGTACGCGTCGGTGCCGACCCGGGTGGAGACGAACGCGCCGGAGCCCGCCACCGCGAAGCTGCCCGACAGCACCTGGTCGCCCGGCTGCTTGTGCACGGGGTCGGCCTCGCCGGTGAGCAGCGACTCGTCGATCTCCAGGCCGTCGGAGCGCACGACCTCGCCGTCCACCAGGAGGCGGTCGCCGGGGCCGAGCAGGACCAGGTCGCCGAGGACCAGGTCGCGGGGGTTGATCTCCTGTTCGCGGCCGTCGCGGCGCACGCGCACGGGAGCCTCGTTGATCACCGCTAGGCGGTCGAGCGTGCGTTTGGCGCGCAGCTCCTGGATGATGCCGATCAGCGCGTTGGCCACGATGACCAGCCCGAACAGGCCGTCCTGCCACTCGCCGAAGATGAGGATCAGCGCCCACAGCACGCCGATGACGAGGTTGAACAGGGTGAACACGTTCGCTCTGAGGATCGCGCTCAGTGAGCGGCTGGAGCGGCGCGGGATGTGGTTCGCCTTCGCGCTCGCCACCTGCTCCGAGGTGAGCCCAGGTGCCACCGAGATGAGCCCGTCCACATAAGCCCCCGTTTCTGTGGATCGGTCTCACACCCTATGGGTTGACCCGGGTCCGCGGCAGCGACTTGGGTCGTCACTCGACGGCGTCTGCGCCGCGGCTGGATTTCCACAGCCTGTGGGAGCGGCTCGGCACGGCCATCCGCTCGCCGATCGCGTTCACCACGCCGGCGGCCGACAGGTCGGCGGCGAGGCGGCAGGCGGCGCTGATGCCCTGGGCCCTGGAGGCGCCGTGGGCGATGACGACGGTTCCGTTGAGCCCGAGCAGCACGGCGCCGCCGTGCGCCTCGGAGTCGAGGCGCTGCCGCAGCTCGCGCAGGCGGGAGCGCTGCATGGCGGCGCCGAGGCGGGCCAGCCTGCTCTCGCTGATCGCCTCCCGCAGCTCGGCGAAGGCGTAGCGGACGGCGCCCTCCATGGTCTTGAGCGCCACGTTGCCCGTGAACCCGTCGGTGGTGATCACATCGACCTTGCCGGTCAGCAGGTCGTGGCCCTCGACGTTGCCGGTGAAGTGGATGCCGGGGGAGCCCTGCAGCAGCTCGTGCGCGCGCCTGACCAGTTTGTCGCCCTTCTCGGCCTCGCTGCCGATGGTGAGCAGGCCGACCTTGGGGTCCTTGATGCCGTGGGCGAGCTCGGCGTACGTGGCGCCGAGGTGCGCGAACTGCACCAGCATCTCCGGCTTGACCTCGGCGTTCGCGCCCGCGTCGAGGAGCACGGCGGGGGCGGGCAGCGTGGGCAGGTCGACGGCGATGGCCGGCCGGAGCACGCCCTGCTGGCCCTTGAGCCGCAGCCTGCCGGTGGTGACGATGCCCGCTGTCGATCCCGCGGAGACGACGGCGCAGGCGTCGCCGCGGCGGACCAGGTGGCAGGCGATCGCGATGCTGGAGCGGGGCCGGCGCAGGCTGGCCAGCGCGCCCTCGTCCATCTCCAGCGCCTCTTCCGCGCGGACGATGGAGATCTCCTTGGTGGCGTCGTGGTCGGCGAGCGCCTCGTAGAGCACGCGCGGGGAGCCGACGAGCACCACGGGCAGGCCGCGCTCGCGCACCGCGTGCACCGCTCCGGCCACGATCTCGTGCGGCGCGTGGTCGCCGCCCATGGCGTCGAGCGCGACTGGCAGGCCCTCGGACAATGCTCACCTCGTACGGCATCAGAGCCCGCCGCCACGGCTTGGCCGGTACGCGGGCTCGGTATGTCCGCATCAGGCGAGGCAGGTGTCAGGTTAACCGGCGGGCAGGACCTCTTGGTTCCCGCACACGGCCGTTCCAGTCCTGGTCACCTCGCGCAGGTGGGAGCGCTAGTGCAGGTTCCAGTCGTCCTTGCCCCGGGTGACGATCACCTTGGAGAACTTGGACGCTCCGGTCAGCCTGATGAGCGGGCCGTCGCCGGAGGACCCGGCCGTCACCTGGCGCTTGCCGAACAGGGCGCTGCCCTCGTCGATGACGTGGGCGTTCTCGGGCACCCGCACGATCACCTTGCTGAAGCGCGCGCTGGTCTCGACGGTGATCTCGCGGCCCGGCAGCACGGCGTCCGACAGGTCGATGATCAGGGCTCCGAAGCGGGCCGACAGCGTGGTGTGCCGCGAGGCGACCCAGCGCCCCTTGCGCACGACCTTGCTGAACTTGGAGCTGATGACCTGCCGTTCGATCGCGGCGGGCGCGTCGGACGCGGACACCTCGGGCAGGTCGCGGGTGAGGGGGACGAGGTCGCCGACGGTCCTGGCCGTGTAGGCGAGGTCGAGGCGGTCGGCGTGCTCGACGGTGGTGAGTCTTCCCGTGGCGAGCGCCTCGGAAAGCGCGGCGGCCACGCGGTCGCGGTCGGCGTCTGAGGCGCGCAGGTCCGGATCGTGAGTCACGATATGTCAGTCTACGCCCTGACGCGATATGTCGCGAGTGTCCACAAACCTCAAGGAAAACTTGGAGCCCAGCGGAACCGCGAACGCGGGTGGCCGCGTCCGGGTATTAAGAACCGTAGACGCGCGACGGGGTCGTGAGGTTTACACCCGATCGAACAAAAAAGATGGGAACGGCCTAGTGATCTTGAACCAGGCAGGCACGCGACGCTTCAGGGCGTACACGTCCAAGCACCTCGACCAGCTCCTGCAGCGTGCGGGGCTGGGGGACGACGAGCGCCTGAAGGTGCGCGCCGTCGCCACGGTGCTGCCTTTCCGGACGAACGCCTACGTCGTGGATGAACTCATAGATTGGTCGGCCGCGCCCGACGACCCCATATACCGGCTCGTCTTCCCGCAGGAGGACATGCTGCCCGCGGCGGACGTGGCCAGGCTGGCCGACCTGCTGAAGGCGGAGGCGCCGAACGCCGAGATCCAGGCCGAGGCGAACCGCGTACGCGCACAGCTCAACCCGCATCCGGCGGGGCAGAAGGAGCTCAACGTCCCGAAGATCGGCGACGAGCCCGTTCCGGGGATGCAGCATAAATATGCGGAAACAGTGCTGATCTTCCCTAAACAGGGGCAGACCTGTCACGCCTACTGCACCTACTGCTTCCGCTGGGCGCAGTTCGTCGGCGACGCCGACCTCAAGTTCGCCTCCGACGACATCGAGCAGATGGTCGGCTACATTCGCCGGCATCCCGAGGTCACCAGCGTGCTGATCACCGGCGGCGACGCCATGATCATGGGCGAGCCGGTGATCAGCCGCTACATCGAGCCGCTGCTGGAGCTCGAACAGCTCGAATCCATCAGGATCGGCACCAAGGCGCTGGCCTACTGGCCGCAGCGCTTCACCACCGACCCCGACGCCGACGACACGCTCCGCCTGTTCGAGCGGGTGGTCGAGTCGGGCAAGAACCTCGCCTTCATGGCGCACTTCTCACACCCGCGCGAGCTGGAGTCGCCACTGGTCGAATCGGCCGTCAAGCGCATTCTCGGCAGCGGGGCCACGATCAGGACCCAGGCGCCGCTGATCAGATCCATCAACGACGACCCGGCCGTGTGGTCGGGCATGTGGCGGCGCCAGCTCCGGATGGGGCTGATTCCCTATTACATGTTCGTGGAGCGCGACACCGGGCCACAGGACTACTTCGCGGTCCCGCTGGCGCGCGCGTACGAGATCTTCAGGGACGCCTACTCGGCCGTCTCCGGGCTCTGCCGCACGGTGCGCGGGCCCTCCATGTCGGCCACGCCGGGCAAGGTCTGCGTGGACGGCGTCATGGAAGTCGCCGGGGAACAGGTGTTCCTGCTCCACTTCATCCAGGCCCGCGACCCATCGCTGGTGGGGCGGCCGTTCTTCGCGCGCTACGACCCGTCCGCCGTCTGGCTGACGGACCTGCGTCCCGCCTTCGCCGACCGTTTCCCGTTCGAGACGGCGGACGCCCTGCTGACCGTCTGACCCCGGCCGCGCGCGTCCACCGCGACCGGTAAATGTGGCCCCCGGCCCGTGAACATTTGTTTTCGCGACCCTTTGTTCACGGGCCGTCGGGGCCTCTTGTGTTCTTGCGCGAGACGCGCGCAATATTGGAAACAAGACCCTTGTATTTCCCGTTTTGTCTCTCCGCTCAACACTCCCCCTTTACTCGGTAACCGAGCTGCAAACCCCTGCTACATGGGCATTCATGCGCCTGCGGTCGATCAAGCCGAGTGATAGAACTGCTTGCGTAGCTCAGCCGTGGCGACACGCTTCGTGTGGTGCCCATAGCGCGTCCGCAACGGCATACGGGGGTTATCGATTCGCATTTCCACCGCATTCGAGAGCGATCGATCACGAGCCGGGAAGGCAATCATGAATCGAGTAGTCAAGACGGCGCTGGCCGTCACAGCATTCGGTTTGGCGGCGGCGGCCATGGCCGTGCCAGCGCAAGCCGAAGTTCAATACGAGTCCGCCAAGCACGCGCCTGTCGACGGCCTGGGCGGAGGCACCATTGCCGGCGCCGACCCCCTCGGTGGGCTGCTGAGCAGCCTGATCGGCGGTGGCGGGGGCCTGCTCGGCGCGCTCGGCGGCACCGCCAAGTCCGGCGCCCAGCAGGGCGGCCAGATGTCGGAGCTCGAGCGCGACATGGCCAGCGAGAACCAGGCGGAGACCGGCACCACGGCCAACGCGGCCGAGGACGTCACCGCCAGCGGCGGCCCGATACCCGAGCTGTCGCCCATCCTCAGCAGCATCAGCAGCGTCCCGCTCGGCGGGGGCGGCCTGACCGAGTCCCTGCCCCTGCTGGGCGCCTCGCGCATGGCCACGCCCTCGGTCAAGGGCGGCAAGCAGGGTCAGAGCACGGCCACGAGCCAGGGCGACGTCCTGGGCGGCGGCGTGGCCGGCACGGTCGGCTCGTCCGTCGAGCGCACCGTCGGCACGCTGAGCGGCGCCAACCTGCTGCCCGTCTCGGGCAGCGGCGCCACGGCCAAGTCGATGGCGAGCGGCTCCTCGGGCCTCGGCTCCTTCTCCGCCGACGCCCTGCTGGGCGGCGTCACCCAGGCGACCTGGCTGGCCCTGCCGCACAGCGCGGGCCGCCAGCTCGCCCCCGCGATCGGGCAGGTGACGCCCGCCGAGATGGCTCCGGTCGTCGAGGCGCTGCCCGCCACCTCCCAGGCCGCCGCCATGGACGAGCTCGCCCCGCTCGTGCAGGACACATCCGCCTTCGTCGAGGCGCGCGGCGTGCAGACCGCCGGCGCCTACAGCGACCTGATCACCGCCCTCGGCTGGACCACCGACGCGCTGACGAGCTCGGTGCGGGGCTCCGCGGTCCGCGACTAGTCGCCTTTCTGGGCTCGCGACCAGGCACTCCTAGAAACGCGGCCGGACACACCTGGGTTTTCGTGGCCGGGCACTCTCCCTGTTTCGCGGCTAGGCGCGAGATCTGGGCCGGTGACCTGGAACGCGACAATCCGGGCTGATGGACGGGCGCGGCCCCTGGGCGCGACCCTCAGGTTCGCGACTGGACCGTGATGGAGGCGCTGACGAGCGCGGCCGGCCGAGGAACCGGCAGGACGGTTCGCGGGTGTCACAGGTGCCGACACCCGGGCACCGGCCCTGGCGGTGACTGGGCGGCTCGCTCGCTCGCCCCAGCAGTCCCCTGACGGCATTCCCCCGACCGGGCGCCGCCCTCCAACGGGCTCGGTCCGCCCGGAGCTACGGGGTTCCCCACAAGGGCCCGTCGTTCCACGTGAGGTCTGGGGATCCCCTGACCCGGGCCCTCCTCACCGGAGATCCGAGCATCACTCGGCCGGTGGCCGGAGGTCTCGATCGGGACGCCGTCGCACTGACGCGGCAGGCCATCCGGGCGCCCTCAAGGTGCCGGGCGCCCGGGGCACTGACGCGCGTAGGTTGAGAGCCCGCCGCCGTGAACGGGCGGGCTCACGCCGGGCCCGGGCGGACGCGCCCTAGCCCCGGGGTACGCGAGGCGCCGCCACTGCAGGGCAGCGGCACCCCGCCCACCCCGCCACCGGCCCCACCCCGGGGTCGGTGGCTTTTTCATGCCAACGGGCCTCAGGGCAGGCGAACGCCTGTACGGCGAGCGATCTGGGCCTGCAATCTCGCCATCTGCCAGTGCAGTTCGAGAAGCTGCTCGGCGAGCTGCATACGCGGAATCTCGGTCACATCCTCGACGGCCAGGTGGTCAATCGCGGCCGCAAGCTCTCCCATCGCGCGCCCCCACTCCATCACCGTTCCCTGGTTCGAATCGACGTTCGAATCCTATCGGAACAGCTGGCGCGCTGTCAGTCGTTGGCCCCTTCGGTCGCAGCTGTTTCGCACACAAGATCGAATAACCACGGAACTCGGCCCACATGGGCTCGCGTAACGGCGGCCCGCCACTGAAGGGTCAGAGGCCGTTTCCTGGAGGGCCGTCAGCCGAAGTGCGCAGGGTGGCGAACCGCGGCAGCGCGTAAAGTATAAGTCAGCCCTTATTGTAGGCGGCGATGACTTCCTTCGGGTCGCCATCCATTTTGATCTTGCCCTTGTGCAGCCAGATCACCCGGTTGCACGTCTGCTCGATCACCCGCAGATCGTGCGCCACGAGGAACACCGTGCCGGCCGACTCGCGGATCTGGCGGATGCGCTCCTCGCTCTTCTTGCGGAACTCCCGGTCGCCCGTCGCCAGTGCCTCGTCGATGAGCAGGACGTCGTGGGTCTTGGCCGAGGAGATGGCGAAGCGCAGGCGGGCGCCCATGCCGGAGGAGTAGGTGGACATCGGGAGCTGCACGAACTCGTCGATGCCGGAGAAGTCGACGATCTCCTGGTACTTCTCCTTGACCTCGGCGGGCGTCATGCCCATGGCGTAGCAGCCGAGGACGATGTTGCGCTCACCGGTCAGCTCGCGCATCAGGGCCGCGTTGACGCCCAGCAGCGAGGGCTGCCCGTCGGTGTAGACGGCGCCCTTGTGCGGGGGCAGCAGGCCCGCGATGGCGCGCAGCAGAGTGGACTTGCCGGAGCCGTTGCGCCCCACGATGCCGATGGCGTCGCCGTGGTAGGCCACGAAGGTCACGCCCTTGACGGCGTGCACCTCCTTCATCTGCGGCCTGCCCTGGCGCTTGAGTATGCGCGTGAGGGCGTTGACCGCGTTGCCCTTCTCGGCGTCGGAGGCGGCCCCGTAGACGCGGTAGACGATGTGCAGATCGTCGACGATGACGGTGGGAGTGCCTGTGGGTACGTCGAGGGGCCGCTTGCCCGGGGGCTCCGGGTTGGGATGCACTCTCACATCCTTGCCGGGGTCGGCGGGCTTGTCGCCCTTCACCTGTGACAGCTCCTTGGTCAGTTCAGCCACGCCCGTACCTCTCCTCGGACCGCCAGAAGTACCAGAAGCCGAAGCCGAGTGCGAACACCGCCCAGAATACGCATGACACCAACACCATCGTCGGCGGGTGGTGGCCATGGGTGGTGTTGTAGCTCGGGATGAGAATCTCGCGCATCCACTCGATGTAGGAAGCCGCCGGGTTGAGGTACATCAGGTCGGCCACCCACTGCGGCAGCCCCGCGGACCCCACGACCTTGGCCTGGATCACGAAGAAGACGCCGGAGGCGTAGAGCCAGGTGCGGGTGATGAACGGCAGCAACTGGTTGAGGTCGCGCATCTGGGCGCCCAGCCTGGCCATCACCAGGCCGGCCCCGATGTTGAACAGCGTCTGCAGGAGCAGCACCACCGGGATCATGAGCCAGTACCAGGTGGGCCATTCGCCCGTGACCACCACGAGGACCAGCAGCACGCCCATGGAGATGGCCAGTTGCTGCAGCTCCTGGATCGTGTACGCCAGCGGGAGCGAGGCCCTGGGGAAGTGCAGGGCCCTGATCATCGACAGGTTGCCGGAGATCGACTTCGCGCCCGCGGTGACCGTGCGCTGGGTGAAGGTGAAGATGAACATCCCGGTCAGCAGGAACGCCGGGTAGTTCTGGACATCCTTGCCGCCGCCCAGGATGATGCCGAACATCACGAAGTAGATGCCGGCGTTGAGCAGCGGGGTCAGCACCTGCCAGAGCTGCCCGAGCGCGGAGCTGGAGTACTTCGTGGTGTTGCGCGAGGTCGCGTACGTCAGGATGAAGTGGCGGCGCTGCCACAGCAGGCGCAGGTAGACGGAGAACCTCGGCCGCGCGATGGCACGGCGAAGCCCGTATCTCTTGGCGAGCTTGGCCAGCGGCTCCTGCCCGCTTCGGCCGCCCGCCTGGGCGTCCGCGACAGCGGATTCCGGCTGGCTCATGGCAAGGACTCTATTGGATCCCGGTCGGTGGGGTGCCTGTCGTACGAGTTGACGGCAGACAGTTGGACAGACTGTTGGACGGAGTCTTCTGACGCCTGGGTTCCAAGGCGTCGTCAAGACCTGCTCAACCGTAGCCCAGCGGGCCGGGGCGTGGTGGCGGAGGCGCGAGCAGTGTCGTGTAGGGGGTATTTTTCATCGACTGTTCACGTCCAGGCTGAACCCGTAGAGGTGGATTTGTACTGTTTGCTCCGCGTGGGGTCAAATGTCTGTGACGCTGGATTGGCACACGTGTGACCGAACTGCAACGCGCCAGAGACTCGCTGGTGGCAAGTAGTGAGGGATAGTCGCGATCGACTGGCAGGGCGTCGGCTGGTTTGACCATGTCAGCCAAATCCGGGGGGATACCAGGAACTCCCCGTCAGGCTGCTCAAGATCACCGCAGCTCAGCGCTAGGCGCCCACCTGTAGAGGGAGGATTTCTTTCACCATGCGTGTTACTAAGGGCGCACGGATCGTCGCCGGTACCGCGCTGCTCGCCCTCGCGGTTGCCGCGTGTGGCGGCGGTGCCTCGGACAACGGTGGCACTGCCGCAGGCGGTGAAACGCCGGTCCGCATGGAGGTCGGTGAGCCCCAGAAGATGCTGTATCCGCAGGACACCACGGAGACTGAAGGCGCCGAGGTGCTCGCCGCGGTGTTCTCGCCGCTCGTGAAGTACGACGAGAACAAGCAGCCGGTCGAGGAGGCCGCCGAGTCCATCACCACGACGGACAGCAAGGTCTGGACGATCAAGCTGAAGTCGTACACCTGGCACGACGGCACTCCGGTGAAGGCCGAGGACTACGCTCGCGCGTGGAACTTCGCCGCTCTCCAGGACAACGCCATGAGCTCGTCCTACTTCTTCGGGCGCGTCGACGGCTACACCGACGTGCACCCGGGTGAGGGCAAGACGCCGACGGCCAAGGAGATGAAGGGCCTCAAGGTCGTGGACGACACGACGCTGGAGGTCACGCTCACCGCGCCGTTCTCCCAGTTCAAGACGATGCTGGGGTACACCGCGTTCTACCCGATGCCCGCCTCGGCGATCGGCTCCGACGGCAAGCTCGCTCCGGCCTACGGTGAGAAGCCGATCGGCCAGGGCATGTTCAAGCTGGACAAGCCGTACAAGAAGGGCACCGACCCGACCATCGAGCTGTCGGTGTACGACAAGTTCCCCGGCAAGAAGCCGACCGGCTGGACCAAGCTGCAGTTCAAGGTCTACACGAGCTCCGAGACCGCGTGGAACGACCTCCAGGCCGAGAACCTGGACATCCACGACTCGCTGCCCGCCACGGCCATCTCGACCGCCAAGCAGGTGCTCGGCGACCGGTACTTCGACGAGCCCGACGCCTCCATCGGCTACATCGGCATCCCGCTGAAGTACAACAAGGAGTTCGAGAACGTCGACGTCCGCAAGGCCATCTCGATGGCCATCGACAGGAAGACGATCTCCGACACGGTCTTCTCGGGCACCCGCTCCCCGGCCGACGACTTCATCAACCCGGCCATCCCCGGCTACCGCCAGGGTGCCTGCACGGCGTGCACGTACAACCCGGCCGAGGCCAAGAAGCTGTACGAGAGCGCCGGCGGTCCCAAGAGCATCGAGCTCGGCTACAACGCCGACGGTGGTCACAAGGAGTGGATCGAGGCCGTCGCCAACAACCTCCGTGCCAACCTCGGCATCGAGGTCGCGCCCAAGCCGTTCGAGAAGTTCCAGGGCATCCTGGACGCCCTGGACGCCAAGGAGTACAAGGGCCTGTTCCGCATGGGCTGGTCCATCGACTACCCGGCGGCCGAGAACTACCTGACGCCGATCTTCGGCACCGGCGCCATCGGCACTGGTTCGAACTACGGCGGGTACTCCAACAAGGAGTTCGACGATCTGGTGGCCAAGGGTGACCAGGCCACCGACGCGGCCGAGGGCCAGAAGTTCTACCAGCAGGCCGACGACATCCTGCTGAAGGAGCTCCCGTACATCCCGGTGTACTTCTACCGCAGCAACTTCGGGCACTCCACCAAGGTCAAGAACGTCAAGCTCAACCTGCTCAACCAGATCAACTGGGCGGACGTCGAGAAGGCCTGACGTCATTCGTCTGGCGGACGGTACTTGCCGTCCGCCCGTCGGAGGACTGAGCTTGGAGGCAGTCACTAGGGCCGGGTAAATCACGGATTCCGAGTGACTGCCTCCAAGTGTGTACCGGAGGGCTTGAAAATGGGCCGATATGTCATCAGGCGACTGATTCAGGCGATACCCGTCCTGATCGGCGCCACGCTACTCATCTTCTGCATCGTCTTCGCGCTGCCCGGCGACCCCGTGGCGGCCCTGTTCGGAGACAAGCGCCCGGACGCGGCCGTGGCCGAAGTCCTGCGCGAGCAGTACCACCTCAACGATCCGCTGCTGCTGCAGTACTGGTACTACATCAGCGGCGTGCTCTTCCGCGGCGACCTCGGCGTGAACTTCGCCCAGGTGCCGGTGTCCGAGATGCTGGCCGGCAAGTTTCAGGTCACGCTGAACCTGGCGCTGACCGCGCTGGTGATCGAGGCCGTGCTCGGCATCGGCCTCGGCCTGTGGGCGGCGCTGCGCCGCGGCAAGGCCACCGACACCTTCATCCTCGCCTCGACGCTGCTGCTGATCTCGATCCCGACCCTCGTGACCGGCTTCGTGCTGCAACTCGTCCTGGGCGTGCAGCTCAAGCTGTGGACCGGGCTGGACATCTTCCCCGTCGCGGGCACGTTCGCGGGCTGGCGCAGCTACCTGCTGCCCGGCTTCGTGCTCGCCGGAGTGTCGGTCGCGTACCTGACCCGGCTCACCAGGACCAGCCTGGTGGAGACGCTCAGGGCCGACTACATCCGTACGGCGACGGCGAAGGGCCTGTCCAGACGGCGCGTCATCGGCAGGCACGGCCTGCGCAACGCGCTGATCCCGCTCATCACCTATCTGGGCGCCGACCTCGGTAACCTGATGGGCGGAGCGGTGATCACCGAGACGATCTTCAACCTCCAGGGCATCGGGAACCAGCTCTTCAACTCGGTGCACCTGCGAGAACAGCCGGTGGTCGTGGGCATCATCACCATCCTGGTGCTGATCTACATCGTGGCCAACCTGGTCGTCGACCTGTTGTACGCCGTGCTCGACCCGAGGATCCGCTATGAGTAACCCAACCCCGCCGGTCGGGCCGGGACTCCCGGAGACGCAGACGCTGGTCCCGGACACGGTGCCCGCCGCCCCGGCGCCCGAGCGCGAGGGCAAGAAGACCAAGGGCGGCAAGCCCGCGAGTCTGTGGACCGACGCCTGGTACGACCTCAGGCGCCGCCCGATGTTCATCATCTCGGTGATCATCATCGTGATCCTGCTGGTGATGTCCATCTGGCCGCAGCTGTTCACCTCGATCGACCCGTACAACGCCAGGACCTGTGACCTGTCCACGGCGCGGCAGGGCCCCAGCGCCGGCCACCCGTTCGGGCGCGACAACCTGGGCTGTGACGTCTTCGCCAGGACGATCTACGGAGCTCGCAACTCCATCGTGATCGGCGTGTTCACCACGCTGATGACCACGCTCATCGGCGGCCTGCTCGGCATCGTCGCGGGCTTCCGCGGCGGCATGACCGACACGCTCGCCTCGCGCGTCACGGAGATCTTCTTCGCCATTCCCTCGATCCTCGGCGCGCTGCTGATCGCGGCCACGTTCCGCGGCAAGGCCAACAGCATCTTCCTGGTCATCGTGGCCTTGACGGTGCTCGGCTGGCCGATGGTGTTCCGCATCATGCGAGCGGCGGTGATCACCGCGAAGAACCAGGACTTCGTGGTGGCGGCCAGAGCCCTGGGCGCGGGAGCGGGCCGGATCATGTTCCGGCACCTGCTGCCGAACTCGCTGGCCCCGGTCATCGTCGTGGCCACGATCAACCTGGGCACCTTCATCGCGGCCGAGGCCGCGCTGTCGTTCCTGGGTGTCGGCGTGCAGTCGCCGGACATCTCCTGGGGCCTGATGATCGCCGACGCGCGTGACAGGTTCCTGGAGGCGCCGCTGCCGCTGGTGTTCCCCGCGGTGTTCCTGAGCATCACCGTGCTCGCGTTCATCATGATGGGCGACGCCGTGCGCGACGCGCTCGACCCGAAGCTCAGGTAGAAGGGGACCTTTGTGAAGAAGACGTCCACGGACCTGTTGTCCGCCGAGGGAGGGCTGGGCGACGGGCCACTGCTAGAGGTCGACGACCTGCATGTGGAGTTCCGCACGCGGGCCGGGATCGTCCGCGCGGTGAACGGCGTGAGCTACACGGTCGGTCCCGGCGAGACGCTCGCGGTGCTGGGCGAGTCGGGTTCCGGCAAGTCCGTGACGGCTCAGGCCATCATGGGCATTCTGGACATGCCTCCGGCGGTCATCCCCAAGGGGGAGATCCGCTTCAGGGGCACCGACCTGCTCAAGCTGTCGGAGGAGGCGCGCACGCAGGTGCGCGGCCAGCGGATCGCGATGATCTTCCAGGACGCGCTGTCCGCGCTCAACCCGGTCTTCACCGTGGGCTGGCAGATCAGCGAGATGTTCCGGGTCCACCGGGGCATGTCGAAGTCCGACTCCATGAAGAAGGCCGTCGAGCTGATGGACCGGGTCCGCATCCCGGCCGCCAGGCAGCGCGTGCACGACTACCCGCACCAGTTCTCCGGGGGCATGCGCCAGCGCATCATGATCGCCATGTCGATCGCGCTGGACCCCGAGGTGCTGATCGCGGACGAGCCGACCACGGCGCTGGACGTGACCGTCCAGGCGCAGATCATGGAACTGCTGGCCGAGCTGCAGCGCGAGAGCCAGATGGGCCTGATCCTCATCACCCACGACCTCGGCGTCGTGGCCGACGTGGCCGACAAGATCGCGGTCATGTACGCGGGGCGCATCGTCGAGAAGGCCCCCGTGTACGACATCTACAAGGCGCCCGCGCACCCGTACACGAAGGGCCTGCTGGACTCGATCCCCAGGGTCGACCTCAAGGGCCAGGACCTGTACGCGATCAAGGGGCTGCCGCCGAACCTGCTGGACCTGCCGACGGGGTGCGCGTTCCATCCCCGCTGCCCGTTCCGTCAGGACAACTGCGTGACCGACGTCCCCCCGCTCTACGAGATCAGCGGCACGCGCGGCAGCGCCTGCCACTACTGGAGGGAGGTCCTCGATGGCGACCAGCAGTGAGCGCATCCTGGAAGTACGCGACCTGGTCAAGCACTTCCCGCTGACCCAGGGGATCCTCTTCAGGAAGCAGATCGGCGCGATCAAGGCCGTGGACGGCGTCTCGTTCGACCTGAACAGGGGCGAGACGCTGGGCATCGTGGGCGAGTCGGGCTGTGGCAAGTCCACGCTCGCCAAGGTGCTGATGGCGCTCGAACGGCCCACCTCCGGCTCGGTGAAGATCGGTGGCCGGGACATCGCCAAGGCCAGGGGCGGCGAGCTCAAGCGCATGCGCCGCAACATCCAGATGGTGATGCAGGACCCGTACACCTCGCTGAACCCCCGGATGACCGTCGGCGACATCATCGGCGAGCCGTACGAGATCCACACCGAGGTCGCGCCCAAGGGCGACCGGCGCAAGAAGGTGCAGGAGCTGCTCGAAGTGGTCGGGCTCAACCCCGACCACATCAACCGCTACCCGCACCAGTTCTCCGGCGGCCAGCGGCAGCGCATCGGCATCGCCCGCGGGCTGGCGCTCCAGCCGGAGATCATCGTCTGTGACGAGCCGGTCTCCGCGCTCGACGTGTCGATCCAGGCGCAGGTGATCAACCTGCTGGAGCGGTTGCAGAACGAGTTCAACCTGGCCTACATCTTCATCGCCCACGACCTGTCGGTGGTGCGCCACATCTCCGACCGCGTCGGCGTGATGTACCTCGGCAAGTTCGTGGAGCTGGGCAAGGACACGGAGATCTACGACCGTCCTGCGCATCCGTACACGCAGGCGCTGCTGTCGGCGGTGCCGGTGCCCGACCCCGAGGGGCGGGAGCAGCGTGAGCGGATCATCCTCCAGGGTGACCCGCCCTCTCCGGCGAACCCGCCCAGCGGGTGCCGCTTCCGTACGCGGTGCTGGAAGGCTCAGGAGATCTGCGCCGAGGAGGAGCCGCTCCTGCAGATCCGGCCCGGCACGGCGCACGAGAGCGCCTGCCACTTCGCCGAGACGCACGACGTGGTGCACGTGGGCTAGCCGCCTAGAGCATCGCGATGATCGCCGATCCGTGGCCGAACAGGCCTTGGTTGGCGGCGAGACCGACGCGGGCGTCCGCCGTCTGGCGGGCGCCCGCGCGGCCTCTGAGCTGGTCCGCCAGCTCGCAGAGCTGGGCGAGCGCCTGGGCGGGGATCGCCTCGCCGAACGACGCCAGGCCGCCCGACGGGTTCACCGGGAGGCTGCCGCCCAGAGCCGTCCGGCCGTCGCGCAGGAGCTTGTCCGCCTCTCCCGGCGGGCACAGGCCGATGTCCTCCATCCAGTCCAGCTCCAGCGCCGTGGACAAGTCGTACACCTCCGCCAAGGAGAGGTCTTCCGGGCCCGCCCCTGCCTCTTCGTATGCCGCGTGCGCGATCGCCGCTCTGAAGGGCCTCTCAGGCGCGGGCACGGCCGCGGTGGAGTCCGTGGCGAAGTCCGGCAACTCCAGCACCGTGTTCGGGAAGACGGGGGTGACCGTCGAGACGGCGGCCAGGCGGACGAAGCCGGTGCCCCGGCGGCGGGCGAACTCCTGCGAGGCCAGCACCACCGCCGCGCCGCCGTCCGAGGTGGCGCAGATGTCCATGAGGTGCAGCGGGTCGGCCACCATCGGCGAGGCCAGCACCTCCTCGGCTGTCACCGGCTTGCGGTAGCGGGCCAGCGGGTTGAGCGAGCCGGCCAGCGCGTTCTTGACCTTCACGGCGGCGAAGTCGGCCGGCGTCGAGCCGTACAGGGCCATGCGGCGGCGGGCGTACAGGGCGAAGTAGGCGGGGTTCGTGGCGCCCAGGAGGCGGAAGCGCAGCCAGTCAGGGTCGTCGGGACGGTCGCCGCCCACCGGCTTGAAGAAGCCCTTGGGGGTCGCGTCGGCCCCGACCACGAGCGCCACGTCGCACAGGCCCGCCAGGATCCGGGTGCGCGCGATGTCCAGCGCCTGCGCCCCCGACGCGCAGGCCGCGTAGCAGGAGGCGACCCTGGCGCCCGACCAGCCCAGCTCCCTGGCATAGGAGGCGCCGGAGACGAAGCCCGGGTAGCCGTTCCTGATCGTGTCGGCTCCGACGACGTACTGCACGTCGGTCCACTCCAGGCCGGCGTCCCGCAGGGCCTCGCGGGCCGCCGCCACGCCGTACTCCAGGAAGGGACGCCCCCACTTGCCCCACGGGTGCATGCCCGTCCCCAGCACCGCCACCGCGCTCACGACGCCCGCCCCCACATCCACACCAGCGGCCCGTCGGTCAGCGGGCCCGATGTCAGCTCCAGCTCCATGCCGACCTGGAGCTGGTCCACCGTCATGCCCTTGACCTGGCCGAGCACCACGATGCCCACCTCGTCCAGCTCCACCGCCGCCAGCGTGACCGGCACGTAGGGGGTCGCCGCCGCGAACGGCGCGGGCGGGGGGTAGCAGGCGTTGGTGTACGACCAGACGCGGCCGCGCCTCGGCAGGGGCAGCACCTCCATGTCCGTGCCCGCGCAGCGCGGATTGGGGCACGAGCCGCGCCGGGGCGGGAAGCAGATCGTGCCGCAGGCGATGCATCTGGTGCCGAGGAGGTGGACACCGTCCTCGGGGGAGATGGCGAACCAGCCGTCGATGGCGTAGGTCATGACCGGAGTATCACACAAGCGCTTGCTAGGTTGAATGGTTTCTAGGCGCGGTCCTTCGCACGTCCGGCCTGGCGCAGCATCACCCGCGCCGACATCACCATCGCCAGCAGCAGCATGCCCGCCACCACCGGCATCCTGGAACCGGGCGCGGGCCCCGCGCCGAAGTACGGCCCCGGCCTCGGCGGGCCCCCCGGTGGCACGGTAAGCCTGCCCGCCTCCAGCCTGCCCGCCTCCCGCAGCGCGAGCAGCGCGTTGGCCACGCCGTGGCCGTAGGCGGGGCTGTAACCGTCGGCGGGCCGCCGCCTGGTGCCCAGCTCGATGGCCATCCTGACGTGGTACGGCGACAGGCCCGGATGCGCCGACCTGATCAGCGCCGCGATGCCCGCCACCATGGCGGCGGCCGAGCTCGTGCCGTCGCCCACCACGTACGAGCCGGCGCCGTCGGCCGTGACGATCTCCGTGCCGGGGGCCACCACCGACACGTAGTCCTGCTTGTTGGAGAAGGGCGCCACCTTCAGCCGGCGGTCCACCGCGCCCACCGCGATCACGCCGGGGTAGGCGGCGGGGAAGTTCTTCCTGTTGCCCTGCTCGCCGTCGTTGCCCGAGGATGCCACCAGCACGGCGCCCTTGGCGACCGCGTACTGGACCGCCTCCTCCTCCGCGGCCGAGCCCTCCCAGGCGCCGCTGCCGCCGCCCAGCGACATGCTGATCACGTCGGCGCCGTGGTCGGCGGCGTACCTGATGCCCTCGGCCAGCGCGTCGCGCCAGCCCGCGCGCTGCTTCTCGCGTCTGGGGTCGCCGTTCTCCAGGGTCACCCTGACCGACAGGACCTCGGCGGCGGGCGCCACGCCCAGGACGCCGCCCCTGCGGGCGTCGCCGTGGCCGCGGCCGGCGATCAGGCTCGCCATGGCGGTCCCATGCGGCCCCCACGCGCCCGCGCCCGCCCCCGCCCCTGTCGTGCCCGCGACTGTCGTGGTGGCGGCCGTCAGGTCGGGGCCCTGTATGACGGCGCCGCGCAGGTCGGGGTGGCGGCCGTTAACGCCGGTGTCGAGCACGGCCACCACCACGCCCGCACCCTTGCTCGACCGCCACGCCTCCGGCAGCCGCAGCGCGCCGAGCTGCCACTGCCCGGCCCGCGCCGCCTCCGCCACCTCGTCGGCCCGCGCGCCCTCGTCCCCGTCGGCCGCCCAAGAGACGGACCCGGCGACACCGCTCGTCAGCCCCACCGCCCCGATCACCAGCCCGGCGAGCAGGACGGGCGGCACCCGCCTCCGCGCCCGTCTGGTGTTCCCGCCCGAGCCGTCGCCCGCCCGCAGCGGCCCGTGACCACGTCTCGGCGGCTCAGCGCTCCCCTGCGCGGGTCCGGCGTCGCGTCTCATCGGATCAGCGCCTCGTGCAGCGCCGTCGCGAGCTGCCGCGCCGCGTCGCGCAGCCGCGCCACCACGCGATCCCCCGGCTGGTACGCCCGCCCGTCCGCATACCCCGCGGCCGTCCCCACCAGGTACCGCTCCCCGGACCCCACGACCACCCCGGTGAAGTACTGCCGATCACCGAACCGCGCGGCGGGCCCACCGGGGAAGGCGGCGGGCCGCACGGTGGCGGGCCGCCCCGAGCCGTCGCGGCCAGGGGAGGGAGCGTCGAGCACGGCGATGCCGACGGTGACGACGAAGGTCTGGGTGCTGTCGGCGTAGGTGGCGCGTAAGGCGGTGCGGCAGCCGGGCCGTACGGCGGCGGGCTGGAAGGCGGCCCCGCAGGGCGCCTCGGGGGCGACCCCGGTCAGCACGTACGTGACCCGGGCCCCCGAGGGGCTGGAGCCGGGCACCGCGCTGGGGAAGACCCGGGCGACGGGCCACGCGTGCCAGCGTTCGGCGACGGGCGGAGCCGGGGTGGGCCAGACCACGGAGATGACGGACAGCAGCACAACGGACAGGTGGTGGTACACGGCGACCTCGAACGGAAGGGGAGGGACCTCCGATCTGCCCATGCATTCTGACATGGGAGTGCGCGGTCAATCCGACGGTTCGGTAAACAGACCGATACGCGGAGTAATTACGGATCTGAGGCTTTCCGCCTACGGTGAGGGTGAAAGTCGTACATGTGCCCCCGGTGGGAGCCCCAGCCGCTGGGCCGCGTCCCCGGAGTTGACCGCGATCGCGATCAGCCCCGCCGAGTCCGCGAACGCCACCAGCTCGCCGGGCGGCACCGCCGCGTACGTCTCCCTGTAGGGCAGCGCGAGCTGCCGCCGCCCCAGCCACACCCCCAGCGTGTCGCCCACCCGCACGCCCAGCGCCTGGAGGTCGCCCGCCGCGATCGACAACTGCGTGTTGCCGTAGCGATCGACCGAGACGACCTCGCCCTCCACCGAGCCCTCGCGCAGCAGCGAGGTAGGCTCGGGCAGCGAGACCAGCCTGGCCAGCGGCACCTCGGGCCCCAGCTCGGCAGGTAACAGCCCCCCGCACAGCCGCCCCGCGACCGGCGAGAACACGTCGCGCCCGTGAAAGGTCGGCGAGACAGGGTGCAGGAAGTGATCGGCGTTGCTGATCTCGTACGCCGCCCGCGCGCCGCCGCTGGCGTGCACGGCCCACGACAGCAGCCCGTTGTCCGGGCCGATGAACACCCGGCCGCCCGCCTCGACGGCCACCGCGCGCCTGGCACCGCCCGCGCTCGGATCGACCGCGCCGATGTGGATGCCCTGGGGGAGGTAGGGGATGGTCTGGGCGAGAACCGCCGCGCCGCGCCGTACGTCACCGGAGGGGATCAGGTGGCACACGTCGATCACCCGCGCCTCGGGGGCGATCCCGGCGATCACACCATGACAGGCCGCCACATAACCATCCTCAAGCCCGTAGTCGGTGAGGAGCGTGATGACTGGGGTCACATTTCGTGACTGTACGTCTCCCGATCCGCCATGAACAGCCGCACTCCGCACATTACGATGGCCACGGGCCGCGTGCGGGCGACGCGATCGTCACCCGCCCCTTTCGAGGAGGACACCATGGGAGCACCGCTCAGCGGTGACAATGCTGCCCAGGAACCGTCCCGCCAACCACTCTCGGACCGCGAACTCGAGCTCCTCGCCTTCGAGCGCCAATGGTGGCGCTACGCGGGCGCGAAGGAGCATGCCATCAAGGAGACCTTCGGGATCTCCGCCACCCGCTACTACCAGTTGCTCGGCGTCCTGATCGACCGGCCGGAAGCCCTTGAGCACGACCCCATGCTGGTCAAGAGGCTGCGCAGGTTACGGTCCACGCGGCAGCGCGACCGCGCGGCCAGAAGGCTTGGCATGCGCCCCTGACCCGCTGGGTACGGCAGGCGCGTGAAGAACATCCCTGGAATGGAAGCGATTCTCAGTGATCCGGCAGGCGCCGTGATCGGGCTCGACTTCGACGGCACCCTGTCGCCGATCGTGCCCGACCCCGCCAAGGCCGTGATCCACCCGAAAGCGCCCGAGGTACTCGCCGACCTGGGCGCGCACGTCCTCGCGGTGGCCATCGTGACCGGGAGGCCCGCGGCCACCGCACTGGAGCTCGGACCGGGCCTGGCCGACGTGCCGGGGCTGGTCGTGCTCGGGCACTACGGTTTCGAACGCTGGGAGGGCGGGCGGATCTCCGCGCCCCCGCCCCCGCCGGGAGTGCCGAGTGCCGAGGCCGAGCTGCCGCTGCTGCTCGACTCGCTCGGCCTGAGCGGCGTGGCCATTGAGGACAAGGGCCGGGCCGTGGCCGTCCACACCAGGCGCAGCCCCGACCCCGAGGGCGCGCTGGACAAGCTGCGCGAGCCGCTGGCCGAGCTGGCCGCCAAGCACCGCCTGGTGCTGGAGCCCGGCCGCCTGGTGCTGGAGCTGCGTCCGTCCGGCATGGACAAGGGGCACGCGCTGAGCCTGTTCCTGGCGGAGCGGGCGGCGAGGTCCGTCATGTTCGTCGGGGACGATCTCGGCGATCTCGCCGCGTTCGACGCCGTACGCGACTCCGGGCTGCCCGGCGTGACCGTGTGCAGCGGCTCCACCGAGGTCACCGCGCTCGCGGAGCGGGCCGACATCGTGGTGGACGGGCCCGAGGGAGTGGTGGCGCTGCTCGCCGAGCTGGCCTCCGCCTTCACCCGTACGTGAGAGCCGCTTTCAGTCGTTGGTGACTGGTCTGCAAGTCGTGATCCCTAGGGTCGGCGGCATGCACAAGCGTTTCCTCGCCGTCGTGGCCGCCAGTGGCGTGGCCGCGGCCACCCTCCTGTCCTCCTCGCTGCCCGCCGGCGCCGCTCCCGCTCAGAAGCTCACGTTCAGGGGCATGACGCTGTACGTCCCGATCAAGTGGGTGGTGCACCGGTTCGGCGCCGACGCCGTCCAGGTGGTCACCGGCAAGTGCGGCAAGGCCCGGGGATGGAGCACGCCGGAGTGCGACTCGTTCTACCTCCTCGGGCCGAAGTACATCAAGATCGGTGCGGAGGGCTTCGGGCCGTACACCGGCAAGCGGCCCTTCTACACGGCCAGTGACGTGCAGCCCTGCCCGTTCAACGACAAGTGGGGCGAGGTGATCGGGCCCAAGGTCAGCCGGGGGCTGCGGCAGGTCGGGCCCGGGCACAAGGCGGCCTACAACGCGTGGCAGGCCAAGTGCGTCTCCTACTCCGGCACCAAGGTGTACACGCGGTTCACGCAGCGCGAGTGGTACCTGCCGAAGACGAAGCTGCTGGTGGTGGACCAGTGGAACACGCCGGGGCTGGCCGACACGCTCAAGCACGCCGACTGGGCGTAGCCGCCACGGGCGACGTCTCGGCTCATGCGCGACGTCTCGACTCATGCGCGACGTCTCGACTCATGCGCGGCGGCCGGCCACGAGCACGCCCGCGATCGCGAGGCCGATGAGCGCGGGCACCATCAGGAACGCGGTCCGGGTGCCGAAGCCGTCGGCCAGCGCGCCGAGCGCCAGCGGCCCGGCCGCCATCGCGGCGCCCGCCCAGATGGGCGAGGCCGCCGCCGCCAGGTCGGCGCGGTCGCCCGAGCCGGCGATCAGCGCGGCCAGCGCGAGCGGGAAGTGCAGGGCCGCGCCCAGCCCGCAGATCACCAGCCCGGCGTAGGACAGCACCGGCTGGCCGCTCAGCCAGAACACCAGCCATCCCGCGAGCGTCAGGCCCAGAGCGCCCGCGAACAGCGGCGCCGGCGGTAAGCGCAGCGCCAGGTGCGCCCCCGCGAACCGGCCCGCCGCCAGACCCGCCACGAACGCCGTCAGCCCGGTGGCGGCCGCGGCCGTGGACAGGCCCGTGCTGGTGGCGAGAAGGTCGGCGGCCCACAGGTTGAACGTGAACTCCAGCGCGACGCAGCAGAACAGCACCAGACCGGCCAGATGGAACCGCCACCCCACCCCGCTCACCGGACCTGAGGGCTTCATGACGGCGGGGCTCCTGGGTTCCCGGGGACGTGGCCACACGCGTCCCATCGCCACCGCCAGCAACACGCTCAGCACCGGCGTGAACAACAACGCGGCCCGCCACCCCAGCACGCTCTGCCCCACCACACTGAGCCCGAACGTCATCACGATCCCCGCCACCACCGCCACCGCGTTCGCCTCGCTCAGCGCCGCGGCCCCGGCGGCCCCGTGGTGGTCGGAGAGCGCCGCCATGGCGGTGTAGAGCATGACCGACCCGAAGCCCCCGGCCACGCCGTACCCCAGCAGGGTCAGCGGCAGGGAGCCGGCGGCGAAGACGGTGAGCATCCCGGCGTTCATCCCCGCCACGCCGATCCAGCTCGTCACTCGCCGCCCGTACCTGCGGGTGAGCAGGGGGAGCAGGAGCCCGGCCGTGATCGTCCCGGCGGCCATGGCGGTGCCGTGCAGGCCCGCGACGGTGGCGGAGGTGCCCTGGTCGGCGCGCAGCAGCGGCAGGGCGGCGCTCAGGCCGTACACGAAGGTGGCGAAGGTGCTGAGTTGCAGGTAGATGAGCCAGGTGGGGCGGTCTCTGACCAGACGGACGGTCGATGGGGCCGTGGTCACCCGGCAGCCTCCCGGTGATCGGAACGACCTTGCCCTCTCATGTTAGGTGAGGGCTTCGAGCTGGGTCGCGAGCCACTTCTGCGGCGGCAGGGCGGTGGCGGCGGCGTGCAGCTTGTCGCGGCGGGTGCGGCGTTCGTCCTCCGGCATGACGAGCGCGTCGTGCAGGGCGGCGGCGGTGCCGCTGATGTCGTAGGGGTTGACGACGAGGGCGTGCGCGCCCAGCTCGGCGGCGGCGCCGGCCTCGCGGGAGAGCACGAGAGCGCACCGGGGCGACAGGATCGGGCCCTCCTTGGCGACCAGGTTCATGCCGTCGCGGATGGGGTTGACCAGCAGCACGTCGGCCATCCGGTACGCGGCCAGCGAACGCGGGTAGTCGTCGTTGACGTTGAGGATGAGCGGGTCCCAGTCCTCGGTGGCGTACTCGTCCTCGATCTGCCGGGCGCAGCGCTGCACGGAGGCGGTGTACTCGCGGTACTCGGGCAGGTCGTGGCGGCTGGGATAGGCGAAGGCGAGGTGGACGACGCGGCCGTGCCATTCGGGGTGGGCGGCGAGGAACTCGCGGTAGGCGATCAGGCCGCGCACGATGTTCTTGGACAGCTCGGTGCGGTCGATGCGGACGATCAGCTTGCGGTCGCCGACCTGTTCGCGCAGCGCGGTCATGTGCGACTCGACGTCGGGCTCGCAGGCCCGCCGCCACAGGGCCTCGCCGTCGACGCCGAGGCTGTGCACGCCGATGCGGGTCGTCCTGCCCTCGTAGGTGACGCTGCGCCCCACCCGGTCGGCCTCCGCGCCCAGGAGCCGCTCGCAGCAGTCCATGAACGCCTGCGCCCACCTGTCGGTGAGGAACCCGGCGTGATCGGCCCCCAGAATGCCCTCCAGGACCTCTCCCGCCACATCGTCGGGCAGCAGGGAGAAGTACTCAGGCGGCGCCCACGGGGTGTGGCTGAAGTGCGCGATGCGCAGGTCGGGCCGTTCGGCGCGGAGCATGGCGGGGGTCAGGGTCAGATGGTAGTCCTGCACCATCACGCGGGCGCCGTGCCCGGCCTCCTCGGCCAGCGCGAGCGCGAACGCGCCGTTGTAGTCGCGGTAGGACTCCCACTCACGTTCGAACCTGGTGCCGAAGTTCGGCGAGTTGGGGATGTCGTAGAGCAGGTGGTTGACGAACCAGAGGGTGGAGTTGGCGACGGCGTTGTAGGCGCGGTGGAAGGTGGCCGGCGGGATGTCGAGCATGCGCAGCGGGCCCGTGTCGTAGCCCGCGTGGTCGATCCGGCCGCCCGTGGCCAGGCGGACGGCGATGCGGTCGCCGTCGGACAGCGCGGCGCAGACCCACAGCACGCCGTCGTCCTTGGCGACGCCCGACAGCCCGGAGACGAGGCCGCCGCCGCCGCGTCTCATCGTCAGCTCGCCGTCGTCGGAGACGGTGAACGAGACAGGCCCTCTGTTCGAGGCCAGCAGCACGCTGTTCATCTCGGCTCCCTTCGATCATAGGATCCCAGCTATGGCGCTTGATGAGCTAACCGAGGAACTCGCCCGCTCCGCTGCTGCGGGAGATCATCGCGCACTTGGCGAGCTTCTCGCGCGGATTGAGCCGGATGTGATGCGGCATTGCGCCCGGATCCTCCCCTATCACCAGGACGCGGAGGAGGCCTCGCAAGATACGTTGCTGGCGGTGGCGCGTAATATCGGCCGTTTCGAGGGGCGGGCCAGGTTCAGCACGTGGCTGCACATCGTGACGGCCAACTGCGCGCGCACCACGTACCGGTCGTTGAAGCGCAGGGCGGCGGAGCAGACCTCCGACGAGCTGCCGATGCAGAAGCCGGACGTGCGGCGGGTCAGTGTGATCGCGGGGTCGCGGCTCGACCTGCTCGACGCGATGGAGGCGCTGGAGGCCGACAAACCCGACCTGGCGCAGGCGCTGGTGTTGCGCGACATCGTCCAGCTCGACTACAACGAGGTGGCCGAGCAGCTCAACATCCCGCTGGGCACGGCGAAATCTCGGATCCATCAGGCCCGTAAATACGTGCAGGGTGTGCTCGGCGAGGATTATCGCTGAGACCGCTTGTCTCGCATGTTGAGACGGATGGGAATTTCGGCCACTTAAGCGGGTAGAGTCCTTTTCAACAACTGCATATTGCTCATCCAGAGGGGTGGAGGGACCGGCCCTGCGAAGCCCCGGCAACCCTCCCGGCTACCGACTCGCGACCTGCGAGGCCGACCGGGACAGGGTGCCAATTCCGGTTCGCGGTCAAGGTGGCCGTGGGCGAAGATGAGGGAAGGCCTCGCTTCATGTCGCTCGACTTTGGTCCTGCCGTCGCTCTGTCCTGCCGCGAGTGCGGCGCCCGCTACCCGCTGGGCCCCAGCTTCGCGTGCCAGGAGTGTTTCGGGCCGCTGGAGGCGGCCTACGACTTCGGTGACGTGACCCGCGCGCAGATCGAATCCGGTCCCGCGAACATCTGGCGTTACCGCTCGCTGCTGCCCGTTCCCGCGGACGTGGCCAGTAAGCCCAATATGAACCCCGGCTGGACGAAATTGGTCAAGGCCGGAAATCTGGGCCGCGCCCTCGGCATCAAGTCCCTTCACGTGAAGGACGACTCGGGCAACCCCACCCACTCCTTCAAGGACCGGGTGGTCGCCATGGCCGTCGAGGCGGCGCGCAACTTCGGCTTCCACACGCTCTCCTGCTCCTCCACGGGCAACCTCGCCGGCGCCGTCACCGCCGCCGCGGCGCGGGCCGGGCTCGACGCGTGCGTGTTCATCCCGGCCAACCTGGAGCAGGCCAAGATCGCCATGGCCCGCGTGTTCGGTGGGCGGCTGATCGGCATCGACGGCACCTACGACGAGGTCAACCGGTTCTGCTCGGAGCTCATCGGCGACCCGATGGGCGACAAGTGGGGCTTCGTCAACGTGAACCTGCGGCCCTACTACGCCGAGGGCTCCAAGACGCTCGCGTACGAGATCGCCGAGCAGCTCGGCTGGCGGCTGCCTGAGCAGATCATCATCCCCATCGCCTCCGGCTCGCAGCTCACGAAGATCGACAAGGGCTTCAAGGAGCTGATCAAGCTGGGCCTGGTCGAGGACACCCCGTACAAGGTCTTCGGGGCCCAGGCCGCCGGCTGCTCGCCGGTGTCCACGGCCTACAAGGCCGGGCACGACGTCGTCCAGCCGGTCAAGCCCGACACCATCGCCAAGTCGCTGGCCATCGGCAACCCCGCCGACGGGCCGTACGTGCTGGACATCGCCAGGCGCACCGGAGGTGGCGTCGAGGACGTCACGGACGCCGAGATCGTGGCCGCGATGAAGCTGCTGGCCTCGACGGAGGGCATCTTCGCCGAGACCGCCGGCGGGGTCACCGTCGGCGTGCTGAAGAAGCTCGTGGAGAGCGGGCGGCTCGACCCCGAGGCGGAGACCGTGGTGCTCAACACCGGTGACGGCCTCAAGACGCTCGACGTGCTCTCCGGCGAGTCCGTGGAGCCCACGGCCGTGATCAAGCCCTCTCTCGACGCGTTCCGCGCGACTGTCTGACAACCAGGAAAGGCGATTAGAACCATGAGCGTTTCTGTGCGGATTCCCACCATTCTGCGCACGTACACCGGGGGGAACGCGGAGGTCAGTGGCGAAGGCGCGACTCTTCGTGACGTGCTCGCCAAGCTCGACTCCGACTACCCGGGGATCGGCGCGAGAATTCTGGATGAATCGGGCAAGATTCGTCGTTTCGTCAACGTTTACGTTGGGGAAGAGGACGTCCGTTTCGCCGAAGGGCTCGACACTCCAGCCCCGGAGGGCACTCAGATCTCCATCATCCCGGCGGTCGCGGGCGGCTGAGCCCCCCGGACCCCCTGCTCTTGAAGGCGCCCCTAGTGGGCGCCTTCTCCTTTTCCCGGCCAATTCAACGTTGTACGACCTGGGCTGCGAAGAAATAGGCGGTTTGCGGATTGACTCTGTTGCCAAACCCCGTGCCACAGGTATGGTCGAGGGCGATCGTCTGGCTGCTTTTCCGTTAAGTCATACGATTACAGGTCCCGCGGAGGAATGGGCGAGATCTGGGAGACCAGTAAGAGGAGTCGGAAGTGGCGCAGGGCACCGTCAAGTGGTTCAACGCGGACAAGGGCTACGGCTTCATCGCGGTAGACGGTGGTAAAGATGTATTCGTCCATTACTCAGCGATCATGATGGACGGGTACCGCTCTCTCGAACAGGGGCAGCGTGTCGAGTTCGAGATCACGCAGGGCCAGAAGGGGCCGCAGGCGGAGTCCGTCCGCGCGGTCTGAACGTCCAAGCTGGTATGCACCGGGCGGGATCGCGCGGCAACGCAGTCCGCGCGAGCCGTCACCTCTCTTTCGCCGACTCGCGTGCGGCGAGCCGTCAGGCGGCTCGCCGCACCGACTGACTGACCTGGGCGGGAATGCCGGGCGTGGTGGCGCTCGCTTGCACTCGGCAGGGTAGAGTGCTAAACAGTTCGTTGGCACTCTGTGCAGCAGAGTGCCAACATCCGGATCGAGACGATGGGGTCTGCCGCACGGAGATGTGGACCCATGCCGTCGCGGGCGTCGGCTCGGTCCACGACAAGCCACCCTGCATCTGGGAGGTCTAGCCTTATGGCAGCCAAGATGATCGCGTTT
>NZ_VSEY01000076.1 GCF_008086045.1 Nonomuraea sp. PA05 | reverse complement strand
ACCGCGAGGCTGCTCGCAGCGGAACTGCGAAGCGCCGCGCGGAAGTCCCATCGACTCGCGTGAGGGCGCGGCTCATCCCTCCGCGGGCAGATCACCACTGCGGCCACGGTTACTCGGTCCGCATCGCCGCATCTTCAAGGTCAGGTGTGCGGCTTGCGCGGCGTCCGGCACGCGGCCTTCTCGGGCGAGGACCGGGACCCGGAGTGCCCGTGGGCGTGGCCGGCGGGGCCGCCTGGGCGCATCACGCAGAGCTACATCGGGGCTGGTGATGCGAACCCGGGCGGCGGGCCGTTATCGTGGCAGTGGCGCAATTCCAGGTGCGGCGGTGACAGCCCGCCGGTTCCTCCCCGGGAGGAACGATCCGGTGCGATCCCGGAGCCACGCGGTGACACCCCGCCCCTTCTCGGACCCCGATGACGGTCCCTGACGCCACCGGCCGCGACGGACGCGGCCGACGCCGGCATGAAGGGGATGGACGTGTTCACCGGAAGAATTCACGAGATCGGCGAGGTCGAGACCGTCGGCGCGAACGGCCTGGGCATCCGGGCGGCCAAGAGCGCGGGGCGGGTGGCGCCCGGCGGCTCGGTGAACGTGGCCGGGGTCTGCGTGACCGCCGAGCGGGTCGAGGACGATCTCATCAGCGTCTCGATCAGCGACGAGACGCGCCGCAGGACGACGTTCGACGAGATGACGGCTCCCGGGCGGCGGGTGAACGTGGAGACGCCCCTGGCCGTGGGCGATCCGCTCGACGGGCATCTGGTGCAGGGGCACGTGGACGGGGTCGGCAAGGTCGTGCGGGTGGATGACGGGCCGGGGGTGGGGCGGCGGTTGTGGATCCGGCCGCCGGAGCGGTTCATGGCCAGGATCGCCGCCAAGGGGTCGGTCGCGGTCGACGGCGTGAGCCTGACCGTCGCCGAGATCGTCAAGGACCGGTTCTCGGTGGCGCTGATCCCGTCCACGCTGGCCGGGACGACCCTGGCCGAGCTGGCCGTGGGGGAGCGGGTCAACATCGAGTCCGACGTCGTGGGACGGCTGGCGGCGGCCGGTGCGGCGGCCGCGGGCGCGAACGTCGCCCGCGCGGTCGCGGCGCTCGGCTGGGCCGGGCACCTGTCGGGCCGTGCCGGGGTGGAGAAGGTGGTGCAGCAGCTCGCCGCCGGCGGCGCGGTCATGGTGTGGGATCCCGAGCGCGAGATCGAAGGGGACGTGATCTTCGCCGGCGCGAACCTGCGTCCGGCCGCGTTCACCTTCCTGCTCACCGAGGTGTTCGGCTACCCGTGCGTGCCGTGCGCGCCGGACGTCCTGGAGCGGCTGGAGATCGGGGCGCTGGCCGGCGCCGGCGATCGGCAGGGCACGGCCTTCCACACACCCGTGGACCTCGCTTCGAACACCGGCACCGGGGTGAGCGCCGCCGAACGGGCCGCCACCGTCCGGCAGCTCGCCGACCCCGGGGCGCGCCCTGCCGACTTCGCCTCGCCCGGCCACGTCATCCCGATCGCCGCCCGGCCGGGCCTGCTGCGGGAGAGGGCCGGGCACACCGAGTCGACCGTCGCGCTGTGCGTGGCCGCCGGGCTGGCGCCGGTGGGGGTGTGCTGCGAGGTGATGAAGCGGGACGGCACCATGGCCGGCGCGGCCGACCTGGAGGCGTCGGCGCTGCGGTGGGGGCTGCCGCTGGTCGACATCGACGATCTGCGCACGTGGTTGTGAGCGCCTAGAAATCTACAATGTAAAGGCGCTCTTCCGGGACGGAGCAATGGAAGCTCCGTCCCGGAAACAACCCCGACGACGGGGGAAGGCGTCGGGTGGCCGGAGCGGGGTGCTTACACTTGTCGAACGTGACTTCCAAGCCGCGTATCCCCAATGTCCTGGCCGGCCGCTACGCCTCGGCGGAGCTGGCGCGCCTGTGGTCGCCCGAGTACAAGATCATCGCCGAGCGGCGGTTGTGGCTGGCGGTGCTGCGGGCGCAGGCCGAGCTGGGGATCGCGGTGCCCGAAGGGGCGATCGCCGACTACGAGAAGGTGGTCGAGCAGGTCGATCTGGAGTCCATCGCGGCGCGTGAGCGCGTCACCAGGCACGACGTGAAGGCGCGCATCGAGGAGTTCAACGCGCTGGCCGGGCACGAGCAGGTGCACAAGGGCATGACCTCGCGCGACCTGACCGAGAACGTCGAGCAGCTCCAGGTGCGCGACAGCCTGCTGCTGGTACGCGACCGCGTGGTGGCGCTGCTGGCCCGGCTGGCGACGCTGGCCGAGGAGCACGAGGCCACGGTGATGGCGGGCCGCTCGCACAACGTGGCGGCGCAGGCCACGACGCTGGGCAAGCGATTCGCCACGGCGGCCGATGAGCTGCTGGTGGGTTACCGCAGGCTGGAGGAGCTGATCGGACGGTACCCGCTGCGGGGCGTCAAGGGCCCCGTTGGCACCGCGCAGGACATGCTCGACCTGCTGGGCGGCGACCGCGGCAAGCTGGCCGAGCTGGAGGGGCGGGTGGCGGCGCACCTGGGGTTCGAGCACCGCTTCACCAGCGTGGGCCAGGTGTATCCGCGTTCGCTGGACTTCGAGGTCGTCACGGCGCTGGTGCAACTGGCGGCGGCGCCGTCGTCGCTGGCCAAGACGATCCGGCTGATGGCCGGGCACGAGCTGGTGACGGAGGGGTTCAAGGAGGGGCAGGTCGGCTCCTCGGCGATGCCGCACAAGATGAACACCCGTTCCTGCGAGCGGGTGAACGGCCTGGCCGTGGTGCTGCGCGGTTACGCCTCGATGGTGGGCGAGCTGGCGGGCGACCAGTGGAACGAGGGCGACGTGTCCTGCTCGGTGGTGCGGCGGGTGGCGCTGCCGGACGCGTTCTTCGCCTTCGACGGGCTGGTGGAGACGATGCTGACGGTGCTGGAGGAGTTCGGCGCGTTCCCGGCGGTGATCGCCGCCGAGCTGGGCCGTTACCTGCCGTTCCTGGCGACGACCAAGATGCTGATGGCGGCGGTGCGGGCCGGGGTGGGCCGTGAGCAGGCGCACGAGCTGATCAAGGAGCACGCGGTGGCGGCGGCGCTGGCGATGCGTTCGCGCGGCGCGGCGAACGAGCTGCTGGACCTGCTGGCCGCCGACGAGCGGTTCCCGCTGGACCGGCCGCGGCTGGAGGCGTTGCTGGCGGACCGGGTGTCGTTCACCGGGGCGGCGGCCGACCAGGTGGAGTCGGTCTCGCAGCGGGTGGGCGAGGTCGTGGCGGCGCACCCGGAGGCGGCCGCGTACCGCCCTGGCGCGATCTTGTGATCAGGCGGCTGCGATCCCTGGAGGAGGTGCGGGCCGCATGCGGGGACGACGATCTGGTGATGTGGGCCGCGCAGGGCCTGTCGGGAGGCAGCCGGGCGTGGGCGCTGGGCGGGGCGGTCGTGGCCGGCAGCCCCGCCGTGTCGCGGCACGACCGGCTGGCCGTGTGGGGTGAGGCGTCGAGCGCGGCGTCGAGCGCGGTGGCGCTGGTGCGGCACGCGCTGCGCGAGCTGGGGGCCTCGTATCGGCCGCTGGGCGAGGTGGAGCTGATGCGGCGGGTGGCGGGCAAGGTGGACGGCGTCCGGGAGGCCGCGGAGTTCTCCTGGATGAGCCTGTCCACGCTGCCGGATGAGGATGATGGGGCCGTGGGGTGGCTGGACGGCGAGGCGGCGGCTGGTGAGGTCGCCGGGCTGCTGGCGGCTGACGCGCCCCACTCCTACGCGGTGCCCGGCGCGGCCGGGGTGAGCCGGTGGGCCGGCGTGCGGGTGGACGGGGTGCTGGCGGCGGTGGCGGCCGAGGCGTGGTCGGCGCCGACGGTGGGGCTGGTGGCGGGTGTCGCCACGCGGTCGTCGTTACGCGGCCGGGGCCTGGCCGGGCTGGTGTGCCGGTGGGTGTCGCGGGAGCTGGTGGCCGGGCGCGGGCGGGCGGCGCTGATGGTGGACGACGGCAACGGGGCCGCGATCCGGGTGTATGAGCGGATCGGGTATCGGCGCAGGCGGGTGCTGGCCGCGTACGTCACCTGAGGCCTGCCTTGCTCCCGGCGCTCAGGTGATGGAGATGCCCGGCCGAGGCCAGCGCCTGGTGGACGGGGTGGCCAGGCGAAGGCGGCGATCAGCTCGCCGTCGGCGGGTCCGCCGGCGGGGCCTGGCGTGGCCGCCCGGGGTGAGCGCCCGGTAATTGGGATGAGGTTCCGGCGGCGCTCGTGCAGAGTTGACGAGGTGATGTCCAACTTTGTACCTGGTATCGAGCTGTCGCGCGCCTTCTACGGTGAGGTGGTGGCGCCGCTGGTGTCGGGTGTTTCGCATAGTGCCGCGTTGATCGGGCCGGGGTCGGAGGTGCTGGAGTTCGACACGGCGCGTTCGACGGATCATGACTGGGGGCCGCGGGTGCTGCTGTTCGTGGCCGCGGAGCGGGTGGCCGAGGTGGAGGCGAAGGTGGCGGCGGGGCTGCCGGAGCGGTTCGGCGGGTTTCCGACGGTGTTCCCCTATCACGAGCGGGTGCGCCCCGGGGTGACGGTGGCGGATCTGGGGGAGTGGCTGGTCGGGCGGCTCGGCTTCGACCCGCGCGAGGGGGTGTCGTTGCTGGACTGGCTGTCGGCGCCGTGGCAGCGGCTGGCGGAGGTGACCGGCGGGGAGGTGTTCTTCGACGGTCTGGGGGAGCGGGGGCTGGAGGCGGCCAGGGCGGCGTTGCGCTGGTATCCGCAGGACGTGTGGCGCTACGTGCTGGCGTGTCAGTGGCAGCGGATCTGCCAGGAGGAGCCGTTCGTCGGCCGGTGCGGTGAGGTGGGTGACGAGCTGGGCTCGGCCGTGCTGGGGGCGCGGCTGGCGCGGGAGGTGATGCGGCTGGCGCTGCTGCTGCGGCGGCGCTATCCGCCGTACGGCAAATGGCTGGGCAGCGCGCTGGCGCGGCTGCCGGGGTCGGCGGAGCTGGGGGAGTCGCTGGGCGCGGCGGTGGCGGCGCGGTCGTGGCGGGAACGGCAGGAGGGCCTGTCGGCGGCGTACGGGCGGGTGGCGGCGCTGCAGAACCGGGTGGCGCTGGCGGAGCGGCTGGATGAGGGGGTGCGGGGGTTCTTCGACCGGCCGTTCCAGGTGATCGGGGCGGGGCGGTTCGTGGAGGCGCTGATGGCGTCGGTGTCGGATCCGGTGGTGAGGGGGCTGCCGGTGACGGGGTGTGTGGATCAGCTCTCGGACTCGGTGGATCTGCTGGTGGCGCCGGGCCGGGCGCGGGCGGTGACGGCTGCGGCGCTGGGTCTCACCGCTTGATGATCTACATTGTAAAGGCCCTGGGTGTGTGCAACACCCGGGGCCTTTCTCTTTCAAACCTCTCAGGCGAGGAGAGAGGCGGCGAGGTCTTCCACGCGGATGCGCCAGGCGTCGGCGGTGGCGGGATCGCCGGTGCAGGTGACGACGAGGCGCGGGCCCTGCCCGGTGCCCTCGGCCAGTTCCCAGCGGACGTGGCCGGCGGGAGTGTCGTACTCCAGGAGTTTGGCGCTTTCGGCGCGGGTGACCGGCCCTGCTTGCAGGCCGGGGACGGTGAACGGGGCGGGCGGTGGTGTGCCGGGGGTGGCGCCGGGGCCGTCGAGGCGTTGCCAGACGTCTTCTGCGGGCCGGGTGAGCTGGCGTTCGACGCGGACGGTGTCGCCGTCGGCGGTGGTGGAGTGCAGGCCGAGGATGGCGATGTAGTCCTCGTGCAGGCGGGCGTGGTAGGCGGGGCCGGCGTCTTCTGGCAGGTGGGAGGGGCGGCCGTCGAGGTGGGCGTGCAGGGCCTGGAGGCAGGTGTGCCAGCCGGAGGCGAAGCTGGCGGCGCCGTGGCGGTCGGTGAAGGTGTGGGTGAAGGTGAGCAGGGTGCCGTCGCCGTCGGGGGTCAGGTGCCAGCGCAGGTGGTCTTCGCCCCAGGTGTGGGCGTAGGTGTGGGGTGGGTTGTGTTCGGTGATGCGGCCGTCGGGGCCGAGGCCGTAGCTGATGCGGTCGCCGTGGATGGTGACGTCGGCGGGGAACCAGGCGGCGAGGTGTTCGGGGCGGGTGATGGCGCGCCAGACCTTGTCGGGTGGGTGGGGGAGGCGGCGCTGGAGGGTGAGGGTGGTGCGGCCGTCGGGGTGGAGGGTGAGGGTCTCGTTCATGGGGTGGGGTCGTCTTCCATGGTGTCGAGGTGGTGTTCGAGGTTGTCGAGTGCGGTGTTCCAGAGCCGGCGGTAGGGGGTGAGCCAGGCGTCGATCTCGGCGAGGGGGGCGGGGCGGAGTTCGTACCAGCGGCGTTGGGCGTCTTTTCGGACGGTGACGAGGCCGGCTTGGCGCAGGATGCGCAGGTGTTTGCTGGTGCCGGGCTGGGTGAGGCCGAGGTGGTGGGTGAGTTCGCTGACCTGGTGGGGGCGTTGGAGGAGGAGGTCGAGGATGTGGCGTCGTGCTGGTTCGGCGAGGACGTCGAAGGGCATGGCGTGAATATACCGGGCTGGTTATATGCCTGCAAGGTTATGTACGTAGGGTCAGGTGGTGTGGCGGCGGGCGTTGGCGTGGATGGCGTGCCGGAAGTAGACGGCCAGGCCGGGGACGCGCTCGTCGAAGGTGGCGGCGAAGCGGGGGTCTTGGACGTAGATGTCGCCGAGGCAGCGGTGCAGGTCGTGGGGGCAGTCGTAGAACCAGCGGTTGATGTGGCCGCGGTGCCGTTCGGCGATGTCCATGGCGTCGGCGCCGTCGGCGGGCAGCCCTGCCTTGAAGGCGGCGATGAGGTCGTCGTTGACGGTGTCGGCTTCGGCTCGCAGTCGCAGCCAGTCGGCTTTGGTGTAGGAGGCGACGCGGGCACGGCTCTGGGCGTAGGCGTCGGTGTGGCCCCAGCGGCGTTCGACCTCGGCGTCGTGGTCTTCTGGGCGGAAGTCGCCGAAGATTTCGAAGCGTTCTTCGGGGGTGAGGTTGATGCCGCTGGAGCGGGCGTTGATGGCGCGTTCGACGGCGGCGATGACCTCTTGCAGGCGGCCGGCCTTGCGGGTGAGCAGCTCGTGCTGGCGGCGCAGGTGGGTGACGTCGTCGGTGTGGGGTTCGTCGAGGATGACGGTGATCTCGTCGAGGGGGAAGCCGAGCTCGCGGTAGAGCAGGATCTGCTGCAGGCGGGCGAGGTCGTCGTCGGTGTAGCGGCGGTAGCCGCCGCTGGTGCGCTCGCCGGGGGTGAGCAGGCCGATCTCGTCGTAGTGGTGCAGGGTGCGCACGGTGATGCCGGCGAGTCTGGCGACTTGTCCCACGGAGAAGCTCATGGTGTCCAGCTTGCAGGGTGACGTGGGGTGAGGGTCAAGCCGGGCTGGACTCTCCCGCTGTGGGAGGGGCCATGCTGGTGGGCGTGGATGAGGAGTTGCTGCCGATCGGGCAGTTCGCCCGGCTGGGGCGGTTGAGTGTGAAGCAGTTGCGGCACTACGACGAGCTGGGCCTGTTGCGGCCGGCGTTCGTGGACGGGGAGACGGGTTACCGGTATTACCGGGCGTCGCAGGCGCGGGTGGCGTTGTCGATCGGGTTGTTGCGGTCGCTGGACGTGCCGCTGGCGGTGGTGGGTGAGGTGTTGTCGGGGGCGCCGGAGGATGCGGGGCGGTCGCTGGCGGGGGTGCGGGACGCGCTGGAGGCGGAGCTGGCGCGGCGGCGGCGGACGCTGGCGGCGCTGGAGCGGGTGATGGCGGAGGGGTTGCCGTCGGCGCGGGTGCGGCGGGTGTCGGAGCCCGCGTTGCGGGTGGCGGTGGTGCGGGAGCGGGCGGCGGGGCCGGAGGACATCGGGCGGGCGACGTCGGCGGCGGTGGCGCGGCTGCTGCCGGGCGGTGGCGCGGGTGGTGGCGCGGGTGCTGTGGCCGGTGGCGGGCCGGTCCGGCTGGTGGGGCTGTTCCCGGTGGATCTGGGAGAGGTGGTGGAGGTGTCGGTGGCGCTGGTCCTGGAGGAGGGCCGGCGGGCCGCCGAGGGGGTGGAGGTGCGGGTGTTGCCTGGCGGGGTGTTCGCGTCGGCGACGCATGTGGGGCCGTACGACCAGATCTCGCTGACGGCGCACGCGGTGCTGGCGTGGTGTGCGGAGCGGCGGCATGTGGTGCGGGGGCCGCTGCGTGAGGTGTACGTGTCGGATCCGGCCGTGACGTCGCCGGAGGAGTTGGTGACGCATGTGAGGGTGTGTGTGGAGGAGGAGTCGTGGTGAAGCTGGTGTTCACGGGGCGCGGACGCGTCTGAGCGTGGACGGCGGTGGCCGGAAGGGAGGCGTCCTCCGTGTGGGGCGCCGCCTTCGTCGTGTGCGGGTCAAGGCGCGCCATGCGCAGGTCAAAACTTGCTGTGGCTTCGTGACCAGGGCGCCCCCGTGGGGCGGCCGGGACATAGCCTGGGGGGCGACGACCCGGGAGCGTGGTCATGGTGACCTCGCGGCCCGCGTCGCCTTGGAACCCATGACAGCGGTGACGATCTGTGCTCCCCGGGGCCGCCGGAGCGGTGTGGCGGGGGCGATGAGCGCTCTGGGGCGCCGGCCCGAGGGGGCCGGGGTCGGACGCTTGCTGGGCGGCTTGTGCCGGGGGGAAGGTGCAGGCGTCTGCTGGGGCGGGTCGCTCCGGTGCGGGGTGCCGCGGGCTTCGAGCGAGTGGAGTTGCGCCTCATGTTAGGACGTGGAACGGCCGTGGCGGTGCTCGCTGGGCGGCGGCGCGCCGGTGGCGGGCGCGGGGTTCGCCGCATTGGAGGTCGTGATCGTGGCCGGCCCGGTGGTCTGGTGCGGGGCGATGCGCGGCGGCCTTCCTCGGGGCGGGGCGTCCTGCCGGTGCGAGGCGCCGGTGTCCGGGGTGGGCGCGGGGTCCGTCCGGGATGCGGGTTATTAGCGGGGTCGGGGCGTCCGGCATCGCGCCGCGCGGTGGCGGTGATGTCGTCAGGCCCGCGGCGGTGGCGCGGGCGCGGCGGCGGGACGGCCGTGGCAGCGGCCCGCCAGGCGTGGTGCGGGCCGCGGAGCGAGGCGGTCTGGCGGGATCACGGGTTATTACCCGGCCCCTGCGGGGGTTGCGCGGGTGTCAGGCCCGCGCCGGTGTTGATGGCGAGCGCGGCTTTCAGATGGGCGCCGGTGACCGATCCCGGCGCGTCGGGAAGATGTTGCGGCGGCCCTTCGAACAGGATGCGGCCGCCGTGTTTTCCGCCGCCCGGCCCGAGGTCGATCACCCAGTCGGCGTGTTTGACGACGTCGAGGTGGTGTTCGATGACGATGACGGTGTTGCCGCCGTCGACGAGCCGGTCCAGGAGCGTCAGGAGTGTGCCGACGTCGGACAGGTGCAGGCCGGTGGTGGGTTCGTCCAGGACGTGGACGGCGCCGGTGCGTGACAGTTCGCCGGCGAGTTTCATGCGTTGCAGTTCCCCGCCGGACAGGCTGCTGGTGGGCTGGCCGAGGGTGAGGTAGCCGAGGCCGACGTCGATCAGGGTGCGGATGGTGGCGGCCACGGCGGGTTCGGTGAAGAAGGCGGTGGCTTGTTCGGCGGTGAGGGCGAGCACGTCGGCGATGGTCAGGCCGCGCAGCCGGTGGGTGAGTGCTTGTGGCCGGTAGCGGGTGCCGCCGCACATCTCGCACACGGAGGTGACGGGGTCCATGAACGCGAGGTCGGTGTGGATGAGGCCGCGGCCTTCGCAGCGGGGGCAGGCGCCGTCGGAGTTGTGGCTGAACAGGGCGGCGGGTACGCCGCAGGTGCGGGCGAACAGGCGGCGGATGGGGTCCAGGACGCCGAGGTAGGAGGCGGGGCTGGAGCGGGCCGAGGTGCCGGGCGGGTCCTGGGCGGCGATGAGGACGCCGGGGTGCTGGGCGGGCAGGATGTGGGTGAACAGGGTGGACTTGCCGGATCCGGCGACGCCGGTGACGCAGGTGAGCACGCCGGTGGGGATGGTGGTGCCGACGTCGTGCAGGTTGTGCAGGGTGGCGGGGGCGATGGTGAGTCGTCCGGCGGGGCGGCGTGGCCGGGTGTTGAGGGGGGTGCGGCGGCGCAGGGCCTGGCCGGTGCGGGTGGCGGCGGTGGTGAGTTGTTCGAAGCTGCCGGTGAAGACGATCTCGCCGCCGTGTTCGCCGGCGCCGGGGCCGAGGTCGATGATGTGGTCGGCGACGGCGATGACGTCGGGGTCGTGTTCGACGACGAGGACGGTGTTGCCTTTGTCGCGCAGGGCCAGCAGGAGCCGGTTGAGGCGGCCGACGTCGCTGGGGTGCAGGCCGGCGCTGGGTTCGTCGAACACGTAGGTCATGCCGGTGAGGGCGGAGCCGAGGTGGCGGACGGTCTTGAGGCGTTGTGCCTCGCCGCCGGAGACGGTGGAGGTCTCGCGGTTGAGGGTGAGGTAGCCGAGGCCGATGTCGTCGAGGCGGCGTAGTGCTGTGACGGCGGTGTCGGCGACGGGGTTGGCGAGGTCTGCCAGGACGGTGATGAGGTCGGTGATCTCCATGGCGGCGTGGTCGGCGATGGAGTGGGGGCCGATTCTGGTGGCCAGGGCGGCGGTGTTGAGCCGGGCGCCGTGGCATTGGGGGCAGACGCCTTCGGTGATGAGGTCGTGGACGGCGGCGCGGGTGCGTGCGGACAGGGTGGAGGTGTCGCGTTTGAGGTAGAGGCGGGTGAAGCGGTCGGCGACGCCTTCGTAGGCGACCTTGTTGAGTGTGCCGTTCTTGCCGTGGACGTCGACGGTGAAGCCGCTGCCGTGCAGGAGGAGGTGGCGTTCGGCGGGGGTGTAGTCGCGTACGGGTTTGGCGGGGTCGAAGGTGCCGGAGCGGGCGTAGATCTGCCACTGCCAGGTGCCGACGCCGAAGAGGGGGAAGCGGATGGCGCCGTCGTCGAGGCTGCGTTCGTCGTCGATGAGGGCGGCGGTGTCGAGGCGGACGGCGCGGCCGAGGCCGTCGCAGCCGGGGCACATGCCGGTGGGGTCGTTGAAGGAGTAGGCGAAGGAGTAGCCGGCGCTGGGGGTTCCGTAGCGGGAGAACAGGACGCGCAGGATCGGCATGATGTCGGTCATGGTGCCGACGGTGGAGCGGGCGTTGCCGCCGACGGGTCTCTGGTGGACGACGATGGCGGCGCCGAGGTTGTCGATGGTTTCGACGTCGGGTTTGTCGTAGGAGGGGAGCCGGTTGCGGATGAAGGCGGTGTAGGTCTCGTTGAGCTGGCGCTGGGATTCGGCGGCGACGGTGTCGAAGACGATGGAGGACTTGCCGGATCCGGATACGCCGGTGAAGACGACGAGGCGGTTCTTGGGGATGCGCAGGGAGATGTTCTTGAGGTTGTTGACGCGCGCGCCGGTGATCACGATGCTGTCGTCCATCCCGCCACGCTACCGTATGGTGTACGGCAGGGTGTACGGTTCATGGCCGGGTATACGGCCTGTCGGTAAGGATGGCCCCACCAGCCGCCATCTGAGATGTCGCCGCAAGCGGGCACCGGCCGGACTGCGCGGGAGGCGATGATCGTGCCGGCGAGGCATTGGCTGAATTTCAGGACAGGAAGGTGCCCACTCGCTTGACCGTGCGGATCACGGGCGCGGTCTCCAGCTCGCGCACACCGTGGAGCGGGGCCACTCGCTCGGTGAGGTAGCGGTAGAGGTCGCGCGTGTCACGGCAGGTCACACCGGCCATGAGGTTCGTGGGGCCGGTGGTGGCCGCCACCACGTCGGCCTCGGGGTGGGCGGCCATGGCTTCGCCGACCGAGGCCAGGGCCGACGGCTCGACCTTCATCCACAACCAGGCCTCGGCGTGGTAGCCCAGGGCCTGCGAGGAGATTTCGACGTCGAACCTGAGCGTGTCGCTGGATCGCAGTTCGCCGAGGCGGCGTCGCACGGTGGTGTGCGACCATCCGCTGGCCGCTGCCAGCTCGCCGTACCCGGCCCGCCCGTCTTGGGCCAGCACGCGCGCCATGGCGTGGTCCTGCGCGCTCAGCGACACCTCTTTCCCGTACGGCAGCATGGGCTGGATCCGCTCGGCCTGCTCGTCGGTGAGCACCGCGACCCGGCTGCGCCATCCGGCGAACATGTGCAGGGTCGCGTGCGCGGACATGGCCACGATGCGCGGGGTCCGCGGCAGTTTCTTCAGCAGCAGTTCGTCGGCGTCCTGGTCGCCGCCCGCCTGGACGCCGCAGGCGATCTCGGTGCCGCCGGACAGCAGGCGGACCCAGACGGCGTCGTCGCGCCGGGCGATGGCCTCGGCCACCTGACCTGCCGCATCCGGCGTGCACACGAGGCGCACCGACCAAGAGGTGCGGCCGAAGCGCTGGCCGTCGAGCCAGCCGGCCACCCGCAGGACGCCGTGCGCGCGCAGCTTCCGGTAGCGGCGGGCGACGGTGTGCTCGGAGACGTCGAGTGCGTCGGCGATCGTGCGGAAGGAAGCGCGGCCGTCGATCTGGAGTGCGTGCACGAGAGCATGGTCCATCGCGTCCAACACGCTAGGTTTCGCCATGCTTCAGCATTGCACGCTACTTATCGCCAGAACGTGGCACTTGAGGTGCTTGGTCGTCGAGGCGACGGGATCTTTGACGCATGAGCACTTACCTGGTTTTCGGCGCGACCGGCAACGTGGGCAGAAGGGTGGCCGAGCGGCTGGCCTGGAGCGGCGCCGCCGTACGAGCCATGAGCCGCAACCCTGAGGCCGCGAAGCTGCCCCAAGGCGTCGAGGTGATCACTCCGGACCTGGACGCGCCCGGCGCCCTCGACGACGTCGACGCCGCGTTCCTCATGTGGCCCTTCCACTCGGCTGAACCCGCCCGCCCCATCGTCGGCGCGCTCAAGCGCCGCGTCCGCCGCGTCGTCTTCATGACCGGTGGCGGTGCACTGCCTGGAGTCGCGCCCGAGGAGCAGCCCAACCCGGTCGCCCGCTGGCACGCCACCGTCGAGCGGCTGATCGAGCAGTCCGGCATGGAGTGGACGGTGCTGAGCCCCAGCACCTTCATGGCCAACACCCTGTGGTGGAGCGCGCAGATCAGGGCGGGCGACTACGTCCGCGGGGCCTTCGGCTCGCTGGCGACGACGCCGATCCACGAGGACGACATCGCGGCGGTAGCCGTACACGCGCTGACCGAACCCGGGCACGAAGGACACCGCTACACCCTCACCGGGCCTGAGGTGCTGACCCAGGCCGAGCAGGTGCGGCTGATCGGCGAGGCCGTCGGCCGCCCGCTGCACTGGCAGGAGCTGACGCTGGAGCAGGAGCGTGCCCGGCTGCTGGCCGATCCCGACTTCCCCGGCGACTTCGTCGACGAACTACTCGACGGCTACACCAAGATGGCCGCCGCCCCGCGTCCGGAGGTCACCTCCACGGTGCCCGACATCACGGGCGCACCCGCCACAACGCTGTCGGCGTGGGCCGCCGAGCACGCCGACGACTTCAGCGGCGGCCGGCGATGAAGGTGATCGTCGTCGGGGCCGGCGTCGGCGGGCCGGCCCTGGCCAACGGGCTGCGCGGGGCCGGGATCGACGTGGCCGTCTACGAGCGCGACCAGTCGCCGCTCATCCGCCGCTCATCCGCCGCCGGGGCTACCGCCTGCACCTCAGCGACGCCACCCACGTCATGAGCCCAGCGGCCGGGGCAGGGACCAACCTCGCCCTGCGCGACGCGACGGCGCTCAGCGCGGTACTCGCCCACGCCGGCCCACTCATCCCGGCGCTGCGCTCCTACGAGCAGGAATCGACGACGCCCTCATCCAGCCCTACTCCGGCCACGCCAGCCGCACCTCGCTGGAGATCTACTCCAAGATCGCGCTCGGCCCAGGAACCCGACGACAGCGTCATCGACCAGTTCCCCGTGTAAACAACCTCTCACGCCCCCAGCCACCTGTGGGAATGCCACAGATGGCGGCTGGTGGGGCCAGCCTCGCCAACAGACCTATACAGTGGTGTCATGGTGCGACCCCCGCTGACCCCCGAGGAGCGGCTCCGCGGCGAGCAGCTCGGCCAGGTGCTGCGCCAGGCACGCGGCGAGCGCAGCATCGTCGACGTGGCCGCGGCGGCCGGCATGTCCGCCGAGACCCTGCGCAAGATCGAGACCGGGCGGATCGCGACGCCGGCGTTCTTCACGATCGCGGCCCTGGCCGACGTGCTGGGCATCTCCCTCGACCGGCTCGCCGTCCGCTCCACGCCCGCGCCCATCCCGTAGCGGGCTTCAGCCCGTCTCGGAGGGCCGGGCCGGCAGCGGTCACACCAGCGCCAGCTGGGCCGCCTTCGGCTCGCCCCGCACCGCCTGCGGCGCCCCGCACTCCATCCCGTACACCTGGCACAACTGCGCGATCTGCCCCGTGATCCGCCCCTCGTACGCCTCCGGCGGCAGCCCCGCCCGGTCGTACAGCTCCTCGTACCGCTCCACGAGGTGGGGATGCGCCTGCCGCAGCCACTCCACGTACCATTCGCGCGTCCCCGGCGGCAGGCGCAGCACCATGGGCTCCACCCGCCGCACCCCCGCCGCGGCGATGCGCCGTACGGTGGCGCCGAGCTGGTCGGCGGCGTCGCTGAGCAGCGGCAGCACCGGAGCCATCAGCACCCGGCAGTCCACGCCCGCCTCCACCAGCGCCGAGACCAGCTCCAGCCGGGCCTGCGCCGACGGGGCGCCCGGCTCGACCGCGCGCCGGATCCGCTCGTCGACGAACGCGATGGAGATCGCCACCCGCGCCCCGGCCCGCGCCAGCAGCCGCGCGTCGCGCAGCACGAGCGGGCCCTTGGTGTAGACGGTGAACGGGGTGCCCGCGGCGGTCAGGGCGGCGATCACGTGCGGCATCAGCCGGTAGGTGTCCTCGGCCGGCTGATAGCAGTCGCCGGACAGGCCCACCGCGAGCTCGCTGCCGTCCCAGCGGGCCAGCTCAGCGCGCAGCCGCTCGGCGACGTTCGGGCGGACGACGACGCGGGTGTCGAAGTCACGCCCCATGTCCAGGCCGAGCCGCCGGTGCGCGGCACGGGCGCCGCAGCCGCGGCAGGCATGGGCGCAGCCACGGTAGGGGGAGACGGCCCACTGCTGGGCGATGCCCGCGGCCTGCGGCACCCGTTCGATCACGGTGCGAGCCTGCAGCTCGTAGAAGCCGTCGCGCAGCACCGCGCGCCGCTCGATCAGTGGGCGATCGTCGGCGGCGTCGACCAGCGGTAGCGCGTCCCAAGCCACACCCTCCAGTGGAACACGTATTCGACTGGGTTTTCAAGCGGTTCCGCGCAACCCGCCGGGACCCCGCCGTCCGGCGGGGGAGAGGCACCCCTAAAATCAGGACACCCGTACCACTTTCTCGCACCCCCGGAGACCACCACCCATGGCCTGGATCCTGCTCGCCCTCGCCATCGCCAGCGAAGTGCTCGCCACCACCGCGCTCAAACTCAGCAACGGCTTCTCCCACCTCGGCTGGAGCATCGTCGTCGCCGCCGGCTACATCACCTCCTTCGCCCTGCTCGCCCGCGTCCTGAAACTCCAGCTCGACATGGGCACCGCCTACGCCGTCTGGTCCGGAGCCGGAACCGCCGCCATCGCCCTCATCGGCGCAGCGTTCATGGGGGAGACCCTCACCGCCCTCAAGATCGGCGGTATCCTGCTCATCATCGGCGGCGTCGTCCTCCTCAACCTCGCAGGTGGCCATTGAACCCACACCTGAGCAACCACAACAGCACCCCCGCGCAGCAGCCCGCCCAGCAGCCCAGCCAGGAGCGCAGCCGACGCCGGCGCACCACCCTGCTCAACGCCGCCGTCGGCCTCCTGGCCGACGGCGGCTTCGGCGCCGTCACCCACCGCGCCGTCGCCCAGCGCGCCCACCTGCCGCTGGCCGCCACCACCTACTACTTCGCCTCCCGCGACCAGCTCCTGGCAGAAGCGTTCGCCCAGCTCGTGGAGACCGAACTGGCCACCACCCGCGACTGGATCACCCGCCACGGCCTGACCGCACTCACCGACCAGGTCGCCACCGCCGACCGCACCCGCCAGCTCGGCCTGTGGGAGCTGTACGTCCACGCCGGCCGCGACCCCGTCCTGCAGCACATCGCCCGCCGCTGGACCGACGGCTGCGTCCGCCTCGTCGCCGACACCCTCGGCCTGCCCGAGACCGACCCCCGCGTCCGGCTCCTCTACACCACCGTCTCCACCCTGTGGCTCGAGCACGTCGTCGAACAACGCCCCCTCGACGAGGCCCGCGCCCTGCTCACCCTCGCCCTGACCCACGCCACCGGAGAAACAGGAAGGACCCCATGACCGGCCACATCCACCACCTCGCCCTGCGCACCGACTGGGAGGACGCGCGCAAAGCGGGGGAGTACCGCGTCTCCACCCTCGGCCGCACCCTCGAACAGGAGGGCTTCATCCACTGCAGCCGCGACCAGGCCCAGCTCGACGGCGTCCACACCGCCTACTACAGCCACCTGTCCGAACCGCTGCTCGTCCTCGACATCGACCCCGCAGGCCTCGACATCCGCGTCGAGAACGGCTTCCCCCACCTGTACGGGCCACTACCCGTCACCGCGGTCACCGCCACCCGCCCCTACACCCGCTGACGAGTATGGACACCCGACAGGCCGCACAGCGCTTCGCCGACACCTGGCAGCACGGCTGGACCCACCACGACGCCGCCGCCATCACCGCCCTCTACCGCGACGACGCCGTCCACACCAGCATGCCCTTCCGCCCGCCGCACCGCGGCAGGCAGGCCATCGCCGACTACATCACCTGGTCCTTCACCGGCGAGAGCGACCCCGACGTCACCTTCGGCCCGCCCCTCGTCGACGGCGACCAGGCCGTCATCGAGTTCCGCGTCCGCGCCTACGACAACGGACGCCCCATCACCCTGGCAGGCTGCGTCCTCGCCCAGTTCGACACCGACGGCCTCGCCGTACGGACCCGCGACTACTGGCACACCACCGACGGCCACCACCAGGCAGACCGCTAACGCACCACCCGCAGCGCCGCACGCCCGCCCTGCGCAGGGCCCGGCACCGGAGCAGGGGAGGGGAGCCCCTGCGGACGCGCCATCTGCTGCGTCTGCTGCTGCGCTTGCCTCTGGGCCTGCTGCTGCTCCATCTCGGCGCGCCGCTCGGCGCACCCGCCCGCACAGTACCCGTTCGTCACGATCAGCCGCCCCCGCAACGCGGTGTACGACTCCTTACCGGAAGCGGGCAGAACCCCCTGACACACCGGGCATAACACCGACTCGTTCCCCACGTGCTGCTCCTCTCGCGGCGCGAATAGCAGGAGCTCCACCCTAAAACCAGTCGTCCCGCCAACGACAGGGAATCAACGAAAAGTCAACTTACCCGTCAGCGGCCCCGCGAGCCGCGCCACCAGAGCCGATGACACCGCGTAACCCCCGCTCAGCCGCCCTCCCGCACCCCACGAGCACCCCGCGCAACCCCCGCCCCAGCCGCCAAAAAATCTTCACCCACAGGGGAGCCCCGATCACCGCTACTTGACATAATGTTCATTATCGAGCAACCGTGGAAGGGGCCGCATAAACCACCCACACCCGGGAAGACGCCCCAACATGCCCCCACTGGAGATCGCCACACCCAGCGTCATCGCCCTCACCGCCGTCGTCACCGCCGCCGCCATCTGGCTCATCATCCTGGCCGCCCGACTCACCAGAAACCCACGCAACCGGCCCGGCGTCAGCGTCGACCTCGTCGACCAGGCCCGCGAACTCAAAGCACTCGGCCAGATACAAGAAGCCGTCTTCCTCGTCCGCGGCGAAACCGGCATGAGCCAGCGCGCCGCAGCACGCTTCGTCAACCGGTTATAACGCCCGGTCATAACGCACCGCATGGACCCCGCCCCCCACGGGAACACCACCCCTGGCCCCACACCCACCCGACGGCCCAGGGAGACACCCGTGCCCATGACCCTCACCCAGGCAGGCCACGCCCTGGCCACCCCCGCCACCTACACCGACGAACACCACCTCCACACCGCCCTGTCCCTCCTGCGCCACCACGAACCCGTCCACCACGTCGACAGACCCGGCTACACCCCCTTCTGGGCCCTGACCCGCCACCACGACATCCTCACCGTCGAACGCGACCACACCCTCTGGCTCAACGCCCCCCGCCCCGTCCTGCGCACCGCCGCCCTCGACCACGCCCTGCACACCCGCCGCAACCAAGGCAAAGCCCTCACCAGCATCGTCCACCTCGACGAACCCCACCACCGCCCCCTGCGCGCCGTCGCCGCCGACCACTTCCGCCCCGCCGCCATGCGCACCCTGCACACCCGCATCCGCCACCTGGCCCGCCGCCACGTCGACCTCATGGCCGAACACGGCACCACCTGCGACTTCGCCCGGGACATCGCCGCCGGCTACCCCCTGCACGTCATCCTCGCCCTCCTCGGCCTGCCCGAATCCGACTTCCCCCGCATGCTGCAGCTCACCCAGCAGCTCTTCGGCCACGACGACCAGGACACCGGACGCGGCACCGGCACCCCCCGCGACCACACCGGCGTCCTGGAAGACCTCTTCGCCTACTTCCACCACCTCACCGCCTCCCGCCGCGCCCACCCCACTGGCGACCTCGCCTCCCGCATCGCAGGCGCCCGCATCGACGGCGAACTCCTCGACGAGGGCACCGCCGCCTCCTACTACATCCTCATCGCCACCGCCGGCCACGACACCACCAGCTCCACCATCGCCGGCGGCCTCGAAGCCCTCATCCGCCACCCCGCACAGCTCCAGCGGCTGCGCGACGACCCCGCCCTGCTGCCGGCGGCCGTCGAGGAGATGATCCGCTGGGTCAGCCCCGTCAAGTCGTTCATGCGCACCGCCGCCGCCGACACCAGCGTGCGCGGCGTCCCGATCGGCAAGGGCGAGTCGGTGCTGCTGTCCTACCCGTCGGCCAACCGCGACGAGGACGTGTTCGGGCAGCCGTTCGCCTTCGACGCCGGGCGGGAGCCGAACCGGCATCTGGCGTTCGGGTTCGGGGTGCACTTCTGCCTGGGCGCGGCCCTGGCGCGGATGCAGGCGGCGGCGTTGTTCGAGGAGCTGCTGCCCCGGCTGGCGCGGGTGGAGCTGGACGGTGAGCCGGCGTGGACGGCGACGACGTTCGTGGGCGGGTTGAAGCGGCTGCCGATCCGCTACTCCCTCACGTGACCGGCTCTTGACGGTAAATATGCCTAACCGAACAGAAGGTGGATTCTGTCTGGTATAGGCAATAACGTCACTTTACCTCCTTGGAGTCCGGTTCTGCGGGAGCGATCACGTGGCGGGACGGCGGGTTTGGATCACCGTTGCGGCGGGTTGTGCCAAGGGGCCGTCGCGCACTCCTGTCCTGGCCGTGACCTGCGGACGGGCGGTGCGGGGCGATGCTGGGGGTGTCGGCGAAATGGTGGTGCGTGGTGGCGCGGCGTTCCGGTCAGCCGGGGCCCGGGTCATCGCACGGGGGTCCGGGTTGCCTCCCTCGCCCGGGCCCCTCTCCCCCGCCCCCTGACAGGATCTTTTCGGGCAAAGCGGGTCAATTGGGGCTGGTCAGAGCGGTTTTTTGCGGCGAATGGTCACCAAGAGTGGAAGTTTCGTGTCAGCATCGTGGGATGTATGGGTCTTATGGGACTTCCGTAAATGGCTGTGACGCGTGGGTGTGCCCGTTGCCCGGCCGGTAGTCCCCCGCCCTGCCCGTCCCCCTTGTCGTGCTGAAAGAAGTACCGCGTTGCGTATCCTGCTGCTCTGCTCCTCCTTCAACGGTCTGACCCAGCGCGCGTGGCTGGAGCTGCGCCGCGCCGGTCACGAGGTTTCGGTCGAGCTGGCCCTGTCGGCGGAGGTCATGGTGGAGGCGGCCGAGCTGGCCAAGCCGGACCTCGTCATCTGCCCGTTCCTGAAGGAGCGGGTGCCGTCGGCGTTGTGGCGGGCCTACCGCACCGTGATCGTCCACCCGGGGCCGCCCGGCGACCGGGGGCCCTCGTCGCTGGACTGGGCGATCGCCGACGGTGAGGCGGAGTGGGGGGTGACGGCGCTGCAGGCGGTCGAGGAGATGGACGCGGGCCCGATCTGGGGGTTCCGGACGTTCGCGATGCCGCCGGAGGCTCCGCGTAAGTCGGCGCTGTACAACGGGCCGGTGGCGCAGGCGGCGGCGGAGCTGGTGGTGGAGGTGGCGGCGAAGGCGGGTGACGCGTCGTTCGTGCCGGCGCCGCTGGACTACCGGGCGCCGGAGGTGCGGGGGCGGTTGCGGCGGGCGATGCGGCACGCTGACCGGGAGTTCTCGTGGTCGGAGCCGACGGAGGACATTCTGCGGCGGGTGCGGGCGGCTGACGGGGCTCCGGGCGGGCGGGTGTCGTTGTGTGATCTGCCGGTGCGGGTGTTCGACGTGTATCGGGGTCCGGAGCCTGGGGAGCTGGCGGACCTGTCGGAGCTGGCAGGGGTGCCGGGGCAGGTGGTGGCGCGGCGTGAGGGTGCGGTGCTGGTGAGCAGCGGGGACGGGTCGGTGTGGGTGGGTCATCTGCGGCTGGAGCAGGAGGGGGCGGTGAAGCTGCCGGCGGCGATGGTGCTGGGTGATCTGGTGGCGGACGTGCCGCAGCGGTCGGGGTACAGCGAGATCACCTATGACCGCAGTGAGGGGGTGGGGGTGGTGAGTTTCGACTTCTACAACGGGGCGATGTCGACGGAGCAGTGCCGGCGGCTGGCCTCGGCGTTGCGGTACGCGGTGGCGCAGGACACGCGGGTGCTGGTGGTGCGGGGTGGTGAGGTGTTCTCCAACGGCATTCATCTGAACGTGATCGAGGCGGCGCGGCATGCGGAGCTGGAGGCGTGGATGAACATCAACGCGATGAACGCGGTGTGCCGGGAGATCGTGGACTGCACGGGTCAGCTGGTGGTGACGTCGATCGGGGGGAACGCGGGTGCGGGCGGGGTGATGATGGGGCTGGGCGCCGATCGGGTGATCGTGCGGGATTCGGTGGTGCTGAATCCGCATTACCGGACGATGGGGTTGTTCGGCAGTGAGTACTGGACGTATGTGCTGGCGCGCCGGGTGGGTGCGGAGCATGCGCGGCGGCTGACGCAGGAGGCGTTGCCGTTGGGGGCGGCCGAGGCGGTGGAGTGCGGGCTGGCGGACAAGGCGTTGCCGGGGTCGCGGCTGGATTTCGAGCGGCGGGTGCTGGAGTACGCGGAGCGGCTGGCGGCGGATCCGGGTTACGATCGGTTGCTGGCGGGCAGGCGGCAGGTTCGTGAGGTCGATGAGCGGCGTAAGCCGCTGGATGCTTACCGGGCCGAGGAGCTTGCGGAGATGAGCCGGGACATGTTCGACGACCGCAGCGGGTTCCGTCTGGCGCGGCGGGAGTTCGTGCGGAAGGTGAAGGCGGCTTCGACGCCGGAGCGTTTGGCGCGGCATCGGGAGTTGTCCGGCGCGTCGGCGGCCTCTGGCGCTGCTGCATCTCATATGTGAGATATGGTTGCGTGTTGTGGCAGATGATTATCTTGTGCGGATCGGCCGGCTGATCCGGGATGCGCGCCAGCATCGTGGATGGACACAGCTGCAGCTGGCCGACGCGCTGGCGACGAGTCAGAGCGCGGTCAACCGCATCGAGCGCGGTAACCAGAACATCAGTCTTGAGATGATCGCGCGGATCGGTGAGGCGCTCGACAGTGAGATCGTCTCGCTCGGTTACGCGGGGCCGATGCATCTGCGGGTGGTGGGCGGTCGCCGGCTTTCGGGCAGCATCGACGTCAAGACGTCGAAGAACGCGTGTGTGGCGCTGCTGTGCGCGTCGCTGCTGAACTCGGGGCGCACCATCTTGCGGAAGGTGGCGCGGATCGAGGAGGTGTACCGGATCCTGGAGGTGCTGGCCTCCATCGGGGTGCGGGCGCGGTGGATCAACGAGGGCAGCGATCTGGAGATCGTGCCGCCGTCCCGGCTGGAGCTGGAGGCGATGGACACCGAGGCGGCGCGCAGGACCAGGAGCGTGATCATGTTCCTGGGTCCGCTGATGCACCGCACGGAGCAGTTCCAGATCCCGTACGCGGGCGGCTGTGACCTGGGTACCCGTACGGTGCAGCCGCACATGTCGGCGCTGCGGCACTTCGGGCTGGACATCACGGCGACGGGCGGGTTCTATCACGCGCGGGTGGACCGGGCGGTGTCTCCGTCGCGGCCGATCGTGCTGACCGAGCGGGGCGACACGGTCACGGAGAACGCGTTGCTGGCGGCGGCGCGGCACGACGGGGTGACGGTGATCCGCAACGCCTCGTCCAACTACATGGTGCAGGACCTGTGCTTCTTCCTGGAGCAGCTCGGGGTGCGGGTGGAGGGCATCGGGACGACGACGCTGACCGTGCACGGGCTGGCGCAGATCGAGCGGGACGTCGACTACTCCCCTTCCGAGGATCCGGTGGAGGCGATGAGCCTGCTGGCGGCGGCGGTGGTGACGTCGTCGGAGCTGACGATCTGCAGGGTTCCGGTGGAGTTCCTGGAGATCGAGCTGGCGGTGCTGGAGGAGATGGGGCTGGATCACGACCGGGGGCGGGAGTATCCGGCGGCGAACGGGCGAACGCGGCTGGTGGATCTGACGGTGCGGCCGTCGAAGCTGGTCTCCCCCATCGACAAGATCCATCCGATGCCGTTCCCGGGGCTGAACATCGACAACGTGCCGTTCTTCGCGGCGATCGCGGCTTCGGCGCAGGGGTCGACGCTGATCCATGACTGGGTGTACGACAACCGGGCGATCTATCTGACGGAGCTGACGCGGCTGGGGGCGTCGGTGAAGCTGCTGGATCCGCATCGGGTGCTGGTGGAGGGGCCGACGCGGTGGCGCAGCGCGGAGATGATGTGCCCGCCGGCGTTGCGGCCGGCGGTGGTGGTGCTGCTGGCGATGATGGCGGCCGAGGGGACGTCGGTGCTGCGTAACGTTTACGTGATCAACCGGGGGTATGAGGATCTGGCTGAGCGGTTGAACGCGTTGGGGGCGCGCATCGAGACCTTCCGCGACATCTGACCGCCGGGCCGGCCGGGGCTTCCGGCCGGGGCTTGGTCTTCCGGCCGGGGTTTCCGGCCGGAGGTTTCTGACCGGGGCTTCCGGCCGGTCGGGCTTCGGCCGGGCAAGTGCTTCGCCGGTCGGGTTTTTGTCGGTGCGGGCCGCTACCGTCGTTCCAGGACCGTTGCGTGCGGTTGTCGTTGCATGCGGTGAGGAAGGGGCGGCGGGTGCGGCCTGCGGAGCTGGACCGGGTGACGGTGGCGGAGGCGGCGGACCGGTATGTGGAGCTGGTGCGGGCCAAGACCCTGACGGGCGCGTTGTCGCCGGCGACGGCGGAGGTGTACGCGCGGGACGTGGCCACGCTCGTGGAGCTGGCCGGCGAGCAGGTGGTGCTCGACGATCTCTCCGGCGCGGACGTGGACGCGATCCTGCTGGCCTTCGCCCGCAAACCGGACGGCCGCTCCTCCCCCACCGGCTCCTCCCCCGGCAGGGATGGCCGCGACGGCCGGGACGCCGGGGAGCGGGCGGGCCAGTCGCCGTCGTCGCAGGCGCGTTTCCGCCGCTCCATCTCGGCGTTGTTCAAGCACGCGGCGCTGGCGGGCTGGGTGCAGCTCAACCCGATGACGGCCTCCACGGTGACGGCGCGGGAACGGGGCGGGCTGCGGGCCGAGCGGCGGGCGCTGACCCGTGAGCAGGCCCAGGGGCTGATCGGGGCGGCCCAGACGCTCCCGGAGACTGCGGCGCCGTCCGGTAAGCGGCGCGATCAGCGTACGGAGGCGCGGGACGCGGTGATCGTGCTGCTGCTGGCGACGGTGGGGCCGCGGGTCTCGGAGCTGGTGCGGGCGAACGTCGAGGACTTCTTCACCAACGACGGCGTGCGTTACTGGCGGATCTTCGGCAAGGGCGGCCGTACGCGGGACGTGCCGTTGCCGGATGACGTGGCGCGGGTGCTGCAGGCCTACCTGGAGCGGGGCCGGCCGGAGATGGCCGGCGCGGCGGGCGAGAAGGCGCTGCTGCTGTCGTGGCGGGGGCGTCGGCTGGCGCGGGGGGACGTGCAGGCGGTGATCGACCGGGTGCAGCGGGCGGTGGATCCGGATCAGCGGCGGTCGGTGACGCCGCACGGGCTGCGGCACACGACGGCGACGCATCTGCTGGCGGACGCGGTGGACATGGACGCGGTGCGGCGGGTGCTGGGGCACAGCGATCTGTCGACGCTGGGCCGGTATCGGGATGAGCTGCCGGGTGAGCTGGAGGTGGCGATGCGGTCGCATCCGCTGCTGCGCGGCCGCCCCTGAGCGCGTCGCGCCGCATCCGCACCCCTACGATGCCGGGGCGGGCCGCCTTGGCGCGGCCGTCCCAGGACCTTCCACGCCGGCGCGCCGCCCTGGAGCAGGCGCACCGCCGCCACGATGTACGCCCGCCGCCACAGTGCGTGCGCCGCCACAGTGCGTGCGCCGCCACAGTGCGTGCGCCGCCACAGTGCGTGCGCCTGCCCGCCACGATGTGCGCGCCTCCCTCACACCCGGCGGCACCGCACGACAACACTGCACGACAATGCCAACGCGGCCCGGCACGACATCGCCAGCCGCGCGACCGGCACCTCACCCCACCCGCGACCCTCCCGCCGGGCTGCTCACCCGTCCGCCGGTCACCCGCGCCGGTCACCCGCGCCGGTCACCCGTCCTCGGGCAGCGGCTCACCCGTCTCCAGCAACGTCTTCAGGCTCGCCACCACGTTCGGCCAGCCGTGGCTGACCATCTCCGCCAGCGCCGACCCGTGCTCGAACCCGTCGTGCACCACGGTGAGTTTCACGACCTGCCCGTTCTCCTCGATCGTGAAGGTGACCTTCGAGCGGGCCTCGGCCGCCAGCCGCGCGAGCGTCTCCTCGTCCCAGCCGAAGCGCTTGGCGAGCTCCGGGGTGATGGCGTGCCAGGTGTAGGAGAGCCGGGTGTAGGGCTCGGCCTCCAGCACGACCTGTTCGGGGTCGCTGATCAGCACGCCGTGGTTGTCCCAGGTCATCGGTGAGCCGGCGGACCAGTCGGTGGTGAACTCGGTGGCCCAGTAGCGGCGGGTGAAGGCGGGCTCGGTGAGCGCCTGCCAGAGCTTTTGCGGGGTGGTGCGGATGTAGGTGGTGTAGACGAAGGTGGGCGCGTCCATGGGGGTCTCCTCCAAGGCGAGTTTCAGGTCGGCGAGGGCTTGGACTCTGGCCTGGTCGTAGCGGCTGATCCAGCGGTGGGCGATCTCGTGCACGGGTGCGGCGTTGAGGTAGTGCAGCTTCTCCCGGCCTCGCCGTACGGTGGTGACGAGCCCGGCCTCCTCCAGCACGGCGAGGTGCTTGCTGACGGACTGCCTGGTCATGTCGAGGCCGGCGCACAGCTCGCGCAGCGTCTGCCCGTTGCGGGTGTTGAGCGAGTCCAGTAGTGCGCGCCGGCTCGGGTCGGCCAGTGCCTTGAACACTTCGTCCATGCCCGCCCTCATGCCCGGTTGCCTGCCTGTCGATATGCAGCCTTTTGGCTGCCTTTAACTTAGGTAACCGGCTGGTTGCCTGTCAAGCCGCCGAGGATCTCCCTGATCCGGGCCAGGAAACTGACGGAGGAACCGCACCCAGAAGTAGCGCGAATCCACGATCTGGACGCAGTGATCCACGACGGGCGAAAGCCGGTAGATTCACAGCCGGCGGGGAGGATGCATGGTCAGCCAGTTCGGTCTGCTCCTGCGGCGCTTCCGGCAAGAGGCCAGGTTGACGCTCGAGGAGCTGTCCGCCGCGTCAGGTGTGAGCGCGCGAGCGATCAGCGACATGGAACGGGGAGCGAGCCGCGGCCCGCAACGGCGTACGGTGCAAGCCCTGGTCGAAGCCCTCGAACTCGACGACGGCCAGCGGACGGCGTTGACCGGCGCCGCGAAGGCGGGCCGGCCGAGGCCGACGGGTCCCATACCGGGTTCGTGTGAGCTGCCGCGCGCCGTGGGCGACTTCACGGGGCGCGCGGCGCAACTGCGCCTGTTGCGCCGGCTGGCCGGGCAGGCCGGCACCCCGGCGGCGACCGTGGCCACCATCTCCGGCACCGGCGGGATCGGCAAGTCCGCTCTGGCCGTGCACGCCGCCGGGCATCTGGCGGATCTGTTCCCCGACGGCCGTTACTTCCTCGACCTGCGCGGCATGGACGCCGCGCCGCTGCATCCGGCGATGGCGCTGTCGCGCCTGCTCAAGGCGCTCGGCGTCCCGGAGAAAGGGATCCCGGGCGATGAGGAGGAGCGCGCGGGACACTACCGCGCGCTGATGCGCAAGCGGCGTTGCCTGATCGTCCTGGACAACGTCGCGCACGAGAGCCAGGTGCGCCCGCTGCTGCCGCCGGACGGCGCCGCGATGATCATCGTCACCAGCCGCCGTACTCTCGCCGGGCTGGAGGGCGTGAGGCAGATCCCGCTGGCTCCGCTGTCCGGGGAGGAGACGGTGGACCTGCTGCGCGCGATCGTGGGCGAGGAGCGCACCGGGCCGGATCCGGCCGGGTTGACCCGGCTGGCCAGGCTCTCCGGCAACCTGCCGCTGGCCGTGCGCATCGTCGGCAACCGGCTGCAGAGCCGGCCGGGATGGACCCCCAGTCAGCTGGCCGGGCGTCTGGACGACGAGGAACGACGCTTGGAGGCGCTGGCGGCCGGAGACCTGGCCGTCGCCGCCGCTTTCGCGCTGTCCTACCAGCAGCTGTCCGCTACGGCACGCCTGGTCTTCCGGCGGCTGGCGCTCGCCGCCGCGCCGGACTTCGGGGTACCGCTGAGCGCGGTCCTCGGCGAGTTGGAGCCGGAGGAGGCCGAGGACGCGCTGGAGGAACTGGTCGAGCTGGGCCTGCTGCAGTCGCCGTACGTCGCCCGCTACCGCTTCCACGACCTGGTAACGACCAGCGAGACCGAGACCGTGGCCCGCGTGATCAGGCAGCTGGCCGAACTGCCCGAGCGCTGAGCGGGCAACGTGCCCTCTCATGTGCCGCTCCGGACGAGAGTGGATCAGAACGGAGCGGCCTTGCTGCTGGGACCTTCTCCAGAGGCGTCCGTCAGGGGTTCCTCGGTCGCTGCGCCTGCTCCAGAGGCGAGTCACGGCCGTCCATGAACGCCTGGCAGAGCCGGTCGCGTAAGGCCGGGGTCGCGGCGAGCACGGCCCGGCTGTGGCCGCCGCGATCCTGGCCGCCTCCGCCGAGCGCCCGTGATCGCCTCCAGCGGAGGGGCCGGGCCGGTCCGCTCCCCCGGCCATCGCGACCACCTCTCCGACGAAGGACCTCTCTCGCCGAGAAGCATCCACAAGCGGTCACGTCCGCATCCCGCCGCACATTCTCCGTTCCGGCTGATCAAGGGCGCCCGGCTGGACTCTCCCACACTGGGAGACCCCATTCTGGGGGCATGGACGAGGAGCTGCTATCGCGCGGGTGCTGTCCGGTACGGCCGGTGCCCTGGAGGGAGTGCACGAGCGGCTGGAAGCCGAGCCGGCCAAGCGCCGATCAACGCTGGCCGCCCTGGAGCGCGTCATGGCGGAGGGCCTGCCGTCCGTTCACGTCACGGTGGTCACAGAACCGGCGCGGCGCGTGGCGGTGTCCACCGCGACGGGCGGCAGGCCCGTCGGACGTCGGCCGGGCCACCTTGGCCGCCATCGCCAGGCGGCCGTTCGCCAGCGCCACCCACGTCGGCCCCTGCGACCAGATCGGGCTGACCGCGTACGCGCTGCTGTCCTGGTGCGCCGAGCGGCACCCTCCCGTCCGCGGCCCGATCCGCGAGGTGTACGTGTCCGACCCGGCGACCACCCCGCCCGATCGGCTGATCACCCACCTGATGATTCCTCCGGAGGAACAATGACACCGCAATTGGTCCACTGCGACCCCGTCACCTGCCTCAACGTCACCGGCATGGGCGAGCCCGGCGGCACCGAGCACGTCTCGGCCATCGGCGCCTTGTACGCCGTGGCCTCCGTCATGGGCGGCCCGGCCGGCCCGCTGGAGGGCCGTTGGTGGGTGGAGGACAACTTTCGGCCGCCGCTGGAGGTGCCGCGCGATCAGTGGCGCTGGCATCTGCTGCTGCCGCTGCCCGACGTTCCCGAGCCGGGAGCGGTCGAAGCGGCGCGTGAGCAGGCACGCGCATCCGGCACAGCCGTCGACCGCGTCCAGGTTGTCACCTTCACCGAGGGCGAGTGCGTGGAGTTGCTCCACGAGGGGCCCTACAGCGAAGAGAAGGCGTCGCTCGACGTGATGGAGACGTTCATGGCCGAGCACGGTCTGGTGCGCAACGGGCTGCACCACGAGATCTACCTGACCGATTTCACCGATCCTGAGACCAAGACGCTGCTCAGGCAGCCGGTGGCACGCTCCGCCGGGTGATCAGCCCGCCGCCGTCGCCGAGAGCGGGGTGGGCCGCTCGGGTTGTCGCCACCAGACGCTCACCTCGCCCTGGAGAGTTGCTTTCATCCAAGATCATTCATGGGGGTCGAAAACACCCTCTCACGATGAGCCTGCCGTCCACCGGCCCGAGGCTCGATTCCAGCAAGCCGGGTGCGTCGCGATCGGAGGGGCATGCGGCAAAAATCAGGCCAGCAGATGGGAGGGAGGTGTGACGGTCAGCGCCCGGTTCCGAGGTGGCGGGCGACGGTGGAGGACGGGGTGTGCAGGATGGCGTCGAACGCGTCCAGGACCGGGGTGTGCAGGAAGGTGCTCTGCAGCCGGATGCGGTCGGGGGCGGCGGCGGTGGGGGCCTGGCGAAGACCGGCGAGGCTGAGGCCGAGGCCGGCTGCGGCGAAGGCGGCCTCGGCGCTGCCGGGCTCGGGCGGCGCCAGCGGCGTGTCGACGGTGGTGAAGCCGAAGCGGGCCTGTTCGTCGCGGATCATCTCGGCGGTGTGCCCGCCGGTGCTGGTCAGGCCGAGGGCGAAGTAGTAGGGGCCGAGCACGGCACGCAGGTGCTGGCCCATCGGCAGGCCGGTGAGGCGGCCGTCGAAGGAGATGGGCGCCGTCTGGATGTGGGCGTTGTGGGCGACCAGGACGATCCGGGTGCCCGGTCGTGAGCGTTCCAGGTGCCACAGGAGCGATCGGGCCATGTAGAGGTCGCGGGCCGAGGTGTCAGCGGTCAGCCCGTCGCCGGCGTACAGGCCGGCCATGGCGCGGAAGCCGTAGTCGGCCTGGCAGGCGCCTTCCAGGCGGTGCAGGGTGACGTCGTAGCCGTGGCGGCCGCCGCGTGCGACGTACAGGGGTTCGACGGCGCGGAAGCGGATGAGCAGGCGTGTCAGGGTGGCGGTGAGGATGTCCTGGTCGGTGGCGGGCAGGCGGGCCCATGCGGGGGCGGCCGAGGATGCGGAGGCGCCGGCGAAGCGGGCGGCGATCCGCGTCGCCGTCTCGGCGGCCGGGAGCGTTTCGGGGTCGATCTTGCTGAGGTAGTCGGCGACCGGGGTCAGGGCGGGCAGGAGGGAGCCGCCGGCCGCCGGGACGTCGAGGCCGGCGAACCGCACCGGCTGCGAGGCCCCGGTGTTGCGGGCGTTGTGGTGGCGGATCCAGCGCAGGGGCTCCTCCAGGCCGATGGGGACGGCGGTGGCCAGGTGGGTGCTCAGATCGTCGTCGGTGCCGTCGCCCTGGGCCCAGGCGTCCAGGGGGAAGGCCTCGCTGAAGCCGTACTCGAAGGCCAGGACGGTGAAGCCGCAGCGTTCGGCCAGGAAGCGCAGGATGCGGGCGCGCAGGCGGGTGAACTCCTCGATGAAGTGGGAGTGCTCGCCGATCGCGACGACGCGGGCGTTGCCGATGAGGTCGCGCAGCGGTTCGAGGTCGTCGAGCGGGGCGTCGGGGTCGAGGTGGGTGAGGGGGACGGCGTGGTCGCGCAGCCAGGTGGTGAACGGTGGCGCGTCGCGGCCGGTGGTGAGGGTGGGGGCGGGCATGAGGGTTCTCCGGCTTCCATTATCGGTACGGCACGTGCCGTGTCGATGAGAGACTATGACTTTGCCGGGTAACGATGTCAAGTACGGCACGTGCCGTACCGATAAGGTGTCGTTCATGAGCGACACACCCCGCCGGCGCGGCGCCGACCGTACCGAGGCCATCATGCGGACCACGCTGGAGCTGGGCCAGGAGATCGGCTACGCCCGGCTGAGCATCGAAGCGGTCGCCGCCCGCGCCGGCGCCGGCAAGCACACCATCTACCGGCGGTGGCCGTCCAAGGGCGCGCTGCTGCTGGACTCGCTGCTGTCGCTGAACGAGACGAGCCTGGACTACCCCGACACCGGGGACGTCGCCGCCGACCTGCGCGTGCAGATTCACGCGGCCGTCGATCTGCTGGCCGCTCCGCCCTTCGGGCCGCTGTTCCAGGCGCTGATCGGCGAAGCTCAGTACGAGCCGCAGGTCGCCGCCGCGCTCAACGAGCGGTTCATCGTGCCGCAGGCGGACAAGACCGTCGCCCGGTTGAAGGCGGCCCGCGACCAGGGCCAGTTGTCGCCGCGCTTCGATCTGGAGCTGGCGATGGCGATCCTGTCGGGTCCGCTGTACTTCCAGCTGCTGATCACGCAGCAGCCGCTCACTCACGAGTACGTGGACAGGATCCTCGACGCGCTGTTCGCCGGCATGGCGCCCAGGCCGCAGTAGACGGTCGGCCGCCAGGTGCGCGCTGAGCCGGGAAAGGCGGCGCACGGCCGGCGCCTCATGAGCCGTGTGGCCGGCGGCGCGTCGCGCGGTAGCGGGCACCATCATCGGCCGCGGAAATCCGTTTGTGCATCACCACAGGCCGCTGTCAGGATGAGGGCCCATGCGTCACCCTCTTGACACGCTGGACTGGCCGATTCCCACCGAGCGGCTGCTGTTGCGCCGGGCTGTCCCCGGCGACCTGGACGCGACCTGGGCCTTCCGGAAGCTGCCGGAGACTCGCGAATGGCTCACGGCCGCCACAGGGACCTACGACGACTACCGTGAGCGTTTCCTGCGCGAGGAACGGCTCGTCGACCTGCTCATCGTCGAGCTGGACGGCCGGGTGATCGGGGACCTGATGCTGAAGATCCAGGATGGCTGGGCTCAGGAAGAGGTCGCTGACCAGGCGAAAGGCGTCCAAGGAGAGCTCGGGTGGACGCTCGATCCCTCCTACGGCGGCAAGGGCTATGCCACCGAAGCGGTACGCGCCCTCATCGGCATCTCCTTCAAGAGTCTTGGGCTGCGCCGCCTGCACGCGGACTGCTTCTACGACAACGAAGCCTCGTGGCGGCTGATGGAGCGGGTCGGGATGCGCCGCGAACAGCACACGGTGCGAGACTCGCTCCACCACACCAAGGGATGGCTCGACGGTCTCTCATACGCGCTCCTGGCCGAGGAGTGGCCCGCTCACGAGTGATGACGGCGGAGACGCCACATCGATCGCCACCGTGACATACGGCCGGCCGGGCGGCCCCTCGATGAGCGGCTCCGCACCCGCCGGCCGCAGCGCCCGCGCCTTGTCTCGCCGTCACCGACGCCACTGGATCCAGCTGACCGATCCGGCGCTCCAGCGGTTGCCGCATGGCACCGCCGACCCCCGGATCCGGCAGCCTTCTTGCGGAACGCCGGCACCGCTGCATCCGCGCAAGACGTCCGATCACCTCGGTCAGGCGGGCAGCACCGACCGCTCCTCCGGCGCAGCCGTCAGCACGCCCCGCTCAGACCCTCAACCCTTCTGCCCGGCAGGGATGACCCGGCCGACGAGGTCCTCGAAGAAGGCCCTGGAACACCAGAGGAAGTCAGGGGCGGCGGGTGGCCCGGACGACGACGTCGTGCAGGGGCTCGGTGCGGCCCGCGGGTGTGCGGTGGCGCTCCTCGGCGGTGACGATCTCCCATCGCGCGCCGGGCAGGCGGCCGGTGATGGCGGCGGGGGTGACCGACGCCTCGGGGGGCGGATGGTGCCCGTGACCGGCAGACCCGGCGGGCGGATGATGGCCGTGACCGGCAGACCCGGCCGGCGGATGATGGCCGTGACCGGCAGACCCGGAGTGGCCCACGATGAGCAGGGTGCCGCCCGGCGCCACCCAGCCCGCGATGCGCTCGTAGAAGTCGAGCTGCGGCATCGCCGGGTGCGCGTAGTGCGTCATGACCAGGTCGAACGGCTCATCGGGGCGCCAGGTGGTCAGGTCCGCCTCCACCCAGCGCACCCGTCCGGGCGGCTGGATCGCCGCCGACTGCTCGGCGGCGAGCGCGAGGGCGCGGGCCGACAGGTCGGCCGCGGTGACCTGCCAGCCGCGCCCGGCCAGCCAGATCGCCTCCGCGCCGCCGCCGCACCCGGCGTCCAGGGCCGTCCCCGGACGCAGCTCGCCCAGTTCGGACACCAGGTACGGGTTCGGCGGGTGAGCGCCCATGGCGGCGTGCCAGTGCTGCTCCCAGTAGTCCTTGTCGAAGGCGTGCGTCATGAGTGCTCCTCGTCCGGGGATGGTGGCTTCTCATGGTGGTGACGAACGAGCGGATGAGCAAACGCTGTTGCCGAATGGCAAAATGGCCGCATGGACGACACGATCGGCCGCACGCTCGACGCCGTCGGGCCGCGGCTCAAGCGCCTGCGGCTGCACCGGGACGTGACGCTGGCCGACCTCGCGGCGCAGACCGGCATCTCCGCCAGCACCCTGTCACGGCTGGAGGCGGGTCTGCGGCGGCCCACGCTGGAACAGCTGCTGCCGCTCGCCCGCGCCCACGGGGTGACACTGGACGAGCTCGTCGACGCGCCGCCGACCGGCGACCCCCGCGTCCACCTGCGCCCCATCGCCCGCGGCGACGGCATGGTCGTGCTGCCGCTGACGCGCAGGCCCGGCGGGATCCAGGCCTACAAGTTCGTCCTGCCCGCCGGGCGTGACGACGCCGAGCCCGACCTGCGCACCCACGAGGGCTACGACTGGGTGTACGTGCTCAACGGGACGCTGCGGCTCGTCCTCGGCGAGCACGACCTGATCCTCACCCCGGGGGAGGCGGCCGAGTTCGACACGCGCACCCCGCACTGGTTCGGCGCCACCGGCGCCGGGCCGGTGGAGTTCCTGAGCCTCATCGGCAAGCAGGGCGAGCGCGCCCACGTCCGGGTATCACCGGCGGCACGCTGACCACGAGCGAAGTGCAAGCGGAGTGCAAGCGCCGCATCCGATGATCTCGCCGAGAAGATCGCCGCGTCCCGCGCGGGGCCGGCGACGCGTAGATCAGGAACGACATGACAGGCAAAGCTCGCTCCCGTGCGGACGACACCCCAGGCGTCCTCATCCTCGACCCGGACCTGCCCGAGGCGCACCGCCGGGCGATGGCCGCCCGCCCCGCCCTCCTGCCCCCGCCGCCCCGGCCCGCGTGGGGCGGACGGACCGGCGGTGACGTGCTGGCGGCGCTGGCGGTGTCGGCGCCGGCCGCCTTCCTGCCCCTCGTCGTGGCGCTGGCCCGCCGTGGCCGCCACCCGGTGCTCGTCGGCGCGGCGGCGCTGCTGCAGGCGGCGCTGCTGGGCGTGTGGATCGGGTACGGGTTCGCGGCGTTCTTCCTGTCCTGCCTGGCCGTGCAGGCGATCGCGGCTGTGGCGCTGCTGGCCCTGGCGGGCGAGTCGCCGGTGGCCGCCTACGGCCGCCGGCACGACGGCCGGTACGTGCACGCCCGCATGCTGGAGCCGGTGGACGCCGCGCTGCTGGAGCGCACCGCGCAGGCGACCGGGATCGTGCTCGGCTCGCCGCTCGACGCGGACGGGCTGCTCGACGGCGTCGCCAACCGCGTCACCCTGCCCCGCCAGGCGTGGGAGATCGCCGAGACGCTGACCGAGCTGACCCGGCTGCGCCGCGAGCAGGACGCGGCCCGGACAGGGCACGTCACCGAACGCATCTGCGCTGTGCTGTCCTCCCAGCAGGAGGCGCTGACGGTCGCCACCCGGGCGCTGGCCCGCCGCGTCTCGGCTCTGGAGGAGTACGCGCGGCGCACCGAGGAGGCGCAGGCCGTCTACGCCGAGTGGCGGACCTTGCAGGACCTGGCCGAGGACGGTGACGCCTACCGGGAGCTGCTGTCCAGGACGGTGCGCGACCCGCTGGCCGCCGACGAGGTCGGCCTGCTGTCCGAACGTGCGATCCAGCTGCGGGAGGCGCTGCGCGACAGCGTGGAGCAAGCCCGTCAGGCCGGTCTCGACCTGCTGTCCAAGGAGGGCTGAGCCATGCCCGCGACCTCTGAGCGCATGCGCGGCCTGCTGGCGCCGTTCCCCGGGTGGGTCCGCCTGCTGGGCGCCGCCGCGCTCGTCGCCGAACTCGTCGTCGGCCTCAACCTGGCCACCGGGACGGGCGGCACCGTCACGGCCGCTGCGCCCGTCCCGGCGCCCACGCCGCCCACCCCGGTGACGCCCGCACCCGCCCCCACCACACCGACACCCACACCCACACCGACACCGACGCCCTCGAGCGGCCTTGTCGTCACCAGGATCGGGGAAGGCACGGTCGTCACGCTGCCGCGCTGGCCGGGCAGGGGCTCCAGGAGCATCGGCAGGGTGACCGACCCCAGGACGGGCCTGTCGTTCGCCGAGCTGGGCTCGCCCTGGCGGCGCAGCCGTCCCATCGGCGACGGCCCGATCAAGGACGGCCGCTACAACCTGCGCCAGACGTTCGCGACCGAGACCTACGGGCCGGACGGCGACCGTCAGTGGTGGGCGGACCTGGACTCCCAGCACCTGTGGTCCGACCTCGACGCCGGCGACAGCCTCTACGACGCCGCCCGCGCGATGCTCGACCACAAGCAGGAGGGCTCGTTCCCGGCCGGTACGACGGGCCGCGACCTCGCCTCCCAGCCCGTCGGCCACGGCTGGCTGCTGGCCAGGATGATGCGGATGCCGCCGAGCCCGGACGGGCGCGAGGCCAGGCAGGAGCTGTCCGTCGCGATCGCCGTGGACACCGGCCGCAAGCGCCCGGCCGTCCTGTGGATCACCATCCCCGACACCCACCGGCGGCTGTGGCCCGACGTGCACACCGTGGTGAAGTCGCTCAAGGTGACCTGAGAGCGGGCATGAGCGCGACGATCGTGTCCAGGTCGACGTGCTGGGACCACAGGCACGCCGGGTTTCCTCCTACAGGCGGCGCTGCAGGAGCATGCCCGGCCACTCCCCCACGGTGAACGGCGCGACGCGGGTGAACCCGCAGCTCTCGTAGTAGCCGACGAGCCGCCCGTCGTGCCCGGCGTAACAGTCGACTCGCAGCAGGCCGGCGCCTCGCCGGCGTGCTTCGGCGGCGGCCCAGTCGAGCAGCGCGCGGCCGACGCCGTGACCGGCGTGGCGGCGGTCGATGACCAGGGCCTGCACGTACAGCTCGGGCTCGGCGGCGGGGGTGACGTAGTCGTGGGCGGCGCCGACGGAGACGCAGCCGGCCGGACGGCCGTCGTGCTCGGCGATGCGCATGCCGCCGCCGTCCAGCCAGGAGGTGACCTGCCCGGTGCGTTTGGCGTCGCCGGTGAAGGGGCGGGTGCCCCACTGGCCGGTGCGGCCCTGGGCGGTGAGCCAGGCGACGGCGGAGTCGAACATGGACAGGACCGCGGGCACGTCGGCGGCGGTCGCCGTGCGGATCGTCGTGGGCGGGTGCGTGGGCGGGTGCGCGGGCGGGTGCGTCACGACTTGCTGCTCTTGCTCAGGGCGCTGCCCTTCTTCCACTGCGAGAACGACATCTGCCAGTAGCCCCAGCCGTTGTTCCACTCCAGCTCGCGGTCGGTGCCGGTGATGTCGACGACGTCGCCGCGCTGCATGTTGTCGTAGAACCAGCGGGCCTGGTCGGGGCGGGCGTTGACGCAGCCGTGGCTGACGTTGCGCACGCCCTGGGCCCAGACGTTGTCCTTGGCGTGGACGTACTCGCCGGAGTTGGAGATCCGCACGGCGTGGTTGATCATCACGTCGTAGTAGCCGGGGTCGCCCTTCTTGCGGCCGGGGCTGATCATGCGGACGGGGTTGCCGCGTTCCATGGTGAGGTGGACGCCGGAGGTGGTGGTGTATTCGCGGGTGGTGGCCATGCCGGCGCTGATGCGCATGGTCTGTACGCGTTTGCCGTCCTTGTAGACGTACATCATCTTCTTGCGCGTGTCGACCTTGCTGATCTGCTTGGCGCCGATCTCGAGGTCGGCGGTGTAGTCCTTGACCCCGTACAGGCCCTTGCCGCCCTTGATGCCGGTGATGTTGGCGTTGAAGGTGACCTTCTGGTGGGCGGGCCAGTACTTGGCGGTGCGGTAGATGACGACGGTGTCGTTGATCCACCGCCAGGCGCCGTCCACGGGTTTCTCCGCCTCGATCTCCAGGGCGCGTTCGATGGTCGCCTTGCTGGTGACGGGCTGGTTGAAGGTGACGATGATGGGGGCGCCGACGCCGAGCGTCTCGCCCTTGGCGTTGGGGGTGACGTCGGCGACCTGCAGCGCGCGTTCGGGCTTGGCGGTGGTGAACGTGCTGGTGGCGGTGGTGACGCCGGCGGTGGCCGAGACGTTGTAGCTGGTGGACGGCTTCAGCGCGGTCTTGGAGATCCAGCGGGTCTTGTCGGCGTTGTACTTGCCCTCGAGTTGTTCGCCGCCGGCTTCGACGGTGACGTTGTCGAGCGGGGCGCCGGCGGCGGCCACGACGACCTTCTTCTCGGGGCTGACCTTCGCGGCGCCCTCAGCGGGGGTGATCTTGACGGTGGGGGCCTGGGGTGTGGCGCTGGTGGTCGCCTGGGAGGTGTCCGGTGGTTGCGCGGTGGGGCCGCCGGAGCATGAAGCCGTCAGGACGGCCGCCGCCAGCAGCGCGAGTGCGGTGGCGGGTCTCCTGCGAGCCGGCGCAACGTTCACCTTCGTCCTCTCCCCATGGCACCACCATGGCACCCTAAAAACCTTAATGCTCCTGCATGTAAGACGCGGAATCCTTTGGGAGAGTTCGATCACATTTCAATTACTTATCCGGGACTTGTGTGACGCCTGGTCAGCGGCGGGTCAGGCGGTGCGTCAGGCCGGTGTGGCGGCGGCCCGCCCCCTTCGTCCGCACGGCCTGGGCCAGCGCGCGGCGTGAGCCGACGATGACGACGAGTTTCTTGGCCCGGGTGATCGCGGTGTAGAGCAGGTTGCGCTGCAGCATCATCCAGGCGCTGGTGGCCAGCGGGATGACCACGGCCGGGTACTCGCTGCCCTGGGAGCGGTGGATGGACACCGCGTAGGCGTGGGCGAGCTCGTCGAGCTCGTCGAAGGCGTAGTCGACCGCTTCGTCCTCGTCGGTCAGGACGGTGAGCTTGTGCTCGTCGGGACGGATGTCGGTGACGATGCCGACGGTGCCGTTGAACACCCCGGCCGCGCCCTTGTCGTAGTTGTTGCGCAGCTGGGTGACCTTGTCGCCGACGCGGAAGACCCGGCCGCCGTAGCGGCGCTCCGGCATGCCCTCGCGGGCGGGGGTCAGGGCCTCCTGCAGCGCGATGTTGAGGGCGCCCGCGCCGGCCGCGCCGCGGTGCATGGGCGCCAGGACCTGCACGTCGCGGCGCGGGTCGAGGCGGAAGCGGCGCGGGATGCGGCGGGCGACGACGTCCACGGTCAGCTCGGCGATCTCCTCCGGCTCCTCGCAGGGGAACAGGAAGAAGTCCTTCATGCCCTCCAGGACGGGGTGGCGGCCGGTGTTGACGCGGTGGGCGTTGACGACGACGCCCGACTCCTGCGCCTGGCGGAAGATCTGCGTCAGGCGCACGCGCGGGACGTCGTCGGCGGCCAGCAGGTCCTTGAGCACCTCGCCGGCGCCGACGGACGGCAGCTGGTCGACGTCGCCCACGAACAGAAGGTGCGCGCCGGGCGCGACGGCCTTGACGAGCTTGTTGGCCAGCAGCAGGTCCAGCATGGACGCCTCGTCCACCACGACCAGGTCGGCGTCCAGGGGGTTGTCGCGGTCGAACGTCGCCTCGCCGCCCGGGCGCAGCTGCAGCAGCCGGTGCACGGTGGTGGCCTCGTGGCCGGTCAGCTCGGCCAGCCGCTTGGCGGCCCGGCCGGTGGGGGCGGCCAGGATGACCTTGGCCCGTTTGGCGCGGGCCAGCAGCACGATGGAGCGTACGGTGAAGCTCTTGCCGCAGCCGGGCCCGCCGGTCAGCACGGCGAGCTTCTCCGTCAGCGCCAGGCGGACCGCCTGGCGCTGCTCGGTGGCCAGTTCGGCGCCGGTCTGGCCGTGCAGCCAGGTCTCGGCGCGTTCCCAGTCGACGTCGGCGAAGGCCTTGAGCCGGTCGTGGCCGTTGTGCAGCAGGCCGAGCAGGCCGGCCGCCAGGGCGGCCTCGGCGCGGTGGAAGGGCGGCAGGTAGACGGCGGGCACGTCGTTGTCGCCGGCCGGGACGTTCTCGCGCACGACGCCCTCGTCGGCGACGAGCTCCTCCAGGCAGGTGGCGATGAGCGCGGACGGCACGTCGAGGATCTTGACGGCGTCGGCGACGAGGTTGGGGGCGGGCAGGTAGCAGTGGCCGTCGTCGGCGGCTTGCGACAGGGTGTAGCGCAGGCCGGCCTTGACGCGTTCGGGGCTGTCGTGCGGGATGCCGACGGCCTGGGCGATGGTGTCGGCGGTCTTGAAGCCGATGCCCCACACGTCGTCGGCCAGCTTGTACGGCTGGCTCTGGACGACCGCGACGGAGGTGTCGCCGTACTGCTTGAAGATGCGCACCGCGATGGAGGTGGACACGCCGACCCCCTGAAGAAAGATCATCACCTCTTTGATGATCTTCTGTTCCTCCCAGGCGGCGGCGATCATCTTCGTCCGCTTGGGGCCCAGCCCCGGCACCTCCACCAGGCGTTCGGGCTGCTGCTCGATGACCTCCAGGGTGCCGGTGCCGAAGTGGTCGACGATGCGCTCGGCCATCTTGGGGCCGATGCCCTTGATCAGGCCGGAGCCGAGGTAGCGGCGGATGCCCTGCACGGTGGCGGGCAGCACGGTGCTGTAGTCCCACACCTCGAACTGGCGGCCGTAGCGTGGATGGGAGGTCCAGCGGCCGCGCAGCCGCAGCGACTCGCCGACCTGCGCGCCGAGCAGGGGGCCGACGACGGTCAGCAGGTCGGCGCCGGAGCGTTCGGTGGCGACGCGGGCGATGGTGTAGCCGGTCTCCTCGTTGGCGTAGGTGATGCGTTCAAGTACCGCGCACAATTCGGTAGCGATGTTTTCGGCGCCCGCGCCTGTCCCTCCCACGCCGACGAGATTAGAGCAGATCTTCATCGCCGCGACACCCTGCCCGAGCCGCTGACCCAGCGATCTATCATCACCATGTGACCCCAGCGGGATGGCCGATCCTGTACGGCTGCGGCGCTAGAGCGGATCGCCGGCGGCCGCTTGCTTGAGAAGTCGGCGTGCAGCGAGGTCGTTGACGATGTCCTGTAGAGGTGTCCGAATGCACATGAAGTGACTTAAAGTGACTTCGTGAGCGCAAAAAGTGACAATGGTGTGGCGGCGCCAGCTCTACCCGAACCTCCCGCGTCAGGTGGAGTGTGGGTCTTCCGATAAGCCTGGGGCGACTTCGGCGTCCCGGTTTCGGAGGGAGACGAAAAGAGCAGCCTGGCCACCCTTGTGACCTGCCCGCTGGGCACGCAGACCGTTACCTGGTCCCCCGGGCTCACCTTCGTCTCCCAGCCGACCAGCCTGCACATCGAGGGCACCCTGGCCACGTGCGCCTCCACCGCCAGCCCCGCCCTCAACAACGCCACCTTCGTCATCAACGGCAGCGGCACCGGCAGCTGCCTGGCCTCCAGCTTCCCCAACGCCACCATGGTGGTCGACTGGAACGACGGGCCCGGCAGCGTCATCACCTACGACCTGACGGTCAACATCAAGCCCGCCGGAGAGACCGTGTTCGTCGCGGTGGGCGAGGTCGACAGCGGTCAGTTCGCCGGCGGCGACGTCGTCCGCAGCACCGCCGAGGTGACCCTGGATCTCACCGCATGCCTCACCACCGGCCTCACCAGCTCGTCCGGACCTACCTCACTCACCATCGCAGGCTGACGGCCCATGCCGGCAACGCACGAAGGAACGCCATGAGACCTCGGTCCATCGCCGCTGTCGCCCTGCTCGTCGCCGGTCTGCTCGCCCCGGTCGCCGCGGCCCCGTCCGCGCACGCCGGCGTCGTGGATGTCGCCTGTCCTACGGGGACGCAGTACAGCACCTATGACCCGGGCCTGACCTACACCGCCCGGACGACGACGTTTGTCGCTCAGGGTTCGCTCGCCCCGTGTGTCTCTCTCCGCCATCCGCAGATCGTGGGTGCCACCTTCACCGCGGAGGGCACGGGCACGGCCAGTTGCACCGCCGCCTCGTTCGCGGACAGGAGTGTCTACACCTGGAACACCGGACAGCAGAGCGTGGTGGAGGGCACCCTGGCCATCAACCTCAAGCCCAACGGCCAGACGGTCCTGGTACGCACCGGCACCGTGGTCGACGGGCTGTTCGAGGGGGCCACCGTCGTCCAGACCAAGGTCCTTCCCGCCCTGGACCTGCTGGCCTGTCTCACTCCGCAGGGCCTGACGTCCGACAGCGGAGTCCTGAGCCTCACCGTCACTCTCTAGCCTCACCGATCCGCGGCGGTCTGGCCGAGGCCACTGATGGCTGGCCTCACCGCCCCGAGTGGCGGATCAGCGCACGCCGACTCGCCCCTGCCTGACCGCCACTCTCGACCCCGACAACGCCTTCGCCGGCTACCAAGCCCGCCGCAGCGGCACCCTGAGCCGCCTCGCCAGGCGGCCCGGGTCCCGGGTGGGGG
>NZ_VSEY01000075.1 GCF_008086045.1 Nonomuraea sp. PA05 | reverse complement strand
GCCCCACCCCCCCGCCCCCCGCCGCTCCGCCACCCAGCGCACGGCGATCACCACCGCCAGACCGACCAGCAGCAGGGGCAGGTAGGTGGCCTTGGCGCCGGCGAGCACCACCAGCAACACACCCAGCACCCCCCACCACGCCCAGCCCCCACCCTCCCAAGCGGCCCGCCGCGCCGAGCCCTCGCTGACTCGCGGGGCTCGCCGCCTCCGACCCCGAGCACCCAACGGGCCCCACCCCGGCCCACCCGCACCGACCAACAGCAACACCACAGCCACGAACAACAACGCCCCGAACGTCTGCGTCGGACTCGTCGAGATTGTGAACATCGATCGCGAACTGAACACCGCCCCCTCGACCAGCGCCGGGCTGAACAGGAAGTACGTCCCCCCGACCGCCGCAACCCCGGCCCCCCACCCCCCACCCAGCCGCCTCCCGAGCGCCGCCACCAGCACCACCATGGCCACCGCCATCGGCAACATGGACAGCCGGTACACCAGCGTCACGGGCTCGATCCCGGTCACCCAACTCGTCGCGGCCATCTCGGCGTACACGAACCAGTGGTAGACCAGCGGCTCACCCAGCACCGCCGGCATGGTCGGCGGGAAGTGGTGCTTGACCTCACCCACCAGGGCCAGGTGATACGGCATGTCCACGTACCCGGCCTCGACCGGTACCCGGTACTGGAACAGGGTGCTCCACACCACCAGGAACGCCACAACCCCGCCCAGCCCCCACGCACACCACGGCGGCATGCGCTCCCCGCCCACGGGCCTGCGCCAGTGCCGCCTCAGCCCCGGCACGCAGACGAACGCACCCACGATCGCGACAGGCGGCACGAGCACGAGCAGCGGCACCCCCACGGCCCGCGCCGGGATGTAGGCGAGCACCTCGACCGCGTACCCGACCGCCAGCCCGGCCGCCACCTCCACACTCAGCGACCACCCACGCCCGCCCACCTCACCCTCGGCGAGCCCTCGCCCGGCGAGCTCACGGTCGGCGAGCTCACGGTCGGCGAGCTCACGGTCGGCAAGCTCACGGTCGGCAAGCCCACGGTCGGCAAGCCCACGGTCGGCAAGCCCACGGTCGGCGAGCTCACGCCCGGCAGCCTCACTCCGGGCAGCCCCGCGTCCCGTGAGCCTGCGTCCCGTGAGCCCGCGTCCCGTCAGCCTGCGACCCGCCGACGGACTTTCCGCCAGTCCGCGTCCCGCCAGCGCGCGCCACAGCAGCGTCCCAGGCAACGCCACCGCCCCCACGAGATACGCGGCGAACACACACAGATCCCGACCGGATACCCCGCACCACAAAAAGGCGGCCACGACCCCGACACCCACGACCACCGCCGGCCCCCAGGCCCCCCGCCCAAGCCCCGGCGCAGCAACCCCCCGCCACCGGACAACCGCGCGATGGGCGGCCGCCGCCCGGGTCACCGTATGACGGTCACCAGGCGCGTGAACTCGGCCGGCAGATCCACCCCGTCCCACACCCGGTGAAAGCTCAACGCGCTACCGACCGGCACCATCCGATCGACACCCCGCCCCGCCAGCCCCCTGGCCAGTTCCTCCAGCTCCCCTTGCCCGAACCCGAAGTGCGTCATCGTCTGATCCCGCCGCTCCACCAAGGACACCAGCTCGCCCAGCGCCCCCAGCCGCGCATGCGCGAACGTCCCGGCCCCCAGCCACCGCCGGGGCGCCGCGGCGGCGGCCGAGAGGTGGACGACGGCCAGCGCGTTCCCGTGGAACTCGACGCTCTCCGCGAGCCCGTCGGCGGCCAGCCCGTACGTGGAGACCCGCTTCTCGACGGCCATCGCCGCGTCCACCCCCCACCCGCGCACGGTCACCGCCCGCGCGACGTGCGCGGTGAAGTCGGCCCGCGCCGCGTCACAGTCGCCTTCGGACCCCACCCAGAACACGGTCCGGGGCGAGGAGCAGGCGGCCTGGTCGAACCAGTAGGTGTCGTTGACGAACCCTTCGGCGACCGTGACCCGGGCGGCCCGGGGCGCGCACAGCCACGCCGCCGCCCGTACGACCGCGAACGAGGAACGGTCGGGGAAGGTCAGGTCGCGGGCGTGCGGGGCGAGCGGGTGTCGCCGGATGTCGCGTACGGCGCCGTCGCCGCCCCACACCACGCGCAGGTCGCAGGCCGCCGACAGCGCGGCTGTGATGACCTCCGATCGGTCGTAGGAGATGACGCGCTGGGTGGCGGCGATCGCGGGGTCGGCGTCGGCGAGCGCCTCGTGCAGCGTCTCCAGGATGGTCTCGGCGACGGTGCCGGAGCGGTGTGACAGGCGGACGATGTTGCGGTTGCCCATCAGGGCGGACAGGGCCCAGGAGTAGACGAAGACGGTGTCCACGTTCGCGGGCGGGACGTGGAAGATGAGGCCGCGCGGGACGCGTACGTGCTCGCCGGCCAGCCCCTCCACGGTGCGGGCCAGCTCGCTGGGGCGCAGGAAGAAGCCTAGTGAGCCCAGCTCGGGATGGCGGCGCGCCAGCGCGGGCCGCAGCAGCCGCCGCCCGAAGGCCGCCAGGAACTCCCTGACCCGCTCGTCACCCACCTGCAACTCACGCCCGCCGAGCCCGTCGCTCACCCGCAGCTCACGCCCGCTGAGCTCGCCGTGCTCGCGCCCGCTGAGCTCGCCGCTCGCCTGGCGCTCACGCCCGAGGAGCGCGCCGCCCGCCCGGTGGTCGCGCTCGCCGGGCTCGCCATCCGCCTGCTGTTCACGGCCGCCGAGCCGGTCACCCGTCTGCAGCTCGCGACCGCCCTGGTGCTCACCGCTCACCTGGCCGATCAGCACCTCTACCGGCACCGCGCCCCCGGCGGGGAACCGCACGTCAACGACGGCGGAGGCAGTGGGCGCGATGGTGGTGTGGTCGTCCGGCATCAGCCCTGCCCCATGGTGTCGCTGCAACCACGCGCCTCCGCCCGCGGCAGCCTGCCGAGGACCTCGAACCGCTTGCCCGGCCAGCTCCCGTCATCCACCCCGAGCACCACCCCCAGGTCCTCGGTCAGCAGCACGTGACCGGGATAGGACGTGGGCAGCGTGCTGACCACCTCGATCAGCCCCGGCACACCGGTCGGCGCCTCCTGCCAGGTCTCGGGGTCGCGGATGACGACGTCGGCGAAGTCGGGGCAGTAGAGCCCGTCGCCGTCCGGCCCTTCCAGGAAGACGGTGCCGATCTGCTCGACCATGCCGTAGAAGTTGTGGACGGTGCTCAGCCCGCACTCGTCGGCCAGCCGACGCCGGAACTCGGCGTTGTCCACCGCCTGCTCGGTGAGCCGCTTCCAGCCGCCGGAGTGGATGAGCACCGCCTGCGACAGGTCGGCGCCGAGGCCGCGCAGGTGCAGCCAGATCATGAACGTGAACCCGAAGACGAGGAACCGCTCACCGCCGTGGCGCGCCAGGAAGCCCTTGACCGCCTCCGCATCGACCAGGCCCTGTTCGTCGAGGACGAACGTGTGGTCCCTGCCGAAGTTCATCATGCCGAGCACCCCGGCGCCGCGGGCGCTCAGCGTCGGGTCGCGGACGACCGAGCGGGTGTCGACGACGAGCATCGGCAGCCGCCGCTCGCCCAGCACGGCCCTGAGCGTGGCGGCGAGCATGCGGGGCTGGGCCGCCGCGGCCTCGCGGTCGAGGTAGACGCGGCTCGGCTGCTGCCCGGTGGTGCCGCTGGAGGCCAGCACCCGGAACACCTGCTCCCGCGGCACGCTGCGCAGCTCGTGCGTCTTGAACAGCCGCACGGGCAGCCACGGCAGGTCGGCGAGCCGCTCGTACGGCGGTGCGGCGCCGACGGCGTCGAGGATCCTGCGGTACGGCGGGCACGCCTCGCGGTGCCGCGCCGTCAGCGCAGCCAGCTCGGGCACCAGGGCGGCCTCCCGCTCCGGCTCGCTCAGCGTGAACACGCCCGCCGCGGCACTCACGTGAGCGACTCCAGCGTGCGGTAGTCGACCTTGCCCGTCGCCAGCAGCGGCAGGTGGTCGATGTGCCGCATGTCGAACCCGCTCCAGTGCAGCCGCAGCTCGGCCCCCAGCCGCCGGGCCATGCGCACCTGGGCGGTGGGGTCGAGCGCCTCGGTCCAGACCGTGACGCGGTCGTCGCCGCTGGTGACCGCCACGGGGCCGAGGCCGCGCAGCATGCGTTCGACGTCGTCCAGGTTGACGCGGGTGCCGAAGACCTTGGCCATGCGCTTGAGCCGCCCGGTGACCTGGAGGAAGCCTTCGGGGTCGAGAGCCCCGAGATCGCCCGTGCGCAACACCCCGCCCAGGTCGTCGCCTCTGGCGAGGTCCTCGGCGTTCTCCGCGTAGCCCATCATGACGTTCGGCCCGCGGTAGACGACCTCGCCTTCGTCGATCTCCAGGGAGCCGCCGGGCAGGGCGACGCCGACCGTGCCCGGCTTGTCGGCCAGCCGATCGGGCGGCAGCACGGCCATCCGGGCCGTCGCCTCCGTCTGCCCGTACATCACGTAGAACCGCTCCACCTGCGCGGCGAACTCCTCGGCCAGCTCAGGCGCGAGCCGCCCGCCCGCCTGGGTGAGCGTGGTGAGCTTGGGGTACTTCGAGCGGTCGAAGCGGATGCGGCGCATCATCGAGTACTGGTACGGGACGGCGGCCAGCGACGTGCAGTCGTAGGTGTACAGATCCGCCCAGAACGAACGCTCCAGCAGCCCCGCCTCCGTCAGCACCACCGTGCCGCCCGAGATGAGATGGCTGTTCAGCACCGACAGGCCGTAGCTGTAGTGCAGCGGCAGGCTGGTGATCGCGATCTCGCCGGGCCCGATGGACAGGGCGGTGGCGATCGCCTGGGCGTTGGACAGCACGGCCTGCCGCGACAGACGCACCAGCTTGGGGTTGCCCGTCGAACCCGAGGTGGCCAGCAGCAGGCCCAGATCGGGATGCGGGTCGGGCACGTCGGCGCGGGACGGCGGCGGGTCCTCCAGCGGGTTGGTGAACCCGAGCAGCGCGGCCGGCCTGAACCGCTCCGACAGGTCGGCCAGCGTGGAGGCCGGCAGGTCGGGGTCGAGCAGCGCGATCGGCCGCCCGGCGTGCCACGCGCCGAGGTAGCAGAACACGGAGGCCAGGGTGTTGCGCATGGCGCAGAACAGCGGCCCGGGCCGCAGCCCGTCGAGGTTCTCCGCGGCGCGCTTGACGTAGTGGGCCAGCTTGTCGCCGCCGATGCCCTCCTCGGCGCCCGACGGGATGAGCTGGGCCTGCGGGTGCGGGAACATCACGGCACCAGCCCGCCGTCCACCCCGAGCACCTGCCCGGTCACGAACCCGGCCTGCGGCGACAGCAGGAACGCCACGACTCCCGCCACGTCGCCGGGCTCGCCCAGCCGACGTAGTGGGGTCGCGGCGACCACGCCCGCGCGGGCGTCGCCGTCGAGCGGGCCGAGCATGTCGGTACGGATGTAGCCGGGCGCCACGGCGTTGACCCTGACCCCGGACGGCCCCAGCTCCCTCGCCGCGGCCAGCGTCAGCCCGATGACCGCCGCCTTCGTCGCGGAGTACACCGCCTGGCCCGGCCCGCCGGCGCGCCCCATGATCGAGGCCATCAGCACCACGGCCGGGGACGTGCCCCGGCGCAGCAGCTTGAGCGCGGCTTGCAGGGTGTGGGTGGCGCCGATGGCGTTGACCTGGAAGAGGCGGTCGATGGCGGCCTGGCCGGTCATGCCGAGCAGGGCCGCCTCGTGCACGCCCGCGTTGACGACGAGCGCGTCGAGGCGCCCGTGCCGTTGGAAGATCTGCCGCATCATGGCGGACACCTGCGCCGGATCCCCGACGTCGCCGCCCACCGAGTCGATCACCACACCGGCCACGGCTCCGGGCCCGTGCCCGGCTCCGGCAGCAGCAGCGGCGCTGTGACCGGCACTGGCACTGTTACCGGCACCGGCACCGGCACCGGCACCGGCTCCGGCGCTGGCTCCAGCTCCGGTGTCGGCGCTGGCACTGGCGTGCGCGCCAGCGCCTGGACCGGCGTGCGTACCGGCGTGCGTATCGGCTGTTGTGCGGGTTCCGGCGTCGGCGCGGAGGCCGGTGGACGTGGGCGTTTCGGCGGCGAGTTCGGCCGCCGCCTTCGCCGCCCGCTCCTCGTCCCGCCCGTGCACCACGACCGTGTACCCGCACGCCGCCAGCGTCGCGCCCACGGCCCGCCCGATGCCCCTGGTCGAGCCCGTCACCAGCACGACGCGTGCCAGGCCTGGGACGCCCCCGGCGGGCGCGTCAGAGGGCGGCCGCGCCGATGCCATGCTTCTCCAGCAGCCCGCTCGCCTTGGCGAACGAGCTCATGTCGATCATCTCATCGGTGTCGATCATGATGGAGAACTCGTCCTCCATCGCCGCGATGAGCGCCATGTGCGCGAGGGAGTCCCACTGTGGGATGGCGCGGTATTCGAGGCCGTCGACGTCGGCGTCGGCCGGAAGGTTGAGCGCCATGCGGAAGACGGCCCGCAGGCGATCGAGATGACTCATGATCACTCACTCTCTGTCCTCAAGCCACGACGAAGTGTAGCGGCAATCGCCCGCCAGGAAAAACCAAGCCCCCGGCCTGAGTAATGGAACCGTATAACGATGAGTGACCCCCGAGGAGGGCTGGGAATGTCGGATGGGACCACGGCAACCGTACGGGGGGAATGATGGACGAATCCAATCACTGGTACGGGCACTCCCGCATACTCGGCAAGTACTGTGGCCTCCCCGACGAGGCGCCGAAGCGCATCCAGGGTTTTCTTCAGCACGGATGGAACTATCTCCACGGATTTCCCCCGAACGACCACTGGTGCAGCCCCGGTTACCCGCGTTTCGTCTGGTCGGACGTGCTGCGGCGCAGGGGCTGGTCGATGGGCCGCCGGGGTCACTACCTGATCGGCGCGCCGTGGGTCTACCTCCTCTCCCTTGAGCCCGAGCTGGGCGTGCGGCCTGTTCGCGAGGGTACGATCTGGTATCCCTTTCATGGCTGGGAAAAGCATTCCGTCAGCGGCGACCATGCCCGACTTGCCGACGAAATCCGAAATGTCGAGACGGGGACGGTCACGGTCTGCCTTTATTGGCTTGAATACGCAAATCCGGACATTCGGCGTTCCTATGAATCGAGAGGTTTCCGGGTCATCTGCCATGGCGAGCGCGGGTCCCGCTGGGAGGGAAAGGGCCGCGACTTCCTGCGCAAGCAGCTCGTCGAGTTGCGGCGGCACCGAAGGGTGGCCTCCAACCGGCTCGGCAGCGCACTGTTCTACGGCGCCTCGGTCGGCTGCGACGTCGCCGTCTACGGCGATCCGATGCAGTTCGAGGACGAACGTCCCGAGTACGGCGGCACCGCCCGCCGTAAGCGGCTCTGGCCTGAGCTGCACGGCACGCACGTCGATCCCGGGCTGGCGTCGGAGGTGGCGCGGCGCGAGCTGGGATTCGAGTATCAGGCGACACCGGAGGAGCTACGGCGAATGTTCGGATGGAAGCAGGTGCGCACCGCATGAAGGGCCCCATGAGCGACGAGGCGCCCGGCAACGTGCGGCTGATCGGCGGGGAGATGCTGCTGTGGTCGGACATGTCCGCCATGGACGGCGTCACCGAGTGGCGTGGCGCGGCGCTGGAGCTGATCAGGCGGACGATTCCGGAGGAAGGGCGGGTGCTGCTGGTCGGGCCGCACCCGAGGGCGCTGGTGGACGACGTGGTCGCGCGGGCGCACTCGGCCGCCGTGCTGCTGCGCTCCTACCCTGACGCGTGCGCGCTGGGAGCCCGGCATCCGGAGCTGGAGGTGTACTGCGGGCGGCTGGAGCTGCTGGACGCGGACGAGCCGTACGACCTGGTGCTGGCGATGGACGGGCTGCTGCGCACCCACTCGGCCGAGGCCCCGGCGGCGGCCTGGAGCGAGTCGCTGGGCGCGCTGGCCGACCTCGTCGCGCCAGGCGGCACGCTGGTCCTCGGCGTACGCAACGACCTGGGCGTGGACCGCTTCATCGAGGCCAGGCCGGCCGACAGGGAGTGCGCCGACGACCAGTGGGCGCCGCACGGCTTCGACCCGAGCTACCCCAGCGGCCCCGAGGCGCTCGACCTGGAGCTGGAGTCGGCGCGGCTGAGCCTGCGGCGCTGCTACGCGGCCTACCCGGACCGGCGCGCGCCGCGGTCGCTGCTGTCGAGGGAGGCGCTGGCGTTCGACCTGCCGGAGGCGCTCACGTTCCCGCTGAGCGCCAGGGTCGGCGACCGGATGCTGGTCGCCGACCCGCTGCGGCTGACCAGGCTGGTGTTCAGGCACGGGCTGGGGGAGGAGCTGGCCCCGCTGTGGCTGGCCGTGGCGACCAAGCCGCCCCACCCGGGCGTGGCGACCGAGCCGCCCCACCCGGGCGTGGCGACCGAGCCGCCCCACCCGGGCGTGGCGACCGAGCCGCCTCACCCGGGCGTGGCGACCGAGCCGCCTCACCCGGGCGTGGCGACCGAGCCACCCCACCCGGACGACCGGCCGCGGGCGGTGGAGCTGCCGCTGGGCCTCATAGAGGAGGGCCCGGCCCTGTACGAGCTCACCGCCGGCGGCACCAGGCGCCTGCCCGGCGGCCAGGAGCGGCCGATCCCGGCGGGCAGGGTGGTCGAGGAGATCCTCGTCGAGGCGTGCGCCCGCGAGGACGTCGCGACCGTGCGCGAGCTGCTCTCCGGCCTGGCCGGCTGGCTGGACGCGGGCGGCGACGTGTCGGCGGCGACCGACAGCCTGGTCTACGACGGCGAGCGGTTCGCCGCGGTGAACCCACCGGTGGGCCTGGCCGTCCCGCCGGGGCCGCAGGTCGTGCTGTGCAGGATCCTGTGGCGGTTCGCGGTCAGGCTGCTGGCGGCGGGACACCACCATCCGTGGCCGTGGCCGCTGGAGGCCGACCAGCTCACGCTTACCCTGTGCGGCATGGCAGGCCGGCCGTGCGACCCCGGCGACCTCGACCGGGCCCGCAAGCTGGACGCCGAGCTGGGCCAGCCCGCCGAGCTGACCGAGCACGCGCCGACGTACCGCGACCTGCTGGCCGCCCGCGACCGTCTGGCCGACCAGCTCACCGCCGCGCTGGCCAGGATCTCCCGCCTGGAGACCAAGCTCTCCTACCGCGAGCGCGAGCTGGTGCGGGCCAAGGCCAAGCTGCGCAGGACCCAGCGCAAGGCCACCGCCTACCGCAGGACGCTCGGCTATCGACTCTCCCGCCGTCTGGCCCGCCCCCGCAAGGTCGCCCGCCGTGTCATCCGCCTGCTGTCCGGCTGAGGTAACGAGCTGAGGAAACGATGAGGAGTGCATGTGCCGGTTCTTTCGGTGATCGTCCCGTTCCACAACGTCGAGAAGTACATCGGGCCCTGCCTTGACTCCATCGCGGCGCAGACGCTGGAAGAGCTGGAGGTGATCTGCGTGGACGACGGCAGCGCCGACGACGGCCCGGCCGTCGTCGAGTCGATGCTGGCGCAGGACCCGCGGATCACCCTCATCAGGCAGGAGAACCGCGGGGTGGGTCACGCCCGCAACGTCGGCGTGCGCCATGCGGGTGGCGTCTACCTGGCCTTCGTGGACGGCGACGACGTCGTCCCGCGTGACGCGTTCAACCGCCTGGTCTCCTCCCTGGAGGACACCGGATCGGACCTGGCCTGCGGCAACGTCATGCGCCTCTACCGCAACCTGCTCGTCCCTTCGTGGGCGCACCGCGAGGCGTTCGCCAGGCCCGCCAAGCGCACCCACATCACCCGCCACCCGCTGCTGATCCGCGACCGCATGTTGTGGAACAAGGTCTACCGCCGCTCCTTCTGGGACCGCCTGGGCCTGAGCTTCCCCGAGCGCATGTACGAGGACCAGCCCGTGGCCATGGCCGCGCACATCGGCGCCCGCGCCGTGGACGTGCTGGCCAAGGTGGTCTACCACTGGCGACACCGCGACGAGCCGGACGCCTCGATCACCCAGCGCCGCCTGGAGCCCGGCAACCTGCGCGACCGCCTGCTGTCCGTGCTGCAGACCGCCGACCTGCTGGCCGGCGGCGCGCCGAAGCTCAAGCCCGACTTCGACCGCGACACGCTGGACATCGACATGGCCGTCGCCGTGGAGGCGCTGGCCGCGCTGGGCGGCTCGGCCGACCCGGGCCTGGTGGACCTGGCCGTCCGCTACCTCGACGGCGTGTCCCGCGAGGCCTGGCAGAGCCTGCCGTTCGAGCAGCGGCTCCTGGTCCACCTGCTGCACGAGCGCCGCCTCGACGAGCTGGCGGGCGTGCACGCCCAGGCGGGCGACGGGCGGCTGCGGCCCAGGATCGGCTCGGCAGGGCTGCTGCGTAAGCGCTGGTACGGCCGCCACCCGTCGATGCCCGGCCACCTGTCGGAGGTGTCCGGTGAGCTGGCGCTGCAGACCAGGCTGGTCGGCCTCGACTGGAAGGACGGCGTGCTGCACGGCTCGGGCCGGGTGGCCGTGGGCCGGTTCGACGTGGCCGAGCTGCGCAGGGTGCGCGTGCGGACGTACATGCAGGAGCGGGTCACCGGCGACGTCGTGCCGCTTTCTGACGAGGAGAGCCTGCCCGTCTGGGAGAGCGTCGAGCAGGAGGACGGAGGGCGGCTGCCGGAGCACGCGTTCCCGTTCCGCTTCGCGTTCGACCCGGGCTCGCTGTCGCGGGCGCAGCTCGCCCGGCACGGGCACTGGGACCTGAAGGTGCAGCTTAGAGGGCACGGCTTGCGGCTCGACGGCCGGGTGGCGGGGCCGCGCTGGCTGCCGCCGCTGATGCCGGTGCCGCGGCGCAGGAGCGGGGTGTGGCTGGTGCCCGCGCGCAACGCGAAGGGCGCCTGGGGCGTACGGCTGCGCACCGCCGACGCCGTGATCGGCGACTATCGCGTGGACGGCGGCGAGCTGCTGTTCTCCGGGGAGATGAGCGACGTCGGCGACGGCGAGCCGGTGCTGCGGCTGCAGCGCAGGAGCGACGGCGAGGAGATGTACTTCCCGGTGGCGCTGGCCGGGCAGGACTTCCACGCGCGGGTGCCGCTGGCCGACATCGACGAGCGCGTGGGGCACGAGTCGTGGTGGGAGGTGGTGATCGACCAGGGCACCGCCATCCGGCCGCTCGTCAGGACCAGGCAGCGGGCGGTGGCGACGGTGGACGAGCGGCGCTTCCTCATCGACCGCGGCGAGGACGGCTGCCTGCTCCTGGCAGAACGGTGACTACGTGAGGATGCCCGCCAGCGTCTCCACCACGTGCTCCTGCTGCCCGTCCGTGAGGCCGGGGAACAGCGGCAGCGACAGCTCCTGCGCGTAGTACGCCTCCGCCTGGGGGCACAGGCCGCGCCGGTAGCCGAGGTCCTCGAACACCGGGTGCCAGTACGCGGGCACGTAGTTGACCTGCACGCCGATCCCGGCGGCCCGCATGCGGTCGTAGACCTCGCGCCGCCGCCCGTCGCCGACCCTGACGGGGTAGAGGTGCCAGCTCGGCCGCACGTACGCGCGCTGGGCGGGCAGCGTCAGGCCGGGCACGTCGCGCAGCATGACGTGGTAGCGCTCGACCAGCTCGGCCCGCCGTTCGCGGAAGCGCTCCAGGCGGCGGAGCTGGCTGACGCCGAGCGCGCACAGCACGTCGGGCAGCCGGTAGTTGAGCCCGAACTCGTGCACCTCCTGGTGCCAGCCGCCCTCGCCGGGCAGGCGCTGCTCGGCGGGCTCCCTGACCAGGCCGTGGTTCCTGAACCGGGCGGCCCGCCGCAGCCGGGCGGGGTCGGCCGCCGCCACGGCGCCGCCCTCGGCCGTCGTCACGGTCTTGGTGGGGAAGAAGGAGAACGTGGTCAGGTCGGCCAGCGAGCCCACCGGCCGGTCCTTGTAGGCCGACCCGATGGAGTGCGCGGCGTCGGCCACCAGCACCGCCCCGGCCCGGCCGGCGACCTCGCGCAGCTCGTCGTAGTCGGCGGGATGGCCGGCGTAGTCGACCGCCGTGACCGCCCGAGTCCGGGGGGTGATCAGCGCGGCGGCGGCGTCGGGGTCGAGGTTGCCGGTGTCGGGCTGCACGTCGGCGAAGCGCACCTGGGCGCCCAGGAGCGCGGCCGCGGCGGCCGTGGCCACGAACGTCAGCGGCGAGGTGATCACCTCGTCGCCCGCTCCGACCCCGGCCGCCACGTAGGCGACGTGCAGCGCCGCGGTGCCCGACGTGACCGACACGCAGGGCACGCCGCCCGTCCAGCGGGCCAGCTCCGCCTCGAACAGGCCGACCGCGGGCCCGGTCGTCAGCCAGTCGCCGCGCAGCACCTCGGCGACCGCCTCGACGTCGGACTCCGCGATCGACTGGCGGCCGTAGGGCAGCATCAGCCGGCCACCATGTCACGCAGGTCGTCGACCGACAGCCACTGCTCGTTGGTGTCGGAGCGGTAGGAGAAGCCCTCGGGCAGCAGCTCACCCGTGCGCGGCGGCTTGTAACCCCAGGTCGCGATCGTGGGCTGGACGACGAAGCGGTCTTCCAGGCGCAGTGTCCTGCGGCCGTCGTCGGGGCCGATCATCTCCTCGTGCAGCTTCTCGCCGGGCCGCACCCCGATCTCGTAGATCGAGCTGCTGGGGGCCAGCGCCTCGGCCAGGTCGGTGATGCGCATGCTGGGGATGCGCGGCACGTACAGCTCGCCGCCCTGCATGAGGTCGAAGGAGTCGACGACGAACCGGACCGCCTGCTCCAGCGTGATCCAGAACCTGGTCATGCGCTTGTCGGTGATGGGCAGGCTGCTGCCCTGCCGCGCGAGGCGCTGGAACAGCGGGATGACCGAGCCCCTGCTGCCGACGACGTTGCCGTAGCGGACCACGGAGAAGCGGGTCTCGTGGGCGGCGGCGTAGTGGTTGGCGGAGACGAAGAGCTTGTCGGCGACCAGCTTCGTGGCCCCGTAGAGGTTGATCGGGCTGGACGCCTTGTCGGTGGAGAGCGCGACCACCTTGCGCACGCCGCAGTCGATCGCGGCCTCCACGACGTTCTGCGAGCCGGCCACGTTGGTGCGGACGTACTCGAACGGGTTGTACTCGGCGGTGTCGACCTGCTTGAGCGCCGCCGCGTGGACGACGTAGTCGATGCCGTGCATGGCGCGGGTGAGCCGGTCGCGGTCGCGGATGTCGCCGATGAACCAGCGCAGCCGCTCGTCGTCGCCGAAGAGCTGCCTGGTCTCGTACTGCTTGAGCTCGTCGCGGGAGAAGATGACCAGGCGCCGGACGGCGAGTGCGTCGAGCGCGTGGCGGATGAAAGCCTTGCCGAAGGACCCCGTTCCTCCGGTGATCAGAATCGACGATCCACTGAGAATGCTCACGTGGCCCCCTGAAATCGCGCTAAGGCGCTGTAGTCGTCGTGGCAGGCGGTAGCATAGCGCGATCGGCTAATCACGCGCGGTCACACGGGGGAATGGGGCTTCGGTGCGTATTGTCGGGATTGTTCAGGCCCGAATGGGCTCAACACGTCTACCCGGAAAGGTGCTACGAGAGCTGGGTGACCGGTCTGTACTGGGCTGGGTGGTCCGCGCCGCGCGCGAAGCGGGAGCGCTGGACGACCTCGTCGTGGCCACCACCACCGAACCGGCCGACGACGCGGTCGTCGCCGAATGCCACCGGCTGGGCGTCGCCTGCCACCGGGGGCCGGTCGACGACGTGCTGACCCGGTTCGCGCAGGTGCTGGCGGGGCGGCGATGGGATGCCGTCATGCGGTTCACCGCCGACTGCCCGCTGCTGGACCCTGAGGTGATCAGGGAGGCGGCGCTGGTCTTCCGTGCCGTGCCCGGGCTCGACTACCTGAGCACGAGCCTGGCCCGCACGCTGCCGCGCGGCATCGACGTGGAGCTGGCCGGGCGGGCCGCGTTCGAGCGCGCCGACGCCGAGGCCGCCGGCTACCACCGCACCCACGTCACGTCCTACCTCTACGAGCAGCCGGGCGACGCGCGGCTGCTCGGGCTGGCCTACCGGCCGGCCGCCGACGACCTGCGGGTCACGCTCGACACCGAGGACGACTGGCGGCTGATCTCGGCCGTGGTGGCCGAGCTGGGCGATCGGTGCGTACCGGTGCGGACCCTGGTGGGCTGGCTGCGCGAGCGGCCCGAGGTGTGCGGGCTCAACGCGCACGTCCGGCAGAAGGCCTTGCAGGACGCGTGATCGGGACGGCGCACCCCGCGCGGGTGGGCTTCCGCTGCGATGCCGGGGTGAAGAGCGGGGCGGGCCATCTGGTGCGCTGCGTGGCGCTGGCCGAGGAACTGGCCGCGCGCGACGTCGGGGTGGTCTTCCTCGGCGAGGTGTGCGGCTCGGAGTGGGCGCGCGCGCAGCTTCGCGAGCGCGGCTTCCCGCTGGTGCCCGCGCCGCCCGAGCCCGCCAGGCTGGCCGCGCTGGCCTGCGAGCTGCGCCTGGACGCGGTGGTGCTCGACTCCTACGACCTGCCCGCCGAGACCGGCGCGGTGCTGCGGGACGCCCGGTTCGCGGTGCTGGCCCTGGTCGACGGCGACCCGCTGGGGCAGGAGGCTGACCTCTACCTCGACCAGAACCTCGGCGCCGAGCGGCGGCCCTTCCCGCTGCCCGCCACAAGGCTGGCCGGAGCCAGGTACGCGCTGCTGCGCGACAGCGTGCGGCGGCACACCCGGGCGCCCGCCGGCGGCGAGGTTCCCGAGGTGCTGTGCTTCTTCGGCGGCACCGACAGCGGCGGCGTCGCCCCGGCGTGGGCGCGGGCGCTCACCGCCACAGGGCGACCCTTTCGCGGCACGGTCGTCAGCCCGGCGCCGTTCGAGGCGGGCGGGCCCATCACCGTCATTCCGCCGACGGATCGGCTGCCGGAGCTGATGGCCGGGGCCGACCTGGTGGTGACGGCGGCCGGGTCGGCGATCTGGGAGCTGCTCTACCTCGGCGTCCCCACGGCGCTGACCTGGGTGGCGGACAACCAGCGCATCGGGTACGAGGAGCTGGTGACCCTGGGGGCCGCGGCGGGGCTGGGATGCGCGGCGGACGAGGCGGGCACCGGCGTGCTGGCCCGCCTGCTCGCCGACCCCGCCGCCCGCGAGGAGCACGGGCGGCGGGGGAGCGGCCTGGTGGACGGCAGGGGCCGGGAACGCGTCGCCGACGCCCTGCTGGACATCTGCTAGCTAGATCAGGTCCCAGGTCAGCGGCGTGCCGAAGGGCACGTCGCGGGCGAAGCGCCGCCCCATGACCACCGCCGCCGCGTCAGGGGGCAGCCCTCCCGCAGGCCGGATCGAGCGCACGTTCTCGGGAGTCACCGGCTCGCCCGCGCTGACGTCGCGCACCACGTACAGGGAGCGGCGGAAGCGCAGCCCCTCCCGCTCGGAGGGCCGCGGCCCGATCACCGGCTCGCCCAGCGACTCCCAGGCCCGCGCGCTCTCCACGACCAGCGTCGCCAGCTCGGCGGGCTCCAGGGAGAAGGCCGAGTCCACGCCGCCGCCGGCCCGCGAGAGCGTGACGTGCTTCTCGATCACGCAGGCCCCCAGTGCCACCGCCGCCAGCGCCGCGCCGATGCCCGGCGTGTGGTCGGACAGCCCCACCACCTCGCCCGTGATCGCCGCCAGCAGCGGCAGTGCGCGCAGGTTGCTCTCGGCGGGCGAGGCGGGATAGCTGGCCGTGCACGACAGCACGGCGAGTTGCGCGCACCCCGCCTCGCGGGCCGCCGACACCGCGGCCCCGATCTCGGCGATGGAGGCCATCCCGGTGGAGATGATCAGTGGCTTGCCCGTGCCGGCGGCCAGCCGGATCAGCGGCAGGTCCACGATCTCCGAAGAGGCGATCTTGTACGCCGGCGCGTCCAGCTTCTCCAGCAGCTCCACCGCCGTCGCGTCGAACGGCGCGGAGAACGGGATCAGCCCCCGCTCCCTGGCCCGCTCGAAGATCGGCTCGTGCCACGCCCACGGCGTGTGGGCCCGTTCGAAGAGCTGGTAGAGGCTCTCCCCGCCCCACAGCTCGTGCTCGTCGCCCACCCGGAACGGCAGCGCGTCGCAGTCGATGGTCAGCGTGTCGGGCGTGTACGTCTGCAGCTTGAGCGCGTGCGCCCCCGTCTCGGCCACCGCGTCCACGATCGCCAGCGCCCGCTCCAGGCTCCCGTTGTGGTTTCCGGACAGCTCGGCCACGACGAACGGCGGATGCCCCGGCCCGATCGCCCGTCCTCCGATGGAGATCATCGGCCTTCCTTCCTGATCTCGAAGGTCACGGCGTCGCGCGTCACCCCGTCCACGACCTGCGGGCGCCTGCTCACCTCGACGAACCCGAACCGCCTGTGCAACCGCATGACCGGCTCGTTGCCGTCGAGGACCTCGCCGCGCAGCATGCTCAGCCCGAGCGGGCCGAAGGCGTGCCCGACGGCCGCCCGCTCCAGCCCGATCCAGGCGCGCAGCAGGCTGCCCTCCCGTTCCAGCGTGTAGAGGTCGAGGTAGTAACCCCAGGTCGCGCTCTGCGGGGTCAGGTCGGAGTAGGTCACCACTCCCGTGGCGACGCCGTGGTGGTCGTAGATCAGCACGCGCCTGCTGGGGTCGGCACGGACGGCCGCCCACCAGCGCAGATGCTCGTCCTCCGAGATCTCGTGCGTGGTGAAGCTGGCGGCGCGCACGCGCGGGTGGTTGCGCCAGCGCCGCATGTCCGCCAGATCATCGCCTTGGACGTCCCTCAGCACGCTGCCCCCTTACGCTTTGTGCTTGATCTCTTGCACAACGTAGCGGATTACGCGTCCGGTAAAGAGCTCATCAGGGACAGTCATCGGGCACGGAATCCGGCCGCCCGCCAAGGCATGCTGCCCTCGACCCGGTACCTAGCCAAGGAGCGAATCCGGCATGATCCCCCTGCTCAGCATCATCGTTCCGATCTACAACGTGGAGCCGTACCTCGCCGAGTGCCTGAAGTCGCTGGCCGCGCAGACTCTGGAGGACATCGAGGTCGTGCTGGTGGACGACGGCTCCGTGGACGGCAGCCGGCGCGTCGCGGAGGATTTCGCGGCCGGCGACGAGCGTTTCGTGCTGATCGGCCAGCGCAACCTGGGGCCGGGGCCGGCGCGCAACCAGGGGATCAGGCGCGCGCGGGGGACGTATCTGGCCTTCGCGGACGGCGACGACGTGGTGCCGCCCGAGGCGTACGAGACGCTCGTCGGAAGGCTCGCCGAGACCGGCTCCGACCTGGCGTGCGGCGCGGTGCGGCGGCTGGTGGACGGCGAGCTGGAGGAGTCCGTGCTGCACGAGAAGGTGTTCAGACGCCCGCAGTTGTGCACGCACATCACCGACAAGCAGGTGCTGGTCAGGGACCGCACCGTGTGGAACAAGGTCTACCGCCGCGACTTCTGGGAACGCGCGGGCCTGGCCTTCCCCTCGGGCATCTACGAGGACGTGCCGGTCGCCATGCAGGCCCACGTGCTGGCGACCAGCGTGGACATGGTGGGCGAGGTCGTCTACCACTGGCGTAAGCGCGAGGAGGGGGAGACCTCGATCACGCAGCGCCGTTCCGAGCTGCCCAACCTGAGCGAGCGGCTGGCGGCCATCCGCGCGGTGCGCGCCTTCCTCGACGACCGCGCGCCGGAGTTGCTCGACGGCTTCGACGCGCTGGTGCTGGAGAAGGACACCGTCTTCCTGTTCCAGGCGCTGGAGCACTGCGAGGGCGACGCGGGGGCGCTGCTGGAGCTGGGGCGCGCCTGGCTGGCCGAGCTGGGGCCGCACGTGCTTGGCTCGGCGCCGTCGCTGCGCCGGCTGGAGCTGCACCTGCTCAGGCGCGGCCTGGTCGCGGAGCTGCGTACGGTGCGGGAGTTCCGGCGCGGGCGCGAGGACGTCACCCGCGTGCGCCCGCGCGGCCTGCGCGCCACGAACTGGTACGGCGACTACCCCTTCTTCCGCGACCGCCGCCTGCGCATCCCCGACGAGGTGTTCGACGCCCGCGAGGAGCTGAAGCTGATCGCCAGGGTGGAGTCCTGCGAGTGGACCGGCGCCGAGTACCGTCTGCACGCGTACGTGGGCGTTCACCGTGTCGATCGCAAGATCCCCAAGGTCGGTCTGTGGCTCGGTGACGGCCATCGCCGGGTCCCGCTGGAGGTGCGGCGGCGCGGGCGTTACGGCGTCGTGGCGACCGTCGACCCGCGGCGTCTGGAGGGCGGCGGCCCATGGCGGCTCCAGGTGCGGGCCGAAATGCGCGGGCTCGTCCTGAAGACGTGGTGCCGCGACGGCGAGACAGGACCGGTGTGGCGGTTCTCCGTGCCGGGTTGGTCAAGAAGCGGCATGGACATCCCCCAGTAGTTCCAGACAGTAATCGTTCCGGCGCGTCGCGTGGTCATGCTGGGAGGCATGAGGACCTATTCGCTGGATGACGTCTACGAGACACGCAAGCGGAGAGACTCCTGGTGGACCGTGTATTTCGTGGACCCGGTCGCCTGCCGGGTCGCACTTCCCGTCGCCAATCGCACCCGGATGACACCCAACGGACTCACGGTGTTCTCGCTGGTCCTCGGCACGGTGTCGGCCGCCTGTTTCGCAATGAACCAGCTCATGGCGGGCGCAGGCTTCTTCTATCTGAGCTTCATGATCGACTGCGTGGACGGCAAAATCGCCCGTCTCAAGGGCACGGGGACGCCGTTCGGTCTCTGGCTCGACTACGTGGGCGACCGGATCAGGGTGGTCCTGTGTGCGGGAGGCCTCGCCTACGGGCAGTACGCGCTGACGGGCGACGTGAGCTACGTGGTGCTCGGCGCGGCGGTCGCGGTCCTGGACCTGTTCAGGTACGTCAACGCGCCGCAGATGAAGCGGGTTCGCGAGGCCGTCAGGGAGGAGCGGCAGGGCCCGGACACCCTCACGGAGCCGGACGCACTCACAGAGCCGGACGCCCTCACGGAGCCGGACACCTTCATGGGAGCGGATCCCCTTCCCGCGCAGGAGTCCGAGCGGGTGGGCCGGTCACCCCGGGCGCGCGGCTTCTTCCGGTTCTTCAGGCGGCTCAACAGGTACCTGGCTCGCCACCGCGTCCGTTCGCACTTGGTGAGCGGCATCGAGTTCCACGCGGCGGTGTTCGTGATCGCGCCCCTTGCGGGGGCATGGGCGCTGATCCCGCTCGCCGTGTTGTCGGGGCTCCTGCTGCTCGCCAACGAGGTCTTCCTTGTCTACCGGATGTGGCTCTTCACGCGCAGGCACGGCGCGGGCTCGCCTCAGGAGAGCCGAGAGCACGTTCTCGTCTAGATTTTCGGGGGTTAGTACGACATGTCCGACCGACCAGTCTTCGTCATCGGATGTCCGCGGTCCGGCACCACGATGCTCCAGCTCATGCTCCACTCGCACCCCCGCATGGCGGTGCCTCCGGAGACGCGCTTCCTCGTTCCCGCTTATTACCGCCGCCGCACGTGGGGCGACCTCCGGGTCGCCCAGCGGCGCCGCGCCCTGGCGGAGTGGATCGCCACCGACCGCAGCACCAAGTTCCGCGAGCTCAAGATCGACAAGAACGAGTTCGTCCGGCAGGCCGTCGAGGGCCCCGGCTCGCTCGGCTCGGTGATCGGCACCGCCTTCCGCATGTACGCCGACCGCTTCGACAAGGCCCGCTGGGGCGACAAGCGGCCCAGCTACGTCAAGCAGGTCGACCTGCTGCTGCGGCTCTTCCCCGACGCCCAGTTCATTCACCTCATCAGGGACGGCCGCGACTGCGTGGCCTCACTGAAGGAGATGCCCTGGTACACCCTCGACTCCTTCCACGCCGTCTCCACCTGGGCCGAGGCCATCGACGCGGGCGGCAGGCTGAAGCGCACGCTGCCCTCCGACACCTACTACGAGCTGCGCTACGAGGACCTCACCGACGACCCGATGACCGAGCTGAAGAAGCTCTGCCACTTCCTGGACGAGGACTTCTCTCCGTCCATGATCTCGCCGCGCGAGGCGGCCAGCGTGGCCGTGCCGCAGCACAAGGTCTGGCACAGCAACACGCACCGCGAGGTCACCCGCAGCCGCGTCGGGAGCTGGGCGACCCGGCTCGACGACTGGGAGATCGCGCTGTGCGAGCACATGCTGGGTGACCGGCTGGAGTCCATGGGCTACGAGTTGACCGGCGTGCCCAAGCCGGCCAAGGAGCACGTCGTGGCCTGCCAGAAGACGATGCAGAAGCGCAAGGCGTCGCGGATGCGCAAGGGCGTGCGGGACCGGTTCAACCGGCTGCGCGAGCCCAGCCCGGTCGCCGCGCTGCTCACCACCCGCCAGCGGTCGCTGGCCGGTGTCCCGCAGCAGCGCAAGGAGCTTACGGAGCCCGTCTGACCGGGCCGCGCGACGCTGGGAGTCAGCGTTCGAGATGCGCGAACAGCAGCTCCCAGCGGTCCAGCACGTGCTCCAGTCGGAAGGCCTCGGCGCGGGCGCGGGCGTCCGCGCCCAGCCTGCGCCGCTCCTCCTCGTCGTCCACCAGCCGCCCCAGCTCCGCCGCGAACGCGTCCACGTCCCCCGGCGGCACCAGCACAGGCCCGGCCGACCGCACACCCCCCGACACGTCGAAGGCCACCGCGGGCACCCCGTGCGCCGCCGACTCCAGCAACACCACGGGCAACCCCTCGTAGTCGCTGGTCAGCCCCACCACGGAGGCGGCGAGATACTCCGCGGGCATCGCGGCGGCGGGCACCCGGCCGCGGAACACCACTCGATCGGCCACCCCCTCCCGCGCCGCGTGCGCGCGCAGCCGGTCGAGCTCCCCGCCGTCCCCGACGAGGTGCAGCTCCCACGGCGCGGGCGCGCCCGACCTGGCGAACGCGGTGATGAGCCGGTCGAAGCGCTTGACCCCTTCGAGCCGCCCCACCCCCAGCACCCGCGGCGACTCCAGCACCGACATCGCCTCCGGCCAGCCCGCCAGCGGGTTCGGCAGCGCGCTGGCGTTGGGCAGCAGCGCGTGCTCGGAGAACAGCCTGGCGTCCTCCTCGCTCAGGAAGACCGCCTGGTCGAGCTCCGGGTAGTGGCGCCTGATCGACGCCAGGTGCCAGCAGTCGCGAGCGTGGTCGTAGGAGCCGTGGTACTGCCCGATCGGCCGCAGCGAGCCGGGCAGCAGCCGCGCCGCCCTGGCCACCACGGACGGCGAGGTCATCACCGCGTAGCCGGGCCCGATCCCGTCCAGCAGCGACCTGAGCCGCCGGTCGGCCCGCCGCCGCGCCAGGCCGCCCGCCCCCGCCGGGCGGTTGCTGAGCACGTGGTGGTGGTAGAGCGGGCGCTGCACGTACCGGAACGGCGCGGCGGCCCGCTGCAAGCCGATCACGTGCACCTCGTGGCCGCGTCGCGCCAGCCCCTGGGCGAGGGTGTGGGTGACCTGCTGGACGCCGCCGAGCGTGTCGGCGTCCAGGCAGGTGAACACGACGGTCATCGCGCGGCCCCCTCGAAGAAGTCGATCACGATCCTGGCCGCCGCGTCCCCCTGCTCGTCGGCGCACCACAGGTCGCGGAAGGCCGCGTACCGCTCGGCGTAGGCCTCGTGCACGGCGGGCAGCGCGCGCAGCGTCTCCACCAGCTCCCCGGTCGTCGTCAGGCACGGGCCCGGCGCGATGGCGGGCAGGTCGTGGTAGACACCGCGCTCGGAGAGCCGGTAGTCGTCCCAGTCGTCGATGAAGAACAGCATCGGCTTGCCCGTCAGCGCGTAGTCGCACATCACGGAGGAGTAGTCCGTCAGCAGCGCGTCCGAGGCCAGCATCAGGTCGTTGATCTCGGGGTACGAGCCGGCGTCCCTGACGAAGTGCCGCAGGTGCTCGGGCGGCCGGTAACGCTCCACCGGATGCGTGCGCAGCACCACCACCCAGTCGTCGGCCAGCTCCTCGGCCAGCAGCTCCAGGTCCACCCGCACGGACTTGCCGCTGTGCTTGGCCCTGTCCCGGTAGGTGGGCGCGTACAGCAGGACCTGCCGGCCCGGCGGCACCTCCAGGCGCCGCCGCACGTCGTCCGTCTGCCGGGCCAGGACGAGCGCGTCGCACCGGGGCGTCCCGCACCGGTACACCTTGCCCGCGTACCCGTTCGACGGCAGGAACACCCGCGAGAACTCCGCGCTCGGCGACACCAGCGCGTCCCACCGCGCCACGGCGGCCCGCCACCGCGCGCGCGGCCCGTCGAAGTCGCCGCGCAGGTCGGGCGCGTCGAAGCCGATCGACTTGATGCCCTGCCCGTGCCACGTCTGCAGGTAGCGGGTGCCGCGCGGCTTGGGATAGTCGAGCGGGAAGCCGTGGCTGTCGACCCAGATGCCGGCCCTGGCCATGGTCCAGACGTAGCGCCAGCTGCCCCGGCGCACCAGGCGCGCGTCGGCGGGGAAGTTGCCGCGGCCCCTGGCCACCGACCAGACGGCTTCGATGGGCAGTCCGCGCCGCCTGATCTCCTCGTAGATGGCGCGGGGGCTGCCGTTGTACCCCTTGCCGACGTCCGACTCGAACAGCGCCAGGTTCCCGCGCGGGGGGAGCACCCTGATCAGCACCTTGTACGCGCGCAGCTTGTTCGCGGGCGTGCTGAGCCGTTTGAACAGCCGCCGCCTGACCCGCCGCCACACCGACCGGGGAGCCGGATCGGGCCGCACGGTCAGGTACGCGGCGTACCCCTCGACCTTGACCGTGCACCCGGGCAGCTCGATCGGCTCGGTGTGCGGATCGGCGATGATCCGGTCGGTCGTCGTGTGCCCGTCGGAGGCCCTGGTGAACCCGATGCGCGGGTCGCACCTGCCCTTGGGGGTGAACGTGACCGTGGTGACGTACCCGCCCTCGCCCGACGGCTCCGGCGAGATCGGGATCCGCTCCCTGCCGAGCCGCAGGAACGCCGTCCAGTTCACGGGCAGCGCGCCGAACGGGTCGTAGGTGCGCACGGTCATCCGCACCCGCTCGCCGTCCGAGGACAGCGCGGCGACCTCGTGCCGCAGCCTGGAGGCGCTGAAGGGCAGCTCGGCCAGCCGCAGCGCGGTGATGTCCAGGCGAGGGGAGACGGACGTGCCCCAGTACGTGCGCCCGTCGAGCTGCACGGCCGCCCTGGGCACGGCTCGCGGGCCGGTCAGCGCGCCCGCCGCCATCCGCAGGTCCTCGGTCCTGTCGTCCAGGATGAGCTGGCAGCAGACCCGGTCCAGCGGATCGACGCGCCGGAACACCTCGTCGGGGATCTCCTCCAGGTACGGCCGCACGATCGCGGCGAACTCCTTGACCCACACCGCGTCCCGCAGCGGCAGCGGGTTGAGGTAGACCCGCAGGTCCTGGCGGAGGAAGCGGTACTGCCTGTGCGGCACCAGGTCGGCGGCGCCGTGCTCGCGCAGGAGGTCGTCGCTCAGGCGGGCCGCGATCACCCGTTGCCGCACGTTCGCCAGGTCGTCGATGCTCAGCGAGATCGAGTCGTTCGTGGGGGCCCGGTGCCAGTGGTAGACCGTCCACGGCACGATCGCGAACCTGTGCGCGACCGCGTACAGCTCGGCGGCGAAGACGTGGTCCTCGTAGTGGATGTCCTCGGGGAAGCGCAGTGCGCGGTCGCGCAGGAAGGCCACGCTGTAGAGCTTGTTGGTGCTGAAGCTGTCGAGGAACAGCTCGGGCTCCTGCCGGATGCCCTCGACCACCCGCCGCCGCTCGAACAGCGACGGGTAGTACGGCCGCAGCCGCCCGCTCGGCTCGAACAGGCGCGAGATCTGCCCTGACACGAAGTCTGCGCCGGTCCGCTCGATCTCGGTGAGCAGGCTCTTGCACGCGTGCCTGGGCAGCTCGTCGTCGCTGTCGAGGAACATCACGTACGGCGCGCTCGCCGCGTCGATCCCGTCGTTGCGCGGCGCCCCGCAGCCGCCGCTGTTGACGGGCGAACGCAGGTACCGCACGCGCGGGTCGGCCCGCGCGAGCCGCCGGGCCACCTCCGGCGTGCCGTCCGTGCTGGCGTCGTCGGAGATGATCACCTCCAGGTCGCGCAGCGACTGCCGGAGCACGGAGCGCACCGCTCTGGGCAGGCGTTCCGCGTCGTTGTAGGTGATGACGACCACGGTGACGTCCGGCATCCCCCAAGTCCTCCCCCTAGTTCCCCAGCGGAGGAGACACTTCCCCGAGCGGCGGCGAAGCGTCAGGACTTGAGGGAGTATTTGCCGAAAATCAGCGCATAAGGCGACGTATAACCCAAATAAGGACAAGGAGTGCCGCGATGCCGCCCGCGATGGGTGCCAGCCGCTTCAGCAGCGGCTGCCCGGCGATCTCCAGCAGGTCGAGCGCCTCCTCGTCGGGCGAGCGCGACGTCCGCAGCGTGCCGGCGGGCCGGACGTCCTGCTCCGGCGCGGGGCCTGGCTGCTCATCCTGCCCGCTCTGGACAGGAGCCACCGGCTCCACCGTGGGCTCCGAGAGCAGCTCAGCCAGGTTCGCCGCGAACTTCTCGATGAGCCTGCCGCCGACCTCGGCCATCACGCCCCGCCCGAACTGCGCGGGCCTGCCGGTCACGTTGAACGACGTCTCCACGGTCACCAGCGTGGCCTCGTCGCGCGCCTCCATGTGCGCCTTGACCGTGGCGGAGGCCGTGCCGGAGCCCCGGGCCTCCTTGCCCGACGCCTGGATGGTGAGCGAGAAGGAGTCCTTGTCCACGTCCTCGAACTTGGCGGTGCCGCGATAGGTGACCGTGATCGGGCCGACCTTGACCTTCATCCTGCCGGTGAACTCGTCGCCCTCGAAGATGTCCAGCGTCGCCCCGGGCAGGCACGGCGCGACCCGCTCGACATCGAGCAACACGGCCCAGGCCTGCTCGATCGGTACGGGAACAGTGAACTCGTGCTCGAACCGCATCGCCATCGATCCGCTCCTTCTCCGATGCCAGTGACCCTACGACGGGTCGGGGGCGCCCCGGAAGAGGCACCCCCGACACAGATCAGAGTGCTCCGGCCGCCGCCCGTACCGCGCGATCGGTCAGCACCTTGGCCAGATGCCGGCGATAGTCCGGCTGGGCGTGCAGGTCCGCCGGCGGCGAGGTGTCCGCCGGCGCCTCCGCGCACGCCTGACGCACCTGGTCACCCAGCTCCGCGCCCTGCAGCGCGGACTCGGCGGCACTGGCCCGCAGCGGCGTCGGGCCCATGTTCGTCAGCCCGATCCTGGCCTCGGCGATCGAGCCGTTCGAGCGCCTGACCGCCGCCGCCACGCCGACGATCGCCCACGCCTGCGCCGTCCGGTGGAACTTCTCGTAGTGGAAGCCCCAGCCCTGGCCCAGCTTCGGGATGCGCACCCCGGCCAGGATCTCGCCCTGCCGCAGCGACGACTCCAGGTAGTCGACGAAGAACTCCGCCGCCGGGATCTCCCGCTCGCCGCCCGCCGAGGCGGCCACGAACACGCCGTCCAGCGCCAGCACCACGGCCGGCAGGTCGCCCGCCGGATCCGCGTGCGCCAGCGAGCCGCCGAACGTGCCCCGGTGCCTGATCGCCGGATCGGCCACCTGCGCCGCCGCCAGCGCCACCAGCGGGCAGCCCGCCGTCACCACCGGGGAGCGCATGACCTCGTCGTGCGTGGCCATCGCGCCGATGTAGACGTGGTCGCCGCGGTCGTGCACGCCCTTCAGATCGGCCAGCCGGCCGACGTCCACCAGCTTCGACGGGTACGCCAGCCGCAGCCGCAGGAACGGCAGCAGCGACTGCCCGCCCGCCAGGATCTTGGCGTCCTCGTCCGAGCCGAGCTCCTGGCACGCCTCGGCCAGCGACGCGGGCCGCACGTAGTCGAACTGCGCGGGGATCATTGCCCAGCTCCTTCCAGGGCTCTCCAGACACGCTCCGGCGTGCAGGGCATCTGGACGTCGTTGACGCCGCGCGGGCGCAACGCGTCCACGACCGCGTTCACCACGGCCGGGGTCGAGGCGATCGTGCCCGCCTCGCCCACGCCCTTGACTCCCAGCGGATTGCTGGTCGCCGGGGACTCGGTCCTGTCGAGCGCGAAGTCCGGCAGGTCAGCGGCCGACGGGAGCAGATAGTCGGCCATCGTGGCGGTCAGCAGGTTGCCGTCGGCGTCGTACACGGCCTCCTCGAACAGCGCCTGCGCGACACCCTGGGCGATGCCGCCGTGCAACTGGCCGTCCACGATCAGCGGGTTGACGACCTTGCCGACGTCGTCCACCGCCACGTACGAGCGGATCTTCACCATGCCCGTCTCGGTGTCCACCTCCACGGCGCACAGGTGCGTGCCGTGCGGGAAGGAGAAGTTCTCCGGGTCGAACGTGACGTCGGAGTCGAGCCGCGCCTCCACCCCGTCGGGCAGGTTGTGCGCCGCGAACGCGGCCAGCGCCAGCTCCTGGATGGTCGTCTGCGACTCGGTGCCCCGCACCTTGAACGCGCCCGCCTCGAACTCCAGGTCGTCCGGCGAGCATTCCAGCAGGTGCGCGGCCAGCTTGCGGGCCTTGTCCCTGACCTTGTCGCACGCCTTCAGCACCGCGATGCCGCCGATGGTCAGCGAGCGCGAGCCGTAGGTGTCCAGGCCCTTCGGCGAGATCGCCGTGTCGCCGTGCAACACCGTGACGTCCTCGAACGGCACGCCGAGCGCGTCCGCCACGATCTGGCTCCACGCCGTCACGTGACCCTGCCCGTGCGGCGAGCTGCCGGTGACGACCTCGACCTTGCCCGTGGGCAGCACCCGCACCGAGCCGTGCTCCCAGCCGCCCGCTCCGGCGTTGTTGCTGCCGAACCACCGCGACGGGCCCAGCCCGCACATCTCCGTGTACGTGCTGACGCCGATCCCGAGCTGGACGGGGTCGCCCCTGTCACGCCGGTCGTTCTGCTCCGCGCGCAGCTTGTCGTAGCCGAACAGGGCCATCGCCCGGTCCGTCGCCGCCTCGTAGTTGCCCGAGTCGTAGGTCAGGCCGGAGATCGTGGTGAAGGGGAACTCGTCGTGCCTGATCCAGTTGCGCCGCCGCACCTCCAGCGGGTCCATCCGCAGCTCTGCCGCCAGCTCGTCCATCATCCGCTCGATGCCGAACGTGGCCTCGGGCCGCCCGGCGCCCCGGTAGGCGTCCGTCGGCATCTTCGTGGTGAACACGCCCGTGCAGGCGAACTCGTAGGCGTCCATCTTGTAGATGGCGTTGAACATCTGCGCGCCGAGCAGCGGCACCGCCGGCGTCAGCAGCACCAGGTAGGCGCCCATGTCGGCCAGCAGCTCCACCTGGAGCCCCCGGATCCGGCCGTCGCTGTCGGCCGCCAGCCTGAGGTGCTGGATCTGGTCGCGGCCGTGGTGCACCGTCAGGTTGCCCTCCGTACGCGACTCCGCCCACTTCACCGGCCTGCCCAGCCTGCGCGCCAGCAGCAGGCACAACACCTCCTCTGCGGTCACCTGCAGCTTCGAGCCGAAGCCGCCGCCCACGTCGGGCGCGACCACGCGCAGCTTGTGCTCCGCGACCCCGGTCACCAGCGCCAGCATGGTGCGCAGGATGTGCGGGATCTGGGTGGACGTCCACATCGTGATCATGTCGCCGTCGGTGTCGCACAACACCGCCCGCGGCTCCATCGCGCTCGGGATCAGCCGCTGCTGCACGAACGTGCGGTCGATGACCACCGGCGCGTCCCTGAACGCCGCCTCCAGGTCACCCGAGGTCGACCGGAACGTGAACGCCCTGTTGCCCGACTCGTGCACCTTGGCGGCCGAGTCGCCGAGCGCCTCGTTCATGTCGAGCACCGCGGGCAACTGCTCGTAGTCGACCTCGATCGCCTCCATGGCGTCCGCGGCGCGGTAACGGTCGGTGGCCACCACGCAGGCCACCGCCTCGCCGACGTAACGCACCTCCGAGACCGCCATCGGCGGATGATCGGGGACGACCGTGTCGCCGCTGCGCGGCCACGCGCACGGCAGGCTGCCCTGCTCGGCCTCGAAGTCCTGGCCGCTGAAGGCCGCCACCACCCCCGGCAGGCCGCGTGCCCCCGACACGTCGATCCTGGTGATCCTGGCGTGCGCCATCGGGCTGCGCAGGAACATCACGTGCAGCGTGCCGGGCCGCGAAAGGTTGTCCGTCCACTGCGTGCGCCCCGTCAGCAGCCTGGCGTCCTCTTTCCGCTTACGCGGACTGCCCACTTCCTGCGTGGTCATGGCGTGCTCACCGCCTGACCCATCTCCTGCGCGCCCCTGCGTACGGCGCGCACGATGTTGCAGTATCCGGTGCAGCGGCAGAGGTTGCCCTCCAGCCCCTGTCTGATCGTCTCCTCCGACGGATCCGGATCGTCCCTGAGCAGGTCTATCGCTGCCATGACCATGCCGGGCGTGCAGTAGCCGCACTGCAGCGCGTGCTCTTCGTGGAAGGCCTGCTGCATCGGATGCAGCGAGCCGTTGGCGCCCAGACCCTCGATCGTGACGACGTCGCAGCCGTCTGCCTGGACGGCGAGCACCGAGCAGCTCTTGGCGCTCTTGCCGTCGATCATGACCGTGCAGGCGCCGCAGTTGCTGGTGTCGCAACCGATCGGGGTGCCGGTCTTGCCCAGGCGTTCTCGTAGTAGATGGACGAGCAGGAGTCGCGGCTCGACGTCCTCCTCGTACTGGATACCGTCGACAGTGACGGTGATTCGGGGCATACGTCCTCCCTCAGGAGCAGGGGGAAAGGCGGACACTCCGAACCTACGCCGGTGTTTTTCCCGGTCAAGCGTTCCGTACCACGGACTGTCCGCTTACTTGCCGCGGACCACCCTCGCGATGATCGCCACCAGCCCTGCGCAGGCCAATCCCAGCACCAGCACCCCGACGAGGACCAGCCAATCCGTGATCGCGCGTGTCACCACCAAAATGCCCAGAACGACGAAGAGCACGCCGCTCAGCAGGGCCATCCAGTCCGTCCGGTGCAGGCGACGCCGCCGCTCGACCTCACGCGGCACGCCGCACCTCCATGTCGCCGAGACCGCCCCTCAGGTTGAGCACGATGGTGGGCGCCTTGCCCTTCGGCTTCACCTCGGGCTCCAGCACCTTGTTCGTCCGGACGTCCACGCCGCCCCTCAGCGACTGGTCGATCACGATGTCGCCCACCTTGTTGCTGGCGTGCACCTCCACCCGCGCCGTCGGCGGCACGATCACCACCAGCTCGCCGGCCGACACCGCGGCGTTGACCGTCACGTTCGACCCCGGTGGGAGCTGTAGCTCCGACAGGTCCAGCTGGCCGTCACCCACCCCGACGTCGAAGAGCCGGCTCGCCTCCGCGATCGTGGTCGGCGTCCACTCAGCCGAGCCGATGTTCCTCGGCATGCCGCCGAGCATCAGCCCCATGCCCACGATCAGCGTCACCGTCGTGCCCGCCGCCACCAGGCCCGCGCCGCGGCCCCACCAGGCGGCCACCAGCAGGCCCGCGCCGATCGTGATGAGCATGGCGCCGCCGACGATGGTCGGGCTCACTCCCGCCGCCGACCTGGATTGCACGGCCACGACGATCCCTCCGGTGATCAAGGCGAGCAGGATGGTGATGAGGCCGATGAACGACCTCGGGCGCCGCCGCTTCTGGACGGGACGGGCGTACAGGCTCGGGTCGTACGGGGAGTAGCCGCCCGGGCGCTTGGCCGGGTCGAGCGGCCGGTAGGGGCCGTTGGGGGCGAACGGTTCGCCGTGGCTGCCGTAGGCGGTTGTGGGGCGGTAGGGGGGTGCTGCCGCCGCCGTTGGGTGTTCCGCGGTGATCGCGTACGGGGAGGCGGGGGAGTCGTCCATCGGGCGGGCCGTCTCGCGTGCTTGAGCGGCCGCCTCCGACACCTCCTCGGGCGCCGCCGCGCGTGCTGCCTCGGGCACGCCTTCCGCCTGCCGGGCCGCCGCTTCGTTCGTTGCCAGGCGTGCTGCTTCGGGCGTTGCCGTGGGTGCCGCCTCGGGCACGCCTTCCGCCACCTCCTGCCGGGCCGCCGCCGCGTCCTTCTCGGGCAGGTCCTCCGCCGGGGGCGGTGTGGGCGCGGCAGGTGCCTGGGGCGGAACGGGCGGGGCCGGTGCCTGAGGCGGCGTGGGCGCGCGTACGGGGGCGGGCGGCGCGGCGCTCTCGTACGAGGCGGCGGGCCGCTCCGCCCCCGGCCGGCGGCTCAGCCGCTCGGGCATCGACCGCGCCAGCGCCCGCAGGTCCACCCCGCTGGCGTGCGCGGCCAGCAGCGACACGGCCAGGAACACCCCCACCACCAGCGTGCCCGTGTCCAGCCACACCGTCGCCAGGTTGATCGCCAGCCCGAAGCCCAGCACCGCCGTCAGCAACGCCATCACGGCCTCGGCGTCGAAGTCACGCCGCGTCCACTGCTCGATGATCCCCGGCCGCCCGTTCGGCTCCTTCATGAGCAGGAACGCCGAGATGTAGAGGAAAAGCCCGATTCCTGAGCCGAGCAGAAGCACCGCGAAGCCCACGCGGAACACCACGGGGTCGATGCCGGTGTGCCGCCCGAGGCCCGCGCACACTCCCATGAGGAAGCGCCCCTCGCTGCTGCGTCGCAGCTCCCGGGGTGGTGAGGCCGGCTGCCTGGGCGGAGCTTCTGTCATGCCTACCATCGTGGACCTACGCGTGCGGTCCTCGCATCCGGGACACCCCTGACCCGACCCGGGGGTTGTTCCCTGATGCCCGTAGCGTCCCCGACGTGTGACTATGGCCATGTTATGGCTGACCAGAAGACACTCGCCGAGCAGAGCGGCGACAAGCCCTATCGCCGGATGATGCGCCCCATGGACGGGCGCCTGCTCGGCGGTGTCGCCCAGGGGCTGGCGGCGCAGCTCAAGCTTGACCCGGTGGTGGTCAGGCTGATGTTCGTGCTGCTCACCGTCGTCCAGGGGGCGGGCGCGGTGGCGTACGCGGTGTTGTGGATGGTGACGCCGCGCGCGCCGCACGAGGGGCAGGCGCCGCAGCGCGACTGGAGCCAGCTCGCCGCGTTCAGCGCGATCGGGGCGGCGCTGTTCTCGTTCGGCTGGCTGACGGGGGCCAACCAGGGCGGCATCGGGCTGCTGCCGTTCGCGGTGGGCGGGATCGGCGCGCTCATCCTGTGGCAGCAGGCCGATCCGGAACGCCGCAGCAGCTGGGTGAGCGGCGCCTCGCGCAGCATGAGCAAGAACCGGGTGCGCACGCTGATCGGCATCGCCCTGGTCGTCGTCGGCGCGACCGGGTTCCTGGCCGCGGAGGGCGAGCTGCCCCAGGTCAGGGACAGCCTGCTGTTCACCGTCGTGGTCGTCGGCGGCCTGCTCGTCATCGCCGCGCCGTGGCTGGCGGGCCTGTGGAAAGAGCTGCAACTGGAGCGGCGCGAGCGCATCAGGCAGGAGGAGCGGGCCGAGGTGGCCGCCATGGTGCATGACTCGGTCCTGCACACGCTCACCCTCATCCAGCGCGTCGCCCACGACCCCCGCGAGGTCTCCCGCCTGGCCCGCTCCCAGGAGCGCGAGCTGCGCAACTGGCTCTACCAGCCCAAGCAGGACGCCGACGCCACGGTGGCGGCGGCCGTGCGCAGGATCGCCGCGGAGGAGGAGGACGCGCACGGCGTGCCCATCGAGGTCGTCTGCGTCGGCGACATCGCTCTCGACCCGTCCGGCAAGCTGGCCGCGATGCTGAAGGCGTCCCGGCAGGCGATGGTCAACGCGGCCAAATACTCTGAGAGTTCCTCCATTTCCGTCTACGCGGAAGTTGAGGGTGAAGAGGTCACGATTTTCGTGAAGGATCGTGGCAAGGGGTTCGACCTCGAGGCGGTGCCGCTCGACAGGATGGGGATCAGGGAGTCCATCATCGGGAGGATGGAACGTCACGGAGGTACGGCCCGGGTGCGTACCGAGCCCGGCGAGGGCACGGAAGTGATGTTGACGATGAAGGTGGAGAAGGCATGACGCGCGTACTGATCGTCGATGACCACCGGTTGTTCCGATCGGGAGTGCGCGCCGAGCTGGGCGACTCGATCGAGGTCGTCGGCGAGGCCGAGGACGTGGAGACGGCCGTCCAGGCCATCGCCGCGCACCAGCCCGACGTGGTCCTGCTCGACGTGCACATGCCCGGCGGCGGCGGTCAGGAGGTGCTGCGCCGGGTGCTGGGCTCCGGCTCGCAGGTGCGCTTCCTGGCGCTGTCGGTGTCGGACGCGGCCGAGGACGTCATCGGCGTGATCAGGGGCGGGGCCCGCGGCTACGTCACCAAGAACATCAGCGGCAAGGAGCTGACCGACGCCATCAACCGGGTGGCCGACGGCGATGCGGTGTTCTCGCCGCGGCTGGCGGGCTTCGTGCTCGACGCGTTCGCCTCGTCGGAGGCGCCGTCCATCGACCCCGAGCTCGACTCGCTGACGCAGCGGGAGCGGGAGGTGCTGCGGCTGATCGCGCGGGGGTACGCGTACAAGGAGATCGCCAAGGAACTGTTCATCTCGGTCAAGACGGTGGAGACCCATGTGTCGTCGGTGCTGCGCAAGCTGCAGCTCTCCAACCGCCACGAGCTCTCCCGCTGGGCCACCGCGCGCCGTCTTGTCTGAGGACGTCCATCTTTCACGCGCTGCCGTGGCCTGCCACCCGCCGTACTCCGGCTGACGGCCCTCCAGATAACGGCCGCTTCAGTGGTGGCCCGCCGTTACGCGAGCCCACGTTGCCCGGTTATGTGGTTTTGGACCGTTACAGGATAGTTATCGTCCTTTCGCACACGAATCAGCACTCCCAGTTGTCTCACAAGGAGGTAGTCGAAGCACAAGTCCAGGAGTAACCCCTTTGAAGCGCGTCACCCGGATGCTTCCGGCACTGGTCGCACTGGTCGCCGCGACGGCGTGCGCGGCGGAGAGCGCCCCCGTCCCTCAGGCCACGGCCCCAGTCACAGCACAGGCCACGGCCCAGGTCACGACCGTACCCGCCGCAGCGGCGGCGGCCCCCACCCCGGCCCCCACGCCGACCTCCTCCACTCCCTCGGGAAAGAAGATCAAGGTCGGCATCGCGGACATCACTCCCATGGGGGAGAAGACCGAGAAGGTGGGCGTCGGGTTCCCGATCATCGTCACGTTCGACCGTGACGTGAAGGACAAGGCGGCCGTCGAGTCGGTGCTGGACGTCGAGTCCGAAGAGGCGCACGAGGGCGCGTGGCGCTGGGTGTCCGCCCGCAAGGTCATCTACCGGACGAAGACGTACTGGAAGCCGTACCAGAAGGTGCTCTTCACCGCGCGGCTGTCGGAGCTGCCCGGCAACACCGGCGAGAAGAACGTCTCCCGCAGGTTCGCCGTCGGCGCCAAGAACATCTCCGTGGTCGACACCCGCAAGCACACCATGAAGGTGTACCGCAACGGCAAGCTGGCCAAGAAGATCCCGATCAGCGCCGGCAAGGGCGGCCTGATCAGGAACGGAGTGGACGTCTACCTCACCACCAGCGGCACGCACCTGACCATGGGCAAGAAGGCCGTGGAGACCATGACCTCCTCCTGGATGGGCGTGACGGACCCCAAGGACCCGCGCTACTACAAGGAGGAGATCCCGTGGGCGGTGCGCATCTCCGACAGCGGTGAGTACGTTCACCAGAGCGCCGGCTACTACCAGTACCTCGGCAACTCCAACCAGAGCCACGGCTGCGTGCGCGCCACCCCGGCCGGCGCCAAGTGGTTCTACACGATCGCCCAGCGCGGCGACGTCGTGAAGATCACCGGCACCAAGCGCAAGCTGCAGTGGAACAACGGCTGGAGCTACTGGCAGCTCAACTGGACCCAGTGGAAGAAGGGCAGCGCCCTGAAGGGCTGAGCCGCCCCCGAAGACCGAGGGCCGTTCCCGCACGGGAACGGCCCTCTGCCATGTCTCAGAGCTCGCAGCGCCTCTCCGGATGCGCCGGACCCTCAGAGCTTCTCCAGCGGCGCGTACGCCAGCAGCAGCGTCTTCTCCCCGCCACTCCCGAAGTCGATCTTCACCTTGGTCTTCTCCGCGACCCCGTCCACCGACACCACCGTGCCCAGCCCGAACGCGTCGTGCGAGACCCGGTCGCCGGGCGTCAGGGACGGCACCTTGCGCCCGCCCCCTGACGAACTCTTGGCGGGCGCGGCGGCGCGGGCCGGCTCGCGCCGCGTGGCCGCGCTCCACGCCGACTTCTCGGGGTCGGTGCGCCACTCCAGGAGCTGGTCGGGCACCTCGTTCACGAAGCGCGAGGCGGGATTGAACGACGGCGCGCCCCACGAGCTGCGCACGGCCGCCCGCGTGATGTAGAGCCGCTCCTGCGCCCTGGTGATGCCCACGTACGCCAGCCGCCGCTCCTCCTCCAGCTCCTTCGGCTCACCCAGCGAGCGGACGTGCGGGAACACGCCGTCCTCCATGGCCGTCAGGAACACGACAGGGAACTCCAGGCCCTTGGCGGTGTGCAGGGTCATCAGCGTGACGACCCCCTGCCCGCCGTCCGCGTCGGGGATCTGGTCGGCGTCGGCCACCAGCGACACCTGCTCCAGGAACTCCACCAGCGTGCCCTCCGGATTGGCCTCCTCGAACTCCGAGGCCACCGAGATGAGCTCGTTGAGGTTCTCCAGGCGGGACTCGTCCTGCGGGTCCTCCGAGGCCTCCAGCTCGGCGCGGTAGCCGGTGGACACCAGCACCTCCTCGGCCAGCGCCGACGGCGGCATGCCCGCGCCCTTGGCGATCAGCTCCTCGACCAGCGCGACGAACTCCTTCACCGCGTTGAGCGAGCGCGTGGCCATGCCGTACGCCTCGTCGGCCCTGCGCAGCGCGTCCCAGAACGTGATGCCCTCACGGGACGACAGCGCCTCGATCATCGCCTCGGCCCGGTCGCCGATGCCGCGCTTGGGCACGTTCAGGATGCGCCGCAGCGACACCACGTCGGCGGGGTTGGCCAGCACCCGCAGGTAGGCCAGCAGGTCCTTGACCTCCTTGCGCTCGTAGAAGCGCACGCCCCCGACCACCTTGTACGGCAGCCCGGTGCGGATGAAGATCTCCTCGAACACGCGGGAGGCCGCGTTGGTGCGGTAGAAGACCGCGACGTCGCCCGGCTTGACGTCCTCCTCGTCGCTGAGCCGATCGACCTCCTGAGCCACGAACATGGCCTCGTCGTGCTCGTTGTCGGCCACGTAGCCCACGATCTTGGGGCCGTCGCCCTGGTCGGACCAGAGGTTCTTCGGCTTGCGCGACTCGTTGCGGGCGATCACCGCGTTGGCGGCGGCCAGGATGTTCTGCGTGGAGCGGTAGTTCTGCTCCAGCAGGATCGTGCGGGCGTCGGGGTAGTCGCGCTCGAACTCCAGGATGTTGCGGATCGTCGCGCCACGGAAGGCATAGATGGACTGGTCGGCGTCGCCCACCACGCACAACTCCGACATGTCGGCGCCCGAGCGCACCAGCTCGCCGTCGTTCGTGCGCAGCTCCGGATGCCCGACCAGCTCCCTGATCAGGATGTACTGGGCGTGGTTGGTGTCCTGGTACTCGTCGACCAGCACGTGCCTGAACCGCATCCGGTAGTGCTCGGCCACGTCGGGGAAGAGCTGGAACAACGTCACCGTGTTCATGATGATGTCGTCGAAGTCCATCGCGCCGGCCTCGGTCAGCTTGAGCTGGTAGGCCTTGTACGCCTGCGCGAGCGTCTTCTCCAGGTGCGAGCCCGCCCGATCCATCGCCGTCTCGTAGTCGATCAGCTCGTTCTTGAAGTTGCTGACCTGCGCCGAGAACGAGCGCGGCGGGTAACGCTTCGGATCGAGCTCCATCTCCCTGCACACCATGGCCATCAGCCGCTGCGAGTCGGCCTGGTCGTAGATCGAGAAGCTCGACGGGAAGCCCAGCCGCTTCGCCTCGCGGCGCAGGATCCGCATGCAGGCGCTGTGGAATGTCATCACCCACATCGCCTTGGAACGCGGCCCGACGAGCTTGTCGATGCGCTCCTTCATCTCCCGGGCGGCCTTGTTGGTGAACGTGATCGCCAGGATCTCGCCCGGATGCACGCTCCGCTCGCCCAGCAGGTACGCGATGCGGTGCGTGAGCACCCGCGTCTTGCCCGACCCCGCTCCGGCCACGATGAGCAGTGGACTGCCATGATGGATCACGGCCTCGCGCTGCTGCGGGTTGAGGCCATCGAGCAAGGGGTGGTCAACAGAGACTTGGGTCGGCACCCACCTAGGTTAAGACGCTCCACCGACAATCGGCGCCCGGAATGCCGTCGGCGGGGTTCCGGTTGTCCTCCACGTAAGGTCCGAAAGGGGAGCCATGTTGCCGGAAAGCGAGATCAACCGCGTACTCGTCGTGACCGCCCATCCCGACGACGCCGACTTCGGCGCCGCAGGAAGCGTGGCGTTGTTCGTGGACAAAGGCGTGGAGGTCACGTACCTGCTGGTCACGGACGGTGACGCCGGCGGGAACGAACGCACCCTCGACAATTCCGGCATGGCGGAGCTGCGCAGAACCGAGCAACTCGCCGCCGCCAAGGCGGTCGGCGTGACCGACGTGCGCTTCCTCGGCTACTCCGACGGCCAGGTCGTGCCCTCACTGGAGCTGCGACGGGCCATCACCCGAGTCATCCGCCAGGTCAGGCCGGACCTCGTGATCACCCACCACCCCGACCGCAACTACCAGTTCATCGCCCCCAGCCACCCTGACCACCGCGCGGTGGGCGGTGCCACCCTGGACGCGGTCTACCCGGACGCGCGCAATCCGTACGCGTTCCCGGAACTGGCCAAGGAGGAGGGGCTGGAGGCGTGGACCGTACGCGAGGTGTGGCTGAACGGCGGCTCCACGCCGAACCACTGGGTGGACATCACCGAGTCCATGGACCGCAAGCTCGCGGCCTTGCAGTCGCATGTCAGCCAGGTTTCACATGTTGAAGGGTTCGCCGACTTCGTCAGGAGCCGGTTCGCGGCTTGGGCGGAGCAGGCCGGGTTCGGGGAGGGGCGTTACGCGGAGGGCTTCCAGGTGGTCCCCACGGCCTGAGCCTTTGTAAGGCTTCGTAACCGTCCGCCGCCTTTGCCTTGGTATGGCCGTCCACCACTCTGGCACGACCGCCCGCTCGGATCTGGCGTCCACTACGGACTTGGCGTCCGCTTCGGCGCTGCCGTCCACTATGGCACCGAGCCGGGCGGCACCACCCACAGCGAGGGCTGCCCCGTCACCTCCGAAATGATGTCGAACGAGTGCCCGTAGTGCAGGATCGTCGCCCCGTGCACCTCGGCACAGGCGGCGATCAGCAACTCGTTCGTCCCGATCCCCCGATGCTGGGAGATCTCGACGAGCTGCCGCTGCACCGCCATCGCCCGCGCCTGCACCTCCTGATCCACCGGCAGCAGGATGCACTGACGCTGGGCGTGCAGGATGCGCTGGTAGTGACCGTAGTCGCGGGCACTGTAGAGCACCTCCAGGTCGATGACGCTGCACGTCGCCACCGCCCGGGCCGCGAACAGCGGCTGCATCGCCTTGGCGATCACCTCGCTGACCCGGATGCGGGCCAGGGCGCTCTTGTCCAGGAGATACATCAGTCCTGTCGTTGCCACGCATGCTTCGTGATCTCCGGATCCAGCAGATCCGGGCTCCCCTCCGTGCGCCAGAACTCGAACGCCCTGATCGCACATGTTCTTTCCGCGTCCCTGTCGACGACCGCCCGCAGCGCGGCGTGGACCGTTTCTCTCATGGTCGGCGTGCCCAGCGTCTGCTGGGCCGCCTCCATGAGCTCCTTGTCGATGTCGATTACCGTACGCATGCAGCACCACCTCCGTACCTCCGGCTATTTCGTGATGTGGGGGAGGCGCACCGTTCAAGGGAACGCGGCCTTGAAAACAGGCGCCTCGGAGACGTTAAGGCCTGTGAGGCTCCAGGCCACAGGGCGATTCGGAGGCGGGGGAGAAAACGATGCCGCGGGGCGAAATCCTTCACCCCGCGCGTGTCGAATGATTCACCCGGGAGGCGGGTGGTGCTCACTTTGCGTGGCCGCAATTGGGGGTGGGTGGGGTGGAGCGGTCATCTCGGACTGGGGACGCTGGACGGCCGTGCTGCGAAGCCGGATCCACGGCTGGGGGCGTGGTCAGGGGGTGTGACCTGAGCCGCAGGGGCTTGGGACTGTAGCTCCGGGATCAGGCCTTGCCATCGATATCCCCACGGTCAGGACCCGGCAGCTTCGCCGCGATCCGCGCGAAGGCATACCCAAGAGAGTTGGTGGCCAGATGCAGCATGACGGGCGTCAACAGCCCCCGATGCCGACGCAACTCGCAGAACAACACCCCAGCCGCCCCGGTAGACACCACACTCCCCGCCACGACCCGCGCCGTATCCAAATGCCCCGGCGACTCACCCGCAGTCAAAGCCCCCAAGGCGGGATTAGCCCGCGCCATGTCAATGGCCGGCAAGACGTGCCAGACCCCGAACAATGCCGACGAAACCGCCGTGGCCGTCACCGTCCCGTGCCGACGACGCAACATCCCGTACAGCGCCCCCCGAAACCCCACCTCCTCCAGCAGCACCGTGCCCAGCGGAACCTGCAGCAGCGCCTCCTCCAGCACCCGCGCACGCGACAGCGACAGGGCGCGGTCGTCATGGAACAGCGGCCTGGTGCGAGGCATGGCGACACCGGCCGTGTAAACAGCAGCCACCGCCGCCACTAACGCACCCCCGGCGACGGCACCACGCCCGCCATGCTCGAACCCGAGCTCCTTCCACGACACACCGGACTTGCGCGCCATCGCGACCAGCGCGGCCGTGGCCACGGCGGAGGTCAACGGGCCCAGGCGAGGGGCGATCTTGTTGTTGAGGATGTTGGCGGCGGTGAGAACGGCAATCGAGCGCAGCAGCACTCTTGCAGGCTACGTCCCACCCCACCCACCCGCTCCCGTCCGGGCTCGGCCAGCCCCGCGACTTGCGGCACGCCACTTGCAGCCCGTGCTGTGCGGCCCTGGCACGGTGGGCGCACCTGGCGCGGCCCGGCATGGTTGCCCGTCCCAGCCCGGCCCGCCACGGCACGCTGCGCTCGCCAAGCCTTGCACGGCCCGTCCCGCGCCCGTGTGGCCGTATTGCTTGGTCCAGGCCCGCTGAGCTTGTCTGGGCCACGGCTGCTTGCCCGTCCCAGCGCGGCCCGTCCCAGCCCGTCCCAGTGCGGCCCGTCCCAGCGCGGCCCGCCCCAGCCCGTCCCAGCGCGGCCCGCCCCAGCCCGTTTCAGCCCAGCCCGTTTCAGCCCGGTCCGTTTCAGCCCGGTCCGTCCAGCCCGGCCCAGATGCCCAGCGCCCGTCTAACTTGGCCCGGCCCGCTTAGGCCCCCGCCAGGCTTGGCGCGTCCCGCCTTGCGTGGCCTCGTTCCCGGCAGGCCACCCCGGCAGGCCAGCCCGTCAGGACGCCAGGCAGACGTTGCCGGGGCGGTAGGAAGCCTCGGAGGGTTGGCCGGGGGTCAGGAGGCGGCTGGGCGGCGCCAGCCTTCCGGAAAGCGGGTGCGGCGACGTTCCTCCGGAGTGAGGCCACCCCAGATGCCCTCCGCCTCCCCCGCACGTAACGCGTAGGCCCGGCACTCCTGCACCACCTGGCAACCAGCACAGACCGCCTTGGCGCGGGCCTCCTGCAGCGGGGTGGGGGCGAGGGGAAAGAAGAGGTCGGGGTCGCTGGATCTGCATGCGCCCCTGCGCAGCCAGCTGATCTCCTCCGGTGCCATGGGTCAAAGGTAGAGCGAGGTCATGATCGGAGGCATCATCCTCTGGGCTGACCTGTGAATACGACTGGGGGTTTGTTGGGCTTGGTGTTCATACGTCCTCAGCAGGCGCCCACCCCGCCCTCGTAGCCCTGCACGTACGACGCCTGCCGCTGTTCCGCCGTCCCGTGGGCCGCCGGGTCGAGCCAGTCGTCCGTGGGGTCGCCCGCCGCCGCGAGGCTGGCGAACAGTTCGTTCTCGTCGCCTTCTTCCGTTGTCAGGGCGCCTGACCCGACCAGTGCGGACAGGGTGCCGCCCGCGTAACAGTCGGCCTGGAGTTCCGATTCGATGTTCAGCGAGAAGGCGGTGCCGAGCTGGGCCTGGACGGAGTGTCCGAACTCATGCGGGATGATGAAGTAGACGGACGCGTCGCCCATCTCGTTCCACAGCCCCTCCATCCAGTCCTGGTCGAAGGCGATGAAGTGGCCGAGCGGGCAGTAGAAGGCGTTGTTCGGGACGGCGGGCTGGTCGCCGCAGCTGGGGCCCGCGTCGCCCGAGTACGGGATGAAGTCGGAGATAGGGCGGTATGTGCGGCCGAGCTGCTGGAACTGCTGGCTCCAGAATTGCTCCGTCAGCGTACGGGCGGCAACGAGATCGTCCTCGAACGTATCGGCCCCCCGCCTGTCCATGGACGGCGGCCGGACGAGGCCGCAGCCGGCGGCCAGGGCGGCGACGACGGCCAGGCCGGCGGACAGCCTGGTGAGCTTGGGCAGGATCACGGGTTCACACGTCCCAGGTGTGTACGGGTTCGTTGGCGTGCATGCGCTCGATGTACTCCAGTGTCATGCCCCGCAGCGCCTCGTGCCGGTCACCGGACCCGGCCTGCGCACGTACCCGATCGACCTGCCAGCTCGCGCCCGTGCGGCCGGTCAGGCAGCGGCCCTCGATGACGGACAGCAGCCGGTCCGCGACGGGACCGTGCACGCCCCACCTGGCCAGCCCCTCCCGCGCCACGGGCAGCAGCCGCCGCAGGATCAGCTCGGCCGCCGGCACCTCGCCCAGGCCAGGCCAGTACAGCCGCGCGTCCAGCCCGTGCCGGGCCGCCGCGCCGAGATTGTCCTCGGCCGCCTTGAACGACATCTGGCTCCAGACCGGCCTCTCGTCGTACGGCAGCATGCGCATCAGCCCGTAGTAGAACGCGGCGTTGGCCGCGATGTCGGCCACGGTGGGCCCGGCGGGCAGCACCCGGTTCTCCACGCGCAGGTGCGGGACGCCGTTCACCACCGCGTACACGGGCCGGTTCCAGCGGTAGACGGTGCCGTTGTGCAGGGTCAGCTCATGCAGATGCGGGACGTGTCCGCGTTCCAGCTCGGCACGCGGATCCTCCTCGTCGCAGAGGGGCAGCAAGGCCGGGTAGTAGCTGACGTTCTCCTCGAACAGGTCGAAGACGCTGGTGATCCACCGCTCCCCGAACCACACCCGAGGTCGTACGCCCTGCGCCTTCAACTCCGCCGGCCGAGTATCCGTGGCCTGCTCGAACAGCGCGATCCTGGTCTCCCTGTGCAGCTCCTTGCCGAACAGGTACGGCGAGTTGGCCGCCACCGCCACCTGGACGCCCGCGATGGCCTGGGCCGCGTTCCAGTGCGCGGCGAACGTCTCGGGGCTGACCTGCAGATGGAGCTGCACGCTGGTGCACGCCGCCTCCGGGGCGACGCTGTCGGCGTGCGTGTCGAGCCGCTCGACGCCCTCGATGGCCAGGTGCAGGTCCTCGCCCCTGGCCGCGAAGATCTGCTCGTTCAGCAGGCGGTAGCGCGGGTTCGCGGACAGGGTGCCCTCGCCGATGTCCTGCTCGCGCAGCGTGGGCAGGATGCCGATCAGGACGAGGTGACCGCCCTCGGAGCGGGCACGTTCCTCGGCGTGGTTGAGCCTGGCCCTGACGTCGTTCTCCAGGCGCAGCGCCCCGTCGCCCGCCAGGGTCTGGGGCTCGATGTTGATCTCGATGTTGAACTGGCCCAGCTCCGTCGCCCAGTCCGGTTGTGCGATCGCGGCGAGGACCTGGGCGTTGCGCATGGCGGCCTCGCCGAGATGGTCCACGATGTTGAGCTCGATCTCCAGGCCGGCGAGGGGGTGTTCGAACTCGAAGCGGGCTTCGCGCAGCATCTGGGCGAAGACGTCGAGGCATCGGTGGACTTTTTCGCGGTAATTGCGGCGGTCTTCGCGGCTGAACACGACCACTGGCACGTCCCTGCCCATAGCTGGAAATGTCGCATGCTGAGGGCGAGTAGGCCAGAGCGGGAGTGCCACAGGATCGCGACCTGGGGGGAGGGAGCGGTCCTGAGGGTGGTGGAGCTGCGGGCGCCGGGCGTTGTGGGCGGGCGGGTGCGGGGCGCTTGTCGTGATGGGTGGGCGGGTGCGGGGCGCGTGCCCTGACGTGCGGGCTGGTGCGGGTGCGGCCTGCGCTGGGCTGGGCTGGGGCGGGTCAGATTGCGGGCACGGGCACTGGACGGTGT